>CAWCWB010000004.1:0-207221 GCA_963799155.1 uncultured Acidobacteriaceae bacterium
TTATTTGTGGCTGGAGAAACATCTGAGCCGCGGCGATTACAAGAGGAAAGACGCATAGGTGGATGAATATCGTGATCGGTTTTCGGACCTGGAGTTTTATCGCCGCATCGGGTCGAAACCGTGAGTTTTGAACGCCGTTTGTTTGGTCGGCCTTGAAAGAGCCGCGGTCGCTCGACGCCTGATGCGCTGCTCGCGCTACCATTCCAGCGTGGGCACTTCTTCGTTCTCCATCCTCTCGAATCCCGCGCCGCTCGAACATGAGCGCTTCTCGGCTCACCGCGAGCTGGAAGCCCTGCTGAAGAAGAGTCTTCGCGGCGAAGTGCGCTTCGACCTCGGCTCGCGCGCGCTGTACGCCGCCGACGCGTCGAATTATCGCCAGCTCCCCATCGGTGTCGATTTTCCCCCGCGATGCCGACGATGTGGATGCCGCTCTGGCCGCCTGCCGCGCAACGGGAGCTGCCGTTCTGCCGCGCGGCGCGGGCACCAGCCTTGCCGGCCAGTGCGTCAACGTGGCCGTGGTCTTCGACTACTCGCGCCACATGAAAGCGCTCATTTCGATCGATCCCGGGGCCAAACTGGCTCGCGTTGAGCCGGGCATCGTTCTCGACCGCCTGCGCGACACTGCTGAATTGCATCACCTCACCTACGCGCCCGACCCCGCCACTCACTCCCGGTGCACTCTTGGAGGCATCATCGGCAACAACAGTTGCGGAGTGCACGGGCTGCTGGGCGGCAAAGCCGTGGACAACGTGGAATCTCTCGACATCGTTCTCTACGACGGCACGCGCATGACGGTCGGCGCTACGCCGCCAGAGCAGCTTGACGCGCTCATCCGCGCTGGTGGCCGCGTGGGCCAAATCTACTCCGGCCTCGCCCGCATTCGCGACCGCTGCGCGGCGCTGGTGCGCGAGAAGTTTCCGCGGATTCCGCGCCGCGTCTCCGGATACAACCTGGACGAACTGCTGCCCGAAAACGACTTCCATGTGGCGCGCGCGCTGGTCGGCTCCGAAGGCACCTGCGCGAACATTGTCTCCGCCACGCTCAACCTGACCGCCAGCCCGCCCTTCCGCGTGCTCACCGTGCTCGGCTTCGACGATCCGTTTCTCGCCGCCGATGCCGTCCCGCTCGTACTCGAACACAAGCCCATCGGCCTCGAAGGCTTTGATTATCTGCTCGTCGACTTCATGCGCCGCAAGGGCCTCGCACTGCGCGAGCTCGATCAGCTCCCCGCCGGCGTCGGCTTCTTGCTCGTCGAGATGGGCGCTTGGTCCGCCGATGAGGCCCGGGCCATGGCCGAGTCTGTCGCCCATGCTTCGCGGTCCTGGCCCTCCCCGCCGGTCGCCCACATCTGTACGCCCGATGAAGCCAAGTCCGTATGGCACGTGCGCGAATCCGCTCTCGGCGCCATGGTCTTCGTTCCCGGCGAGCCTGACCGCTGGGAAGGCTGGGAAGACGCTGCCGTTCCGCCGGAGCGTCTCGGGAATTATCTGCGCGCGAACATGGCGCTCATGGCGGAGTACGGCTACCGCAGCCCTCTCTATGGCCACTATGGACAGGGCTGCGTCCACATGCGCATCAACTTTGACTTTCGCAGCGCCGAGGGTGTGCGCCGTTTCCGCGAATTCATCGATCGCGCCGCCGACATTGTGCTCTCGTTCGGCGGCTCGCTTTCAGGCGAGCATGGTGACGGCCAGGCGCGAGCCGCACTGCTGCCCAAGATGTTCGGCCCTGAGCTCATCGAGGCCTTCCGCGAGTTCAAAATGCTCTGGGATCCCGACAACCGCATGAATCCCGGCAAGCTCTCTGATGCCGTGCGCGTCTACGGTCCCACGGAAAATCTACGCTACAACCCGCCGGTTCCTGGCCAGAATACCGACCACACCGCGCTCGAAACTCACTTCGCGTTCGCGGCGAGCCAGGGATCCTTTGAGCGCGCCATGGAGCGGTGCGTCGGCGTGGGCTCGTGCCGCAACACGCAGGCCGGCGTGATGTGCCCCAGCTATCGCGCCACCAGCGAAGAGAAGCACTCCACCCGCGGGCGAGCACACCTGCTTTGGGAGATGCTCGCCGGGGCCTTGCGCGAGGAAGGCTTCAAAAGCCGCGCCGTCTACGAGGCGCTCGACCTCTGCCTCAGTTGCAAGGCCTGCAAATCCGAGTGTCCGGTGCAGGTGGACATGGCGGCCTACAAATCGGAGTTCCTGGCCCAGCACTACAAGGGCCGCCTGCATCCGCTGCACCACTACCTCTTCGGCTTTGCGGACCGCTTGGCCCGCTACGGCTCCCTTGCACCGGTCTTCACCAATGCGCTTCTTACTGGCCCGTTGACAAGTCCGCTCATCAAGCGCGTGGCCGGCGTAGCGCAAGAGCGGCAATTGCCAAAGCTGGCCACAAGGAGCTACCAAAAGACGCGAGCCGCAGCGCCTAAGAACAGCGCCACTGGGCGCGAAGCGCAGTCGCCTGGACGGCCAGTCCTGCTTTGGCCCGACACCTGGAACAACTACTACCATCCCCAAATTCTCGCTGCCGCCGAAACTGTTCTCACCCAGGCTGGCTTCGACGTCGAAACCCCGCATGGCCACATCTGCTGCGGCCGCCCGCTCTACGACTTTGGACTCCTTGGCGCTGCCCGCTCCTATCTCTCTCGCGTGCTCGACCGCATGGCGCCGCAAATCGAGGCCGGCCTGCCCTTCATCTTTCTCGAGCCAAGCTGCGCCAGCGTCTTTAAGGACGAGCTGCTCGAACTCTTTCCCAACGATCCTCGCGCGAAGCTCCTGAGCCAGCAGGTTTGGCTCTTCGCCGACTGGCTCGCCGCCAAGGCGCCCGAGTTCGTCTCAGGTTTCGTTCCCGGCCGCCTCGCAGGCGCGCACATTCTCGTTTATGGCCACTGCCATCACAAAGCCGTCTTTGGCGGCCCAGCGAATGAAATTGCGCTCCTGCGCCAAGCCGGAGCCACGGTCGAACCGATCCAGGCCGGCTGCTGCGGCATGGCTGGCCCCTTCGGCTTCGAGGCCGATAAGTTCGAAGTGTCGAAGACCATCGCCAGCCAGGACCTCCTCCCCGCCGTCCAGTCTGCGGGCCCGACGACCATCCTCGTCGCCGACGGCTTCAGTTGCCGCGAGCAGATTGCGCAATTTTCCCATCGCCAGGCCCTCCACTTCGCTCAAGTCCTGGCCCACACCTACGGCGGCGGGGGATGATTTGCATACCGTCGCAGCCGAGCCAAACTGCTGTCCGAGGGCCGGTTGCGGTAAACTGGACAGGTTTGGTAGTCTCAGGCATTGTTCAAACGCAGTTCTAATGGGAGGTTTGATCATGGCAGAGGACAACAAGTCGTACGGATTAGCCTGGTTTTTGGCCGGATTAGGCATTGGCGCTCTTGTCGGCATTCTCTACGCCCCCAAAAGCGGCCGCGAAACTCGCGAGGATATCGCCACCGGAGCCCGCGAAGGTGCCGATTATCTTCGCGCCCGCACCCGCGAGGCCGCGGAAAACGTGAGCGCAATCGTCGATCGGGGCAAGGAGCAGATCAGCGCCTTCGTTGACCGCAGCAAGGAACAGATGAGCGACTACGTGGATCGTGGCCGGGAAGTTGTCGACCGCGGGCGGGCGCAATGGGAGGAGTTTGTGGAACGGGGCAAGAATATTGTCTCCGACCAAAGCAACCGTGTCACTGCGGCTGTGGACGCTGGCCGTCAGGCGTACAAGTCGGCCAACACCGAGCCCGAAACACACGAGTTTTGAGAGCCGGCCCTTTTCACTTGGTTCAGGACCGGCCTCAGGCCTCCTCACCCCTTCCGGCGCTGAACGCGAGGGCGATCGAAATGGGTACCCGCGCTGGCTCCGGGGGCAAGTCCGCTTCCTCCGCCAGAGGAGCGAGCTTCGTCGGTTAGCCGCAAGTCCGCAGAGTTCCTGCGCGAGATGACCATCATGAAGCTAGACAATCAGACCATTCAACTCGCCTTGATCGCTTTGGTCGCGCTGGCCATGTTGATCCAGGCCATCGTCCTTTTGGCCGCCTTCGTGGCCATGCGCAAAGCGGCACGCTCCGCAGACGAAAAGCTCGAGGAGATCCGCTCCTCGGTGATGCCGCTTGTGGACAAGACCCGTGAACTCCTTACCCGCCTGACGCCAAAGATCGAAGGAACCGCTGAGGACCTGGCTGCCCTCGCCCACTCTCTTCGCGTGCAGACCAACGATGTGCAATACGCAGCCAACGAGATCATCACGCGTGTGCGCAGCCAGGCTAGCCGTATCGACACCCTGCTCTCCAACGTTCTTGACGCGATCGAGCGCGCGGGCGGCTTCATGGCCGATGCTGTCTCCAAGCCCATGCGCCAACTCTCCGCGATCCTGGCCTCTGCCAAGGCAGCCGTCGAATCGCTGCGCAGCTACGAGCCCGCGTCTCGCTCGAACGCGGACCGAATGTCGGGCGACGATGACATGTTTGTTTAGGGCGGCTGATTCATGCGGCTGAGGTTATGGCGGCTGCGGCCAAGCCCGGGCGAAAGCGGAGTGAGCAATGCGCGTACTGGATCCTGCCCAGATCGCGGCCAATGACATCTACAAGCTTATGATCGGCATGATTGTGCCGCGGCCGATCGCCTTCGTGTCGAGCGTGGATGCGGCAGGCGTGAGAAACCTTGCCCCCTTCAGCTACTTCACCGCATGCAGTTCCCATCCGCCCGTCGTTTGTTTTTGCACATCGGTCCGCTCCGGCCCGCGGCCTTACAAGGACACCCTGGAAAACGTCAGGGCCACGGGCGAGTTTGTGGTCAACATCGTCTCCGAGGAATTTGCCGCGCAGATGAACATGTGCTCGGCCGACGTGGCGCCCGAGGTCGATGAATTTGAGCTCTCGGGCCTCACGCCGCTGGCCAGCGATCTCGTCAAGCCGCCTCGCGTGGCCGAAAGCAAGGTGCAAATGGAATGCCGCTTGCGCCAGATCGTGCCCGTCAGCGACCAGCCCGGCGGCGGCATTCTTGTGCTCGGCGAGGTTCTCCGCTTCCACGTGCTCGAGTCTCTGCTCGACGGATATAAGATCGATCCCGATAAGCTCAGCGCGATCGGCCGCATGGGCGGCCCAACCTACGTCCGCACCCACGACCGCTTCGACATGCAGCGGCCGAAATAGGCAGCCGCACTGTCTGCCGTCCGCGCAATACTGAAAGACTCCAGCGGCGAGTGCCCCAGAGTCCTTTTGATTCTTCGCGCGGAGTCCTATTGAGTTTCTGGTCGTTGCATTGCGAGAAAATGCCGGACGAGCCTCACACGATCCATCCCCCCGCCCACCACCTCGTCGCCGTCGTAGAAGACCGCGGCCTGGCCCGGCGTCACCGCGCGCTGCGGCTCGTCGAACGTCGCGAGGACCTCGCCGGCACCCGCCGGCTCCAGCGTGGCCCACGCCGGCTCATGCCGGTGCCGGATCTTCGCCCGCACGCGCATCGGCTCCACCAGCTCCGCAATGCTGATCCAGTTCAACTGCCGCGCGCGCAGGGTGCGCGTCGCCAACTCCGCATCCGCGCCCACCATCACGCGATGGCTCGCCGGATCGATACTCAACACGTAGAGCGGCGCCGGCCCCGCCACGCCCAATCCCTTGCGCTGGCCTACCGTGAAGTTGAAGATTCCCTCGTGCCGGCCGATCATCTCGCCATTCGACGCCACCATCTCGCCTGCCAACTCCGGCATCGTCTCGCCCTGCTCTTCGAGATACGCCGTCAAAAACCGCTTGTAGTCGCCGCCGGGAATGAAACAGATCTCCTGCGAATCCGGCTTCTCTGCTAACCGCAGCCCATGCTGCCGCGCCGCCTCCCGCACCTCCGGCTTGGTCATGTGCCCGAGCGGAAAGAGCGTGTGCGCGAGCTGCTCCTGCGTAAGTCCAAACAGAAAATACGTCTGGTCCTTGGCCAAATCCACCGGCCTCTTCAAAATCCAGCGCCCGCGCTTTTCGTCGTACTCGTTCACCGCGTAATGTCCTGTGGCGATCCGCTCTGCTCCGATGCTTCGCGCCGTCTTGAGCAACTGGTCGAACTTGATGTGGTTGTTGCAGAGAGAGCAGGGAATCGGCGTGCGCCCGGCGAGATACTCATCGACAAATGGCCGCACCACGTCGCGCTCGAAGCGCTCCTCCTGGTTGACCACGTAATACGGAATGCCCAGATGCTCGGCCACGTGGCGCGCGTCGTAAACGTCATCCAAGGAACAGCAGCGGCCCGCCCGTGGCGCATCGGGGATCCCGTGCTTGCCGGCCAGCCGCGTCTGATCCCAAAGCTGCAGCGTCAGCCCCACCACGTTGTTGCGTGGAACGGCGGAGCCGTCGCCCGAATGAGCAAGAATCGCCGCCGCCGTCGAAGAGTCCACCCCTCCCGACATGGCAACCGCGATTGTGGTGCTCTGCTTCATATGAACAGCTTCCAACCTCTAGCCCGTCTTCGGGTGAACTTGGAGTTCGTTGGATGAATCCGGTTTTGAAAGGGCACGACTTCAGTCGTGCCGAAAACGGCGAATAAAATCAAGGGCTTTAACCCCTGAGGGACGTTACCTTGGCGATCGAGCAACATTTGTGCAACCAATGCTAGCTTCCAGCTACTAGCTTTTCCTTGCGACAGCGGCGTCCGTTCAACCGTAATCCGGCTAGAAGCTAGGAGCTAGAAGCTGAAAGCTGTTTCTTTATCCTCGCGTTCCCGCCACTTCCGGCGCCAGCGCCCGCAAATGCTCCACGGCCTCCGGAACCACGCGCAACACATGGTCCACATCCTCATCGGTCGCCGTCTTGAGCAAACTGAAGCGCAAACTTGCCCGCGCCGCGTTCTTGTCCAGTCCCATCGCCATCAGCACGTGGCTCGGCTCGGTCGATCCCGAGTGGCACGCCGACCCTCCGCTCACCGCAACGCCCTTCAGGTCCAGCGCGATCACCAGCGCCTCGCCCTCAACCTGTTCAAAGCGGATATTTGTCGTGTTCGCCGCGCGCGGCGCGCCCGCACCATTCACGCTCGTGCCCGGAATCTTCAGAATTCCTGTCTCCAGGCGGTCGCGCAGCCGCGCGACTCGCTCGATTGTCCCATCCTCAACGCTCTCCATCGCCAGCTCCGCTGCCTTGCCGAGTCCCACGATCCCCGCCACGTTCTCTGTGCCCGCGCGCTGACGGCGCTCGTGGCTTCCACCCACAATCAGCGGCTCCAATGGCGTTCCGCGCCGTACATACACCGCACCCACGCCCTTGGGTCCGTGCATCTTGTGCGCGCTGATCGAGCACAGATGGCATCCGAACCTCCGCACGTCGAACGCAACCTTTCCCGCGCCCTGCACAGCATCGATATGGAAGAAAGCCCCGGCCTCTGCGGCGATTTTCCCGATCTCCTCCACCGGCTGCAACACGCCCGTCTCATTATTCGCCAGCATCACACTGACCAGGGTCCTGCGGGAATCGCCCAGCCTCGTCTCCGGGCGCACCGCTCGCCGAATCTCCTCCGGATCGATGAGCCCATTCGTCCGCGGCGCAACGAACGTCACCTCCACGCCTCGATCCGCCACACGATCGGCAGCGCGCATCACGGCCGAGTGCTCAATCGACGTGGTGATGAAATGATCGCCCGCGCGCAGCAGCCCAAAGACCGCCGTGTTGTCTCCTTCCGTCCCGCCGGAGTTGAACACGACCTCCGCCTCGCGGCAGTGGAAAAATCGCGCCAGTATCTCTCGCGCATGGTTCACGGCCTTCCGCGCCTGCTGCCCCTGCAAGTGAATCGACGACGCATTTCCGAACTCTTCCATCCAGTACGGGCGCATCGCTTCCATCACCTCCGGCAGCAGAGGCGTCGTGGCATTGGCATCGCAATAGACCCGGCGCATTGGGGAAGCACTCCTACTCTAAATTGTACGGGGAATCGCGCTACGGCGCGAACCGGGCCGGCGTAGGACGCGCCGATTCATGATTGTGTCTCACGATTCTCCTTCCAGCCAGGCCAATTAGAATGCGAGAAGCACTTTCTTGCGAATTGTCGGAGCTGCTTCGCATGACGGATACGCCAACCCAAACATCGGCCGCAAATCCATCACGGAGCCCCCGCATTCTGATCTTAGGCAACGCCGGCCAGCTCGGCCGCGAGCTCGAGCGCGTCTTCGCGGGCGTGGGTCCCATCGTGGCCGTCGATCGCGAATCTGTCGATTTCGCCGATGCCGATCAAACACGCGCCCTCGTTCGCCGGGCCGCACCCGACGTCATTCTCAACGCCGCCGCCTACACCGCCGTCGATCACGCCGAGCAAGAACTCGCACTCGCCCACGCCATCAACGCCCTCGCGCCTCGCGTCCTCGCTGAAGAAGCCGTTGAGCGCAACGCACTCCTCGTCCACTACTCCACCGACTACGTCTTCGACGGCAGCAAGACCGGTCCATGGACCGAAACCGACGCGCCTCACCCGCTCAACGTTTACGGCGCTAGCAAGCTGGCCGGCGAGCAGGCCATCCAGAATTCCCGCGTTCAGCACCTCATCTTTCGCACCAGTTGGGTCTACGGCCCGCACGGCAACAACTTCCTGCTCACCATGCTCCGCCTGGCAGGCGAGCGCGACCGACTTTCCATCGTCGACGACCAGGTCGGCGCGCCCACCTCGTCCATTGAGCTCGCCCGCGCCACGCACTCGATCGTCACCGGCATCATTGCCGGCCGCTTCAGCGCGCCACAAGACTGGTGCGGCCTCTACCACATGACCTGCGCCGGTTCCATCTCCTGGTACGGCTTCGCTCAGGCCATTTTTGCCCGCGCCTCTACGCTGCTCGGCGTCAAATCGCCAGAACTCACTCCCATTGCCACCAAGGACTATCCCACCCCCGCCGCGCGCCCCCCCAACTCCGTCCTCTCCAACGCCAAACTGCACGCCCGCTTCCGCGTCCACCTCCCCACTTGGGAATCGGCGCTGGATGAAGTGATGGCACGTCTTCAGGGGCGCTCAGAATCGGAATAGGCTGCCAGCAGCATCCGTGCCGCGCGGAAGGAAGTCGTTCGCCCCTCGGCAACATCCCGCTCCAGCGCTTCCATGCTGTGCCGCACCGCTGGATGTCCGGCGAACCGCTGCTGCAGCGCCTGCTCAATCATTTCGTGCATCCAGCGCTTTTGTTGCGCGCGGCGCGCGCGGCCGAACCATCCGTTCGCTCGAGCCAGCGCGACATACTCCAGCACACACTCCCACAGCTTGCGGATGCCCGCGCCCGTCTGAGCCGAGCAGGTGATCGCCCGAGGCGTCCATCCTGACTCCGGCGCCGGGAAAAAGTGCAGCGCATTTTGCGCCTCGGCGCGGGCACGTTCCGCGGCAGCCATATTCGTGCCATCGGCCTTGTTCACCGCGACCAAATCTGCGAGTTCCATCACGCCGCGCTTGATGCCCTGCAGCTCATCGCCCGCGCCGGCCAGCGTGATCAGCAGAAAGAAGTCCACCATCTCGTGCACTGCGGTTTCCGACTGACCCACGCCGATGGTTTCCACCAGAATGTTCCGGTATCCCGCTGCCTCGCACAGCAGCATCGCTTCTCGCGTCCGCTGCGCCACGCCGCCGGCAATTCCGCGCGATGGCGACGGCCGGATAAACGCCATCTCGCTCGCCGCGAGAGTCGTCATCCGCGTTTTGTCGCCCAGGATGCTGCCGCCGGAGATCTGGCTGCTGGGGTCGATCGCCAGCACCGCGACCTTCTGCTTTTGTTCCGCGATCAGATACCTTCCCAGTGCCTCAATCAATGTGCTTTTGCCCGCGCCGGGCACTCCCGTAATTCCCACGCGGATTGAGTTGCCCGCCGCGGCGGGCAGGCAATCTTCAATGATCTGCTCAGCCAGCTCGCGATCCTTCTCGCGCGCACTCTCGATCAGCGTGACGGCGCGCGCCAGCACCGTCCGGTCTCCGCGCAGGATCCCGTCAAGATATTCCTCGCGCGAGAGCAGCTTGCGCCTCTTGGCCTCATGGGTCGCGTCCGGTTTTTCGCAGCCCGCAAGTTCACGCAGTGCGCTCTTCATCGCGTTCACCTTAGCCAATCACGGCCGCGCTCAGCATCTCCAGAATCTTCTGCGCCGCCACCGGAATCACCGTTCCCGGCCCGTAAATTCCCGCCACCCCTGCGTCGTACAGGAACTTATAATCCTGCGGCGGAATCACGCCGCCCACCACCACCAGAATGTCGTCCCTGCTCAACGCGCGCAGCTCGTGAATGAGTTGCGGCACCAGTGTTTTGTGTCCTGCGGCCAGGCTCGACACACCCACTACGTGCACGTCGCTATCCAGGGCAAAGCGCGCCACCTCGCGCGGCGTCTGGAAGAGCGGCCCGATATCCATGTCGAATCCTATATCCGCGAACGCTGTCGCAATCACTTTGGCGCCACGGTCGTGGCCATCCTGGCCCATCTTTGCCACTAGAATCCGCGGCCGCCGCCCCTCCTCGCGCTCAAACTCCTCCACCATCCGCCGCGCCTTCTTGAATTCTTCCCCATCCGCGCTCTCTTGGGAATACACGCCGGCGATGGTGCGCGTCGCCGCCTCGTACCGGCCCCACACCTTTTCAAGAGCCAGCGAGATTTCACCCAGCGTTGCGCGTTTCCGCGCCGCCTCCACCGCGCGCTCCAGCAGATTCCCATGGCCCGTTGCCGCGCAACGCTCCAGCCGTTCCAGCGCCTCGCGCACCGCGTTCGCATCGCGCTCGCGTTTCAAGTGCTCTAACCGCTTCACCTGCGCCTGGCGCACTGCGTCATTATCGATGTCGAGCACGGGAATCTCCGGCTCCTCGGGCGTGGGGTACGCGTTCACGCCCACAATCACATCGCGCCCCGAATCGATGCCCGCCTGCCGCCGCGCCGCCGCCTGCTCAATCCGCATCTTCGGCAGTCCGGTCTCGATCGCCTTGACCATGCCTCCGAGATTCTCAATCTCTTGAATCAGATCCCACGCGGCGTGCATCAGCTCGTGCGTGAGCCGCTCCACATAGTACGATCCTGCCCACGGGTCCACCACGTGAGCGATCCCGATCTCCTGCTGCAGGTAAATCTGCGTATTGCGCGCGATCCGCGCCGAAAAATCCGTGGGCAACGCTAGAGCTTCGTCAAGCGCATTCGTGTGCAGCGATTGCGTGCCCCCGAAGGCCGCGGCCAGCGCCTCCACGCACGTGCGCACCACGTTGTTGTATGGATCCTGCGCCGTCAAACTCCATCCCGAGGTCTGCGAGTGGGCCCGGAGCGCCAGCGACCGGGGATTCTTGGCGCCGAAGCTCCTCACCAGCTTCGCCCACAACATGCGCGCGGCCCGCATCTTGGCAATCTCCATGAAATGGTTCATGCCCACGCCCCAGAAAAACGAAATCCGCGGCGCAAACTCATCCACATCGAGCCCGGCGTTTACTCCGGTGCGCAAATACTCCAGCCCATCGGCCAACGTGTACGCCAGCTCCAGGTCCGCCGTCGCGCCCGCCTCCTGCATGTGATAGCCGCTGACGCTGATGCAGTTGAACTTGGGCATCTTCACGGCGCAGTAGCGGAAAATGTCGCCGACGATCCGCATCGAACCCTGGGGCGGATAGATGTACGTGTTGCGGACCATGAACTCCTTCAGAATGTCATTCTGGATGGTTCCACTTAGCTTCTCCGGCGCCGCGCCCTGTTCCTCGGCGGCCACAATATAAAACGCCATGATCGGCAGCACTGCGCCATTCATGGTCATCGACACCGACATCTGCTCCAGCGGAATGCGGTGGAACAGAATCTTCATGTCGAGGACCGAATCGATCGCTACGCCTGCCTTGCCTACGTCGCCC
Source organism: uncultured Acidobacteriaceae bacterium (assembly GCA_963799155.1). Lineage (GTDB taxonomy): Bacteria > Acidobacteriota > Terriglobia > Terriglobales > Acidobacteriaceae > Telmatobacter. The sequence continues at coordinate 11,788 of CAWCWB010000004.1, forward strand.
GCCACGCGCTCATGATCGGAATCATAGCCGCGGTGGGTTGGCAAATCGAAGGCCACGGAAAGTCCGCGCTGTCCCGCCGCCAGGTTACGGCGATAAAACGCGTTGGACTCCTCCGCGGTCGAGAATCCGGCGTACTGCCGGATCGTCCACGGCCGCGTCGCGTACATGGTTGTGTACGGCCCGCGCAAATAGGGCGGAATGCCCGCCGCGTACTCAAGGTGTTCAAGCCCCGCCAGATCCTCTCGTGTATAGAAGCTCTTCAGCGCAACGCGCTCGGGCGAAAGCCACTTCTTCGCCTCGTGCGCCGCCGCTCCCTCGGCCGCGGGCCTCCAATCGATCTTTGTAAAATCCGGCCTCATTATTAGCCCTTGATCCCAAGCCGTTCCTGCCACTTCGTCAACACTTCCACCGGATTGCTGCGCATGTGTACGAATTCCGCAATCCCCACCGCCTTCAGTTGCTCCGCGCCCTCCGGATTTCCCGCCACAATCACCGGCGTCGTGCGGCCCAGCGCCTTCAGTCTTGGCATCAGCTCTGCGGCCAGCGCCGCATACTCTTGATCGGCGCTGCAAAGCACAATTAGGTCGCCCTCTGCCGCGCCAATCTCTGCAGCATTTCGGAAGCGCTTTCGAGCCACCCCGAATCCGGCGCAAGCAAAAAAGTTTGCTGCGAAGTTCGCTCGCGCCGCGCGTATTCTCGCATCGCCAATTTCGGCCAATAGCACGCGCGGTGTCTTGCCTCCCGCCGCCGCATGCCGTTCCGTGCGTAGGCGCAGTTCCTCATACATCCGCGCGCCGCGCAGGCCGGCGTTCATCCGTTCGCGGTCGATGCGGTCCAACACCCGCTCGGCGGGATTCGCATACTGATTCGTTCCCGTCAGCACCCGCCGGCGCGAAGCAACCGCTTTCTCTCGTGCCACCATCGACTGCTCCAGCGCCTGCGCGATCACTCCCTCGGCCTTTGCTTTGCGGTAACCGCCGCGCGCCTCGATCTCCTGCATGATCTTCCAGCCCTCGCCGGCCAGCAGATCGGTCAACGCTTCCACGTAGTACGATCCGCCGCCCACATCAGCCACGCGCCCTAGCCACGCTTCGTGCTTGAGAAGGAGTTGCGTGTTCCGCGCCAGCCTCCGGCTCGCCTCATCCGGTTGCTTGTAGCACGCGTCGAACGGCGCAACCGTCACTGAGTCCGCTCCGCCCAGCACCGCGGACATCGCTTCGGTCGTTCCGCGTAGAATGTTCACGTGCGGATCGTAGACAGTCTTGTTCCACCGGGAGGTGCGCGCAGCGATGCGCGCTCGCCCCGCTTCGCGGGAGCCTCCAAAGCTCTCCACTGCATGCGCCCACACCATGCGGAACGCGCGCAACTTGGCAATCTGAAAGAAATAATTCGATCCGACCGCAAAGCCGAAATCAAGCGCTGCCGCAGCGCGGTCCGCCTTGATTCCACGCACCTCCATGGCCGCCATAAAGTCCACCCCGGCAGCAAGCGTGAACCCAACCTCTTCAACCGCCGTCGCCCCCGCTTCCTCCAACGACTCGCCGTGGATCGTAAACGGCACAAACCCTGCCGGTGCAGCGTCAAGGGTCTCCGCCGCGAACTCCAGGCTCGCCAATGCATCACATCCAGTGGAAATGGTTGCCGCGTTCGGCCGCTGGCCCAGCCAAGCGGTGAGCAGCCGGATCAGCCGCTCATCGGCGCGCGCGAAATGCACCGGAACTTCGTCGAGGTTCTCGAGTAGCAACTCCAGATCGTTTGCGTTCTCGGCCAAAACCCCGCTGAATGCAATCTCCTCACCTCCGGCCGCAACTGCGTCGCGCGCAGTGCGATTCGCGGCTTCGAGATCTACCGTGTCGATCTCTTCGCGAACCCGCCAATCGCCCGACGCGCGCGCACCGCGCCGATACGGAAACTCCCCCGCCGCCGCGTCCACGCATGCCAGACCTTTCAAATCCTCAGCGCGGTAGTAGGGCTTTACCGCCAGTCCCTCCTCCGTGCGCCAAATCAATCTTTCCTCGTAACCGGCGCCCTTCAGATCGCGCGCAATCGCCGCTTCCCATGCCGCGGTGCTCACTGGAGGAAACTCCTCAAGCAAATGCTCGGTCCCCATCTTCACTCACTTGCTTTCAGGGTCTTCCACCATCTCGATGAGAAACCCAAATGCGCTATCGGCTCTCGACTTCGGGTGCATAAAGAATACTATCGTTCCTCGCGAGCCTTTGCGCGGGGCTTCGTCGATCAGTTGAAATCCATCCGCCCGCATTGCGTCGAACGCCCGCTGCGCGTTCTCCACGCGAAAGGCCACATGCGCCAGCCCCCCGCGCCCCCCGTTCTTGTCGATCAGCTTTTGCACCGGCGAGTCCGGCGAAAGCGGCTCCAGCAACTGGATGAGATTCGGTCCGTCACCAATCTGTAGAAGCGCCTCGCGCACCTGGTCCGGTCCGCGCACTTCCTCGCGATGAATCTCCCTGAAACCCAGCCTCTTGAAAGCTCTCACCTGGCATTCAAGCTCGCCCTGCCTTACCGCAATGGCCACGTGATCGACGAACTTGATCCCGGGAACTTTCTTCAACTCTTCCTGCACGACGCTCCTCTTGACCCTTCACTTTGCTCGTTGCGGAGACCCGCCGCGCACAGCGTCAGTCAAACTCAACCAAAAGGTCGTCGATTCTCACTGAATCGCCCTGCGCCACATGCACGTTCTTCACCGTTCCCGCGCGCGGCGCCGTCACGTTCGTCTCCATCTTCATCGATTCGAGCACCAGGACCATCTCACCGGGTTGCACGGCTTGTCCAGGCTGCACGTTGACCCTGATCACCAATCCCGTTACCGGGCTATGGCACACCTTTCCGTCGCTGTCCCACGCGCTTTCTCGGCTTTGCGTGTGGCCGCCAGTGGGGGCATGCGCCCCGGCGCGCGGCGTTTGGCCCGGCGCGCTCTGTCCTTCTTCTTCGGCCTCTGCCTCTTCCTCTTCCAGAACTTCTACGTCGGCCTCGTAAGTTTTTCCATCAATCGTGATCCGAAGCTTCAACCTGCCACCTTCTTTCTTTGAAACGCTTCTCCGCGCTTACTCCCTGGGCCGAAAATTGTGAGAGCCAAGAACAATCACGCGCCCCTGCTGTGCCCATGCGCCTGCGCTATCCTGCGCCGCAGGCGCTAAATTCGCCGAGCGGATGCGCGCCTTCTTGTTAAGGAACGCCGCCGCTGCGGCGGTTAGCGCCGCTACAGTCTCAGGCTTCACCTTGTCCGGCGTTAGCGCAGCCTCGATCACCGCGGCCGGAGGGAATTGCGCAACCTCAACGTCCGGCTCTCGCGCAGCCTCGGTCACCGCGGTCAGAGGAAGCTGCGCAACCTCAGTTTCCTGCGCGGGTGCAGCCTCGGTCACCGCGGCCGGAGGAAGCTGCGCGACTTCAGTTTCCTGCGCAGGTGCAGCCTCGGTCACCGCGGCCGGAGGAAGCTGCGCAACCTCAGTTTCCTGCGCGGGTGCAGCCGGCGACCTGCCTAGCTCCACCTGTCGCGCCTGCAGCGCGTTCACCGTGGTGGCGAGCTCCTTCAGTTTCCGTTCGTTCTCTCGTTGCCGCTCGCGAGTCACCTGCCGCATAGCGCGCGCCAACGCGGCAAGGATCACCAGGCCGCCTGCTCCCATCAGCGCCGCCACCGCTAAATCTTTCCAACGCAGTTTCACGCATTGTCTCCTTCTGGCGTCCTCAGCGATAGGTGGCGCGAAGAACCGGAGTCACCAGGATGGCATTTCACAGGGGAATCAGTCCATGCTTCTTTTGTGGCCGCAGCTCCCGCTTGCCGTGCAGCGACTCCAGCGCCCGCGCCACAACTCTCCGCGTCTCCGCAGGCTCAATGATGTCGTCCACCAGCCTTCGTCCCGCCGCCACATAGGGGTTCGAGAACGTCTCGCGGTACTCGTCCACCAATTCCTTGCGCCGCGCCGCCTGGTCTTCGGCAGCATCAATCTCCCGCCGGAACACGATTTCCGCCGCGCCCTCGGCGCCCATCACCGCAATCTCCGCAGTGGGCCACGCCACCACGCGGTCCGCGCCCAGCCCCTTGGAGCACATGGCAATGTACGCGCCGCCATACGCCTTGCGCAGCACTACCGTAATCTTTGGCACCGTCGCCGCCGAGTAGGCAAACAGCAGCTTGGCGCCGTGCCGGATAATTCCGCCCCGTTCCTGCTCCACGCCCGGCAGGAATCCCGGCACATCCACGAAGGTCACAAGCGGAATGTTGAACGCGTTGCAGAAGCGAACGAACCGCGCCGACTTGTCAGAGGCGTCGATGTCCAGAGCCCCGGCCATTACGCACGGCTGGTTGGCCACAATCCCCACCGGCCGCCCCTGCAAGCGCCCGAACCCGATCACGATGTTCGCGGCGAAGGCGGGCTGAATCTCGAGGAAATCCTGGTTGTCCACCACGCGCACGATGACGTCGCGTACGTCGTAGGCTACCTTGGGGTCCACAGGAACGATTTCGTTCATCGAGGGATCGGCCCGCAATCGCCCGGAGAAAACCAGCCGCGGCGGATCCTCGACGTTGTTCGGCGGCATAAAGCTCAGCAGGCGCCGGCACAGCTCGATCGCCTCGTCGTCGTCGCGCGCAATCAGGTGCACCACTCCCGAGTAGTGCATCTGCGACTGCGCCCCGCCCAGATCCTCGGCGCTCACCTCTTCGCCCGTCACTTGCTTGATCACTTGGGGCCCGGTGATGAACATCCGCGCATGTTCAGTCTGAATCACGAAGTCCGTCAGCGCCGGGCTGTAGGCGGCGCCGCCCGCGCACGGCCCGCAAATCAGCGAAATCTGCGGCACTGTGCCCGAAAGCATCACATTGTGGTAAAACACGCGCGCATACCCGGCCAGGCTGTCGATCCCCTCTTGCACCCGCGCCCCGCCGGAGTCGTTGATAAAGACGAACGGGCTGCCCGTTTTCAAGCTCATGGCCATCATGTCAGCCACTTTGTTGCAGTGCGTCTCGCCCGCCGCTCCGCCCGCCACCGTAAAGTCCTGGCTCGCCAGATGCACCAGCCGTCCGTCAATGGTCGCGCATCCTGTCACCACTCCGTCGGCGGCCAGCTCTTTGTCGGCCATCCCGAAGTACGTAGCCCGGTGCCGGCAAAACAGCCCGATCTCTTCAAAGCTGCCCCGGTCCACCAGCCGCTCTACGCGTTCCCGTGCTGAAAGCTTGCCCGATGCGTGCTGCCGCTCGATGCGCTGCTCGCCGCCGCCCTGCTCCAACTCCGCGCGCTTCGCTGCCAGCTCCGCAAGCTTGTCGCCGATCGTCTTGGTCTTCGTGATTTCTTCTTGCGTTAACATATCCGCACCTGGGGATGCTGCGAAGGGCCCGATTACGGCAGTTTCGGAAATGGTGTATCCGCATTCCCGAAAGCTAAGTCGGCGCGACCACCCCGGGGTCCCCGACGACGGCTTCTCGTCGTTGGGTGGGAGCAGCAGGACCGGGGTCCCCACGGACAGGTCTTGGTCCGTGGGGTGGAGGGAGCGTCGACCTTCGCAAACGCTCTGACCGGACGCAGTATTTCCGAAACTGCTCTCGAGTGCTGGCAAGGCACAGATTCACCTTCCCCGCACCGCCGTCATTCTATGCCCCTTGATGCGGCTCTCGATGTGACAAGGTTCACTGTCCACAACCCCAAGGAATCTGGCGGGTTACCAGCGTGCTGGCCTCGTCTTGGGGGCGCATTCCGTCTCCCGTCAGAGGCGCCGCTGCCATGACGGACGTACTGCCGACCAAGCAGATCCGCCGCCCGCTCAGTTCAATTAACTCCAGTATTTTCAATTGGATAAACGATAGATGGACCGCCCAATGCCCTGCCCGACTCCGCCGCTGTATCGGAACAGAACTGGGCAGCGCCGGCCAAACTCCACCTGGCTCATCAGAAAATCGCCGTTCGTTCTAGGAAAACCGCGTCCTTCTCCACAGCAGCGTTGCGCACAAGCCCAGCGGAATGATGGTGCCCACAATCAGCACCAGCATCCAGGGAATGTTCACGAAGATGTGCTGTGCGCGCGTGCCCAGCGCCAGCCACAGGAAGATCCCGGTGGCGACGCAAATGATGAGCACCTCCCACCAGCGGCGCGGGTGCTTGCGGTCGGCCAAAGGATCGTTGCCGGCGACCACGGCAGTCACGTTCTCCGTGTCCAACGCGTAACGGTTGCACTCGCGATGCATCGCCGCGTGCCAGTTTTCCATCTCCGAGGGCGGCGGAGCGGCCATGCTGATCGATACGGCGCCCGCGATCATAATGCTCGACCCAGCCAGAATCAACAGCCTGCCGCCCGTGGTCAAACCAACAAACTCGCCAAACACCAGCGCGCCCCACGCCAATCCCCAAAGCTGGTTGGTGTTCGAAAGCGGAATGCCGCGGCCGATGCCGATATATTTCGCTGCGTACTGCTGGAAGAGGTCGCCGATGACCCAGCAAAAGCCGCCAACGAACGGCCAAAACAGCATGGGCCGCGCCCGATGCAACTCCGCCACGAGAGGTCCTGCCCCGCCATAGAAGATCCATCCCAGCGTGAGAATCGTTCCCAGCTCGCCAAACGTAAAAATCGTCACGAACGAGAGCGGGTTCATGCCGCTGATGTACGCCTTGCGATAGGGAATGTACATCGTGCCCAGCAGAACGCCCGCTCCCAGCGCGGCGATAATGCCGATGGCGGCCTTGCCCGGTGTGCCTGCGTTTTGCTGCGCCGTGGCCACAGCCAGCACCGCCGCGCCAAACACAATCGCCGCCGCCCCGCCGATCACCTTGGCCCAGTCCTTCGCCCGCGAGCCGCGCAGCTCCTTGAACAGCAGGCAGCCCCAGAAGAGTCCCACCAGGCTGTTTGTGTTCCATAGGGGAAATGCAATGGCCAGGCCTACGTTGCGCACTCCGAAGATGGTCAGCGTGTTGGCCACGGCCCACAGCATCCCCGCCAGCAGCGCCCATACGATCAAGTGCGGCTTCTCGCGCAGATCGTCGAACACGAATCCCGTGCCCTTCAGCAGCGTGGGAATCGTCCAACGCGCCACAAACGCGCCCATCACCATCCCCATCGAGATGAGGAACGGAGAGAAGCCCTCGTTCACCAGCTTTGTCGGTGCCTCCGCGCTCCCCAGCCACACCGCGGCCGAGAGCCCGCAAAACACGCCCAGCTTGTGCAAAGAGATCCCTGACCGCACTGTCGGCCGCGATGCCGCGGGGGCCGTCGTGTCGCTCATCGGTTCACCTCAACATCATCAACAGCGTGATTCCCAGAATGAGGACTACCACCGGCACCCAGAGGTGCACGTCAGTCAAAATGGCCGACACGTGCGAGCGCTTCACGCCGACACCTCCGCGAGCTTCACCGGCCGGTGTTCGTCGAACGATTTGCGCGCCGCCAGCGCCATCACCACCGGCGCGCGGCCGTCGGCTCCCGTCACCGGAGTCGGCTTGTCCTGGATCACGGCTTTCACAAACTCCGCGACCTCCAAAGCAAAGCTCTCCGGGTAGCGATCCATGAAGAAGTTGTACGGCCGGTCGCTGTAAATCGACTCTCCGGTGCTCACTTGAACTTCGTTGGGATAGCGGTTTTCCGTCGCGATCTTGCCCTTGCTGCCCAGAATCTCCGCGCGCTGATCGTAGCCGAACACGGCCTTGCGGCTGTTGTCGATGGTGCCGATCGTGCCCTTGCGGAAGCGCAGCACCACCACCGCCGTGTCCAAATCGCCGGCCTCGCCGATGGCGGGATCGGCCAGCACCCCCGCCGCGGTGTACATCTCTTCCACCTGGTCGCCAATCAAAAAACGCGCCATATCGAAGTCGTGAATCATCATGTCCAGAAAAATTCCGCCCGACGTCTTGATGTAGGAGATCGATGGCGGCGCGGGATCGCGGCTGATGAGATGCAGAAGCGCCGGCGCGCCGATCTCGCCGCTGGCCACCGCCTTCCGCACGCGCGCGAAGTTCGAGTCGAAGCGCCGGTTGAACCCAATCTGCAGTTTGACTCCGGCCTTCTCCACCGCCGCCAGAGCCATATCGATCTTGGCCAGGCTGAACGCGATCGGCTTCTCGCAGAAGATGTGCTTGCCGGCCTGCGCCGCCTGCACAATCAGATCTGCATGAGTCCCGGTGGGCGTGCAGATCAGCACGGCGTCCACCTTCGCATCGCCGATCACTTCCTCGGCCGAAGCAACCACTTTGGGAATCCCGCACCGCGCCGCCAATGTCTCCGCGGCCTCGCCATTCACGTCGGCAATCGAAACGATCTCCGCCTCCGGCAAGCGAAAGGCAAGTGTCTCCGCGTGAACCTTTCCAATTCGTCCCGCCCCAACGATTCCGAAACGCAATTTCTTTCCGCTCATTCCACCCTCAAATTACAGTTTCCATGTTCGACAACCGCTTGCACTCGTGGTGCCTTGAAAGGGCACGGCTTCAGCCGTGCCGCAAAGAAGCACATAAATGGTGGGCTTTAGCCCCTGAGGGAATCTCCTCTCGAGTCCCAACGCCCTTGATGCAACCAGCTCTTAGCTCTCGCGTCGGTTAACCAACAACCTGCGTTCTCGCTCGAACAAGCTAAAAGCTAACGGCTAACAGCTAAAGGCTGCTCTCGCGTGAAATTGGATTCAATCAAGCGCAGATACTCCCGGCTGCGCGCTGCGCTCTCCTTGGGCGTTCCCATGCCGGGCAAAATATCCTGCTCCACCAGAACATATCCTTTGTAGTCGCGCGCGGCCAGCCAGCGCAACAGGGCAGGGAAGTCGATGCACCCCTTGCCCAGCTCGGGGTACAGGCCATTTCGCATCGCCGTGAAATAATCCCACTCCTCCTCGCGGCTGCGGCGCGCAACGTTTGGCTCCAGGTCCTTCAAATGGACGTACCAGATGCGCTCCCTGAAGCGCTCGAGCGCCGCCACCAGGTCTACGTCCTCGCGGCCCGTCCCATGCACGTAGTGGCCGGTGTCGAGGACCAGTCCCAGCCGATCCGGGCTGGTCATATCCAGCAGCGTCGCAATCTCGTCCGGCGTCTCCACGTAGCCCGCGCAATGGTGATGAAAAACCGTGCGTAGCCCCGTCTCATCGAAGACCGCGTGCGCAATCCGGTCCGCGCCGCTCGCGAAAGTCTTCCACTCATCCTTGCTCAGGCCCGCGCTCGGCGGCACGCGGCCGGCCAGCTTCGTGCGCACGGGATCGGTGCCGGCGTCGTCGGCCAGCACCAGGTACGGCGCTTGCGTCGTCGCCACAGCAGCGATCAGCTTTGCCGTCTTCACCGCCGTCACCACCCCCGCCGCGTGCGTCGCCGGATTCTTCATCGCCACGGGCACATACGCCCCCAGCATCACCACGTTGTTTCGCTTGGCCAGTTCCTCGCTCAGCCGCACCGGGTCGGTGGGCATGTAGCCCCAGTCGCCCAGCTCCGTTCCCGTGTAGCCCGTTTCCACCAACTCGTCCAGCATCTGGTTAAACGGAATCGATTTGCTTTGATCCTGGTGCTCCAACGTGCCCCACGAACAGGGCGCATTCCCAACCAGCAGTTCTTTCATACGTGCTCCTTACAAATTCCTGGCTCTTAGCCATTAGCTCTTAGCTTTTTCGTGGGGGAACCTGAAGCAATTCGTTCCTCGAGCTTCGAAGCTAATAGCTAATGGCTAAGAGCTAATAGCTGTTCTTAGAATTTCCTGCTCCACTCCTTCGGCCAGCGCTCCACCACCACCTTGGTCTGCGTGAAAAACTCCACCGCGTGGTGCGCCTGCGCGTGCAGATCGCCAAAAAAGCTCTCGCCCCAGCCGCTGAATGGAAATGTCGACATCGGCGCAGCCACGCCCACGTTAATCCCCACATTGCCTGCGTTCACCTCGTAGCGGAAGCGCCGCGCGTTGGCGCCGTCGGTGGTGAAGATGCAGGCCATGTTCCCATAGCTGCGCCCGTTCACCAGCGCGATCGCCTCTTCAATGGTCTGCGCGTGGATCAGGCTCAGCACCGGCCCGAAGATCTCCGTCCGCGCCGTCTCCGAATCCGGCGGAACGTCATCGAGCACCGTGGGCAGCACGAAATATCCATCCTCGTAACCCTCCACTTTCTTCCCCCGCCCGTCCACTACCACACGCGCGCCGGCCCGCTCGCCCTTGGCAATCAGCCCCTCGATCCGCGCTTTGCTTTCGGCCGAAATCACCGGGCCCATCTCCACGCCGGGAGCCGCGCCATAGCCCGTCTTGCGGCTCTTCGCCGCCGCCGCAATTCGCTCGGTCAAGGCCGGCCGTGCGCCGCCCACCGTAATCGCCACCGAGGCAGCCAGGCAGCGCTGCCCCGCGCATCCAAATGCCGAATCGGCCAGAATCCGCGTCGTCATCTCCATATCCGCGTCCGGCATCACCACCACCGGATTCTTCGCGCCGCCCTGGCACTGCGCGCGTTTCCCATTCGCTGCTGCGCGGCTGTAAATGTACTTCGCCGTCGCCGTCGATCCCACAAAGCTCACCGCGCGGATGCCGGGATGGTCGAGGATCGCGTTCACCGTGTCGCGCCCGCCATTCACAAGCTGCATCACGCCCGGCGGAAAACCCGCCGCCTGAATCAGCGCAAACAGTTTTTGCGAAGTGATGGGCACGCGTTCCGACGGCTTCAGCAGGAAGCAGTTGCCTGCCGCTACCGCGTAGGGGAAGAACCAGAACGCAATCATCCCCGGAAAGTTGAACGGCACGATGGCCGCCGCCACTCCCAGCGGCTGCCGGATCATGTGCTCATCGATGCCCGCGGCGATGTCTTCGCAGTTAGTTCCCTGCATCAGCATCGGCATCGCGCACGCCGTCTCCACGTTTTCCACGGCGCGCAGGACCTCCGCCTTGCTTTCGGTCAGCGTCTTGCCGCACTCGTCGGTGATTGAGAGCGCCAGCTCGTCGCGATGCTGCTCCAGCAAAGTCTTCAGCCGGAAGAGTGGCTGAATGCGGTCCACCACCGGCGTGCGCCGCCACTCGAGAAAAGCCCGCTCCGCCACTTCCACCGCTGCGTTCACGTCCGTCGCGGGAGAAAGCGGAACCTCCGCCAGCACCTTGGCCGATGCCGGGTTGATCACGTTCAGCGCCTCGTTCCCGCTCGACGCGCGCCATGCGCCGTTGATGAAATTCTGCAACCGCTCCATTTTCCCATCTCCTCAGAAGAAATGGCGTTCGCGCTTGCGCGCCTCTTCATAGTGTGCCCTTGCTTCGCGCACGCTCTCCATCTCTGAAACCTCGGCTACCGCAACATCCCACCAGGACTCATAACCCGGCACGCTGGCCGACACATCCGTCTCCACCACGATCACCGTGGTGCGATTCTGCGCTTTCGCTTCTTTCAGGGCGCGTTTCAGTTCATCCAGCGTCGCTGCTTTGATGGCATACGCGCCCAGGCTGCGCGCGTTGGCGGCGAAGTCCACCGTCAGCGGCTCGCCGTCGAGCTGCCCTGATTTTGCGTTGCGCTTGCGGTAATGCGTTCCGAATCCGCCCTGCCCCAGCGAACGGCTCAACCCGCCAATGCTGGCGAATCCACCATTGTCCACCAGCACGATGATGATCTTGATGCCCTCCTGCACCGCCGTTGCGATCTCTGAGGGCATCATCAGGTACGTGCCGTCACCGAGAAAAACGAAGACCTCGCGGCTGGGGTCGGCCATCTTCGCGCCCATCGCGCCGGGAATCTCATAGCCCATGCACGAGTAGCCGTACTCCATGTGATAGCCATTGGGCGAGCGCGTACGCCACAGCTTGTGCAGGTCGCCGGGATGGCTGCCCGCGGCCGACAGCAGCACGTCGCGTTCTCCCGCCGCCTCCCACATCGCGCCGATCACTTCGCTTTGCGCCGGCTTGCCCCCGCTGTTCTTGCTTCGACTGTTCACGTGGAACAGCCGGTCGACTTCCGCGTCCCACTTCGACTTCAGATCCGCAATCTCCGCAGCGTATTTGGCGCTCACCTTATGCCCCGGGAGCGCCGCGCCCAAATGCTCCAGCGCCACGCGCGCGTCGGCCACCACGGGAATCGCGCCCACTTTGTACGCGTCAAACTCCGCGGTGTTGATGTTCACGAACTTTACGTTCGGATTCTGGAACACCGTCATCGATGCCGACGTAAAGTCGGAGTAGCGGGTGCCGACGCCGATGACCAAATCGGCCGCGTGCGCCAGGCGATTCGCCGCCAGCGACCCCGTGGCGCCGATCGCGCCCACCACCTGTGGCTGGTCCCACGCGAGCGCGCCCTTGCCTGCCTGCGTCTCCGCCACTGGGATGCCGGTCTTGGCAACAAAATCGCCGAGCGCCTGCGAGGCTTCGCTCATCAGCACACCGCCGCCGGCCACAATCAGCGGCCGCTCGGCCGCGCGAATCGCCTGCGCCGCGCGCTTGAGCGAAATCCGGTCCGGCTCGCCGCGCCGGATCAGCCACACGCGCTTGCGGAATAGCTCCTCGGGATAGTCGTACGCTTCGGCCTGCACGTCCTGCGGCAGTGCCAGCGTCACCGCCCCGCAATCCGACGGTGAAGTCAGCACGCGCATCGCCTCGGGCAGGGAAGTGATGAGTTGTTCTGGCCGGTAGATGCGGTCCCAGTAGCGCGACACCGGCTTGAAGCAGTCGTTTACGCCAATGTCCTGCGTTGCCGTCGACTCCAATTGCTGCAGCACGGGCGCCACGTTGCGCCGCGCAAAGATGTCTCCCGGGAGCAGCAGCACCGGCAGCCGGTTGATCGTCGCCAGCGCCGCGCCGGTAATCATGTTGGTCGCGCCCGGCCCGATGGAAGACGTGCACGCAAAGGTGCGCAGCCGATTGCTGGCTTTGGCGAATCCCGCGGCCATGTGCACGCCGGCCTGCTCGTTGCGCACCAGGATGTAAGGGAAGTCGGGATTCTGCTGCAAGGCCTGGCCGATCCCGGCTACGTTGCCGTGTCCGAAAATCCCCACCACGCCGGCGAAGAACGCATGCTCGCGCCCGTCCCGCTCCACAACTTGCTGCTTCAGGAACCGGATGAGCGCTTGAGCCATCGTCATGCGCCGCGTCTTCATATCCGCTCCCCCGCTTGAACCCCGCTGCATTTCGATGTCGCTGCCGCTGTTCCTCAATCCCTAGTCCCTATGTCCCTATCGGGGCCCCCAGCGACAGGTCCTCGTCGCTGGGGTGGCTTGTCCCTATCTCTTCACCATCGGCAGCCTCGGGTCCTTTTCCTTCCATCCGCCCTTCACCCACGCGAAGTCCGGATCGTCGGAGCAGGCCAGCGAGCGCGCTGAACCCGCCAGCGCGTTCAGATAATACACGTTGTATCCGTGCGCGGCCACCACCGGATGATAGCCTTCCGGTACCAGCACCAGTTCGCCGTCGCGCACCGTCATCGTCTCGTCGATGCGCCGGTCCGCGGTGTATACCTTCTGGATGGCGAATCCCTCCGGCCTTTGCATCCGGTAATAGTAAATCTCCTCCAGATCCACCTCATCCGGCGGGTTGTGCACGTCGTGCTTGTGCGGCGGATAGCTCGACCAGTTGCCCCCCGGCGTGAACACCTCCACCACTATCAGGCGTTGCGCCAGAAACGGAGGCGGCAGCATGGAGTTGATCTGCCGCGTGGCGTTTCCGCCGCCGCGAATTTCAATCCCCACATGCGCCGGCGTCACCAGCCGCGCCGGATATTCCTCTTCTGCCCGGCAGTAGCAGAAGGCCAAATCGCACGCCGCGTCTGCGCTCACCGTAAAGACTGTGTGCACGGGGAGGTAAAGTGTGTACGGCAATCCGTCAAAAACCGTCTCGCGCTGGCCGATTCCCTTCCACTCGCCGCGCGAGCTCTTCACCGAGCAAACACCACCTAGTACCACGATGGCCAGCTCATTGCCGGCCGTTTCGCCACGGTAGGTTTTGCCCGCCTCCAGCTTGCGGTTCTCAAACGACAAAAATTCATAGCCAAAATCTACAATGCGGTTGCGGAAAGCCTCCGGCCGCACCAGCAATTCACTCATCATTTCTCCTGGGAAAAATCCAACCAAAACAACAGCAAACCTCCGCCTTGTTTTTTCGCCGGACGGAGTCAATACGACAACGAAACAACGCAAAGGTGCACACGTGTGCACTCAAATTATCATCTACGTTCCATAGCCTTCTGTCAATAGGAAAATGTTTCCGGCAAATCGCAGACAAATCGATTTTCCACAGGGTTGATCCACAGCCGTGGCCAGCGAAAACGCAGCAAAGGCGGCGGACGGCCCAAGCCTCGCAGGGCGGCGGTTCATCCCCGGCACCGGTGCCTCAAGGCCTGCCCTGAGCTTGCCGAACGGGTCTCGATTTTAAGGCCCGGGATGCCAGGCGCTTACGCAGCAAAGGCCGCGTAGAGGCTCGGCCCTTCTTGACCGCCAACTTTGTCGGGTGGTAGGGTTTTTCTGCACACGTTTGCATCGCCCGGAGGATGCATGGCTCCCGTCGCTTCCACGGTCCAGTTCAAAAGTCCGCTCCACAAGATGACCCAGACCACCCCCACCTGTCTGTGGAACGATTCGGCCTCCGTCGAAGAGGCTCACCTACTCCATCTCCCACGGTGCCGTCGGCGCCACCTGCAATCCCTCCATCGCCGTCTCCGTGCTCAAAAAAGAGATGGCCGTCTGGAAGCCGCGCATCCTCGAGCTCGCCGCCGCCGAGCCCAACCTGACGGAAGACGATCTCTCCTGGCGCATCGTCGAAGAAATCTCTGCCAACGCGGCGCGCCTGCTCCTGCCCATCTTCGAGCGTGAGAGGGGCCGCAACGGCCGCCTGTCGATTCAAACGGACCCGCGCAACTACCGCAATACGGAGGCGATGCTCGCGCAGGCCGTCCACTTCAGCCGCCTCGCGCCCAACATGATCGTCAAAATCGCTGCCACGCGCGCCGGCATCCCCGCCATTGAGGAAGCTACTTATCGCGGCATCAGTATCAACGCCACCGTCAGTTTCACCCTCCCCCAGGCCATCGCCGTCGCTGAGGCTGTGGAGCGCGGCCTCAAACGGCGCGAAGCCGAAGGCCTCGACATCTCCACCATGGGCCCCATTTGCACGCTCATGGTCGGCCGTCTCGACGACTGGCTCAAGGTCCTTCATGACAAGCAGAATCTCTCCGTCGATCCCGGCTACCTCGAGTGGGCCGGCGTCGCCGTCTTCAAAAAGGCCTACCGAATCTATCGAGACCGCGGCTACCGCCTGCGCCTTCTCAGCGCCGCGTTCCGCAATCACATGCACTGGAGCGAGTTCATCGGCGGCGACGTCGTCATCTCTCCGCCCTGCGTCTGGCAGAAGCGCTACAACGAATCTGACATCGAAGTCATTCCGCGCATCGATACTCCGGTTGCCCCCCGCATCGTCGACACGCTGCTCGCCAAGTTTCCCGACTTCGTTCGCGCCTACTCTGAAAACGGCCTCACGCCCGCGGAGTTCGATGCCTTCGGCTCCACGCGCCGCACCCTCCGCCAGTTCATCGCCGCCGTCGCCGAAATGAACTCCATCGTCCGCGACGTGATTCTGCCGAATCCGGATACTGAGTAGCAGGGAGCGAGGGAACGGAGTAAGCTGAGCTCAGGCAAATTCGGGGTTTTAGTTTAGGCTCTAAAAACACTCATCGGAGTCAGACAAAACTAACCAATAATCGACTGATTGCGATTCGGGGCAGTCACAGCCGCTAGCCTTAAAAGTTCTTTGCATTTCCACCGTGTAGGCGTTAGTAACAATCCAATGCTCATACATTACGTTGGAATTGCTTGCGCGCCGGCGCTCTAGATGTTCACAGGTTGTTTGAAACTGCGACGCTAAAATGTTGAAAGCTGTGTCGCGCTCTTCGCTGTTACGGAAGTATAGAATAACGGAATTCTCCGACTTTGTTAGATACTGTTTGTTTGCAGGGAGTTTGTTTGTCTTTTCAAATTCTTTACGAGCTGCTTCAGCAGCGACGGCGAATTTATCCTCCCAGTTGGACTCCGCCCCAGCGGTTGACAGGATATCCATGCATTCTTGTGCAGATTCGTAGCCGTACTCAGACTTCCTATCAGCGGCAATCTGGAATGCCGTCATGTTTGCATTATTCTTAGCGTTCAGTTCCGCGCCTGCGTTAATTAAAATTTTGACGCACTCAACGCGGCCACTTGCGACAGCTTTCATCAGTGCTGTTTCGCCGTTCGCGTTTCTCGCGTTTACATCTGCCCCGCTGGCAATAAGTAGTTCGACAATTTCTACTTTTCCTGCCGAAGCAGCGCTGCGCAGCGCAGCACTGCCAAGGGCCCTCACTTTTGCACGAGCTGAAATAAGTATCTTGACAACGTCCAGACTTTCAGATGCAGCTGCACGGAGTGCTGTCCAGCTTTCTCCCTGCCAATCCGCCTCCGTTTCGGAATTGACATCTGCCCCTGCTGCAATCAGCGCGTTGACGCTGATAACATCACCCTTTCCGGCTGCCCACATTAGTGCTGTCCAGCCTTCGAAATTCCTCGCGTTCGCATCCGCTCCTGCGTCCAAGATAGCCTGAACACACCCCGAAACGCCTGCTTTTGCAGCCATCATGAGGGCGGTCTCGTCCAGTTCGTTCCTTGCGTTTACATCCGCGCCAGCGGCAAGGAGAGCCTTGGCGCATTCTGCGTTGCCCATTTCTGCGGAATTGATGAGAGGCGTGCTGCGCGTGTTGCTTCTGGCGTTCAAATCCGCGCCAGCAGCGATCAGCGCCTTGAGCTTCGCAACGTCGCAATAGCGGGCTGCTGATAGGATATCTTCGCGATTCATTGAATTGCCTGCAGCAAATTCATCGGCCCCATTCCGCCGTCACGAAATCGAGCGATCCTAAAATCGCCACGATGTCACTAATCATCGTGTTGTGGGCCAACGTAACTAGAATTCCCAATGTGGTTTCTTGGACGCCATCATCATACGCCAGGTTCGCCTTTTGCAACAAAAACCTGCAGGGAGTGGCTGCCTGAGTGGCTAAGGTCCGGGGGCGGGTCCCGATCTCGGGAAGCAAGGTTACGACAAGACGAGGTGTCCAAGTCCGGCCGGGCTTGCTCCCTCGCTCCACTCGCTCCGTGCTCCCCGCCCCCCGCTATTTCCTCAACAGCGCCGGCCAGTTGACGACCACGGTAATGGGCGAGGGCTTGGCCGCGCCCGTGGGCACGAGCATCAGGAACCGCTGGCCGTCGGGCGAAACCACATAGCTGTTTCTCCAAGTTCCGCTCGGGATCAGTTGGGGCTGGAAGAGCTCCTTGGGGATGCCAGCCTGGAATGACGCTGGAGCCGTGCTGACCGCGACCGCCATCAGCTTATTGTCCGGGGCGAGGTAGAACAACTCTTTTCCGTCGCGCCGCCACGTCGGTGCTTCGCCCCCAGACGCCGAAATTTGCCACTTGCCGGTGTGCTGCGGAAAGGCTTGGACATAGACTTCGTCTCTTCCTGTCTCGTTGGACGAGTAGGCCACGTACCCGCCGTTGGGCGAGAACCGGGCGCTATCAGCGCCGAAGCCGCCTTGCACGAAGGCAAAGGGTTTACGATCGCCGAAGAGCGGCAAGACCCACAGCTCGGCCAAAGCTGGGCCAGTGGGCGACGTGTAGATGGCGTAGCGGCCATCCGCCGACAAGTCGTCAAGTCCCTTGGCTTGACCCTTGGACTCAAAGACGGGTTGCGTGCTGCCCAGGCCGTCTGCGGCCTTCTGGTAAATGTCCCACTCACCGCTGCGATCGGACGAGAAGAAAATCCGGGTTCCATCCGCTGGCCAGGCGGGGCGCATGTCGTCAGCGGGATTGAAGTTGATGCGCGAAGCGGTTCCGCGTTTCAAGTCAAAGACCCAGATGTCGCGCTTGCCGCGCTCCCCCACCCCCACGGCGAGCCTGGCTCCATCGGGCGAGAGCGCCGGGTCAGCGTAAATATCCGGTTGGCCGACCGTGCCCAGCTTCTGCCCCTCGCGGTTGAACCAGAACATTTGGCTCGTGGCCGTGCCTGACCCGGTCACGTAGGCCAGAACACCTGTAGGAGAAACCGAGAAGAATCCGTACCCCCCGCCCGACTGCGCTACGTTCTCGGCCACCGGGACCGCCTGGCCGGTGAAACGCAGCGCCTTGGCGTCGAACGGCCGCGTCATCAGCGTGCTCCGATCCATATAGAACAGGTAGCCCGGCGGGGCGTAGGCCGCGTTGGTGCTTGCCTGCGCCAGGAGCTCCACGTTCTTTGAGTCCAGCGAGCCAACCGCGATGAACCTTTCGCCGGGGGCGCCCGTAGACGACTGAAATAGGAAATGCCGGCCGTCGGGAAGAAATACCGGAGACCGATACGCGGTCTCGTGGCGCGCGAGGTCCGGCGCGGCGACGAGCGTGGGCGTGCCGCCCGTCTCGGGCACGCGGTAAATGCTGCGCTGGTTCGTAAACAGGATGACGCCGTCGCGGCTCCAGTCTGCGCCAGCCGTGTCGTTCGCGTCGCAAAGCGTCTGTGGCGGCCCGCCCGCGGCCGCAACCTTCTCCAGTTTGCCGCCCGCGTAGAACCCGATTTCCTGGCTGTTCGGCGACCAGAACGGTGCGGCCGCGCCTTCCGTTCCCTGAATCGGCACGGCCGTGAGGCTGTCGAGCGGGCGCACCCACAGAACCCAGGGCTTGTCCGGCCCGGCCTGGGCGATAAATGCTAGGTCGTGGCCGTCGGGCGAAATGCCCAATTCGCCGCCGTAAACGAACTCTGTGTTTTCGGGCGGCGGCACGGTGAAGCGAACCGCGCTCTGCTGCGGCTCCGGCTTCAGCATGAGCCAGCCTGCGATGGCAGCACAGAGAATTGTGGTGGCGCCCAGCGCCCAGGGCACAGCGCGGCGCAGCCGCGACGCACCTGTGGCTTCGGGGATTCGGTCGCCGGAGATCGCTGCTTCGGCGTCCGCGCCTGACAGTGTTTCTTCGATCGCAATCCGCGCGTCTCCGATCGCCTGTAGTCTCTGGCGCACGTCCTTCTGCAGGCAGCGCCGGATCAGTCTCCGAATCGACGCCGGCGTCGTCTCCGGCAGCGCCGTCCACTCCGGCTCACCGCGGATCACCGCCGCCAGCACATCCGAAATCGTCTCGCCCTCAAACGCCTTCTTCCCCGCCAGCATTTCAAACAGCACGCAGCCGAATGCCCAGATGTCGCCCCTGCGGTCCACTTGCTTGCCCTTGGCCTGTTCCGGCGCCATGTAGGCCGCCGTGCCCAGAATGATCCCCGCCTGCGTCGCCATCACGCTCAGCGTCGGCGAGTTGGCCGGGATCGTTGGCGCCGACGAGTCCTGATCGCTGAGCACCTTGGCCAGGCCAAAGTCCAGCACCTTCACCGTGCCTTCCGGCGTGATCTTCACGTTGGCCGGCTTCAGGTCGCGATGGATCACGCCGCGCTCATGCGCGTACTCCAGCGCCTCGGCAATCTGCCTGGCCATCGGCAGCGCCTCTTCCGGCGGCAGCCGCTTCTCACCCGCTCCACCCGTTCCGCGTATGTGCTCCGCCAGCGTCTCGCCCTCCACCAGCTCCATCACCAGCGCGCGCAGGCCCTCCGCTTCTTCCAGGCCATAGATGGCTGCAATGTTGGGATGATTCAGCGCGGCCAGGGTGCGGGCTTCGCGCTCCAGGCGTCCCAGGAGATGTCCGTCATGCGCCATGGCCGCAGGCAGCAGTTTCAGAGCCACGTCGCGGCCGAGCTTCGCATCGCGGGCGCGGAACACCTCGCCCATCCCGCCCTCACCAAGCTTGGCGGTCACCTGATACTGGCCGATCTGTCGCCGCGCGGCGGGCGTGCTGGCAGCCGTGCCGGTTTGCGTGTCCTTGTTTGTAATTTCCAAGGCAGCTTCTCCAGGTGGAGCGGATCATGAGCGGGTGCACAACGATCCGGCAGGATGTCTGCTCACCAAGCCTTCTACCGGGCAGAAAGGCGGGCCCGGCTGGGTAGGTCATTTGAACTCGTTGCGCACGTCGCGAGGAAAAGGAGAGAAAAACTCCGAGAGAGAAAACGGTACAGATG
This sequence comes from uncultured Acidobacteriaceae bacterium, assembly GCA_963799155.1. Classification (GTDB taxonomy): domain Bacteria; phylum Acidobacteriota; class Terriglobia; order Terriglobales; family Acidobacteriaceae; genus Telmatobacter. Next base: position 31,750 of record CAWCWB010000004.1, read on the forward strand.
AGTCGAGAAAGATACCATCACCAGTTTCTTTCATTTCTCCTGTGGTTTCAAGGGATTTCAACGGAGGTTGTTTTGCGTCAGGAACATGCGTGCCCGGCGAGCAGGACAAAAAAAAGCTGTACGCACCTGGGAGATCGGTCCGCCTGTTTCCTCGTTCACTGGGCGCCTTGGTGCCCGCCTTACTTGATCCACATGATGGGATTGCTCGTCGACACCGCGCTCAATCCCGCGGCCAGCAGCTCTTCCACTTCCTTCATGGTCTGGATCAGCCCTCCACCCACCACCGGCAGATCAGCCGAGATCGCGCGCACTCGCTCCAGCATCTTCGGCGCCACCAGCGCCGGCAAAATCTCCAGCGCATGCACCGGCGTATTCTTCAACTGGTTCGAGATCGTGTCCATGGCGCCCGAGTCGAGCAGGAACGTGCGTTGAATCCCGTATAGCCCGATGACCAGCGCGTGCCGCAGCGGATCGAGGTGCGTGGAGATGATGCCCCGCGCCCCCACGCGCTTCAGGTAGTTCACTGCATACTTGTCGCGCGAAAACCCATTCAGCAGATCGAGATTCACAATCGGAATCTTCCCCGCGCCAAGTATCTTGTGGATCATCGGCTCCACGTTGTCGGGATCGCCCGTGAGCAGATAGATCAGCTTGCTGCGCGAGGCATTCGCCTGCTCCACAAGCTCCGGCTTGCGAATGGCCGGAATGATCGGTGTCTCCTTGCAGAAGACGCTCAGCGGCGTCAGCGGCGCCGGCCCTCCGTTTCTTGGTCCAGCATCACCCATGGCGATATCCCTTCCGGGCGCGCCGAGGCGCCGCGGTTCTCGGCGCGCGGCCGTCGCCCGCCGCCGTAGAGATCTCCCTTTTGAAGCCTACGCCTGCCTTCACCTTCGCTGTCGACCCCCTCACAATCAACTCCGCCTCCACCTTCACCTGCGCCACCGACTCCTCACCCGACATCAGCTTCAACAAATTTTCCATCGCCATCTGTCCCATGCGCTGCATCGGCTGCCGCACGGTGGTCAGCGGCGGCTCGAGGTACGCGGCAAAAAACAGGTCGTCGAATCCTGTAACTGATACATCTTGCGGCACGCGCAGTCCTCGGGCGCGAATGGCCCGCATCGCCCCCAGTGCCGTCATATCGTTATAGCAGCATATGGCCGTAGGTGGATTGGCCAGCGCGAGCAGCCCATCCGTGGCCTCAATCGCCGCCTCGGGCCGGCCATCGCCCTCGACGGCAAGCTCGGCGGCGAACTCGATACCCGCCTCGCTCAGCGCCTGCTTGTACCCCTCGAGCCGCTCCGCATCCGATTGATAGCCGCTGCGGTCGCCCACGTACGCGATCCTCCGGTGCCCAAGCCCGATCAGGTGCTCCGCGGCAGCCCGGCTTCCTGCTTGGTTGGCGATCATCACCGAGTGCACAAACGCGCCCGGATACTGGTCGTTCACCAGCACCATCGGCACGTTCAGCTCCGCCAGCATGGGCAGATACTCCGCCCCCACGCGCGACGAGGTCACAATGATGCCGTCCACGCGCCGCTCGGCAAATGCCTGCACCACCTTGCGCTCCCGCTCCGGATCGGCATTCGAATTGGCGAGAAACACGGCATACCCGTGATCGTTGGCGGCTTGCTCGATGCCGCACGTGACCTCGCCCGCAAACGGATCGTCGACCGTGGTCACCACCAGCCCGATAGTCCGCGTCCGCCGCGTCACCAGCCCGCGCGCCACCGCGCTTGCCCTGTACCCCGCAGCCTCGGCGATCTTGCGGATCTTCGCCGCCGTCTCCGCGTTCACTAGCGGGCTGTTCTGCAGCGCGCGCGAAACCGTGGGGTGTGACACGCGTGCCATCCGCGCGATGTCCTTAATCGAGGGTTGGTGCGAGGGTTGCCTTAAGGGCTGGCGCGCACCTCTCTTGCCACCGGCCTGCGCAACTCCCGCCGCCTTGCCCCCATCCGTCTCCAACATGCCGCAAAACTCCTTATTGCACACGTGTACGGCAGCACCCAGTCTCCGGCAACGCGCTGCATCAAGTCAATGCCTGTCTCCACACCCAGGGCCCTCGGGCGCGCGAAAACTCATGCTTTCGGCTTTCAGGCCCGGCGCGCGACACCGTAAACTGTGGAGCAGCCACCCGATGAGCGCGCCTTCCTCGACCTCCGTCACGCTCCAGCGCAGCATCGGCCTCCGCTCGGCCGTGCTATTCAACGTGCTTGAGATGATCGGCGTCGGGCCGTTCGTCACCCTGCCACTGGTCATTGCCGCCGCGGGTTACGGTTTCTCCGTCTGGGCGTGGGTGCTCGGCGCGGGCATCGCTCTTGCCGATGGCCTGGTCTGGGCCGAGCTCGGCGCCGCCTTCCCGCGCGCCGGCGGCTCTTACGCCTATCTCCGGGAAATCTACGGCCCCGAGCGCGCCGGCAACTGGCTCAGCTTTCTTTTCGTCTGGCAGGTCAGCTTCACCGCGCCGCTCTCCATCGCCTCCGGCTGCATCGGCCTCTCCGGCTTCCTCGGCGTCTTCTGGCCCGGCCTTCAGTCGGCGCCCATTCCGGCCCTCCCCGCGCTTCATGAGTCCAACTTCGCCGCCGCCGCGGCCTGCCTGCTCGCCACCGCGCTCCTCTACCGCAACATTCGTTTCATCACGCGGCTCGCTTGGATGCTTTTAGCCGGCGTCATGGCCGCGCTCACGGGCGTCATTGTCTCCGGTTTCAAAAACGCCGCTGCAACCGGCGGCTGGCACATGCCTGCGGCGCCCGCGCTCCACTCAGCGCTCGGAATGACGGGAGTTTTGGGCGGCCTTGCCCAGGCCACCCTGCTCGCCACCTACTGCTATTGGGGCTACTACAACATCTGCTTCCTTGGTGCTGAAGTCCGCCGCCCGGAGCGCACGATCCCCCGTTCCATTCTGCTCTCCGTGCTTTTCGTCTCAGCGTCTTATTTCGCCATGAACCTGGCCGTGCTGCCGTCCTTGCGCGGCGCTGCTTCGCATGCCGCGGAATCCGCCGCGCTCCCCATGCAGCTCGTGGCCGACGTCGCCCAATCCGCCTTTGGCCGCTGGGCCGGCTACACCATCGCCGCTCTAATCGTTTGGACTGCCTTCTCCTGCGTCTTCTCGCTCCTCCTCGGTTACTCCCGCGTTCCCTACGCCGCCGCCCGCGACGGCAACTACTTCCGCTTTCTCGCCGCTGTCCACCCTAAGCACGGCATTCCCCATCGCTCGCTCGTCGCGCTCGGCCTCGTGGGCGCGGTCTTCTGCTTCTTCTCGCTCACTCAGGTCATCACCATGCTCGTCATCACGCGCATCCTGCTCCAGTTTCTTCTGCAACAAGTGGGCGTCATTGTCCTTCGCGTCCAGCGCCCCGATCTGTCCCGACCCTTTCGCATTCCGCTCTACCCGCTGCCGCCGCTTGCCGCCATGGCGGGATTCGCCTTCATCCTCTTCAACCGCGCCCACGCCCTCAGGGAGCTCCTGGTCGCCGCCGCCATCGCCGCCTCCGGCTCGCTGCTTTATCTCATCCGCGCCCAACGTCTCCACCAATGGCCCTTCGCTGCTGGTTGCGCCTCACCCGACTGACCCCGGATTCGACTCAACTGAGTTCTGTCATCCTGAGCGCAGTCCCGCCTGAGCGGGACGAAGTCGAAGGATCTGCGGTTGCTTCTCGCACCGAGCGCCGGCCCGTATCTGTCGAATACTGCTGCGCAGAGATCTGCTCCACGATCCCTGCCCTCTTGCTCCCTTGCTCCCTGTTTTCCTGTAACGCCCACGCCCTTCGAGGCGTCTAATAAATGCAGGCCTTCCCCCGCGAGGTCAACCATGCTCATCGGCAAACCGCCCGACATTCCCTCCTCCGAGATCACCTCACGCGACGCCTACTTCCGCTACCTCAGCCGCCGCCGCTTCTTGAAAACCGCAGCCGCAGCCGGCGCCGCGGCCCTCGCCGCCCATCGCCTCGCCCGCCTTGTCTCGCCTCGCGCCGTTTTCGCCGGAACCAAGCTCCAAACCGTCTACTCCCCGCTCACCACCACCGGCGAGCAGCTCACCACCTATGAAGACATCACCCACTACAACAACTTTTACGAGTTTGGCGTCGACAAGGGCGACCCGGCGAAAAACGCTGGCGGCCTGCCCACGCGCCCATGGTCCGTCAAAGTCGAAGGCAAAGTTGCCAAACCCCTCACCTTCTCCATCGACGACCTGCTCAAGCTTCGCCCGCTCGAAGACCGCGTCTACCGCATGCGCTGCGTCGAGGCCTGGAGCATGGTCATTCCCTGGGTCGGCTACTCGCTCTCCGAGTTCATCAAGCAGTGCCAGCCGCTTTCCACGGCCAAGTACGTCCAGTTCCTCTCTTACTACGACCGTCGCGTCGAGAAGTGGTCCGGCGAAAGCACCATCTATTGGCCCTACTCCGAAGGCCTGCGCATGGACGAGGCCATGAACCCGCTCAGCTTGCTCACCTTCGGCCTCTACGGCGAAACTTTGCCCAACCAGGACGGCGCGCCGGTCCGCGTCGTCGTCCCCTGGAAGTACGGCTTCAAGTCCGCCAAGTCCATCGTCACCGTGCGCTTCGTCGACAAGCAGCCGCCCACCACCTGGAACGACATGGCCCCCAACGAATACGGCTTCTACTCCAACGTCAACCCCAACGTCGATCACCCCCGCTGGAGCCAGAAGACCGAGCGCCGCATTGGCCTGCCCTTCTATGCGCAGCGCCGCACCACGCTCATGTTCAACGGCTACGCGGATCAGGTGGCTTCGATGTACAACGGCATGAACCTGCGCAGGTACTATTGAAGCTGGGAACAGGGAACAGAACACCCGCCGTTAAGGCCTGGTCGCCTTCCAAGCTCGTTGATTTACTGACTCTCCGACTTACCGACTCGCTAACTCGCTACCTTCCGATCACGTCCGCGCAGCGGACGGCTAACTGGCTAACCCGCTAACTCGCTAACTTGCTAACTCGCTGACTTGCTACGTATGACCCGCTCGACTCTCATTCTTCTCAAAACGCTCGTCTGGCTCGCCTGCCTTGCGCCGTTCTGCTGGCTGGTTTGGGGAGCCATCACCAACAATCTCGGTCCCGACCCTACCGCCGCCATCGCCTTTGCCACCGGCCTGGCCACGTTGCGCCTGCTCACCATCACCCTCGCCATCACGCCCCTTCGCCGTCTCGGCGCGATCCTCGTCCCGCCTGTCGCCACGCATCTCAACTGGCTCACCAAGTTCCGCCGCTTGCTCGGCCTCTTCGCATTTTTCTACGCCACTCTTCACATGCTCACCTGGGTCGCGCTCTACAACAATTTCGATCTCCACGCCATGTTCATCGACGTCACTCGCCGCCGCTTCATCATGGCGGGCATGGCCGCCTACCTGTTGCTCCTGCCCCTCGCGCTCACGTCCACTACGTGGGCCATTCGCAAGCTCGGCGGCAAACGCTGGAACCGCCTGCACATGCTCATCTACTTCGCCGCAATCTGCGGAGTGATTCACTACTGGTGGCAGGTCAAGCCCGGCGTGCTCACGCCCACCACCATCACCGTCATTGTGGCCGTGCTTCTTCTCGCCCGCCCCGTGCTCGGCTGGATGCAGCGCCGCAAAGCGCAGCAAACAATTACAGCCTGAACTGTTCGGTCTCCCGCTAACTCGCTAACTTGCGAACCCGCGAACACGTCCGTTTGAGCGGACGGCTAACTCGCGAACTTGCTAACTCGCTGCTTCACTCAAACAGCATCCTCTGCGCCACCGGCTCGTAGCTTCTCCGGTGCAGCGGCGTCGGTCCCAGCCGCTTGAGCGCCTCCATGTGTTCCGGCGAGCAGTAACCCTTGTGCCGCGCCAGTCCATACCCCGGATACACCGCATCCAGCTCCACCAGCAGCCGGTCGCGATCGACCTTCGCCATCACGCTCGCTGCCGCAATCGAAATGCTGCGTGCGTCGCCGCCCACCACCGCCTGCTGCGGGCAAGGCCAGTCGATCGTGTCGCGCCCGTCAATGAGCAGATAGTCGGGAAGCAAATAATCCGGCGCCACCGCCAGCTTTTCCACCGCCATGCGCATCGCCAGCAGTGACGCCCGCCGGATATTGATGCGGTCGATCGTCTCCACGTCCACCGCCGCGATGGCCCACGCCACTGCCTCGGCGCGGATCCCCGCGTCAAATTCGTTTCTCTGCTTTTCCGTCAGTTGTTTCGAATCCGTCAGGCCCGGCAACCGGCAGCCCAGGGGAAGGATGACCGCAGCAGCCACGACCGGCCCGAACATCGGCCCGCGCCCCACCTCGTCGATGCCGGCAATCCGCTCCGCCCCGCGCCGCCGTGCCGCGTTCTCCAGCGCCCATCCGCACACCGGAGCCTTGGTCATGCACTGAGTATAGGAGTCCTTGAATCATCGCCGCGTGGAAAAGACGGCTGGAACCGGTCGAATAAATGGTGTTTTGAAAGGGCACAGCCTCGCAAGCCGCCGAAGAAGTTGGCGGAGTACTTGTCTTGTATCAGGGCACGACTTGCCGGGGTCCCCTGCGATAGGTCTTCGTCGCAGGGGTGGCTTGAGTCGTGCCAAAACAGACGCAGAAATGACGGTGGGCTTTAGCCCCTGAGGGATGGTTTCCCTCGAGCCGCCTCGCCGAGGATCGGCAAGCGTTCATTCCCGCTCGAAGCCGTAGTCTCGCTCCACGCGGCAAATCCGCACCTTGAACTCCTCATACCACGTATCGCGGCCCCGTTGTTGGGCCACCAGGTGCCGGGAGTTCTGCTTCCACGCCGCAATCGACTCCAGACTCTCCCAGTAAGACACCGTGATTCCCAGCCCATCCCGTGCCGACTCGATGCCCAGGAATCCCGGCTGTGTCGCGGCCAGCTTTTCCATCGCCTCGGCCATCTTCGCGTAGCCGTTGTCGCCATCGGTGCGCAGGGAAGTAAAGATCACGGCATAATAAGGAGCCGCCGGGGTTGCTGCAATCGCCATGCGAACAGTATAGGTACAAAGACGGTCCGGGAAGATGATAGGCTAGCTGGCAATACAGGAGGTCATCGGCCATGCCGAAATTCGTAATCGAACGGGAGATCCCCGATGCCGGAAAACTGACCCCGGATCAACTGCACGCCATTTCCCAGAAATCCTGCGGCGTCCTGCAATCCATGGGGCCTCGCATCCAGTGGGTCCAGAGCTTTGTCACCGACAACAAAATTTACTGCATCTACATCGCCCCGGACGAGGCTACAGTTCGACGCCACGCTGCGCAGGGTGGATTCCCGGCGAACTACGTCGCGCGCGTCCGCTCCGTCATCGATCCCACCACCAGCGAATAGATCTGCCAAGGGCTCCCGCACGGCCGCCGGCAAACCAAGATCTGCCCGGGCTGCGCAACTTCAGGGAATCTCTTCGGGGGTGCGGGAAGCTTCGCGCAGCAAAAAACCCCAGCCGAAGCCGGGGCTTTTTTCTGGCCGCGGAACGCGGCCTACTGTTCCCTGATCCCTGATCCCTGATCTCTGTTCTTACGCCCGGACTTTCCCCGTCTCGCGATCCACTTCCTTCAGCCGCGCCGCCTTGCCGCGCAGCCCGCGCAGATAAAACAGCTTCGCCCGCCGTACCTTGTAGCTGCGCACGATCTCCACTTTATCGACGACCTTGGAGTTGAAGGGGAAAATACGCTCCACCCCCTGCCCAAAGCTCATCTTGCGCACGGTAAACGTCCCCTGCGGGCCTTTGTTCACGGCGATCACCAGGCCCTCAAAGGCCTGCAGCCGCTCCTTATCGCCTTCCTTGATCTTCACTTGAACGCGAATCTGATCACCGGGCACAAACGCCGGCAAATCGGTGCGCTTCAGCTTCTCAGCCAGGCGCTGCATTACGGGATGGATTGACATGGGTCTTTCCTGCGATTGAACTTTCTTGAGTAATTCCTGCGAATGAACTCAGAACTCTAAGTTTATCAAACATTCCCACGCAACGCCTAGTCGCGCGTCCCCCTCGATTTTGCACTCCATCACGAAAAGGCCCATGCGCTATCCTTCCGCCATGGACGAAAAACGCACTCTGCTCCGCCACTCGCTCGCCACTCTGGCTTACCGCACCGTCCGCGCCCTCGAAAACGCCCCCGAATCCTTCGCCAACTTCTCCAACGCCGGCCGCCGCCCCGTGCAGATCCTCGCCCACATGGGCGACCTGCTCCATTGGGCGCTCTCCATGGCACAGGGCAATCCCGCCTGGCACAGCGCCGAGCCCCTCGCTTGGCCGCAGGAGCAGCAACGCTTCTTCGCCGCTCTTGCCGCATTGGATGCATTCCTCGCCTCGTCCGTGCCCGTCCAGGCGCCCATCGAGCGCATCCTGCAGGGCCCCATCGCCGACGCCCTCACCCATGCCGGCCAGCTCGCTATGCTCCGCCGCCTCGCCGGCGCCCCCACGCGTGGCGAAAACTTCTACGTCGCCGCCATCGCCGTCGGCCAGGTCGGCCCCGTCCAGCCCGAACCCGTCAAGCCTTTCTGACCGCGCAACCTCTGCAATCCACTCCCTCGCGCCACGGCCCGGCCGCGCAGCTCTTCCTCCGCCCGTCCTCGCTCGGAACTGAACGTGAGCTGGACCTAACACGCCCCACGCCCCTGTGGAAAACTTCGATTTATTGAAACATGACTGTAGTAAAGAGGCTCATAAGTCCAATTAAATTGTTGAAACAAATGATTCGGAAGATTCTTCTTGACAATCGTCAACGTTTGGGCAGAAACTAATGACGGTGACTATTGTCGCCATGGAGGTAATATATGCGCCGTATACTCGCAGCCAGTCTTCTCTTCCCCTCGCTGTTCCTCCCCGCAGCGGTCAAAGCCAGCACGCCTGTGGACGACGCCTCTGCCCCAACCCCCGTTCGCGTGAGCACCGGAGTCACTGAGCCGGTTCTCCTCGATTCCGCTTCCCTCGCACTTCCCGAGGGCTATTCCATCAATGCCATCCCCGACGGTGCCCAGGTCGGCCTCTTCCTCACCATTGACGAGAAAGGCCAACCCACCGACATCCATGTCACCAAGTCGTTTAGCCCCTTCTGGGACGCTCGTGTCATCGAAACGGTGCGCCAGTTCCGCTACAAGCCCGCAACCCTGAGCAACCAGCCCGTCCCCGTCGACCTCAACCTCACAGTCAACATCGCCCACTAATCCTGCCACAACCCGTTGGGATGCTGCGCCCGAAAGCTCAGTGATCGAGCCAAACCGGCTCGTCATCAGGAAAGCTGCACCTTCAGCTCAGCATCCCTCCGGCCTCAGAACTTCTCGTCGGCACGAATCGCCTCCAGCAACCGCCGGTCCTCCGCGCTCAGCTCCGCCCGCTCCAGCAGCTCCGGCCGGTTCTTCAGCGTCTTGCGCAGTTGCTGTTCTCGCCGCCAGCGCCTGATCTCCGCGTGATCGCCGTTCATCAGCACTTCCGGCGCGCGCAGCCCTCCGAACTCCGCCGGCCGGGTGTACTGCGGATAATCGAGCAGTCCTCCCGCTCCGTGCTGCGATCGCGGAACCCCCTCCACATCCGCATCGATCTCCGCATCCGCCGCGCCAAAGCTCTCAAACTCGCCTGAAGCCTCGTTGCCCAGCACGCCTGGAATCAGCCGCATCGTTGCGTCCACCACCACGGCCGCCGCCAGCTCGCCCCCACTCAGCACGTAGTCGCCGATGGAAAGTTCCATGTCGCAATAGAGCTCGTTGATGCGTTCGTCCACGCCCTCGTACCGTCCGCAGACGAGCACCACGCGCTTGAGGCCGGCCAGCTCCCGCGCTACCTGCTGGGTAAACAACCGTCCCTGCGCCGACAGCAAAATCACCCGCGTTCCCTGATCTCTGATCTCTGCTCTCTGCTCTCTGCTCTTTATCCCCAGCGCCTCCAGCGCCTCGGCCAGCGGCTCCGGTTTCAGCACCATCCCTTCGCCGCCGCCAAACGGACGGTCATCCACCGTTCGGTGCCGGTCATGCGCATACTCTCGCAGATCACAGGTCTCCACCGTCACCAATCCTTCCTTCACTGCTCGGCGCACAATTCCGTGCGCAAACATGCCCTCAAAGAACCCCGGAAAGATGGTCACAATGTCGAACCGCATACTTCTGATGATAGAAGCTCTTGCCCAACCTGGAATCGCTTGCCTCGCCCCGCTGGCCATGGAAGTGCCCAGAGAATCGCCATTTCGTATTACCATCCCCATATGCACCCCATAAGATCGATTGCGGTGGTGGTTTTCTCCGCTGTTCCCCTGGCCTTCTTTGCCCAGGGACAGGCCCAGCCGTCTGCCGCCGACCCCTACCGCAACGAATCGGTGGTCATTGAGCGATCTGAGACCACCTATCGGATGCATGCCGACGGCACCGGCGAGCGCGATCTTCACGCCATTCTGCGCATTCAATCCGATGGCGCTGCGCAACAGTTCGGAGTCCTCTCTTTTGGGTATGCCTCGGCCAACGAGACACCTAGCATTAAGTTCGTGCGCGTGCACAAAGCCGACGGCACGACGGTGGAGACTCCGGTTGCCGACGCGATGGACATGCCCGCCGCAGTGACCCGCGAGGCGCCTCTCCACAGCGATTTGAAGGAGATGCACCTCCCGGTGCGTTCGCTTTCGCCCGGCGACACGCTGGAGTACGAGATTGATACCGCAATCAATAAGCCCGAGGCTCCCGGCCAGTTTTGGGGCGCTTATCATTTCACGGCTCCGGGCACCATAGTGGTGCTGGCCGAGGTGCTTTCCCTCGAGGTGCCGTCGGACAAATACGTTCAGGTCTGGAGCCCCAATCACAAGGCCACGATTTCCGAGCAGAATGGCCTGAAGACCTATAGCTGGAACGTGGCGCAGCTTGTCACCGCGCCCAAAAGCACAGGGGACGATTCCTCCAAGCCGGCGCCTCCAAAGGACCCGGACGAAGACGCCGACGGACGCAAGCTGCCCTCCGTCGCATGGACCACCTTCCATAGCTGGACCGAGGTAGGCGATTGGTATCGCAGCCTGGCGCTCAAGCAGGCGGAACCGAACGACATGCTGCGCGCCCGCGCCGATGAAATCACGGCCAAAGCGCAGACCCCTGAAGATCAGATCCGCGACCTCTTCAACTTCGTCTCTTCCCGAACCCGCTACATCGGAATCGATTTCGGCATCGGCCGCTTTCAGCCGCACACTGCATCCGAGGTTCTCGCCGATCAATATGGGGACTGCAAAGACAAGGACACTCTTCTCGAAGCGCTCTTGCGCGCTAAAGGATTCTCCACCGCGCCGGCGCTCATCGGCGCGGGAGTCGCGGTCGTCCCCGACGTTCCCTCGCCGGCCATGTTCAATCACGTCATCACCACCGTGAATCTGCCCGGCGGCCGCATCTGGCTCGACAGCACGCCCATGGTTGCGCCCTACCAGTATCTGGTGGCTTTGATTCGCGACCAAAAAGCCCTGGTGATGCCTGCTGACGGCCCCGCGACCCTCGTATCGACGCCCGCAAGCGCCCCCTATCCCTTTGCGGAGCACTTCGAGGCCACGGGCGCCCTGGATGCCGAAGGCAAGCTCACCGCGAAGATGACGTCATCATTCCGCGACGATAACGAGATTTTCGTCCGCGCCATGGCCCGCTCTGTTGCGCCCAACGAGTGGGACAAGGTGTCGCAGGCAGTCTCGTCGAGCACCGGTTTCGGCGGCACTACCAGCAACACGCAATTCAAGAACGACACCGACACCTCTGAACCGATTGTGATGACCTATGATTACTCGCGCCATCCCTTCGGCGACTGGGACAATCGCCGCATTGTTCCCCTCTTTCCTGCGCTGGAATTCACGGCGCTCGACAGCGAAACCACCGCGCCTAAGGATGATATTCAGCTCGGTGCACCCCGCACTCTCACGGCTATATCCCACATTACCTTGCCCGACGGTTTCCACGCCGATCTGCCCGATCCCATCCACGTGAAGACCGATTTCGCCACCTTCGACAAGACCTACCGCTTTGAAAACAGCGAGATCGTCGCCGAACGCACCATCGCCATCCTCAAAGAAAAAGTTCCTAAGGCGGATTGGGAGAAGTACCTGAAGTTCACAAAGGACATCAGCCTGAGCGGCGAAAACTGGATTCAGCTTTTGCCGCCGAGCAAGACGACAGTCACTGTGATGAAGCCGGTCCAGATGCCCCCGGCAAGGAGTAGCGAAACCGGCGGCACGGTCTCAGTTCAGCAGCTTCAAGCGGAGCAAGCCACGAAGGAAAATGCGCCCCGTCCGTCACAGCCTCCCGACTCTACGAACAACCCCAAGAGTACGCCTACGCTGAGGACGAGGCCGCAGCCGATCCCGGGAACCAATTTTCCCTCGAAGCCGAGTCCACAGGCGCCAACGGCCAATGAGTCCGCCGATCAGTCCGAGGCCGCCGATCAGGCTTCCGATCAATCGATCGCTGAACTCATGACAACTGCTCGCGACAAAATTGCGTCCCGGGACTGGGACGGAGCCACGGAAGCACTGGACCAGATCAAGACGCTCAACCCCAACGAAGAGGGCCTATGGAGCATGTATGGGTTCCTGGCAGAGGTGACGAGCGCAGACTACGAGACGGCTGAGACAGATTTCCGTAAGGAACTTGCCGCGCACCCTGAGAGCCAGGCGGCCACCATGGCGCTGGCTGATGCGCAAACCAGAAGCGGAGACTCCACTGGCGCTCGCCAGACCCTGCAAAGGTATTTCGAGGCTCATCCCGACAACGCTCGCCTCGCTCTGTACCTGTCTAATCTGCAGAACATTGCCAACGATAAGGAAGGTGCACTCAGGACGCTCGAGACCGCGACGAAGCAGAATCCTGACGATCGCAACCTCCGCGTGCAACTGAGCCAGACGCTGATTTACCTCAATCGCATGGAGGAAGGGGCTGCTGCAGCCAAGAGTGCGCTGGATGGGACCGATGACGCGCAAGTGCTGAACGATGCTGCCTACGTGCTGAGTGAAACCGGTCTCGATCTCGATGTCGCCGAAGACGCTTCGCGCAGGAGCATCGCAAAACAGGATGAAAAGACCGCATCCATCACCACCGAATCGGCCAACAGCAACGCCTTTTACCAGGCCGGCCTTCTCATTGCTTCCTGGGATACGCTGGGCTGGATTCTTTATCAGGAGGGCAAGCTCGATGCGGCTCGCCCATTCCTGACCGCCGCTTGGCGCGCTGAATTGAACGCCGAGGTAGGCGATCATCTCGCCCGACTGTACGAGGCCGCTGGAAAGAAGGACGACGCTTCCACCGCCTACACCCTCGCTCAGGCCGCGCTCGACAAAAACTCCGCGTCCGACGTGCGCAGGCACATTACTGAGAGCGTTGCGCGCCTCAAGGCCGCGGGCGCCAAGCCCGGTCCGCCAAACGCGACACAAGCGCTCCAGGATCTTCGCACCTACAAGATTCCGCGCCCTGAAGGAGCCAGCGGCTGGGGCGCCTTCCGGCTGGAGATCACCACCGCCGGTGTCATCGAATCGCAGCAGATGTCGGGCGAACAGCACCTTGCCGCCGTCAAGCCGGCCATTGACGCGATGAAGTTTCCTGAGCTCATCCCTCCCGACTCAAAGGCTCATCTGTTGCGCAGCGCGGTGGTCAGTTGTTCGATGGGCAAAACCTGCGAGGTAGTGCTGGTGCCGGGCGGCGGCCTCGAAACCGAGCGCCAGTAACCCGACGCCGAAGGATTCACCAACTCGCTCCCTTGCTCGCTGTTTTCCTAATCCCTATTCCCTACTGGCTACTCCCTGTTCTTCGCACCCACAGCCGTGCCGTTACCACGCCAAAAATGAACCCGCCCACATGCGCCAGATACGCCACTCCGCCCGTCTGCACCGTCGCCACCGGCCCCACCACGCTCAGCAGCTGAATCAGAAACCACACCCCGATCAGCAGTACCGCCGGAATATACGTCACGCGGATGAAGATCAGGATCCACACCAACGTCTGAATCCGGTCCCGCGGGAACGTTACGATGAACGCGCCCATCACCGCCGCAATCGCCCCGCTCGCGCCTAGGCAGGGAATCGTCGACCCTGGGCTTCCCGCCACCTGCGCCAGCATCGCCACCACCCCGCCCATCAAATAGAACACCAGATAACGAAACCGCCCCATCGCGTCCTCAATCGCCGGACCGAACGCCCACAGGAAAACCATGTTGCCCAAAATATGCAGCCAGCCCGCGTGCATGAACATCGCGGTAACGATCGTGATCCAGTGGTGGCCGTGTTCAATCCGCACCGGAATCACCGCCCACCGCTTCACAAACGCCTCGCCGCCCGCCAGCTCGCGCAGAAATACATACGCGTTCGCCGCGATAATCAGCGCCGTCACCCACGCAAAGCCGCGCGTCCGTCGCGATGCGTCCCCCAGCGGTATCACTGTTCCCACGTCTCTTGTTCCCTCGTTTCCTCGGTCCCTGCGTCCCTGCGCTCCGTGGTTTCAGCAAGAATAAACTGACCCCTGACCCCTGCCCCCAACCGCTAGCTGACACCCCACGCCGGGATGCTAAACTAGCGCATCCCCATCGGCCCCTGCAGGCGCAACCCAATGGCCCCTTCCATTGTCAGGCTTTCAAAGAATCAACGGCTCTTCCTCTACTTCAGCACGCTCACGCTGCTGATCTTCGCCGTTTCGCCGGACATCCTGCTCGATATTCCCACCGCATTCATGCTCAAGAACCACCTCCACGCCACGGCCTCGCAGGTCTCCGTCTTCCGCCTGCTCACCGGAATCCCCATGTACGTCGGCTTCGCCTTTGGCATGACCCGCGACCTCTGGGACCCCTTCGGCCTGCGCGACCGCGGATACTTCCGTCTCTTCGGCCCGCTCGCCATCCTCGTCTTTGGCTGGCTCGCTCTCACCCGCCTCTCTTACTCCGGCCTCGTCATCGGCATGTTTCTGGCCATGATCTCGTTTCGCTTCATGTTAGCCGCCTATTCCGGCCTCATCAGTTTGATCGGTCAGGAAGAGCTCATGTCCGGCCGCCTCAGCGCCCTGTGGATGGTCTTCCGCTACGTTTCCTTTATTGCGGCCTATTTCGCTTCGGGATTCATCACCGAACGCCTCTCCCCCCGCCAGACCTTCCTTCTCGCCGCTGCAGTCACCCTCCCGCTCTGCCTCTACGGCGTCCTCAAGCCTCGCGCCGTCTTCACCCGCGCCTATTCGAATCCGCATGCGCGCGGCACAACATTCCTCGGCGATCTCCAGCGCCTGGCGAAGCATCGCGCCGTCTATCCGGCAGTTTTCATCATTCTGTTGTGGAACTTCATGCCCGGCTTCAACACGCCCATGCAGTTCTATCTCTCCAACCAGCTCCACGCTCCCGATTCGGTCTACGCCAACTTCAACTGCATCTTCTACGGCTCCTATATTCCCATCGTTGTGCTCTATGGCATTCTCTGCACCCGCTTCCCCCTGCGCAAGCTGTTGTGGTGGGGGGCAATGGCGGGAGTCCCTTCCATGATTCCGCTGGCCTTCATTCATTCCGGCCGCCAGGCTCTCATGCTCGCGGGCGTCATGGGCATGATGAGCGCCCTCGGCCAGTGCGCCTTCTATGATCTGGCCATCCGCTCCTGCCCGCCGGGCCTCCAAGGAACCCTGATGATGGCCGCTGATGCCGTCAACAATCTGGCCTTCCGCTTGAGCGACGTACTGGGCACAAAAATCTACGGCCTCAGCCCCACGCATGGCTTCCTGTACTGCGTCATTGCCATGACCGCCGTCTTCGCTCTCATCCTTCCCGCCATCCTCTTTGTGCCCAGGGAACTGATTGCCACCTCCGATGGCGAGCCCAACCCGGTCGTCGACGCCGAAATGATGTCCGAGCTCGCCGAGTCCCCCGCCGCCTCTTAACTTCGAAACAAATCTCTTACCGGAGCGGGCCGCCTAGGAATCTCAAAGGTGCCCACTACCGACCTAAGGTGTATTGACATCTGATTTCAAAAACGAGATGATGCCCGCAATTGTCCAAGCTCGTTCTCGATGGCGGAAATAGGGCGCAAGGGAGCGACGCCCTCCGCGGTTTTGTGCGGGCAGGCGGCGCGTAGGGCGCTGATCCTGTTGTTCGCGCAGGGTGCGCGGGGTGCAGTTGGAACACTCGTATTGAGGTGAAGGTATGAACGCCAAAAAAGCCATCGCAGTGGTCGCTCCCATCCTGGTGATGATGGTCATCGCGGGTAAAGCGGTTGGGCAAACGGATCTGAGTTCGATTCCTATCGACCCAAACGCGAAGATTCTGCAACAGGGAACGGTCGTCGTTCCCGCCAACGCAGGGTCGAGCGCGACCATCGCGGTTCCAGGCAGAGGCATCTTCTCGATCGACTTCGCTGTGCAGCCGGGGAACCAGCTCTTGCTGATGCTTTTGACCGACGCGCAGTACAAGGCGATTCTCGCCGGGCAGCAGGCGCAGGGGAATCCGCTGATCCGGCAATACATCAACGGGGTTGCCTCGGTGAATTACACGCTGGATCCGGGAGTCTACGATATCTTCTTTCTCAGCAGTTCTCCAACCGGCATTCAGGTCACGTATCGAGGGAGCTGGCGGCCGTTGTAATAAGCCGGATCGTTGATGACTGCATCGCGAATCTGAGTCACGGCGAGCGAATGCGTCGGTGGCCTCGGGTGCCCCAGAGCCGAGGTCCCCGCGGACTGGTTCTCGTCCGCGAGGTGGAGAGCCTGCCCTGAGCTTGCCGAAGGGTCCAGATTTTGGGGCCTGGGAATCCACGAACTCATTTTTTCCCACCGTCATCATGAACGAGATTCGTCGCGCAATCGGCTACGATTGCACGCCGCGCCGAGCCGACGAATCTGCGGTTGCTTGTTTGCGGAAGGAGTGGGATACCACGCGCAAAACGCGCAGCACCAACGAATAGGCGCTCTGTATCAGGGCATGGCTTTACAGCTTGCGGAAAAACACCCTCGCCGTGGTGCCTTGTGTCAGGGCACGACTTCAGTCGTGCCGTAAGTGGAACAAGATCAATGAGGCCTTTAGGCCCTGAGGGATGCTTTTCGGGGGTTTCTCCCGAAACCAAGCCTTTTTCCGCAACCTGTTTAGCCGTGCCGCAGGATCCAAAAAAAGGGAACTGGGCTTTAGCCCCTGTGATGGCAAGAACCACCCCTGCTTGCGGCAGATCGGCATCCCGAGACCCAAGCCACCCGCCCGGCGAGAAGAGACAAGAACGATTTGGATCGTTGCGCAAGTTTCCCGGTGCGCGACGACCGGCGAACCCGATCAGAAGTCGCACGAGGTCACGGAAAAGCGTGTCATTCATTTCGCGCGGGTCGAATGAGCTTTCAGGAATTCACGAAGTGCAACCGCATGATTGTGTGTCTCATCGGCTGCGCTGTAGAGCAGAGTTACAGTTCCTTTGCTCTCGGCCTCGGCAATGGGACGCCACCCGTTGGGATTGCTCTTGAGTTCAGAGAAATACTGGGAACGAAATTCACTCCATTTGGCCGGATCGTGGCCGAACCATTTTCGCAATTCTGTGCTCGGAGCCACGTCCTTAAGCCAGGCATCCGCCTTCAATGCATCCTTCCCAATCCCTCGTGGCCACAGTCGGTCCACAAGAAAGCGGATCCCATCCTCAACATCGACCGTGTCGTATACGCGCTTGATCTTGATCATCGCCTGCGCTCCTTCGGCGCCTACAGCAGTTTCGGAAATGGTGTATCCGCACTCGCGAAAGTAAAGTCGGCGCGACCCAAAGAAGCGACGACCTTCGCAATCGCTTCGACTGGACACAGTATTTCCGAAACTGCTCTATCCCGCACCCAACTGCCCCGTGAAGCCGCCAACCCGCGGGTGCCCCATCCTAACCGCGCGCACTTCGCGCAGCGGTTAGGGTGGGATACCACAAACTCCAACCTCCAGCGCCCTGTATCGGGGCTTGGCCTCAGGCAAGCCGCAAGTCTGCGGCCCCGGTTTACGAGGCGGCCGCTGGAGGGTCCGTTCGGCGCCCCGTTGGCATGCGAATCCGCAGCACCCTCTCTCGAGCGCGCTCGTCCTCAAGATTCTGGATTCGTGCGCTGAGCAGTTCGTTGAGCGAGATCAGGCCCACCAGCCGGCGCTCCGATTGCGGATCCAGAACTGGAAAACGCGTCAGTCCCGACTCCGCCATTCGCCGCACCACCACACCGAGAGGCTCGTCGGCAAAAGCCACCATCGGCTCCGTGGATGCAATATCCGAAATCTTTGTTGCCCCCGCTTGGCCGGCCTTTTGTTCGAAAGACTCCAACAATTGCTTTCGCGTCACCACTCCCAGCAGCCCTCTATCGGAGTCGATGACCGGGAACAGATACTGGCCTCGCCGACGGTCATCGTGGTAATAGAGTTCCTGCGCTTTCTCCAGGGTTTCGTCACCGGGCAGGGCAACAATATTTGTGCGCATCACTTCTCTCACGAATAGGATCTCGAGCGGATCGAGCCCGTATTCGCGGCTCAAGTGATAACCGCGGCGGGAGATCTTCTCGGTGAGAATGGAGCGCTTAAGCGTAAGCACCGTGAAGGCGTGCGCCAGAAAACATGCCACCAGAAGCGGAAGCAGCATGTTCAGGTCGTGCGTCAGCTCGATCGCAAACACGATCCCTGTAAACGGCGAACGCATCGTTCCGCCAAGAATCGCGCCCATGCTCACCAGCGGCCAGAACCCAATGCCGAAGTGAGGCAGAAATAGGCCCTCGATGCCTCCCAGAGCCGCTCCCATCATCAGCAAGGGTGCAAGCACGCCGCCGGAGGTTCCGGAGCCGAGTGAAATCATCCAGATTGCCGATTTAACCAGCAAAACTCCTGCAACGATAGCCAGCGGGACATTTCCCTGGAGCAGCTTCCCGATCGTGTCGTATCCTACCCCAAGGGCTTGCGGGAAAATGAATCCTCCCAATCCCACAAACACCCCGCCGATCGCAGGCCACCACATCCAATGAATCGGCAGCCGCTTGAAAAGATCCTCCGCGCCGTAAACCCCCAGCGTGAGCAACGCCGAAAGGGCGCCGGCGGCAATCCCGGCAACCACGCAACCGCCAAGCCCCACGGGACCTATGAAGGCGGGGTGGGTGGGAACCGGGAACAGCGGTCCCATCCCGATGATGTATCGCCTCAGCGCGCCGGCTGTGGCGCTTGCCAGGGCCACGGGAATCGCGCTGCGTGGCTTCCATTCGAATAACAAAAGCTCGACGCCGATCAGTACGGCAGAGAGCGGAGTCGCGAAGGTTGCCGCCATTCCCGCTGCCGCTCCCGCCACCAGCAACGTTCGCCGCTCCATGCTGGTGAAATGGAAGAACTGCGCGAAGATCGATCCGAAAGCCCCGCCGGTCATGATGATCGGACCCTCGGCCCCGAATGGGCCGCCGGAACCGATGGAGATGGCCGCCGACAGTGGTTTCAAAATGGCTAATCGCGGCCGGATGCGGCTGCCATTCATCAGGATTGACTCGATGGCTTCGGGGATGCCGTGTCCTCGAATCTGCTCCGATCCATAGCGCGCCATGAATCCCACGATGAGCGACCCGATCACAGGAACCGCGATTGCATAAACGCCGAGATGGTTGCCCACCGGCGAAGCAAACCCGGTACTGAACCGCTGATAGTAGAAGAGATTTGTGAAAAGGCCGATCAACTTCAGCAGAAACCATGCCACGTACGCGCCAATCGCCCCAATCACAATCGCCAAAAGCATGATCGGGATGATATGAACTGTCGTCGTAAAGTCACCCAGATCCTTCAAGGTGGACTTTTGCCGGCTAGCGTGGGCGGGCAGACTCATCAGGCCTCCTTCCCCGTCCCACTTGATGCGCCAGTACCGCCAAAAGCGATGCAGAGAGTGCTGGACCTGAAACTCTCAACTCCTGCCAAAGCAGAACCGAGAGCTGATGCAGCAATTCTTCACCGTGCCGCGTGAGTTCGATCAGCACTTCACGGCGGTCTTGGTCGCTGTGCCGGCGGGCCACCGCTCCGCGCTCCACAAGGCGATCGATCAGCTCCACCGTACTGTGATGGCGCAAGCACAGCCTTTGCGAAAGCGTCCCGACAGTGGGACGGGTTCCCTCGGGCAATCCTTTGATGGCGAGAAGGAGTTGGTGCTGCTGCGGTTCGATTCCCTTCGCGCGAGCGGCCTCCTCGCTGATGTGCAGAAACTGGCGAATGCGATAGCGGAACTCGGCAAGCTGCCGGTATCCCGCGTGCGAAATCTCTCCGCGGCGTGCTTCCGAACCACCGGCCTGGCTGCTGAGAATCATGAGCATCACCCGACAATCATATCGTATCACGATGTAAATGATTGCGGCCCAATTCTCATCGAAGCAAACGGAGCCTGCGACCGTCCCCATCCTTCCCCTGTCATTCTGAGCGAACGGAGTCCGCCTAGGCGGACGGAGCGAGTCGAAGAATCTGCGGTTGTTCTTTTTCCCGTCCATGGCGCAACAACAACCGCGAAACGCTCAACGCAATCTGTATAGGCCTTGTATCAGGGCGCGACTTCACAGCTTGCGGAAACTCGGTTTCTTTGAAAGGGCACGAGCAGGGCACCGGGGCACGCTCTGGGTCGGGCCGGGTCGCGTGCCGTAAACGCCGCAGCATGAACGGGGCTTCAGCCCCTGAGGGAAAACAACGGAAGGAGCAGGGGCCTTCAGGCTCCTGAAACAAGACCTCAAACCAACTCGGGCTTCAGCCCCGGAGCCTTGTATCAGGGCTTGGCTGGTAGGTCGGGGATTCATCCCCGACTGCCGCAGATCGTCTCAAAAAATGAATCTATGCTTTAGCCCCTGTCACCGCAAGAACCACCCCTTGCCTACGACAGATCGGCATCCCAAGCCCCAAGCCACCCGTCCGCCAACGCCGCACCTCATATGCGGTTTTAGAAGATCTTCTTGCCGAACGCCGAGCAAATCAACTGCACGGCCAGCTCCGCCGTACGGTTGTGCTCATCGAGAATCGGGTTCACTTCCGCGACCTCGAGGCTCAGCATCCCTCCGTGATCGGCCAGAATCTCCATCGCCAGATGCGCCTCCCGATACGTCGCTCCGCCGGGCACTGGCGTACCCACCCCCGGCGCCTCCTCGGGATCGACCCAGTCCATGTCCATCGACACGTGATAGCCGGCCGTGCCCTTGGCGGCTGCCTCGATCGCTTTCTCCATCACCGCGCGCAAGCCCAGTTCGTCGATGTCCCGCATGGTATAAGCCGTAATTCCGGCGCGCCGTATGTTCTCGCGCTCGGCCTCATCCACGTCGCGTATGCCCACCAGAACCGTGTGCTGCGGCAGCACCTTCGGCCGCCAACCCAGCAGATCGCTCAACTCCGCCGGCCCCATTCCCAGCACGGCCGCCAGCGGCATCCCGTGCACATTTCCCGTCGCCGATGTTTCCGGCGTGTTGATGTCGGAGTGGGCATCGATCCAGATCAGTCCCACCACCTGCCCCTTCGCGCGAAAATGGTTGGCCACGCCGGCCACCGTGCCCGCAGCCACTGAATGGTCCCCGCCCAGCACGATCGGCGTCGCGCCGCGACCCAGTGCCTGCTCCACGCGTTCGGCAATTTCCTGGTCGCACTGGGCGATTTCTTTCAAAAACCGCGCATGGGCGTCGCCGCGCCGCATCGTCTCCGCCACCGGCACCTGCACGTTCCCTCGATCGGTAACCGCATGGCCGAGTACCTCGAGCTTGGACTCCAGCCCCGCCACACGCAATGCCGACGGCCCCATATCCACGCCGCGCCGCTGTTGTCCCAGGTCCAGCGGCACGCCAATCATCTCAATCCGCTTCGCCGCGCCCTGCCGCGCATTCATCTTGCGCCCCGCCGCCACTGATTCTTCGTGATTCATTCTCGGCCTTCCATGATCCCAAACGTAGCGCGTTGCACGCCTCTCAGGGAAGCGAGCCCACCAAAAACCGGGGTGCCCCATCCTAACCGGCGCGCGCATTTTGTGCAGCGGTTAGGGTGGGATATCGCGAACCCCAACATCCACTCCCCACCCGCCCGCGCCGGAGGCGCAACGTTTGTTAGCCCCGCTCTTCAGAGCGGGGAAGCCTTAGTAAAAATTTTCGGGAGTCCCGTAGGGACGCCGCTCCGTTGTATCAGGGCTCGGCTTCAGCCCAGCCGCAACAGCCGCATAATATCCGGGGCTTCAGCCCCTGTCATGGCAAGAACCACTCCTTGCTTGCGGGGGCAGCGCCAAGTCTCGCCCCTGAGACCTGGGAATCAGCGCACACTTTTCACTCAATCCGGTCTTCCGGCCGCGGCGCCTCGCCGCCCTTGCGGTTCAGAATACGCAGAAAGGCCTCGTCGTCCGCACGCTTGCGCCGCTCCTCGAAGAACCTCTCCGTCTCCATCGCGGCAATCTTCTCCGCCGCCGCAATCACCAGGAACTGGTTCATACTCGTGCCGTCCCGCTCGCTGATCCTCTCCAGAGCCTGCTTCAACGAAACCGGCAATCGCAGGGGAAATGTCGCAACTCTCGTTGTCATGGCTTGATCCTCCTCAAGGCAGACCCGGTGCGATCACATCATCGGCAATATCATATGCGATATCACAATGGCAGACGAACATTCCCAAAGCAGGAGCCGTGAGAAGCTATCGCCCGGAGGCCCGCTCATGGCTCCCTCGCTCCCTAACCCCTGATCCCTGTTCCCTGCCTGGACTGACCCCCAAAAAGTGAGACAGGTTGTAAATTGACAGTTTGCAGGGAAAGGGGAACTGCAAATGGGTCAGAGGTCGAAGTACCGGAAGTTTACCGAAGCCTACCGGGAGCTGGCGGTGCGCCGGCTGCTGGAAACCGATAACGTCAGCGAGCTGTGCCGGGAGATGCGCATCTCCCGGCAGCTTCTTTACCAGTGGCGCGACCGGCGGCAACGGGAGAAGGAGAAGCAGGATCCGGCCAAGGCCAGGGTCGAGCAGTTGCGGCAGGAGAACGCGCAACTGAAGCGGGCCCTGGCGGAAAAGACCCTGCAACTGGATTTTCTCAAGGGTGCCTTGCAAAAAGTCGAGGCTCTGCGCCAGGCCGGTACCGGCAGTGGCGAGACGGCATCTACCAGCAAGTCCGGGAAATGATGCCCATGCCAGGCACCCTGGGAGTGGAGCCGATGTGCCGGCTGGCGGGCGTCAGCCGTGCCGGGTTCTATCGTTTCCTCCAACAACGCCACCCCGCCGAGGAAGATATGGAAGTGCGCGCGGCCATCCATGAGATCGCGCTGGAGCACCGGCGCCGCTACGGCTACCGGCGCATCGCGGTCGAACTCGGGCGGCGCGGCATGGCGGTCAACCGCAAACGCGTGGCTCGGTTGATGCGGGAGGACAACCTGCTGGCCCTGCAACCGAAGGGCTTCGTCGTGACCACCCCGTCGGAGCACGAGCTGGAGGTCTACCTGAACCTGGCTTGGCGCATGAAGCTAACCGCCATCAACCAGTTATGGGTAGCCGATATCACCTACATCCGCCTGCGCGGCGAGTTCGTCTATCTGGCTCTGGTGCTGGACGCCTTCTCGCGCAAGGTGGTGGGCTGGGAACTAGGCCGCACGCTGACCGCACGGCTGGCGCTGATGGCGCTGGAGCGAGCCGTGGCCGAACGCCAGCCTCCACCGGGGCTGGTGCATCACTCCGACCGCGGCGTTCAATATGCTTCGGCCGAGTACGTCGGCGCTCTGGCCAGCTACGGCATCTGGCCCAGCATGAGCCGGCCGGCCAACCCCTACGACAACGCTCCATGCGAGAGCTTCATCAAGACTCTTAAGCGGGAGCAGATCTATGCTCACAGGTACCAGGACATGGCCGATCTCAGGGCCCACATCGAGCAGTTCATCGAACCGTACTACAATCGTCAGCGGCTACACTCCGCGCTGGGCTATCGCACCCCGGAGGAGTTCGAAACTGCCGCACAACCCGAAGCTGTCTGGCCGGGAGCCAGCGTGAGTTTTCCAAGGCATGGGGAAATCTATCGATGGAAGAGAAACGGGGAGCCGGTTCCACCCAGCTCCCCGGCTCATCCCATCGATGAGTCTCCAGTTGGCTATTCCTTGGCGGGTTGCTCTCCAGCAGAGCCCGCCTCCGCTTCACCAACCGGGGCTGAGTCTGAAACTCCTCAGCCCGAATGACAACCGAAATCCAGCAATCGGCGAACTGTCAAAACCCAAACTGTCTCACGCAAGGGGGTCACCTCACCCGATGTCAACTCTCCCCAAGCCCCACAACCCCCGCAACCCACTGAAAACACGCACCAAAAACTTCTTCCCAACTTTGCAGGTTATTTCTCCGAAATCTCTACACTTGTATTCAGTGGTTGATGTGACGACGATTGCGCGGCGTGCAAATAAACGGGGCCACTGGCGAACGGGCCCCAAAAAGCGGTCTTTGGCTTTTTGGGTGGGGCTACAGGTCTTCGTCGCTGGGGTGTCGAGATGCTGTTTTGGCGAGCAGCATGCTTCGCGCCGCCCCCTTTTTCCGGAGAGGTCCTTCTCATTGGATTGCACCCGATACGGTGCGGCCCACGAGGAAAACGCGCCGCGAGGCCCTAAAACACCCGTAACTCCCATGAATTTGCGAATTTACGGAATGCGGCCCTTTAGAATCACGAATTTACGGAGTTACCCGTCCCGTAAGCCCTTTGTTATCAAATATGGAGGTATGACATACGGGGGAGGGGGTATACCTCCGCAACCTTGAAAAGTCGTCCGGACACCCCGAGAAGGGGATGGTCTCCACGCTCCTGCTCAGACCATCGCCCGCTCTTTCACTTTCAAATACTGGTTCAGCACTGCGGATGTGAGATGCGCGGGATCAAGATCGAGGGTCAGCGCGCCTTGTTCGCGGAGCCGCGCCAGCAGCAGCTCGCGGCGTGAGGTCAATTCCTGCGCGGCAGAGGCGCGGAACATCTCTTCGACATTTTTGGGCCGCGCATTGGCGATGGACTCGACATCCGGCTGCGCCATGGCCACAAAGAGCAGCACGTGGCGATGCAGCAACTGCATGGCGCCATCGATCACCTCCGGCCGCATCGCCGTCTCGGCCAGGTCCGTGATCCACAGGATCAGCGCCCGCCGCGGCTGCCAGCGATTGAGCGTGGCCGTGGCGCGCAGGTGATCGGCCTCGCTCGATTCAGCGCGCGCCTGTGCGAGGGCCTCGACAATCTGCCGCAGATGCGCCGGGCCGCGAGCGGGAAGCACGCGCTGTTGTACATGCTGTCCATAGACGAGCAGGGCGACACGGTCGCCGGAGTAAAGCGCCAGTTGCGCCAGCGCCACGGCCGTCGAGCAGGCATAGTCGAGCTTAGAGTGGCCTCGGCGGTCGACTGCCCCGCGAACAAGACCCTGTTCGCGGGGGCCGCGCTCCTCTGCATCGCCTTTGGAGTGGTTGCGCTGCTCCGCAGGGCTGCCGCCGAGGATGTCGCCGCTCTCGAGAATTCTGCCCTGCAGCAGCCTTCCTGCATCGAGAACGATCCACACCGCCTGGCTGCGTTCGGTCTGGTAGCGCCGCGTGATCAACTGCCCGCGCCGCGCCGTCGCCGTCCAGCACACGTCGCGCAGGTCATCGCCCTCGAGATACTCGCGCAAGCTCTCGAAGTCGCGGCCCAGTCCGCGCTCGCGCACCTGGCGGAGTTGCAATTCGATCTGGCGCCCGCGGGCGAGAAAGATCTCCTGGTCCTCGCCCTGCCGCAGAGCCGGATAGACGCGAACCGTCTGCTCCAGCGGCGCCATCGCCCACCTCTCCACAAGGCCCACAGCGGACGCGTAGCGGATGAAGACCGCTCCGGCGCGCACGTCGCCGCGCTCGCGCGGTTCGATCTTGTAGCGCAGCGCGGCACGCACGCGAGGAAACGCCCGCAGGCTATGCGTGGCGGGCACGGCCACCAGCGCGTCGGGCAAGTCGTCCACCAAGCGGCACTCGAGAATCGCTTCGGCGCTGTGTTCAACCGCAAGCTCGATTTCGGTTTCGCTCGAGAGCGCGGGAGCGTTGCTCCACGACCGCTCGATCGTGATGTGGCGCGCCGCGGGCAAGCGCAATCCGTCCAGGAGCGCCAAAAGCAGCACCAGCGCGTCCCAGGCCAACATGCCGTAGCCCCACGTCGCGTGGAAGAATCCGGGCAGCGCCAGCAGCAGCCCTGCGGCCAGCAGCCAGATGGCGCGCGGCGTCAGGCCGAACGCGAAGCGCCCGCGCGGCTGGCAAACCGCGCGCACCGGCTCGGGATGGAGCGAAGGAGTGATCACTGGGAAACCTAGAAATGCAAATCGAGCGCCATTGCCAAAGCACGATCCAACTCGTCCAGTTTGGAATCTGGCAGGGTTCCAACATAATTTGTCAACTCTGTCTTGCGAACGCTTGTAATGCCGTCACACAAGATCCAACTGTCATGCTTCAGGCCGGCTTCGAGCCCAATGCTGACTTGGGTTGAAAGGCCTTGCCCCTCAGTCAGCACAGGCGCGCAAACCACCGTCGAAAACTGCGAATCGATCAGGGCCTGCCGGCTCACGATCACGACGATTCGATGTTTCTTCGGGTCGCCCGCAATCTTCGATACACGATACAACTCGCCCCGGCGCATGAACTTGCCACTTTCTATCGCTTAATCGAGCGGCGCCTGGTATTTCAGCACGTCTTCCATTTCGCGATTCAGGTAATCGGCATTTGCATTGATCAGTTCCAGGTCTCGCGCGTTGATTGCTTCGCGCACCTTGGCCTTGAAGTACTCTCGAAGCACGTTCTCGATAAAAGCCGACCGCGAAGCCTTGGAGCCAGCGCTGCGATCCACTTCGGTGAGAACATCCGACGAAAGTGTGATTGAAGTCTTCTCCTTCATACGACCATTATACCACTTTTACCCTCGTGGCACCGCAACCGCCGCCACCACATCGCTCAGCACGCGATCCGCGTCGAAGCCCTCCAGCTCCGCCTCCGGCTTGAGCAGGATGCGATGGCGCAGCGCCGGCAGCACGGCGCGCTTCACGTCGTCGGGAATCACGTAGTCGCGATCCTCGAATGCGGCGAAGGCCTGCGCCACGCGCAACAGACAGATGGCCGCGCGCGGGCTTGCGCCCAGCGCCAGCATGGGCCACTCGCGTGTGCGGCGAACCAGATCGAGGATGTAGCCGTAGAGATCCGGCTCGACGCGGATCGTGCGAATCTCGCCACGCGCCGCCGGCCAGAAGCTCGGTCGCGAGCGGCTGGATGTTGGCATCGTCGAGCATGTTCGCGCCAGCGCTCGCATGATGCCGCTCCAGCATCAGCCGCTCTTCGTCCGGAGCGGGGTAACTCACCTTGATCTTGAGCAGAAAGCGGTCGAGTTGCGCCTCCGGCAGCGGATAGGTGCCTTCAAAGTCGATCGGGTTCTCCGTGGCGAAAACCGTGAACCAGGGCGGCAGCGGGCGACGCACGCCGTCGCTCGTCACCTGGCGCTCTTCCATGCACTCCAGCAGCGCCGCCTGCGTGCGCGGCGGCATGCGGTTGATCTCATCAACCAGCAGCAGATCGGTAAACACCGGGCCAGCGTGGAAGGTGAAGGCGTCCGCGCCGGGCTTGAAGATGGTGGTGCCGAGAATGTCGGCGGGCATCAGGTCCGGCGTGCCCTGCACGCGCTGAAAGCCGAGGCCGAGCAGCCGGCCCACCGATTTCACGATCAGCGTCTTGGCGATGCCCGGCACGCCCTCGAGCAGCGCATGGCCCTGCGTGAGCACGGCGACAAGAACTTCGCCGATCACTTCGCTTTGCCCGGCAATCACGCGCCCCAGCTCCGCGCGCGCCGCGGCTAGCAGTTGCTGCGTCGCCGGTAGCGCCGCGCTCTGCGTCTGTGTGCTCCGTTGCAAATTGATCTCCTCGGTCATTCAGCTCTCCTTGCTTCCCATCCCAAACCAATCACGGGCCGAGGAAGAAATGACACACCCTCGAACCCCATTCTCATCCCAGCCGCCTGCTCGCTCTCACTGCTGCGTCCAGCGCTTCGCCGTGGCGGCTCAAGCGCCTGCACCAGCGCCAAAGCGCGCTTGGGTTGCAGCTTATCGCCCTTGAGCGCCGCTTCACAATCCGCCAGGTCTTTCTCGAGCTCGGCCGGAGACTGCGGAAAGCGCCGGCGTAGCGCGCTACCCAATTCTTCCGCGCTCATCTTGGCGCCTTTCAGCCCGCACAAGTCGGCCACCTTGCGCCGGAATCGCTCGTAGGCAAGCTCGACCGCGGTTGCCGATGCGCCGGCCTCGGCGTAGAGCGAGCCCAGCGCCTCAAGAAACTCGACCGGCGTAGCACGCACCGGAGCGGGCAGATCGCGCACCGGCCCGCGGCGGCGGCTAAAGCTGAAAACGATCAGCACGCCGATGCCAAGCACGCCCATCTGCAGCAGAGTCATCGCCGGACCGCGCGCATAGAACCATTCCGTGCGGACTTCGCCGTGCAGCGACTCATCCCAATAAAAGTGGCGGCCTTGGCGCGGGCCGAGCGAGCTTAAAAACAGGTTCAGATTTTCCGCGCGGCTGATCGATCCGTTTTCGAGCGGCGTGGAGCTGGCCCACCAAATCACCTCGCCTTTGCCCTCGCCGTACTCCACCACGGCCGGCGCGCCGGCGCAGTTGTACTCGCACGCGGTCGCGCGGACGGTCCAGTCCCCAGCTTGCATCGGGATACCATCCATACTTCGCCCGAGCCGGCCAGCGGATCGAGGCCCTGCGGCGTGAGCTTGCACGCCGACTGGAACTTCGTGGGTGGCTGCACGTTTCCGTCAGGCGCCAGGCGGCCTCCCGACCATCCGGTCACTAGGACGCGGCCGCCGCGTGGCAACAATATCGTGCACGGCTTTCAGATCCTCGGCCGTGGTGACGAAGGGCTCGGCGAAAATCACCACCGTCTGCGCGTCGGCGCGCGCCGCTAGATCGCTCAGCGGCTGCTCCCAGCGCTCCACGTCGTAGCCATTGGCCTGCAGCAACTCGAATGCGGCGCGCGCGCCATGCCTGCCGGTCAAATACGTGCTGGGCAGCGTGATTGTCGTCGCGGTTTTCGTTGCGCGAGAAGAACGCGGTGACGAAGGCCAGCACGACCACCGTGACCAGGCAGCCGATGAGCAGCTTGCGATCCTTGGCGTCGAGTGAGGCGAAGAGTTTCATTCCGCTGCCACTCCCAGTGCGGCGGCTTGCTCCAGCGCTGAACTGAAGTCCGTGGCCGCTGCTTCGCGCCCGCCATACCAGGTGCGCTCGAATCTGCGCGTCAGCTCCGTCAGGGTCGGCTTGCGCGGATCGCTCGCGGCCAGCAGCGCAAGATACTCGCGCGGGGTGCGGGCGCGGTCGGCCGGCCACAGGCGCCGCGACTCCAGCCGCGCGATCGAGGCCCAATAAAGAAAATGAATGGCCTCGCGCCACAGACCCTTTGCCGCCATCGCCTGCGCGTCCCGGAGCCACAATTGCCACTCGCGCGCCGAGGGCGCATCCGGCGCGGGCGCAACGTCGGGAATCAGCCGGACGCGCGAGCGCCGCTCGATGCGGAGCACGAGAAAGATCAGCGCCGTGCAGATGGCTGCGAGCAACAGCAAGCGTAGCGCGACGACGATCCACGGCGCACGCGAGCCAAAGCGCACAAGACCGGCGAGAAACTTATCGAGCTGGTTGTAGAACCACTCGACGAAGCGCTCCCTCGCGGAAACTTCGCTCACGCCCTGGTAGGCTCGCTGCGCCAGGATGGCATTGAGCGACTTGCGCTCAGCGGCGTAACCGGGATTTGCCACAGCCGGGCTTTCAGCCTGCTTCGCGTCGTCTTGCAGGCGCTGGCGCGCGTCCTTGAGAAGAGTATCCACAGCCACGGAAGGGTTTTTGGCAACGGGTAATGCACCGAAGATGCTGGGTTGGGCAACGCCGTCTTTCATCGCGGCGCGGCTCAACACAGAGCGCAGCCAATCGTAGCGGACCTCGCGCCGCTCGGAGCCTGCGCTGGCGGGCCACTGCACCCGGTCGTCAGGACCAATGCGGGACGAGTCGCAGTCGGGAAAACTGACCTTCGCCGCGTTCGGGGCCTTCGTAGCGCCCTGCCCGCCGCTGAGCGCTGCCCGCTGCTTCTGGCAGGCGGCAACGAGAGCGTCGAGATTCTGGAGGTGTTGCTGATATTCGGCGAGGCTCACGTCGCGCCAGCCTGCATCACCAGCGAACTCCTGGGCGCGCACATGCGGCGCCGCGGCAACCAGCGCCAGCGCCACGAGAACCAGCGTTGAGGACGCCGGACCACTCCACCAACCTGAAGCGGACCGCCAGGAATTCATCGTTCTTCCACGGTATCAGGAGGCGCGGCTGGCCCGGAAACCCCTGCGCTCTCGGGCGCCGGTGCGAGCTGCGTGAGCCCGGCCTGCTCCATCATCCACTCGATGTCAAAACCCTCCTTGCGGATGCGCTGGTCGTAGTAGAAGAGCACCAGCGCGATCCAGGAGATGGGCGCGAGCAGAGCTTGCAAGGTGAAATTCACCACGAAGTTCACGATTTCGGCAACCACCAGCGCAGTGGTTGCATACTGTGCACCGTTTCCCGCGGCTGCTGCTACGGCGACGATAATCATGAACGGAATGTAACCGATCATCGACGCCGCAATCGACAGCGCAATAAGCAGCAGGAACAGAACAAAGATGCGCCCTCGCGAGCCCTGGCTCAGCTTCCAGGAGCGCTCGAGCGACTGCCACGCGGTTTTCTGCTCCGCCACGCACACCGCAAACCCGATCGAGTAGCCCAGCACGCGCCAGATGATCACGCCAACGGCAGCAACAGCGATAAGGAACACCACGAAACCGATGGCCACGCCGGCAGCAGTGCCTCCACCAGCGAGCGACGCCAAGTAAGCTAGGGTGCCTATCACGATGCCTGCAATGACGCAGGGGATCAGAGCCACGACGATGCCTTGCAGGATCAAAAACCACAGATAGCGCCAGAACTGTGGCCGCACGGCTGCGAGCGCGCCACGAATGGTCAGCTTTTCGCCGCGATTTGTAGCCACTGCCGCCTGCGTCAGTCCTCCCATGGAAAACACTGCGGCTGCGATGTAGAGCGGAGCCGCTACGACGGCGACCAACGCGATTGCAGCGATGCCCTCGGAGGGGGGAAGGTTCGATGCCCTGACCGCTGCGCCTGCAGCCGCGAGTACAAGTCCGGCGAGGATGGCGAGCGCAAAGATCGTGCCGATCGGCAGCGCGCCGATGCCGGCAAACAGCCAAAAGTTGCGGCGATAAAGTTGCGCCGTCCGATCGAGGATCTCGCCCAGTGTGGAGGGCCGTAGTGTCTCGCTCATGGGTACTCGCTTGCTAATGATGCTGCGGGCCTTTCAGCGTCCTCAGGCCCTACGTTGGTTCCGGCGTGGGCAACTCAGCTTGAGGCGTCAGCCCCGGGGTTCCCAGCGAGCCCGCTGTTGGCTTGCTGGGGCAGGAGCCCCGCGGCTTGCATCATCCACTCGATATCGAAACCTTCTTTGCGAATCCGCTGGTCGTAATAAAAAAGAGTGAGGCCGGTGGAATAAATGGGGCCGATAAAGGTGTTGGTGAGGAAGCCGGCAAGCTCTGAGAGCGCCAGCCAGCCGAGCGGCAGCGCATGGCCCGGATGCTTGAGTCCAAAAACCAGAAAGGGAAACCCCAGCAGAAGGCCAAACACCATCCGGATCGCGTAAACCAGGAGCCAAAGCATGAAGATGCGCCCGCGCGAGCCCCGGCTCAGGTCGATGCTGCGCCGGATCGCCATTCCCGTGGGCAAATCCTCCACCACGCACGCAGGCATGGCCAGCGAATAGCGCAGCCACATGATGACGCCATAGACCCCGGCTGGCACAAACAACAGCAAAAGAATCACCATGCCAGCCAGCATTTCAATCGCCTGCGAGGGATTCATGTTCGGAGGCTGCTGCGCAACCTGGGGGGTGAACAGAAATCCGTGGGGCATGATAGCGAAGACCATGGCGAAAAGCGCCACATAAAGGACAAACAGCGGCGCCCACGCGCGAAACATCATGACGGTCATGAGCCACAAGTAGCGGCGCAGGCGCAGCAAGACGCTTCCCGCGGCGGCGCGGATGGTCGCCGGCTCTCCCAGATGGATCCATGCCACCGCGCGATTGAAAGCGGCGATCGAGAGTCCGGCAACAAGCCCAATAGCCAGGACCTCCACGCCAAGCGACACGGCGTACAGCCACTCCAGGCGCGGGGGAATGTTTGGATAACCGATCGCCACCATCGCTCCCAGTTGCAACATCTGCACAAAGAGCATGGCCCCGGCAAAGATCGCCGAGATGCCGCTAAAAAGCGGGAAATGATTCCGGTAGAGTTCGGCGGTCCGGTCCAGGATCTCGCCGAGGGCCATAGGCCGTAGCTGGTTGTTCATACCATCCCCGTACACCGGGATCCAGGCTGAATCCCGCGCTGAAGTCTGGTCAAAGGCACTCGCCGATGGCGCGGCAGCAGGTGAAAACCGCTGGCACTGGCACAAGAATTCCCGTACGAAAGAACGATTGCGTGAACGCTTGCACGGATCGTAGCACAGGGTGCGCGCCTGCGGAGGGGCTTTCTGTGAGAAGCTAACCGCGCCCGCCAAAGACTCCCCAAAAACCTGCGCAGACCTCAAAAAAAACCCCTGCCCGGCTAGTAACTAATCCTTTAGTTGTTCGTCTATAGGAATGTCAGGCACCCCGAAGCGCAGTTTGTCCAATTGGAATCAACAATTTACCGATGCCGCCCAAAAGATCCAACACGCTGACCGAGGCCGAACTGAGGCTGATGAGGATCCTCTGGCGGCGCGGCGAGTCGGCCGTGACCGACCTGGTGGCAGCCCTGCCCGAAGGCGAGCAGTTGGCCTATAACTCGGTGCTCACCACCATCCGCATCCTCGAGCAAAAAGGCTACGTCACCCACCGCCAGGAGGGCCGCGCCTTCGTCTACAAGCCCTGCGTTGCCGAGCAGGATGCCGGCCAGACTGAGGTGCGCAACGTGCTCAGCCGCTTCTTTGGCAACTCCCGCGAGCAACTGGTGTTATCTCTGTTGGGCGACGACGGGATCTCAACCGAGGAGTTGCAACGGCTTCAAGATGCGATTCGCAAGGCGGCGCCCGACAAGGGAAACGCCATCAAGGGGAGCGAGGGGTAGCGAATGCAGTGGATCCTGATAGCGGATGCGTTTCGCGCGGCGCTGGCGGGCGCCGGCAGCCACCTCGCTGCGGGCTTCGCCGCGTTGGCGCAATCCGCCGCGCCCGTGGCCGTGGCTGCCCTGTGGCAGAGCGCCGCAGTTGCAGTTGCCTTGGTTCTCTCGTTGCGCCTGGCGCCCCGCGTCTCTGCGGCGCATCGCTTTGTCGCCTGGGCCGCGGGCTTCGTGGTCATAGTTGGTTTGCCGTTCTTGCCCATCTTTGCCCATGCTTCCTCGTCGGGCGTCGCCGGAACTTTACCGCTTGAAGCAGTGCCGGCGAGACCCTGGGTGCAATTGGATAGCCGCTGGGGATTCTTCATCGCCGCGCTGTGGCTGGCCGCCTCCGCCTTCCGCATAGCGCAGCTTGCCTTCCACTTGATCCACCTGCGCAAGTTATGGACGACGGCAACGCCGGTTGAAGCGGACGAGAGCCTCCGCTCTTTATTCGTCGCCGCATCCCCCGCGCGCCGTTCCATTGAACTCTGCACGACCCGCGAGCTCGACCGTCCCAGCGTCATCGGCTTTTTCGCGCCGCGCATTCTCATCCCGGAGTGGCTCTTCTCCCGGCTTACGCCAAACGAGCTCGAACAGGTCGTCCTGCATGAGGCCGAGCACCTGCGCCGCCGCGATGACTGGACCAATCTCCTGCAGAAGCTTTCCCTAGTTCTCTTCCCATTGAACCCCGCGCTCTTCTGGATGGAGCGCCGCCTTTGCCGCGAGCGCGAGATGGCCTGCGACGAAGGCGTGGTGCGCCGGACGCAGGCTCCGCGCGCCTACGCGGCGTGCCTCACCAGCCTGGCCGAGCGCGGCCTTGAACAGCGGGAGTTGCTGCGCCGCGCCCACGCGCTCTCGCTGGGCGCATTCGAGCGCCGGCCTGAGCTGGTCTGCCGTGTGCAGAGCATTCTTTGGCGCAGACAGGTGATGCATCCGCTGGCGGCAGGCGCGCTGGTTGGCGTAGTGGCCTGCGGCCTGCTCATGGGTTCAGTGGAGCTGGCGCGCAGCCCGCAGTTGGTCGCGTTTGTTGCGGCGCAAAAGCCTAATGTGCAGACTCTCGCTGACGCGCCGGCCAACACTCAGGCAGTGCTCGCTGATCGCGCTTCGCTCGCGCCGAA
This sequence comes from uncultured Acidobacteriaceae bacterium, assembly GCA_963799155.1. Lineage (GTDB taxonomy): Bacteria > Acidobacteriota > Terriglobia > Terriglobales > Acidobacteriaceae > Telmatobacter. The sequence goes on from CAWCWB010000004.1 coordinate 65,931, forward strand.
CGCCGGCCTGAGGTCAACGGGCGCTAGCGCAGGCTTCCGGGCTATTGAAACAAAAGCTATTCTTCCCGCCAGCCCCAGCGGTCGAGCGAAGTTTGTCTCCGCCGCACCGCGCCGCGCCCCCGGAGAATCTGCCCAATTTGCCCCGTCGGCACAATCGGCCCAGCCATCCGGCGCAGCAGAAATCCAGATCGCCTCCCGCGAGGCGAGCGCCGCGCCCCCTGCGGAGATGGCGATGGCTCAAGGTGGGGCTTCCGCCGCACCCCCTGCCCCCACGGCATCTCTAGCCAATGCGCCGCACCTGATCTTCCTCACCGCCTGGGAAATGACGCGAACCTCAACCCGGCAGGCTCGAGAAGTCGCTGACTATGACCCCGGCGCGGCCGCCGGGCAGCAGAGCGGCGCGGCCAGGCGCGAGCCAGCCTCGCAAACGACCACCCAGATCACCGTCACGCATTTCATTCTCGCGGTCTATCCCGCAAGCTCCGCGCCCAATCCGTCCGCGCCCTATTCGAACCCGGCGCACGCAACAGGATCCGATTCCAACCGTCCGGCCCCACCGTCCTTCGACAGTGGCTGGCTGGTGTTTCAGCTCTAACACTTGAACTTCAATCCAAATGGAGATAAAACCATGACCGTAACAACTAATTCATTAGTAGTGAAGGCGAAAAAACTTGCAGTGCCGGCGGGGATCGTCGCCACAGTGGTGTTTTCGCTCGCGTTCTTTTTTGACCACCCACAGGTGCACGCTTCCGCCGCGGCAGCGGGACCAATTGACGACTCCCAAGTCTCCGCTTTGACCGCGCTCGACAACGCGGTCGAAGCGGTCGCTGCCCGCGTCACGCCCGCCGTGGTCAACGTCGCCGTCACGTCGCGCGTCACGCCGGACGAGCAAGACTCCGAGGATGGCGGGAAGGGCTTTGGCGGCATCAACCCGCAGGACCTGCCGCCCGGTTTCCGGCAATTCTTCTTCGGCCCCGGCGGCCAAGGTATGAAGCCGCAGCCGCAGATCGAGCATGGGGTGGGGAGCGGGGTGATCATCTCGCCCGACGGCTACATCGTGACCAACGACCACGTGGTGGACGGCGCGACACAGGTGCGCGTTACGCTCGATGACCGGCGCGTTTTCACCGCCAAGGTCGTCGGCATCGACAAGCTCAACGACATCGCGGTGATCAAGATCGATGCGAAGAATCTGCCCAGCATTCCCTGGGGCGATTCGAGCAAGCTGCATCCCGGGCAAACCGTGCTGGCCTTCGGCAGCCCCTTCGGCTACTTCCAGTTCTCGGTCACCCGCGGCATCATCAGCGCGCTCAATCGGCCCAATCCGTACACTGACGATCCGCGCAAGCCCGGCGACTTCATCCAGACTGACGCGGCCATCAATCCCGGCAACTCCGGCGGGCCGCTGGTGGACGCGCACGGCGAGCTGATCGGCATTGACACCTTCATCATCTCCAACAGCGGATCGTTTGCCGGGGCGGGATTCGCCATCCCGTCTGAGATTGCGGAGGCCTCGGTCAATCAGATCATCAAGAGCGGCACGGTGCACCACGGCTACCTGGGCATCACCATGAACGACGTGACGCCGGATAACGCCGGCTTCTTCAACCTGCCTGACGCCACCGGCGCTATCGTCAGCCAAGTGACGCCCGACTCGCCTGCAGGCCACGCCGGCCTGAAGAGCGGCGACGTGCTGCGCGAGCTGAACGGCAAAAAGATCGACGATGGCCGCGCGCTGCAGGTCGCGGTGAGCGAAACAGCTCCCGGAACTGCCATCGAGCTGGGCATTCTGCGCGAGGGCAAGCCGGAAACAATCCGCATCACGGTCGGCGAGTTCCAGAAAGAGAACGCGGAAGAGGCCGGCAACTCCGGCCCGGATGAGCAGCGCGGACGCCTTGGCCTGACGGTAGCCAATCTCACGCCCGACGTGCGCCAGCAATTCAACGTTCCCGAGCGCGTGCAGGGCGCGGCCATCCAGAATGTGCGCCCGGGCAGCCCGGCCGACGATGCGGGTCTGGCTCCCGGCGACGTGATTCTCGAAGTCGACCGGCATCCCGTGGAGGACGCCGACAACTTCGTCAACCAGATCCACTCTGTGCCGGCAGACAAAGACATTCTGCTTCTGGTCTGGTCGAACGGCGGCGCGAGCTATCGCGTCGTGCATCCGGACGGGGACGGGCAGAACGGCGAATAGCGTTCGGCATGGTTGGTTCGGCGCTAGATTGCCGGTTTCGGCGGGAGACATGCCGGGTATGCAAGGTCCCACGGATCGCTGACGCGAAGAACGGGAACGTAGAACGAGCGCTCCGTGGGGAAATGGTTCGGGCCATCGAGTGGCCCTCAAGTTCGAGGTTCCCAGCGACGGGTGGCTCAGTGAGCCGGGGTCGTTGGGTACAGAGTCGGGGTCCACTCGGGGGGAGGGGATCCCGATTCTCTGTTTTTGGGATGCAACTGCGGGCTGCGCGACCCTTTCTTACGCCCGCTGAAGCGGGCTTACGGCGCCGAAATTGGCGCTGTGTCCCCAGGCTCGCGCCATGGGGCTACCGTCTTCTGCCCGCTAAAGCGGGCTGGGCAGAAACCGACGACTTATAGGTGGAGGGTTTTGATTGGCGTGGCGAGGGAAAAATCGTCGCATCGTGAGACTCGCTGGAGATATGACCTGCAGGTGCAGTAATCGGGTGAATTTATGACCTTCAGGTCGTCGGAAGTGGTGAAAATCGTCGCATTTTGCTTGCGCGATACGGTTTTTGCCTATCTGTAGATAGAGTCTTGGCGGGTGGCGCGCGGAGAAGATCAGGGTGTAGATAGAGTTTTGGCGGCGTGTTTTCAGTGGGTTACGGGGAAAATGGGTTGGGAGGGGGTTGTGTGCCGAGGGCGGCGAGGCGGCAAGTCAGGGATCGGGGGCTGGAGATCATGGGGCGTTTTCTCCTCGGGGAGCGGGGGTTGTGGTTTCCCGGCACCCGCAGTCCTTGGTGGGTTTGCCTCGCTGAGAACTTTGTCGCACGCACCGAAGAAACGGCATCATCTACGTTGAAAACCGGCCGATTCTCGTAGATTTCAGAGTGGTTCGCGTCAGCCGAAAGTCCGACTCTTGTTCGGTTTCTGCTTTTTGTCGCTCAGATTTCGCCCGATCATGAATTTGGATACGAATTCCTGGTATGCAGCGCGTCGGTCCGAATCAGAGAGCTCCGCGGGAGGGAACTTCTCTTCGAGGTCCCGGCGGATCCGATTGAACTCGGCAACCGCCTTTTTCTCGTGGCTGAACTTGGCAAGTACCGCTGTGCCCATTGATAGGACATACTGCTCGCCATCCCTCGCTAGGAGCAAATCGGCTTTCGCGAAATACAGTCTCACCCCCCTCACTTTAGCACGCAAGCAGATGCAGGTTCGCGGCCTCACAACCGCAAACACAGCGATGCTCTCATAGTCTCTGAGTGCCAAGTTGGAACACGCGGTCCCAGGTTGGTTCCGACCGGCGTTCGAAGACAGGGAGCGTCCAACCATCGACCGGCGAACCTGTGTACACTTGAGCAAACCGAGAATAGAAGCCGCGCAATCTCCGGCCCCACGCGCGGCCGACGGAAAATCAGACGAGCGGAGCGATCAGAATTGAACCTCTCCCTTCTTGATGAAAAGGACCGCGCAGATTCAGCCGCCGGGCCGCGATCCGCACGCTGGAACAATCGCACTAGATCCGAGGATCGGACGGCCCACGAATGGTACAGATTCGTTTTGTCCTTTCCCCCGCACCTTGTGCGAGATTATGCGAATAAGTTCTTGTTGAATGAAGCGAGCTGCGTTCTCGACCCTTTTTGCGGGACCGGCACAACCGTCGTTGAATGCAAACGGCTAGGAATCCCAAGCGTCGGGGTCGAGCGCAATCCGATGGCTTGGTTTGCTAGTTGCACCAAGACAAATTGGTCAGTTTTACCTGACCCTCTCTGGAGGCACGCGAGCCGAGTCGCGGAGGTCGTCAACGATAGACTGGAGCGGCAAGGCTTGGACGGAGCAACGGGCCCCCTCTTTCCATCTCCGGCTCTGGAGACCCCACTGAAAAGCTTGCCCCACGGAGCCTCGAAATTGCTGCTGAAAGGCTCGATCTCTCCCAAACTATTGCATAAGGCTCTCATGCTGAAGGAAGCACTGTCCGAGCTTGAAGTCGGCGAGCTCGCCGCTCATGAACGGCTCGCGCTCGCAAAGACTATAGTCTCCGACATCAGCAATCTCCACTTCGGGCCCGAGGTCGGGGTCGGAACACCGCGGGTCGATGCCCCCGCCGTCACTGCTTGGCTTGACAGGGTCAGAACTATTGTCGAAGACCTGCGCGTGCTGGGGCCGATGGAATACACAAGGGCGACCGTTCACCGGGCGGACGCGCGGGACCTTTCGAATGTGCTTCAGCCTGAGAGTATCGATGCGGTCATCACCTCTCCTCCTTACCCGAATGAGAAGGACTACACAAGGACGACCCGACTTGAATCTGTGATCCTGGGGTTCTTGAAATCGAAGGAGGACCTCCGTGATTTGAAATACGGTCTAGTCCGCTCGAACACTCGGAGCGTTTACAAGTCGGATTCAGACGATCTGCTAGTTGCAAATAATGAAGAAGTTCAAAGGATTGCTACCGCAATCGAGGCGAGACGGATCGAATTGGGCAAGACATCCGGCTTTGAGAGGCTCTACGCGCGACTCACCCGGCTTTACTTCGGAGGGATGTACAGGCATCTCGCCGGCCTTCGCAGATACCTCCGTCCGAATGCACAATTGGCTTACGTTGTTGGAGATCAAGCATCCTATTTGCGGGTGATGATAAGGACCGGCCAGATTCTGGCTCAGATCGCAGAGTCGCTCGGATATGAAGTCAGCGGAATCGATTTATTCCGAACCAGACTGGCCACGGCAACCCGAGAGCAGCTGCGAGAGGAAGTGGTATTATTGCGCTGGAATCCAAAATAGCTTTAGCCTGGAGGATGCGTTGGCTAGTCGCTATTCCAGCATTCTTGGGAAAATCTTTGAAACGAAGTACAAGCCCGGGGACCGCGAAATAGATTTTGAGCGAACCGAGTTCCAGACGACCGCCGCTTCGCTCAATCTCGAAGTTCCGCTTAATTTGGGCGACCTCGTTTACAGCTTCCGCTATCGGGCCCCGCTTCCAGAATCCATCCAAAAAACCGCACCTCAGGGGGAGTGTTGGATCATCCGGCCCGTGGGACGTGGCAAGTATCGATTTGCGCTAGTGGCAGACAAACCGATTGTGCCAAATGCAAACATGACCACGACAAAGGTCGCGAATTCGACCCCGGGCGTAGTGGAAATGTACGCTATGGGGGACGAACAGGCGTTGCTTGCAAAGGTTCGGTACAACAGGCTTATCGATCTGTTCACGGGTCTGACGTGTTATTCCCTGCAGAATCATCTCCGCACGGCTACGCCGGACATGGGACAAGTTGAAACTGATGAGATTTACATTGGGGTCAACAAGGCAGGTGCGCACTACGTAATCCCAGTGCAGGCGAAGGGTGGGACGGATAGGATCGGAATCGTCCAGATAGAACAGGACATGGCGGTTTGCGCCAGTCGCTTTCCGTCGCTGATTTGCCGGCCAGTTGCTGTCCAATTCATGGCGGATGACGAGATCGCGTTGTTCGAATTCGGCTTAGATGATAACGGTGTCGGCGTCTCGTCCGAGAGACATTACAAGCTCGTGCAGGCGGATCAGATTTCGGAGGCGGACTTGGCCGAGTATAAGAAATGGGTCCATGACTAGGCGCATTCAGACCGGCTCCCCTCAGCCCGCACAGAACTGATCATGAATTCGTATTGGGTGGGCGACGCGTTGGGCGCGGCTTCGCCGCGTACCTTGTTTTTCAAAAGGGCTGGGAGGATTTGCGGTACGTGACCCACCCACTGGGTGGGTGCCCCGCTCGTGCCCTGATACAGAACTCCGGGGCTGAAGCCCGCGTTGGTTTTGAGGTCTTGATTCCGGGGCCTGAAGGCCCCTGCTCCTTCCGTTGCTAACCCACCCTAGCGGAGCTAGGATGGGGCACCCGGCTCGTGGCCCTGAGGGGAGAGCAGAGGCGCAGGGCCTGAAGGCCCCTGCTCCTTCCGGCGGGCGGGAAGCCGTTGATTCAGGGTGCAGATGGACTTTCGGCCGCTCCGCCTCAGCCGGGCGGGGCTTGCGGGCTGGAAGACGGCGGCTCAGCGGGCAGCGGGGCGGAAAGGCAGCTTCTAGCTGCCGATTTCTCTTGCTTGGATCCTAAGTTGGGGCAGGCGCGCGCCCTTGTGGCGACATCGGCGTTTATCAGGAGCGATCGGCACTGAGCGCTCGCCTGACCTGCTAAACCTTGAGCTTAGAGCGAGCTGGCACCACTTCAGTCCATGAGCGGATTGGCATGTCCGCGACACTCAACCCGCGCTCTTAGAGATCAAGGCTCAGGGCAAATCGGAGCAGGTTTTGTGCCAACGGCCACTGAGCATGTACTGTTTCCACTCGTCTTTGGTCAGATTGCGATCGAGGCGCGCGCAAGCTTCGCGGACTAAGTTTGCGGTGCGCAGATCATACTGGTTGATCGCGACTTCATGCTGCGCAGACTCAGTGGAGGTAACGACAATCGAAGCCCCGTCGGCACTAAATTCCAAAGCGGCAATCGAACCGAGGTGACTCAATCGGGAAACCTCTTGGCCCGAAGGCAGCTGATACACGCGAACGGTCTCGTCGGTGTTGCCCGTTGCAACATATTTGCCATCCAAGCTGAAGGCCACAGCGGACACGTCGCCGGCGGCGCGCTGCGGCAGGGCGATCGGCTTATTCAGCAAGCGCACCTCGCCCGATTTGTGCGTATCAATCTCCCACACATACGCCACATCGCTCTTCGTGAGCATGTAATCGCCATCGTGGCTGAAGAATATCCGCCATACTGTCGCATGATCCGGACTGTCAAGCCGCAACGTCTCGCTCGTCTTGCCCGACGCCAGATCAAAGAACCGCGCCCTGTGGTCCCAGCATCCTGAAACCAGATAACGGCCGTCGGGAGTAAACGCGACCGCAACCACATTGTCGGGGTGCGGGTACCCAGCCACTTGCCGCCCTGTTTCCACGTCGAAAATGCGGGCCGTCCTGTCCTCGCTGGCGACGGCCAGAAGACGCTTATCGGGACTGAATGCCAGCATATCAACCCTCGCGGCCGCACTTTGGCTCTCCAGTAATCTTTCGCTCCTGTTCTGCGTGTCGGAGAGCGTCACGTCGACCTGTTTCTCCCATCGGGCACTCGCAACGTAGCGACCATCGGGTGTCATGCCGATGGCGGTTAGGTGATCAGGTACTCTGAGTTGTCCCACCTCCTCCAGCGACGAGAGGTCTACGACCCGCCCAGGGCCAGGCGCCGAGCCGTTCACCACCACCGCGGTCTTCCCGTAGGGTGAAATGGACCGAACCCAGCCTTGGTGTAAAGCGAGCACGAAGTTCTCCGACGCTGTCGAGAATAGCCGTACGTAATGATCGTTGTCGCCGGTGGCGAGATAACGCCCATCAGGGCTGAAGTCGATCGTGTTCACTGACAACGGATGCATAAGCCGCAAAACCTCGCGGCCCGACTCAAGTTGGAAAATCCTCGCCGTGCCGTCGCCGCCGGCCGTTGCGATGTTGAAGCCGTCGGAACTGAAAATTACGGAGTTGACAGTGTGATGCTGCGGCAGTCGCAAAACCAGCTTCCCGCTCGCAGTATCAAATACTCGGCCACTAAAATCCCAGTTTCCGGTGCCTACGTAGCGGCCATCGCTGCTGAAGCTAATCGCGTTGACCAGACCGCTATGCGGAAGGACCGAAACTTGCTTTCCCGTAGGCACGGCGATCACGCGCGCGACTCCGGGACTGCCCGTTGCGAGGTATCGTCCGTCGGCGGAAAAAGCCAAACTTACGACAGCGCCATTCTCTTTCGAAGCCCATAGAATCCGGCCACTCTTCGCATCAACGAGTCTCGCCTCGCCCCGTGTGCCCTCAAATGCGTGACCAGTACGCTGAGAGTCCTTATCGCCTCCACCGATGGCGAGATAGCGCCCGTCAGGGCTGAAGGCAGCAACGAACAACGTGTCGGGGTAGGCGACCTGGGCAACTTGCTTCCATGTAGCTGACTCCAGAACCTGAGCTGTCGACCCGAGCCACTAGCGTCGTCGCTGATGCCCGCAACGAGCTTCCCGTCAGGACTAATGACGACACGACGCAGTTGCCGTCCCGGAAGCTGCGGCGACGTCTTCCAGGTTCCATTTGTCAGGTCGAGCACGCGAATGAAGCCATCCTGCCTGCCCGTCACCAAGTAATGACCGTCGGCGCTGAACTTCAGCCCGGCCCCGCCTCCACTCCGCAGTTCCGGCCAAGCTTGCTGTTGCCTTCCTGCATCGAAAACCGCAACGGCCTGACCGGCGGCAATGGCAAGGAAACGTCCGTCAGGGCTGAACTTAACTTTGCCCACGGGCGAATCGAATTTGAATTCGGCAAGAGGCCGCCGCAGAAGCCTTACGCCTTCGTGAAGCTCCATGTCGCTCTGGATTGTCGATCCATGTGCTTCTGCAACCGATTCGATGGCCAGCAAGGCGCTGACATTCGAGTGTTCGGGCGTTTCAGTGTCAATCAGCATCGCCTGAAGCGCCAGCCGGTCCCCGTTGGCTTGCAACGAGTTCCGGTACGCAACCAGGGCAAGGGCGGCGAGAACCGCCGCGGCTGCAATGCTTCCCCAGAGAATGGCGCGGCGGACATGTTCGCGCGTGGCCGCTTCTCTTTCCTGTCGCGCGATGCTCGCCTGGATGAACTTCTGTTCAAGCGCGCTCAACCGCTGCGCCTTTTCTCTGAACCAGACGCGCGCGCGGGTGAGTTTCAGCCCCGAAAGCAGCGCCTCTTGCTTCTGCGGGGGCGGTGTAGCCTGCCAATCGAGCAGGTCCTGTTCGAGTTGGCTCTTCCCGATCAGGAACTCGCGTTCCTCGTCGAGCCAGCCGCGCAGAAGCGGCCATTTTCGAAGCAACGCTTCGTGCGCCACCTCCACAATGGTTGTTTCATCTTCCTGCCGAATAATGAGAAGGCGCGCCGCCGCCAGGCGGTCGATCAGTGGGCGGGCCTTGGCTGGAAGATCCTCGAGGCGGGCCGGGCGCCGCACATACTCGCCCTCTGCATTCACGCGCACCATCGCCGGAACGAAAGCATCCTTCAGCGCTTGCAAATCAGCCTTATCCGGTTTGGCCACTCTCAGCACTTCGTCCGCTTTGCGCCGAACTGCATTTTCCAGCGGCGAAAGCTGCGCCTGTGCGTCGCCCAAAGCTTGATAAGATTCCGCCGTCAATCGCCCCAACCCCGCCGACCGGTCATAGAGCTCGCGTAGAGTAAATGCGAGCAAAGGCAATGCATCTTCCGTGTGCGCATCCGCCGTAACCGCAGTGATCAGCGCATCATCCACAGCAATCCCGGCGACTTGAGCCGGACCCTCGATGATGGAACGCACCCGCTCCAGCGGCATCGGCCGCAGTGAAAACTGCTCGAAGGCGGACTTCAGCCGAGGCTCGAGCTGCAGACGCCCCAGGTAATCCGATCGCATCGTCATCACCACGAGGAAGGGCGAGCGTTCGTCGAGGAACGCGTTGAGGGTGGCAAAGAAACGCTCGGCCTGTTGCGGGTCGGTCCCGCTGAACAGTTCCTCGCCTTGATCGATCGCGACTAGGATGTGCGCCTCGTTCTGGCGATGCTGTGCGCGCAGATCGCGTGCCAGGTCAGAGACGGCATGGAGCAAGTCTTCGATGTCCAGCACCTTGCGCCACTGCCGCCAGTCCGCGTCCTTTCCTAAGGCCGTCACGATGGCCTGCGTCAGTTCGTCAAACGGATATTGCCTGGGGCGGAACGCCGGCAGAACAATCCAATTGTGCGGATCGTGCTTGAGGCGAGGCACCACCCCAGCGCGCAGCAACGAAGACTTTCCCGAGCCGGATGCGCCAAGCACCACGACCAGCTTTTCACCGCCCTGCGCGCGCCGGGCATTGAGGCGCTCGATCAGGCGGCGAATATCGTCATCACGGCCGAAATAGATGGCCGCATCGTCCTCATCGAACGCCAGCAGCCCCGGATAAGGCGGGCGTGAGGGGTCCCATGCGTAACCGCCGCGGGTGTTTAGAGCAACCCGGGTGAGCTCCGACAGAAGGCGCTGCAGCCCGCCTTCCCGATCCTTGATCAGATCCAAGTGCTGAATGTCGGACGAGACAAAGGTCTCTCCGGCGGGCGACTCGATGAGCGGAAAGATTGCCTTGCCGAGGGCGCGCGCCTGCGTGAATTCAGCGAAACACCATTTGCTCCCGAACCAGTTCTTCGTGAGGATGAGAATCACTGCATCGGCGCTGGAAATCTCGCGATAGAGCGTGCGCTCCCAGTCGGCGCCCGGAGCGATTCCTCGCTCCTCGTCAAAATCGAGAAACGTAGAAACTAATCCCTGTGAGTGCAGCCACGTTAACAGCCGCGCTGCCTGCTCCCGATCTACGCTGGAATGGCTAATGAAGATTCTCGCCACGCCATTCTCCGGAGAAGAAGACCCAGTTTCGTCGTGTGGATTGCCAGTGACGCAATCATAAACCAATAGAGCCTCCGTGCAAACCGCCATTCCGGTGGTTCTTGTCTCGCGCGGCTACGAGCAGATTGCGAATTAATCCTGTTCGTCCGTGAAGCTTGGGGCTCGTTCAAAGCCGTCAGGATGCCGGCACCGGCTTAGCCTAACGAAGATTGGTAACGACAAGTCGGCTATTGGGAAGCGGTTCTTGGCCGTGCTGGATGGGGAGTTGAGTGGATGGCTGCGCCAGAGATCAGGGATCAGAGATCAGTTTTTCGCGCGAAGGCGGCGGTTGCGGAGCCATTTGGCGAGGCCGAGGGTGAGGAGCATCAGCCCGAAGGGGATGCACATGAGGGCGACGATGAGCGCGAACCAGCCCGCGTTAGTGCTAGCGCCCAAGCGCGAGTAGCCTCCGAGCAGAGTGAGGAGCAGCAGGACACACAGAAGTCCTGTGCCCACCATCGAGCCGCCCCATTGGAGGAGCTGGCGCGTGCCGTCGCCGGGTCGGGTTGGGTGGTTGGCTTCGGGACTTGGTAGGTTTGCAGGCATGGCTCGATCTAATGCTACTTGAGTTGCGGAGAAAGGTCTCCGGGGCTGAAGCCCGCGTGGATGGGAGACCTCGTTACAGGGGCCTAAAGGCCCCTGCTCCCTCCGGCGGGCTAAAGCCCGCCTTCATTTTGCGGCGGATGCGGCACGACCGAAGTCGTACCCTGATACAAACCAGGCTATGAATCAGTTTCTAAGCTCCCAGCGCCAGGCGCAGCATGACGTAGGTGATGACGCCGGTGACGGAGACGTAGAGCCAGATGGGAAACGTCCAGCGCGCTACGCTGCGGTGCTGCGGGATACGCCCCGAGAGCGAAAAGAAGAACGTGACCAGGACCAGGGGCAAGGCGACGACGGCGAGGATGATGTGGCTCGCGAGCAGGCACAGGTAGAAGGTGCGCAAGGCGGCGTGGAGAGGATAGCGCACGTCGCCGTGCAGCGCGTGATGGGCGATGTAGCCGATCAGAAACAGCGTGGAGAAGACGAAGGCCGTGATCATGGACGCGCGGTGCTGCCGGATGCGGTGCGCGCGAATGAAGGTGTAGCCGATGAGGAGAGCGGTGGCGGCGAGCCCGTTGAAGACCGCGTTCATGGCGGGGAGAAAGGCGTATTGGGAGCTTGAGGCCGCTGCGGGATGAATGTAGATGAGCCAGAAGAGGAAGAGCGAGGCCGCGGCGCTGATGACGAGAATGGCGGCGATGGCCGGGGCCGTGCCGGAGCGGGGAGTTGAGGTTGGAGCTGTCGTGGTCATGCAACGCTACGCTTTCGCAGTGGCGCAAAGCATGAGCGTGGTGAAGAGCAGCGGCAGGTAGAGCACGCTCACCTTGAGCAGATCGCGGGCCAGCATGCGGCTCTCGTCTTCGGATTGGGCGCGGAGGATGCGGGAGAAGCGAATGGTGTAGGCGAGGTAGACGAGGCCGAGCGCGACGGCGGGCACGGCGTAGGCCACGCCGGTGAGGCCGAGACGCCAGGGAGCAAGACTCACGGGAATCATGAGGACCGCGTAGAAGAGGGCTTCGACGACCGTCGACCATCCGTCGGGCTGGACGACAGGCAACATGCGAATGCCGGCGCGGGCGTAGTCGTCGCGGTAGAGCCAGGCGATGGACATGAAGTGAGGGAACTGCCAGACAAAGAGGATGGCGAAGAGCGCGACGGCAGGCCACTCGATGCGGCCGCGCGCGGCGGTCCAGCCGAGCATAGGGCCCATGGCGCCGGGAAACGCGCCTATGAAGGTGGCCATGGTGGTGACGCGCTTGAGCGGCGTGTAGATGGCCACGTAGGTGAACGCCGTGAGCAGCGCGAGCGAGACGGTGAGCAGGTTGGTGCGCAGCGCGAGCCAGACGGCGCCGAGGGCGATGGCGCCGAGACCGGCCACAATTCCCGCCGCCAGCGGCCAGCGGCCCGAGGCGAGGGGACGATTGGCAGTGCGCTTCATGCGCGCGTCGGTGGAGCGCTCGAGAGTCTGGTTGAGAGCGCCGGCGCCGGCGGAGACGAGGCCGATGCCGAGCAGGGTGTCGATGAGGCCGCGCTGAAAAGTGGGAATGCCCGACTGCATCGATCCCAGATAAAAGCCGCCCCAACCGGTGACCAGCACCAGGCCGACGACCTTGACCTTGAAGAGTTCGCGCAGGTCGTGGATGAGCATGGCCGTGGCGCCAGGGCTGGGCGCGTGAAGGGCGTGTGTGTGCGGAGAGCTTTGCGTGGAGGATCGAGCGAGGTCTGGCGGAGCGGCGGCTTGTGAAGCGGGAGTCATGGGGACGAAGAAAAGGTTGGGCGGCGGAAGCGAGGACGCGTCGGCCCTTGTTCTGATGATAGCAAGGGGGGCGGGAGCGGAGTTAGCGGAGATAGCGGGGCTAGGGCGCACGGCGCGTGCGCTCGTGATTGAACAAACCGGCAGGGCGGAAATCAAAAATTGTTTTGACACTTCCTGCTCGCGTCATTTAGCGTCCGGGAATTGGCGCCCGCCCAGCCCCCAGGGCAATTCCCTGGCGCCCGGAGGTCCAATATGCGGATGATGATGCTGGTTAATTTGCCTCTTGAACCATTCAACACCGCAGTTCGGAATGGAACTGCGGGTCCCAAGATGAAGAAGATTCTTGACGACATCAAGCCCGAGGCTGCCTACTTTGGCGAGCGCGAAGGCAAGCGCGGCGGCATTTTGATCGTGAACCTCAACAGCCCATCGGAGGTTCCTAAGCTCGCCGAGCCGTGGTTTCTCACCTTTAATGCTGAAGTTGAGTTCAGGGTCGTGATGACACCCGAAGATCTTGCCAAATCGGATCTCGAAGGGCTAGGCAAGAAGTGGGGCTGAGGCGCGGGGCTCGTCAAGACTGAAATAGGGACAGGAATCTGGAAGCGGGAGCTGGAAGGATTGGCTCCCGCTTTGCGCGTTTGGGCAGGTTTCCACGTGTGCGGGCGGGGACGCCCGCATCCGCCGCGGCGGACCGGTCTGGAGACCGGAGCCACAACCGGAGCGGTGCGTGCGGGCCGCGAGAAGGGGCGCGCGGAGCGGAGGGGTAACTTTCCGACGCGGCACCCCAGGTCCCCCGTCCGTGGGATGGCGCGGTATGGGCGCACTGCCATGTAAAATGAAGGAGAACGGGATGATGCAAACCCCTCCAGCGGCTGCTCCCCAGGCATCCCGCGCCAAGCGGGAGCCGGAGTCGCGGGCGTCCAACTCTAACCAAAATTTTTCCCCGTTGATCCGGGTCCAGGGCCTTCGCAAGTCGTATCAGACGGCGCGTGGCGCGCTCGATCTGTTTGAAGATCTCAATCTGGAAGTTGAGGCCGGCGAGATGGTGGCGATTGTCGGCCAGTCGGGCGCGGGAAAGAGCACACTTTTGCACATTCTGGGTGCGCTTGATGCACCTTCAGCAGGAACGGTATACTGCGCCTCAACTCATGTGACCTCGCTGGGCGCGCGTGAGGCGGCAGCCTTTCGTAATCGCGAGATTGGTTACGTTTGGCAGTTCCATTATTTGCTGCCGGAGTTCACGGCGCTGGAGAATGTGGCGATGCCTCTTTTGGCGCGTGGCTTGCGGAAAATCGAGGCCACGCAGACGGCGGCTGACTGGCTCGGAGAGGTGGGGTTGGAGGATCGCAGCGACCATCGGCCCGGCGAACTTTCCGGGGGCGAACAGCAGCGCGTGGCGCTGGCAAGGGCGCTGGTTTGCCATCCACGGCTGCTGCTGGCCGACGAGCCGACCGGAGACCTGGACGGAGTAACCGCCGGCCGGGTCTTTGAACTGATTGAACGCTTGCACTTAAGTCACGGGCTGACCTCGATTTTGGTTACACACAATATGGATTTGGCCATGCGATGCCGGCGAATCCTGCGGCTGGAGAACGGAAGGCTGACGGAAATCACAGACGTTCACCCAAAGTGATTGCAAGCTGGAAACTTAACCGAGAAAAAAGCACCACTTTTGCAGGTTTTTGAGTCTTATTAAGTAACGGTCTGGTAAGGGATTCTCACTGAAGCAGGCCGGAGAGGTCGGGATGGGAGTCGGCGGCTGAATCGGAGCCGGTTGACGACGGGTGGAAGCGCGGGGTCCCCAGCGACTGGTTTTCGTGGATGGGGTGCAAACGGGCCCAAGACCATCCAAAAGAGCTGTTCGGAGCAAGGGCTATCACTTCTATAGGGTCTCCGGCGGCGAAGGAACCGAAGGGCGGGCGCGGGTAGAGCCGAAGCCGGGAAAAGCAGCGGACGGCTACTCCAGCAGGTCGCCTGGGACAAGCCCCGATCATGGGGGGGAGCACATCATGTTCGAACGGTACACGGAGAAGGCGCGGCGCGTGATCTTCTTCGCGCGCTACGAGGCCAGCCAGTTCGGCTCGCCTTACATCGAGACCGAGCACTTGCTGCTGGGCCTGCTGCGCGAGGATAAGGCGTTAACCAATCGCTTCCTGCGCTCGCACGCCTCGGTGGAGTCGATCCGGAAGCAAATTGAAGCGCACACCACCATCCGCGAGAAAGTGTCGACCAGCGTC
Organism: uncultured Acidobacteriaceae bacterium; assembly: GCA_963799155.1. GTDB lineage: Bacteria > Acidobacteriota > Terriglobia > Terriglobales > Acidobacteriaceae > Telmatobacter. Next base: position 81,047 of record CAWCWB010000004.1, read on the forward strand.
GACCTGCCGCTTTCGAACGAGTGCAAGCGGGTGCTGGCTTATGCCGCGGAGGAAGCCGAGCGGCTGGGGCATAAGCACATTGGCACGGAACATCTATTGCTGGGCCTGCTGAGGGAAGAGAAATGCTTCGCCTCGGAGATCTTGCAGGAGCGGGGCCTGAAGCTGGCGCAGATTCGCGACGAGCTGGCGCGAGTGACGCAGGAGAAGGCGCCGACGCAGCAGCGGCAACGCGAGTCAAGCTTGCTGGCGGAGTTCAGCCGCGACCTGACGCAAGCGGCGATGGACGGACAGCTCGATCCGCTGGTGGGGCGCGAAGGCGAACTGGAGCGCGCGGTGCAGATCCTGTGCCGGCGCACCAAGAACAATCCGGTGCTGATTGGCGAGCCAGGCGTGGGCAAGACAGCCATCGTCGAGGGCCTGGCGCAGCGCATCGCCGACGGCGAAGTTCCGAGCTTTCTAGCTGACAAGCGGGTTCTGGCTTTGGATCTGTCGCTGATCGTGGCCGGCACCAAGTACCGCGGCCAGTTTGAGGAGCGGCTGAAGACCATCATGAAGGAATTGATGGAGAGCCAGAACTCGATCGTCTTCATCGATGAGCTGCATACGCTGGTGGGCGCGGGATCGGCGGAAGGATCGCTGGACGCGGCCAACATCCTGAAGCCGGCGCTGTCGCGCGGCGAGATTCAGTGCATCGGCGCAACCACGCCGGCCGAGTACCGGAAATCGATTGAAAAGGATCGCTCGCTGGAGCGGCGCTTCCAGGCGGTGAAAGTACCGCCGCCAACCGAGGCAGAGGCGATCAAGATCATCATGGGCATCAAGGACCGCTACGAGAAGTTCCATGCGGTCAGTTACACCGATGCCGCGGTCGAGTTCGCCGTCGCGCACTCGAATCGCTACATCCCCGATCGCTTTTTGCCGGACAAGGCCATCGATCTGATCGACGAGGCGGGAGCGCGCGTGAAGCTGCGCCAGACCTCGCTGCCGGAAGAGATCACCGAGGTGCAGAAGCGGATCAAGTTTATCGTGCACCGCATGGACTCGGCGATTGCCAATCACGAATTCGAGAAGGCCCGCTTCTACTCCGACGAGGAGCGCAAGGAGCGCGAGAACCTGCGCGCGTTGCGCGACAAGTACCACCTCGACGACTCGGCGGCAGGCATTGTGGGCCGCGAGGACATCGAGGACGTGGTGAGCCGCTGGACGGGCGTGCCCGTGACCAGCATCAAGGAAGAGGAGACGCAGAAGCTGTTGCGCGTGGAAGAGGAGCTGCACAAGCGCGTGATCTCGCAGGACAAGGCGATCAGCGCGCTGGCTCGCGCCATTCGCCGGTCGCGCGCGGGATTGAAGTCGCCGCACCGGCCCATTGGGAGCTTCCTGTTCCTCGGGCCGACGGGCGTGGGCAAAACGGAAATGGCGAGGACGCTGGCGAACTTTCTCTTCGGATCCGACAAGGCGCTTATCCGCTTCGATATGTCGGAGTTCATGGAGAAGCACTCGGTGTCGAAATTGATTGGATCGCCTCCGGGCTACGTGGGCTACGAGGAGGGCGGCCAGTTGACGGAGCGGGTGAAGCGCTCGCCGTACTCGGTGGTTCTGCTCGACGAGATCGAGAAGGCGCACCCCGACGTCTTCAATATTCTGTTGCAGGTGTTTGAAGATGGGCAATTGACCGACGGCCTGGGCAATACCGTCGACTTCAAGAACACCATCCTCATTATGACTTCGAACATCGGAGCGCGGCACCTGATGAAGAAGCAGGGACTCGGCTTCCAGAGCGAACGCGAGGACATGGTGAGCGAGAAGGTTGAGGAGCTGGTGAAGAACGAGGTGAAGAAAACCTTCAACCCCGAATTTCTCAACCGTCTCGACGAAGTGATTCTCTTCCAGTCGCTCAACGATGCCGACCTGCTGCAGATCGTGGAGCTTCTGGTGCAGCAGTTGAACATCAACCTGGCGCAAAAGTCGATCACCATCTCAGTGACCGACGAAGCCAAGAAATGGATCCTGGACAAGACGCTGGTCGACCGCAGCTACGGCGCGCGCCCGCTACGCCGCGCATTGCAGCGCTATGTCGAGGATCCGCTCTCTGAGGCGCTGATCGCGGGACAGATTCAGGAGCGGCCGGCGTTCCTCGAGGTCTATCTCGACGCGAACCAGCTCTTCTATCGTCCGGTCAGCGCTGACGAGAGCGCGAGCGAGGAAAAGGCCGCAGGCGTGCTGCTGTTCAGCAACTGAGCGACACTTGACGAGAAACTGAAGCCCCCGGCAAAGCAGCCGGGGGCTTTTTCGTGGGCAGGCGGAGAAACCTAAGCGCTTCGGTTTGTGCTGAAGCGACGCTCTGCCGGCGGCACAGTGCGGCTCCTCGGAGTGGACGGGAGCGGCGACAACGAAAAAGTGCCTGGGGCGGTCAGGTTCAGCAACTGAGCCTCGCCGCGCACGAAACCTAGAGGCTCGGTGCGAAACTGCCGGGGGCTTTTACGTGGGCAGGCGGAGAAACCTAAGCGCTTCGGTTTGTGCTGAAGCGACGCTCTGCCGGCGGCACAGTGCGGCTCCTCGGAGTGGACGGGAGCGGCGACAACGAAAAAGTGCCTGGGGCGGTCAGGTTCAGCAACTGAGCGACGCTTGGCGAAGAACTGAAGCCCCCGGCAAAGCAGCCGGGGGCTTTTTCGTGGGCAGGCGCCGGGCGCCGAGGGTCCGATTGCGATATCAGAAGCCCTGATCGCCGTGGCGCAGCTTGCAGGGGCGTTTGTTGGCAGTAGTGTCCTAAGACTGCGTTGCCGGAGCTCTCGCATTCTTTTCCCAAAATTCCTTGTAGCCGCTGCGGGTTCTATCTACATAGGGCCGTCTCTGCTCCACCAACTCGTCAGGGCTCTTGTTTTCGAACCGCAAGCCTCTGGTGTCTGCCTGATCGAAGTACCGATTATCGGCGTTGTTACAGAATATGCACGCTGTAACAATGTATTCTGGGTTTTCCCGTTTGAGATCGCCATGTGGGAGAAGATGGTCCAATGACAAGCTCAGCCAACCCTCAAACGACTTGGTCCCGTCGAGTTTACAGTAGCGGCAACGAAAGTGGTCGCGTTGGTGAATGTTGAAGGCGTACCCCCTGAGCGAATCGACATGTTTTGGCATCGCGCCCTTCCCTTATCCAGCGACGCAAGTTTAGGACAGTGCGTTTGCTGCCGCAAGTCCAGAGATTTCGGTTTATACTGAATCTTCCCCCCTGCCCCTAAGAGGCCATCCGAAAACCTAAGTCGATTGCGGGAGCCGCAGGGCCGTGTGCATCGCCGAGCGTATGCAGAATGGCCGGAAACGCCGGAGGGAGGTCATCATGCAGAGAGTTGGTGCAGCCGTAGCACCGATTCGCCCGAGGCCGATCGAGCGCGTGGCCGCTTGGTCTACGCTCGGCCTGCTGTTGGCGTGGTCCTCGCACTGCGCCCTCGCCGCAACGAACGTGCCGCAGGAGCGCGCCTCGGCAAGGCAGATTGTAGCCAACCTGCTGGCCAATGAAGACGCGGCATCACGCCATCGAGACCACTATATGTTCCTGTCGCAGGAGCGCTCCGACCGCACCGGCGGGCATCTGTGGACGGAGAAGGTGGTGGAGACCAACGCGGGCGTGGTTCGCATGCTGCTGGCTGAAGACGGCAAGCCGCTGAGCCCGGAGCGCGCTGCGCGGGAGCGTGACCAGCTTGCGGACATCGCTGCCGACCCCGCGGCATTCGCGAGGAGATCGCAGGCGCAGAAAGACGACGTGGACTACGCCAGGCGGATGGAGTGGCTGGTGGGCAGGGCGTTTAACTTCAGCGACGTGGGTAACGAGGACGGTTATCTGCGCATCGACTTCACGCCCAACCCCGAATTCAGGACGCAATCGTTTGTCGAGCGTGTGATGCACGGCATGTCGGGAACCTTGCTGATCGATCCGAAGACGATGCGGCTGCACCGCCTTGAGGGCCGTCTGCTCGAGGACGTCAGTCTGGGGTGGGGAATCCTGGCTAAGATCCGCGCGGGCAGCCGCTTTGGCGTCACTCGCGATCACCCCGGCGTGCCGGGGTGGAAGATGACGGAGTACGACACGGACTTCAGCGGCAGAATTCTGTTCTTCAAGTCCATCGTGTTGAACTCGCATGCCGTTCACAGCGAATTTGTCCGCGTGCCCAACAACATCTCGGTGGCGCAGGCGGTTGCGATGGTGGAGAAGTAGCCTAGTCCGCGCGGTGCGAGGTTCCCCTTCGAGCGTGTGTTCTCTAGAGCGGTTTCGGAAATACCGTGTCCGGTCAAGAGGCTATTCAGGGTCGCCGCTTCTTTCCACCCCAACGACAGAATCCAGTCGTTGGGGACCCCGGTCTTTGATCGCGACGACTTGACTCTCCCGAATGCGAATACACCATTTCCGAAACCGCCGTAGCAGCTTGGCCGCGCTGCACGAAGTCGATCTCGACGCGAACCAACTGTTCTATCGTCTGGTAAGCGGGGACGAGAGCCGCGGGAACGCGAAGACGGCGGGCGCGCTGCAGTTCAGCAACTGATTCGAGCCTCGATCGAATCACAAAGGGCCCTGGGCGAAACGGCCGGGGCCTTCTTGATTGGCCGCTTAAAATGAAACACCTAACCGCTTCGGTTTCTCTTCGTCATGCCAATTGCGGCTAAGCTCGGCGCTTTTCACCCCTCGCCGCCCCGGGCCGTCCGTGCGCATTCTCGTGCGCGCTGAAACTACGTAACCCAAGCGCTTCGGTTTGTGGTAGCGTCTTTCTGAATGCCAGCTTCGGCCAAGGTCGGCGCGTTTCTCCCCTCGCCGCCCCCGGGCCGTCCGTGCGCTTTTTCGTGCATGCTTGAACTACGTAACCCAAGCGCTTCGGTTTGTGGCGGTACCCATTTATCGCAGTCAGCAGCGAGCAGCGCGTAGTTGCATCCGACAATCACATAACTCAAGCTCTTCGGTTCCGTGCTGCGACCCGTTTTCCGCAGTAATCGGCGAGCGGTGCGCGGTTTCATCCGAGAATCACACAACCCAAGCGCTTCGGTTACGTCCAATTCATGCTCTTCCGAAGGGCAGCTGCAAGTGGCGGGCAGGTTTTCCGAAATCGGAATAACCCAAGCGCTTCGGTTGAGAGTATTCTTGGTTTATGGCAAAAACACGAAAAGACCACCTGCTCCACATTTCGGCGCCACGCGCGGTGCGTGCGCGTTATGACCGCCGGCGAAGGCGCGTCTTTATCCACTTTTCAACGGGACTCGATATTTCCTTCTCGCCGCGCGACGCGGAAGGGCTTGAAAAGGCCACTCCGACGCAGTTGGCGAAGATCAAGATCTCGCCATCGGGCTATGGAATTCACTTCCCAAAGATTGACGCGGATCTTTACCTGCCAGCGCTGCTTCTGGGATTCCGCGGGTCGCGCAACTGGATAGCGGGCCGCCTCGGCGCACTGGGCGGCAAATCGAGGAGCGCGGCTAAAATAGCTGCCGCAAGACGGAACGGTCGTCGCGGAGGCCGGCCGAGGAAGAAGGTCATCAAGACGGCCGCTTAAACCGCTTCCCGCGCTTCTCCGACTCAGAGAGCGCTTGAGTTCGCATGGCACGTGCGCGCGATTCCGGCTTCGGTAACGGCGCCTGCGAGGAAAAGGCGGCAGGCGTGCTGCTGTTCAGCAACTGAGCGACAATGCGCGCGAAACGAGAAGCCTCCAGTTAAGGCTGCCGGGGGTTTGTCGTACACACTTGAACTATTTAACCCAAGCGCTTCGGTTCCGGGCTGCAACCCATTTTGGCGGGTCGCGCAACTGGATAGCGGGCCGCCTCGGCGCACTGGGCGGCAAATCGAGAAGCGCGGCTAAAATAGCTGCCGCAAAACGGAACGGCCGGCGTGGTGGCCGGCCGCGGAAGCGTGACATCAAGGCGGCGGGCGTGCTGTTGTTCAGCAACTGATTCGAGCCTCGATCGAATGACAAAGGGCCCTCGGGCGAAACGGCCGGGGGCTTTTTGATTGGTCGCGTAAAATGAAAAACCTAACCGCTTCGGTTTCTGTTGCACTTTCTTCATGCCAACTGCGGCCGAGCTCGGCGCGTTTCGCCCCTCGCGACCTCGCGCCTTGAGCGCTCAATACGAGCGTCGCACGGGACGCATCGTGATTCATCTGAGCACCGGGCTGGATGTGGCTTTTTCGCCGCGCGATGCCCAGGGCCTTGAGGACGCCACCCCCGCGCAGCTAGCCGAAGTCGAGATTTCGCCTTCAGGCTTCGGCATCCACTTCCCCAGGGTTGATGTCGATCTCTACCTGCCAGTACTGCTTCTCGGATTTCTCGGTTCAAGAAACGGGATGGCCGCCCGCCTGGGCGCACTTGGCGGCAAATCGAGGAGCGCGGCTAAAATAGCTGCCGCAAGACGAAATGGCCGATCCGGCGGCCGGCCCAGGAAACGTGAGGCGGCCGCTTAGAATTCTTTCCTCGTTGTATACTGTCGCTCAAGAGCTCTCCAGCGATGGTTTCAAACCGGCAGCGGCGAATGTGGGTTCTGATTGCGGCAATTGCAATCGGTGTCGCTCTTGTACTGCTGCTCGTCCCACACGGTCACTCGGGAGATGCAGGGGCTTGGCTCGCGATTCTGCCGATCCTGTTGTTTGCCGGGGTGATCTCGCCTCTCAGTCTGCTGTCACCCTTGGCCTATATGTATCTGGGCCGTGCGCCCAACGCTCCTCTGCTCCCCGCATTGTTCCAACGCCCACCCCCGGTCCGACTCAGTTAAATCTCTGAGAAATTAAATCGGTCTCGCAAGGCGGCTTCGGCTGCTTTGCGCCGCTTTCTATGCCCTCATTGAAGTTCTGCCTGTGGTCCGGAAGGGGTTCCGATGAACACCAACCTTTTCTACCTGTGCGGCTATCTTGCGTTTGCACTTCCGTTTCTCGCGATTGCCGCAATTTTCATTCACTTTTTGCTGCGCCGGGCCAAGTGGAAGTTCAACAAGCGGCGAGGGAAGAAGAATCCGGGCTTTTGTCCTTCCTCCTCTGCTCTCGGGATGATCTTGTTATTCATGCAGGTATTTGTCCGGCCAAGCTTGCAATACGTTCTCGAGGAGAAGCAGGACGAGGATGCGGACGAAGACGACCAGGGCGATCCCGAGGGCAAGGAGAAGCACTTGAATCGGCAACTCAAACGGATTCGACGGGGGAAGCCAGCCCAAACACTCGTGTTACGGCTGTGAGCATTTTGCCGCCTTATACGAAAGCTGGCCAGCTACGAACGAGCGCCGTCACGCGCGTTCACAACCCTCTCCATTTACACTAAAAATCGGAGACCAGCGTGTTTTTCGACAAGATCCTCACTAAAATCTTCGGCACCGCGAACGAGCGGCTCATCAAGCGGCTCACGCCCAGCGTAAAGACCATCAGCGCGATGGAGCCGGCGATCGAGAAGCTCTCCGATGAGGAGCTGAAGGCCAAAACGGCTGAATTCAAGGCGCGCATTGCGGCGCGTCTCGAGGGATTGACCGACGCAGACGAGATCAAGGCAGCCGAGAAGGAAGTGCTGGACGAGATTCTGCCCGAGGCCTTCGCAGTGGTGCGTGAGGCGGGCTGGCGGGCCGTGCAGATGCGCCACTTCGACGTGCAGTTGATCGGCGGCATGGTGCTGCACCAGGGCAAGATCGCCGAAATGAAGACCGGCGAAGGAAAAACGCTGGTGGCCACGTTCGAGCTGCTATTTGAATGCGCTGGTTGGTCACGGCGTGCACGTGGTGACGGTGAACGATTACCTGGCCAAGCGCGACGCCGAGTGGATGGGCAAGATTTACGAGTTTCTTGGCCTCACCGTGGGCGTCATCGTCCACGATCTCGACGACAACGAGCGCCGCGCCGCTTACGGCGCCGATATCACCTACGGCACCAACAACGAATTCGGATTCGACTACCTGCGCGACAACATGAAGTTCGAGATCAAGGACTGCGTGCAGCGCGGGCACCACTACGCCATCGTCGACGAGGTGGACTCGATCCTGATTGACGAGGCGCGAACGCCGCTGATCATCTCCGGCCCCACCGACCAGACCACGGACAAATACGCGCGCGTGCGGCGGATCATTCCGCAGCTCGAGATGGGCGAAGAGGTGGAATGGACCGATACCAGGCGGCAGGAAGAGCTGGGTATCCGGCTCGGCGAGGGGCAGAAGCATCTCACCGGCGACTACTTCGTCGACGAAAAGCAGCGCACGATCGGGGTCACGGACACGGGATGGGAGACGATCGAAAAAGCGCTGGGTATCGGCAACATCGCCGACGCCGAGAACTGGGAACTCAAGCACTACGTGGAGACGGCGATCAAGGCGCACGCGCTCTATAAGCGCGACGTGGACTACGTGGTGAAGGACGGCGAAGTGATCATCGTGGACACGTTCACCGGCCGGCTGATGCCAGGCCGCCGCTGGAGCGACGGATTGCACCAGTCCATCGAGGCCAAGGAAGGCGTGAGCATCCGCAAGGAAGACCAGACGCTGGCCACCATCACCTTCCAGAATTACTTCCGCCTTTATCAAAAGCTGAGCGGCATGACGGGCACGGCCGAAACCGAGGCCGCCGAGTTCGAGAAGATTTACAAGCTCGAGATCGTCGTCATCCCGACCAACAAACCGCTGCTGCGCCTGGAAAACGCCGACGTCGTCTTCCGCACGGAGAAGGAGAAATACAAGGCAGCGGCCGACAACATCGCGGAGCTGCACGAAAAGGGGCAGCCGGTGCTGGTGGGCACCGTGTCGATTGAAAAGTCAGAGCGGCTTTCGGCGATCCTGCAGCGCATGGGCGTGCGCCACGTGGTGCTCAACGCCAAGCAGCACGAGAAGGAAGCCGAGTATGTCGCTCAGGCCGGCCGTCTCGGCATGGTGACCATTGCCACCAACATGGCCGGCCGCGGCACCGACATTCTGCTCGGCGGCAACGCGGACTTCATGACGCGCAAGGAGCTGGTGGACAAGAAGAAGGCACGGGCCATCAACGTGGCCGAGGGCGCCATCAACCCCATGGCGCCGCCAGGATTCCAGCGCTTTTACTATCAGGGCCAGGAGTTCGAGATCTCCGATGCGGATTGGGCGGAGACCAATGCGGTCTATGCCACTGCGGCGCAGAAAGAGCATGACGAGGTGACCGAGGTCGGAGGGTTGTTCATCCTGGGCACCGAGCGGCACGAGTCGCGGCGCATCGACAACCAGCTGCGCGGGCGCGCCGGCCGGCAGGGCGATCCCGGCGAGTCGCGCTTCTTTCTTTCGCTCGAAGACGACCTGATGCGCATCTTCGCCAAGCAGTGGGTGAGCACGCTGCTGGAGCGGCTGGGCATGGAAGAAGGCGTGCCCATCGAGTCGCGCATGATCTCCAAGCGCATCGAGGGCGCGCAGAAGGCGGTGGAAGCGCAGAACTTCGAGGCGCGCAAACATCTGCTCGAGTACGACGACGTGATGAACAAGCAGCGCGAGGCTGTCTACGGCCTGCGCCGGCAACTGCTGGAAGGCGTGGAGCAACGGGAGCTGATCCTAGAGGATTACGTCGGCGGAATTCTGAGCGGCCTGCTCGATGAGTATGCCGGTGAACGCGTTCGCCCCGACCAGTGGGATTTCAAAGGCCTGGGAGAGAAACTCGTCGATCATTTTGGACTCAATCTCGCGGCGTCGGGAATGAAGCCCGAAGAACTCAGTCGGCACGAGCTTGGCGAGGCGATCTTTGCCAAACTGACCGAAGCCTACGAGGCCAAAGAGAAGATTCTCGGCGCGGCCACCATGCGCTACCACGAGCGGATGGTGATGCTCAGCGTGATCGACGGGCTGTGGAAGGATCATCTGCTCTCGATGGACCACCTGAAGGAAGGAATCAATCTGCGTGGCTATGCGCAGCGCGATCCGCTGGTGGAGTACAAGCGCGAGTCCTTCGATCTTTTTGAAGCGATGATGCTGAAGTTCCAGGAAGACACGGTGCGGTTCCTCTTCCGGATGCAGATTATCGGACCAGACGGACAGCCCGTGGATGCCGCGCCGCGCCCGCAGCGCCCCGTGCCCAAGGCGCCACCGGTGGCCAGCGCCGCGCAACCGCTGGGCGGCGATGGAGCGCCACGGGAGATCGCGATTCCCACGCGCCAGCCCTCGACGACGATTGACGAACTGGAGAAGGAGTTCCACCGCAAGAAGGAGCGGGAACTTGCCGTGGCCAGCCGGCAAGGCGGCGGAGACTCAAGCCAACCCACGCAGCGCCGGACAGGCGAAAAGGTGGGGCGCAACGATCCTTGTCCATGCGGCAGCGGCAAGAAATACAAAAGGTGCCACGGAGCTGTGAGCTGAAGACGCCGAAGGATGGCGCAGGCGCAGGGATCGCAGTGTGCGCGGCGGCGCGGCGGAAAGATCGCGCGCCGCTCAGCGCAGGAAACTGAAGAAACCTTTCTTTCCGTTCTTCTCGGGGAGCAGGCCGGCGGCCGACTTGGCCATCAGGCGGATGGTCTGCGAGATGGCCGAGTCGACCATCAGCATCGGAGCCGCGGTCTCCCGCTTGCGTCGCGCCGCGGCATAATCGTCGGGAACCTTCCACTGCGCGGGCAGGGTTAAGGCCTTGGTGATCTGCGAATCGTCAAAGAGCAGATCGCTGGGTTTGTAGCGGTTCAACACAATCTGCAGCGTGTCGCCCCGCGCGGCGAAATGCTTCGCGATCATGCGATTGGCATTGCGCAATTCGGAGATGCCCACCTGCGCAATGAGAAAGATGGTGGCGGACTCTTCAAACAGAGTCGAGTCCATCAGGTCCACTCTCGATCCCGCATCGACCACGACGTAGTCGTAGATCTCGCGCGTAACCTGAAGCAGCTTGTCAATGGCGTCCTTGGAAGGAGGGCCGTCGGGAAGGTCGCTGGGAGCGGCCAGCACGGACAATCCCGAGCTGTGCTTGACCACGAGCGTGGAGAGCATATTCGCATCCAGCCGGGCGGGATATTGCAGAGCTGTAGCGATGGAGTACTCGCTCACGATGCCGAGATTGATGCCCACGTCACCGAGAGGAAGGCCGAGATCGACGAGAAGAGTGTTGCTGTCAGACTCCTGAGCCAGCGCCAGCGCAAAATTGGATGCCAGGGTGGTGACGCCGCATCCGCCTTTCGTACCCAGGAAAACGAACAATCTGCCAGTTTTCTTTTCTTCCTGGGGCGGCGCCGTGCGGCGGCTGAAGGCACGCGAAAGCGCGGAGGAGATCTCGGCAAGTTCCAGCGGCAAAGTAAAAAACTCGCGCACCCCGGCACGCATGAAATGGACGGCCTGCTTCATATCCGCCTGGGCAGAGTAGGCCATTACGTAGGTGCGGCCGCTGGCGCAGAGGTTCTCAACGAGCGCGACCGCGTAATCGGGCTCGCTGTCGGCGTCAATGATGACAACGTCATAGGCATGCGCGAGCATTTGCGGCAGATCTTCAAGTTTCGGAGGGAAAGAGGTGAACTCATCGAAGTGCAGGCCGGGGCGTCTGGATAAGACGCCGGCAACCACCTTGCGGCGTTGTTCGTCGGGTCCAAGAAGGGCGACGGTTAAAAGGCTCTCATCCGGGATGCCAGGATCCCTCGGAACGTGCGGCATAACGAGCTGAGTTCTCCCAAAAGCCTATGATAGTCCATCTCATTGCTGAGATGGGACTTCCATGACGCTTTCGGGGGAGTACGAAAGAAAGGCTGCGGGGGGGAATCCCAAGCGATTGATAGGGATGGAGCGATGGGATGAATGCGCACGGCGGGCGGAAGCAGAGCAAAGCCGGCGCTCGGCGGTGGTCGCACCGCAACGACAAAAGGCAATCGCTGGGGACCCCGGCAAGTCGTGCCCTGACACTTCGTGCCTTCATAAAGCATTTTTCTGCAGCATGTGAGGCCCGTACCCTTCAAACTGACCCACTACCGCAGCGGTGAATGGCGGACGCGGGCTACTGATCCATGGTGAAGTTGACGGCGACGACGACGACGACGTCACCGTCGCCGGACTCGAATCTCCATTGACGGACGGCATCCTCGGCGGCCGCCCCAAGCACATGATTTCCGCTGACGGCCTTCACGCTCTTCACCTTGCCCTGAGCATCGACGGTGGCCTCAAGCTTGACCTCGCCGGTAATCTTCAGGCGCTTGGCGATCTCGGGATAGATTGGCGCCACCCGCGTTTTGACGGCGCGATCACCTGCTGCCAGGGCGGGCAGAGCCAAGGCGACCATCAGCGCCAATGCAGCCGCTGGAAACAGTGTCTTGCTTACACGGCGCCAACCTCGACGAGACGCAACCCACCCCCATGTGAACATCAGGCCCTCCAGGAGCTTAAGAAAGACTCAACGAAGTTATCGGCGGCAGGACCGAAGCCAAGAGCTTCTTGCGGTTACTAACGGAACCTGCAGGCGGAGATGTTTCTGCCGGTAGAGGCGCGGCGGCGACGCGCAGGGGCGCGGTTTCACGAAGCAATCGCAGCTTGAGCGAGCCGCTCGGTGAGCAGAGAGAGGGAAGCGAAATCGCTCACGGCATTTTAGGAAATAGCGTGATGTCTTTGGCGCCGTGCAAGGTCGTCGCCCCCTCCACCCCACGGACGAGGACCTGTCCGTGTGGGCCCCGGTCCTGTCGGTCGCGCCGACTTTAGTACGGTGACTCCGCCTTGCAGAGTTTCCTAAAATGCTTCAGCCGAAAAGCCCCAGCAAACCCTTCTTCTTCTTTGTGTCCTCTGACACCCCGCACGCTTCTCTTGCCATCTGGCGGATCACACGCGCAATCGGCGAATCCTCGAGGGCCAGCGGTTCGGCCCGGTTCTGCATCTCGCGGACGGCAAAGTAGTCATTGGGAATGCGCCAGTGCGGAGCCTTGGTGAGCGCGCGCTCAATGGCTTCGTCGTCGATTCCCAACATCTTGGGCGCATAGCGGTTGAGCACGATCTCGAGTTTCGAGCCGTAAGCCGGAATGGAACCGGTAATCATGCGATTGGCATTGCGCAGCTCCGGAATCCCGACCTGCGTCACGAGGTAGATTCGCGTGGCGATATTGAAGAGCTGCGTGCGCGTCCAATCCAGGCGGGATCCGGCATCGATGACCACGCAATCGAAGTTGTTGCAGGACACGGTCAGCAGCCTGTCGGCGGCGGCATTATCAATGGGGACGTAAGGAAACCGGCCCGGAGCCGCCAGCAAAGACAGGCCGGAGCCGTGGCGCACCAGCAATCGCGAAAGAAAGTCGGAATCCAGCCGCTCGGCTTCGCGCAAGGCGTCGACCGCCGAGTAGTCGCAGGTCAATCCAAGGTCCAGCGCCGCGTCGCCCAGGGGCAGATCGAAATCGATGAGCAGGGTATTCTGCCTGGCGGATTTGGCCAGAGCAACGGCGAAGTTGCAGGCCACAGTGGTGACACCCGCGCCGCCCTTGGCGCCGACAAAGACGAAAACCTTCCCGGCCGTCCTTTTGGGAATGGGAGCGGCCTGCATGCGGGCTGCCACGCGCGCGATGGCCTCCTCCGCAGACTCCCGGCGCGAAGGGGAGGGTGAGGAACTCGCGCGCGCCGGAGCGCATGGCGTGGATGAGCAACTGCTGGTCGGCGCGCTGCGAGTAGACCACGACAGTGGCCTGGCTGAGCGCGCACAGGCTCTCGACGGTGTGCAGAGCATCGCGCGGATCGCTGTCCATGCCGACAAGAATCATGTCGAAGCACTGGTCGGCGAGCCAGTGCGCATCGCGAATCGCGGGCAGATAGCCGGGCACGGCGCGGACCGCACCGGTCTTCGGTCCGGAGAGCATTCCGGCAACGGCCTTGCATTGCTCGCGGTTGGGATCGACGACAGCAATCGAGATCCTGGGTAACCCAACCGACTCGGGCAGATCGAACCGAAGCAGAGTTTCCGTTTCCGGAATTTCGAAAGCAGTTGCCATACGCACCTTGCAGGCCAAATCCATTGCGGACTGAGCCTGTTCCGCTCTGCGATGATTAAGAGCCGCTCATGAACCCTATCGGCGCAGGATGGCTGGCGCATGAGTGCGATCCAAGCTCTGAAAGTAATTAGGGCTTTCTATGGAAGGCCCCAAAGCGATCCAAGCGTTACGGATTTTACCGGTGCGAATTATTACGGCGCGCTGGCTGCGACGGCGGCAAAGGTCAAGTCCTGGGCGAAGCTCAAGTGCTGCTCGCGCCACAGGTCGAAGAGGCGGCCGTAGCTGAGCGTGATGTACTCCGAGTGGGCGATGCCGAGGCGGGATGCGGTGCGGTCAATCCATTCTGGAGAGCCTTCGAGCTCCGCGTAGTTGCCGATGGGGGTTTCGTCGATGACGCAGTGGCCTTCGCCGTCGCTCCACTCGGTGCGCCACTTCTCGTAGCGGAAGGCGGCCGCGAGGCCGAGGGAGAGAAAGAGTTCGGCCAGAGCGTCACCGTGCGCGATCTCGGTCTCGGTTTCGATGCGGTGCTTGTGGCGGTCCTGGCCACCTGACCAGGAGGCTGGGACGGGTTCGTGGGGGCCGCGAACGGCCAGCGTGCCGGAGCCGGGCAGGCGCTTATGCGTGAGGGTCCAGCGGCCCGCGTAGCTGCGGATGCGGAGAATTTCGGTGCGCGCGCGCAGTTTGCGGTCGGGCGTGTCGTAGAGCACGTTGCTCTCGAAGCTGCGCGGGGTTTCGAGGTGAAAGCCCGCGGATTCGAGCCGCTGCGCGAGGGCGGCCAAGTCGGCGACGCGGAATTTGATCTCGGTTTCGAGAGGCACGGTCAGCAGTGAGTATACGACGGGAGAGGCAAGCGCAGAAGCATGGAGGCGGGACGGCAGCGCAACGCCGGCGCAGAGCTCTGCGAGCGCAGCTACGGATTCTTCCCCCAGGTTGCGGTTTCCGCGCCGGTATTGTAGTTGATCTCGTAGTTGTTGTTGGCGGCCCAGTTCGCCGCCGCGTCACGAAGCTTGTCATTGCCGCTGTTCAGCAGGTTGTCGGCCAAGCCCTCGTCACCGGTTCGATTCAGCGCCTCGATGAGCGTTTCTTCCGTCCCGGGTCGCCGCGGCGGATGAAGAATTCGCTGGCGCCAACGATCACGTCCCAGTTGTGCTTGCGGAATGCGTCGAGCAGAAAATTCGCCGCCCGCGGATCTTTGATCCAGCCCAATGCGGCCGCCGCCGCGCGCCGCACCTTATCGTCGGTATCCGCGGTTGCGGCAATCAACGGTTCAACCGCCCCGGCATCGCCGATCTCACCCAAGGCTTCGGCGGCGCCGCTCCGGTTTTCGGCATCGTCGTCGCCCTTCAGCACAGCGGCCAGGGGAGCGACCGCGCGGGCATCCTTGATTTCGCCCAGCGCGCAAACCACCGAGTAGCGGATGCTGTTCCCGGCGCTTAAGGCGGCCAGCAGGAACGGCACCGCGCTGCGGTCCTTGATCTTGCCCAGGATATATGCCGCCTGGCCGGCAAGATCGGCATTCTGGTTCTGCAGCAAGGCAGCCACTGCGTTCACAGCCGGCGCGCCCATGCGCTCCAAGCCGTCCGAGGCATATCCCTCCAGGCGATTGTCATTGTCCTGGAGGGCCGCGAGCAGGGGATCGAGAGCGGGCTTACCCAGAGCGCCCAGCGCCTCGGCGTCGGCGAGGCGCTCATCGAGGCCGCTGTCGCTGTCGCGAGGGGTTCTCAGCGCGGTCATGAGCGGCTGCACCGCGCGCGGATCGCCGATGTCGCCCAGCGCCGTCGCCGCGCTGAAGCGAACCTCGGAAACCGGATCGCTGAGCGCCGCAATCAACGGCGGCACGGCGCGTGAGCTTTTCAGCGCGCCCAGGTCCACGGCCGCCTTCGACCGGACATCGGCGTTCGCGCTGCCGAGGCGGCCGATGGCGCGGCTCACGCGGACGAAGTTCCATGCGCCGATGGCGCCCCACACTACCAGGACGAGGCCGAGCAGCAGAGCGAAGATGCGACCCCACTTTAGCCGCTGGGCGGGAGGCGCGTTGGGCCAGCGTTCAGGGCCAGGTGGGGGAACAGGAGCCATGGAACCTCCTCGGGAGTCTCTGGGCCGGCGTGACTGCGTTGGAGGAAGACCGCCGGTCCAGGGTCAGCCCCGATGAGGATTCACTATACATCCGATCTTTCGCAAAAGGAAACGGGAGAAGATGCGGGCCGCAAAGCATGGCCCTTGCCGCAAGGTAGCGGAGGCGCGCTGGCGGAGGCGACAATGGAGAGAGTGAAGACGCTGCGGCTCACGGTGGATGCGAGGAATCTCGGGACGGCTGAGGCGCGCGAGGCGCTGGAGCGCGCGGCTGCGATTCTGCGCGCCGGAGGGCTGGTGGCGCTGCCCACGGAAACGGTCTACGGGCTAGGAGCGAATGCACTGGATCGAGCGGCGGTGGAGAGGATCTTTGCTGCCAAGCAGCGGCCGGCATGGGATCCGGTGATCGTGCACGTGGCCTCGCTGGCCATGCTGGAAGGATTGGTGGAACCCGCTGCGTTGAGCGGGACCGTGCGGCGGCTGATGGAGGCGTTTTGGCCGGGGCCGCTCACGCTGCTGCTGCCGAAGACATGCGCTGTGCCGGACGCGGTGACGGCGGGGCGGCCATTGGTTGGAGTGCGCATGCCGTCGCACCCAGTGGCTCTGGAACTCATCCGGCGCGCCGGGGTTCCGGTGGCCGCGCCGAGCGCCAACCGCTTCGGGCACGTGAGTCCAACCACAGCGGAACACGTGCTGCACGATCTCGACGGGCGCATCGATGCAGTGCTCGATGCAGGACCGTCGCCGCGCGGCGTCGAATCGACGGTGCTTGATCCTGCGCCAAGCCCCATGGTGATCTACCGGCCGGGAGCGGTGACGGCGGAGCAGATTGGGGAGATTGGCGGGCCGGTGGATCTCCACCAGGGCGGCGAACCATTGCAGGATGCGCCGGAAGAAGCGCTGCCCTCGCCGGGAGCGGGACTGCGGCATTACGCGCCACGGGCGCGACTGGTACTGATCGAAGCGCCGCTCGGCGAGTTGGGCGCGAGGCTGGCCGAAGCGGTGAGTGCAGTACGCGGCGAGCGGCTGGGCGTGATGCTGCCTGCGGGTGTTCGAGCGCCAGCGGAGATTGCGGAGGACCGGGTTTACTCGTGGGGCAGGTGGGACGCGCCGGAGGAGCTTGCGCAGAGGCTCTATGCGGGCCTGCGGTCGCTCGATGCCGCTGGATGTACGGTGATTCTCTGTCCGCTGCCGCGCGCGGAAGGGCTTGGAGCAGCGATTCGCGACCGGCTCATAAAGGCAGGGAGTAGGGAGTAGGGAGTAGGGGAGAGCAGCATCTCGGGATTCGGTGTCGAAGTGAATTGAAGGCGCCCGATTCGATTGGCGGCACGCCCGTGTCTTTTCTATTCCCTACTGGCTACTCCCTATTCCCTGCTTCTACCCGTTGTCGCCGAGCTTGTACATGTACTTGATGGCGGATTTGTAGACGAGGGTCTTGGTGCGGCCGCGAACCTTGATCGTGTTGCGGTCGTACCACTCGATGCAGCCGTCGACGCGTTCGCCGTCTTCGAGCACAATCACCATCGGGGTCTGCGACTGAATCTGCTTCTGCAGGTAGAAGAGCTCAGCATGCCGGTTGGTCGCGTCCCTTTCGACGGTTTGTGCCGGAAAACGGAAGGGTAGGGGAGCAGCGAAGTTCTTTCGCTTGTGGGCCGGAACCTGGCCGGGCTCGAAGACGCGCGTTGCGGGCAGAATCGATGGAATGCTCATGGAGAACAATCCTCCCTAAAAAATGAAACCCGAAACTTCGAAAACCCTGGGCGCCCAAGAGGCACCCCGGAAAACCATTTTTACCAATCCGCAGATACGGCCCGAGCCGATCTGCAGGAATCAAAGAAAGACCGTGCACCGCACCCTGGTGGAGAAGAAGGCAGTCCCGCACTGGCGGGAGATGCGTGTCCCGGCGTCCCTGGGCTCGATGGGAGTACTCGTACTGAAAAAGATGCCTGGGTCCGATGTGGGGTTGCTCTTTTATTCTGCGGCGATTCCGGCGGCGCGTCAAGCGGAGGAACAGGGAACGAGGGACCAAGCCACCCCAGCGGGCACAAATCGCCCGGCCCCCCGCTACGCGACCCCGGCCGGGACCAAGGGAACGAGGCCACGGGCCCGATTCCCGGCTTACTCCTCGATTTACCTGTCAGTGGTCACTTGTCGTTGGCGAGGCTTACGGCCATGGCGTCAAGCGAGAGCGAGCGGAGCAGGTTGCGGCGCAGGCCTTGCTCGACCTGGACCAGAGCGCGGGCCGCGCCGTCGATCCAATCGACGGTCAATCCTTCAGCGAGCGCGTCAAGTTCGGCGGCAAGATCGAGGTTGCGGATGAGGGCCGGGGCGCCGGCCACAATCAGCAGGAGATCTTCAACCAGGCTGCCGAGGGCGCGGAGGAGGTTGACGGTTTTCTCCTGGCCGTCGGCGCCGGCACGGTAGCTCTCGGTGGCGTGGAAGAGCGCGGAGTAGTCGGGGTCACGGAGCGCAGTGCGCAGGATGACGAGCGCGTCGGTGCGGCTGGCCAGGTACGTGCCGAGATCGAGCGAGAGCGCGCGGCCCACGGCGCCCTCGGCCAGACGAGCGACGAGGGCGCGGTCCTTCGGCTTGAGCTCGGGGCGGCGCTGGGCGAGGAGGGCCTCGAGATCGGAGGCGGGCAGCGCGCCGAGGCGATGCACGACGGCGCGGGAACGAACGGTGGGGAGAAGCTCCTGCGGATTCTCAGTGAGCAGGATGAGCGTGGTGTGCTCGGGCGGTTCTTCGAGGAGCTTGAGGAGGCTGTTGGCCGCCTCTTTCATGAATGCAGACGAAGTGAAGATGGTAAAGGTGCGGCGGGCCTCGACGGGCGGGCGATAGTAGGCGACGTGAATGGCCTGGCGGACCTGGCCGAGCTTGATCATGAGCTGCGGCGGGTCGGGCGGAATGACGAGCACGTCAGGGTGCGTCTGGATAAGGATGCGCGTTTCGCGCTTGTCGGTTTCGCGCAGGTCGTCGCGCGCGGCGACGGCTTCATCGACCAGCGCGTCGAGGTTGGCAGCGGCGGCGATGCGGACGCAGTTGGAACAGACGCCGCAGAAGTCGGGCAGGCCGTCCGACTCGACGGGCTTGAGGCAGTTCACCGCCTGGGCGAGCATGAGGGCGAGCGTGTACTTGCCCGCGCCGTGGGGGCCGGCCAGGATCATCGAGTGGGGAAAGCGGCCAGAGCGCACGCTCTCGCGCAGGTGCGTGACGGTGGCCGCGTTGCCTAAGAAATCCTGGAAGCCCATGGGTTGAGAGTAGCAGCGGACGGTGGGCCGCGAGCAGTGTCACATATGTCCCCGGTTGAATCTGTCAGGGATGTCCCCGGTCCGTACCTTCCGAACGCAAAGACGCGAGTGCGGCGGAGATTGTCCGCCGCGAAGAAGGCCTGGTTGAGCGTTTATGGAACAAGTATGCGCTTAAAGGGGGAAATAGTCTGCAAACTCAGATCAGGAATTTAGAGGTTACGATCTCTTTCTGGATCAGTCAGTTAGCTCATAAAGGAGCGGGCAGGTTGGGGCGATACGGCTTGACACGTTCCGAGCCAGGGCGAGAATTTCTCAGAAAGCTGTCAATGACACTTGACAGATTTGGCGATTGGATGTAATGTTTCCTTGTCAATTTGTAAAGGAGACCAGTCATGTTTTGTACGATCAAGAGCCCTGCCGTGCGCCGCTTGACGAACCGTGTGTTGGGCACCATGGTGCTGAACATCCTGTTTGCGGTCATCGCCGCGTTGGGAATCCGTTTTGGCCATCTGAGGGGCGTTCCTGCCTATCTCGTGGCGGTTCTTCCCGCGCTGCCTATCATTGGGGCGATTGTCGCATTCGGCGTCTTCCTTGAGGAAGAGAAGGACGAGTTCCAGCGCAATCTCCTCGTGCAGGCCTTGCTCGGCGGCATTGGTGGGACTCTGGCGGCGACCACCGTCTGGGGCAACCTGGAGGCGTTCGTGCACGTGCCGCACCTGCAATCGATCTGGATCTACCCGATTTTTTGGTTGTTCGTGGGTCTTTCCACCCCGGTCGTCCTCTTGAGGTACCGATGAAAAACCGGCTCAAGGTGCTTCGCGCGGAGAGGGACTGGTCGCAGGGGGATCTGGCCCAGCGGCTGGAGGTGTCGCGGCAGAGCGTGAACGCGATTGAGACGGGGAAGTTCGACCCCAGTTTGCCGCTGGCGTTCAAGCTGGCGCGGCTCTTTGAGAGGCCGATCGAGGAGATTTTTGGGGACAGTGGTCAGTGATTAGTGGTCACTACTGTCCGGTTAACTCATGCGTTTCATTTTGCAAGCTGCTGATGTGCGGCAAGTTGCCGGGGTTTTAGGGTGGTGTCGATTTGAAATTGCCGCGATGCTGATTCCAGAGATCGCCTCTGGAGGCAGCGATGAATGCGGGCAAGCTGCTGTTTGCGCAATTGATGGACTTCGTTCCCGGGACTTCGTTCGCACGCAGTGTGGCCCGCTACGGCGGCGATCGCCGTCTCGGTCTACCTGCTGGTTGCCATCATCAAAAAATGCCTGCAACTGCCCGGCTCCCTCTACACTCTTCTCCAGGTGCTCTGCGTCACCTTGTTCGTGAAAATGCCCTTGCACAGGCCCTTCAGCAGGCCGATTACACAACCGCAAACATCCCTCATCCCAACCAATTGACCCGATTCGACTCTTAACCGGACAGTAGTGACAACCGATTACTGAACACTGAACACCATTACCATTGCCCCGGCTGTAATCAGCGCGCCGCCGACCAGCGCCGCGGCATTGAGCTTTTCGCCCAGCAGCAGCCATGCGAACACCATCACGAGCGGGACGCTGAGCTTATCCAGCGGGGCCACGCGCGAAGCTGGCCCTAGTTGCAGCGCGCGGAAGTAGCAGAGCCACGACAGCCCCGTGGCAAGTCCTGAGAGCGTGAGAAAGAGCACGGTGCGGCGATCCAACGAGCGAATCTCGCCATGCTTGCCCAACGCGATCGCAATGCCCCACGTAAAGACCACGACCACGCTGGTGCGCAGCGCCGTGGCCAGGTTCGAGTCAACGTGCGCCACGCCCACTTTGGCCAAAAGGGCCGTGGCGGCGGCAAATGCGGCGGAAAGCAGCGCCCATCCAATCCAACTATTCGTCCAGCTCATGGCAATCAGCATACGCGCCGCTCTCGATGCGCGTCGCTTTTGGGCCCGGCGCAAATTCCGTCCCACAAGAAGAACCGTCTGCCAGTCCAAAACCCCGTGATATCATCTCTACATTCCCCCCTAACCAAAGCTCAGGAGGTTTCTATGAAAAATTCCCTTATTCCCGCGGGGACCAGCAACGCGGTTCTGCGCCTGATTCTTCCGGCGATTCTCGCAGGCAGCCTAGCGATAGGTTGCAGGGCACAAGCGGCACAATCCAGCCTGGTCGGCCAATGGCGCACGGTCCTTCAGGGCGATACCCTGACCATTACGATTGAGGCGAACGGTCAATACATGCAAGTGGGAGTGCCGCCAAATGGAGGCACGCAGACGATGCAAAGCGGCCCCTACGCGCTCGTGGCACCCAACACCATCGTCTTTACGGTCACAAACTACTCGCCGAAGACCAGGATAGTCCTTGTCCCCTGCGGAATTCCGAACGACCCAGTTTGCAATGTACAGCGGGTGGAGAACATGCCACAGCCGCCCGGATCGAGGTACGCGTACGTTTTCAACGGGCCGAATTCGATGACACTGAACAACGAGCAGGCGAAGGAGACCATCACCTTTACGCGCGTGACGGCTCAATGACCTTAACGCGCGTGCTCTAAGGCGCAGTTGCGGCGCATCGTCGCTGGGATTCGCTGCCCCGCGTCGCGTTACTATCAACCTATGCGCCCGCTGATTCTGGTTTCGGCTGCTTTCGCCCTGGTGGCTTTAGCCGGCTGTGGCTATCACACACTGGGCTCGGCTACGCATCTGCCTCCCGATGTGAAGACGCTTGCCGTACCCGTCTTCGCCACGCGCACTGAGACCAACGGCACTGAGCAGGCGCTGACTGAAGCTGTCATCCGCGAGTTCGCCACGCGCACCCGTTTTCGCGTGACATCCGGGGCCGGCGCCGATGCCGACGCGGTGCTGAACGGCACGATCCTGAAGCAGGCAACCACGCCGCTCACCTACAACACAGCCACGCAGCAGTCGTCGAGCTTCGTCATCACCATCGTCGCCTCCGTCACCCTCACCGCCCGCGACGGCAGAATCCTTTACCAGAACAAGAACTACGTCTTTCGCGAGCAGTACCAGTCCACGACGAACCTGCCCACATTCGTTCAGGAAGACCCAGCGGCGATTCAGCGCCTCGCGCGCGAGTTCGCGCGGCAGCTCGTGGCCGACGTGCTGGAAGGCTTCTGACCACCTGCAACTCAATCCCATGCAACTCGAGCATTGACAGCGCTGGTACGGTCCTTCTATCGTTTTCGCCGTGTGGTCTGACCACATTCCGAGGTTATGGAATGAAGCTTGCCCGCGCCAGAAGAGCCATCCTCATTGCAGTCTTCATCGTGGCGCTCACGTTCACTTCTGTTGCGCACACACAGGACAATATGCACGGCGCGCCATACAACGGCTACACGGGCGTGCCTTTCGACACGCGCGCCTATGCCTATGACTACCTCGTCGATGGTAGTTTGCCGCAGGACGATCCCGCGAAGAAGAGATTCACGACCCTCCAGGCCGCCTACGCAGCCGCGCCCGCCGGCACGCCAGAGAAACCGACCGTCATCGGCATCAAGCCCGGTGTCTACTTCATCCGCGGAACCGACACCGAAGCGAGCATGACCATCACCAAGAACTACATCACCCTGCTCGGCCTCACTGACGACCGCCGTAACGTGGTGCTCGCCGACAACCGCGGCAACAAAGAAGGCGCGTCGAATAACGGCTATATCTTCATGGTCAACGACACCGGATTCACGATGATGAATCTCACCGTCGTGAACTACTGCAATCTGGACTACGAGTATCCGGGCGACCCCTCGAAGAACCTCAAAATGCGCTCGCCTGTGATCACCCAGGCTGTCGCGCTCCAGGCCGATGGCGACAAACATGTCTACTCGCATGTCGCGTTCTTGAGCCGCCTCGACACTCTGTTCATCCGCACTACACGTTCCTACTTCACCAACGTTTACGTCGAGGGCACTGACGACTTCATCGGCGGCGGCAACGTGGGCGTGTGGGAAAACTCCGAGGTCTACTTTCCCACCGGCAATGGCGTCATGTCGGCTTCCGGGATCGCCTTCATTAACACGGTCTTTCGCGCCGCGCGCGGCCTGGAGTTTTACAAGGGCTTTCGTAATCCCGTCGCGCTCATCCATTGCACCGTGCCGGTGAACACGCTCAAATCGCCGGTGGCGTGGATGGTGTGGAAGACGCCGGTGCGGCAAAATCTCTACTCGCTCACGTTTCAGACCAAAGATGCGAGCGGCAAGCCCGCCGTCATCTACGACAGCATCCTCGGCGCGCACACATTTACGTTGTCGCGCGAGTTGACCGCGCAGGAGGCTCGGGCCTTCAACCCCTGGAACCTGCTGCGCGCCGCGCCCAACGGCGGGGCCGACGATTGGGACCCGGCCGGCGTGCGTGCAAAGTATGAGAACGATGGCAGTGACGTCTTCCGCATGGCGCTGAACGCGACTTATCTTGATGGAGCACCGGCACCGCCCGCAGGCGTGGTTGCCAATGTGGGCCCGTTTGCGAACACGGAACCGCCCGGCAACGCCTCGATTCGTACCGGCAGTCCAGGAGTCACCCTCACGGCAAGCTTGCAGCCGGCGCGCGTGCACGACCAGGAAGCCGCAATTGACTGGTCCACTTCATCCAGACTCATCTCGCTTAGCCCATTAAGCGGAAAAAGCATCGTTGTGACCGGTAACAATGCTACGAATCACGCCGAGTATGTGAGCGTAAAGGCCGAGGCCGCTAACGGTTTCTACGTCACCTCGCACATCTACGTTGAGCCGGCTTACATCGCTCCGCCGACTTTCACGCGAAAACCGGCGCTCGCCCCTCCGGCCAACGGCAAGATCACAGTAAACTACGCATTGAATCTCGGCGGCCGCGACGACGAGTCGCTCATCGGCTGGTATCTTTGCGACGATGCACAGTGCTCCTCTCGGCGCGAGGTCGCCGTCAGCCGCGGCAACCAGCCGTTGCGCCAGCTTGTGCTTATACCGGGGTTCGCAGGTAAATACATCGAAGCTGCGATCCGGCCCAAGCACAACATCAGCGATCCCGGGCCGGAGACCGTGGCCATTTCACCCAGGCCGGTTCGAGCTGGGAAAATCAAATCCTCAATTATCGATCCCAACTTCCGCAACTTCGTCGAGACGCCGAACGCGGATTACGTGAGCGGCTGGTGGACGGTGCTCGGCACTTGGACCTCCTTGGCCGGCGACAAACTGGTGAACGGCTACGGCCTCCGCGTTGCATCGCAGGGGGCACAGCTTCTCTACCAGAACGACGCGCCGACCGGCGACATGCGCGTCAAAGTCGTTTTCACTCCGGAAAAGACCGCCGGCCAGGGCTTCGGCATCGCCGGATCGCCCGACGATCACGCCGGCGCCAGAAATCAGAAAGCTGACGTCTTCATCAAATACGATCCGCGCACGCACAATGGCTACTCGCTGCGCTTCTGGCGTACCACGCTCTCCGCGGAGAAGTGCATGTTCCAGCTCTACCAGGTCGTCGACGGCATCGGGCATCCTGTCGACGATCAGCAACAACTCACCGGCGTCTTCAAGCCCAACACAACGATCACGCTGTCGATTATGGGCTCAACCTTTACGGCAACCGGCTCAAACAGCGTGGATGGCGAGACCCTGTCGCTCAAAGGAACCATCGTTCCCAACACCTACGGCGGCGCGGGAGTGGCTTGGTCCGGGTCGGTTCCGTTTGGCAACAGTGTGGTGATCAGCAAATTCGAGATCGCTTACCCCGAGGCAGGCAAGCGATCATCCGGCGAAAGAGCGGCGCAAGCTGCGCATTGATTCTGCAGCAGGAACCGCTCATTTCTTGATTCCCTACTGGATTTCCGCGCTGGTCACAGGCCTCGAAGGAATGTATTCTGGAGCCGCATGAGGGATGCGGCGTTCGAGCGCGCGAAAATGGAGTGTGAGCTTTGAGCGGCTTGCGCTGGGGCGCGGACTTTCACCCGACTGCGCCAGGAACAGGCGCGTCGGGGGCCCCGGGATTCAGCTCCGTCTCCCGCTTCATCGCGGAGATCGAATCCGCCGCGGCGGGCACAGGCAAGCTGCGGCCCGGCTACGTGCTTGCCGGCGACGAAATCTTCCTTCTCGACCGCTGCCGAGCCGCCGTGCTCAAGGCCTTCGTCCCGCCCGACTCCCAAGACTTCTGCCTCTCCGATCTCGATCTGACCTCAACCACCATCTTCGAAGTGTTGGACCGCGCGCAAACGCCTTCGCTGATGGCCCCGTTCCAGGTAATCTTCATTCGCAACGTGCGTCAGCTCTATACACGCGGCGCCAAAAAGGACGAGTTCGCTGCACTCGACCGCTACTTCCAATCGCCAAACCCGCAGGCGCTGCTGCTGTTCATCGCTGATTTCCTGCGCATTCCTCCGGACACTCGGCGCATGGATCTCGACGACAAGAATCGGTTTGAACGACTGACCGAGACGTTGGGCGCGCACTGCGGCATGGTGGAGCTGGCCCGCGTGAGCGAGGAAGACGCCATGCGCTGGGCTGTGGCTACCGCGCAGGAGGCCGGCCTGCGCATGGAGACCGATGCCGCACGCGAGCTGGTAGACGCACTCGGCGCGGACATGATGCTGGTCTCATCGGAACTTGAAAAGCTGTTGCTCTACGCGGCGGGCCGCGGGCGAATTACGCTGGGCGACGTGGAGACCATGGTGCTGAGCGCCAAGCAGCGCACGCTCTATGAACTGACTGACGCCATCAGCGCCCACGACCGCGTACGTGCGCTGGCCCTGCTGCACGGCCTCCTGAACAGCTCCGACGCGGGCGAGGACGCCGCCATCGGCCATCTCTACATGCTCGCCCGCACCTTCCGGCAGATGCTGGTGATTCTGGAGAAGAACGTGCGCGACTCGCGCGCAATTTGGCAGGCGCTGTGGCAGGGCTTTCGCATGCCGCCGTTCGCCGCCGACGACCTCATCCGCCAGGCGCGCCGTTACAAGAGCCGCCGCGAGCTCACCCGCGCGCTGCGCCTCGTGGCCCGCGCCGACCTTGAATTGCGCTCCTCGCCGCCCGACAAGCGGCTGGTGCTCGAGCGCCTTGTTTACGAGCTTGCCTCGGAGCCCAAGCCGCCCGCGCCGGTGTGGGCCTCGGCGCAGCTATCGTTCGAGACCTGATGCACATTCTCCCGCTGGCAACGGCCTGCCTGAGGGTTATCGTCAGGAAATCGACAAAGTTGAGGCGAACCCGCGATAGGGTCTGGCCACGCCCCTTATTGGCGCAGCCGGCGTCCCTCAGCACCAATCAGCAAATGCCTCGCTCGCGCATCCACGGCCCATACTGCTGGTCCAGGTCCTCGATGTGATCGAGAAAGCCATCGTGCAGACGGCATAGCAGCGGACGCAAATGCAGCGCTTCGCCGTATTGCAGCCGATGCGCCGCTTGCAGAATCTCGGCCAGCATTCTGTGGTGTTCGGCCCGATGTTCCTCCAACCCCGGAAAGCCGGCCTTCTCCATGAGCTGTTCCTCGCACCAAAAATGCATGCGCATGAACTCGATCAGTTGGTCCAACTGCTCGCTGATGTTTTCCCGCCCGCTGCCGCGCAACAGCGCCAGCCGCAACTCGTTGATGGCGTCCATCAGGATCCCGTGCTGGTCGTCCATGGCGCGAACGCCCACCGAGCAGGCATGGTTCCACGTGAGAAGAGTCACATGAGCCTCCACAAATGACCAAAGGAAGTATCGGCAGAGCGCGGCGGGCCATCACTCCCCATCTCCGCTGCCAGGTTACGAAGGATTAGAGCAGTTTCGGAAATACTGTGTCCGGTCGAAGCGTTTGCGAAGGTCGTCGCTGCCTGCTGCTCCCACCCCAACGACCCCGGCTCTTCGAGCCACCTGTCATTGGGGACCCCGGGCTGGTCGCGCCGACTTGGCTTTCGAGAATGCGGCTACACCATTTCCGAAACTGCTGTAATGCCGCGCAGTCAGCCTGCGCATGGGAGCACAATGGATGTACCGTTTATGTTCACTCCCGCGAACATCGCCGCCGCCCTGCTCACGCTCGTCCCTTTCCTGGCCGCGGCGTTTTTCCCGGAGGCCTTGGCTGCGCGCGTGCGCGCCATTCCACTGTGGGCGCGGCTTGCATCCCCAGCCTTCCTGTCCATCCCCTATGTCGCGGTGGCATGCGCTGCCGGTGTCTTCCACGCGCAATGGTTCATCCTCTACGCGGCGCTCCCCGTTGCCATTGCGATTCTGCTTTGGCAGGCCGGCCGCGTCGACCCAGATCAGCGCGGGAACTGGCGTGACTATCTGGTTCTCGCCGTGCTGGGCCTTGCGGTCGACCTGCGCTGGTTTGAGGGCGCGTGGCCGCTGCATCTGGCTATCTTCAACAAGATGCTCCTCCTCGATGCGGGCATTTACGGCTTCGTCCTCATCCGGCATCTCGACGGAACCGGCTTCGACCTGCGCTTGCGGCTTAAAGATGCCGGTATTGGCTTGCGCGAGACCGCCTTTTACATGCCGCTTGCCCTTGCCCTGGGTCTGAGCCTCGGCTTTCTGCATGCCCATCGCGTTTGGCCGGGCCTGGGGCCGATGGCCGGCGCGTGGCTTTTCACTTTCTTCTTCATCGCCGTCCCTGAGGAGTTGTTTTTTCGCGGCTGGCTGCAGAATCTGCTGGAAAAGCGCATGGGACGCTACGGCGCGTTGCTCGTGACCGCCTGCCTGTTTGGCCTGGCTCACTTCAACAAGCGCACCACGAACTTCAATTGGCGCTATGTGCTGTTGGCTGCGCTCGCCGGCATCTTTTACGGCCGCGCGTGGCGCGCGCAGCGCCGCGTCGGGGCATCTGCCGTTACGCACGCCACGGTCGATGCCATCTGGTCGCTATGGCTGCGTTAACCGGTGTAGACCGTGTGCGTGCAAATGCATGTGCGGACGATAGGTCAGGTACCCCAGGCCGACGCGCATGTCGTGGTCCACAGGCCCAGGTATCGTCATGGCCACCGTGATGCCCAGGATGGCGTGCGCGATCATCAGCGGATATAGATTGCGGTAGCGGAGAAACAGCAGGCACGCGACAAAACCCCAAAGCAGCGTCGCTGGCACAAGGATAGGATTGGGCACATGCGCTGATGCAAAGAACACAGCCGCGGCGAGTGCCGCCAGCCGCTGGTTGGGAATCACACGCAGAAATCGCAGCAGGAAGAAGCCCTGCAGCAGGAACTGCTGCACGCCGGTCCATATCGCATACGCGAAATAAGTCCCGGTAAAAGTGAATGGACCGTCCCGCAGCCGCAGCGTATGCATCCTGGCGGCAATGACCACCGCCGCAGCCAGCGCCAGCGCCGCGCCCACGATCCACAGGGAGCGGCCGAGGTTCGCCTTGCGCAGGCCCATCGCGGCCCAGCCATCGAACGATCGCCAAAGGATGAAGACGATTCCGGCGGCCGCCACCACCCACAATACCCGTTGCAGCGGCCGCGGCGTCCACACCACCGCCATGATCAGCGCGTAGGCGACGCCAATTTCCGTCCAGTCGCGCCGCTTGCTTCGTTTGGAAACGGAATTGTCTTCTGCGGGTGACGAAGCTGCGGCTTCTTCCATGACCCCGATGCTATCGCAAGCCCGGTCCGCGATTCCAGAATCGGTCTGCGCACAGGCTTCTTCGCAGCGAGTCCCGTCGACGGCTACCGTTGGCTGCGAATTCAATGTCCTATTCGGAGGTGACAGTCTCAAGCCAGGCGTTGGGGCGCGGCTGAAATTGGCAGGGGCTAAACAGGCTGCGGAAACAGGCTTGGTTTCGGGAGAAATCCCCGAAAAGCATCCCTCAGGGCCTAAAGGCCTCATTGATTCTGTTCCGCTTACGGCACGGCTGAACAGCTTGCGGAAAAAGTCTCGAACTGGTTGCCAGATTGCGAAAAACAGGCAGCAGGGGCTAAAGCCCTCGTTCATTTTGGGGCGGTTACGGCCCGCGACCCACCCACTGGGTGGGTGCCCCACTCGTGCCCTTGTTACAAAACTCCTTGACCATTGAGTTTTTCCGCTCGCCGCGGCGAGTGAAGCCGTGCCCCTTCAAGGCATCGAGTTTTTCCGCGAGCTGTAAAGCCCGCGTCTTTATTGCCTTTTTCGGTCCGGCTGAACAGCTTGCGGAAAAAGTGGCCAGGGACAAGAAGAACGATCCCTCAGCGGTTAAAGCCGCACTCATTTTGCGGCGTTTGCGGCACGCGACCCACCCACCGGGTGGGTGCCCCGCTCGTGCCCTTTCAAAGAAATCGAGTTTTTCCGCTCGCCGCGGCGAGTGAAGCCGTGCCCCTTTACAAAGCCTGAGACGCTCGGAGGCAGGGGCGGGACATTCCATTTGCAGGAGGCAATAACCGAACTGCAATGGCCACTTACCACTGTCCGCGGTGCACTATTCGAGGATAACCGCCGGCTCCGGCTCATGCCCGCGCGTGGTCAGCGTGATGGCCGCGGCGAGAATCAGCGCGCCGCCAAGCCATGCGAACGGGCCCAGCTTTTCTCCCAGCAACTCCACACCGAGAATCGACCCCAACGCGGGCTCGATGTTCAGGAACACACCGGCGCGCGAGGCCGGCACATGGTGGATGCCCCAATTCCACAAGAGCGTCGTGGTGGCTGTGCAAAACACTCCGCTGATCCCGAGCGCCACCCACGCGGTCGGGCTTACGTGCGCAAACGGAAATGGCTCGACACCTTTGTGCATCGCATATCCAACCAGCCGCGAGCCGGCCATCCAAACAACCAGCATCACCGTTCCTGAATAAATGGTGTACGCGGTTACCACCGGCGGGCTGTGCGTCTGCATCAGTTTTTTGCTCAGCAGAATCCACGCCAGCGCCACAACCAGCGAGGCAATCACCAGCAGATCGCCGGCGAGCGAAGGCGTCTCGCGCCCGGTTGTCGCGTGCGTTCCGCCCAGCGTCACCATGGCCGCGCCCGCGGTGGACCCGCACAGCGCCAGCCATCCCACCCAGTCCAGCCGCTCGCCAGCAAAAAGAACCGCGCCGCCGGCCAGCATCACCGGCATCACGCCCACCATCAGCGATGCGTGGCTCACGGTGGTCAGCGCCAGGCCGTGAAACTGCAGCAGGAACTGAATGGGAACAAAAAAGAATGCGGCGAGCAGCATGGTCCGCATCTCGCTCGCCGTCAGCCGCACGCGCTGCGTCGCCATCACCGGGGCCATGCCCACGCACGCAAACAAGAAGCGGTAGAGCACCATGTGCTCCACGTTCATCTCGTCCAGCGCCAGCCTGCCCCAGTAGAATCCCGTGCCCCACAGCACTCCGGCCAGCGCGCACGCGCCATAACCAAGAAACCTGAGGCTGCTGCCGCTTGTTCCCCCGGCTGAGTTCCGTTCGGCCGTCGTGCGATCTGCCATCTCTTCTTTACTGTCGCACACGCCGCCCAGCCAGGTTCGGCTCCCAGCACGCCGCACGCAGTGCCTCCGCCGCGCCGTGCCGCTCTTCACATAACCAACGTCTCTGCCCAGGCACTTCCTGCCCCAAGGCTCCATCGGCGAGAATACTCATCGATGGTGAATAGGCGCGCTATCCTGCGGGCGCATCCTGTGCGGGAGATCTTCGTGACCCACTCTGCGCCGATTCTCGCCCTGGCCGCCGCGCTCGCTCTGC
The DNA here is from genome assembly GCA_963799155.1 of uncultured Acidobacteriaceae bacterium. Taxonomy (GTDB): domain Bacteria; phylum Acidobacteriota; class Terriglobia; order Terriglobales; family Acidobacteriaceae; genus Telmatobacter. The sequence continues at coordinate 111,811 of CAWCWB010000004.1, forward strand.
CCGCATTGGCACAAATCCCAGCCGCACCGGAACCAGTCCCATCCGCGCCAGCACAAATCCCACCCGCGCCGGAACCAGCCGTGAGCGCTCCCGCGCAAAGCGCGACGGTTCCAGAGTCCCAAGCCTCGTCTCCGATCAAAGAGCGCTTCCTCATCAACCGCTTCCCCGACAAACCCTCTCTACCGCCCTCGTTCACCATTCCCATCGAGCCGCTGGGATTTACCGCACCCGGCCCTATCTATATGGGCGCGCGCAACACTCTCGCCTCGCTCGACTTCCTCGATGAAAACCGGCTACTCTTCACCTTCCGCGTGCCCGGCCTGCTGCACCGCGATCTCCCCAGCAGCGACGCGAGCGATGAGCGTCAGATTCGCGCCGTGGTTCTCACGCTTCCGCAGGGTGCGGTTGATGCCGAGGCAACCTGGACTGTCCACGACCGCTCGCGCTACCTATGGATGCTCAAGAACGGTGACTTTCTACTACGCGACCGCAACAACCTGTTTGAAGGCGAGGCCACGCTCAAGCTGAAACCATTCCTCGACTTCCCCGGCCCCCTGGTCTGGCTCGAGCTGGACCCCTCGCAGCAGTTTCTGGTCACCAACTCTCGCGAGCCGGTCACGAAGCCGGCCAAACCCGGGGGCGCAGCGGAGAGGTCTTCGTCCGCGGGGTTGAAGCCCGGAGAAGTCACCAGCCCGCCGACCGCATCGGCCACCGTCACTAGCGATCAGGACTCGGGCGCTGCCGAGAGTGAACCTCCCGATCTGGTGGTCCGCATTCTCCGCCGCGACTCCGGCCAGGTCATGTTGGTCAGCCGCGCCCGTACCACAGTGCATCTTCCCATCAACTCCATTGGCTATCTGGAGAACCTGCGCGGCCGGGGAACGGAATGGGTGCTGAACCTGAGCTACTTCACCGGCGGCAGCAAGATGCTGGGCAGCGTGGACTCCACATGCGAGCCCGAAGATGACTTTCTCTCGGAGCAGGAGATCCTGGTGACCGCCTGCGGTCCATCGAGTGAAAGCAAGCTCGTGACCATGACCACCGGCGGCCGGACTCTGTGGATTTCGCAGGCGCCGTCCACCGAGGTTTGGCCGCAGCTCACGGTGGCCGCCAACGGGTTGCGCCTGGCGTGGGAGACGCTCGATACCTCGCACTCCATCGACACCTTCGCGCCCATGAGCGCCGACGACGTGAAGGAGCAGTCGGTGACGGTCTTCGATGCGGCCAATGGCGACATCGCCCTGGTTTCGCCCGTCAGCCCCGTCCTCGATGCCGGCGGCAACGTCGCCATTTCGCCCTCTGGCCGCCGCGTCGCCCTGCTCAACGCCGACGCCATCGAGGTCTTCGAACTGCCTCCGCCGCCACCGCTGGCCAGCGCCGCAACCCCTCATCCGTAAAGAAAAGATGAAGGCGCGAGCCCTGCCCCACGCTCCCGCTATCTTTCTACTGACGGCTGATCACTGATTAACGTCTGCTATTTCCTAGAGTTGGTTGCATAATTTCCATCAAGGAGGCCAAAAAACATCCCTCAGGGGCTAAAGCCCGCAATTCTATTGGAGGTCTTGCGGCACGGCTAAAGCCGTGCCCTTTCAAAACACATTTATGCAACCAGTTCTACGTCCCTCCCCGCTGACGTGCTGACTGGCTTCCTCGAAGACTCGCTGACCCGTGACTCACGTACCCCTCGTTCCCTCGTTCCCTTGGTCCCTAATTCCCTGTTTTCCGGTACACTGAGCGACGGGGGGTTTTTCTTGGCTACGGCTGTCGTCCACTACGCAGCCGCGGCGGTTACCGACCGCGGCCGCAAGCGCCCTTCCAACGAAGATGCATTCGGATTTTCCGTCGAGCACGGCGTGTACGTGGTCTGCGATGGGATGGGCGGCGCTGCCGCGGGCGAGATCGCCAGCTCCGTCGCCGTTGCTGAGACGATGCAGCTGCTCACCCACCGTGACGGCTCCAATCCGCTGCCCGCCGATGCCGAACAGGCCGTCGCCGCCGCCAATCAGGCCATCTTCTCCCGCGCGCAGCGCAGCCAGAAGCTCAGCGGCATGGGCACCACGCTGGTCGCCCTCCTCGTGGAAGATAGCCACGCATGGATGCTGAACGTGGGCGACAGCCGCGGCTACCGCCTGCGCAACTCGCGGCTCGAGCAGATCACCATCGATCACTCGCTGGTCGAGGAACAGATCCGGTTGGGTCAAATGAACCGGCTGGAAGCGTTACGCTCGCCGCTCAAGAACGTCATCACCCGCGCTCTGGGCACGCAGAACCTTGTCACTCCCGACGTCTTCGAGCTTGAAGCCGAGCCCGGCGATCTCTTTCTGCTCTGCTCAGACGGCCTCACCCGCGAGCTCTCCGATTCGCTCATCGAATCGATCCTGCTGCTCGACGTTGCGCTCGACGATCTGTGTTCGCGGCTTGTCACCGCCGCCAACGAAGCCGGCGGCAACGACAACATCACCTGCCTGCTCGTCCGCGCCGCCGCATAGTCTACAGCATATTTCGTAAATGGGCACAGTATCCCGACTGCCTTCCCTCAGGGGTTAAAACCCAGTGTCTTTCCGGTCCTTTTCGGCACGACTCAAGCCACCCCAGCGACGAAGACCTGTCGCAGGGGACCCCGGCAAGTCGTGCCCTGATACAAAGCGGATCTACGAGACACGCTCTAGGCTGAAAGAGAAAGCCGCCCCAGTCTTGCAGACGATTTCGCGGTTTCTGCCACGGTGGGGTCATGAGAGGCTTTGGCTCATGGGCCAAGATACCGGCCTCGCCGGCCTACGCGCCATGCCCCGGCCCCGCGAGCTTCCAGGCAACGCCCATTTACGCTGCCTGCCAGCGCCAACCCTGCCTGGAAAAGAAAGCAGGTTGACACTCACTCCAGGCAAATCTATTCTTCCTTGAAGTTAGCGTTCACTCTATCCTCACCCAAAGCAGATCGCGCATGTCGCATCCCGCCGCAACCGCTGCCGTCAATCTGGCGGCCATACCGCAACGAAGGCTCTATACCGGCGCAACCATGCCCGCGATCGGTTTGGGCACCTTTGGATCCGACCACGTCCGCGCAGCCGAGATCGCCGAAGTGGTGAAGGGTGCTGCCGCTGTGGGCTACCGGCATTTCGACTGCGCTTCGGTCTACGGCAACGAGGCCGAGATCGGCGCATCGTTTGAGGAGATTCTCCGCAGCGGAATCAAGCGCGAGGACGTTTGGATCACCTCGAAGCTGTGGAACGACAAGCATGGCGAGGACGACGTAATCGCTTCCTGCCGCAAATCGCTTGCCGATCTGCGCCTCGACTACCTTGACCTTTACCTGGTGCATTGGCCGTTCCCGAATTTCCATCCGCCAGGCTGCGACGTTACCTCGCGCTCGCCAGACGCCAAGCCCTACATCCACGAAAACTTCATGAAGACCTGGCGCAGGTTGGAAGAGTTGGTGAACATGGGCCTGGTGCGGCACATCGGCACCTCGAACATGACCATCCCCAAGCTAAAGCTCCTTCTGCGCGACGCCCGCATCAAGCCCGAGGTCAACGAAATGGAGCTGCATCCACACTTCCAGCAACCTGAGCTCTTCCGGTTCGTGCTCGATCACGGCATCCAGCCTATCGGTTACTGCCCGATCGGCTCGCCGGGACGGCCGCAGCGCGATCGCACCCCAGAGGACACCGCGCCCACCGAAGATCCCGTGATCCTACGCATCGCTGAGAGCCATGGGATTCATCCTGCAGTGGTGTGCATCAAGTGGGCTGTGCAGCGCGGACAAACGCCGATTCCGTTCTCCGTCCGCCACTACCGCGCCAATCTCGAAGGCGTTGTAGGCGATCCTCTCACCGACGAAGAGATGCGCGCCATCGCCGCCATCGACCACAACTGCCGCTTGATCAAAGGCCAGGTCTTCCTGTGGAAGGATGGTCAAACCTGGGAGGACCTCTGGGACCTCAACGGAGAGATCACGCCGCCGTAGAATGATTGCGGCATATCAAACGCCGGCCGAAAGAAATTGGGAGCACTTCACATGAAAGCCACAATGACGGCAGCGTACTTGCCGGGTAACTCGACCGTCGAGATGCGCACGGTGGCCGTGCCGGAGCCCGGTCACTCGGAAGTTCTGCTGCGTGTGAAAGCCTCGACCATCTGCGGCTCGGATATTCGCTGTATTTACCACGAACACCTGGGCAAAGGACCTGAGGGCTACCAGGGAGTGATTGCCGGACACGAGCCTGCGGGCCAGATCGTCGCGACGGGCCCGGGCTGCCGCCGCTTCAAAGCCGGTGACCGCGTGATTGTGTATCACATCTCCGGTTGCGGCGTCTGCAACGACTGCCGGCGCGGGTACATGATCTCCTGCACCAGCGAAAAATACCGCCGCGCCTACGGCTGGCAGCGCGATGGCGGCATGGCCGAGTACATGGTGGCCGAAGAGAAGGATCTCATCGCGCTGCCCGATGAGCTTTCCTACGCCGATGGCGCGCAGGTTGCCTGCGGATTCGGAACTGTTTACGAGGGCCTGGAAAAGATCGGCATCAACGGCAATCACGCCGTGCTCATCACCGGCCTGGGGCCTGTGGGTCTGGCCACCGGCGCGCTGTGCCGCAAGCTCGGCGCACAAAAGATCATCGGCATCGAGGTGGCGCCGGAGCGTATGAAGATTGCGATCGATCTGGGCCTCTGCGATGTGGTGCTTGTCTCCGGTCCCGGCAACGTCGCCGAGGTCAAGCAGCTCACCGGAGGCATGGGTGTGGAGCGCGCGATCGACTGCTCAGCGAACGATGCCGCGCGGGCCACCGCAATTCGCGCTACGCGCAAGTGGGGCAAGATCGTCCTTCTTGGCGAGGGCGGGCGCGTCGAGTTCAATCCCTCGCCCGACATCATCCACGACCAGAAAACAATCTACGGCTCGTGGGTCACATCAACGTGGCTCATGGAAGAGCTGGTGGAGCGGCTGGTGCGCTGGAACCTGCATCCGGCCGATATCATCACGCACCGGTTTCCGCTGGACCGCGCCAGCGAGGCTTATGCGCTCATGGCTTCAGGGAAATGCGGCAAGGTGGCCGTGTGCGCGGACGAAGAACTGGTAAAAAAATGAGGCGATTCCAGAAAGGAGCAGCCTTCCGAGATGTGGAAACCGACAGTTCAAGGGCCAAATGCAGTTTGGGAACAACACCTAAGTTTGATCCTGCCGCTCTTCGGCCATCGCAACTGGATCGTAGTTGCGGACTCGGCGTATCCGGCGCAGTCCAGGCCCGGCATCGAGACGATCGTCTCCGGGGCCGGACAGCTGGAGGTCGCTGGCACCGTTCTCGATGCCATTGCGGCGAGTAAGCACGTCCGCGCCAACGTTTATCTCGACCAGGAATTGCAATTCGTGGCGGAGGCCGATGCGCCGGGCGCATCGCGCTACCGAACCCAATTGGCCGAGACGTTCAAAGCCACGAATACAACCAGGCTGCCCCACGAGCAGATCATTGCCAAGCTCGACCAGGTTGCCCAAATCTTCCGCGTCCTCATCATCAAAACAGAGCTGACCATTCCGTACACCTCGGTCTTCTTTGAACTCGACTGCGGCTACTGGACTCCCGGGGCGGAACAGCAGTTGCGCCGCGCGATAGCTGCTTCAGCCGGCGCAAAGTAGAATGGGCATGTCCGGCGCGGGCGGACAATGGTCATGGTTCCTCTTGTCAATGGAATCGAATCAGGGGAATCGCATCAGGAAAGGAAAGCATCAGCATGAAAATGAATCGCCGGGAAGTGCTTCAATCGTTGGGCGGCGCGTGTTCCGCTCTGGCTTTGCGGAAGTTTGCCCGCTCGCAGCAGGCGGCGCCGAGCGGACCGTTCCAGCCCACCCGGGAATCGCTGCAAGCCTACAAGATTCCCGATTGGTTCCGCGACGCTAAGTTTGGCATCTGGGCCCATTGGGGACCGCAGTCCGCCATTGAAGACGGCGACTGGTACGCGCGCAACATGTACATCCAGGGCCAGCCGCAGTATTTGTACCACTGCGAAACCTACGGCCATCCTTCCAAGGTCGGCTATAAAGACCTGGTCAACATCTGGAAAGCCGAGAAGTGGGACCCGGATCATCTGATGGGCCTCTACAAGAAGGCCGGCGCGAAGTACTTCTTCAGCATGGGCGTGCATCACGACAATTTCGATCTCTGGAACTCGAAGTACACGCGCTGGAACGCGGTGAACATGGGGCCCAAGAAGGATGTTGTCGGCATGTGGCAGAGCGCGGCGCGCAAGCATGGACTCAAATTCGGCGTAAGCGAACATCTATGGATCAGCTACAAATGGTTCGCTGTGAGCCATGGCGCCGACAAGACCGGACCATTGGCCAGCGTTTTCTACGACGGCGTCAATCCTCGTTACGCTGACCTGTATCATGACGCAGGATGCGTACCGTTCATTGACAAGCTGACTTGGAACGACGACGGCATTCCCGATTCGTGGCGGCGGCATTATCTCAACCGGATGACCGACCTCATCGACAAGTATCACCCCGACATTCTCTACACCGACGGCCACCTTCCCTTCGAGGAGTACGGCCTGAGGATGGTTTCGCACCTTTACAACTTGAGCGCCCAGTTGCACGGAGGCAAAGTCGAAGCGGTCTACACCAGCAAAGAGCCGTCGGATTGCGCGGTGGGTACCTGCGCTCTCGACCACGAGCGCGGCGTGGCGGATGGCATTGCGGAAAATCCCTGGCAAACCGATACGTGCATCGGGCAATGGCATTACAAGCGCGGCCAAAAATACAAGACTGCGAAAAAGGTAATCGATCTGCTCACTGACATCGTGAGCAAGAATGGCAACCTGCTGCTGAATTTTCCGCTGCCCAACTCCGGCCAACTGGACTTCGAGGAGATGGAGGTGCTGGAAGGCATCACCGCGTGGATGCAAGTTAACAGCGGAGGCATCTACGCGACGCGCCCATGGAAGATTTACGGCGAAGGCCCCTCCACCAAAGCCAAAATTGTCACCGGAAACTTCAACGAGGACAAGCAGACTGACCTCACCGCCGAGGATGTGCGCTTCACAACAAAGGGCAGTACACTCTACGCGTTCATCATGGGCTGGCCCGAGAAGGAGGCCGTGGTGCAGGCTCTTGGACTTGCCAGCCCGCAGCAGCCGGGCAAGATCCTCAAAGTTGAACTGCTCGGGCACAAGGGCGATCTCAACTGGAAGCAGGACGACGCCGCATTGAAGGTTCAGATGCCAGCCGAAAAGATCTCCGAGATCGGCATTACGCTGAAGGTTGAGCTGGCATAAAAGAGTCGGCTGACGGAATGGAAGCCCGAACCTCTAATTTGTACTTGGGGTCGCAACGTCGAGGTCCGCGTCAAACGCCAGCTTGGCGATGATGCTGTCGAGCTGGGCCTGCGCGGCGTCGCGCTGCTTTTCAAGATCGGTTTGGTCCTTGCGTGCAGCCTGCAGCTGGTCCTCAGCCTGATTCAGCTCGTCAACAAATCGCTTGGAAGCGTCGTTGCCCTTCAACGCCGTCACATTCTCGCGATCGCGCGCTTCATCGTCGGCCAGCGCCTTTTGCTTCTGGTCATTCTCATCCAGTTTGTCGTTCAGGCCGTTGAGCGCCGTTTCGGCGTCGATGAGCGGCTTGAGCTGCGCGGCAAGCTGAGGAGTGAACTTCGCGGTTTCGATCAGGAGTCCAGTTTGTTCGTTGTCGGGATTGATCACGATCTGCTGCTGAATCGTGGAGCGCTCCGACACGTGCAGTTCTGTCGACTGGTGCGGGTCGACGACGACCTTGAAGCGATAAATGGAAGGCGTGGTCTCGACCGGCTTTGTGTCGGACTCGAGCGTCGCGCCCTTCACACGGGTGTGCTCCACGATGACCGTGCGGGCCTCACCGGCTCCGTTGCTGATGGTGTAGTTCGTGCCCTTTACTTCGTCCGTCGTCTCCAGCAGGACTCCCTGGTGCATGGCGACATGACGGAGCATGTGAGTCTGTGCGACCAAGCTGCTCGCGACTTTCACCGCCTGATCAGACGCATAGGAGAGCAGCCGCTTTTCCCCGGGGTGAATCGGATCGAGCAATCCTTCGCCGGCAAATTCGCCGTTTTCAAAGATCGAGAAACTGCCCGCATCGAGCGTCAGGTTGGATTTGTTCTCGAGCCAGATGGCGCGCAGCGGCCTCGAGTCTCGGGCGCTCCACAGCGTCACGTGCTCGGCGGGCAGATCCTGCTGCAGGATGGGAACCATGGCCGACTCGTTCTTGTGAATCGTCACCGGTTGGGCAATGGCGTATTCGAAGAAGTCGTCGAAGGCGTTGGTGGAAACGTCACCCTGTTGGATGGCGTCAGAGGCGCGGTAGACGCCGCCGCCGAAGCCTGCGCCGGAGCCCGAGCCGATGCCGCCGCCGCTGCCAGGGCCGGCGGCACCGGGAGCCAGCGCCATCAAACCCGCGATGTTCCTGTTCCTGCCCGCGGCCTGAACGGTGACGGTCTCCGCCTCCGAACCAATGTTGAGACTCACGTTCACGGTAGTCGCCGTTTGAGCGCCGACGCCGACGTCTCGCTGAAGATAAGTTTGGAAGCCCCTTGCCATGACATTGAGCGTGTACAGGCCGGGCGCCAGCCCCGAAATGGTGAAACTGCCATCGCTTGAAGCGGTACGCGTTACGGCAGCGTTCGTCGCCTGCGAAGTCGCGGTGACCGTTGCACCCGGAATTGCCGCGCCGGTGAGATCGGTTACCGTGCCGGAGATTGCTCCGCCGCCAACGGCCTCCGCCGCCTCATGCGTCTGCGGCGTCGTCTGCGCCGCGATGGCAATCGGAATCTCCGGCCGCCGCGTGTAGATCGGTTCGGAGAGCGGCTGGATGAAGCTCTGCGGCGCACCGGCCACCAGCGAGAGCTGTACGTTGTTCCAGTCGACGCCCACGGTATTGTCGACCACAGCCCAGCCCTGAACCGTGGCGTCGGCGCCTGCCTCGCGCGGAAACACGATGCGATAGGTCGATTTCCACACCGGCACTTCGCTGATGTAGCCCACCTGGAGCTGCCGCTGGCCCTCGCCGCGGTCTTCGAGCGTCAGGTGGCGGCCCTCCTGGCTGTGCGCCGACCCGATGATCTCGAGATACGAGGCAAATTGCTTTTCCAGCGACGGGTCGAGCATGTGCACGCTCAACGCGTCGCTCAGTTCGGCAGTGCGCAGCGCCCCATCGTCGCTCTCGACGATCAGATAGTAGTGATCGGAGGTGTTCCCGTTCTTGTCCGTTTCCGGGCGGTCCTCGACGTTGACAAGCCGTCCCGTGAGCGCTGCGCCCGCGCCCGTCACCTCGACGCGCTGGCCGCGCAGCGTCTCGTAGATGTTTGGCGTGTCTGCATCTTCCTTCAGGCCGAGCGACAGCGAGTCCAACCGCTGTTCGATGGGGGTGGTGGAGTTGTAGCTTACCGCGCTCACCTTGCCGCCCTTGCTATCGAGCGCCGTGAGCGACTGCAGCACGTCGTTGAGTTGCGAAGAGGTAAAGTCGATGGCCACGCGCTGGTCGCCGTTGACGGCGCCGGCGTGCTCAAAGTAGCCCACGCCGTTCTTGTACAGCACCACCTTGCGCACGGGCAGGTCGGTGATGGCGCCCGGCGCCGCGCTTGCGGCTGCGGGCGCTGCCTTAGCAGCGGGGCGCGTGGAAGTTTGGGCTGCGAGAGGAACGGAAACAATGGCGATCAAAACGGCGGGAAGCACACAGCGCATATCTCCTCCTTGGGACACAGCGATGCCGGCCCCGATTATAGAACGGAAGCTTCTGCGAACCTTGCAGAGAGTTTTCTGTCTTCCTTTGACTCCGCGATCCCCGAAAAGGTTCCCGGACTTCTTGAATTTGCTCGAAATTTCTTCGTCACAGACAATCCGGCCGCCCTGGCGCACAATGGTTGGTTTGGAGAAACCGCGCCGGCTCATCTGCGGCGCGCAATTCGAGGAGAACGATCGATGAATGGGACTCACTTGAAGGTTGTGGCACTCAACGGCAGCGCCCGCAAGGGCGGGAATACCGCTATTTTGCTCCGATATGTCTTGAAGGAACTGGAGAAGGAAGGAATCGAGACCGAGCTCGTGGAGATGAGCGGCGCCAAGATTCACGGTTGCTTGTCTTGCCGGGAGTGCTCGAAGAAAAAGGACCGGCGATGCGCACAGACCGGCGACATGGGCAACGTCTACATCGAAAAAATGGAGAAGGTGGACGGCATTCTGCTCGGCTCGCCTACGTACGTGGCCGACGTGTCGTCAGAAATGAAGGCGCTGATGGACCGCGCCTGCCTGGTTTCGAAGGCGAATGGCGGGATGTTTCGCCGCAAGGTCGGCGCCGCGGTGGTGGCTGTCCGACGCGCCGGAGCAATCCACGCCTTCGACGCGATGAACCACTTCTTCCTCATCAACGAGATGATCGTGCCCGGCTCATCGTATTGGAACATCGGCGTCGGCCGCGAGATCGGCGAAGTGGAGAAGGACCAGGAAGGCATCCAGACCATGAAGACATTGGGGCAGAACATGGCCTGGTTGCTGAAGAAAATGGGGAGTTAGCGAGTCTGGCAGGCGGCCTAAAACTTGCCTCAATCGCCTGCTTTCGGCGATACTTAGGTGTTGTGACGTGTGCGGCCGGGCGCGGTTGTCCGGCCGTAATTGTGCCGGAGCGCCTCCGTCTTTCGTCGCGGCGGAGCCAGGCCAGCGCGACGTGCCAGCCCGGACGGCAACTGCCCTGGCGGCGCGCCCGAAACATAGCAGCAAAACGCTCTGAAACCAGTTCTAAGACGCGAAAGGAACCGTATCACCGTGGTCATGATTCGTTTGGCGCGTGTTGGCGCCCGCAAACAGCCTTACTACCGCATCGTCGTCATCGAGAAGGATCGCGCCCGCAACGGGCGGTCGATCGAGGTCGTCGGCACCTACAATCCTCGAACCAACCCGGCCACGGTCGACCTGAAGCACGAGCGGATCGCCTACTGGCGCAGCAAGGGCGCGCAATTCTCCCCCACCCTCGAAAAGCTCGTGGCGAAGCACCCCGTGCCGGCGCCTACAGAGCCTGCGGCGCAGGTTGAGGATCCGGCAGCGGACCCTGCCGCGGCTTGATTTTTCCACCCCTACGCGAGCGCGGCGCCGGCTGCTGCAGCCGAGGATCGGCGCAACCGTTTTTGCTTAAGAGCGCCCACGCGTGGTACGATTCGCGCACGGACTCAGAGTCGCCAATTTACGAACGTAGAAGGTCAGGGGCAAGATCATGACCCAAGTCGATATGGTGCAAGTAGACGAATTGGTCCGCGAAATTGCGCGGGCCCTTGTGGATGAGCCGGAATCGGTTGAAGTGGAAGCCGTCAACCGCGATGAGAATACGGTCCTCAGACTTCGGGTTGCGGCGCCGGATGTGGGCAAGGTCATCGGCAAGCAGGGGCGCACCGCACGCTCGGTGCGGACCATCCTGGGCGCGGTGAGCATGAAGCTCCACCACCGCTACACGCTCGACATACTGGAAGAGGACGACGAATCCTAGCATGAGTTTCGCCCGAGCCGCTGCGGTGCACCGGGTCCGGAGATAGCCGTGCCGGAACCGCTTCAAGCATGGGTCTGGCTGGCGCGAATTCGCCGCCCGCAGGGACGCAGAGGCGAGGTCTTCGCCGAGATCCTCACCGATTTCCCCGACAAGTTCGCTGAGAGGCGGCAGGTTTGGTTGCTGTCACCCCAAGAAGGTACGACCGCTTCTCGGGGACCGCGGCTGACGCCGAATGCGTCTTCCGCGGCGACTCAGGGTTCTCTGCGCGAGGCCGAGCTGACGGCGCACTGGCTGCACAAGGGCGGCGTGGTGCTGCACTTTGCCGGCGTGGATTCGATCTCCGCGGCTGAGGCGCTGAATGGGCTGATTGTTGCGATTCCGCGCGCAGAGCGGGCGGAGTTAGACGAAGATGCGGCCTATATCAGCGACCTGATCGGCTGCACGCTCGTGGATGTCGCCGGCGCGGAGCCTGTTCGCGTGGGCGTGATTGAAGATGTGGATCGAAGCGCAGGGCGCCCTCTGGGCACGGCGCCTCTGCTGGTGGTGCGAGGCGCGAAGGGCGAAGTGCTGATTCCATTTGCGAAGAACTATCTGCGCAGGATCGATCTCGAAGCGCGGCGCGTGGAGATGGCACTGCCCGAGGGATTGGTCGACTTAAGCAAGGCCGAAGAGGCCTGACAGCATCGAAAAACTCATGGCCGTGAACGCGGCGGCCGCCGCATCGTAGGCAACTACTGAAACGCCAGAGGCTTCCAGGCGCCGTTTTCTTTCAGCGCGAGTTGAATGGGGCGCGGCGGGCCTTTGGGCGGGACGGTCACCTCGATCCATAACTCCTGGCCGGGCTTGAGCGGCAATGGGCTCTGCGCGGCGCCGGAAATGAAGAAATCGACGCCGTCCGTCAGGCGCATCTGGTCGCAGGGCGCGCTGGGCATCGCGGAGATCTCCTGGCCGGCGGAGGAGTCCTCCTGCCCCTCGATGCGTAGGGCGACGAGCTTGTTATTTTCGACCTTCAGGTTGGCGCGGAAGTCCACCGGCTGCGGCTTCAGGACATACGGTCCGGACTTGATGGCGCCATTGACGTCGCGCGGAAAGGTAGCGAGCTTGGCCGAAGGCAGCGTGCTCTGGCAGCCATCGATGGTGAGCTGCAGGCTGAGGTAGCGGCCGCGCATAGGCAGCTCCGGGTCGACGGCCGCGGCGCGCGTCCACACCCGCGGGCAGCGCCAGCGCTGCCAGAGATACTTGCCAGCGATGGAGGAGACGATGAGCAACTGCAAGACGAGCAGCGCTACCGAGACGCCGGAGAAGGTGAGACGCGAGATCTTCATAGCGCACCTCCATTTGCTTCGGCTGGCGCGATTTGCTCTGGCGGTTTGGGCGGAGCCATGCGCTTGAGAATGCGCCGTCGCATCTTTTCGAGCGCCCAACCGCCGGCGAGGAACAGAATGCCCAGCCCGATCAAGCCCAGCGAGCGATTCAGCTCATTCATGATGTCGCTGAAGTAAAACCACCCGACGGCCGCGGCGAATCCCACAATGCCCAGGTTGACCAGCGCGCGCGAAACCAGGCGCACACCCCACCAGCAGAGGAACACGGCAAACATGGCCACCAGCGCGTGGGCGAGCAGGTTCGGACTGGTGCGGACATAGGTGACCACTGACCCATTGGGGCCGTTGTAGCTCTCGGTCCAGGTGCGATAGCACCAGGGTAGCGCGAGGCAGAAGGCGATGGCGGCGGCGATGGGAATTAGGCCCTTGTGGCCGTGGAATGCGGCGATGACGAGCGGCACAGCGGCGATCGCGATCCAGGCCCACACGCGCGTGCCGAAGGGGATGAAGCTCTGCTGGGCTGACCACGACGCCCAAGACGAAAGCATGAATACGACGCCGACCACCACGCCAACGGCGCTCACGGCGAGGAGAATTCCCTGCACCGCTTTGCGCCGCGAGCCGACGAAAAACGTGATGTAGAGGATGGCCCACATGAAGTAGAGCCGGCCCCCGTAGATGCCTTCACCGATGTGGCCATCCATGCGGTAGCCGAGCTCGCAAAAGATCCACGCGGGAACGAGCAGCAGCGCGAGAACCTGCTGCGCCTGATCGTGAAGCAATGCCCAGCCGAAGAGCGCGGCCAGCGCCCAAAGGAGCACCGCGGCCGGCCAGTGCTCCTGAATGTTGAAGATCTGGCCGACGAGCGCGATGGCTGCGCCCGTGGAGACGGTGCCTACGGCGTGGAGCGCGGTGGAAAGGCCGTGAAAGTTGGGCCGCGCCAGGCCACCGGCGATGTGAAAGACGGCGACCATGGCAATGACCAGCAAGTAGCGCGCGCCGGGGCCGAGTTGGTCCCAGTGGGCGGAGACGAAGAGCACAACGCCGCAGGCGAGCAAGATGGCTCCGAGGATGAGCGCAGTGACGCCTTGCCAGCGCAAACCGGCAGGAGCGCCGGAAGCGGATTGAGTTTCGTGGGCGCGAATGCGGGCAGCGGTCTCCGCATCGAGGACGCCGGCCGACTGCCAGCGGGTCAGAAGCGATTCAATGTCGGGCATGACGATTGGCTGAAATCATAGGTCGTGAGAGGCCGTTTTGGGGCGGAGAAGGGCAGGTTTGGTGCACAAAATCGACCAAATTTGACCACGTTTTTCAGGAGGTTGTGTTGATTCCAAACGAGTTAAGTAGTATTTTGCCCTCAAAACGGGTAGAAAATTTTTTCTTTCTTTATTTTTGCCCTCCTTTCGATAGTGGTAGGTCAGAGGGTCTGCGGATCATAAAGCCAGCGAGTTGGCGCTCCTTCGCGCGTTGGCTCATCAGCCCACCTGAGACAAGTATAGAGAGTTGGCGGAAATAATCTGCAATGAAAACAGTGATGAGTGATTAGTGGTTAGTGATTAGAAAGAGAACGAGTTAGGGTTGGGCGGGAGGATTCGTCCGGGGCCCGAGGGGCTTGACATCGGGTGAGGTGACCCCCTTGCGTGAGACAGTTTGGGTTTTGACAGTTCGCCGATTGCTGGATTTCGGTTGTCATTCGGGCTGAGGAGTTTCAGACTCAGCCCCGGTTGGTGAAGCGGAGGCGGGCTCTGCTGGAGAGCAACCCGCCAAGGAATAGCCAACTGGAGACTCATCGATGGGATGAGCCGGGGAGCTGGGTGGAACCGGCTCCCCGTTTCTCTTCCATCGATAGATTTCCCCATGCCTTGGAAAACTCACGCTGGCTCCCGGCCAGACAGCTTCGGGTTGTGCGGCAGTTTCGAACTCCTCCGGGGTACGATAGCCCAGCGCGGAGTGCAGCCGCTGACGATTGTAGTACTGTTCGATGAACTGCTCGATGTGGGCCCTGAGATCGGCCATGTCCTGGTACCTGTGGGCATAGATCTCCTCCCGCTTGAGAGTCTTGATGAAGCTCTCGCATTGCGCGTTGTCGTAGGGGTTGGCCGGCCGGCTCATGCTGGGCCAGATGCCGTAGCTGCCGAGAGCGCCGACGTACTCCGCTGAAGCATATTGAACGCCGCGGTCGGAGTGGTGGACCAGGCCGGGTGAAGGCTGGCGTTGGGCCACGGCGCGCTCCAGCGCCATCAGCGCCAGCCGCGCGGTCAGGGTGCGGCCCAGTTCCCAGCCCACCACCTTGCGCGAGAAGGCGTCCAGCACCAGGGCCAGATAGACGAACTCGCCGCGCAGGCGGATGTAGGTGATATCGGCCACCCATAACTGGTTGATGGCGGTTAGCTTCATGCGCCAAGCCAGGTTCAGGTAGACTTCCAGCTCGTGCTCCGACTGGGTGGTCACGACGAAGGCCTTCGGTTGCAGGGCCAGCAGGTTGTCCTCCCGCATCAACCGAGCCACGCGTTTGCGGTTGACCGCCATGCCGCGCCGCCCCAGTTCGACCGCGATGCGCCGGTAGCCGTAGCGGCGCCGGTGCTCCAGCGCGATCTCGTGGATGGCCGCGCGCACTTCCATATCTTCCTCGGCGGGGTGGCGTTGTTGGAGGAAACGATAGAACCCGGCACGGCTGACGCCCGCCAGCCGGCACATCGGCTCCACTCCCAGGGTGCCTGGCATGGGCATCACTTCCCGGACTTGCTGGTAGATGCCGTCGCGCCAGAGCCGGTTTCGGCCTGGCGCAGAGCCTCGACTTTTTGCAAGGCACCCTTGAGAAAATCCAGTGCGAGCGTCTTCTCCGCCAGGGCCCGCTTCAGTTGCGCGTTCTCCTGCCGCAACTGCTCGACCCGGGCCTTGGCCGGATCCTGCTTCTCCTTCTCCCGTTGCAGCCGGTCGCGCCACTGGTAAAGAAGCTGCCGGGAGATGCGCATCTCCCGGCACAGCTCGCTGACGTTATCGGTTTCCAGCAGCCGGCGCACCGCCAGCTCCCGGTAGGCTTCGGTAAACTTCCGGTACTTCGACCTCTGACCCATTTGCAGTTCCCCTTTCCCTGCAAACTGTCAATTTACAACCTGTCTCACTTTTGGGGGGCAGTCCACAGTGAAGAACAGCGGAGTTAGCGGAGTTGGCGGCGTTAGCGGGGCTCGCGGGGCTAGTGGAGCGGGAGGGCGGCGGCGGTGTTTTCGGTTGCGGGGAAAATGGCCTAGGAGGAGCTTGCGGAGGCAGCGAGGGTGAGGTTGGCGGGGGTCTTTTCTGGCGACATGAGCGTTTATCAGGGCTAATCCCCTGAATCGCCTTAGCCGAACCTTGGATAAGTGATTTGGTCTGTTTGCATCAACTGAAACCTTTACTCTTGATCGTCCGCCATCCGGCCTCCAAGGTCGACGATCACCATATCGGTAGATCTAAGAAGATACTTGCTGGCTCTGGTAGGAACGGTAAACAGCTTTTCCTCATCGAGCCGCACAGAAAGATTGCCCGATGTGCCGGGCATAAGACCAAGTCGGTACAGCCATCTGCTGAATCTGACAAGTTCTTGCTTCAACTCGTCCTCGGTTTGGTAACTCCGGTTTACCAAGTCTCACCCCTCTGTCTACCGCGTCAACGTACTTTGCTCACCGATATCAAGACTCAAGAATGTTGAAAAGGGGAGGTTCCGCCTGAGTTCCGGTCCGGCGTGAAAATGTTCTGCAGAGACTCCTCCACCCTTTACCCCAACGATCAGAAGCCATGAAGAGGTGCCCGGCAGTAAGCGTTCCCAGCACACGGTAGTGACCGACAGCGGCCAATCCCATCGAGGCGATGCAGCCACACTGTTCGCAATCAGGGTTTCCGCCGAACTGGCAGGGAGTAATCGGCGTCCTGAGGTCGGCGGAAATAGTCTCTGTAGTTCTCGCAAAGATGCATTCTCTTGGGCTCCTGGGCGGATGCTCCAGCTCCCGAAGGAGTGCCTCTGGCATTTCCACAGTGGGATACTTCAGACGCAATTGCCGCAGGTCTGCGAGAGTAGAAGCTCTTTGCGAATCCGTCAGGATCTCTGGATCGGTGGCGCCACGCTGAGGAGTAAAAATGCTGAACCACACCTTTGCAACCTCCGGTTGGCTACCCCAAAAGCGCAGAAATTCGTCGAGGTAACCGGGGCGCCCTGCCATTTGCGACGTGATCGTGCAGTGAATGGTTACTCTGGCCCCGTTGATGTTTTTGAGGATGCGCTCGTAGGTGGCAGGTTTGCGCCGAGCGTCGTGCTCCGGCCGCAGGCCATCGACTGATACCACGACATTCAGTTTCTTGAAATCCTTCCAGGTGCTTGGGACGACTCTGAAGGCGCTGGTGACGACCTGGGTATGCACACCGCGGCGTTCAATCTGCGGCAACAGCAGTTCGAGCTCGCGATAGCGAACCAGCGGATCGCCGCCCACGAGTGAAACGTGGAGTGGCCTGTGTTCATCGATCAGCGCAAGCACTCTCTTGACAAGTTCGTCGCCCTCGAAATCGGAAAGCTCGCGCAGTTGGGTCATGCCTCCAAGATGTGCAGCATCGAAGGCATAGCATCCGGGGCACCGCAAGGGACACTCTTTTGTGATCTCGATGGAAAGCGAGGGCGCGCGGCCGGCCAGGATCCTGGCCCAGGCGTGCAGAACTTCTGATCTTTTCATGATCTCACTGCGTCGGATGTAATTGAACTGAGTGGCGAACAATGAGCCTAAGACGGCTAAGTACGAGCTATCCATCATGAGCGCTGGCAGAGGTGACAGATCAGATCAGATCAGAAGAGGAAGGTCGTAGATGCCTGAAGTTGGATTAGGCATTCGCTCACTGCGAAGAGCCGTGATCGCCTCGCTTGGCGCAGTTCTGGCCAACAGGTGGTCGTCGCAGATAAACGAGAAAAGCGGACAAGTTGCGAGCAGACGTTTCACACTGTGCTTGCCATGTTGAGCAAGCAGGAGCACCAAGCATAGCGTTATGAGTATCATGAGTACGCTGGTCTCGAAGTCTTGACCGCCGTGCAGAAGATGATCCCATGTCCAAATGCGCTGCGTCAGCGGCGAGGTAATCAATTGGATAGAGGTCAGCATCAACAGAAAGCGACCGATCTCCGCATATACCCGAGCCGGACATGCGAATGCATTGAGGTTTAGCTGGCTCATGTTGGGAATGCGATTCAAGAATTCCACCGCCCTGTTTTGAGTCTATGCTTTTCCGGAGGATGGGGTTCCAATGCGCTGAGTGTCAGATGCCCATGGTATCGCCACCCCGCCGTTCGTTACCAACTGCTGTTTCGCCACGCAGGCCAGAATTCGGAGTACCAGAGCTAGTTTGACGAATTCAGAGCGGAATAGTTGGCAGCTCAAGATTAGATGAGGCGCTCCGCAGTCGTAGATCGACGAGGAAACGCCTTGTATTGAACTGACCGATCCGCGAATCAAATCAGGGGAATGACAGGGTAACGGCTCCCTGTCGATTATTTTGCTCGGATCTCCGGCTATCCGGAAACTGCCACCTGGTGACTTCCGGTTTGGCTGCAAACCTCTCGGAAATCCGCAAGAACGGCGGGATATCTAGGAAAAGTGCTCCCAGCCGCGGGCAACGAGGGGCTGTGCGCCCTGCGCGGTGACGAGCGTGACGCGCGGCGTGGTCTGCCGCAGCGCAACGATGCGGCCGATGCGCGTGACGGGAACGCCTTCGATGCTGTTGGGCACGCGGGCGGCGGGCGGCGCGGTAAAGAGGAGTTCGTACTCCTCGCCGCCATCGAGAGCCTGGGCCGGGGTTGCGGTGGGATGAATGGGCAAGGCTGCGGCGTCGACTTCGGCGGCCACGCCGGACTCCCGGCACAGATGGGCGAGATCGGTGGAGAGACCGTCGCTCAGATCGATGGCGGCCGATGCCAGCGAGTGCTGCGCGAGCCAAAGTCCCTGCGCGACGCGAGGCTGAGGGTAGAGATGCGGCGTGAGCAGCGCCATGAGGCGGGGAGGGATGCGAGGAAGGTCTTTTAGCCGCGAGCGGGGGCGCGTGCGTGCGAAGGCGGCGCCGAGTTCGGTGAGGCTGGCGAGACCAACGGCGGCGGAGCCGAGGCTGCCGGTGACATAGAGCAGGTCGCCGGGGCGAGCACCGGAGCGGAGCAGAGCTTTTCCGCGCCGCACCGCGCCGGCAAGAATCACGTCGGCGACAGCGAGGGGAGACTCGGCGAGGTCGCCGCCGGCGAGCGGAGTTTCGTGGGCCTGGGCGAGCGCGAGAAAGCCGTCGAGGAAACGGTCGATCCACGGGTTCTGCGGGGCCGGGGCGCCCCGCGCGGCCGACGCGCTTTGCGGCTCCCGCGCGCTCCGCGCCTTAGGGATTTGGACGAGTTCACGTGGCAAGCCTAGCGAAAGGAAGGCGGCGACGGGACGAGCGCCCATGGCAGCCAGATCGCTGAGGCCGCGGGCCAGGGTGCGATGGCCGATGGACTCGGCAGGGTGCCAAGCGAGGCGAAAGTGGCGGCCGGCGATGGACAAGTCCGTGGTCACGGCCAGGTCTTCGCCGTCGCCGGGACGCAGCAGGGCGCAGTCGTCGCCAATGCCCACGAGCAGGCCCGGGTGCGGCGCCTGGGCCGCGCGGGCGCGAATCCGTTCGAGCAGCGCCGACTCGCCCAGTTTTCCGGACTTCGGTTGGTTCCGTACCGATCGCATTCTTTGAGGATAGGCTATGGCGCGGCGGGCCGCGTCAGGTCTGTCGTTCTTCTTAGCAAGGGCGCGAAGGCAATGCTCCTCGCTTGTTGCCTCAATTCCAGGGCAAATATCTTTACTGTTGGCCCGTTGCCGAATCGCGAAGTCGGGTAACGAAGGTAACTTAAGGGCCGCAGTCCGCAAGCCGATCTTCTTTGTTGGGTGCTACAGTAAGCCATTGCTGGTTCCTGAATTCGACTGCATCTGTGGTTTGCCTGGTTTTGTGTGGGTGAGAGCTCAACTGAGGGAACCACCGGGTCACTCCCTGGGATTTCACGTTGACCCGGCGCAGAGGGGTTTGGTACTCTTTGACAACGTTCTCGCATCTGCTCCGTTGGGGCCTCAAGGCAATTGTGCGGGCGTGGAAGCCCGTGCGGTGAACTCTCCCCCTGATCTTGACGCACCGTGACTGACGGTTCGCAGGGGATTGCAGGCAAAGATGCTACGTAGGCGTTATTACATACTTTTTGTCGCCAGGGATGAGGACGGCGAACTACGCAAGATTCCGCTTCCGCTGAAGTATGCCTATGGGTTCGTAGCCGCGGCCATCGTGGGAGCATTCACGATTGTCGGTCTGGCCGGCTCCTACACGCGCATGCTGCTGAAAACCGAAAGCTACAATGAAGTGCGGGCAGAGCGTGAGACGCTGCGCCAGAACTATCAGCGCATGGCCGAGATTGCGCACAACCGCAGCGTGCAGGTGGCGAGCCTGGGCGCGCTGGCCAATGAAGTGACCGCGCTCTACGGGTTGCGGCAAAACAAGCTGAATGCGGCGAAGACTGCGACGCCGGCGAGCGGCGCGGCAGCGGCACCGGCTGCGGCGGCCCTGGCGCAGTCGGAGGACGTGAGCCAGCAGCAGGTCGCCAACGCGATCGACACGTTCTATGCGCTACGCTCCGAGGCCATGTCGGGCGAGGTTTCGCGGGCGATGGAGAGCGGACTGACGGCCAATTTTACTGGCGACTGGACGGAGACTGGCTGATGCGCCGTCAATGTGGCCGGTGGAGGGCCGCGTGGCCTCGGGCTTCGGCGTGCGTGAGGATCCGATCAATGGCGAAGGCGCCTTTCACACCGGCGTCGACATCGACGCGCCGTACGGAACGCCGGTGCGCGCGGCGGGCGACGGAGAGGTGACCGGAGCCGAGATGGGCGCCGGTTACGGGCGTGAGGTGGTGCTCGATCACGGCCACGACATGCTCACGTTGTACGGACATCTCTCCGCCATCGCGGTCGTTCCCGGCGAACATGTCACGCGCGGCCAGATCATCGGCTATGTGGGGCAGTCGGGACGGGCCACCGGCCCGCACTTGCACTACGAGGTGCGGGTGCACAACGTGCCGGTGAATCCGCACAAGTATCTGCGCACCACCTACGCTCAGGAGACATACCTGGGCGCAGACTCTTCTTCCGGCCAATAAGCGAGTTTGCAACGACACAAAAACGGCTCCCGGCGAACGGGGGTCGTTTTCGTTTTGGCGCTCCATCGCGTGCGATGAGCCAGGCGGCAGCCTGTGCGTCCTGCCGCCACGGCGCAGGTCGGCGGGCGGTGCGTGCTATCGTTGCACGTGTCCGCTTCCGGGGGCGTCCCAATGAATCTCCGTTCAAGTTGCCTTGCCGTTTTGGTTGCGCTGGCAGTTCCGGCAGCAGCGCAGAGCCCACAGGATCGCGCCGCCGACGTGCAGACGGCCTTTACGCGCGCGCAGCATCTAAAGCACGGCATCAACGCTTCGGAGTGGTTTGCGCAATCGCGCGATTACTCCGCCGCGCACACGAATAGCTACACCGATGCGCAGGACATCGCGCTGATGGCGAAGCTGGGCTTCGATCATGTGCGGCTGAGCATCGATCCCATGCCGCTGGCGGCGTCGATGTACGGCTTTCCCGGGCCGAACAACGACTTTCTGGCCCGGCTCGATCGCGCCGTGGACACCATGCTGGCCGATGGGCTCGCCGTGATCATCGACGTTCACCCCAGCGACGACTCCAAGCAGCGGATGCGCACCGACGACAGGGCCGTGGAGCGGTTTACGATGCTGTGGCGCAGACTGGCAGCGCACTATGCCGATCGCGATCCGAAGATAGTGTTCTTCGAGATCCTGAATGAGCCGGAGATCAACGATCCCTACCGTTGGGACGGCATTCAGGCGCGCGTGGCCGCTGCCATCCGGCAGGCCGCGCCGCACCATACCATCATTGCCGCGGGCGCAAACTACTCCGACATTCCCGACCTGCTGGCGGTCGAGCCGCTGGCCGACGGCAACGTGATCTACAACTTCCACTTTTACGAGCCGCACGAGTTTACGCACCAGGGCGCAACGTGGGGCACGCCGTGGTGGAGCTATGAGCATGGAGTTCCTTATCCGGCGACGGAAAGCTCGATGCCGGACCTGCTGAAGGAGGTTCCGGATGCGCGCGATCGGTACGACATGGAGAAGTATTGGCTCGACGGGTGGAACGCGCATCGCATCCAACTGATGATCGACGAGGCGGCGGCGTGGGCGCGCGACAACCATGTGCCGCTCATCTGCGATGAGTTCGGCGCCTTCCGCGAGCACACCGATCCCGTCTCGCGCGCCAACTGGCTTCACGACACGCGCACGGCGCTCGAGAGCGACGGCATCGGCTGGGCAATGTGGGATTATCGCGGCGACTTTGGGGTGGTGACCAAGGAGAATGGGCAGCCGGCGCACGTGGATGATGCGGTGGTGAAGGCGCTGGGGCTGAGCGGGCACTGATTCACGACGGCTGCTGGGCGGCCTTTTATTTTTCGCGCCGCTCGGCTGGTTTATCGAAGAACTGCTCGAGGCGATCGAGCCTTCGATCCCACTCGGGACGGCGCGCGCGCAGCCATTCTTCCGCGGCGCGCAGGCCTGAGGCCTCAACGCGGCAGGTCCTGACGCGGCCGATTTTCTCGGTTTTTACGAGACCGGCTTTCTGCAAGACCTGCAAGTGCTGCACCACGGCGGCGAGCGACATGTCGAAGGGCTCGGCGAGAAACGACACCGACATGGGCCCGGAGTCGAGGCGCTCCAGCATGGCGCGGCGCGTCGGGTCACCGAGCGCGTGGAAGACGCGGGCGATATTCGGGGAGCTGCGTTTCATCTTCCGCGCCTTCCTCCTTTCCATGCCGGATTCGCCGGCTTAGCCGCTAGTATCATGTCTCTTAAGTTCGCATCAAACCGACCTGTCCTCCTGAGCCACGTTTGGCGCGTTTTTTGCGCCAAGCGGAGTCGAAGGATCTGCGGTTTGGGATCTCGAATTATGCGACGAACTTCCGAAACACCGCAGTGGAACTGGTTGCATAAACCTGGTTTTGAATGGGCGCGACTTTACAGCTTCCTGAAAAACCGGAGAAAGAAGGTTTTGTAATAAGGGCACGAGTTTACTCGGGCCGCAAGCGCCGCAAAATCAATGAGGGCTTTAGCCCCTGAGGGATGTCCTTGGATCACCCGGCTCGAAATCTGGCCTTTTTCCGCAAGCTGTTCAGTCATGCCGAAAGCTGCACCAAATCGATCAGGGCTTCAGCCCCTGAGGGAAAGCTCCTCTCAACTTCCAACTACCCCTTTCACTGTCGGCCCCTTTCACCGTCGACTCGACGCCGGCTCGCCGCTTACTCGCCAAGCTCTTTCTCGAGCTTCGAGAGCAGCTTCTCCCATCCGTCTTTGCGCATTTCGGGGCCATCGGCGTTTTCAAAGTACGCGCCCTGGTGGGTGAAGACGAGGTCGGTGCCGGAGCCGGCCGGCAACAGCTCGATAGTAGCCAGCGATGCCGAGAACGGCGTTCCGTTCATGGTCATCCGATAGGCGGTGACGATGCGCCGCGCGGGCACGATGTCCTCATAGATCGCCTCATTGACCAGCGTCATTCCGGCCACCGGCGTCCCCGGACCCATTTTCATCTGCGCGCGCTCTCTGCCGCCGACCTTGAAGTCGAGTGAGTGTTGTTCGAGCGCGTGAGGGCCGCCGCCGTAGAACCAGCGGCGCTTGGTTCGCTCGTCGGCAAATGCCGCGAAGACGCGCTGCGGTGAGGCCTTGAGCCTGCGTTCGAGTTGAAATGTGCTGTGAACGACGGTTGGGTTGGTCGTCGATTGGTTAGGCATGGATTCCCACCTCCTCAAGGGGAATGATTAAGTTGCTGCTTAAGTATTGGGCAGTTCGGCGGAATTGTCAAGTGAAAACTTAAGTTTTTTGCGGCGGGCAACGGTGCGCGCTTGACGCGCGCAATGGCTAGTGCTATACGTGTCTGCAAGCAAAGCCCAAAAACGGGTTGACCAGCAGGAGGTGAAAGATGGACGTTCAGACCTCAAGCGGGATGCCGCTGTGGATGCGACGCCGGCTTGTATACGGGTTCGCTTCACCAGAAGAGCTTGAAACGCAGTCCGCACAGATGGAAAAACTCTCTGAAATGCGTGTGCAAGATCGGGACGAGAGCGACTGTATGAACAGGCAGGACCATTGTAGGACTGGGTGTGCGCAAACTTATGAAAAGCTTGTCAGGCTTTAGCGAACTCCTTGACAGTAACAGTCGACGGTCTGGCTCGTGGAAAATGCAGAGCGCAATTCGCCGATTGAGAGACGGCCGAACCAAATCTCGCTTTGGCTGACGGACGGCTGCAATCTCCGATGTAAGTATTGCTTCCAGTCTCGGATGAGGGAGCCTCCCCATGTTCCTGAATTCATTAAGCTGGCTACGATCGAGCGCTTCTTGCGCTTCTGCCAGGTAGAGGGGGTTAGCAGGATACACCTATTTGGTGGCGAACCCCTCCTCGCTAGGGATCAATTGTTTTTTCTTGTCCGCCGCGCGGGGGAGCTCCTCAAGAATCCCAAATTTGAATTGGTGACGAATGGAACCCTCATTGATGCAGAGATCATGACCCTTATTGAAGAAAATGGAATTGGGGTATTGCTCTCCCTTGATGGCGACCGCTCTGCACATGACAAATACCGCGGCGGATTTGCCAAAATCGAAAGATGGCTCCCCCGTTTGTCTGCTATTCCGGACATCTGTGTGGCATTGCAAGTCTCCGAAGTGGGTGGGCTACGCAATCGCGTCCATTACGTTTGGAGCCTGGGGATACGGGGAGTTGCTGTCAACGTCGTTGAGAACTACGGCTGGTACTCCCCCCAGGATGTCCGAGTCTTTGAGGAGGAGTACGAGCAGTGCCTCCTAGATATGATGGCGGGAAAAGGCGTGCTGGTGGATGCCCTTTATTCCCTGAGAGTGCAGGAGTGGTCTACATATCGACGTGGTTGTGGCGCGACCTGGCGTGATATCGGGTGCGGCGTTGACGGATTACTGTACCCGTGTCACCGCTTTCCCGAGCTTGGCCCGGCCTTCTCCATCGGAAATGTCGTTGACGGCTTGGACCACGAGAAAAACGACGCGTTTCGCAGGAGCTTAGACTTTGCAATAAATCAACCCACCTATCCGTATATCGACAGCGAATATTGCCCTGTCAGTCTTTTGTCGGTGAAAGGAAGCTTTGGAGCACTGCCGCCCGCCACCTATTGTGAGATGGTAGAGACAAAACATAGGCTGGTCGCCAAGCATTATTACCGACTGAAAACATTTCAGAAACTGCAGGAAGGCAGCTAGTCGATACCCTGGGGTGCAAAAGGGAGGGGAAAAATCAGCTCACCAAGGAATCGATCTTCAATCACGCACCACGCCTGACCCTTTCGCAAGAAGCTGGGATTGAATGCCGAGATACTTCATTGATCGGAAAGCCTGAGGGACTTCGGGTACCCTCTTTTCTAGGTGAGTTTGCGCGGTCTCCAGGGTCTCAAGATCGAGACCCCGGAGCGCCCGGCATAATTACTCACTCAATCGGCTCTTCCAGAGTGCCGTCCGGCAAACCGAAGCGATAGAACTGCTTTGGTCCGTATTGTCGGAATTTCTTGTCCAAAAACCTGAACCCTTTTTCGCTGACGCGGGAGTAAGAGATTTCCCCACCTTTCTTCGGGGGCAGCAAGACTGAAAGCGCGTGCTGGTTGCCCACCCCTGGAGCCTTTGAGCCGAGCCTGGCAGCCTCATAGACGGCATAAAGCGCGTGGCCTACTGGTAAATCTCCCTCATGCTCCCGCTGAAATAGTACGGATTCAGCAATGTTGCTCCCGCTGCCGATTGCGGCAAAATGTTCGCACACTTCTACGGAGCAATCCGAGTCGACTTTGAAAATCTGCGCCTCGCCATCGACAAAGGAGCATAGTATCAACTGGCATTCAAGATCCAGGTCTTCAATGTCGAGAACGATGTCTGCAAAGCGTTTCTTTGGCAAACGTTTCTTCCCTGTTAGCAAGAATTCCTTGTAGGTGATTCCCAAAAGTTTTCCGACATAGGCGTCAGCTATCTTGTTCTTTTGGAGAACGAGCGGTCGCTTTACGTGATCCACAATGTTTGTATTTGTGAACGCAACGTTCTTATCTTTCAGGGCAGTGAAATATCGAGCGTAAGTGTTGACCAATTCGATTGCGCTGGACACAGTGCCGGCAATCATTACCGCCCATTCGTCCTGCACCCAATAAAGTTTGTCCTGTATCTCGGCACTGAACGAAGGGTTCTCAATCCTCCAATCAGAGGAGATGACAATTCGCGATTTCCCCCTGGCCTGGCAAGCTGCAGCTACGCAAAGCGTCACAGATTCTCCCCACGCAGGAGCCCGTCTTTCGTAGGGTAATGACGGACCCGCTTAGGCATCATTGGACACCTCTGCCATGCCCTTCGCAAGGGGATAGTCTTGTGGATTTAGCCGCTAGCGTTTCTGCGCCGCCGTCACGATGCGCTCGGCGACGGATTCGATGATCTGCTCGTGGACCTCGTCGACGGTGAGATCGCCTTCGATGAGGACCACGCGATCGGGCTCGCGCGCGGCGATCTCGTGGTATTTTTCCCAAACGCGGCGAAAGAAGGCGTCCTGCTCTTGCTCGAAGCGGCCCTCGTCGGCGCCGGTTTCGGTTTCCATGCGCTTGTTGCGGTGACGGGCGCGGGCGAGAGAGACCTCAAAGCCGGGCAGGAGCAGGAGGGTGAGATCAGGCTGGAGGCTGCGGCAGATGAGGCGGTGCAGATCGAGAACGACCGCGGAGCCGAGCTGGCGGCCTCCGCCCTGATAGGCCTCAGTGGAGTCGGTGAAGCGGTCGCAGACCACGATCTTGCCCGCGTCGAGTGCCGGCTGAATGACCTCGGCGATGGCCTGCGCGCGGTCGGCAAACATGAGGGCCGTCTCGGTCATGGGGGCCACTGCGCCGGAGCGGGAGTTGAGCAGGATCTCGCGGATGCGGTCGCCGGTGGCGGTGCCGCCGGGCTGGCGCACGATGACCGGCTCCTGGCCCCGCCGCGCAAGCCATGCCGCCAGGCGCTTGATCTGCGTGGTTTTGCCCGACCCGTCGAGGCCTTCGAGCGTGAGAAAGACACCGCGCGGCATGGGCTGAGTCTACCACCGGGCCGGCAGCTACAGACAAATCACTCAAGTTGTGTTACAAGGGTTTGAATTCCCCAAAACAAGCCGGAGTGAGGCCCGCATGGGCCGATGCTCCATCGGAGTGGAATATGTGTCTTCGTAATACGCTCAAGCTTTCATTTTGTCTGCTGCTCGTAGCCGCACTGCCGGTGAGCCGGCTGGCCGCACAAAATCTTACGCTCGAGGGCCAGACGGGCGGATTCCTGACGCCGACGGCGTACGTGGTCTACACGGAAAAGGGGCAGTTCTTCTCGCATCCGGCGGTGGCCTTTCACTTCATCGATGCTTCGGCGGTCATCGGTGATATTGAAACCTTCAGCATCACCGAGGCCTTCGCCAATCGGGCAGAGGCCGGTTACACCCGCAGCGTCCATCAGTTTGGAGACCAGCCCACCACGGCTGCGACACCGCTCGGTCTGAGCAACCTGTGGAACTACTCCGGCATGAACGTCTTTCACGGCAAGGTGGTGGCGCTGAAAGAGAGCACGGGCGGGGAGTGGGTGCCGGGGATTGCCGTGGGCGGGCTGGTGCGCTGGGACGACCACTTTGTCTCGGGCGCGGCCAACAAGATGCTGACGGGAACGGACAAGTCCTACACCAACGGCGACGTGTACGTTGCTGTCACCAAGACCTGGGCGAAGCCTCCTGTGCCGTTCCTGCTGAACCTGGGCTGGAAGGCCACCAACGCCACCATCTTCGGCATCGGCGGCCAGAGCACTCGCTTTGGCGGGCGGTTCTTCGGTGGTTTGGGCATTCCGCTGCCCATCGGCCATGGAATCGTGGCGGTGCCATCGGCGGGATTCACGCAGGAGCCCAAGACTGCGGTGAATCTGAACACCCTCCTGAACGCGGCGCTCTATCAGTGCGAGCTTGCACTCGCCTGCAATCCTGCGTCGTACCCGCTTATGAGCGCCCATCTTCCCACAACGCTTGACTACGCGTTGCGCGTGACGCAGAGGGACAAGCCGCACTTTGCGTTTGACATTGGCGTGGGACAGGTGGCGGGGAACATCGGATCCATTTATGTCGCAAACCCCTTTTTCAATCCATCCAACCCCGCGTTTGGGCCGCCGATTGTCGCCATGCCGGTAAACCTGCAGGCGCGGCACGTGGTTGGCATGGGGCTTAGCTACAGGTATTAAAGCGGTTACACGCCGTGGAAGACCCACCCTCCGGAGCAACTTCTCCGCGCCGGAGGGGTTCCACCTCAAATAGATTGGATGCGCTCTCGAGCCCCGGACGCATTCCGTTAGGCCGTGCGCGCAGTCCGCTCGACAGGCTTGAGCCGATCGAAAGCTTCCGAGGTTCCCCCATGCGAAGTTTCCGTTTTGTGCGGGGGACGTTGCTCGCTCTGGTGGTTTGTCTGATTCCCGCAACTTCCCATGCGGCGGTTTTAATCAGCGTTGGATTTGCGCCGCCGGTGCTGCCGGTGTAGGAGCAGCCGCCCTGCCCGGAACCGGGCTGGATTTGGACGCCGGGCTACTGGGCCTACGGCGATGACGGGTACTTTTGGGTGCCTGGAACGTGGGTACCGGCGCCTTATGTGGGCGCACAGTGGACGCCCGGATATTGGGGCTGGGGGGGCCTGTATGTGTGGACCCCGGCAGGGAACAACGGACCAAGGGAACGAGAAGGCAGGGGCGCGCGGGAATGCAGGGAGTGTTGTCGGCTTGCGACTAGCGGTCGCCGCCCCCGGAGTCTCCGCCTGAGCCGTAATAGCCTTCGCGCGTTTCCACGGTGAGGTCGCTGTTGTTGGCTTTGAGCACGATCTTGTGGAAGTCACCATCGGTATCGACTTGATCGGGAGTGTAGGTGAGCAGGTACTGCTGGCGGAGAGCGCCGGCGATAAGGCCGTAGATCTCGTCGAGATTGTCTTTCTTTTTGGCTTCGAAGAACTGGCCGCCAGTGCGAGAGGCGATCTCCTGCATGATCTTCTTGCCGTCGAGCTGGGGCGCGTTGGTACCGCCGGGGTGGTGGCCTCCGCCGCCGGGATAGCCGCCGCCGGGATAGCCTCCGCCGGGATAGCCGCCACCCATGCCGCCGTGGTGTCCACCTCCGGGAAAGCCATTCTGCTGGCGTTCTTCTTCGCCCTTGAAGTAAATGGTGCAAACCTCGAGGTTGGCGCGGTCGGCTGCGTCGATGGCGTCGTTGAGCGTCTCTTTGCTGCCGCGGTCCACGCCGTCAGAGAAGACGACCATAGCCTTGCGGCCCTCCTTGGGCTTCATCAGCTCGTCGGAAGCGAGATAGATGGCGTCGTAGAGCTGCGTTCCGCCGCGGTTGGAGCTGCCATTGTCGCCGTATCCGCGGTCGCCCGAAGTGGACTCAGGCCCCTGGGGGTTGTTCCGCTCCTGCGACGTCGGGGTCATGGCGTCAATCTCGTGATCCAGCTTGTCGCGCGAGTTGGTAAAGTCCTCCAGCAACTCTACCTCGCGGTCAAAGTGAATCAGAAAGGCCTCGTCTCCTCGGACGGCGGCCTTTGGATCGGCGGGCAGCATCAGTTCCAAGAATTTCTCCGCGGCCTTGCGCTCGCTGTCCATCGCCGAGTAGACGCTGCGGCTGGTGTCGACGAGCAGGCCCAGGCGAAAGGGCAGGTTGCTCTCGGTGGTAAAGCTCTTGATGACCTGCGGGCGTCCGTCCTCGGTGAGGGTGAAATCCTTGGCGGTCAGGTTGGTGACCAGAGCGCCGTGCTTGTCGATCACCGTGACCGGCAGCAAAACCTCCCGCGCCTGGACCTTGATGGTGGTCATGGATTTCGTGGTGGAGGGCTGCTGGGCCAGGCCGGATCCGGACAGGCTGGGAAGGGCAAGCAGCGAAAGGGCGATCACCGAAACAGTTGGGCAAATTGAAGTCTTGATTTTCATTGAATTCTGTGGGCTACACACTTTCATCTGTTTAGACGCGCGAGACACGGGTCCGTTGACCGATTGCGGCGGCGCCAGGGGCGCTTTTGCGCCGGGTAGGTCTTCTCATCGCAAAAGGTCTTCGAGCGCCGTGCTGAGGTCGGTTTTGTCGTCGCGGTACTTCACGATGGCTGGAGCGTAAAGGCTCAGGCCCCAGGCTTCGCTTCGGGGATGGCCCTTGCCCTTGGCGACGGCGCGTGCGCCGGGCACGACGACGGCGTTTGCGGGAACGATAAGCGGCAGGTCACCGAGGCGCGCAGCACATCGCCGTTCACCAGATCGAACAGCGGAGTGCCGCGCGTGAGGATGGTTGCGGCGGCCAGCACCGCGCCTTGGCGCACAATGGTTCCCTCGTAGACGCCCGAGTTGCCGCCCACCAGCACATCGTCCTCAATGACCACCGGGCAGGCGTTCACCGGCTCCAGCACACCGCCAATCTGCGCTGCCGCGCTCAGGTGGACGCGTTTGCCGACTTGCGCGCAGGAGCCGACCAGCGCATGTGAATCGACCATCGTGCCCTCGTCCACGTACGCTCCCGCGTTGATGTACATGGGCGGCATGCAGACCACGCCGCGCGCCACGTAGGCGCCGGCGCGAACCGACGAACCTCCGGGGACCAGGCGCACCCCGTCGCCGGCAGTGAAATGCCGGGCCGGGTAGGTGTGCTTGTCGACAAAGGAGAGGCCGGGAAAGGAGAGGCCGGCCGCAGGCATCTCTTCGAGCGCGCCGAGGCGAAAGCCGAGCAGGATACCCCGCTTGACCCAGGCATTCACGCGCCATCCGGTGGGCGCGGCGGCGTCGGGCTCCGCGGCACGCACCTCGCCCGCTTCGAGAGCCGAGCGCAGACTCGAGGAAGGCCGTCATGGCCACGGCGTCGCCGATCGCGGCCGGTCCGGCGGCAAAGTGCCGCTCGATCGCTTTCTCCAGTTGGCTGAGATTCATTGCAAGACGAGTGTAACAATCTGAAGTGGACAATGGACAGTGAACAGTGAACAGTTCAGGCGGGATTGAAGGGGTCCGGCATGGGCTTGACTCTCGGGCGCCGGTTCCCGCAAATCGGTTGCAGGCGGAAGCAGTTCTTCCCGGAGGGGATCAGCGCCAGTGGAATGGGCGCGTCTCCTGGCCGGCCATGGAAGTTTTTTGATTCGAGCCATAAGCCCAGCCGGGGATCGCGAATCTCCGCTTGCCCGTCCCAAAAACCGGGAGCCAGGCCGCACTGGATGAGCAAGTGGTCGAGATGCAGCTCGATGACGTCGATGTCTCGTGAAAAATAGCGGCGGACGTTGCCGGCCCCCACTTCAACACCGGTGAACGCGTGTCCCTTGCATTGCGTTTTGACCACCATAAGTACCCGCCGAGCGATTCTGATGAAGTGCGTCCGATGAAGTGCGATGAAAGCCGGATGAGGCAAGTCTATGCAGGACAATCAAGGGGCGAGTAGAGTGCACAAGTAAAAGTGCACGGTAGTTCCTGATCTGAGACAACCGCCAAGAGAAGGTCAATTCGGGAAACTGCAATTTCGCCTGCCGCGCCAGCGGCCCACGGTCCTGGCGGGAGGTTTTCCTCTGTTCCTGGTTTCCTTGCGTCGCGGAAGCGCAACCGTCCGTCCGTATGCGATACTCGAAACGACATGTACAAGCGAATCGTACTCAAGCTATCGGGAGAGGCGCTCGCCAGCGACCGCGGTTTTGGCATTGACGCCGAAAAAGTATCCGAGATTACCGGCGAACTGGCTGAAATTCACGCTTTGGGCGTGGAGATCGGCCTGGTGGTTGGCGGCGGCAATTTCTTTCGCGGAATAGAGGAGCAGGCCAAGGAGATGGACCGCGTGAGCGCCGACAACATGGGCATGCTTTCCACGGTCATCAACGCCATCGCATTGCAAGACGCGCTGGAGCAGCGCGGGGTGCAATGCCGGGTGATGACCGCGGTGTTCATGAACCAGATCGCCGAGCCGTATATCCGGCGGCGCGCCGTGCGGCACCTGGAAAAGGGCCGTGTAGTAATTTTCGCCGCGGGCACGGGGAATCCGTTCTTCTCCACCGATACGGCGGCCAGCCTGCGCGCCATGGAGATCAAAGCCGATGTGCTGCTGAAGGGCACCAAGGTGGAGGGCGTCTACAACGCCGACCCGGTTTTGGTGAAGGATGCCGTGAAGTACGACCACATCACGTACATGCAGATCCTGCAGCAGGGCTTGAAGGTGATGGATCTGACTGCGGTGAGCATGTGCAAGGACAACAACCTGCCGATGATCGTTTTCAACATGAATCAGCCGGGGAACATCCGCCGGGTGGTGTTGGGCGAAAAGGTCGGATCGCTGGTCACGGCGTAGAGGCAGGGAGTAGCCACCCCAGTGAGCAACGACCGCTCGCCGGGGGCCCCGGCAGGGAGTCCGGAGTAGGGAACAGGGAATAGAAAGCCTCTCCTAACCCAACGACATCTGACTGGCCTCCCGGTTCCACCGAAGTTTTTTCTATTCCCTACTCCCTATTGCCTGTTCCCGATCCTGCGGAGACATCTAACTGTTCGTGGAGACTCGCAAGCCAGCGCCGCTGAAAGCTTTGACAGGCCTGCGCTGCTTCGCGGCCATCAACATCGTCTTTTTTCACTTTTCCAATCCCCAGTGGTTCGGGTTCCTGGCCCCGGTGGTGAACGCCGGATTTATTTCGGTCAGCTACTTCATTCTGCTGTCGGGATTCGTGCTGGCCTATAACTACGCCGAGCGGGCGCGCAACGGGGAACTGGACCGCAAGCGCTTCTGGGAGGCGCGATTCACGCGCATCTATCCCATTTACTTCCTGAGCTTGTTGCTGAGCCTGGAGCAATTGCGCTCGGAATACCAGACTCATACGCATGCCATGTTCTGGACGGGCGTAGTGCTGACGCCGCTGCTGCTGCAGGGCTTTGTTCCGGCAGCGGCGACGTTTTTGAATACGCCGGCGTGGACCATGTCGGCCGAGGCGGCCTTTTACGTAATTTTTCCGTGGGTGGCAAAGTGGAAGCGGCCGGAGCGGATCGGGCCGCACCTCATGAAGATGGCCGGCGTGTGGATGCTGGGCTTGGTTCCCGGCGCTCTTTACATGGCGTTCAATCCCGACGGCATAACTTGGCCGGACCGGTGGAGTTACGGCCCATGGCTGTGGGCGCTCAAATACACGCCCTACTCGCACGTCTTCAGCTTCATCTTCGGCGTGATGCTGGCCGACCTGGACCGGATGATGGAGCGCACCAGCCATTTGCGCCTGTGGCTGAGCTTGATCGGATTCGGTGGAATTTATGCCCTTCTGAGCCTGGGGCCGCTGGTGCCCTACGCGATCATGCACGACGGGCTGCTGATGCCGCTGTTTGGCTGCATCATTCTGGGGCTGGCTGGCGAGAACCCGCTGGCTCATGCGCTGGGCGTGCGCCCGCTGGTGTTTGTGGGCGAGGCCAGCTACTGCCTCTACCTGCTGCACTTCAACCTGTGGAACCTGATTCACAACACGCAGGTGCTGCAGGTGGTGGGACTCAGCCGCTTCGATCCGTGGATCAGCTACGTGTTGCTCATTGCCCTGGCCATCTTCGCGTTGCACTTCATCGAGAAGCCGGCGCAACGCAAGCTGCGGGAGTGGATGCACGCAACGACAGTGATCAAAAGCCAGTGAACAGGGGACAGTGAACACTGCCTACTGGCTATTGCTCACAGCCCAACGGCTACAGCAGTTTCGGAAATACTGTGTCCGGTCAGGGGGCTATTCAGGGTCGTCGCTTCTTTCCACCCCAACGACTTGGCCGCCGTGAATGCGGATACACCATTTCCGAAACCGCTTTAGTCGATGACCGTCTGCGTGGCATGGTTGCCATGCGGGACAGAGATGACGAATGTCGGGTTGGCGCCAGTGGGGTAGGGCGTGGCCTGTGTTTGCGATAACGTGCCGGTATTGGGGTTGAGCTTGAAGCCGGAAATGGAATCGCCCAGATAATTCGCCGTATAGACAAACCGGCCGAGCGCCGGATCCACGACAATCGACACCGGCTGAGTATCGGTAGCGCTTGCCGAGGATCCCGCTACGCTGACCACTGCGGAGGGCGTGCCGGTGGGCAGGGCGATTGAGTAGGCCGAAACCGACGAATCCAGGGAGTTGATGAGGTAGATGTAGATACCGCGCGGGTCGACGGCTACGGCAGAGGGCTGGCTGCCGGTCCTGAAGGGTCCGTTGACCATGAACTGCAGCGAATTGCCCGCCAGAACGGTGTAGCCGATCAATTCGTTGGAAGCAAAATCGGTGACGTAGATGAAGCGGCTGGCGGGATCCGTGGCCAAGGCCGAAGGCTTGACGCCGGCCTGGTAGGGGCTGCCGGAAACCGGGGTCAAAGCGCCGCTGGAACCGACGGAATACCCAAAGAGCCAGCCGGGATTGGCGTTGCTGGTCGTGGTTCCGCCCGGATTGTACGCGGATTTGTCGTAGGCCGTGACATACACAGCGCTGCTGTTGGCCAGCGCGGTGACGCCGGTGGGCACGATGGTGTCGGTGGTATATCCGGGAACGGTAAGAGACAGCGTTGCAGTCGCCGAGCCGATGGCGCCCGAGCTGAGGGCATACTCAGTGAGCGTGGCGGAACTGGAGCCCGAAACGACATAGAGATAGGTGTTGGCGGCATTGACCGCAACGGAGACGGGAGTGGCCGGCAAAGTGATCGTGTCCTTTGGCGTCAGTACGCCGTGGTCACTGATGCTGAAGTGAACGACGTTGTTGCTCCCCTGGTTGGCAACGTACAGGTTGTAATAGTCCGACGTGGTGGCCATCGCGATCGGTCCGGTGCCGCCGGAGGCGACGGTGGGCGCGCCGGTACGCAAAGCGCCGGACTCTGAGTCCACGGCATAGGTATAAATTTCGCCGGAGCTGCCCGCCGAGGAGCCTGCGGAACAGGCCACGAAGACATAGTCGATGGTGACAAGCTGGCAGGCAGTCAGGAGGGTGGCCAGGACGAGGCCGACGGCAGAGACCAGAAAAAGCTGGCTCAATTTGCTGAACTTCATGCGCTTCCTTCGTCATGGGCCCGTCAGTACAAGCCCCAAGAAAACTCGTTGATGTTGCCCCCGTGGTCATTGTAAAAGGCAGATACGGGGGATTGCTACGGCTCCGTCTCCGGAGCGGGGCGACCGCCGGATCTCACGGCGTGATCCCGGCCCCGGTGCCGTTGTGCGGAATCGCCGCGACAGCAGTCGGATTCGCGTTGCTCGGGAAGGGAGACAACTGCGAATCGAGAAGTGTTCCGTCGGTGATGCTCAACTCAAACCCTGAGACGGTGTCGTTAAGGAAGTTGACGGTATAGAGGAAATGGTTCGTCGAGGGATCGATTCCGATGGCTACCGGGTCAAGGCCGGCGGAGTAGGTGCCAATAGGCGTGAGAGCGCCATTGCTCATGGAGTAGGCGGTCACTGTGGCGTCAAGCGAATTAGCCACGTAGGCAAACGGATAGGAAGGATCGACGACGATGGCGGAAGGCTGATTGCCGGCGTGGAAGGGGCTGCCGGCGAGAGGCGTCAAATTGCCCGACGCCACCTTGTAGCCCAGCACGTTTCCGGCGGTGAAATCGGTGACGTAAACATAGGCGCTGGTCGCATCGCTGGCGATACCTGATGGGTGAATGCCGGCTGCATAGGGCGAGCCGCTCAAGGGTGTGAGCACACCGCCCGACCCGACGGCAAAGCCGAAGACGTAGCCGACGCTCGGCGTGACGGCAGAATCGTAGGCGGTGACGTAAACATAAGCGCCTGAAGCGAGGACGTTGACGGCAGTGGGCACAATCACGTGAGAGGCGTTGGCGCCGGAGAGCGTGAGCGGCCAGTACTGCCCGCTGACGGCAGAATTCGTGACCGGCGGCGTTTGAATGCCGACGGGCGTGGAACTGTTGGCGGGAGTCAACGCAAAAACGCCGATGGAGCCGGAGCAGGGATCCGCGTCGGAGCAGATGGGAAGCGGCTGGTAAAGATCGACGATAAACAGATTCGTCTTATTGACGGCAATAGCCAGGGGAAAGATTCCAGGAGTATTCACCGTGTTGTAGGGATAGAGCTTGCCGTCGGTGCCGATGGCGAATTGGGCGATGTTGTTGTCATCTTCATTGACCACGAAGAGGCTGCCGTAATCGACTGAGACAGCCTCGGCCACCGGGTTACGGCCCTGGGAAGGGAAGGGAGAAGTGGGAATCTGGCGCATGCGGCCCGACTCGGAGTTGATTTCGAAGACGTCGATCTCCCCGTAACTGTCGGCGCCAGCCGCCTGGGCGCTGGCCACGTAAACAAAATCCACGGTCAGAGTTTGCGTCAGCTGGGAGCAGGCAGTCACAAGCGAAGCTGCCAGGAGGCTGGCCGCTGCGGCCAGCACAAAAGCAAAACCAGAGTGAAGGAAGCCAGTTTTTGCGCCCATCAAGGTCGTCACTCCCTGCCGGTCGCGGCGACTTGACTTGTGTGACCCAGCGTTGGGGTCACTCTGGTTTTGCGAAAGCTGGCTCGATTTGTTGAGCTTCATGCGCATCTTTCATCAATGGAGCCGATCCACAGGCCTCTCAAAAAACCGTTTTGAACATCGCATCCCAGCGCCGCCAGCAAGCGGGCGCGCCGGCATTCGCTTGCACCAGACTGCGCAGGTTCCGGAGCCTGGCATGAGGACCAACGCGCCGGACCGCGCCTGCCCGGGCCGGTGGTGCAACGAGGCGCGACTCTAACTTGTGCGCCCATCAACCAGGCACCACGACGCCGGCCCCTCGAGCTTGTAGTCGCTCACCACGCGCAAATCGTTGAGGTCTCCGGTATTCGGATCCAGGACCCGTCCCGTCACAGTCGAGTCGTACTCGTCGGCTTCGAAAATGAACTGATTGGAGGGGTCTTCAACGATGCACTGCGGGCCCGATCCGGAACCGGTAATGATCTGCGCCTCATCGGCGAGGAAGCTTAGCTGGAAGGCTGGCGCGGTGGTGAGAAAGTACCCGGCGATGCCGCTTTCCGGGTTGGGCCCTGCGGTGTTGTTCCCCTGGTTGGCGACATAGATGAATCTACCCTTGTTTTCCAGGATGAGGTAGATGGGATTGGAAAGCTTGGGGTCGTCAGGGATGAGTCCACTGGGTTCTGCCTGCAGCGCGCCGCCTGCGCCCACGGTGAAGGGGAGAATCTGGCTGGGCGAGTTGGTGCTTGTGCCGTTAAAGGTAATTGTGATGGGCTCGTTATCGAGCACGTAGATCACTCCCCCGGCACTCACGATGGCCGTGCCCTGATTGATGCCCAGCGGCTGGGCACTGTTCTGGCTCAGCGTCAACTGCCCGGTGCTGCTTGCGTAGCTGTACGGAAAGACCAGCGTTCCCCCGGTGTATGGGAAGGATGTGGGGTTGGGCGCTCCAGCGAGGGTGAGCAGGCTCGCGCTGGACATGACAAAATCGACGGGGTTGGCGGGAACCGGAAAATAATTGATGGGCTGGCCGTTGGCCGCCGTGACCTGGGCGTTCACAACCAGCGACAAACGGCCGGTGCTTTGGTCGATCTTAAAGACGGTGATGTCGCCGCAAGTGGTCACCGATGGGCCCAAGGCGAGTGCGCAGTTATCCTTGCTTGACGGGTTGGCGTTGTCGGGCGCGTCGTGGTCCAGGACAAAAAGGTAGGCGCCCGAGCCGTCGGCAAACATCCGGAAGGGATTGATTCCCTGGGTATAGAAGGTTTCCTGCGGAGTGAGAATGCCGTTTCCGCCGACGGCGAATTGCGTGATGTTGGAGTTGAGACAGGCATTCGCGCCTGTACCGTAACAATCGCCGCTGCCCGAGGCATTCACGCCGCGGTTCAGGACATAAAGAAACCGGCTGCCAAGGGTCAGGACGGCGCGGACCGGATTGGCTCCGCCCGAAGCGATCGGCAGGCCATTCACCGGCGTCAAGCGGCCGGTATTGTGATCGATCTTGTAGCCGGTGATGATGCCGTTGTTGCCGGTTGAGACGGTGACCGTTCCGGTCACATACAAGAACCCAACCGTATAACTCTCTATGCAAGACGTCACGCCGAAAACGACGGCCGCCGAAAGGGCGCCCATCGCAAGCGCCTTGCCAAATTTCGTCAACTTCATGCTATTCCTTCATCCTGGTCGGGCAGGCCGCGCAAAGTTTCATCGTTCCCGAGCAGTGCTGGGTTGGGATGGAATCCCTGATGCATTGTAAAAGGCGAGGCCGGGTTGTGCCTAGTTTACCCCCGGACCGGGCAAGGCCCTGATTTTCAAGGATCGCGGCGCGGTGCGATTGGCCTTGTCCCAAATTCTGCAGCCAGACCCTCAATTTTAAAGAAACAGTCGGCGATTGGACGCGCGCAGGCGGGAAAAGTCATCGCCGGAGCCCGGCCCGGGGCGAATTCCTGCTCGCGCGTGACTGTGGTCGCATCAGCTCACCCCGCGCCAGGCCGGGCAATTCCGGCCGAGAGTATTTCTTGCCGGGAAGGATCAGTGGGACCCGATCGCCGCAGCGGCGAAGCTGCCGTGAAGAAGCAATCGTGGTGCAATCTTGACACATGTACAGGAAGACTGTACATATAGGTCTGGGAGCTTCCGTGACCGTCAGTGTCTTGAAAGGGCACGACTTTAGTCGTGCCGAACAAGGCCAAT
Source organism: uncultured Acidobacteriaceae bacterium (assembly GCA_963799155.1). GTDB lineage: Bacteria > Acidobacteriota > Terriglobia > Terriglobales > Acidobacteriaceae > Telmatobacter. The sequence goes on from CAWCWB010000004.1 coordinate 150,359, forward strand.
TCAGATGGGCGGCTTTAGCCACTGAGGGACGGTTTTTCAATCGTTGATTTCTGTCCGGACTTCCCCAAAAGGCGATATCACATGGCAATTGAGACGACGTATACGGATCTTCGCGCCAATCTGGCATCGTATCTCGCCCGCGTCGTCGACGATCGCGAGATTGTAGTCGTCAAGCGGCGCGGCGCGCGCGATGTGGCGATTATCGCCGCTGATGAGTTGGCGGGGCTGGAAGAGACAGCCTACCTTCTGCGTTCGCCGAAGAACGCCCAGCGCCTTCTCAAAGCACTTGCGGAGTCAAAGGCTAATGACAAAAAAGCCGCGCAAACAAGGCCTGCTGCAATTACCGTTACAGAACTGCGCCGCTCACTGGGCCTGTGAAAATTGCCTTGTGGCGAATTAGAAAAAGGTGCTGCACTTCTTTAATCCCCAACTCTACCCCAACTTCCCCCCCTAACTCTTTAATCTTTCTGTTCTTCGCCCTTGATTTTCGAGAGACCCGTTCCTAGAGTGAAGAAAGCTAAGGATTACGGCCACCTCCTTCGCGATGCGTCCAGCCGCTCCTCCGGCGAATTTGAATCTCAGGAGAAGCATTATGGGCGGTGAGAAGTGTGAGATCAAACGAAAGGATGATTTCCTGGCAGAGTTCCGCGAGGACTTCGCCTGGTGGATCAAGAACGACCGAAAGACAGCGCTGAAGACACTGGAACTCGTAGAGGCAGTCGTTGCCGACCCCTTTGCGGGCATCGGCAAGCCTGAGCCCCTCCGGCACGAGCTGGCCGGATGCTGGAGCCGGAGAATCACGCAGGAGCACCGTCTCGTCTATCGCGTCACCCCCAACCGCATCGACTTTCTGCAGGCGCGGTATCACTACGAATAGCGCCGGAACGGCATCCGCCTTACGGTTCTTTACATCCCGGCGGCGGGGCTGCCACACTGAGGCGTGGACACCCAGACAGTCGTTATCCTCGATTTCGGGTCGCAGTATACGCAGCTCATCGCGCGGCGCATCCGCGAGCAGAATGTCTTTTCGGTGGTGCTCCCCTGCACGGCGCCTCTCAATGAAATCCAAGCCCACAAGCCCATCGGGTTGATTCTTTCCGGCGGGCCGTCGTCGGTGTACGACGCCGACGCTCCCGCTGCCGACCTTGAGATTCTCGAACTCGGCGTGCCGGTGCTGGGCGTTTGCTACGGCCTGCACTTCATCGTGCATCATCTGGGCGGCAAGGTGCGCTCGGCGCCCAAGCGGGAGTATGGGCACGCCGAAGTGACCATCGAAGACCACGCAACACCGTTGTTCGCCGGTCTGCCGCCGGCGTTTCAGGTGTGGATGAGCCACGGCGACGAGGCGCTGGAGCTGCCCGCCGGATTTCGCCGTGTTGCCGTTTCTGCCAATGCGCTGGCCGGGATCGCCAACGAGGAGCGCCGCATCTGGGCCGTGCAGTTCCATCCCGAGGTGCACCACACCCCGCTGGGGCCGCGACTCATCGCGAATTTCCTCTTTCAAATCTGCGGGGCGCGCGGCGATTGGACGCCGGCGCACTTCATCGAGAGCACGGTAGCCTCGATCCGCGAGAAAGTGGGCTCGGGACACGTCATCTGCGGCCTTTCCGGGGGCGTGGACTCTTCGGTGGCGGCGATGCTGGTGCACAGGGCGATCGGCAGCCGGTTGACCTGCATCTTTGTGAACAACGGCGTGCTGCGCAAGAACGAATTCGCGAATGTGCAGGCCAATCTGCGCGGCAAGCTGGGGCTCAACATCGTGGCCGTGAACGCCAGCGCGCGGTTCCTCGAGAAACTGGCCGGCGTCACCGATCCCGAGATCAAGCGCAAGCGCATTGGGGCAGAGTTCATCGCGGTCTTCGAGGAGGAGGCCAACCGCATCGCGCACGAGACGGGCGGCCCCGAAGGAAAACTCGACTGGCTGGTGCAGGGCACGCTTTATCCCGACGTGATCGAGTCGTCGAGCGTGAAGGGTCCAAGCCAGACCATCAAGAGCCACCACAACGTGGGCGGGCTGCCGGAGCGGATGAAGCTGAAGCTGATCGAGCCTCTGCGCGACTTGTTCAAGGATGAGGTCCGCCGCATCGGGCGCGATCTCGGCATGCCGGAAGAGATCCTGAGCCGGCAGCCGTTTCCGGGGCCGGGCCTGGCGGTGCGCATCTTGGGCGAGGTGACGCCGGAGCGCGTGGCGCTGCTGCAGGAGGCCGACGAGATCGTGGTCGCCGAGATCAAGGCGGCGGGCCTGTACACAAAAATCTGGCAGAGCTTCGCCGTGCTGTTGCCGGTGATGAGCGTGGGCGTGATGGGCGACCAGCGGACTTACGCCTACACCGCCGCCATCCGCGCCGTGCATTCCGAGGACGGCATGACCGCCGACTGGACGCCGCTGCCCTATGAACTGCTAAAGAAAATCTCCAACCGCATTGTGAACGAGGTGCGCGGCATCAATCGCGTGGTCTACGACGTGACGTCGAAGCCGCCGGGCACGATCGAGTGGGAGTAGGACTGGCCGGGACTGGCCGTCCAGGCAGCCGCGCGCTTCGCGCGCAAACCGCGCGCAAGCGACCCCGTCTTCCTAATGGACGCCCTGCGCGGGCTTGGCGAAGTGGAAGATGCAGTTGACCTGATGCGTGGTTGGGTCGGCCTTCACGTCGAAGGTGGTGACGACGGTCTGCATCCATTTCGCCAGAGCGCGATCCTGCTTTTGCGCGCGGGCCGCGAAGCCCGAGACGTAGCTGTCATCGAATACGTCGCCGGGCGCCATCTTCCAGAGGCGCGTGAGCCTGGCGGCCATGGCAGCGGGGGCGCCATCGAACTGAACTGCGGCCATCCGATAGAGAGGGCCGGGAGCGGTTTCGAGACTGTAATTCACGATGTGTGTGGCCTCGTTGAACGAGGCCTGAGGGAAGATGGAGCAATCGAGATAGCCCTTGGCATGATAGGCGTCGCGGACGGCGAGGAGAAACAGATCGAGCGGCCTTCCCGAGCCTGCCGGGTATTTGGACAGTATCTTCGCAACCTCCGCACGCGAGACCGCCGCGTCGGCCGGATAACTGATTGTGCCGAGCTTGTAGACACCACCTTCCCTCACCGTGACCGAATAGGGTATTTCGACGGCCAGGTCCGAAGGTTGATCTGAAGATTGCCCCGAGATGATCGGAGGATCGATCTGGGCCACGTCGACTTCGACGGCCGCGTAACCCTGGTCCTGGTAGAGATCCTCAAACGCGTGCTTCAAGCCAATTGTGGAGTTCTCCGTATCGAACTCGTTTCCTGTCTGGCCGTTGACGAGGGAATCGACCTTGGCCTGCATGGCAGCCGAAACACCGGCAAGTTGGATGGGGCCGATACGCACCGCAGGCGAGGTGACAGTGAAGTTCATGGCCGTGATCTTTTTGGGGCCCAGGCCGCTGGTGACAGCGGCCTTTACCGTTGCCTTCACTCCTTGGGCCGCCAGCATTTCTTCGAACGATTGGCGGATTCCTTCGAGCGTAGAGCCATTGGCGGGCAAGAGGCTGTGATAAAGCGGGAAGCGCGCATGGAGTTTGTCGTCGAGTTCTTTACCCGGCTTGAGCGGCAAATTGTCGAGATGCATGGGGAAAAGCTGGTTGGAGGGCGTCAAAGAGAAGAGAAGCCCCTTGCTGTCGTTGCTGAACCGGACCACCGCGAAGAAGCCCGTATCGTTGAGCTGTTTGGCGTGCGCTTTTACGTCTTTGGCGTTCAGGCGCGCATCCGGTTTCAGGCCGGCAGCCGCAAGCAGACTCCTCTTGCGTATATTGGGGCGCGCCTTGAAAGCGGATCGCTTTGGGCGGGACCTTCTTTTGCGCGGGCGGCGTCGCCTTCTTTTGCGCGGGCGATGGAAGAGAGCAGAAAAGAAGAAGCGCGGCAAGCAGCACAGCCTGTCTGTTCATGCTGCGCCAAGATTAGCAAACCCCGGGCGGCACGCCGAAATGCGTCAAGAAATCTTCGTCCGCGTAAACCAGCCCAAAGCTGCGGTTCCAAACAGGATCAACCCCAGCATTCCAATCCATGCCAAGCCGGCCATGTGCCCCACTTGCGCCTCGCGGACTTCCACTTCACGCAGCGAACGTCCGGCAAGGACGAAACCCGGCTGCGCGCCCGAGACGCGTTCAATGACGGCTGCGATGCGGACGCCGGGGCGCGGCTGCCAACTTACGCGCTCTTCCCCGTGGCTGCGCACGTACTCAAATACGCCCTTCGGCGGTGCGGGCGATTTTCCATCAAGCTGGCCGGTTGAGCCCAGGGCGCGTCCCTCATCGTCGTACACGATCAGAAATGGGGACAGGCTGTTCGCCATGTCGACGATGGCGCCGCCCCGTTCGGTCAACGCGCCCTGGCTGAGACCATCGTTGACACCATATTTTTCGAGGTAGACGGCGAGGTTGCCCGCCATCTCAATCTGTGGATCGTTTGCGCCTTGGCGAAGCACTTGCTGAGGAATCGCGTAGAGCGCCAATCCCAGGATGGTGGAAACTCCGGCCAGGACAAAGGCGTTGAACAGCAATGCAGGACGGCCAAAGGCTTCGCGCAGCATGGCGAGATGCTCCTTTGCAAGGGAAGTAAACAGGTCAATGAAGATGAGGCGTGCAAAAGCGCCGTGCGAAAGCGATCCGTCGGCTCGCACGTCGCGAAACGCCTGAAGCATGGCAGGCGCGTAGGCGATCCGAAAACGCTCTGGGTAAAGCCGCAGCGCAAAGGCGTAGACGCGATCGATGCGATCAGGCTTCATGACCGGCTCCTGTGCGCAAGCAGGCCGCGCGACCGGGCCGATCGGATCGCGGAGTCAAGGCGCTCGAGTTCCGCGGCTAGCGTCCGGCGGCCCAGCGCGGTCAGCCGGTAGTAGCGGCGGCGCTCATCGTCTGACATGCCCGATTCGGCCACCAGCCCAGCGCGCATCATGCGGTCGAGCGAGCCATAAAGAGTTCCCGGGCCCAGGCGCACGCCGCCGCCTTGTGGCGCGCGCGCATCCTTCATGATGAGGTAGCCATGCTTTTCACCCTCCGCGAGCGAAAGCAGGATGGCGAATACCGCGGGAGTGAGTGGGACTGCCGGAGGTGCTTGAATGCCCATGACGGTACTATATATCCGAAACGGATATATCTGCAAGTGGAATGTTTTCGGCGGCGAAGATCGATCCCACGGCGCGCGCCGATCTCCGGACACGCAGGGCGCGGTCTTGCTCGTGCCGGCGCCCCTTTCCGGGCACGTCCGCGACAAACACAACATTTTATGACAGAGATTGTGAAATCTGTCATAATCTTAATTGGGTGTCATATTATGACGGAAACGGTAGTTCTTGGAGAAAGTGGCAGAATCGTTCTCCCGGCGGCCATTCGCAAAGAATTTGGCCTGGAGCCCGGAGAACGCCTGACGGTAATCAGCGAGGCTGGCGAGATCAAGATCCTGAGCCGGAAGATGGCGTTGGAGAGCATCCGCGCCGGCATTGTCAAGAGCCGCGGCAGCTTAAAGGGTATCCTCGACGATTTTCTCGCCGAAAGACATGAGGAACCGGCCCGTGAAGCCCGCCGCTAACGTGGTTCTCGATGCGTCGGCGGTTCTGGCCCTGGTTTTGAAAGAGCGAGGCGGCCACAGGGTGGATGCGCTGCTCGCGATGGTCGAATCAGGCGATGATGTCCAGGTTGCGATCAGCGCAGTCAATTGGTGCGAGACCCTTACGCGCTTGCACCGGGAAAATCCGTCCATGACGATGCAAGAGCTGGACGCGCTTCTTGCCGGAATAGAACTGGTTCCGTTCGGGAAGGCGGAAGCGGAGCTCGCTGCCAAGTACTCTCGTTCTCACGCAGAGCTCGCCCTCGGTGATCGGGCATGTCTCGCTCTCGCGTCGACCCGCAAGGCCACTGCCTGGACCACGGACAAGATCTGGACGCGAGTGCAGGTGGGGGTGCCGATAGAGGTTTTGCGCTAAACCCGGGGAGGCGCCCAGCTTACTACTTTTCCAGACGGATCACCACGTTCACTTCATGCGTGTCGGGGTTGGCTGTTACGTTGTAGGTTACCCTCACCCCTGCGAGCGACCGCCTCAGAACCGGGTCCTGTTGCTGTACCTTGACAATGAAGCTTGCGACATAACTCTCGTCGAAGGGATCGCCGGGCATCATTTGCCAGTTGTGAATCAGGAGCGTGCGTAAGTCGTCGCTGACGTTGTCGAATTTGACAAAGGCGAGGTGATACACGGGGCCGGGGTCCACATCGACGTCGTAGCTGACCGTTGCGTCGGCATCGTTGAAGTTGGCGTGAGGGGTGATCTTGCAATCGAGATTGCCTTTCTGGTGATACCTCGACGAGATCAACATCCAAATGGAGCGGACTCTGACGCCGATGGGCGGACCACCGGGGGCGGGGTTGAGCGCTTGATCGATCTCCTCCTGCGTGACGGGCGTGCCGGGCGGCAGGTGAATCGTGGTCACCTGGTAGATCCGGCCTTCTTCAACATGAATGGAGAAGGGAACCACAATAGCGCCGGATTGGAGGGCAGGGTTGCCCGCGCGCGCAACCTGGACTTTGGCGGCGGCGAAGCCCAGGTCGCCGTAAAACTGCTGCATGGCGCGCGCGAGGTTGTCTGCCGAGTCCGCGGTACTGAAGGGATTCCTGGCAGCCTCAGCCACGACGGACTGCACTCTGGCTTGAAGCTGCAAAGATGCGCCGTCAATGCGCGTGACACCGACCAGCACGGGCGGCGTGGTGATGGAATAGCTGACGGCGACTACCTTGTGGGTCGACAGATCAGCAGCCGTTGTGGCGACGACGGTGGCTTGCAGTCCCTCGCCGGCGAGCATCTTTTCCAAAGCTGCTCGAACGCTTTCGGCCAACCCGCCGTCGGCGGGGACCTTGCCGTGATAGAGCGGAATCTGCTCATGCAGTTTGGCGTCAAGATCCTTGCCGGGGGTGACGGGAAGATTCTCAAGACGGATCGGATAGAGGTCGGTGGAGGGCGTAAGCAGAAAAATCAGATCCTGGCCGTCGAATTTGAAGGCGACACTGGCAAAGACGCCGCTGTCGAGCAGGCGCTTCGAGTAGTCTTGCATGTCGCCGTAGCTTAGGACCACACCCTTCTTGAGGCCGGCGGCGTCGAGCAACTCCTGGTTGGTGTACTCGGGGTCGCCCTGAAACTGAATGGTCCGGGGCAGGAACTTCTGGGCCGCGGCCGGGTGCGGCGCCGCCAGGACAACGAGCGCTGCGAGAAGCGTAAAAATCTGACGGCGCATGACAGGTCGAGCGTAGCACGGGGCAGTTAGAAATCGAGGGCATTTTTGTGGCGGGGTCCGTTTCGCCTGTCTGCTAGAGTGGGATTGCAGCCGCGCTGCGCCGATGGGATCGTAAAACTGCCGGCATCGACAACGTGGCACAGAGGTTCGGAATCGGGTTTATGGCAGGTTCGCGGCCATCTCCGGTACAGGAATTGGCGCCGTTTCGCATCGAGCCCCAATTTGTTTCGCGCGTTTGGGGATTCCGCGATCTGCGCCCCTGGTATGATCGCGTGGCCGCGGGCGATCCCATTGGTGAGGTGTGGCTCACCGGCGACGATTGCCTCTTCGCGACCGGACCTCACGCGGGCAAGCGGCTCGCTGCGCTCTTCGCCGAAGCCGCCTCGGCGCTGCTCGGCGCCCATGCGCCCGCGGTCGGATTCGCCGCTGCTGATCAAGACCATCTTTGCCCGGGAAAAGCTGAGCGTGCAGGTGCATCCCGACGACAAGATGGCGCAGAAATACGGCCAGCCGCGCGGCAAAACGGAGTGCTGGTATGCGCTGGCGGCCGAGCCGGGAGCGCAGGTGGCGGTCGGGCGTCAAGCCCGGCGCGACGCTCGCTCAGATCGAGGAAGGAATTCGCGCGGGAACGCTCGAGGCCAGCCTGAACATGCTGCCGGTCGCCGCCGGAGACACTGATCTTTGTGGATGCCGGAACGGTGCACTCGATCTGGCCGGGATCGATTCTGCTGGAGACGCAGCAGAACTGCGATTTGACTTACCGCATGTTCGACTACGGACGCGGCCGCGAACTGCACATCGAGAAATCGCTCGAAGCGATGCGGCTGACCACGCGCGCGGGCAAAGTGGCTCCGCGCGTTCTCGCCGACCGCACGGTCCTCATCGATGTGGAGTACTTTCGCATGGAGCGGATTCCCGTGAGCGGCAGCAAGACAAGCGAGAGTCTGCGCGGCGCAGGCGAGGAGCGCGGGCTCGCTTATTTGTTTGCATTGTCCGGCGCGGCGCGAATCGCGGGCGCGGGGCGCATGGCCGGTGCAGGTTTTGAGCCGGTCGAACTGCCGGCGCGCGGCATCGTCGCCGTGCCGGCTCGCTCGCCGGAGTTCGTGCTCGAAGACGCGAGCGGCGGGAAAGTTCCTCTCGAGCTGATCCGCGTCACGCCCAACTGGCCGGCAAAAGCTGCATGACCCGACGAACAGGCCTGAACGCGAACCGGCCCTGCGGCGTGAAGATTTGCACAATGTTTGCCTCGCAACCCAAGCTTTCAGGCAGAATCTAAGGTGATATGAGCTTTCGAATTGCAGTTTCCTCTGAGCTTCGCGGCGCCGTGGATGCGGCGGCCGCCGACTGGCAAGCCAACCACAAGGTTGACCGCTTCTGGAAGAAGGACCCCAGCCTGTGGACTCGCGATGGCGAGGAGCAGTGGATGGGCTGGATCGACATCGTCGAGCGCCAGCAGAAAGACCTTGCATCCTTCGCGGAACTGGGCGGCGATGTGAAGAGCTCTGACTTCCAGTCGGTTCTGCTTCTCGGGATGGGCGGCTCCAGCCTGTGCCCTGAGGTGCTGGCCAAGACCTTCGGGCCGCGAGCGGGATTCCCGGAGCTGTGCATCGTCGATTCCACTGACCCGGCGCAGGTAAAAGCTGCCTGCGACGAAGTGGACCTGGCCGAGACGCTGGTGATCGTGGCGAGCAAATCCGGTTCCACGCTCGAGCCCAACATCCTCAAGCAGTTTTTCTTCGACGAAATGCGCAGGGCCGTGGGCGCTGAGGAGGTTGGCAGCCATTTCCTGGCCATCACCGACCCCGGCTCGAAGATGGAGCAGGTGGCGAAGATCGACGGCTTCCGGCGCGTTTTCTACGGCGACCCGCAGATCGGCGGGCGCTATTCGGCGCTGTCGAACTTCGGCGTGGTGGCAGCCACCGTGGCCGGCCTGAACGTAGAGAAGCTTCTTGCGGAGGCGGCCAAGGCAGTGGCCGGCGCGAAGCTGCCCGTGGCGGACAATCCTGGCGTGCAGCTCGGCCTGCTGTTGGGCACGGCGGCGAACGCAGGCCGCGACAAAATCACGATCTTCACTTCGCCGGAGATCTACGACCTGGGCGCGTGGCTCGAGCAACTGATCGCCGAATCCACCGGCAAGCAAGGGAAGGGAATCACGCCAGTGGACCGCGAGGCCATCGGGCCCCCAAGCCTGTACGGAAACGACCGCGTGTTTGCGTATGTCAAGCTGGCGGGCACGGCCGGCGCGAGCGTCCAATTGAATCTCGACGCGAAGGTTGCGGCGCTCGAAGCCGCCGGCCATCCGGTGGTGTATTTCGAGATTGCGGACCTCTACGAAATCTTCGGGCAGTTCTTCACCTGGGAGATTGCGACGGCGGTCGCGGGGTCCGTGATGGGCATCAATCCCTTCAACCAGCCGGACGTGGAATCGGCGAAGGTGGAAACGCGCGCGCTGACCGTCGAATACGAGAAAACGGGCAAGCTCCCCAAGCGCGCGCCGTTCCTTGTCGATGAGGGCATCGCGCTGTACGCGACCGATGCCTACGCGGCCAAGCTCAAGGCCGCCTCGCAGAGCGCAACGCTGGCGGGGATTCTCCGGCCGCATCTCGACCAGCTTCGCGGCGGCGACTACTTTGCCACGTTGGCGTTTCTGCCTATGTTCCCGGAGCACGAAGCGGCCATTCAGGAATTCCGGCACAAGGTCCGCGACCGCAAGCGCGTGGCCACGTGCCTGGGCTTCGGCCCACGCTTTCTGCACTCCACCGGGCAGGACTACAAGGGCGGCCCGAATACGGGAGTCTTTTTGCAGATCACAGCGGACCACGCCGAAGATATGGACATTCCCGGCCAGAAATACAGCTTCGGCGTGGTGATCGATGCGCAGGCGGCCGGCGATCTGGCGGTGCTGGAATCGCGCGGGCGCAGGGCTCTGCGGGTGCACCTGGGGGCCGACGTAGCCGCGGGACTGAAAGCTCTGAACGCGGCGGTCAGCGCGGCGCTGGCCTAGGAAACTTTTTCCCGGAGGCGGGGTTTCAACCGGTAACAGGCTCAGGCGAAGCTCGTCTAACGGTTTGAGCCGGAGAATTTGGTTGGGGAAGTTATTCACCCGCCGTGGTCTTGGGCCAGCGGGGAATGACGGGATAGATAAAGGAGAGATCAGCATGAATCGACCCTTGATGAAGAGAGGCTGCACACAGCTGCTGGCATGGACTGGGGTGGCCGTGCTGTGCGCCGCAGTCGCGCTTGCGCAGGACGCGGGCACGGCGGCGCAATCTCAAGGTCAGCCGGCAGGGCAACAGGGGCAGCGCACAGATGGTCAGATCGAGATGGATGTGGTGCATGCGCTCGACGCTTCGGCGGCGCTGAAAAACGACTTGATTACCGCGGCCACCATCCAGGGCGAGGTCACGCTTTCGGGAACCGTGTCGAGCGACGCGTCAAGGCAGTTGGCTGAGTCGCTTGCTTCGCACGTGGACGGCGTGACCAAAGTGCACAACAACCTGCAAATCGGCAATCCGGGCCAGGCGGCGCAGGGCGCGCAGCCGGCGCCCGACAATTCGGACATGCCGGATGCCGACCAGTCGCAGGCGCGGCAAAATATGGCGAACCTGCCGCCTCCGGGTCCCGCACCGGCGGGGAGTCCAAACCAGAATCAAGCTCCACCGCAGAGCCAACCTCCGGCTGCGGCGCCGTATCCGCAACAGGCGCCGTATCCGCAACAGTCGCCATATCCGCAGCAGGGCGGCTACCCGGCACCGCCGCCGCGGCCTCAGTATCGGAGCCCGCAGTATTCGCAGTACCCTCCGCAGTACGCGCCCGCGCCAGCGGCGCCGACTTATGAACAGCCAAGAGGCCCCGTGACCATCGCTCAGGGAACGTTGCTGCAGGTGCGGACCAGTGAGCCGGTTGACAGCAAGCGGGCCAAGGACGGCGAGCCGGTGCAGTTCATGGTGATTCAGGATGTGGCCGTGGGCGGCGTGCTGGCGATACCGCGCGGGGCCATCGTGCACGGCGTGGTGACGGAAGCGAAGAATGCCGGCTCCGGCAAATTGGCCGGCAGCTCGGTGCTGGCGCTGACGGTCACCTCGCTCGATCTGGGTGGGCGCAGCTACCAGCTCACGACCGACGAGTTCAAGGTGAAGGGCCCGAATAAGGCCGGCCAGACGGTGAGCAACGCAGTGGGCGGGGCCCTGATTGGCGCGATCATTGGCTGCGCAGTGGGCCGTGGCCCCGGCTGCGCCATCGGCGCTGGGGCCGGCGCGGCCGGAGGCACCGCTGCTTCCGCTGCATCCGGTGGGCCGCGGGTTTGGATTCCCGCCGAGGCGCTGGTCACATTCCATCTCATCACGCCGCTCACGGTGGATCCGGTGGGTCCGCAAGAGGCCGCGCGGCTGGCGCAGGGACTGTATCCCGGCGGCCCAAGCCTCTACAGGCGCGGCCCCTACGCCTACGGACCGCACTACGGCTACTATTCGGGGTATGTGTACCCATATCCGCCGGTCTACTACCGGCCGTATTACCTGGTCGGCGGCGTGTACTACTGGCGGTAGAGACAGGGACCGAGCCACCCCATCGAGCCACCCCATCGAGCAAAGATCGCTCGACGGGGACCCCGGCAGGGAACAAGGGACCAAGGGAACAAGAAGACGGGAACGGAAGCGGGCATCCCGCATACGCGGGATGCCCGTTGTGCGTTCGGAGTTCGCACTCATTCGGGCGCTGGCCGATCATCGTTGTCGTCTATAATGACAGAGTCGCATCGAGCGAGAATTGCGCAGTCGCAGGCACGCCGGCCATGCAGCAGATTCCTTGCTGCCGCCTGGCGTTTCAGCCTGCCCGCGCGTAGAGAGTTGAAGGTTCAGGTCGATCCATGATTCGATTCCTGCAAGCAGATAATCCCGTCGTCAAAGCGCTGATCGTGGTGGTCATCGGCGCTGCTTCCGTCACCATGGTGCTTTACCTGATCCCCGGCCTCAGTGGCATGGGCGCTTCGTCGCCCGACACGTATGCTGTCATTTATCCGCACTGGTATAGCCGAATTTTCTCTTCCGGCGACACCATAAGCCAGGCGCGCGTGGAACAGGCCACGGAGAACCGGTTGAAGCAGAGCAACCCGCAATACGCCGGAGATCCCAGGCTCGTGCAGTTTTTCGAGCAGCAGATGGGTCAACAACTGGTGGAGCAGCAGGTGCTCCTGCAGGAAGCGCATAAACTCGGCATCACCGCCAGCGACGATGACGTGCGCCACGCGCTGCGTACCGGCCCCAACGCCCAGGTACTCTATCCGGGCGGCAAATTCATTGGCCCGGATGCCTACAAGCAGTTGGTCGACGAGTACATGCACGAGTCGGTCACGGACTTTGAAAACGAAATCAAGACCGAAATCACCATCCGGCGCCTCGAGGCCCTCATCACCAGCGGGGTTACGGTGAGCGACAAGGAGGTCCGCGAGGACTACCGCAAGGAGAACATCAAGATCAAGTTCGATTACGCCGTGATCTCGTCTGACGACCTGCGCAAAACCATCAACCCGTCGGACAGCGACCTGGAAGCGTTCTTCAAAAAGAACGCTGCGCAGTATGCCCAGGCAGTGCCGGAGGAGCGCAAGATCGCATACTTCGCGTTTGCCGAGAACCAGATTCCTGGCGGCGTTCCGCAGCCCAGCCAGCAGGCCATCCAGCAGTACTACAACGATCACGTAGCCGACTACTCCGTGCCCGAGCAGGCTCGCTCGCGTCACATTCTCATCAGCGTGCCTGCAGGCGCCGACGGCAAGACCGACGCGGCGGCTAAGGCGAAGGCCGAAATGATTCTCAAGCAGTTGAAAGCCGGCGGCAGTTGGACCGACCTGGCTAAGAAGTACTCCGACGATCCGGGCAGCAAGAACTCCGGCGGCGAACTCGGCTTTGCCCAGCGCGGCAAGATGGTTCCGGAGTTCGACAACGCCATCTTCACGCAGAAAATTGGCGACATTGAGATTGTGAAGAGCAGCTTCGGCTACCACATTGTGCAGGTGGAAGAGCGGCAGGAGGCGCACACCAAGCCGCTCAGCGAAGTGCAGGCCGACATTGTGGCCGCGCTCATGCGCGAAGCATCCGCGCAGGCGCAGTCGAACTTCGCGCAGCAGTTGACCAGTGAGGCGATCAAGAGCGGCCTGGAAAAGACGGCTGCGGCCCACCACCTGGATTTGGTGACCACGCAGCCGATGGAGCGCCAGGGCGTAATTGCGGCGCTACCCGACAGCTCGCAGATTCTGGCCAAGGCCTTTGAAGCCAAAGTGGGCGACCCGCCGCAATCTGCGCCCACAGGCGAGGGCTACGCGGTCTTCCAGGTGGCGGGGATCGTTCCGGCGCATTTGCCCTCGTTTGCCGACTGGAAAACTCATGTGCTCGACGACTACCGTGACGAGCAACTGCCTGCGCTGCTGAGCCAGAAGACCAAGGATCTGGCCGACAAGGCGAAGGCGATGAACGATCTGGCCAAAGCCGCCAAGGCTGTGGGTGCAACGGTAAAGACGAGTGACTTGGTGGGCGAAACCGGGCAGGTGCCTGACTTCGGCGCAGTGGGCCAGGTGGCGCCGCAGCTCTTCGATATGAGTGTGGGCGCGATCAGCGGGCCCATCGACGCCGGCCGCACCGGCGTGGTGGCGAAGATTCTCCTGAAGCAGGAGCCGACCACCGACGAGATCGCCAAGAACTTCGATCGGGCGCGGGACGAAATCCTCGACCAGCGGCGCAACCAGGCCTTCAGCGTCTTCGTGAGCGGCGTGTTGGATGACTACAAGAAACGCAACCTCATTCGCGTGAACGCCAAGCCGCCAGGACAGCAGGCGCCGGGCATGTAAGTGCCGGCGGATTCCGAGCGAAAACAAGAAGGCCCGCAGCCGTCGGTGGTTGCGGGCTTTTTTGTGCGTGGGCGCAGCGGCAGTCAGCGCAGTCCGGTGGTTGCAACCGGCAATCCCGTTGCGGGCGAATGATCGGGCTGCGCGTCGAGATTGGGCGCGACCGATGCACCGGGAAACGACGCAGGCGCAACCGTCACATTCCAGCCATCGACCACGATCAGCGCGTCGTCACCCTTGAAGTCGCTCTGCGCGGCCTCGATGTCGATTGTTTTTATTTCACCGGGAACCAGCGAGACATAATTGTCGCTGTAGAAGACCGGCAGCACGCGCTCGCCGGACTTTCTGCGCAACTGCACGTGCGCCATCACGGCGACAGTCTTGGTGGGATTATGCAGCGTGACCCGCAACTGGCGCTCACCCGCCGCATCTGCTTCCAGAACGTCCACCTTCGCCGTCAGCGCAACCATGGGCATCGTGTCCAGGGCCGTCAGGTCGTCGGGATGGTCTGGCTGTGCGCGCCAATAAAAGTTGCTGGAGAGCAATTGCCCGGCGGTGTCGCGCAGCTCCAGCTTGATGAAGTAGACCGCGGAGAGCGACTGCGGAAAATCGATCGGCCCGAGATTTGTCGCCACGTCGGGCGCGGCCGTCAGCTTGCTTTCGTGTTCGAAGATGTGCGAGCCGTCGAGGTTATAGACCGCGACGCGCGCGACAGCATCGGCGACCGGCTCGGGCTTGTTGTTGATTACCTGCACTTGGCCGTTGGCCTCGTTGTACTGGATGTGCACCAGCTCCGAGGCGTGCATCACGGCGAAGAACGACGACATCGGCTCCAGATCGTAGTGGTAAAGCTGCCACACGAAGCTGGGCTGCGCGGGATTGCTCATCCACGTAATGATGGCCGTGGTGGGATGGAAGAGCAGCGCATTGCGCCCCTCGTACATGGCGCGGTAGGCCTCGTAGTTCGCCATCTGCGCCTTGCGCACGAAATCGGCGAGATTGCGAAACGCTCCGTAGCGTGCGGCGATGATCCCCGGATAAAGGTCACCATGCTGGTTGCCTTTGGCCAGATCGTGCTCGGCCCAATCGTCGTCGATCGTCTCCCAATCCTTTTCCGGCATCATGCCGTGAATGGATTCGAGCGTGGGCACCGACACGCTGCCGGTTTCGGTCTTGAAGTAATCATCGGTGACGGTATAGAAGTCGCGCGGCGTCCGCCAGTAATACGGCCCGTGCGAACGGACGCCGGGGCCGTCGGCCGAATTCGGCCAGTAGAGTCGCGTGGGATCGACCTCCGTAAGCACCTTGCGCAGTTCGGCGTCGATCTCCGGCGGCGGATCGCCCTCGTTGCGCGCGCACCACAGAATGATCGAGGGATGGTTGCGATAGCGCAGCACCTTGTCGCGCACGTTGGCGATGTACGTTGCAATGTCGGTCGGGTCGGGGCCGTCATTCGGATTGGGTTGAAAGAACTCGTCCCACACCAGGAGGCCGTACTTATCGCTGAGGTCGTAGAAATCTTCATCGGTGCTCTGGCTCACCCAATTGCGAATCAGGTTCAGGTTGGCCAGCTTATGCAGACGGATCTCGTTGTCGAGCCGCTGGCGAGGAATGCGCTTCATGGCCTCGTCGAGACCCCAGTCGCCGCCACGAATAAAGATGGGCACGCCGTTTACTGAGATGGTCAGCGTGTCCGTTCCGGGAACCGAGTAGCTGATCTTGCGCACGCCGAAGTCCACGTCCTGCGCGTCAGAGATCGCGTGACCGGTCCTGAACTCGAGGTGCAGCCGGTAAAGATTCTGCGCGCCGTAGCCATTGGGCCACCAAAGACGCGGGTGCTCCATGTGCAGCGCCGGCGTATTCTTCGCGTCAAACGTAACTTGCTGCGTGGTGTGTGGCGCGAGTTCGACCCGCCGCTTGAAGACAATGTCTTCGATGTTTCCGCGCACCACGCCCGCGATAGGCTTGCCGGTCACGTTCTCGACGGTCGCCTGCACTGCCAAGTCGGCGGAGTCGGTTTTAGGAAGCGGCAGATCGGTGGTGACCAGCGGATCCTTCAGCACTACGGGCCCCGTCGTGGAGAGAAAAACCTTTTGCCAGATGCCCGTGTCGCGGTCGCGCACGGCGTCAAGCCAATCCCAGCCGATGGTGGAGAGAAACGTGGGGCCGTCGATGGAGGTGATGCCGCCGTTCTGTCCCACTCCGTCGCGCAGCGTGTGCTCGTGCGCAACGCCTGGATGCGGCTGTGGAGTTACCAGCACGGCCACCACCGCAGGCAGGCCCGGCTTTACCGTCGCGGTGATGTCGAAGATGCCGCGAATGAAGGCGCCGCGCATTGTGCCGATTTGCGCACCGTTCACCCACACCTCGGCGGAGTAATTAATCCCGTCAAAATTCAGCCAGACGCGGCGATTCCTGTATGTTCCCGGCACCGGCACGACGGTCCTGTACCAATACGAGGTGTGCACCAGGCTCTCAGGAATGATCTCGGGGCGTTCGTTCTCTCCATACAGCGGCTCGGGATAGACGTGATTGTTGACCAGCGTGGTGAGCACGGTGCCCGGAACCGTGGCTGCATACCATCCGCTCGTGTCGAAAGCTGCCGACGAGACCTGTGCGGAGGGTTGCGGGACCTTGGCCACATCCTGCAACTGCCAGCCGGCGGTGAGGACCACTGGCTGTGGAGTTGCGGCGGCAAAGGCGGCCTGAGGCGGCAGGACGGCCAGAATCGGAACCAGGGCAGAAATGCAAAAGCAAAAATGTCGCAAGCGATTCTTAAACAACGGAGGACCACCTCGTTTTGATGTGGATCGTAATACGGCCCTGTGCGGGGACACGCCTCATAGTGTCTCAGAAAGCGTCGATCGCCGCCCGTCCCGTCCGTCGATAATAAGAACAACATGGAATTTCAGCGTTCCTCCGGAGTCTTGCTGCATGTGAGCTCGCTGCCCTCTTATGGAGGCATTGGCGACCTGGGTCCTGCCGCTCACGAGTTTGTCGATTTTCTGGCCCGCGCCAAACAGCATGTCTGGCAGGTTCTGCCGCTTTGCCCCACCGGATACGGCAATTCGCCCTACGCGGGGTCGTCAGCGTTTGCCGGAAATCCGTCGCTCATCAGCCTGGAAGTTCTCGCCGACTGGGGCTGGATTGACGGCGAACGTATCGCGGGCCTTGCCGGCCGCTCCGGCGCAGTCGATTTTGATGAGGTTGAGCGCCGCAAGCTGCCGCTGCTCCACGAGGCCGCGGGGAATTTTCTCGATCGCGGGCTCGACGACGATG
Source organism: uncultured Acidobacteriaceae bacterium (assembly GCA_963799155.1). Taxonomy (GTDB): domain Bacteria; phylum Acidobacteriota; class Terriglobia; order Terriglobales; family Acidobacteriaceae; genus Telmatobacter. Next base: position 167,723 of record CAWCWB010000004.1, read on the forward strand.
CACTCGCCGATCAGTGGGCCGACTTCGAGGAGTTCTGCCGCGATGAGGCCGCGTGGCTCAACGACTTCGCGCTTTACGCCGTGTTGCGCCGCGAGTTCAAGACGGGCGCGTGGACAGAGTGGCCTGAGCCGCTGCGCCGCCGCAACCCAAAGGCCCTGGCGCAGGCTGAGGCGGATCACGGCCGCGCGGTAGCCATCGAGCGGGTGCTGCAGTTCGCCTTCGCCGAGCAGTGGAATCAACTGCGCGACGCTGCTGCAGAAAGCGCGATCCGCATCCTCGGCGACGTGGCCATCTTCGTCAACATGGACTCGGCCGACGTGTGGGTTCACCCCGAGATATTTGAGCTCGATGAGGACTTGAAGCCGATTCGCATTGCCGGCGTTCCGCCTGACTACTTTTCACCTACCGGGCAGCGATGGGGCAATCCGCTCTATCGCTGGGACGTGCTGGCCGCGCCCAATCAAAACGGACTTCGATTCGACTGGTGGATCGATCGCATCCGCCGCGCTGTCGACCTTTATGACATCGTGCGCCTCGACCATTTCCGCGGCTTCGAGGATTATTGGGCGATTCCCGCCGGTGAGAAAACCGCCGTCAACGGCAAGTGGATCAAGGCGCCGGGGCGGGCGTTGTTTCGCGCGCTCGAAGCGGCGCTGGGCCCGCTGCCGCTGGTGGCTGAAGACCTGGGCGTCATTACCCCCGAGGTCGACGCGCTTCGCGCGGAACTGGGAATGCCGGGCATGAAGGTGCTGCAATTCGGATTCAGCAACAAGGGCGCGCACACACACCTGCCGCACCGCTTCACGCCCGCCACCGTGGCCTACACCGGCACGCACGACAACGACACCACGCAGGGTTGGTGGACTTCCGCGAGCAAGAAGGAGCGTGAGGCCGTCGAAGCTCTTATCGGCCCGGTGGGCGACCGGCCCGCGTGGCCGCTGATTCGCGCGGCTCAGGCAAGCGTGGCCGAGATGGCCATCGTTCCCGCGCAGGATCTGCTGGAGCTGGGTTCCGAGGCGCGCATGAACACGCCCGCCGTGGCGGCGGGCAATTGGAGCTGGCGCGCGCCAGAGAATTGCTGGACGGAGGAACTGGCTCAGAGGTTCGTCGCGCTCGCAGAGGTCACGGACCGGGACAACGATCCGCTGGGCGAAGCGAAAGAAGAATCGCCCGCGTAGGCAACGGCTACCGGTAGGATGAATCGTCGAAGCGGCTCATGTCGATCTTGTCGTCGAGCACGCCCAGGGTGACGACGGCGAACGTGAAGACCGTGGTGTCCGGCTCGAGATGGCCGCCGAAGGCCTTATCCCCGTTGGCGAGCGTGATGTGCGGATGCACGCGCCCGTTCATCACCATGCCGCTCATGCCAATGATGTCCGCAGGCGCGGTGGGATTCTTGACGAACAGATCCTTCGAGGGCAGGTCGCGGTTCGCAACTTGGTGAACTTGGTAGCCGCGCACCGATCCGAAGGCGGAGAGAATCACGGCGTTCTTGATCTGCTCCTGCGCGATCATCTTTTGAGGCCGGCAAGCAGGTCCGCGCCGAACTTGAAGCGCAGCACCACGATCCGCTCCAGATGCCCGCTGACGGCAAACACGTCAGGCACCTGGTCGACTGTTGGGCTTATGGTCGATCGCCGGATTGCCCGTGGCGTGGCTAATCTCGCGGCGCGTCTCCTGCGCGGGCAGCGCGAGGCACGATGCAAGCAGTGCAACAACAAAGAGTTTTTTCATCCGAATTCTCCCTGGCCGCGGGCGCCGGCCATGCCGCGAAGCGAGGTTCGCCACTCACCGAGGGATCGTGCGCTCCGGTCGCGACTCCACGCTCGCTCGTTCCCTTTAGTTCCTGCCCGGTCCCGCCCGCAGGAATTCGTCGCCGGGGCTGCTGATCTCTGACCCCTGATCTCTGATCCCTGTCTCTCAGAACGGAATGTCATCGTCAGAGATTTCGGCCGACTGCGCGTAATCGTCCTGGCCGGCGGGCGGGCGCTGGTCTTCGTTCACCGCCGCGTTGGCCGCACTCGTTGAACGGCTGTACCCGCCGCCGTCGTCGCGCCCCGAGAGCAGCGAAAGGTCGCTGACGATGATCTCGGTGCGATAGATCTTTCTGTCGGCATAGTCCTTATCGTGCCAGTTGCGGGTCATGATCCGCCCCTCGACAAACAGCTTCGAGCCCTTCTTCACGTAGTCGCGCACGATCTCCGCCAGCCGCCCGTAGACCACAATGTTGTGCCACTCGGTGCGGTCCTGCCAGTTGCCCTGTGGGTCCTTGGAGCGTTCGCTGGTGGCGAGTCCGAAGGAAGCCACCATGGTGCCGCCGCCTGTGGAACGAATCTCCGGGTCCTTGCCTACATTGCCTAGAAGGAAGACTTTGTTGACGCTCTTGGCCATATTCGTGCTCTCCTGTCCCAATGCCGGCTCGGCAAGTTTGCAGCCAAACCGGGCTGTTCTGGAATCAATCGGTCCGGCCCTCGCAAGGAACCGCGCAGCCGCTGCCGGTGTACTGGCAAAATCTTAATATACCCCTGCATTCCGTATCTTGGCCGGGCGCAGATCAGGTTATCGCCCGAAGCACGCCGGCGGCGTTCGCAACCGGCTCGGCGGCTGCATCCTGACGCGGTTCTCCTGCAGGTGTAGACCAAGGCGCAATCGTTAAGTGGCTTTTTCGTCAACCGGGGTCCCCACAGACGGGTCTTCGTCTGTGGGGTGGAAGTAAAAGCCACCTTGAAATGCGCCGGAAATGGCGCATAGTTGCAGGAGAACCGCCTTAGCTCATTCGCCCCTGCTCGCGGAACTGATGCGCGACGGCCTCCAGAAACGTTTCCACGCTTACATCTGGAGGGATGGCCAGCCCTGACTTGGCCGAGAGAGCCGAGGCGATGCGCCCCGCGAGCGCCGCTCGCGTGGCCAAATCCATGTCGAGGCGCCGCGCAAAGAAGCCCTCCAGCACTTCCAGGTCGGTGGCGGAGAGCTTGGCCAGCGCCGGCGCGGGCAACACCACGCGCAGGTGCGGCGCGGGAATCGGTGACTCGGCGGCAAATGCGGGCGCGGTGAAGGTGCGCGTGCCGCTCTCGTTCCAGTGCGGCGAATCTGCCTCTCGGTCGCGGACCACAAGCGTTCCGGCAACCAGATCGCCCAGCCGTTGCTGCCGCCGGGTTACAAACATCGTCACAATGCCCACAGCATAAAAGCCGGGCAGATAGTCGATGAAGCGAACCAGGTTGCGGGCCAGCGATTCAACGAAGCTGATGCCGCGTCCGGACTGGTGAATCACGCGAATCCGGGCCACACGCTTGCCCGGCGTGCGGCCGTTCCCAAACGCCTCAAACAGCGCGAAGTATCCCCACTGCATCAGGAAAATGATGAGAAATAAGATGCCCACTGCCCAGTTGGCCGAGACCCCGCCGAAGAAACTTAGCGCCGGGAGGATGACCGCTGCCATCACGCCGAGAACCAGCAGGGCCGCGCCGCAGATCAGATAGTCCACCAGGATGGCGATAAAGCGGCTGCCGATTCCGGCCAGCGGCATCTCAATCGCTACGAGCTCCGGCGTCTCGATGTTAAGCTGATCTCGAATCGGCTCCATGGCGATCATTCTCTCCAATCAGTGGCTCGCGAAGCGCCGCCCCTACTGGGACCGTCTGGCTACGCTGCTGGGCCAGGCCGGGGCCCCCGCGGACAGGTTCTCGTCCGTGGGGTGGAAGGCCACGGGTGCCGGCGTGCGGCAGCTTTCGCGCGCCGAGCTGCGCGAAACCGCGCTCCTCTACCGGCAGGTGGCCAGCGACCTTTCCACGTTGCGCCAGGACTCCACCGCCCGCGTTCACGCCGAGCACGTCAACCAGTTATTGGCTCGCGCCCACCATATCATCTATTCCAGCCGCCGCAAAGGCTTCTTGAAAATTCTCTATTTCCTGCGCGACGAGTACCCGGCCCTGGTCCAGCGGCAGATCCGGTATGTTCTGCTGTCGCTTGTTGTCATGGTGAGCGGGGCGCTGCTGGGCTCGGTGCTCACCCTGGCGCGTCCTCAATTTATGCGCCACATGCTGGGACCGGCCATGGTCGAAACCATCGAGCGCCACGAGATGTGGACCCACTCGCTGGTGTCGGTGGCGCCGGCGGCCTCGAGCGCCATCATGACCAACAACATCAGCGTGTGCTTTATCGCCTTTGCGGGAGGCATCGTCTTCGGACTAGGGCCGCTGTGGTCGATGTTCTTCAATGGACTTTTGCTGGGCGTCATCGGCGTGGCCTGCCAGCAGCACGGCATGTCGCTCGACCTGTGGAGCTTTGTTGCGCCGCACGGCTCGCTGGAGCTGCCCTCCATCATCCTTGCTGGAGCGGCGGGTCTGCGCCTCGGGCGCGGTGTGATGTTCCCGGGTGCTCTACCGCCGCCGCGACTCCATCGCCCTGGCCGGCGTAGAAGCTACGCGCCTCGTCGCCGGCGTCATTCCGCTGCTGGTCATCGCCGGCACCCTCGAAGGATTCTTTTCGCCCTCCGCCGCGCCCGTCTGGCTCAAATTCACCGTCGGCGGATTGCTGTTCACGCTGCTGCTCGTCTGGCTGTTCCGCCCGGTGAAGGCAGCGAATCCCCACTCCCACCCCTCCCACGCGCTGTCATCCTGAGGACCCTGAGCGTAGCGATGGGGACAAAGGATCTGCGGTTGCTTTTCAGCTTTCCATACGGTCGAGCGCTCGTCGATAATCGGCAGGCTCATACTCGTACCAGTCCCGGCTAAGATCGACCCAGCCCGGGTTTGAAGACTCAATCAGAGCGATCTTCTTTGACCGCCTCCATCCCTTAAGCTCTTTCTCGCGAGCAATGGCTCGTTGTACGTCTTGATGGCCCTCAAACCAGACGAGACGATCGCAGTTGTAGCGTGCAGTGAAGCCATCATGTTCCTTCCATTTGTGCTGGAAAACGCGTTTGTGCAGGTCCCCAGTCACTCCGATGTAGAGAGTGTGGCTGCGGCTGGCCAAGATGGTTGTGAAGTAGGAGCCCTCGCGCATTCAGTGATCATAAGCTGAAATGCCGGGATGGAATGTGATGAGGAACAACCGCAGATCCCTCACTCCGTTCGGGATGACAAGACCCACCTCTCCCACGCGCTGTCATCCTGAGGACCCTGAGCGTAGCGATGGGGACGAAGGATCTGCGGCTGCTTCAAAAAGCTTCGCCGCGGCCCAAATTCCAACTGCTTCCGGATTGGCGACCATCCAGACACAGCCCCTTTTCTGGACCCTCCGGCGTTTATCGGGATCGATCAGTTATGGGAACGGCGACGAGAGGAGGGACGCTTGGGTCTGTAGGAGCCCGGATTTATCATCTTGTCATGCGAGATGCAAAGAAATGGCGAATAGCCCTCGCCGAATTCGAAGGAATGCGCGCACATTTGCCGTCACGCGTGTCAGAGAAATTCGTGAGCGATTACCATGCCGTGCTGAATAAAATGGCCGACGCTTCGGAAGAAGATATAGATTCTTTTCGGATACCTGCGAACGAGTTGAAACCCATAGTCGTAAGCGTCCAACTTGAAAGTTTTGGTAGCCCAAGAACAACACAACACAGCAAAGATAATTATTGTGACACCAATCTTTTTCAGCGCAAGATCGACGCACTGGCAAGGTACCTTCCGAGTATTGAAGAACGAATGCGCCAGCCGAGAACACCGGACGACTCGAAGGACTACTGGTCAATGAGCACGCCTCAGCTCGAGAGGCTTGCAGCAAAGTTCGGCATCGAGGGCTACGGGGATCAGCATGGCCATGTTGACCGCGACATCATCATCAAAGGCCTCCTCCAGAGAGATGCGGCACTGCAATCTCCTCGGTCGCATGCGAACTTGCCGGCCGACTTCGGGTCGGACGCTAATGCAAATTTGCGGCAGACATCGCGTCGTACGCCTCAAGATTTGAAACCAGAAGCCGCCGCCGATACCCAACTGCCTATTTCCTTCGAGGAGAAGCCAAATCCGCCGAAAGTATTCATAAGCTATAGCCACGACTCCAAGATGCACCTCAGTATAGTGCTCAGACTTTCGGACCGGCTCCGCTCAGAAGGCGTAGATTGCCATATTGATCAGTACGAGGAATCGCCTCCGCAGGGCTGGCCGAGTTGGTGCGAGAAGCAGGTCCGGGAAGCTGATTTCGTTCTTGTGGCGTGTACCGAAATCTACCTTCGAAGATTTCAGGGCGAAGAGGAAACCGGCAAAGGGCTGGGAGTGATCTGGGAGGGGCACATTATTACGCAGGAGCTCTACAACGCGCAGGGGAGGAACAAAAAGTTCGTCCCGATCATGTTCTCTTCGGAAGATGAGGTGTTCATTCCTACTCCATTGCAGGGCGCGAGCCATTACCATCTTCCTGAGCGTTACGATGACCTATACAGGAGATTGACGGGGCAGCCGCTGATCCCCAAACCACCACTTGGCGCTATGAAGCCAATGCCTTCTGTTCGAATGCCAGCTTTGCAGGCCCTAAAGCCAAGGGAAAGCTTTTTCGCGTATCCTACCGAGACATTCAGTCAGGAAGAAACAATTCGTAGTGGCGGCGAACAACTATACAACGACCTCATAGCGGCGAACTTCATATCACACTCGGTTGGCGCGTCTCGTACTATTCGTGAATTGATCGAAGAGCTTGCGGCAAATAGTAATAAGCCCATTCCGATCGACTCCATTCGCGCAACGTTCGGCGAACAGCGCACACCTCGCGGTAGCGTCTTCTTCGGCAATCCCGGGAATCACCTTGAGGATTTACTCTCAGCCTATCCCAAGGTTCGTTGGTGGATTTCAAGCCGAGGTTTGAATGTTGAAGAGGAAAGACCAAGTAGTGAAGTCTCCGAACGATCAAAGGAGCAACCTACCCCGCCAGCAGCAAGAGGTATTAGGCCGCAACAGAACCCAATGCATAATGTCGTCTTCTTGAGTGCGGCCTTCGTTAAGATCGCCTACAGCGGTCCTGGATATAGCCGAAGAACAGATGGGATGCATTCATTCAGCGAGGTTGAAGGTGCAAGCAAAGGCGACATGATCGGCTTGGTGGCACGTTTCCGAAACGAGGCCATCTACGGGCATGAGATAACAACCGTAAGAGCGGTGCGGGCACATTTGAAGCTTTTTGATCAGAACAACCAGGAAATCGGTACGGGCTATTCTTCCGCTCTTTGGCTCGGGCATCCAGGTGACACCCTTGATCTGGTACCTAACGGCCGTGCCGGGTCGGTGCTTGTGTGTTGGGGGAGCAAAACGAGGGCTCGCGTTAGCTGGAAGACGCGCGTCGCGATTGACCGACTGCGCGACAACGACACCGAACTCAGGGACGGATACCCCAGTAGGGCAGAGGTCACGTTAATGGATTCCAACCACAGGCCACTTGTGAAGCCGATCGTACTGGAAATAACGAAGACGGCAGGGGAACTCTCAGTCGTCGCTAGGCAGTTACAACCTCAAACCTGAGCATCGGGCAGGCACAGAGACTAGGAAGGAATTTGGGCGGGTATCCAGGTCTCTATCGTCTGTGCTGATTTTGCGGATTTGTCCTGATAAGTCGGCTTATGGCCTGCGAACCCGTCCCGGACGAATCTCCGGCGAGGGTGAGATTACCCCCAATCCCTCCCCGTGATCGCCAGAAAGATTAGGATCGCCGCTTGTCAAGGCATCGATATGGGATTTTCCTCGTAATGCACTAAAAACACTCGCAAAAAAAATCCGTCAAGTTTGCAGATCATTTCGCCCTCTTCCCGCATAATCATTCTTATAGGCATTCATCCAGACAATTCGTGCTCCCGGGGCGATCCTTGCGCGAAATATCGTGCCCGCACGGCTCGGAATGTGCGAGAAACGCAGCTAACTCTCATGAATTTGTACATTTACGAGATGCACCCTTTGGAATCAGATGCTTACGGACAGGGCCCCAAGTAATACGCGCGTAACTCTTGTAAATCGGTACGTTTACGGGTATGGCCCTTTAGAATCAGATATGAACGGTCATACCCCCACCGTAAACCCTTTGTTATCAAATATGGAGGTATGGCATACCGGGAGGCACCCCTCGTTACCGATGAGTAACGCCTTGGCTCCAAGGCCACCCACTGCTCGGCGCCGGGGCGCACTTTTCAGCTTTCTTCACTCGGCGGCGCGCACAACCGCCTCTGCGACCTCGTCCGGAGTCAGCGTGTCGACATTGATGGAGACGTGCGCCATTCGGTAGAGCGGCATTCGCCGCGCGTAACGGCCGGCCAGGTTCGCCTCATCGGCAAGCACGGGCCTTAAATGTTCAGTCCCGCGGCAGCGTGCGAGCGTCGTAGCCAGCTCCACCTGCAAATGAACCATCAGCGTATCCGGAGCGGTGAGCAGCATCGAGCGCATCGCCGCATCCTCAATGGCGCCGCCGCCCAGCGCCAGCACCAGCCCCTCGCCGCTGGCCAGGCGCGCGCCGCCGAAGAATCGCGCAATCGTCGCCCGCTCCCGCTCGCGAAAAGCGGCTTCGCCCTCGCGGCGAAAAATCTCGGGAATCGTGCATCCGGCTTCGGCCTCGATCACGTCGTCCACGTCCACAAAGCTCCAGCCCAGCCGTTCTGCCACCAGCGGCCCGACGGTGGTCTTGCCCGAGCCCATGAAGCCGGTCAGCACGATGCGCCTCGGCCCGGAAGTCGGCGCGGGCTGAGTTTGAACTGGCTCGATCATTCGTTCCAGTATAGGAGAGCCGCAACACTGATAACTGACAACCGATCACTACTGTCCGGTTAACTCATGCGTTTCATTTTGCAAGCTGCTGATGTGCGGCAAGTTGCCGGGGTTTTAGGGTGGTGTCGATTTGAAATTGCCGCGATGCTGATTCCAGAGATCGCCTCTGGAGGCAGCGATGAATGCGGGCAAGCTGCTGTTCGCGCAATTGATGGACTTCGTTCCCGGGACTTCGTTCGCACGCAGTATGGCCCGCTACGGCGGCGATCGCCGTCTCGGTCTACCTGCTGGTTGCCATCATCAAAAAACGCCTGCAACTGCCCGGCTCCCTCTACACTCTTCTCCAGGTGCTCTGCGTCACCTTGTTCGAGAAAATGCCCATTGCACAGGCCCTTCAGCAGGCCGATTACACAACCGCAATCATCCCTCATCCCAACCAATTGACCCGATTCGACTCTTAACCGGACAGTAGTGATTAGTGGTTAATGATCAGTCGTCGTGGCGAGGCGAGAGTTTTCTGGGGGTTCGTATGTTCTGGTGTCGATTTTTATCGAAGAAGTTCGTGAAGCAACACGGTCTCATGCTTGTTTTGCTGCTCTCCAGCAATTGCGCCGCTGTCCTGAGCCAGACGGCTCCGGCACCGGCGGCCAAAACGGAGGCCACGGCGCCAGCAGCCGCGCCGGTGAAGCCGCCGGCGAGCGTGTACGACGGGTTCGAGTCGCCAACGCTCGGCAACATGTGGATGACGCTGTTGCTGGCGCCGGGGGTCGTATGCCATCGAGTCCTACATTGTGCGCGCCGGGCACAGCGCCCTGCGCATTGCGGTGCGGCCGCACGACTTTTTCATGGAGGGCGCCCCGGGCACCTCGGGCACCGAGCGCGACGAGTTGCTCGAAGCGTATCCCTACTGGACGCACACGAACGCGCCCTTCGAATTCTCGTGGAGCATGTACCTGCCTGAGGATTTTCCTATTGTTCCTGTGCGGCTTGTGGTGGCGCAGTGGTGGGAGTGATGCCACTCGAGCGACCTGCCCTGCTGGGAGAATAGCCCGGTGCTGGCGGTGCGCTATATCGGCGGAGAGTTGCTGATTACGCAGGATCTCGACCACCACTACAACGTGCTCTACCGGGAGAAGCGAGACCTGCGCGGGCGGTGGCTCGATCTGCGCTTTCAGGTGAAGTTCACGCCCGAGACGACGGGCTTTGTGCGGGCCTGGCTCGACGGGAAACAGGTGGTGGATTTCGCGGGGGCGACCTCGAACCAGGAAGACGCGACGACCGGCTATGGACCGCCGGTGCTTCTGCCGTTCAGGGTTGGTCTTTACCGCAACCCGATGCAGGAGCCGATGACAATCTATTTCGACGAGTACCGGAGGGCGTTGTTGAAAGGGCAGTGAGCGAAAGGCAGCGGGGTTAGCGGAGTTATAAAGTCAGCGAGTCAGCGAACAGGCCCCATTTTTGGGCCTGTTCTGTTTGCGAGGTCTGTCGCCCGCTTAAGCGGGCTTTGAGATGTGAGCGGGATTCGATTCCCCAGGCTCACGCCTGGGGCTACCGTCTTTCCGCCCGCTACGCGGGCTGGCGAATCCGGGTTACCGAGGGTGCGCGAAGAGATCATCGAGGAGAAAGATTCCGGAAGGGGCGAAGAATTCACAGTGGCTAGTGCGGGCAGCTGCTGTAGACTTGCCATGGTCAGGCATTCCCCGGAGCATTGCTGACTACATCACAACAGGAGAAAGCAGATGAACACAAGAGTGCGGAGTGTCTTCACAGGTTTGTGCGGGCTCGCGGTGTTCGCGCTGAGCGCCGTTGCAACGGGCGCGCAGGCGACGGAGGTGAAAGAGAAACCACCGATGTATACGTATTTGGCGAATTGGCAGATTCCGCGGGAGCATTGGGGAGACGCGGGAAAGATCGCTTCCGCCGAAAGCCCAATTTTTGACAAGGCTGTGGCTGACGGAACCATAGTTGGGTACGGCAGCGATGTGAATCTGGTGCACACGCTGGACGGAGGAACGCACGACGGCTGGTGGTCGTCGATGTCGATGGCGGGACTGATGAAGGTTCTGGACCAGTTGAGAGCGCAGGACCCTTCCAACTCGCCGTATGCGCTCAGTCCCACGAAGCACTGGGACAACATTTTCGTGAGCCGGTATTACAACTGGAAGTCCGGCTCCTATACGGGCGGGTACACTCTGGCGTCGACGTATCAACTGAAGGCGGACGCGCCCGACGACGCGGTGGACAAGCTGAGCAAGAACCTGATTGTGCCGCTGATGGAGAAGATGCTGGCCAACGGGACCATTCTTGAATACGAGATCGACTTCGAGGCCATTCACACCGATGCGCCGGGGATGTTTGCGATTGTTTTCGTCGCGCCTCAACCGGAGGGCCTGGACGCGGTGCACGATGCGATCCGGCAATCGCTGAAAGACAATCCGCTGGCCGGTCCGGCATTTGGCGCCGCGGTGGACTTCAGCGCGCATCGCGATTTTCTGCTGAAAGGGAACGGGACGTATAAGTAGGGCGAGAGGCAGCGGGGCTAGCGGGGCAAGCGGAGTTAGGCGTCCGCTACGCGGAATCGTGAGCAAGTTTGCAAGCCAGCGAGTTAGCGAAAAAGCAACCGCAGATCCCCGTTCGACTCCGATCTGTCCGCCGCGGCGGACGATCTTCGCTCAGGGCAGGCTTTCGACTCCGTTGGGCGCGCAATCGGCACCGATTGCGCGCCCAACTGCGCTCAGGATGGCTGCGCCAAAAGACGGCGCGGTTATTTGCCGGTGTAGATGACGTGCCAGATGGAGCGTGAGCCGTCGTCGGAGACGAAGAGCGAACCGTCTTTGGCCACAGCGACGCCTACGGGACGGCCCCAGACATCGCCGTCGCCGTTGCCCACGGTGAAGCCGGTGAGGAAGTCCTCGTACTCGCCGGTGGCGTGGCCGTTGCGCATGGGCAGGCGGATGACTTCGTAGCCGGCGCGCTGGGCGCGGTTCCAGGAGCCGTGCTCGGCGGCGAAGGCGTCGCCCTTGAACTCGGCAGGAAACTGCGAGCCTTCGTAGAAGGTCATCTCGAGCGAGGCGAAGTGGGGCTCGAGAAGAATGTCGGGGGTGATGACTTTTGAACTTGAGTTCGGGGTGCTTGCCTTCGTGGCGCGGATCCCAGTGGCCGCCGCTCGGACCGCCCATGTAGAACCAGGGCCAGCCGTAGAAGCCGTGCTCTTGGACGTGGGTGATGTAGTCGGGGACGAGGTTGTTGCCCAGGGCGTCGCGCTCGTTGGTGGAGCACCAGAGCTCGCCGGTGATGGGGTTGATGGCCTCGCCCACGCAGTTGCGAATGCCCCAGGCGTAGATCTCGACGAATTTGCCTTCGGGGGTGAACTCGAGCACGTCGGCGCGGTGAAATTCTTCGGGGTGGGTGTCGGCGTCGTCGACGTTGGAGTGCGAGCCGACGGAGGCGAGGAGCTTTGTGCCATCGAGCGAGAAGGCGAGGTCGCGGGTCCAGTGGCCGCCGCCGCGCAGGCGTCCGCCGCCGGGCAGGTCGGCGATCTGCTCCATGGGGCCGCGAGCGGTGAGATCGCCATTGCGGTAGGGGAAGCGCACGATGCCGTCGGTGTCGCCGATATAGACCCACTGCGGGTTGGGGCCGAGGGGATAGAAGGCGATGCCGAAGGGCTGGTGGAGATCGCTGGCGAAGACGGAGGTTTGTTTGGGATTGCCGTTGGCGTCGACGCCGCGAAAGATTTTGATTTTGCCCGTAGCGCTTTCGGCGAGGAAGAGGTCGCCGTTGGGGGCGAAGCGGATGAGGCGGGGGTTGTCGAGATTGGTGGTATAGAGCTCGACCTTGAAGCCTTTGGGCGCGATGGGCCAGGCGTTGGCGGGACGGGGAACGATGGTGGGACCGTTGTCGACGGATTGGCCGGGCGCGGGCTCGGGCAGGTCGGCGACGGTGAGATGGCGGCGGATGCCGGGGGCTTCGTGAGCCGCGTCAGTGAAGGCGGCCTGGCCAGTGAGGACGGGATGCGCGGGGGCGGACTTCGAGGTGTCGGCGGGCGCGGGGCCAGATGCAGCAGTTGCGGCGACAGCAGGAACAAGAAGGACAAGGCCGGCAAAGGCCGAGGCGGCGAGCAAGCGATGCGGATTGGACATGTAACCTCTCAAGGGGATGAATTAAGGCTGAGCGCAGGGGGCGCGGCGATGGTGGCGCCATCCATCCATTCTCTCAGACATTGTTTCAGATGCGGCGCCAGGGGCGGCGGGTTCCGGCGCGGGATGTAAATTCATGGGCGCTGGGCGGATTGTCGCTTCGGCTAAAGGCCGCTGGGAGCTGGACCACAGCGTGGCGGCGATGACGACGCGCTCGCCGTGCCGGTTCCACGCGCAATCGGCAGGGAAGCTGAAGGCTGCCGGCTGGCAACAGTGGTTCGCCCCCTGAGATGGGCAATGGTTTTGTACGCACGGTGGTGCTATTGTGTTGTCAAGTATTCGTCCCTGTGAAGGGCCATATTCGCGGTCGCGCGGGATCGGCGCCGGTTTAAGGCCTGACCCCATCAAGCGATCACGCCGCCGGCATTGCGCCAGGAGATTCCTAGCGATGTCTCGGCTGAGCAATTTGAAGCACGTGCTGCAGAGGTTGGGTGAGCCGGAGCAGCCACGGGTTGAAAGATGGCCCGCAACGGGGCTTTCGGCTCTCTATGGCATCGACTCCGCCTCCAGGCCCGCCGGCATCAAGGATGTCAGCGCCTCGGGCATCTACCTGTTGACTGAAGAGCGTTTCCACGCCGACGAGCTCGTCAACCTCATCCTGCGAAAGGAAGGCGAGCCGGAGGACAGCTCAGACCTGCAGATTTCCGTTCAAGCTCGGGTCACCGGGCAGGGAGAGGACGGCATCGCGCTCGAGTTTGTTCTGCCTCCGGGCATGGATCCAGACCTGTTCGGAGCGCTGGTGCGCGACATCGTGAGTCTCACCGATCCGGATCAAGTCGCGGTGGTGTTCCGTACCCTCCGGACTGTTTTTTTTCTGTGCCGCCTCTGCGAGTCCAAGGCCGAGGAAGCGATTCTCCTGCTGGGTGGGCAACTCGACTCGGAACGCACGGCAACGCTGTTCAAAATCGCGTTCGCCGCGGAGAACCTGCTTGCCGCAAAACCCGATTCCGGCCGCATGCGCGCCCATCCGAAGCTGGTGGCAAACGTCCTGCGTGAAGGGGCCTGGGCCGCGGATGACCTGACCTTGAAGCTATGGGCGGGCCTCCTCGCCTCTTCCTGCTCGGTTGATGCGCCGGACGACTCCAATCAAATCTTTGTCGACCTGCTCGTCGAAATCACACCCACCGAGGCCAAGATCTTCCTCCATGGATGTGAGCGGGCCTTAAGCTCGGCGCCGGGGCCTGAGAATTCTGCTTCCGGGTCCATCGTTCTCAACCCGCAGGAAATCGTTCAGTTAACGGGCATACACGACCTTACCAGGAACGCTACTGATCTCGCCTATTTATTCAACCTGGGATTGATTCAGAACGTTTTCGACTTCACCTCGTATCGTGTGATCAATAGCTTCGATATCACTCCCACCAGACTGGGCCTCGAACTTTACAAGCACTGCCACGGCCACTCGGAAAAGATCGATCCTCGTCTCGTGGAAACGGCCAGAGAGCACCTGGCCGTCTTCTTCCCGCCGCCGATCCCCAGCGTTTTTGAAGACTTCACCCCTCTGTTGCCGGATACCCCTCCCGAAAAGTAGGACGTAGCGCCGGCTACGGGACCAATTTGCGACGCGAGCGAGAGTGTGCCCCGCTCGCGCGCCTCATAGATGAGAGAGCACGGTGGCCGGCACCGTCGCGGTGACGATGACGCGCTCGCCGTGCTGGGAGACTTCGGCGGTTTTGAGCACTTCCCGAAACGCGGTGTTGGCGGCGTTGGGGGCGAGCGGCTGAGAGAGGCCGCGGGCGAGGGTGACGAGGGTGGCGAGAGAGGCGGCCTGGCTGGCGGCGACAGATTCGGTGGGGGCGATGTCTTCGACACGCAGGCGCAGCGAGCCGTGCGAGCCGGGGACAGGCAGAGCGGGAGCCACGCTGGCGACGATGGTGGTGTCGGGCTCGAGGGGCAGGGCGAGGCCGAAGACGTGAATAGCGCCGCTCTCAGAGAAGGGAAGGCCGATTTGGCCGACACCCCAAGCGAGCGAGAGCAGAGGCACATCGTGGTAGTGGCGCTCGAGGAGCGAGGAGCCCGAAAAGGGCAGCGCGGCGGCGCGATGGCGGTCGAGCATGGAGTGGATCTGCTCGGTGGTGGGAGTGTTGGAGACGGCCACCATGTCGTAGCCGATTTGCGCGACGCGGACGGTGCGGCCCTCGGAGGGAATGCTGTAGATGGTGTGGCCGACGTAGGTCTCGCGCGAGATGGCATGTGCGTCGAGCCAGGCGTTGAGGCGCTTGCCGGTGATCTTGCCGACCAGGACCATGGAGTAGGCGACGGGGCCGTTGGGTCCGTTGGGATCGGGCATGCGATGCAGGGCGATGGCCACCTGGTCGAGGTCGCGCTCGGGATCGATGCCGATGGCGTTAATAAACTGCTGGTACTCGGGGACGCGGTTGGGCGGCTTGATCTGCTTGTGGAAGAGGGCGCGGATGGGGCGGAGGTCGATGTAGACGATGCCGTCGGACTCGGGCAGCAGGCGCGCGGCTTCGGGCGGGGCCTTGGAGCGCAGGAAGACGGCCAAGGCCAGTAAAGCCAAGACCGCGGCAACGATGAGAAGCGTTTTTCGCGTGCGCCGGTTCATTCCCAAGGGCAACCACCAGCCGTCAGGAATGAGCGTAACACCGCCGGTTGGGCGGGCGTGTCAGCGCGCGGTCATGGCTTTGCCGGTTCGAGCTCCGCGGCGATGTTGCGGGACTCGCCGGCCACGATCTCGATGGAGCGCACCCAGGGCTGGTAGCCGCTCTTCGCGATCTTGATGGAGTGGGTTCCGGGCTTCATCTTGATCAGGCTGGGCGTGTCTCCCACATAGTTGCCGTCGATCGTGATTTCGGCTCCGGTGGGGTCGGATGACAACTGAACGGATGCCGTGGCCTCAGGGCCGGCAGGCGGCGTGGCCGAAGGCGCCGCGGAACCGGGCGATGCGGGATTGGCTCCCGGAGGCGCAGGAGGAATGCTTGACAGATTGACGTCCTTAAGGGCCTGCTTTACGAGGTATGCGGTCTGACCGCCCGTGTAATCGGCTACGTTCTTGTCCTTGTTGCCGGGTGAAGGCTTGAATGGGACCTTCGCCGTGGTTGTCTTCACCAGGGCGTGATCGCTCACGCGATAGATGTCAATCTCCACCCCGAGGCTGGCGGGCGCGAACATGCCGCCTTTGCTGAATTCAGTGAATTTGCCTTCGATCGAGATCGAGCCGGCGGCATCCGCGGCGGGCACCGCAACCCCCTCTTCAACAACCTGGCCGGCCATTTTGATCTTCTCCAGTTGGACGACAAGGGAGTCGCAGAAATAATTGATGAAATCCTGCGACTGGCTGATTCCGTTGGAGTTGATGAAGTGCTTGACGACAATGGTTTTGTATTGCGGCGGTTGGCTCTGTTTGGCGGCCAGCGGAGCGGCGGCGAGGAGCGCGGCAAGCAAAGTGAAATACGGAGCGAAACGTTTCATGGTGAATCTCCTTTTGCAGCGCAGAAGGGGCATTGGATCAGGGACCTGCTTCTTCGAGAGCGGCGGCGACCGTGCGCGATTCTCCGGCGCCGGTTTCGATCGACCGCTCCCACGGCGTGTAGCCATTTTTCGTGATCCTGATGGAGTGGGTTCCGGGCTTCATCTTGATGAGGCTGGGCGTGTCTCCGGCATAGTTGCCGTCGATGGTGATTTCGGCTCCGCTGGGGTCGGATGACAACTGAACGGAAGCGACGGCATCGGGGCCGGCCGGCGCGGCGCCGGAAGACGGCGCCGGGGCAGCGGCAACAGGGGTCATTGTGACCGCCGGCGGGGGCACTAGAGGAATGCTCGATAGGTCGATACCTTTGAGCGCTTGCTGGATCTGGTGTGCGATTTGAGATGCCGTTTCCGCCGCCATGTCCTCGTCGTTTTTCGAGGGAGAGGGCGGGATTAGGGCCTTCACCGTTATGGTTTTGACCAGTGCGTGATCGCTCATGCGGTAAATGTCGATCTCCACGGACAATTTCCCAACTGTCACCATATATATTTCTTTGTCGCGGCCGGTAAACTTGCCTTCGATGACCAGCGAGTTAGCGGCGGCATCGGCGACCGTAACGCCCTCCCTAAGAACCTGCTGGGCGACCTTGAGCTTGAGCAACTGGGAGCTGAGAGTGTCAGCGAAATAGTTGATGAACTCCGGGGACTGGGTCATCCCGTTGGCATTGGTGAAGTGCTTTACGACGATGGTGTTGAACTGCGGTGGCCCTGAGTCTTTGGCGGCCAGCGGTGCGGCTGCGAAAAGAGCCGCAAGCAAAATGCAATACGGAGCAAAACCTTTCATTGCGAATATCCCCTCACCAGGAATCGGCTCAGATGCTACCCCTCTCGATCAGATTGGCGATGTAATCGCGGTCACAGCACGGCTGCGGGCGGGATGAGGGGCGTTGTGCGCGTGCGTCGGCTCATCCCAGAGGGCAACCAGCAACAGGGGAATGAGCGTAACACCTCAGGGCGCGGCGGGCGCGGCCGAGATGCCCGAACGCGCCGAAACGCCCATTCGCGATACGAATGGACCTTTCAGGGTCAAACGGCGATCGGCGAAAACGGTGCGGCGGCGGGGAGCCGCGGCCCTAGCGCAGATCGACACCGAAATCGTAGATGACAACAGTCGTGCCAGTTGCCTTCCCGGCTCCCTGCGTGGCCATGATGAAGGCATACTCGCCAGGCCGGAGGTCTTCCCCGGGTGTAACCCTATACATTCCTGACTTGATTCGCACAGAATTGAAGAGGAACTCTCTTTTCTCGTCAGCTCCAACTTGTTGGCTATAGAGGCCGACTTTTCCGATTTGCGTTTCGCGACGCTCCTTTTTCTCCTCCAGACGCATCAACGTGAACTGATTTGGACTGGAGATCATGTCGGTTCCGCCAAAGCTGCCCAGGCTGCTCATCTCGGGGAAATACATGTAAAAGACGGGACGTGACTCGGTGGCTCGGGTGGACGCGTGCGGGCCAGGGATCTCAGCCTTCAGCTTGGCCTTGGCAATGCCGTAGGAAAACGCTGCGCCGGCCAGATTGGCGGTTTTCACACCGGCTTCGCCCGCGCGGTCGATGAAGATCATTTTTGGCTTGCCATCGTGGCCGGTGGTCAAGAGGTAAACGCCAATGTCGTGCTTGGACATGGGATCGTCTGGATCGAGTGGCGCGGCCCCAGACTGGCTGCGTATTTGCAGCCGGCGGATTTGCGGGCATAGGTGCGGGGGCCGGCGCCGCAGCCTTAACCACAATGGCGGCCACAAGCTTGTCGCTTGCGCCAGAAGCCTTCAGCGCGACCAGGCCATCGGCGGAGATGTCGTATGTGCCGGGTTGTGCATTGATCGTAGCGATGATCAGGTCGTCGGAAAGGCCCGCCTTGACCATCTTGATGACGGCGTCGTTGTTCATGGCCTGTTGAGCAGTGAGGAATGGGCAAAAGACCAGGAATAAAACCGCGAAAACGCACCTGCGCATGGCAACTTCTCCTTACGTTCCGAACCGGAAAACCTGTTACGGGATTGCAACAGAATCATCTACTTAAACGCCACTTTGCGCAAGAGGACGTTTGTCTGAAGCGTCAGTTGGCGCGTGCGAGCGCATGCAGACAGCCGCGGCAAACAAGAGCAGAACCGCGCCACAAGCGGGAATGGTCTACGCATGGGCCGGCGCGCGTTGAGCCAGGGGCCGGCGTCGAGAACCCTGGGAACGCCGCTGACCGGCTGTTCAGACACTGGTTGATCGACTTGGCTCAAACGCTAGTAGACGATGGCGAAGGTGAAGATTTTGCCGGAGCTGGGAGGGGTTCCGTGCGCGGCGGTGTCCTGCGGCTCAAGAAAACCGAACTCGCCTTCGCCGATCTCCGAGCCGAGGTCGATCTGGTAGGCGGAGGGCCCGATTTGCTTGCTGGTGAAGTCGATTTCGTCGCGAAGCGAGCTGGCGGTTTCATGGGCAATGCCCCCGGCGACGGATTGGAACTGGCGGTTGCTGCCAACCACATGCAGGCGAACGAGCTCGTAGTCGTTCGCGGTGCGGCCTTGCGGCACATGGAGGATGATGGTGACCGGAGTGGAGACGACAAGGCGGCTGCGCATGCCGCCGACGACGCCGTTGAGGTCTTCCTTGATGAGAGTACCGGAAGCAATGTGCTTGACCACGCCGCCCGACTGAAAGACGACGACTTCAGAGGGAAGCGGCTGCCAGTTGCCGCCGCTGTCTTTGTAATAGGCGCCGATGCTGGCAACGCCGGGAGGAAGCGGGGCCGCGGGTGATGCGGGCTGAGCGGCGGACGCGGGCGCCGCGCCCATGCCCTTGGCCACAAGGGCCGCAATCACCTTGTCGCTGACGCCGGCCTGCTTGAGCGCGATGAGGCCATCGGGAGAGGTGTCGTAGGCGCCCGGTTGGGCGTTGATGGTGGCTACGATCACGTCATCGGAGAGCCCCGCCTTGACCATCTTGATGACGGTATCGTTGTTCATCGCCTGCTGGGCGATGAGGAATGGGCAGAGTAACAGGAACAGAACCGCGAAAAAGCCTTTGCGCATGCAGCCTCTCCTTCTTGACTCGTTTGGGGAAGATTCCATTGGGGCCACAGTCGAATGATCCAACAGGGCGGTCGGGTTCTGCAAGTGACTTTTGGTGCGCAGGCTGCGCGCGTGGGCCGGTCAAACGCACGCACAACTCAACGGTAGACGCCGTCGCGATCGCGGGCGATGGCGTTTTTTCGCGCGGAGCCGAGGTTGATATTGGAAAGATCGTCGTCAAATAAAATGCCGTCTTCCGGATCCTGGAGGGAGGGGTCGACGTTGTTGAACCGCATGAAAGCGAGAATCTCGCCGGACTTGGCGTCGGCCATGGTGACCATGAGAACCGATCCCTCCCGAATATCGCTGCTGCCCCGAACAAAGACCAACAGATCGGAGGTTGCAGAGCAGGGCAGCATCGCCACCTGGTCGCCAAGGGTGTAGGCCGACTTTTCAATCTCTCTGGGTTTCTTGTCGAGCTGTTTTGAGATGGAGCTGAATTTTTCATCGATCTGGAGCAGGACCTGACGTATATTGTCCTCCGATGCGCCGCTGGAGAGCGCGGCGAAGGCGGGCGTTGTGGCGATATCGGCAGCTTTAAGGTGAGTTTCGACGAAGGCCTCGAGAGTCGCGGCCCAGAGGTCGGACTCTTGCTGCAAATCCCTAGAGCCCTTGAAGCCGAATTGGACGATACGGGCTGCGGGCGGCATCATGCAGGCGGAATGCACAGGAAATTTGTGGGTGCGCAGCTTCTGCTGCGAGGCGGACCACGCGGCGGAGGGAGTCGGAGTAGAAAGGCTGAACATGATGGTGGCAAGAAAGGCCAGGATCATTCGCCGTGCGACGTTCATGGAATAGCCCTTTCCAAAAAGAATTTCAGGTGTGCTCGCCCTGTCTTCATACCGGGGACGATCAACGCGCCTGCTGCGCCTGGAGGCTCTGAACCTGACTGAGCCGCCGCTCGATACGATAGCGATCCAGGCTGGTGGAGGCCACCAACTGGAGGTAGTGCTGATAATTGGCTGCCGCGTCGCCGTAGCGCGCCTCGTCCTCGTAGAGGAAGCCGAGCTCGCGATAGGCGGGCGCGAAGTCCGGATGGTTCTGGATGGCGGCGAGGAAAAGCTTCTCCGCGGCAGCTTGATTTTGTTTGAGCGTGGCCTGGCCCTCGGGCGTCCTGAGGAGTTTTTCCTGCTCCTGTTCTTCGGTCTTCTTCAAAACCAGCTTGCGCTGCTTCGCTTCACCTTCAGGTGTGAGCTCGTCCGCAGTGGGTTGAGTCGTCTTGGCGCCGAGCGCATGGTAGGACTCGCCGAGCAGGACCTGATACTGCGCGTCGTCGGGAAAGGAGTCAACCAGTCGCACGGCACGAGCCACCGCGGTGCGCGGCCTGCGACATTCCAGATCCATGTCGATGTTCGACACGATGGCAGGAGCGACGGCCGAGAGATAGTCCTTCTCGGAGCCGGTGCGCGCGGCTGCGGGAGTATTCGTGCCGGCAAATTCGAGCGCCTCCGCTCGCCGCGCCTCAAGCTTGGGGTGATCCTGGTAAATCGTTGGGTAGGACGTGTACTCCAGAGTGCTGTCGTTCTCAAACAAAGCGAAAGTGGCGGCCATGGCGTGAGGATCGTAGCCGGCGGCGGTCATGGCGGCGATCCCGTCGTGGTCGGCCTGGCTCTCCACTTCGCGCGAGTAGCCGTAGACGGATTCCACGAGGATGAGCGAACTGACCCTGGCGCCGGCGTAGATGGCGGCTTCGGCCATGGGGCCGCTAACGCTGGCGAGCGCGGCCGCCGAGACCAGGGTGATGGTGCTGAGCGCGATCTGTTTCTTGCGCAGGCTGCGGTTTTCAAGATACGGATGGCGCTCGTAGACGTGCGCGGTCTCGTGGGCCAGCACGGCGGCAAGCTGCGCGTCATTCTGGAGCAGCGCGAGCATGCCGGTGGTGACGTAAATTGATCCGTTGGGCTGGGCGAAGGCGTTGACCACGGGGTCGCGCAGGACGATGAAGCGGAAAGTGACTTTGTCGGGCACGGGACGTCCGGCGAGGATGCGATTGCCAATGGCATCGATGTAGGCCTGGACGCCGGGATCGTGCAGGACCAGACCCTGCTTTTCATATTCCGCGTCGACGGCGTTGGCCTCCGCGAGAAGAGCGTTGTCGACTTTTGTGAACTGGAACGCCGCGCCGGGGCCGTTCGAGATCTTTACCATGGGGACGTTGGCAGCAGCAGGCGCTGCGCTAGCGGGCGGCTGTTGGGCAGCGAAAAGCGGGGTCGAAGCCAGGAAGGAAAGTGCCAGAACACACCGATGCATACAACCCTCCCGCCTTTCGTTTGGATACAAGAACAAGCAAACGGGGGATGACAGCCCAATGATTCCTCAGAAGGGCCGATTGTGCAAGTGGGGATGTTGATGCAGAAACAGATTCGGCGTCGGAGACAGGAACGCCCGCCGCGTGGAGTGCACGGCGGGCGTGTTGGGCAGGGAGGGCTGCGCTGCTATTGGGTCACGGAGGTCACCTGATCGCCTTCCTGAAAGCCGGAACCGGAGACAGGCACGCAGACGGAGGAGGCATCGTCTACATCGGTGGCCCGGACAACGCCGACGGGGGTGGTGAGGCGGCGAATGACGGCGCCGGTAGCAGGGTCTTTGATCTCCTTGGTGACACGGAGGACTTGAAGCTGATCGCCCACCTTGACGCCGGCTTTGGCGCCCACGTTGAGGATGACTTGGCCGCCATCGACCGCGGCGACGAGGCCATCGACTTTGATGACGCGCACAGTGACCTTGGAGGCGTCGGAGACGAGGTCGGCGGTGAGCTGATCGACGGCGGCTTTGGTGGCCTCGCCGATGATGGTGTTCTGGAAGTTGCTGGAGCCGAAGTCGACGTTGCCGTTGCCGAAGCCGTGCCAGTTGCCGCCGCCGCCCAAGAGCGAGGTGGAGGAGCGGCTTGACTCGCCCTTGCCCTCGCCAACAGCAACAATCTCGCCGGTATCGACGTTGACGATGCGAGCATCAATGACGACGTTGGCCTTGGAGTTGGAGTGGCCGATGCCGCCCACGCCGAAGCCGTGCCAGCCGCCGCCTCCGCCACCCACGTTCTGGTTCTTGGTCTCATTGCCGAACTCGGTGATCGAGCCGATGATGATGACGTCAACGCCGGCCAGCTTGCCCAAGCGCGCGGCGGTGGTGGGGTCGGCGCGGGTGGAGTTGGAGAAGTTTTGCTCGGCCATGAGCTTGTCCAGGGCCTGGCGCTCGATGACGGAGAAGGTGCCGTCCTTGACCAGGTCGGTGATGAGCAGGTCAGAGATGCCTTTGCCCACATCGACGTCGCTGCCGAACATGGCGTTGGAGTAGCTTTGGACGGTGGCGTAGTCGAAGTCCAACACGGCTACGCGGGGTCTGCGCGTCGGAGCGGTCTGGGCGTTGGCGGGCAACACGGCCAGGACGGCGGTGACCGCCAGCAGCACCGCGAGTAGAGGAGCGGATCTCTTAGATTTCATGGGACGACCTCAAAAGGCGAAAATAGGGGCCTGAAAGAAGCGTCGATTCCTCGCGCCGCCTCTGTCAAGGCAAATCGGCGGTGAGGGCGAAATAATTGTCAGACCCGGGGAGGCGAGTGACCTCGGGCGGCGGGAAGCCGGGCCGGACGCAAGGCGGCGCAACCTACGCGCTTCGCCGGCCGTTGGCTCCTGCTGCTTGTTCTTGCGCGTTTGCCCGGCGCGAGTCGCTGTGCTAACCTTGATTTCTGTGCCGTGTACGCGGAAAGCTGGAGTGTGTCCGCGCGCAATTCGGCCTCCGGGAAGGTTTCCGGGTGGGATGGCGGTCCGCCGCGGCGGACGCCGGAGAGCTGGCGTAGCTCAGCTGGTAGAGCATCTGATTTGTAATCAGAGGGTCGGGGGTTCAAATCCCTTCGCCAGCTCCATGAGAACGGAAGCCGGAAGCGGGGACGAAGACGGCAGGAGTTCACCGGCGAGCACGAATTAGGAAGAGCGCCGGGCCTCAACTCCGCGGAGATTCCACTTCAGGCGCAGGCTCGTGAAGGTCCGGAGGTTGTCCGGAGGTTGCGGCGTGTGCGGAAGCTGGAAGAGCGGGGCTGAGATTCAGCGTGGGTGGTTTGGTTTCCCACCCTTTTCGGCCGCTGCGGCGACCGAAAAAGGATGGGGCAACCTGGATGTTGGTTAGGGCACAGGTGGCCGAGCGGTTAATGGCAGCAGACTGTAAATCTGCCGCTCCTTGCGAGCTACGGAGGTTCGAATCCTCCCCTGTGCACCAGAAAGACAGGGACGTAGGGACTAGGGAACAGTGGACAGTGAAGAGCGCCGATGCGGATTTAGACCGGAAGTACTGGGCGGCTCTGGCGATGTTTGCGGTTTTGGCAGTGCTGGCTTGGCTGACCATGGGCGATGGTTCGGTGCCGGTCTTTGGCAAGCCGGTGGAGTTGAGGCTGGTTCCGCTGATTGTGATTGGGGCGCTGGCGTTGCGAACGGTTTTAGCCCGGCATGCGGAGAAGATTCGCAGGGCCGGAGAAAGAAACAGCTCTTAGCTATTAGCTTTTAGCGTGTATGTGCCGAGGGCGGTCAATGCGGCTGGCGCCGGCAGGATTGGGCTAAAAGCTAAAGGCTAAGAGCTAAAAGCTCAGATTTTGCGGGCTGATGTAGCTCAGTTGGTAGAGCACTCCCTTGGTAAGGGAGAGGTCACCAGTTCAATCCTGGTCATCAGCTCCAGAAATGCAGGAAGGCAGTTCTTAGTTCACAGTTCCCAGTTTTTCCGTGGAAGCGGCGGATGAAAGATGAAACGGCGTAACGGGCGGGAAATTGGCTACGGACTGTGAACTGCGAACTGTTTTTGAGGGCGGGAGTAACTCAGTGGTAGAGTCACAGCCTTCCAAGCTGTTGGTCGCGGGTTCGAGTCCCGTCTCCCGCTCCAGAGATGCAGCTACTAGCTCTTAGCTACTAGCTTTCAGCTTGTACGGTGGCGGGTGGGCCGATGCGGTTAACACGATCGAGAAGGAGCTAAAGGCTAACGGCTAAGAGCTAACGGCTGAAGGCTAGAGGTTGAAGTGAGGGTTGCAGAGGATGTTTGAGCAGGCGGCGATCGCAGTACGGGATGAGCAGGGATATGCAAGGCTGCACGCGCTGATCGACGCGGCGTTCGATGCGCGCGATGTGGAAGTTTTTCTGAACCGGGTGAGCAAGGCGAAGCTGAGGGTCAGGGATTATGAAGGGATTCTGGAGCGCGGATTGCTGGGCAAGGAAGCGATTGGGCTGTACAAGGCGCTGCCGGTCTCGGACCAGGCGCTGACGCGCGAGCGGTATTTGCGGCTGGTGGAGGCGGTGCCGCTGGAGCTGCGGCAGAGATATTTGAAGGTGTACGCGTACTACTGAAAGACAGTGGTTAGTGATTAGTGGTTAGTGGTTAGCGTGAGGCGCCGCGCATGATTGCCGACGAAATCATCGGCAGAGCGCAAGGGAAGTAAGGTTTTGGGGCTGGAGCCCGCAATGGCGGGCGCCCCGAGGAGCAACGGGCAGTAGCAGCGAGGAAAGGAACTAGAGGCTTTATGGCGAAGGAAAAGTTTGATCGCAGTAAGCCGCACGTGAACGTGGGGACGATTGGTCACATCGATCACGGCAAGACGACGTTGACGGCGGCGATCACCAAGGTATTGCAGAAGCACAATCCGAAGATTGTGTTTCGCTCGTTCGACTCGATTGACAACGCGCCGGAAGAGCGGGAGCGGGGCATTACCATCGCCACGGCGCACGTGGAGTACGAGACCAAGAACCGGCACTACGCGCACGTGGACTGCCCGGGCCACGCCGACTACATCAAGAACATGATCACGGGGGCGGCGCAGATGGACGGGGCGATTCTGGTGGTGGCGGCGACCGATGGGCCGATGCCGCAGACCAAGGAGCACGTGCTCTTGGCGCGGCAGGTGGGGGTGCCGTACATTGTGGTGTTTCTGAACAAGTGTGACGCGGTGGAGGATACGGAGCTGATCGACCTGGTGGAGGTGGAAGTGCGCGAGCTGCTGACCAAGTACCAGTTTCCGGGCGACGACGTGCCGGTGATCCGGGGGTCGGCCTTGGGCGCGCTGAACGGCGAGGCACAGTGGGAGGCGAAGGTCGAGGAGCTGATGGACGCGGTGGACAAGTACGTGCCGCAGCCGAAGCGCGACGTGGAGCTGCCTTTCCTGATGCCGATCGAGGACATTTTCTCTATCTCTGGACGTGGAACCGTGGTCACCGGAAGGATCGAGCGGGGCAAGGTGAAGGTGGGCGAGGACGTGGAGATTGTAGGTTTCCGCGAGACGCGCAAGACGGTGTGCACGGGCGTGGAGATGTTCAAGAAGCAGTTGGACGAAGGGCTGGCGGGAGACAACGCGGGGATTCTGCTGCGCGGCACGCCGAAGGAGGACGTGGAGCGGGGGATGGTGCTGGCCAAGCCGGGATCGATCACGCCGCACACGAACTTCAAGAGCGAGGTGTACGTGTTGAGTAAGGAAGAGGGTGGACGGCACACGCCGTTCTTCAAGGGCTACCGGCCGCAGTTTTACTTCCGGACGACGGATGTGACGGGAGTGGCGGAGCTGCCGGCGGGCGTGGAGATGGTGATGCCGGGCGACAACGTGCAGTTGGAAGTGGATTTGATCACGCCGGTGGCCATGGAGAAGGGGCTGCGCTTCGCGATTCGCGAAGGCGGCAGGACGGTGGGCGCAGGCACGATCTCGGAGATTATAAAGTAACGACAGAGATCAGTGATCAGGGGTCAGTGATCAGTTTGAGCACCGGCCTTAGAAGCCGGTGCTCTAGGCCGAGCAAGATCAAAGCTGACCACTGACCACTGAAACCTGATCGCTGGAAGGATTGGGACATGCGGGAAATCATTACCATGGAGTGCACCGAGTGCAAGGAGCGCAATTACTCGACGACGAAGAACAAGAAGACGGTTACGGGACGTCTGGAGTTGAAGAAGTTCTGTAAGCGCTGCCGCAAGCACACGGCGCACAAGGAGTCGAAGTAACACGACAGTGGTCAGTGATCAGTTGTCAGTGGTCAGTTAGGGGCCTCCTCAGGAAAACGATGAGGCTGGATCCGGCACGAAAAAAACTGATCACTGAGAACTGACAACTGATCACTGCATTCAGGGGCGTAAGCTCAACGGCTAAACTGCCGGTCTCCAAAACCGGACTTGGGGGTTCGAATCCCTCCGCCCCTGCCAGATGAGGAAGAGAGATCAGAGAACAGAGATCAGAAAAAGCGGCAAGCGAATGATCAACGGCTGGCGGCGGCAAGATAGGAACTGATCTCTGTCAACTGATCTCTGGAGAAGGGTTGAGAGTATGGCGACGAAGACGGCAATCGAGAGAGGCGAAGAGCGGTCCGCGAAACGGCAGGAGCCTGGGGCTCTGGCAGAGTTTGGAGGCGGCGTGCTGAGCAAGTGGACTGAGTTTACGGACTTTCTGCGCGATGTACGCGCGGAGATGCGCAAGGTGGTGACGCCCTCGCGGAAGGAAGTGAGGGTGACGACGGGCGTGGTTATCGTCGCGACCTTCCTGTTTGGGTTGTTCTTCTTCATCGTCGACTTCATTTTCAAAGCCGCCATAATGGGGCCGCATGGGATATTGAGCCTGCTGGGCGGATCGCAGTAAGCGGCGCGGCGCGGAATCGAGAACGGAATGGCAGATGAGTTAGAACAACCCGAAGAGGCGAAGGCGGAAGCGCCGGCAGCGGCGGAGACGCAGGCTGAGGCGGAAGGGCGGGCGGAAGTGACGGCAGAGGCGCAGGCGGAATCAGAAGTGCAGGCGACGGAAGCGGAAGTGGACACGTCTGAAGCAGAGCCGCAACCAGCCGAACCGGAAGCGCATGCCGCCGAAGCTGAGCAGCCGGCGGGGGAGCCAGAGGTGCACGCAACGGAATCGGAAGAGCACGCGCCAGGTTCCGAGCCGGAAGCAGCCAAGCCGAAAGCAGCCAAGCCGCGAATGAAGGCAGCCAAAGCAAAGAAGCCGGCGGTTGAGGCAGAGGCGCAGACGGCCGAGGCAAAGGAGCCGATGGCTGAAGCAGAAGCGCAGACGGCCGAAGAAGAGAAGCCGGCAACCGAGCCGGAGACGCCTGCGGAGGCGCCTGCAGAACCGCCGCCGGTGCGCAACGAGAACTTCAGGTGGTACATTCTGCATGCCTACTCGGGCTTCGAACGCAAGGTGCGCGAGTCAATTCAGAGCCGCGTGCAGGCCTTTGGCCTGAAGGAACGCGTGGGCCGCGTGATGATTCCCACCGAACCGGTGACGGAGATCATCAACGGTAAAAAGCGAACCGTGGAGCGGGTGTTTCTGCCCGGCTACGTGCTGGTGGAGATGGAGCTGGACAACGAGCTTTGGCACGTGCTGAAAGACACGCCCAAGGTGACGGGATTTTTGGGCACCGGGGACAAGCCGGTGGCGCTGAGCGAGGAAGAGGTGAGTTCGATTCTCTTCCGCTCCGAGACGGCCAAAGAAAAGCCGCGAATGAAGATCAAGTTTGAGAAAAGCGAGCAGGTGCGCATCACCGACGGGCCGTTCGCCAACTTCAACGGCGTGGTGGACGAAGTCAACGAGGATCGCGAGACGATGAAGGTGATGGTGACGATCTTCGGGCGGTCGACGCCGGTGGAGCTTGAGTTTGGCAAGGTAGAAAAGATTGAGTAAAGCGAGCTTCTAGCTTCTAGCTGGCTCATCTTCTAGCGGGGCCAGTTGGGGCAAAGCTGAGGGGTTCGATCTCAAAATTTGAAGTAGGGACAGATGAGCTAAGTTTCCGGCCGCATGAAATTGTGCCTGAAGCGTCGTGGTATCCCAGGTCTCAAAATCAAGACCTGGGGCACCCAGTTTTCGTACCCAAACAAGCGGCCAAAGACCTAGCATCTGGTTCCGAAGGAAAAATCAATGGCACCTCCGAAGAAGATTACCGGCTACGTGAAGCTGCAGATCGAAGCCGGCAAGGCCACGCCCGCGCCGCCGGTCGGCCCCGCGCTGGGCCAGGCGCAGGTCAACATCATGGAGTTCTGCAAGCAGTTCAACGCCAAGACGCAGAGCAAGGACCAGGCCGGGCTGATTATTCCGGTCGTCATCACGGTGTACGCGGATCGCACGTTCAGTTTTGTCACCAAGACGCCTCCGGCGGCGGTGCTGCTGAAGAAGGCGGCGGGCATCGAGAAGGGCTCGGGCACGCCCAACAAGGAGAAGAAGGGCACGGTGACGGAGAAGCAGGTGCGCGACATCGCCACGCAGAAGATGCCGGATTTGAACGCTGCGTCGATCGATGCGGCGGTGAAGAGCATCAAAGGGACGGCGCGCTCGATGGGGATTGAAGTGGTGGGATAAGCAGATGCTTCGGCTCAGACCGAATGCCGATCCATTCAAAACGGCCCTCCCAAGTGGGAGGGCCGTTCTGCGTTGGGCGCGTGCGCTTGTCGGACTACCAGGCGGCGTTGTTGACGCCCGTAACCGCGAAGGCCCAGGCGCCGTCCTGCTGGCGGCGGACAATGTGGACTCCGGTTCCCTCCATGCCGACGGGCTCGCCGTTGGGCCCTGCTGCCGCAAGAGTCCAGTGGTCATAAAGCAAAGCGAGATCGTCTCCGGCGCGCACGACGTTTTTCACGTCGACGTTGAGCGTGGGATGCATGGCCACAAACTCATCGAGCGCGGAGCGGATGGCGCCGCGGCCGTGCGGAACAATGCCGTCGGGGCGGACATGGCTGGCCTGCGGCTCGTAGAGCTCGAGCAGGGCGTCTACGTTTCCGGAATTGAGGTAGCGGGCGAATAGTAGATCGCACTCTTCGGGATTGGATGCCGGCATGTGAGGCTCCTTAGGCGACGGTTGCGCGCATACGCATGCGATTGCGTGCGACCCTGGCCGTGCTTGGAAACTGCAGAGATAGTAGCACCAATGGCGGGAAAAGGCTCGGGGCACGCTTTAAGCCGTTCCCTTTCACAGCTGCGGCTCTCGCGGGCGCTAAACTTTTGCCGGCTCGATGCCCAGGATCTCGACTTCGAGGCCGCCGAAGTCGGGGTGGTCATTCTCGCGGATGCGATAGGCGATGTCGATGAGGCTACCCTGGACGAGGCGGAGTTGCATGGCGCGCTCGGCCAGTCCCCAGCCGACGGCGCGGATGGAACTGGTGGGTGCGGGACTGCCGGGCGGACGGGTGTGGGAGCTATTCGGCGGCGCGGTGATGGACGCGGCGGGTGAAGATGCGAAGTCCTGCGCAAGTTCGAGCGAGAGGTGCTGAGCCTTCATGATGCGCGGCGAAGTGAGGAGGCGCGCGGAACGGGCGATGAAGATGGGCTCGGGGTTGCCGTGGCCGAGGGGCTCGAGCTTGCGCAGCCATCCGGCGAGCACGGGCGTGATGCGGTCGAGCGGCAGTTCGGCGTGAATGCGCAGCAGGCGCTCGGGCTCGCGGGCGGCGAGATGCGCGTTGGCGTAGAGGCGCAGGCGGCGCTTGAGCTCGGGCAGTTTCTCGGCGGGCAGAGCGAAGCCGACGGCGAAGGCGTGGCCGCCGAAGCGGGTGAAGAGGTCGGCGCAGGATTCGATGGCAGCGAGGAGCGGGAAGCCATCGACGGAGCGGCCGGAGCCGTGGGCGATGCCGTCCTCCACGCTGACGACGATGGCGGGCTTGGCAGTGCGCTCGACGACGCGCGAGGCGAGGATGCCGATGACGCCGCGATGCCAGCCATCGCCATCGATGACGAGAAGACGGTCGGCGGCGATTTCGGCGTCGGTTTCGAGGCGGGTTTCGATGACGGTGAGCGCGGCAGCCTCAACGTCGCGGCGCTCGCGGTTGAGGCGCTCGAGTTTTGTGGCGAGCACGGCGGCGCGGTGGGAATCGCGCGTGGAGAAAAGCTCAATGACGTCGGAGGCGACATCCATGCGGCCGGCGGCGTTGATGCGCGGGGCGAGGCGGAAGGCGACGTCGAAGCCGGTGAGCTGTTTGGCGGCGGGATCGAGCGCGGCGGCGGCAAAGAGCGCGCGCAGGCCGGCGCCGACGGGGCGGCGCAGCTCGCGCAGGCCGAGCGCGGCGATGGTGCGGTTCTCGCCGCGGAGGGGGACGGCATCGGCGATGGTGGCGATGGCTGCCATCTTGAGAAAACTGGGCAGGGTCTTTTCGCGGGCGCGTGTCGAGTCGCGGCGCTCGAGCAGCGCCTGAGCCAGCTTGAGCGCGATGGCTGCGCCGCAGAGAGTTTTTTCTGGATACGGGCAGCCAGGCTGATTGGGATTGAGGATGGCGAGGGCGACAGGGAGTTTGCCGTTCGCGTCGGCCAAATGATGGTCGGTGATGATGAGGTCGAGGCCGAGGCGGCGCGCGGTCTCTGCTTCGGCGAAGGCGCGCATGCCGGTGTCGACGGTGACGACAACGCGCACGCCTTCGGCGTGGGCCGCTTCAAGCACGCTCGACTGCATCCCGTAGCCGTCGCGGAGGCGATGGGGGACATGAAAGCGGACATCACCGCCGAGCATTTCGATGGCGGTTTTGAGAAGGACGACGGCAACGGTGCCGTCGACGTCGTAGTCACCGTAGAGAAGGATGGGCTCCGGCGCGGCGATGGCGCGGGCGATTGCGTGTTCCAGGCGCTCGACGGCCGCGCTCATGCCGAGCATGAGGAAGGGATCGTAGAGGTGCGCGGGCTCGGGATTGAGGAAGGCGAAGGCCTGAGCGGCAGAGGCGATGCCGCGCGCAACGAGGAGCTCGGCCAGCACCAGCGGCAGGCGTGCCTCGCCTGCAAGGGCAGCGGCTTCTTGAGGGTGCGGCTCGGCAAGGAGCCAGCGCTGGGGCGGCAAGGCGCGAGTTGCAGCGGTTTGGTTCCGGGCCCCGGTGGCGCTAGCTGAGTCGGCCACTTGGGCTTACTCGTCCTCGTCGTCGTGGGAGTGGGTGTCGTCGATGACGATGTCGTGAAAACTTTCGATATTCTCGAGCAGAGCCTGGTAGCGCTCATACCACTCAGTGGTGGTTTCGTGCAGAAAGACGATGCCCTGGTAGATGAAGCCAAGCTGGATGTAGCCCAACATGCCGGCGTATTTGCGCAGCCACTTGGCCTCGACCATCTCCGTGGCCTCTTCATCGGGGAAGTTCATCTCGCCGGCTTCCTCGATGAGGGCGTCGAGCTCCTCGCGGTCGAGCGTCATCTCGCTGAAGGTGACGAAGGGCGCGCCCGCGTGCTTGGCCATCTCGACGAAGTCTTTCCATGCGTCGGGATTGCCGCGGCCTTCCCAGAGGACGGAGGGAATGTCGTCGGTGACGTAGCCGGGGAGGCGGTGCAGGCCGTGGCCCTCAATGAAGGCCACCATGTCGTCTTTCAGCGAGAGGAGGTTATCTGTGCTCATCATCAAACACCCATTCTCGCAGATGGGGGCGGGGTGGGATTCAGGAAATCTTCGGCGGGCTGGCGAGGCTGACCGGGGCCCGGACTTGGGTGGGCCGCGATGGATGAGGCGGGCAGCGGAAGGCTGGCGGAGCAATTCCAGGAGAATTCCGCCACCGACGCGGAGGCGTTACTCTGGAATCGACCGTCCGGAGGAGGATCGCCGCTTGCCCGCGTTCGAACACCATGTTTTTGTCTGCCATAACGTCCGCCCCGCTGATGCGCCGCGGCGCTCCTGCACTACCGATGGAAAGAGCGACCTGCACGCACGGCTACAGCAACTGGCGCGCGAGGCCGGCCTGGACGGCAAGGTGAGGATCAACAAATCCGGCTGCCTGGACCAGTGCGAGCACGGGCCGACGGTGGTGGTGTATCCCGAGGCCGTTTGGTACGGGAATGTAAGGCCGGAGGATGCGGCGGAGATTGTGACGGAGCACCTGGTGGGCGGGCGGCCAGTGGAGCGGTTGCGCATCGCCGAGGAGTGCCTGAACACCAAAAGCTGCCCGCACCGAAGCTAAAGGTAGGGACCAGGGACTAGGGACTAGAAACACAGGGACCCCGGCAGGGACCAAGCCACCCCAGCAAGCAAAAATCGCTCGCTGGGGACCCCGGCAGGGACCAAGGGAGCAAGGGAGCAAGAGAGCAAGGGAGCGCGGAGGCCGGGGACAGAAATTGCGATGAAGCGCAGAGAGTTTCTGAAGGTGGCGGGAGCGGCTTCGGCTGCGACACTGGTGCGCGGCGCGATGGCGCAATCGGGCCGCAGCGTCGCCATCGTCATCGATGCCAACGACGCTGTGGCCGGCTCACCTGCTGTGCAATGGGCCGCGGACCAACTGCGCGGGGCGCTTGCGGCGAAGGGGAAATTGTGCCACGTCGTCACCTCCAGCGAACGTGTTCGCGGAGTTGCCTCCTATGTGCTTGTGGCTGCGCCTGGCTCAAGCATGACCAAGAGCTTTGCGAAGGCAGGCGCGGAGCTTAGCGGCCAAGAATGTTTCGTGCTGGCGCCAGGGCGGTATGCGGGCGTGCCGGCCATTCTTGTTTCAGGCAGCGATGCGAGAGGGTTCGTCTACGGATTGCTGGAACTCGCCGAGCGGGTGCGTTTCAGTGTCAATCCAGCGGCTGCGTTGCATTTGGCGAAGCCGCTCGAAGAGAAACCGGCGAACGAAGTGCGCAGCGTGGGCCGCTATTTTTGCAGCGAAGTGGAAGACAAACCGTGGCTCTACGATCGGGATTTCTGGCTCGGTTATCTGGATCTGCTCGCGGCGTGCCGGTTCAACCGCTTTTGCCTGGCATTCGGACTGGAATACGACTTTCCGAAGGGCGTGACCAGCGATTATCTGCACTTTCCCTATCCATATTTATTGGATGTACCGGGATACGACGTGCGCGTGGTGCAGCTTGCCGGGGCGGAAGGAACTGTGCTACCCGCGCCGGTTCCGCTCAGCGATCACGAACGGCAGATGAACCTGGAGGCGCTCAAATTCATTGCGGCGCAGACGGCCGCGCGCGGACTGCACTTCCAGTTGGGAATCTGGACCCACGCGTATGAGTGGACCGACAGCCCACATGCGTATCACCGGATCGAGGGGCTGACGCCGGAGACGCATGCTGCCTATTGCCGCGACGCGCTGGCGATGATTTTGAAGGAGTGCCCTGAGATCAAAGGGCTGACCATGCGCGTGCACGGCGAGAGCGGAATCCCGGAGGGGAGCTACGATTTCTGGACGACGCTGTTTGAGGCGATCACGGGCTGCGGGCGCACGGTCGAGATCGACATGCACGCTAAGGGCGTGGACCAGAGGATGATCGACATCGCCGTGGCGACCGGGATGCCGGTCAAGCTGGGAGCCAAGTATTCCGCGGAACACCAGAGCCTGGGCTACCAGCAGGCGGACATTCGCGCGCTGGAGATTCCGAAGGCGGGGCACGAGGCTGAGGGGGCGTTCAACTTGAGCTCGGGGTCGCGCTCGTTCACGCGGTATGGGTATGCGGATTTTCTGCGGGCGGGGAGCCGGTACAAATTGCTGTTCCGGCTGTGGCCTGGAACGCAGCGGCACTTGCTGAGCGCGGACCCGGAGATGGCGGCGGCTTACGGACGGACCGCGCATTTTTGCGGAGCGGTGGGCCTGGATTTGATGGAGCCGCTGACCTTCAAGGGGCGCGAAGGATCAGGGAAGCCTGGCGGGCGATGCGCTTATGCCGATGCGGCGCTGAATCCCAAATACGATTGGCAGAAGTTCGAACTCTACTATCGCGTGTGGGGCCGCAAACTCTACGATCCCGATGCGAATGCGGAGGCCTGGCGGCGATGGCTGCGCGGCGAGTTTGGAGCTGGCGCGATGGCCGTGGAGGCGGCCGTGACCCATGCGAGCCGGATCTTGCCGTTGCTGACGTCGGCGCATCTGCCCTCGGCATCGAATCACTCCTTCTGGCCCGAGATGTATACCAACATGCCGATCGTGCGGGGCAGCGAGCCCTCGCCCTACAGCGACACGCCAGAGCCGAAGTGCTTCGCCACCGTGAGTCCGCTCGATCCGCGAATCTTTTCCACGGTCGAAGAACACGCCGTGGATCTTCTGGCAGGGAACTCGAGCGCGAAGTACACGCCCATTGAGGCGGCGCAATGGATGGAGGATTGTGCGGCGGCAGCGAGCGACGCGCTTGCCGAGGCGCACAGGAAGGCGACGCGGACCAAGTCCGCGGAGTTCCGACGGATGGAGGCGGATGTTTTGATCCAGGCGGGGTTGGGGCGATTTTTTGCCGCGAAACTGCGCGGCGGTGTTTTGTTCTCAATTTTCGAACAATCGGGGATTTCACAAGCTGGACTCTCGGCGCTCGATGAGTACAGTCTGGCCCGCGAGGCCTGGAGCACCATGGCGACCCAAGCGGCGGCCGTGTATCGCAGCGACATTACGTATGGAAGCGCGCCGATGCGGCGCGGGCACTGGAGCGACCGGCTCGCAGCCATGGACAAAGACATCGAAGCGCTCAGAGAGCAGGTCCGTGGCACGCCGCCGACCGCCTTGTCAACGCCGAATACCCGGCGGGCAATCGAAGCTGCGACCGGCAGATCGGTTCGACCCTCGATTGAAAGTGTCCATACGCCGCCAGCGACATTCCAGCCTGGGACGCCGCTCACGCTTTCGATTTCGGTTCCCCAACAGACCATCGAGCCCACAGTGGCGTCGATTGCTTTGCATTATCGCCACGTGAATCAGGCGGAACGGTGGCTGCGCGTGGAGATGCAGGCGAGCCAGGATGTTTTCAGCGCGGAGATTCCGGCGGAGTACACGCAATCTCCGTATGCGCTGCAGTATTTATTTGAGCTGCGCACGAAGAGCGGCGCAGCATGGGGCGAACCGGCGTTCAATGCGGCACTTTCGAATCAGCCGTACTATACGGTGATGCGCAGGGGCGCGTGACGCATGGCCGGGGCGGCCGATTGCGGCGCCGGAGCCGGCGGCGAGCCGCACAGGGTAGCTAGGCTCAACGAGGGCGTACGGGCCGGTTCTACGGCGGTTCTCCAATGACTATGTGGCGTTTCTGGCAACTTTCAAGGTGGCTTTTTCTTCCACCCCACAGACGAAGACCCGTCTGTGGGGACCCCGGTTGATGAAAAAGCCACTTAGCGATTGTGCTTCGCGCTACACCAATTGGAGAACCGCTTTAGACTTTTGCGACGTCGTGAAGGTGCAGACCAGGCTCTCGACACACCGCCGCTGACGTGCGATCCGCGAAACCGTGCGCGCCCTGCTGGCAGCGCCTTCTACGAAGGTTTGGTGGACGTGGTATGCACGATGCTGATCTGCGTTTTGCCCGCGGCCTGCGACGAATTTGCGGTGATGGTGACCATCACCGACTCCTGATCGCTTTTCTGCAGGGTGACAATTCCGCCGTCAGGAGTGTCCATGACCGAAGCAACGCTGCCAAGCTTGTCCTTATAGAAGGCGAGAACCTGGTCCTTCGAGTCGGACGTGAGATACACGGCAGTGACCATGGTGCCGGTGGGCAGGGACATGCGCAAGCTTCCCTTGCCGGGCTCCGCTCCGGGATAGATGTCCGTGCCGAGGTCCGCCGCGGTAAAGGTTTGGTTGGTGCTGGCGCTAATGCTGCCGGCGCCGGGGATACTCATCGAAACCCCTTTGCCCCCTTCTGCGTTTTTGACGGCGTGGGCAACGCGCCAGACAAAGTAGCCGAAGACGCCGGCCACGAGGACGCCGAGCAGGACGAACACGCCGACGATGATGAGAATGATCTTGAGGGCGCTGGAGCCGGATTTCGGCGGCGCGGCGACAGGTTGCGCGGGCGCAGCGGCGACGGCGGCCACGGCCACGGGTGTGCCGCATGCTGTGCAGGATTGGGCCCCGGGGGAAAGTTCCGCTCCACATTTCGAACAGAGGCTTGCCACGATAAGCTCCTTCTTGTTGCGTCTTGCCGGGAAGCTGCCTTCCTGGCTTTGGGGGATACGACAATATACCGCATGGCGGTGTGCCCAGTCGCTCACTTTTCGTGATTTTTTATGGCACGGGCCTGGGTTGCGGCCGCCGGGGCGGGCGCGCCGGGGACAACGGCGAAGGTGTGAGGCGAATTGGGCCGGCAGGGCGCCAAACCTGAAGATTTCGCTGGCTTCCACTCCCGCCGCTGTAGTAGCATTCTGCCCACATTCCAGTAGCCCGGAATAGGAGGAGGAACGAACGTGCGAAAGTTCACGGTTCTGGCAGTATTGTGCCTTTGTGTTTCCTTAGTCTCCGAGTTTGCCCGCGCCCAGAGCCCGGTCCGCGTCGGCGGCGAGTCGCTGCGCGCCAACGGCCAGATTGCCCAGGGTTTCCAGTACACCGGATCCTGCCCTGTAGAACTGGTATTCGGTTGGGGACTGATCTCGGACCGCCCCACTGAGATCGCCTACACCTTCACGCGGAGCGATGGCGCCCACCAGAGCAATTCGACCTTCGCGCGCCTTGATCAGCCCGGCCGCTCATACCCCGTGTACGACACATGGACCCTGGGCGCCAACACTCCCCACTACGCCAACTACTCCGGATGGGTCAAGCTCATTCTGCAAGCTCCCAACAACCTGGAAAAGGAGATCCACTTTACCATTCATTGCCAATAGCGCGGGCGGCGAGGTTCTTCGCTGCGGCGACCCACGGCGGCAGGCAGCCGCAACAAAGCGCCGGTGTACATGCGCAGGGCCGGTGCGGTATTCTGACGATTAACCCATGATTTTTTCCCGCGACTACATTGGGTATCTCGCGCGCCGCACGGTCAAGCACCTCATCGCCGCCAAGATGATCACCACCAGCGACTTGAAGGTGACGGAAGAGCGCGTGAATGCGGCGCTCGTCGACGAGCTTTCGCTCGAAGACCGCATCAACGAGGAGGTGCGCGTGATTCTTGACGCCTACTCCGAGGAGATGCGCAAGAGCGGCGCGCAATATGCGGAGATGTTCAAGAAGGTGAAGACCGAGCTAGCCAAGAAGTACAAGGCGGTGCTATGAGGATCAGCCGTGACAAGCTGAACAAGCTGGCTCACACGGTGGCCGACACCCTGGCCGAGACCGACCAGGTGGGCTTCCTCGAAGATCGCAACACCATTCGCCAGGAGGCGCGCAAGGCTCTCGAAGTGCTGCTCACCGAGGAAGCGAAGATCGACGCGTCGGCGCGGCTGAAGATCGCCAACCAGCGCAAGATCATCCTGGAAGGCTCGCAGGAATGGGACATTCTGTATCGCAAGTATTACAACGAGGAAGTGCGCAAGCTGGGGATTTAAACGGCTTGACAAACGTATATACGTTTGCTATACATTGAATGCAAGATCGCTCCTGGGTCGAACCGAGAGTCTTTAAGCGCCAGACGGCAGGGCGCAAAAACTTCAATCGAGATACGCGCTCCCCTCCTTTGGGAATAGGCGGCGACTCAAACCGGAGACGGGTTGAGTTGCACCGCCCCAAACCAATGGAGTGAGATATGAAGCGGATTCGGAAAAATGGCCAGAAGCCATCAAAAGGGATGGATGTCCACTTTGACTGTAGGGACCAGCGATTCTGTTGGGATTCAGCGAAAGCGCTCGCCAACTTCAAGAAACATGGCATCCGGTTTGAGCAGGCGTGCGAGGTCTTTTTCGACCCCTTTGTCCGATTTCTCGACGCCGCACCTGAGGACGAGGCGCGCGATGCGGTTCTTGGATTAAGTGAAGATTGGACGCTGCTCTTTGTTGTGCACGTTGTCAGGGAGAGGGGTGTTATTCGCATGATCTCGGCGCGGAGGGCGACGCGCGCGGAACGGAGAATCTATGAAGACTATGGCTGAGAGAATCAAGCGGCGCTTGCGGCGGGACCGGCCCATGACCACGATCAGCATGAGGATCCCCGAGGACGTGATCGAGGACCTGAAAGAGGTGGCGCCGAAGCTGGGGCTCTCAGGGTATCAGCCGCTGATTCGCGCCTACATCGGGCAAGGGCTGCGCAAGGATCTGGCGCGGCTTGAGCGGCCGGAGTTAACCGAGCTGGAGAAGAGCCTGCGCCGGCACGGCGTGAAGAGCGGCGTCATTTCGGCGGTACTGGGCGAGGCGGCGCAGAGGAGCGCGTGAGCAGAGGCGTGCTTTGGCAGTGCGGCGGAATTTTGTTAGATTAAGAGGGTACCTTCCCGCTGTTTCCCACACCCAAGTGGCGCTATCGTCTAGGGGTTAGGACGTGAGATTCTCAATCTCAAAACCCGGGTTCGATTCCCGGTAGCGCTACCAGAGATTTGACGCTCAAGCCGGCACAATCAGCGGGCTTTGGCTTTGGCTGGAAAACGTCAAAGCGCCCCTTAACTCTCCATAACGCGAAATCTGTGGCACGTCCTGTGGCACAGGCCACGCAGACCGCCAACGGATTGGGGGGCACAGGCCAAATCCTTGCTGCAGAATAGAACCAGCGCAGGCGCAGGAGTCTCTGAGGGATTTGCTGGCTCGGTGGTGACCGACAGGTACCTCCCGCTTGGCGAAAGATCTGCCATCGGTCCCGATAAACGCCACGGTGCCTCTCGTCGTCCAACCCCTACTCCCGTTGAAATCGCAGGACATTGGCCGACTTTCGAGGACCTATCCTGCCTCGGTAAGTGCATTAGCGATTATGGCGATTCCGCATCAATCGACGCTGATCCCATTCCATTCATTTTCCGATTTGCCGACGGCTCACGAGGAATGCACTGCTGCGCCGACGTTTCCGAAAGAGCAATTTGGGAAATCAGAGATTTGACAGGTTGCAAGTGAGGCGCTCGATCGCTTATTTTTCCGCCCGGGAGTCTTCGGCGTCGTCCGCAGCCGGTCTTCTCTTGCGTACCATCTGCTCAACAGGGAAGAAGCGGCCAGGTTAGCCGCTGTTGAAAGGTCAGGATGAATCACTCAGCGCCGCTTTTGCTGTCAGGGAAGAACCTCAGCCTTGATGAAATTCACCATGTAGCTCGCGGAGGGCGTCAAGTGGGCCTCGCGCCATCCGCTCTGGCACGTGTGGATGCATCCCGCCAGCTCATCGAGAAAATTCTCGAGAAAGGAGTGGCCGTCTACGGCGTCAACACCGGCTTCGGCAAGCTCTCTGACGTCCGCATCCCGGGCAACCATCTTTCTGAATTGCAGGTGAATCTGTTGCGAAGCCATGCTTGCGGACTAGGCAGACCGTTGCCGGATGCCGAAGTCCGCGCCATGCTCTTGTTGCGCGCAAATGTCCTCGCCACGGGCTTCAGCGGAGTTCGCACAAAGGT
>CAWCWB010000005.1:0-688206 GCA_963799155.1 uncultured Acidobacteriaceae bacterium
GCGGGGCGGAGGCGGGCGCACCACTTTGTGAGATATTGGCCGCGGAATCGGCATCAAAGTACGAAGTCAGGGCGTGGGGAAGCTGCGGCAACATGCCCGACAGATTAGCATGGAAATGTGGTGGCCTGCGCGGTGGAATTTCCGCAGGCCCCCGAGACATCAACTGGAAAGCGGCGCAGGTGTTCTTCCCTGTAGGATTCGCGCCGCGAACCCACTCACAACTTAACGACTTCGCACCCCAAGGAGGGACTATGGCAAGCAAAGCAAGCGCGGTTTGGACCGGATCACTGAAGGAAGGCAAGGGCACGATTTCCATGGCGACGGGCGTGCTGCACAACGCCAACTACTCATTCGCGACGCGGTTCGAGGGAGCAGCCACCGGCACTACGCCCGAGGAATTGATTGCGGCGGCGCACGCGAGCTGCTTCTCGATGGCGCTGGGCGCGCAGCTGGGCGGCTCGGGATTGACGCCGACCAAAATTGAGACGCAGGCAGCGGTGACACTGGCCAAGGTGGACGGCGGCTTCGCGATCACGAGGATTGCGCTGACCGCTACGGCGAGCGTTCCCGGCGCGAGCAAAGAGGTCTTCGACAAGGCCGCGGCCGACGCCAAGGCGGGCTGCCCGATCTCGAAGCTCTTCGCGAACAACACGGAGATCACGCTCGACGCGAAGCTGGTGTAGGCGCAGTTCCGCAGTTGTGGTAGCCGTTTCTGGCCTCGGTGCAGGGTGGATTTTACTTCCACCCCACAGACGAAGACCTGTCTGTGGGACCCCGGTTAAGGGAAAATCCACTTAGCGTTGATCGCTTCGCGACACAGTAACTGCGGAACCGCTATCGCGCAGAAACGGATGCAGAGGCCGGAGCGCAACGCCTCGGTCCGTGTTCGTCTGCGGAATTTGACACCATACCCCGCATTTGCGAGACTCAGAATTGCTGCCCGCTCAGCGCAACGCGCCTGAGCAGTCTCGCGTGCCGAAGTGGCGGAATTGGCAGACGCGCATGGTTCAGGTCCATGTACTCGCAAGGGTGTGGGGGTTCGAGTCCCTTCTTCGGCACCAAATCTCCTATCTTCTCTCGTAATTCCATCGAGATTCCGCTTACGTAACGTGGCGATGCAAGGGCCGCGGTGCTCTACGGCGGTTCCAGGGTAGCTATGCCCATTCTCAGTTGTCTTTAGGGTCGGCGTTTCCTCGTGGTCGCATCGACTTGAGTGAAGTGGCTTTGCGGTACAGTAACCCTGGAGCCGCTTTAGGATGAGCGTATGGGAGCTCTTCTCGACATTCGCGATCTCAAAGTGCGCTTCGGCGCGGCGGAAGCGGTGCGCGGCGTGAGCCTGAGCGTGGACGAAGGCGAGGTGCTGGGTCTGGTGGGCGAGTCGGGATCGGGCAAAAGCGCCACGGCACTGGCCATCATGGGATTGCTTCCACCGACGGCGCGGGCCGCGGGGCAGATTCTGTGGCGAAGCGCGGGCGAGGGCAGGGAAGTGGACCTGTTGCGGCAGCCGCCGGAGCGGATGCGGCGGATTCGCGGGCGCGAGATCGCGATCATTTTTCAAGAGCCGATGACGGCGCTGAATCCGGTGATGACGGCGGGCCGGCAGGTGGCCGAGTGCGCGGTTGCGCACGCGCCTTCGCTGACGGGCAGAGAGGCCAGGAGAAAGGCCATCGCCGCGCTCGAAGCGGTGGCCATTCCCCAAGCGGCGCGGCGTTACGGCGACTATCCGCACCAGTTTTCCGGCGGGCAGCGCCAGCGTATTCTCATCGCCATGGCGCTCATCAATCGCCCTCGGCTGCTGATTGCCGACGAGCCCACGACGGCGCTGGACGTGACGGTGCAGGCGCAGATTCTCGCGCTGCTCGGTGAGCTCAAGCGCGAGTATGGGCTGGCCATGCTGTTCATCTCGCACGATCTGGCGGTGGTGGGTCAGGTGGCCGGGCGCGTGGCGGTGATGCGTGCCGGAGAAATTGTGGAAACCGGCCCGAGCGCGCGATTGCTGGCGAGGCCTGAGCACGCTTACACGCGCACGTTGCTGGCTGCCGTGCCCACGTTGCGCACCGACCGGTCGCGCCCGCTGGCGGTGGCGGAGGGGTAGACCGCGCGGCGATTCAGATCGCATATTCCCGAAAGGTTTCGTTGAGCAGTTCTGTCGCCCCTACGGGGCTTGTAGAATCTCTTGCGCGGCTTTCCCAGGGCTGCGTCCGCCACAGCGGACTTGCCCTGGGCTAACTTCTTTCGCTCCCTGCGGGAGCTGGCGCAGCAGCGACACGAAGCGTGGCGACTTACGGCGGTTCTCCAACTTCTGTAGAGTATCCAGCGTCGTTCAAGGTGGCGTTTTCTTAAGGGAAAACGCCACTTAGCGATGGTGGCTTCGCTTTACACGAATTGGAGAACCGCTATAGATGCCCGGTACCAGGGCGTTAAGTCTTCGGAGGAAGGCTCGAAGGGAGAGATGCAGGTTGCGGCACCGGCGTTACCTTCCAACTGGAGAAGGCTACAAAATAAAGCACGATGATTTTGGCCAGCGGAATGTACATGACCAACGCAAGCCACGGCGAAAACCCTGCCTTCTTGAAGATCATCCAGTATGGAGGAAGAACTGCGATGATGAGGACGACGATGCAGATAAGTCCTGCGACAATTCGGATGATTGTTGTTGAATCCATGGCTTTCCCTCGTGCGTGAATTTACGAGGTGTGATGGTAGCACGTGCCCTGTCGCTGGGTCGAGAACTAAAGCTCCGCGGCGGGTTCACGCTGTGCCCTCGAAGAGCCTGGGTTTGGCCGTGCGCCCGCTGACTCGCTGACTTGCTATCCTTTAGCTCCATGCGCTACACGGCTCAATTCATGCTCTCGGCTGTCTCGGCGGCGCAATTCCCCGAGGCTAGAGCACCGGAGATCGCCTTTCTGGGCCGGTCGAATGTGGGCAAGTCGAGCCTGCTGAATGCGCTGGTGGGCGAGAAGGCCGCGAAAGTCTCCTCGACGCCGGGACGCACGCGCGCGATCAATTTTTTCCTGGTCTCGGACGGGCGCCGGGGGCCGAAGATGATCTTTGCGGACTTGCCGGGTTACGGCTACGCCAAAGTTTCCAAATCCATCTCGGCGGGGTGGCCGGCGTTCATCGAGCCGTACCTCGCGGCTCGCGAGACGCTGGCGCTGTGCATCTGCATCGTGGATGCGAACGTGCCTGTGCGGCCGAACGACCGTCAGTTGCTCGACTGGCTGCGCTCGGTGGGCCGCGGGTTCCTTGTTGTGGCCACGAAAGTGGACCGGCTGAGCGGCAACGAGCGCGCGCGCAAGCTGGCGGCGCTGAAGCGAGAGCTCGAATTTGAGGAGATCCTGCCGGTTTCGGCGAAAACCGGATACGGCATTGCGGAGTTATGGCGGCGGATTGAGAAAGCAGGGAATAGAAAGCAGGGAATAGGGAGTAGGGAATAGGGAACAGTGAAGAGTGGACAGTGAGCAGGGACCAATAAGCAGTGAACGGTGGGTCAGGGAGTTCGCTGATCAAGATTCGCCGGGAGCGAAGCGATGCACGTCCTGCAAGCCGCGATGATGCAACCGAATCTCAACCGCAACCGTTACGTCGCCGCGCTGGACACTCTGCCAGACCTGCTCGGTAAAGCGGGCGGCAAACTCGCGGTTGCTGTCGAGCAGGCGTAGCCCCTGCGCAGAGCGGCCGAGAAAGCGCGGAGCCAAACGCACCCAGCGCCGCGCCGCCCACGCGCCAATGCCGAGAGATTCGAGCGCGATTTCATCGAGCCTGACCAACTCTTTGGGAAGATCTGAGTCCACGCGCCAGGTAATGAGCGCCGGTATTCTCCTGAGATCGAATTCAGCCTGGTCTTCTTCCTGATGCACGAGGGCCTGGTGGCGTGGCGCGATGGGCACGTCACGCCGCAGAAGATCAGGCGCAACGCCGCGCTCTTCCATCTCGCGCTCGACCGCCGCAGGCGGCAACGCAACGCAAACCGAGAGCGGCTCGCGCTGGCGAAGCTGGTTCTTCAAGATGCGCAGGGACTCGTCGAGCGAAGTAACGACGAAATTGGCAACGCCATCGCGGAGGGCCTGCTTTTGCGCGGCGCCATGCGCCGTGGCCACCAGCGTGGCGGCGCCGGCAATGTTGGCCGCCACGACCAGCGCGCGGCCCTCTTCGTCCAGTTCTCCGGCATAGAAGAGCTTGCCTCCAAGGCCCGACTCCGGGTCAGCATGAGGGCACTCAATCAGCTTCGCGTAGGCTCGCGCTACGTGTTCAACGAACTCGAAAACGGCCGGGGATGGGGATTCCAACAGCAAGGTTCGATTTCACCGAATCCAGAGTCCGCCGGACCTGCAAGGCGGACGCGCAGCAGTGGCACCAGGAGTGCGCCCGATCATTGCGGACATAATCTGCAGGTGTTCGGGCACTGGGCCGGGTTGTGAAAACCAGCCGTCACATTGCAGCGGCTTGCGGGATAAATCCAGCCAAAAGTAATTCATTATAAATGGCTTAATTGCAAACATCTGGCGGCAGCGGAGTCGTGCATTTGCGAACTCATTCTCCGCAGCGCGCACATGCTCAAGGAAAACGCCGCTCCAGTTCCCGTGACGAGATTTACACGGCGGCTCAGGCGGAACCTCCATGCGAGCTCGCGATGGGACACAATTACCCTTTGATTCATATGATGCCGTCGAATTCACCGGGGATGCCTGAGGAGAGGAGTGAGGCCCGGCGCAGCGGCACGGCCAGCCAAGGCGCACAAACGGCTACGGCGATACTCCAATTACTATGTGATGTTTCTGGCACCTTTCAAGGTGGCTTTTACTTCCACCCCAGCGACGAGGACCTATCGCTGGGGACCCCGGTGTTGAAAAAGCCACTTAGCGATTGTGCTTCGCGCAACACCAATTGGAGAACCGCTTTAGTCTTCCGGGTGATCTCGCCAGTCGCGCTTCCTGACAAAAAAGATGAACTCGCCGGGCTTGGCCAGAAAATCTGTTTTGCCGCACTCGTCGGGCGCCACGACTCCCGCCTTCAAGATGATCGAGACCGGATACCACAGATTTCTTTCCTTGTCGGTTTGCTTCGCGGCATCGCAATTGATGTAGGTGGCCATGGACATGTCATAGGTGGCTTTCACGGAGATCTCTTTGGCATCGGCGGGGAGCGTGACGATCACGGATCCATCGTCGTTGATCTTCACCCACTCGGGATGAACTGTGTCGTGATGATCGATGCGCACC
Organism: uncultured Acidobacteriaceae bacterium; assembly: GCA_963799155.1. Classification (GTDB taxonomy): domain Bacteria; phylum Acidobacteriota; class Terriglobia; order Terriglobales; family Acidobacteriaceae; genus Telmatobacter. The sequence goes on from CAWCWB010000005.1 coordinate 5,223, forward strand.
AGAAAGTTCGAGGCCTTAACGGCTAGGCCGGTCTTGCCGTCGAGCAGACGAATGGAGATGGCTTGCGAGGATTGCGCGTGGAGGCAGGAGCAAATTGCGGCGAGGCATGCGAGATTGGCCAGAGCGCGGATGGTGGACATAAACGAAATCCTCACTCCCGAATTTACCAAGAGGAGTAGGGCTGCCCATCGGAACCTTCCTCGTCGGAACCAGAGTGAATATCGGTGATTCCGGACTCGGTCTCGTCGAGCGAGTACATGGCGTCGCTGGTATCGGTGACCCAGGTGTCTTTGCTGTGGGTCATGGGATCTTCGGGAATCGACTTGAGGTAGCCTTCCTGGATGAGGTCGTCGAGCGACTGCGGAGCCTTCTGCTTATCCATGGTGTAAGAATCGATAGCCATGCGCATGGTCTGCAGATCTTCGCGCAGCACCGCCTCGCGCGCGTGCTTGATCGCAGCCGCGAAGTAGGGAACGGCGAGCGTCGCCAGAATGGCAATGATGGTCATGACCACCAGCAGCTCAATGAGCGTGAAGCCGGATTGTGTGCGGCGGTTGCGCATGTTCGTCCTAAGCTCTCAGCCTTCAGCTTCTTCGTGCTTCCTTTCCGCTTCTCTCCATTCTTTCAAAGCGCCATTGGGACGGAGGAACTGAAGGGTGAAAGCTGACGGCTTCCTCCTCTCACCAGGTCGAATACTGGGTCCCGTCCAACGCCGTTCCCGGGGACTTGGAATACACGTCGAAGACATTCTGGCCACCCCAGGAGTCGGAGTCGGGATCGTCCTGCATCGAGCGCAATCCCCAGTCCGTGTTGCCGGTCATGGGGTCCACGGGAATTTTTCTGAGGAACTTCAGCTTCTTGTCCTGCACGTCCTCGCCCTTCACCAGCGTTTCCAGGTCGGGCGGATAGTTCTGGCTGTCGACCTTGGTCTGGAAGGCGCCACGGTCCGCAGCATCCTTATACTTGTCGATCGCGTCGCGCATCATCCACAGGTCGTAGCGCAGCTCGCGCTCCTTCTGCCGCTTGATCTGAAACCGCACGAGGGGCAGCGCGGCAGTAGCCAGAATGGTGAGGATCGCCACGGTCACGATGAGCTCGACCAGCGTGAGGCCCCGCTCATGCACCCCGAGGGCACCGGCTCTGCGAGCCCCCTGTTCCCCTCGCTGCGCGACCCCAACGAACAAAGACTGCTCGCCGGGGCCCCCCTGTCCTTCGCTGCGGAACGGGATGGGAAGATGAGGGCTCATTGGCGCGGTTCCCTACTTGACGACGATGCTGGCTTGCGCGCTCCCAACCGGCAACTGCTGCTGCGCGCTGTTGACCACGGACGCACGGCTCAAGGTCAAATTGCTAGGGCCCGAAGCCTTGGCCTGGAAGGTGAGAACGCACACGACACCCGTGCCGCTGACGCCGTGCGTGCCCGGCGGGCGTGAGATGCCGACCACCAAGTTCCCTGGCGGTTCGTCAGCGTGGATTGGAGGCGCAGCCTGGCCGTCCCGGCTCAAGAAATCCCCGCCGGAGACGTTCACGAGCATGAGTTTCGACGCATCGTAATGCATCTGCAGCGCGATGGAGGCAATATCCGTGCCGCCGCTCAACACCACCGGGAGCTGGAAGGTAGCGCCGGCGGCGGGTGGAGTAGCCGGCGCGTTGAGGGCGAAGCTGACGCCGCCCGGCGATGCGGCGGGCGATGCGGCTTGTACAGTTGCAGCGGCGGGAGCCGGCTGGGCTTGCGTTGGAGGTGCGGGCGCGCCGGTAGTTTGAGCAGCCGCCGTGCTCGGCGGAGTGGCCGACGAAGCCGGAACAGTTGACGGAGCAGGCGGAGCACCAGGTGCCGCGCTGGGCGGAGGAACAGCCGGCTGCGGAGTGGTCGCCGGAGCCGGAACAGTTGGCGGAGGAGCCGGAGCAACTGGCGCCGCGCTGGGCGGAGGAACGGCTGCCTGCGGAGTGGCCGCTGGAACCGGGTTAGGCGGCGGAATTGCCGCTTGCGCGGTGGATGCCGGACTGCCATTGGCCGTCGCGGCGGCGCGGAGCTCCGCCAGCATTGCGGGCGCTGCTTCAATCGCGCTCTGCGCGGGAACCGTGCCCACCGGGGGCTGTTCCAAAGCAGTTGGCCGCACGGTGGGCGCCGGCGCGGTCGCTGCTCCCTGGTCCGTATGGCGCAGATCAATCGCCTGGCCTTCGCCGGTGTCGATGACGCGAAGATTAGCCTGGTCCAGCTCCTGCGAGCGCACGATATGCGGCACCACGACGAACACAATATCGTCGTCCTGGATGACGCGGTCCCTTGAGCCGAAGACGTACTTGAGGATGGGAATCGCGCTCAGGCCGGGGATGCCGTTCCAGTTGTTCTCCTCCTGATTGTTCTGGATGCCGCCGAGGATGCTGGCCTCGCCTTCGCGCAGGCGGATCACCTGGTCCACTACGCGCTGGCTGATGATGGGCTCCGTAACGCCTTCGATGGTTGAGTTTCCGCTCACCGCGGAGACCTCGATCTTGATCTTGAGCGTGATGTCGTGGTCGTAGTGGATGCTGGGCGTCATCTCGATATTCACGCCAACATCCTGATACTGGAACTGGGTTTGCGCATAGCCGATGGCCGCGGTCGCGGTAATGCCCGGCGCCGAGTAAGACCCGGTGGCGATGGGGATCTTCGAACCGATCTTCATGGTTGCTTTCTGCGCGTCGGTGGCGCGGATGCGCGGGCTCTGCAGGACCTTGGTGTTGTTATCCGTCAACAGCAGATTGAGCGTGGCCGATCCCACGCTCAAGGCAAAATCAGTGGAATTGAGGTGCGCAAGATTATAGAGAGTCGGGCTGACGGTAGTGGTCCCTGTGGTACCGGTGGTTCCGGTGGTGCCGGACGAACTGCAACTGCCGGTTGCCGCGCAGTTGGGTTGCAGGGCGACCCCGATGCTACTGGGCCACGAAATGCCCAGTGTTTTCTCCCAGTTCTTGCTCACCTCAAGCACAGCAATGTCGACCACGACTTCGCCGCGCGGCTTGTCGAGGTCGTCGATGAGTTGCTGCGCCAGGAGCAACTCGTCCGGGGTGCCGCGCATCACGATGGCGTTCTGGCTTTGTACGCCGTAGACCTTGGCGTTGGGCATCACGTTGCGCAGGGCGGTCTGCACGTCGTTCAGGTCGTTCTGCTGCCAGGCATTGGTCAAATAGAAGGTCTGTACCGCCTCTTCGTCCAGCTCCTGCCGCTTAGTGCGGGAGTTCTGGGCGACGAAGATGGTGTTGCTGGTGACTGGGCGCCAGAAGGTATTCGACATCACGCCCACGATGCGCAGCGCATCGAGCAGCGAAACATTGTTCAAGTCAACCTGAATGCGCTTGGAGTTGTAGTCGGGGTCGAAGAGCACGTTGACGCCGGCGGCCTTGCCGATGGCTTCATAGACAACTTTGGCGTCTTCCGCCATGTGCAGCGAGAGCGGCTCGTTGGTAAGCGGCCTGAGTTCAGCCGGAGCCTCGACTGACTCAAGCTCCTGCTCCGCGGCGGAGGGTTCGGGCAGGCCGACCTCGGGCGCGGGAGCGTTTGCGCCCTGCTTCTGCCGCAGGCGTGCAATTTCCTGCTGCGCGGCCTCGTTGGCGGGGTCGATCTCGGCGGCATGGAGGAACTCCGACAGCGCACCCTGGAGGTCACCCGCCTGCTCCAGCTTGCGGCCTTTGCTGATGTGCACCGATGAGGCGGTGACGCGCACGCGGGCCAGTGCGATCTTGAAGCGCGCGTCTGTGGGATCGCGGTTATACGCCTTCTGGTAAAGGTCGAAGGCGGCGTCGTAGTCCTCATGCGCCTCGGCGGCCTGTCCGCGCTTGTAGTCGGTGTTGGCCGACTGCGCATGAAGGCTGGGCGCCGCCAGGCCAAAGCCGGCGGCGACGGCAAAGAGCGCGATGGCAAATGTCAATCTCGACGCCATGGTTGCGACTGCGGCCTGTGCAGGCGTGCGGCGGCTCATACGGCTCCTCGGCATTGCCTCGGGTCCGCATTGCCGCGTCACAACCAGCCCTTGCGGGCTGCGGCGGGCGTCTCCAACGGGCGTCCCGATGCAATTCATTCTGCCGATCTTCTCGGAAAAACGCTCCCTCATTCTAGCAAAGCCCCACCCGCCGCCGATGGAAAGCCGCCGCGATGCGCCCCGATGCTACGATGAGAATTCAAGGACGCCTCCCGATGGCCCGCCAAACCAGCCATGTCGTCGCTCAAAAGGACACCCCGGCCGCCAAGAAGCCGGCCAAGCCGCGCAACCCTGTGGCCAGCGGCGAGCGCGACGCCGCCCACAACCGCGCCGCCAGCCACAATTACTTTCTCCTGGAGAAGTTCGAGGCCGGCGTGGCGTTGCGCGGGACGGAAGTCAAATCCATCCGCGAAGGCAAGGCCAATCTCAAGGACTCCTACGGCCTGATCAAGGATGGCGAGGCGTTCCTGCTGAACATGCATATCGGGCCGTACTCCCATGGCAACATCGCCAACCACGACGAGACGCGTACCCGCAAACTTCTGCTGCACCGCGACGAAGTACGCAAGCTACTCTCCAAGACGCAGATCAAGGGGCATACGCTCATTCCGACGCGGCTGTACTTCCGCAACGGGCGGGTGAAATGCGAACTGGCATTGGCCAAGGGCAAGCAGGATTGGGACAAGCGGGAGACGGAGCGGCGGCGGGAGGCCGACCGGGAGGCGCGGGCGGCCGTGAACGCCAGCAAGCACAGGATGGGACGGTAAAGGTAGCCAGTAGCTAGTGGCCGGTAGCTGGGAGCCAGTAGCTGGTAGCTAGTCGTCCTGCAGAAGGTTTTCGCGTTTTTCCTGCTCCCTGGGGACGTTTCTCAAGTTCTCATCGAAAAGCAGGGAGATTGACGGGGGGCGAGCGCAGCGTGGAGGCTCACCAGCGCGTAAGAGATGACCGAGGCTGGCTCACCGGATGACTTCGACTTGGATTCCCAGGGCGAGGTTCTTCCAGGCGGCGTCGGTGGTGTAGACGGTGGCTTTGCGCTGGATGGCGAGGGCCAGGCAGGCGCGGTCGCCGAGCGAAAGGCCGAAAGGGCGGGTGATTCTTACCAGACCGCCGGCAATGCGCGCCTGATCTTCGTCGAAGGGGACCGAAGGGCACCTGACTTCGGAGATGTGCCACCAAGCCAGCGGTTCATCAATCCCGATGGAGACCAGCTTGGTTTGTACTTCGGCTTGATTGACGGTGCTGATGACGGCCCGCGACAGGCAGGCGGCTACGATGCCGGCTCCCGGTTCGCTGCGAATCAGGGCCATGAGGGCGGAGGCGTCCAGAACGGCAGGGCTAGCCAAGCCATTCCTCCATCTCGCGGCGAGCTTCTTCACGGCGATCGGCGATTAACTCATCGGAGAGCAGGCGATCGGCGGGAATCAGGTGGCGCAGGCTCTCCTGAATGCGGCGGATGCGGGCCAGATGCGGCTCGACCTTCAGGACATCGCCATCGAGGGTCAAGAAGAGCGTGTCTCCAGGCTTAATTCCCATGCGCTGTCGAATTCCGGCGGGAATTACGATGCGGCCATTGTCGTTAATGCGGGTGATGACGTTTTCTATTTTCGTGACATTTTGTGAATCTTCGGCAATCGTTGACATAATTTGATAATATGTCATAAAGTAGATAAATGTCAACCATGCTTAAAATGACGTTTCTGAGGCGCGGGTTCCGTTGAATGCCTGCCTGGCGCGCACATGGAGCGACCCCCGTCCGGGCACGCTGAGATTTGCCACAAACCAAGCGATCCGTGAAGAATGGGCGCTATGCGGACTGAACTTTCCTTTGCCCGGATCGCGGGAATCGCAACAGAACTTCTAGCCGTTCTGGCCACCGACACGCAAACCGAAAAAGGGCCTGACGCCAAGCCCCAGCCCACACTGCTCACTGCAGACCCCGCCGTTCAGGCGGCTGCGGCCACGGTGCTCTCGACCGGTGAGTACAAGGCCGGCGCCAACGAGACCGTCCTGCTGCACGCCCCAGCAGGTCTGGCCGCCAAGCGGCTGCTGATTGTCGGGGCCGGCAAGCCGGCCAAGGCCACCGTCCATTCGGTGCGCGAGGCCGCCGGAACGGCCGTCCGATTTGCCAAGCCGCGCGGTGTTCGGGAACTTGTTTTTGCCTTGCCAGAGAGCTATTCCAAAGGTCCGCTCCACGCTGTGACCCGCGCTGCCGTCGAAGGTGCATTTGTGGGCGACTTCGATCCTGACACCTATCGCAGTGATCGCAAGGACCAGAGCATTCAGTCGTTGACCATTGCGGCTCCGGCTGATGGCGATCACGCGGCCGTCGAAAAGGCATTCGCCGAGGGCATCATCGTGGGTGAAAGCCAAAACTTCGCCCGCTCGCTCGTCAACGAGCCCGGCAACAAGCTCACGCCCACGATCCTAGGGCAGCGCGCCGCGCTGATGGCGCAGGAAGTGGGCTTGCAGTGGGAGGTCCACTCCACGGAAAAGCTGCGCGAACTGAAGATGGGCGCTTTCTGGAGCGTGGCGCAGGGCTCCGCGGAGCCGCCGGCGCTGATCGTTCTGCGTTACGAGCCGGAAGGGGTGAAAGAGGGGCCTGTTCTGGGCCTCGTGGGCAAGGGCATCACCTTCGATACCGGGGGCATCTCCATCAAGCCGGCCGACAACATGGAGAAGATGAAGTACGACATGGCCGGCGGCGCGGCGATGATCGGCGCCATGCGCGCCATTGCCCTGCTCAAGCCCAAGGTGCGGGTGATGGCGATCATTTGTGCGGCCGAGAACATGCCTTCGGGCACAGCGCAAAAGCCAGGCGACGTACAGACCGCCATGTCGGGCAAGACCATCGAGATCATCAACACCGATGCCGAGGGGCGGCTGGTGCTGGCCGACGGCCTGACCTATGCGCGCCAGCTCGGCGCGACGCACCTCATCGATGCGGCCACGCTCACCAGCGCCATCTCGGTGGCGCTGGGTAAGGTGACCGCCGGCGTCTTCTCGAACGACCACGCGACTTACGCCAAGTTCGACGCCGCACTCCAAGTCTCCGGGGAGAAGTTCTGGCGGCTGCCATTGGGCGACGAGTACACCGAGTTGATCAAGTCAGAGATTGGCGACATCAAGAACACCGGAGGGCGCTGGGGCGGCGCCATCATCGCCGCCGAGTTCCTGCACGCCTTTGCCGAAGACACGCCCTGGATCCATCTCGACATCGCGGGCGCTGCGTGGGTTGAAGATTCCCGTCCGTACATCTCCAAAGGGCCGAGCGGGATCGGCGTGCGGTCGATCCTGGAGTGGGTGCGGAGCTACCAACGCTAGACGCACAAACGGCGTTCGCAGGATCGAGACAACTCCCGCAAGGGCTGAAGGTCCAGGCCTCATCCGCTTGTTACGGCGCGGCTGAACTCGCCGCGGCGAGCGGGGAAAAGATTGATTTGTCGACGCAATAGGGGCCCGGGGCTAAAGCCCGTGGATTCTGTGGGCCCTATTCGCGGGGCTGAAGCCCCACGCTCCCACCGTCGAGCAGAACCCCTGGGTTTTCCTGCTCGCCGCAGCGTGTGAAGTAGCGCCCTTTCAAAGCCGGGTTTATGCAGCCAGTTGGAGGTCTCTAGGCGCCTGGCGCGACGCCTTTCGTTTCTCACATTGGAAATCCCTCATTGCGGCGAGGCGCAATGAAGTTGCAGCGGCATGAGCCGATGGAACTAAGTGAGCGCCGTGTGGAGCGGTGTGCGCGTGGCTGAGCCTGCCCAGGCATGCGGATCGGCCATGGGAGTTGAACTGTGGCTGGAGAGACGCTTCGATGACCGACCGCACCGAACTGCTCGAAGCTGCGCTCGACGGCCTGCCAGACGGCATGGCGCTGGTTAGCGCGGAGGGCGAGGTGATCTTCTGGAACCAAGCCGCGCAAGGCATCACCGGCTACGCCGCGATGGAGGTGCTTGCGCAGCCGCTTCCCGAAGGCCTCGGGCCGCTTTTCTTTGCGGAAGGAGGGAACGGGGTCTCCGGCGTCTCGGTGGCGCCGCCGGAGGGCCGGCGGGCGCTGGTGCACGCGCGGCACAAGCTGGGCCATGGCGTTCCTGTGATCACGCGGGTTCTGGTTCTGCGCGACGGCCTGGGTGGACGCATCGGCGCGGCTGCGCTCTTTCATCCCGCCGAGAGCCTTGACGCGCTGCCGCACGGAGAAAGAGGCGAAGACAGCGGCGTCGAGGCGAGCCGGAGCGAGTTCCAGGAACGGCTGCAGTTGGAGTTCGACGAATTTGCGCGCGGCGGCCCACCGTTTGGACTTTTGTGGATCGGCGTGGATCAGGCGCAGGAACTGCGTAAGACGCACGGCGCCGCCGCCTGCCACGCCATGCTGGAAAAGGTGCGGCGCGCACTGGCGCAGGGGTTGCGCCCAGCCGAGGAGATCGGCCGCTGGGGCGACGATGAGTTTCTCATCCTGGCGCACGAGCGCAGCGGGGAGATGCTCGCGGCGCACGCGCAGACGCTTGCCGGCCTGGCCCGGACCGCGGATTTCCGCTGGTGGGGCGATCGCGTGTCGCTTAGCGTAAGCATCGGCGCGGCTCAGGCCGCCGGCGATTGCACTGAAACGCTGGCGCAACTGCTGGAGCGCGCGCGCCAGGCCATGGAAGCGAGCAACTGCGTGGGAGGGAACCGGGCAACCATCGCGGCAGCCAGCAACCCGCTGCCGGCTCCTGTGGAGGATGCGACATGCTTGCCATCGTAGGCATCTTCATCGTCTTTGCCGCGATCATCGCGGGCTTTCTCATGGAGAAAGGCCATATATTAGTCCTTCTGCAGCCCGCAGAGCTGCTCATTATTGTGGGGGCGGCGTCGGGAACCGTGCTGGTCGCCAATCCCATCCGCATTCTGAAGGACATTGCCGCCGGGCTTGTGGCGTCACTCAAGGGCTCGCCCTTCACAAAGGCACGCTATCTGAGCACGCTCAAGATGATGTACCAGTTCCTTAACAAGGTGCGTAAAGAAGGATTGCTGGCGGTGGAGATGGACGTGGAAAAGCCTGGTGAAAGCGCCATCTTCAAAAACTATCCCGACTTCATCAACGACCATCATGCGCGCGACTTTGTCTGCGACACGCTGCGCACCGCCATCACGGGCGGCGTGGAACCGTTCGACATGGACCAGATGATGGAGCAGGACATGGACGTGCATCACCATGCGGCCATGCAACCGGTTGATGCACTGGCAACCGTCGCCGATTCCCTGCCAGGCCTGGGCATTGTGGCTGCTGTGCTGGGCGTGGTGATCACCATGGGTTCGCTTGGCGGCCCGCCGGAAGAGATCGGCAAGCACGTGGCCGCGGCACTGGTGGGCACCTTTCTCGGCATCCTGCTCTGCTACGGCGTGGTTGGCCCCTTGAGCGCCAACATGCGCAAACTGGCCGACGAGCACAACGAGTATCTGCATGTGCTGCGCGTGCTGCTGCTGGCGTTTCTGAAGGGCTCCGCGCCCATGATCGCCATCGAGCTGGGCCGGCGCGCCATTCCCGGTTACGCCCGGCCCAACTTCGACGAGATGGAGAAGAACTGCAAGAACAAGGCGGAGCCGGTGCAGGCGGCCGCGGCGTAGAAGCGGGGAGCGAGGGAACGAGGGAACGAAGGTGCGAGAAGGTAGGGAGCAGGAAGTAGCCAGTAGGGAGCAGGAAACGCAAGGACAGAAGCGAAGGGGCTGAATGGCGGCGAAGGCGCAACCGGTTATCGTGATCAGGAAAAAGGGCGGCCACGGCGGCCACCACGGCGGCGCCTGGAAGGTGGCTTACGCCGACTTCGTCACTGCGCTCATGTCGCTGTTCATCGTTCTGTGGCTGATGGGCCAGAGCGAGCAGGTGAAGAAAGCAGTGGCCGGGTACTTCAACGACCCGAGGGGCACCGCGGGCCTGCTAGGCACCACGATGAACGGAACGGGCAACGGCGGCGCGAGCGCGCCGGACCAGAACCTGCAGCAGTTGCAGCAGCTCAAGGAGAAACTCGAGAAGGAGATCCAGGCGCGTAAGGATCTGGAGAAACTTAATAAGCAAATTGAGATCACCATCACGTCCGAGGGGCTGCGCATCGAGCTGATCGAGGACAAGAACGGCACCTTCTATCAAAGCGGCAGCGCGCGCCTGAGCCCGAGCGGCCAGGAACTGCTGGCGCTGCTGGCCGCGGAGCTGAAGACGCTGCCCAACCAACTTCTCATCGAGGGGCACACGGACGCGGCGCAGTACTCGACCGATGCGAACTACAGCAACTGGGAGCTCTCGGCCGATCGTGCCAACTCCGCGCGGCGTTTGCTGCAGCAGGATGGCGTGCGCAGCGACCAGGTAACGCAGGTGCGCGGCTTCGCCGACCAAATGCTGCGCGTGAAAAGCAATCCCTACGACCCGTCGAACCGCCGGATCACGATCCTGGTGAAGAACCAAGGCGATGCGCCGGCGCCGCAGCTGGTTCACGCGCGCGTGGTGAGTGGCGCGCCGAGCGGCGCGAACGGCGGCGGCGGGCTCGGCGCGGGCAATCCGCAAGCTGCGCAGCCATCACCGTCCGCGGCGCCAGTCAAAGCGCAGGCTGCGCCTCCCGTGCCGGCTAAGCCGCCTGCCCCGTCTCCGCCGGTGAAGCCGGGAATCTTGAGCAAGCTCACTGGGCTGTTGTCCGGGGCGAAGAAATAGCGCTGGCGAGGGAACTCATGCGTGCGTGCCGGCGCAAATCTGCGATCGCTTTCTCTTGTGCTGGTTTGCGCTGCGGACGCCGCGATGGCCGTTTGCGACTCGCAAAAGACGCGATGCGCCGTAAGGGTGTAGTCTGTTTTGCGGATCAGCAAGCGTTTACTGAAAGGCAGGTGTCCATGGCCATCGTGGCCGGGGTCGACTTCGGCACACTCAGCGTTCGCGTGACTCTGGTTGACAGCAAGAAGGGGCCGATCGGCACTGCAGCGGCAGGTTATCCGCTGCACCGCCGCCGCGACGATCCCAATCACGCCACGCAGTCGCATGCCGACCAGATGGCTGCGCTCGCCGCCGCTACGCGGGACGCGCTGAAGAGCACCGGCATCGACGGGGCGCAGATTGCCGCGATCGCGCTCGACACCACCGGCTCCAGCGTGATTCCCGTGGGCGATGGACTTGAGCCGCTCGACGAGTACTACCTGTGGTGCGATCATCGCGCCTTCGCCGAGGCCGAGGAGATCACACGGAAGGCGCACGAGCTGGGCTTTGAGGGCATCGAGTGGTGCGGCGGCGTGTACTCGCACGAGTGGGGATTCGCCAAGCTGCTGCACTGGCTGCGCCACAACCCGGAGAAGCGCGGGCGGCTGGTCACGGCGCTTGAACATTGCGATATGGTAGCGGCGACGCTGTGCGGCGTGACCCAGGTTGGCGCGCTGAAGCGCAGCGTTTGCGCCATGGGCCACAAGTGGATGTGGAATCCGAAGTGGGGCGGGCTGCCGCCTGAGGAATTCCTCGTCGCCGTCGATCCGCTCTTTGCCGGCGTGCGCGCCAAGATGGGCGGCGAGTACCTGACCAGCGATCACCTGGCCGGGCATCTCTCGGCGAAGTGGGCCGCGGCGCTGGGACTGCGCGCGGGAATTCCGATTCCCGTGGGCGCATTCGACGCGCACTGGGACGCCATCGGCTCCAACATCCGCGAGGGCGACGCGGTGAACGTCGTGGGCACGTCGACGTGCATCATTGCCATGGCGCGCCAGGCAGAGCTGGTTCCGGGCGTGTGCGGCGTGGTACCGGGCAGCGTGCATCCACACTACACAGGCATCGAGGCGGGGCTCTCGGCTGTGGGAGACATATTTGACGCCATCGCCAAGCGCGCCGGAACCACGGTGGCAGCGCTCAGCGAGGGTCTTGAGGCGTACAAGGCCGGCCAAACGGGACTGCTGCGACTGAGCTGGGACAACGGCGACCGCACGGTGCTGGTGAATCCCGAGCTGGGCGGCGTCACGCTGGGCTGGAACCTGGTGCACACCGCGCAGGACGAGCTGTTCGCCGCAATTGAAGGCACGGCGTTCCACACGCGCATCATTCTGGAGCGCATGGCCGAACACGGGGTGCGCATCGATCGCGTGATCAATGCGGGCGGCGTTCCGCAAAAGAGCGAGATCCTCAACCGCGTCTACGCCAACGTGCTGAACAAGCCGGTGCTGGTGCCCGCGGGGATTCCGACGAGTTTGGGGTCGGGGATCTTCGCGCTGCTTGCCGCGGGCGCGTACAAGACCATCGAAGAGGCGCAGGCCGCGGTCTGCCTGCCGTTCCGCACGGTCGATCCCGATCAAAAATCGGCGGCGGTTTACGAGCCACTCTACCGGCATTATCGCGATGTGTACTTTGCGCTCGGGACACGCGACGCCGGTCCGCTTGCGCTGGGCAAGGTGCTGCCGGAGTTGAGGAGGATTGCGGCACAAGTGCGGAAGGCGGGTTGAGGATGCTCTGAAACGATATCCGTGCGGTCAGACTAGAACTTTTTCCCGCACTGCAGACAAATTGCTACGATTTTGCCGCTACCGATAAAACCGGTTGTCCACTTCCATCCTCGCTTCCCGGTTTCGATTCGAGTGGAACCACAGCGTGGACACTTTATGCCTTGTTGGCTTGATTCAGCTACGTTGGCAGGTTGAGAAGGAGAATTCTGAGGAGGCTGAGGACCCGGTGGCATTGGCGCCGTGGCAACGGTCTGTGTACCGATCGGTTCTACGCGTTGCCCACATGAAGAGCAAAAACCGGCGTTTGTAAGGAGGGGTGCCCCACATGCTGCGCAGAACCTGTTGCCCGCGATGCCGCCTTGGTTGTCCATGGTCGATTCCGGGAACAGTATAGCCCAAAGGGAAAAGGGCGGGCGACCCAGATTTAACCGTAAGGCCGGCGGTATGAGCCGCGCTTGCGTAGCGGCACCGCCCGGTATACCGTTGTGTTCACACTCCAGCGTGCAGGGTGACCCGTGTCCTATTCTTGTGTGCGTCCTTCTCTGGCTTGTCTCCTTTTTGTATTCATCGCGGCCGCTGGTCCAACCGCAGCGCGGGCGCAGTCGGCCCCCGGCCCGGTTTCAGGTCCCGCCGCGAGCGCGACAGTTGACCCGTGGGCGGCGCCGCACTTTTCTGTGGATCCGAAGACGCTGTACGAGGCCGCATCTGCGGTGCCGGCGCCCGACGGCGCCAATGTCGTCGAGCTCGTTGAAGACGAGACGTTCACCTTCGACGAAGCCGGCAGGATGGCCCATGTTGGCCACTTCGTCTATAAGGTGATCACGCAGAAGGGCGCCGAGGGCTGGGACTCTCTTTCGGTGGGCTGGGAACCCTGGCATGAAGCCCGGCCCATCATCCGCGCGCGCGTCATCGCGCCGGACTTTTCGGTCCGCACCCTCGACCCGAACACCATTACGGAAGCTCCGGCCCGCGGCGGCGATTACAAAACCTATAGCGACGGCAAGCGCCTGCACGCACCGTTCCCGGCCATCGCTCCCGGCGTGGTGGTGGAAGAAGAATACACCCTGACAGAAACCGAGCCGCTGTTTGCGCAGGGACGCGCGGGACGCATCGACCTGGGCCAGGAGGACGTGCCGGTGGCGCACAGCCGCGCCGTTTTCGACGCTCCCGCTGCGCTGCCGCTGCGCACCGATCTGCTGTTGTTGCCAGATGTGAAACCCATGCGCACCGAGTCCGGAGGCCGCGTCACCCTCACCTTCGACGTCGGCCCGCTCGAAGGCATCGAGCCGCGCGAGCCGTACCTTCCGCCTGAATTTGTCCGCTTTCCCGCTATCGCATTCGCGACGGGCGCATCGTGGCAGAGCGTCGCGGCCGAGTACGGGAACATTGTCGACAGCCGCGCGAATTCCGAGGCGGTGAAAGCCGTCGTTGCTCCGCTCATCGCAGGCAAAAAGTCCGCCACTGACAAGGAAGCCGCGATCCTCGACTACCTTGACCGCGAGGTGCGCTACACCGGCATCGAGTTCGGCGAAGCCGCTATCGTTCCTCACGACCCCGCCGAAACCCTGGCCAAGAAATACGGCGACTGCAAAGACAAAGCCACGTTGCTTGTTGCCATGCTGCGCGCCGCCGGCATTCCCGCCAATGTAGCGCTTCTCAATGTCGAGCCGCGCATGGATGTTCCGGCCGATCTGCCCGGCATGGGCGTGTTCGATCACGCCATCGTCTACGTTCCCGGCAAGAATCCGCTCTGGATCGACGCCACCGATCGCTACGCTCAACTGGGCCAACTGCCCATGGGCGACCAGGGGCGGCTGGCGCTCATCGCCAGCGCCACCACCACCGCGCTGGTCAAGACCCCCGAGTCTTCTTCCAAGGACAACGGCCTGAAGGAAACGCGCGAGTTCACGCTTACCGACAACGGCCCGGCGAATGTGGTCGAAATCACGCAGCCCAAGGGCGTCTATGAGTCGGCTTACCGCGCCTATTACGCCGACAAGCCCGACAAGGACACGCGCGACGGGCTGCGCGGCTACGTGCAGGCGGAGTACGTCTCTGACGATCTCACCAAGGTCGACCGCACCGATCCTGCCGATCTCTCCAAACCTTTTGAGCTGACCATCGCTTGCGAGAAGGCGAAGCGCGGCTACACCGGACTTGAGAACGCGCAGGCCGCAATCCGCGTCGACCGGCTCTTTCAGATGCTGCCCGACGAACTCAAGCGGAGAGACGATTCGGATGAGAAGAAGAACACCGGGCCCGACAAGCCCAAGAGGCCGCGCACCGCTGACTGGTGGCTGAACGCGCCCTACACCATCGAGTGGACCTACCGGCTGATTCCTCCCGCGGGATTCATCGCCAAGGAACTGCCCAAAGAGGCTTCCATCCCGATCGGTCCCGCGCTGCTGACGGAGAATTTCTCCACCGACAAGGACGGCGCGATTCTGGCACACTTGATGTTCGACTCCGTCAAGCGCCGCTACACCGTTGCCGAGGCAACGGCGCTGCGCAACCAAGTGGCCGATCTCGTCGCCGGTCCGGCAATTCTGGTCAACTTTGAGCCGCAGGGCGCGGCCCTGCTGCGCGATGGCAAGGTGAAGGAGGCGCTGGCCAGCTATCGCGCTCTCATCGCGCAAAACCCCAATGCGGCCGTACACCACCTGCAAGTGGCCAATGTGCTGCTCGAAGCGGGCATGGGCGAGGCCGCGCGCGCCGAGGCTCGGCAGGCGGTGAAGCTCGATCCCAACTCCGCGCTCGCGGAGCGCGTGCTCGCCGATATCCTGAAGCACGATCTTGTCGGACGCAACCTGCGCGCCGGCAGCGACCTGACCGGGGCAGCGGAAGCCTATCGCGCCGCCATCAAGCTCGATCCCGACGATCACTCCGCGCAGGGCGACCTGGCCATCTTGCTCGAATACGACTCCTTTGGCCGGCGCTACAGCGGCCAATCGCACATGAAAGAAGCCATCGCTGAGTATGAGGCGCTGGGCGAGGACAAGCTCGAAGATCTGGGTATCGCTGACAATCTCGCCTTCGCGCTGTTCTACGGCGGCGATTACGCCGGCGCTTACAAAGCCGCGCAGGAACTCAACCCCGAGCCCAAGGCTCTGCTTGCGGCCAGCATGGCCATGATGCAGGACAGCAAAGCGGGCCTGGCCGAGGCCAACAAGCGGTCCACCGACGACAGCTCATTCAAAGACACCGCGCGCACCGCCGGCGAGATGCTGATGAACATGAGGCAATATCCGCAGGCGGCGGACTTTTTGCAGGCCGGGGCAGCGGGCGACGATGCGGCGCGCACCTTGGGCCTGGCCAACATGCTGCGCGGCGCGACCCGCCACGAGGAAGTGAAATTCGCCAACACGCCCGCAGACATGGTGAAGCGCTTCGCTCTGGTTCCCTTCGACTCCAACATGACGGAAGACCGATTAGCCGCCCTGTTCAGCCGCAATGGGGTCAAGGTTCTGAAGGCCATGGATGCCGATGAACTGAAGGATGAACTTGAAGCCAGTAAGAAAATGAACAGCGAACTGGCCCGCGAAGACAACTCGCTCGACGTGACCGAAGACATTCTGCTGCAGATGCTCGATCCCAAGGGCGAGGGCGACGACGCGACTGGATACCGGGAAAAGGTTGAGGTTCTGGGCGGCGCTACGGTGACCAACTACATCGTCAAGGAAGGCGGGCAATATAAGCTGCTCGACACCGGGGACAAACCCAACTCCATCGCTCTCGAGATGCTCGACCGGATTCAGGCAGGCGATCCAAGGGGCGCCAAGGTGCTGCTCGACTGGATGCGCGAGGATCAGCATCTCGAAGGCGGCGACGATCCGCTCGGCGGACCCGTCTTTCCGCGCTTCTGGACCAAGGGCGAAGCGCCCGATGCGCGCAAGATGAAGTTGGCCGCCGCGGCCATCCTCGTCGGCACCAAGCCCACCGTCGCGGAGGGCGTCGCGATCCTTGAGTCGGGCCTGAAAGATGCGGCAAACGATCGCGAGCGCACGAACATTCAGATCGCTCTTGCCAGCGGCTACTCACTCCAGGACAACTTTCGCCGCCTGCTCGATGTTTCTTCGGCGCTCGTGAAGCAGGTTCCGGAATCGAAGCAAGCCTTCCTCTACAACGTGGAGGCGCTCATGGGGCTCAACCGCTTCGATGACGCCATCGCGCTGGCCGACGAGCGGCTCAAGCTGCTCGAAAACGACACCGACGCCCTGAACATGAAGATGCAGATCGAGGCCAACCGCGGTGACTTCGCGGCCGCGCGCGCGTGGGGAGAAAAGATGGTGGCCCAGGGTAAGGAAGACGCCGATCTGCTGAACGGCATCGCCTGGTTCGCGCTCTTTACGGGCAAAGTGGATCAGGACGATATCGCCCAAGCCATTCGCGCAACGCAGATGCAGAAGGACGCGCCGGCGATTCTGCATACGCTTGCCTGCCTCTACGCCGAGACGGGCAACACCAAGGACGCCCACGACCTGCTGCTGCGCGCCATGGACGACTGGGATCTCGACGAGCCGAACGACGAGGTCTGGTATGTGCTGGGGCGCATCGCCGAAGACTTCGGCGAGCGCGACATCGCCATCGCCGACTACCGCAAGCTGGAGAAGCCGAAGGAGGTGCTTGCCATTCCCACATCGACATGGCGGCTGGCGCAAATGCGGCTGAAAGCGATGGGCGCGGAGCAGACAGCATTCTCAAAATGAGAGCGGACACGGCGGATCCGGCCACTGCTCACTTTCCTCTGTTCACTGTTCACTGTTGTTGCTGCATCTGCTGCATGTCAATGAAGGGCACGGCGGGCTCGGGCGGCTGCTGCGCCCGTTCGACGAGCACGCTCCAGTCCTCGGGGATGGGCAGCCTGCGGTCGAGAAACGGCGGCTCTTCGCTGGCTTCCACCTTGGCGGCCACGTAGAGTTCGCTCGCGGTCGTGCCGCGGAAGATGCTGTGTGTGGGCGGAACATCAGCGTGATCGCGGCCTACTGCGGTGCGGATGTGGCGATGGTGCGCGATCAGGCTGTTGGTGGGATCGACGCCCGCCCAGCCCAGATGGGGCAGGAGCGCCTCAACCCACGCGTGCGTGGCGTCGGGCGTGGAGCGGTCGTGGTCCTCGCTGCCGCGATTGAGGTAGAAGGAACGGCTCGCATGGCCCCCATTCACGCGTCAAAGCTACCGGATGCGGGTCACCTGCTTGCCGCTTTCGCAAGATAGAACATAAGCGGCTGCAACCACCCACGCGACCCGCTTGGGATCGCGCGCATAGTAAGAAAGCCAGGAGGGTTGGCTCACGACAACCATATAACTTTCCGGTTTGCCCGATGGCTTCCATTGATACACGAGGCGCCCCTGGGCAAGCCGGGTCTGTTTTAACTTCATAGGCTCCGCAGCTCCCAGCTTCAACTGTGCTTTCAAGAAGCCGATGGCGGCGCCTTCCGGATCTTCGAAAGCGCCAGAATTCGGTTCGCGGTCGGCTTGCTGCTGCGCTTGTAGAACGCTGTCACCCGGCACGATGGGAGTCAGGAAACTATACCCGCAGCCGGCCTTGTCCACATCGGGTTGGTCGTACGATGCGCCGTAGTCAAGATCGTCTCGATCCTGCGGGCTCACCGATTTCACTTCCTGGATGGCAAAGAGGCTGCAACAGCCCATGTGGCCGTAGCCGCCCCAGAAGGGCTCACCTTTGCCGAATTGTTGCTTCGTGCCCGCGAAGAAGCGGCCGATTAACGTGACGTGGACGATGGAGCCGAAGTCTCCCGAGCGGAAGGGCGGCTGAATCTCCTTGTCGAATTGCATGAACTGGCCGTTCTCGACCAGGGGGATGGGGATGTCTTCGACTGTCAGCTCCTGCGGGCGGGTTTTGCCTGCGGTTGGGCCGCAACAATATGTCGTGTCGGACTTGACCTTGCCGCCATACTCCAGCCTGACCGCAGGCCAGTCAGGGCAAGCCGGGTCGAAAAGCGTGAAATCCTCAAAATCGTGGGAGACGAAGGCTTCTACTTCGATAAGTTTGTGGTTGTAGGCAGGTGGATCGGATTTGAGCTGACAGGCGCTGACCTTTTGGGGTTCCTCGCACCAAACCCGCGCGGCAAAGCAGAAGCAGCAGACGAACACATAAACGGCCAGCCGAGCCCGTCCCATCGATTCCCCCTGAGGCCGCGAGCAGACTACAGGTTCGCCCACATCGCGGTCTTCAGCAGAAAATCATACTCCGTGACGCAGCAAGGGGAAGCGGCCACCGCGTGTTCAATAAAGAAAGCGGCGCAACCGGCGAGAGGCCGCGCCGCTTCTGGTGGCTTTTTTCATCCGGCTTCGAAGCTGTTCCAAGCCGGCTGGCTACGCCTGTCCTTCTGCCTGACGCCAAAGCCCGTTTCAAGCCGCAACCGCAGCAGGCTTCGACACGCTATTCACCGTCTTCAGTATGCGCGTTTGCGGCTCGCCCCGGCGATGGCGCCCTCTTAAATGTGCTGAAGCAGATACGGATCGGCTATGGCGAAGCCACATCGATGGTGCGCGTGATGTGGAATCCGCTATCGCCTTTTTTCTGCGCCGCATCGCGCAGGGCCTTGGTCTGGTCATCGCTGCAGGCCGCCCCACTCGGCTGCACGCAGATGAGTGTCCCATCCGGCCCGCGCAACGAGACGGAGCGAATGGCGGCTAACCCAGGGTCACTCTGCCGGCCGGTGACGACCAACCGATTCAAGGCCTCAACCTGCGCGGCCGTGCAGGGCGTCTTTCCGTCCGCAGCCACGCATTTGATCTCACGTCCCGCCGGCATCGCGGGGCCGGCCGGGCTTGCCTGCGGATGACTTTGCGCAACGAGCGGCAGCACCGCCGCGGCCAGCAGCAGCGCCATGCCAAACAGAGCTTTCCTCAGTCGCATCCTTTCTCCTTGTTGCAGGCAGGCTCCTCGGGTTGAAGGAGTGCCAATGTCGCCTCAGGGGAGCGTCGCCGAAGAACGGGCCGTGGTTGACTCACGCGACGCACGGGGAAGAGGCACAGCGGAAGGGTACATCACGGAGTAATTGCGCAGTCAAGGGAATAAATGTCCATGGCGTGACCACCACACGGTCACGTGCAATGTTTTCGGCTGGCCAGCCGCTGCGGTACTCTTGATCGGCAGGAGATTCTAGAGCAGTTTCGGAAATACTGTGTCCGGTCAAAGCGTTTGCGAAGGTCGTCGCTCCCTGCTACTCCCACCCCAACGACCCCGGCTCTTCGAGCCACCCGTCGTTGGGGACCCCGGGCTGGTCGCGCCGACTTAGCTTTCGTGAATGCGGATACACCATTTCCGAAACTGCTGTAGTTGGCGATGCTCACGCTGTGCGCCTTACGCTCGAGTTGGGAGAAGCCGCAGCCGTTCACGCCCGGCCGGGAAGCCGCCATCGGCTTCACCACGCCCGATCTCTCCTGCAATTTTCATTGCGCATCGCCAACAAGGCGCTCGCATTAATGAGGATCTTATGATCATTCGTTTTTCCCGCTCATATTTGCTGTTTCCGGTGGTCCTGCTCCTCGTCGTTACGCCGCTTCTACGCGCCGAAGAGGGCATGTGGACCTTCGACAACCCGCCGCTGAAGGAGCTGGTGGCCAAATACAACTTTCACCCCACGCAAGAATGGCTCGATCATCTTCGGCTCTCGAGCGTGCGTCTGAACGACGGCGGATCGGGCTCATTTGTCAGCGCCGACGGCCTGTTGTTGACTAACCATCATGTGGCGCGCTTCCAGTTGCAAAAGAACTCGACGGCCGAGCACGATTACGTGCGCGATGGCTTCTACGCCGCGACGCAGGACCAGGAGATGAAGTCTCCAGACCT
Organism: uncultured Acidobacteriaceae bacterium; assembly: GCA_963799155.1. Classification (GTDB taxonomy): domain Bacteria; phylum Acidobacteriota; class Terriglobia; order Terriglobales; family Acidobacteriaceae; genus Telmatobacter. The sequence continues at coordinate 25,428 of CAWCWB010000005.1, forward strand.
GGAAGTGAATGTGCTGGCGGACATGCAGGACGTGACGGCGCGCGTCGAGGGTGTGGCCAAAGGCATCACTGACGACGCCAAGGCGCTAAAAGCGCGCCAGGCCGAGATGGCGGCCATCGAAAAGGAGAGCAAGGACAAGACCGGCCTGCGCTCCGACGTAGTGACCCTTTACAACGGCGGCGAGTATTGGCTCTATCAATATAAAGCGTACACCGATGTGCGGCTGGTTTTTGCGCCGGAGCAGCAAGCGGCCTTTTTTGGGGGCGATCCGGATAATTTCACCTATCCGCGCTACGACTTCGACATGGCTCTCTTCCGCGTGTATGACAACGGCAAACCGCTGCACACGGAGAACTACCTGAAGTGGAGCGCAAAGGGCGCCGCGCCCGGCGAGCTAGTCTTCGTCTCGGGCAATCCTGGCGCGAGCGCGCGGCAGGACACCATCGCCCAGTTGCTCATGGAGCGCGATGTACGCGAGCCGGCGATGATCGAGTACCTGCAGCGCCGCATTGCCGCGGAACAGGCGTTCGCAAAGCAGGGCCCGGAGCAGGCGCGGCTGGTGGCAAGTAACATCTTCTTTCAGCAAAATAGCCTGAAAGTCTATGTCGGCCGTGAGGAGGCGCTTTCAGACAAGGCCATTCTGGCCAAGATACAGGCCGAGGAAGACGACCTGCGCGCCAAGGTTAAGGCGAACCCGGAGTTGGAGAAGGAATACGGAGGCGCATGGGACGAGGCAGCGCACGCGGTGGAGCTGGCGAGGCCGGAGATGAAAAAGCAGGTTTTTCGCCGCACGGACAGCCAGCTATTCACTCTCGCGCAGGAAATCGTGCAGTATGCCACCGAGATCAAGAAACCCGACGGCGAACGGCTGCCTCAGTATCATGAAGCCGGGCTGGATTCCCTGCGTTTCCAGATGCTGTCTCCAGCGCGCATTTATCCCTCAACTGAGAAGATGTCCATGGCCAACGCCCTGAAGCTGGCGACGGAAAAGCTGGGGGCCAACGACGCCTATGTGCAGGCGATCTTGCAGGGCGGCGACATCGACAAGACCGTTGCCGCGCTGGTGGACGGAACCAAACTTGGCGATCCAGCATTCCGCAAGAGCCTTCTCGATGGCGGCGAGGCGGCCGTGGCCGCATCCAACGATCCGATGATCATGGCTGCGTGCCGTCTGGATCCGGTATGGCGCGCCAGTTACGAATACCGGCGCGACAACATCGAGAGCGTGTTCGAAGCGGCGGGCGAGAAGCTCGGCAAGGCTCACTTCGTCGTGTATGGCAAGGATGCGTATCCCGACGCGACGTTCACCCTGCGCCTGAGCTACGGCACGGTCGATGGCTATCCGTATAACGGAACCATCGCCCCGCCCTTCACTACGTTTTATGGGCTCTACAATCGCTCGGCGAGCTTCAGCAATCGGCCGCCGTTCGACCTGACGCCCAAAGAAGCAGCGGCACGCGACAAGCTCGACCTGGCCACGCCGCTGGATTTTGTCTGCACTGCCGACATCATCGGCGGCAACTCCGGCTCGCCGGTGGTGAACCGCGATGGCGAACTTGTGGGACTGATCTTCGACGGCAACATCGAGTCGCTGGCCGGCGATTTCGTTTATGACGGCACAGAGAATCGCGCCGTCGCCGTTCACTCTGCCGGAATTATCGAGGGCCTGCGCAAGATCTATGGAGTAGGCGCGCTGGCCGACGAGCTAGAAGGCAAACAGTAGGCGCGCAAAACAGGAGCGGGAGCCGCGCGCTCCCGCTTTTTCGTTTGCGCGTCAGGCTGTGTCCGGGGCTCGTGCCGACGTTCACTGAAGTGGCTCGATTCGACGTACAATCAAAGATGGCCCACGGACCGCGGAGAGGTGGCCGAGCGGTTGATGGCTCCGGTCTTGAAAACCGGCATACCCGAAAGGGTATCGGGGGTTCGAATCCCTCCCTCTCCGCCACGATGGCAGGTCCTTCGTCCGCCGCGGCGGACTCAGGATTTCGCCTGCGGGCTCCCGCTCCGCTCACGCCCGCAAAGCGGCTCAAGTTCGAATCCCTCCCTCTCCGCCATAAAGTCTGTATAATAAGCAACTTAGATAGGGAGGTCGAACTCTTGGCACTTTTCCCGTCGAAATTGCGAGTATTTAGTTCTGAAAGTGACCAGAGAACTTTATCCGCCACTCGACATCGTGGAAATACTCGAAGGATTTTTGTACAGCCGAGTTTGGAGGAAAGACGCATCAGTTGCCCCAGGACTGTTGCCGCGCGCCCCGCGATGTTGATTTGAGAATTCACTCTCTTGAAGCTCTTTCAAGCAAAATGAGACCGCTTTCCGCCCGAATGGCATTTTGGCGGGACACAACTTATGTCATGTGTCGCCGTGAGGAGACAACTGCAAAACAGTTGAGAAAGCGGCGCTTCATTCCGCGGCGCTTTCAATGTCGCGGGCAATTGGAGTGCCTGGGAGGCTCGCAATTGGAGAGCCTCTGTAGCTGAAGACCTTCGTTCGGCTCAACGCGGCAGGAGTCCAGCTGTTCTGCCACGTCACCCCAAATTCAAGGAAGAGCAAAATGCTGGTACACACGAGAATTGAGAAGCACAGCAGGCCCGTTCCATAACTCCCCGAGATATCCTTGAGCGCTCCAAGCGCTGAGGGAAGAAAGAAGCCGCCCAGGCCGCCTGCCGCGCCAACGATGCCGGTGATGAGTTCGATTTCAGAGAGAAATCGCTGCGGCGCGATTTGGAAGACTGCGCCATTGCCCATGCCCAGCATACCCATGGACAAAAACAGAATGGGTATCGCGACGGAGAGTGGTGGGAGATTGCTGAGAATCATCAAACTGCCGGCAACGCCGGCAAACAGCCCCAGCAATAGACGGTACCCTCCGATCTTATCGGAGAGCCATCCCCCAACCGGGCGCAGAAAACTGCCGGACAAAACAACAAGCGTCGTGTAATCTCCTGCCTGCACCTTCGTCAGATGATATTGGTCATGGAAAAACACGGTGAGAAAACTGGCTAGGCCGAGAAATCCGCCGAAGGTAAGGCTATAGAGGAAGCATAGCCGCCAGGTATCGCCTAGGGCGAGGAGTTGTGCGTACTTGCTCCAAGGCCTGGGTGCGGATATTGTGGGACTGTTTTTCGCCAGGAAGAAGAAAATCGCAAGAACCAGCGCAACGGGTACGAGTGCCAGGCCGGAAGACATTGTGCCGAGGCCGGCAATGAGCGGGCTGTCCTGAAGGGTCTCGATCCATATCTCCGACAAGCGGTCATTGTACGTGTTAGACGGTAGCAGGAAGCTGCCGCCAACAACCGTGAGATGGGCTGATGCGAGGAAATCTCCCTGCAGATAGATGAGATCCGCGAAGTGGCTGTGATTGTAACCCGGCTGACCGTTCCCGTTCGGCGAGAATTCCTCAAGGAGAATGCTTCGCGACTCAACAAGCAGCGATTTGCCCAGGGGCGCGGCGATTAGCGGCTCAATGTGGGGCTGATAGCTTGTGCTGCCGCCATTGGTGCTGGTAAAGAACCCCACGCCACCGGAAAGCAGCGGCGTATCCTGTGCCGCCCCATGTTGTACAGCGCAAACGATGGCCGGAACGCAGACTATTGTCGTCAGGAGCCGGGCCAATCGCAATAATTGAAAACGCAATCTCGTATGCCGCATAACAGCCAACATAGCGGCATGCGCTTTATATCGTGTCTCCGGATCGTCTGTTCTTTGTCAGTTGATTGTCACTGCGGATTGAAACTGACAAAAGCGACGTGAAATTCATGCCTTCCCATTTACCGCACTGGACAATCGTGAGAGGAAAACAGTCGAATCGGCATTCTCGAACCCTTCCGAAACGGCAGTTGAGCCCATAGCTCAAAACTCTACGGCCGAAGACCTGGAATTCGAATCGAGGGTTCATTCACCACCGGGGGAGTCACCATTCCAGTTTGTCTTATCCCAACCGGCACGGCATTTGCCGGGCAGGCCAGAACGCCACAAACTTGCTGCGTGGCTCCGGGTTGCACACTCACACGCGCTCGGCGGCGTGGTACTCGCGGCGGATGCGTTCGAGGTTCACCGTCGGCTTGGGGTATTTCATGTTCAACGATTCCAGGTGCTCCACTACGATGCGAGCGATAGCGAGGTTGCGAAACCACTTGTGGTTGGCTGGGATCACGAACCACGGCGCATGCTCGGTGCTGCAACGGGAGAGCGCTTCTTGATAGGCGGCCACATAATCGTCCCAGAAAACGCGCTCCTTGTAGTCGGCCTCGCTGATCTTCCACTGCTTGGAGGGGTCGTCGAGGCGCTCCTTGAATCGCTTCAACTGTTCTTCTTTTGAAATGTGGAGATAGAACTTGAGAATGTGCGTGTCGTTCTCAATGAGGGTCTTCTCGAAGTCGTTGATCTCGTCGTAGCGGCGTGACCAGACCTTCTCGGGGACAAGATTGTGAACGCGAACCACCAAAACGTCTTCGTAGTGCGAGCGGTTGAAGATGACAACTTCGCCGCGAGCGGGGGCGGCCTTGTGCGCGCGCCACAGAAAGTCGTGGGCCGCCTCTTCGGCGGAGGGTTGCTTGAACGGCGCCACGCGGCAGCCTTGTGGGTTCATGGCGCCCAGAACATGATTGATGGCGCCGTCTTTGCCTCCGGTGTCGAGGGCCTGAAGGCAGATGAGGAGTGAGTGCGAGCGCTCGGCATAAAGCAAGTCCTGCAATTCCCGGAGCTTTTGCTGGTAATGCTCGATCTCATCAGCCGCGGACTTGTGGCTCTTGCGACCATCATTGAACGACGGGTCAATCTTCTTGAGTTTGACCTTGCTTCCCGGTTCGACTTTGAATCTCTGCAGGTAATTCATTTCCGTTCTCCTCGCCGGCAACAGAAAGAATGCTATCAGGCTCGGGAACTGGCGGCGTTCCGTACCGGCGCGATCCCCATCGGCTTCAGCGCATCCTTACTGAACCTGAACGGCCGTTCGCGCGGATCGTCGCCGGCAAAGTGCGACCGGCGGATGGGGATGGCCAGGCTCTTATCCAACAGCGGATGCAGTTCATCCACCAGCACATCGTGCGTCCCCATGGCGGGAGCATGGCGCTGTCGGCTCCGCGATACTCGGCAGAACGCGCCACACTCGAGTGCGCGGAACTACACTATCCTTGAAGGGCCGAAGCTCACCGTGCGCGCGCCGCCGATCAAGGCGTATGGCCGAAACATGGGCGAAGGACATCAAACCCTGGAACTGGATGGCAGACTCCCGTGCATCGGCCGGCAGCATCGAGGGTCTCGATGCTGCGAAGAGTTCACATGGTACCAAGAGGAGATGAATCATGGAGAAGACGTTGTCGCCCGACCTGTTACGGAAAGTGGACGCCTACTGGAGAGCCGCTAATTATCTCTCCGTTGGTCAGATCTATCTTTACGACAATCCCTTGCTCAAGCGGCCTCTTGAGATCGCGGACGTGAAGCACATGCTCTTGGGACACTGGGGGACAACTCCGGGCCAGAACTTCATTTATACGCACTTGAACCGGGTCATCAAGAAATACGATCTCGACATGATCTATGTCTCCGGTCCGGGGCATGGAGGCCCTGCCGTTGTCAGCCACACTTACTTAGAAGGCACTTATACCGAGATTTATCCCAATATCACCCAGGATGAAGACGGACTCAGGAAGTTATTCATCCAGTTTTCATTTCCCGGAGGCATTCCCAGCCACGCATCGCCGGAGACGCCGGGATCGATCCATGAAGGGGGTGAGCTGGGTTATTCGCTCAGCCACTCGTTTGGAGCGGTCCTGGACAATCCTGACCTGATCGTGGCCTGCGTGGTCGGCGACGGCGAAGCGGAGACGGGGCCGCTGGCCACCGCATGGCACTCAAACAAGTTTCTCGATCCGGCGACCGATGGCGCCGTGCTGCCCATTCTGCATTTGAACGGATACAAAATCTCCAACCCGACCGTGCTGGCGCGCATCACGCATGAGGAGTTGGAGCAACTCCTGCGCGGCTGCGGTTGGACGCCTTATTTCGTCGAAGGGCACGAGCCGGCGCTTATGCATGAAGCCATGGCGGCGACGCTTGACCGCGCGGTGGAAGAGATCAAGAGAATTCAGCAGGACGCTCGCGCAAACGGAAGTACGGCTCGTCCACGCTGGCCGATGATCGTTCTCAACAGCCCTAAGGGCTGGACGGGTCCAAAGATCGTCGATGGCCTTCAGGTGGAAGGCACGTTCCGTTCGCATCAGGTTCCGCTTTCCGATCCGGCGGCAAATCCCGAGCACCTGAAGCAGCTCGAGGAATGGCTGAAGAGCTACCGCGCGGAGGAACTCTTCGACGAGCATGGACGGTTGCGGCCGGAACTGGCCGAGCTTGCGCCTCGAGGCAGCCGGCGTATGGGAGCCAATCCTCATGCCAACGGCGGTGTTCTTCTGCGCGACTTGAGGATGCCCGATTTTCGCGACTACGCGGCCAACGTGCCAACGCCGGGAGCGCCGGGCATTGGAGACACGCGCGTGCTGGCGCCGTTTTTGCGCGATGTGGCCAAGCTGAACGCGGAGCAGCGGAACTTCCGCATCTTCGGCCCCGACGAAACCATCTCCAACGGTTTAACTGCCGTGTTTGAAGCTACCAAAAGGCAATGGGATGCCGCGACTGTATCCAACGATGAGTTTCTCGCGCCCGAGGGACGTGTGCTGGAAATGCTCAGCGAGCATCAATGCGAGGGCTGGCTCGAGGGCTATCTGCTTACCGGCCGTCACGGCTTGTTCAACTGCTATGAGGCGTTCATTCACATCGTCGATTCGATGTTCAACCAGCACGCCAAATGGCTGAAGGTGACGAACGGCCTGCCGTGGCGGCACAAGATCGCCTCGCTCAACTATCTTCTGTCTTCGCACGTCTGGAGGCAGGATCACAACGGCTTCACGCATCAGGACCCGGGTTTCATCGACCACGTGGTCAATAAGAAAGCCGAAGTTGTGCGCGTGTATCTTCCCCCCGACGCCAACTGCCTGCTCTCAGTCATGGATCACTGCCTGCGCAGCCGTCACTATGTCAACGTGGTGGTTGCAGGCAAGCATCCTGCGCCGCAATGGCTGACCATGGACGCGGCCATCAAGCACTGCACTGAAGGCATCGGCATCTGGCAGTGGGCGAGCAACGACCAGGGCGCCGCGCCCGACGCGGTGATGGCGTGCTGCGGCGATGTGCCCACGCTGGAGACGCTGGCCGCCGTGTCCATTCTGCGCCAACACCTGCCCGAGCTGAAGCTCCGGGTCGTCAATGTTGTCGACCTGATGAAACTCCAGCCCCAGTCGGAGCATCCGCACGGTCTCAGCGACGCGGACTTCGACACGCTCTTCACCAAAGATAAGCCGGTCATCTTCGCCTTTCACGCCTATCCATGGCTGATCCACCGCCTCACCTACCGCCGCACCAACCATGACAACATTCACGTGCGTGGTTATAAGGAAGAAGGAACCATCACTACACCGTTCGACATGACGGTGTTGAACGATCTTGACCGCTTCCACCTCGCCATGGACACCATTGACCGCATCCCGCGAATCACTGAAAAGGGTGCCTATCTGAAACAGGAGCTCAAAGACAAGCTCGTGGAGCACAAGCAATACATCAGAAAGCAGGGGAGGGACCTGCCGGAGATTCGGGACTGGAAATGGAAGGGCCAGTAGGCTTATGCGAAGCCCAACTTGATCTGAAGCGCCAAGAAGCGCGTCCGGCGCCGGCTCCAGCCGAGGAAGGAACGGCTGGACATGGGACTTGTGGGCGGAACTTCGCCGGCGCATCAACCGGCCGCGCTGCGAGAAAGATCCTCGACTGAGGCGTGAACCGAGCCGGAAGGATCGAAAGACCCCCACTCATCCTCATATTGCCGCGCCGCAGTGTATCCTGTCAGGCAGGCCACGAACCCAACAACCTGAGGATCGCGAATATGGAGATCTTTCAACAACTGCCGCCTGACGCAGTGAAGATCGTTCTGGTTCTGTTCCTGTCGTTTCTCATCGGACTGGAACGCGAGGAGCACAAGGCTGGGGGGAGCACATACGCATTTGGCGGAGTGCGAACCTTCCCGCTGATTGGTCTCATCGGCTATTCAATGGCTGTCATTTCCGGCCCTCAACTTCTGCCGCTCACTATCGGCTTTCTGGTTGTCGCCGGCTTCTTGCTGCTCTCCTATTGGCACAAGCTCACGAAGACTGAGACCGCCGGCGTGACCACGGAAATGTCGGGTCTGACCACATTTCTTGTCGGCGCGCTGGTGTGTTATGGGCATTTCTGGATCGCCACCACGCTGAGCGTGGCCAGCCTAGTGTTGCTGGATTTGAAGGCTGCACTGGAGAAGCTGGCCGCGCGAATCGCGGCGCGGGAGATTCTTACCTTTGCCAAGTTCCTGTTTCTGAGCGGCGTCATTCTCCCGGTGCTGCCCAACCAGGAGTTCGGCCGCTTCCACATCAATCCCTTCAAAACCTGGCTGGTTGTGGTGGCCATCAGCGCCATCTCGTACGCCAGTTATGTGCTGCAGAAGCTCACAAAGGGCCAGGGCGGGACCGTGCTGGCGGCTCTGCTCGGCGGCGCCTACTCCTCCACGGTCACGACCGTCGTCTTAGCCCGCCGCGGCAAAATCGATGACCATCCCCATCTCTACTCCGGAGGGATCCTCATTGCGTCCGGAGTGATGTACGTGCGCCTTTGTATCCTTTTGGTCCTTTTCAATCAACAATTGATGCTGTTGCTTTGGGCGCCTCTTCTTCTGCTGGGGGTCATCGCGGCCTTCGTTGGCTGGCTTTGGACCCGCCGTGCTGACAAAGGGGCGCAAACCATGGAACAGGATCTCGAGCCCAAGAATCCGCTGGAACTGATCACGGCGTTTCTTTTTGCCGCGCTCTTTCTGGCCATGCTGGTCATTACGCAACTGGCGGTCACGTATCTGGGCCGCGCCGGCATCGACACTCTGGCGGCCATCATGGGCGTCAGCGACGTGGATCCCTTCATCATGGGCCTGACGCAAGCGCCCACCACAGCCACCGCGTTGAATGTGTCCGCGGGCGCGATCCTGATCGCCGCCGCAAGCAACAACGTGGTAAAGGGAATCTACGCATATAGCCTGGCCGGCCGCAAAACGGGCAGGCAAAGCCTGTTGTTTCTGGTCGCTCTCGCGGCAGCCGGACTGGCACCCCTCTTCGTGCTGGGATGGTAGTGCGCAGGGGCGGACGACTGCCGATCGGAGAGGTTGCTTCTTGCCCAGCTTGACTACGGCACTTCAGAAAACGCTATAGCGACCGCGCCCAGGCCGCTTTGATCGGGTCACACAATAGGGCCCCCGGCGATATGTGCTATACGATTGCCCAGAGCTGCTTGGTGGGTCGCAATATCAGAATTGGGCAAACTTGATGACATACACGAAGGTTCCGTAATCGTAATTCATCGCCGTGTACAACCCATCTCATTCTTCCAGGTTGCATCAAATGCTTCGCCTATCCCGAATGACACCCGCCGGTCTCGGCGAATCGCGGACAAGAAGGTTCCACTGAGAGTTCGAGTGACTGTTCCCCCGCCATGTAGTCACAGCTTATTTATCTTGTTTAGATTGCAACGCAAAAGCCCGGCGTTTTCGGGGCATTTCTGTAAGTTCCTTCCACCAGAGAATTCCATTTGCTGCGGGAAAGCCACTCGTAAGATGGCACTTTCTCTGAGCGGGTCAAATGATCCGATTACCTGCCCGAATGATTATGCGAGCCAGTTCCCCCATCGCGTCGCCGAGGGCGGCTCGCCGGATGCTGCAGATGGTCAATGGTACGTTGCAACTCGAGCAGAAGCTCCTCAGCCATTTCGCGCGTGAAACCGTGACGGACGAGGATGCGCTGGACTACGAGGTCCTCGCGGTTTGGGGGCATGGAATAGGCGGGAACCAGCCAGCCGCGTTCGCGCAACCGATCGGCCACGTCATAGAGCGTGAACGGAGAGGCTGTGGGATCTTTCAGCTTCCAGCAAAGGCCCGGGATGCCGCCGTTTCCGTCATAGATGATCTCGAATGGACCGAGTTTAGCGATCTTACCGGCCAGATATCTTCCGATGGCAGAGCATTCCGCCTGAATCTCGCGATAACCTTGCTTGCCGAGACGCAGGAAATTGTAGTACTGGCAGATGATTTCGCCGCCTGGCCGCGAGAAGTTCAGCGCAAAGGTGGGCATGTTGCCGCCGAGATAGTTGACGTCGAAGATCAGTTCTTCAGGGAGATCGTGCTTCTCGCGCCACAGCGCCCAGCCGACGCCCAGCGGCGCCAGACCGAATTTGTGACCGGAGGCATTGATGGATCTGACGCGCGGCAAACGAAAATCCCAGAGCAAGTCCGGCTGGAGGAAGGGCGCGAGGAAGGCGCCACTCGCACCGTCCACGTGAACGGGGATGTCGAGGCCTGTCTCTGCCTGAAGCTTGTCGAGGGCCATGCTGATCTCGTGCACCGGCTCGAATTGCAGAGTGAAGGTGACCCCCAGAGTGACAACCACACCAATGGTGTTTTCATCGCAACGCTTGAGCACTTCCTCCGATGTCAGCAGCAGGCGTTCGCTTTCCATGGGGACCTCGCGAATCTCCACATCGAAGTAGCGGCAGAACTTGTGCCAGCACACCTGCACCGGGCCCATGACGAGGTTGGGCGAATCGGTAGGTTGGCCGTGGGCGCGTTGCCGCTTGCGCCAGTTCCACTTCAGCGCCAGCCCCCCAAGCATTGCCGCTTCGCTGGAGCCGGTGGTAGAGCAGCCCATCGTGCTGGCTGCCTCGGGGGAGTTCCAGAGATCGGCAAGCATGTGCACGCAGCGCTCTTCGATGGCTGCTGTCTGCGGGTATTCATCCTTGTCGATCATGTTCTTGTCGGCAGACTCGTCCATGAGCTGCTTCACTTCGGCCTCGATCCACGTGGTGCAGAAAGTCGCCAAATTATGCTGCGAGTTCCCGTCGAGGACGAGCTGGTCGTGGATGGTCCGGTAGACGGTTCGCGGGTCGCGCGGGCCTCCCGGGAATACGTACGTCTGACCATTGCTATCGAGAACCTCCGACTCGACTGCGTTCGTCGGCTTGGCATTCAGTTCGAGGGTGTTGTGCAGGGCCATAAGCTCTCCTGTTTGCGGTATCGCAACCGTGGTGTCGTGTCGCCGGCAGAGCGCTTTCTTCGTTGAATTAGTCTGAACCTTTGACTTTAGCCGCGAACAGCGCGTGGTGGGCGAGAATGAACAGCGTGCGATGGCCGGCGCCGCCAAAGACGATATCGATGGGACGCTCGGGAACATCGATCCGGCCAATCAGTTTTCCCGCGGGGTTGTAAACAAAGATTTGCCCGTTGGCAATATACACATTGCCGTGGCTGTCGACGGCGACGCACTCGCCGCCCCGGTCCGCAAAGGGCCTGAGATCGGTGAGCGTGCCGTCGGCAGCGACCTGCGCGCTATAGGTACGGTCTTCCGATGCGCTGCTGACATAGACCCGCTGACCAGGAAGAGCACTGATGAAGCCGTAGGTGTCAAGATTGTCGGAAAAACGCCAGCCGGTTGAGTCCGGCGGGCCCTGGTCGAAGACGCGCCCGGCGGGCAGAAAGGCGCTGCCGTCGGGTGAGAGATACTCCTTTGGTTTGGGGGTTGAAACATCACGGGCGAACATTTCAGCTAGTGTCGCGTAAGTGAGTGTGTTGAAGTCGAGTTGATTGCGGAATTCACCGTTGTTCCAGTAATTGACCGGGAGAATCGCCATCGCTCCGGGATGCGGCGCCGCCGGCTGCGGCTTGAGCACCGTGATCTGATCCTCCGGCGATCCGGGGCGGAATGAGTAAACGGTTCCTTCCGGGCCGGCGGAAGAGACGACCAGCAGGTTACCTGCCTTATCGAAGGCGAGGTTGACCGGATCGAGAGGATTGTCGCGCACAATGGTTAACCCCTCCGCGGACGACCAGCCATAGATGCGCTGCTGATGGTGATCGACGAAATAGAGCTTGCCGGAAGCGTCCACCGCGGCGCCGGAGATAGAGAAGAAGCCATCTTCCAGTTTTTCGACCTTGGCGCCCGGCGCGAGCGCAATGGAGGCATCGACGGGCAAGGGCGCCGGCGGATTCTCCGGAACGTCGAGCACAGCGAATTCACGTGCGCGAACTTCGAGATGGTGAGTGACATCCTGGATCGCATTCTCGTAAGGGAATTTGCTGGCCCGCAGAAAGGTTCCGCAGCCATTCTCATCGCAAATGGGATATCCGCTCTCGGCGTTGATATGCACGTTGCGGAAATGGATGTTCCCGGAATGGTAGAGGCGAACCGCGGCGGGGAAGGGCGCGCGGGAACGTGTTACGCGATAGCCGTGATAATTGGCGATGGTGATATTTTTCGACCAGTCAAATTCCAGCGACAACGATTCGGGACTCTCGCCGGCTTCCTCCTCAGTTTGCGGCGCGTTGAGGTCCCAATTCTCGACATGGTCGAACTTGATCTCGTTGCGCACGTGGTGTTCGTTGGAAAGCTCATAGACATGGCCGGGCGTCTTCGTGTCGGAGACATAGAACCCCGCCTGAGCGAAGGTGTCCGGAGTCCAAATGTCCGCGAACGTGCCGCCGCCACCATGCGTCACCCAGAGACTGGGATACTGTCCGTCCCAACGCTTGCTGAGATCGGAATCGGCCGTATGGTTATTGTTGTAGGGATTGAAGCCAATGCCATGGCCGCCGAGAAAGCGCACATCGTCAATGAGCGAGCCGGCGCCCGACTGCCACAGCACGCCCACGGCGCGCGGATTGATGCCTCCGGTATAGACTCCGAAGCCGCTGATCATATTGGAGCCGCCGGCGGGCGCTAGGATCACGGGCCGGGGCGCGCCCACGCCCTGGAACGCGGGCGTCAAATCCTCCAGGTCGAACTGGGTCATCGTCGGATGCAGGCCGATCAGAACCGAGCCAGGTTTCAAGGTGAGCGTGTCGCTGACGCGGTAATGCCCGCTGGGAAAATAGAGCACGCGATGCGTATCGATGGCGTTTCGGATTGCGGCGGTGTCATCGGTGGTTCCGTCTCCCACGACGCCGAGCGTGTGGACATTCACCCAGTCTTCGGTGGGCGGCAGCGCGGGGATCGCCGGAGGCAGCGGAGCGGGTAAGACGCTTAGCGGCGCGGCATCGTAACGCATGCCGATGGCGCCAGTCATTCCCTCACCGGGTACGATGAGCCCGTAGTTGAAATTCGCCACCCGGTAGATTGCGCCCTTGCCGGCGACCGGTTTTCCGCTTTCGCGAAACAGGGCGAAGGTTGGCACATCCTCGAGCACCGCATTCTCGAAGCCGATCTCGGTAAGAGGACTTCTCTCGTTGCTGATGATGACGGCGGCTTTCGAAACCTGCAGGAAGCGGCAGTCTTTCACCCACAGTTCGTCAGAGTAGTGCGGATCGATATCGATGGCGACCGGAACATTGCGGAAGGTGTCGCGGATGAGGGTAAGGCCGACCTCGTGCTCACGCACCGCGGCGTCGCGCTGGCCCTCGAACACCGAATCGATGAGCGTAAACTGCCACGCCGGTGAAGTTTTGCCGGTGAGGATACCGTAGCGTCCGCCATAGAAATGAAGATCCTCGGCCTCGTTGCCGACTTCAGTGAGCGCGGCAAGGCCTGAGCCAACATGGAAATCCATGTGACTGAGATAGGCGTGTTGGGCGACATGAAAGCGGATGGCGATGGCCGCAGGGTTGCCGACGCCGATTTCGAAATCGATGTTGCTCATCGCTGAATAGAATGTGTCTTCATCGGCATCCGCCACGTTGTCATTGGGCGGCACGCTGCCTGGAGGCGGAAACGGGACGCGCTTGCCGGAGCGCAATATGGCGGCGGGACTCGCTCCCGTGAAGATGACCATGTCGCCCACGCCTGTCTGAAACCCGGGCGTGTTGTCAACCAGGAGAAAAACGGGGCGCGTGCTGCCATAGCCGATGAGACGCACGCCCGGCCAGACATAGAGGGTGCGCGTGAGCCGGTAGCGGCCCGAGGGCACAAACACAATCCCCTCGCGGACGTTGCCTTCCGCTTTGTCGATGGCCGCCTGGATCGCCGCGCTGTCATTGCCGATTCCGTCGCCATGGACGCCGAATTCCTGCGCCGTGAGAACCACCGCTTTGGGATCGTCAGGCCGCGTGGTAAAGACGGATGCGGCTGAAGCGGAAGAGACGCCAACGAACAGCATGGCGCACAGCAGACTCATTTTCATATGCATGTTTCCTGCGAGGTTTTGCCGGCCCATTGCCAAGCGAGAATCCAGGAAGCCGATTCGAGCCGAGATTGAATTGGGATGTGGCGCCTGCATGGCTGACCGGATCAATACTAAATTCCCGCTGACACGGTCTTTCGGGTTCGGGTCACAGTTTACTCTGATCTGCGGAGGCCATCCCGTGGATACGCCGCAGCGAAGCGTCGACCTGACCCAAGTGACGGAATGGGAGGACGGTGAAATCCGCTCGAGCAGCGATTATCTGGCCGCTGAAGAGCCGCTGCAGATCCTTGTTGGCGGCAAACCTCTGGTAGTGACCATGCGGACGCCGGGCCACGACCGGGAACTGGCTGCCGGCTTTCTTTGGACGGAAGGCCTGATCGAGAGCCGCGATCAGATCCTTTCCTTCCGCGGCCAGGAATCCGAAGACCGGCGAAGCCGGAACACTGTCGAGGTGGAGTTGCGCGAAGGCGCAATCGATCCCGAGAATCCGCAGCGGAACTTTTTCTCGAATTCAAGCTGCGGAATCTGCGGGAAAGCATCCATCGATGCGGTGCGGGCACGGGGTCTGCGGCCCCTCGACTCGGACTTCATGATGGATGCGGAGACGTTCTGCTCATTGCCTGAGAGGTTGCGCGGACGGCAGCCGGTATTTGATCGCACAGGGGGATTGCACGCCGCGGCACTGTTTGACGGCAAGGGAGAGTTGGTTGCGCTACGCGAAGACATTGGCCGGCACAACGCGGTGGACAAGATCGTGGGATGGGCGTTGCTGGAAGGCATGATTCCACTCTCCAGGCATGTGCTTCTGGTGAGCGGGCGGGGAGGCTTCGAGATTGTGCAGAAGGCGATTGCCGCAGGCGTGCCCATTGTAGCTTCGGTCTCCGCTCCCTCAAGCCTGGCGGTTCAATTGGCACGCGAATTGGGGTTGACGCTGATCGGTTTTCTGCGTGGGCGGCGGTTTGTTGTCTATGCGGGCGAGTCGCGCTGCCGGATGCAGCGCTAGAGCAGATTCGGAAATGCTGTGTCCGGTCAAAGCGTTTGCGAAGGTCGTCGCTCCCTGCTGGTCGCGCCGACTTAGCTTTCGTGAATGCGGCTACACCATTTCCGAAACTGCTGTAGCCTGCCGCCTGGCGCGATTCTTTTGCGAAGAAGCCTTAATTGACGACATCCCATGCCGGATTCTTTCATCGGGCTGGATCGCCGCCCTCTCCTGAACAGCGAGAGAAGATGCAATAATCGATCCCGTACATCCTGGCTTCTGTGGCACACGCCGGGATTTGATTCCCCACTTCCCTTCGAGGATCGGCAAGCCATGGCGACGATCACCATCGACAACAAAGTGCATCCATTCGCACCGGGCGAATCGTTGATCGAAGTCATCAACCGGTCGGGTATGGAGATTCCCCAGGTTTGCTACCACCCCCAGCTCGGACCCATTCAAACATGCGATACCTGCATGGTGGAGGTGGACGGGAAGCTGGTGCGGGCGTGTGGGACGGCGCCGTCCGATGGGATAGTGGTGGTTACGAACTCAGAGCGCGCCAGGACGGCCCAACGGGAGGCGTTTGACCGTGTGCTCGGCAACCATCTGCTCTATTGCACGGTGTGCGACAACAACAACGGCGACTGCACCGTGCATAGCACAACCAAGCTCCTCGCATTGGAGCGCCAGGAGATTCCTTTCAAGCCGAAGCCCTATGAGAAGGATTTTTCCAATCCTTTCTACCGGTACGATCCGGAGCAGTGCATTCTCTGCGGGCGTTGCGTCGAAGCTTGCCAGAACCTGCAGGTGAACGAGACCCTGAGCATCGGCTGGGAGGACGACCACCCGCGCGTTCTTTGGGATGGAGGAGCGGCCATCGGCGAATCGAGCTGCGTTTCCTGCGGGCATTGTGTCACGGTTTGCCCGTGCAACGCCCTCATGGAAAACTCCATGCTCGGCGAGGCCGGCTACATCACTGCCTTACCTCAAGTGGCGCGCGAAAGAATGATTGAGGTGGTGAAGGAACTGGAGCCAGAAATCGGCTTTGGCTCCGTTCTTGCTCTCTCTGAAATTGAGGCCTCCATGCGCGCCTCGCGCATCAAGCGCACAAAAACCGTCTGCACCTACTGTGGCGTCGGCTGCAGCTTCGATCTATGGACGCGAGACCGGAGAATCCTGAAGGTAGAGCCGGCTCTGGGACCCGCGAATGGCGTCTCCACGTGCATCAAGGGCAAATTCGGTTGGGGATTTGTGAACAGCGAGGATCGGCTGACCAGCCCGCTGATTCGCGAAGACGGAAGATTCCGCAAGGCCACCTGGGATGAGGCGCTGGCCCTGGTGGCGCGGCGATTCGCTGAAATCAAGGCAGCCACCGGACCCGATTCGCTGGCCTTCATCTCTTCGTCGAAGTGCACCAATGAAGAGAGCTACGTGATGCAGAAGCTGGCCCGCGCAGTGATTGGCACCAACAACATGGACAACTGTTCGCGCTACTGCCAGGCGCCGGCCACGATCGGCCTGTTTCGCACCGTGGGATACGGCGGCGATTCGGGATCGATCCGCGACATCGAGCAGGCTGACTTGGTGATGGTGATTGGCAGCAACACCACGGAGAGCCATCCGGTGCTGGCGACGCGGGTGAAGCGAGCGCACAAACTGCACGGGCAGAAGCTGATCGTGGCCGACCTGCGCGAGCACGAGATGGCCCGGCGCGCCGACGTATTTCTTCGTCCCGGGCCGGGCACCGATCTGATCTGGCTCTCAGCGATCACGCGATATCTCTTTGACAACGGGCTGGCGAAGGCCGGGTTTATCGAGCACTGGGTGAATGGAGCGGAGGAGTACATCAAGAGCCTGGAGCCGTTCACGCTGGAGATGGCCAGCGAGCGCTGCGGGCTGCCGCGGGAAACGTTGGTCAAAGTGGCGCACATGATCGCCGAAGCCGGCAGCGTGTGCATCCTGTGGGCAATGGGCGTGACGCAACACATCGCGGGATCCGATACGTCGACGGCCATTTCCAACCTGTTGCTGGCTACGGGGAATTACATGCGGCCGGGAACGGGGGCCTATCCACTGCGCGGACACAACAACGTGCAGGGAGCCAGCGATCACGGCGCCATGCCCAACTTCTTCCCCGGCTACCAGCGGGTCGACGATGCGGCTATCCGCGAAAAGTTTGAGCGAGCATGGAATGTGACGCTTCCCGCCAAGCCCGGTTTGAACAACCACCAGATGATTGACGCCATTCACGACGGGCGGTTGAAGGCCATGTATGTCTTCGGCGAGGAGATGAGCCTCGTCGACTCCAATGCGAATTATGTCGCCCAAGCGCTCTCGAAGCTGGACTTTTTCGTAATGCAGGACATTTTCTTCACAGAGACCTGCCGTTACGCGGATGTGGTTTTGCCGGCCAGTCCAAGCCTGGAGAAGGAAGGCACGTTTACGAGTACGGAGCGGCGCATTCAGCGGCTCTACAAGGTTCTTGAGCCGCTGGGCGACAGCCGGCCTGATTGGCAGATCATTCAGGAGATCGCCAACCGGCTCGGCGCACATTGGAATTACAGTCAGCCCGCGGAAATTTACGCTGAAATCGCTGCGCTCACGCCCATCATGGCTGGCGTGACCTATGAGCGGCTTGGGGGCTACAAATCGCTGCAATGGCCGGTTGCCGCAGACGGCTCCGACCAGCCTCTGCTCTACACAAGGCAATTCAACATGCCCGGCGGCAAGGCGAAGTTCTTCCCTCTCGCCTGGACCGAGCCGAGCGATCAGCCCGACGCTTCCTACGATCTGCATCTGAACAATGGCCGGCTGCTCGAGCACTTTCACGAAGGAAACATGACTTACCGGACAGGAGGAATTCGCGCCGAGGTTCCCTGCACGTTTGTGGAGATATCGCCGGAGTTGGCCGAGGAGCGCGGCATTCAAAGCGGAAGCGTGGTGGAACTGACTTCGCGATATGGCCGCGTGCGCGTCAGTGCGCTGGTCACCGATCGCGTGAAGGGCAAGGAACTCTACATGCCGATGAATTCGCTGGAGGAGCCCGTGAACCGGCTCACCAGCAGCACCACCGACAAGGTGACGAGCACCCCTGCATATAAGGAGGCAAGCGTCCGCATGGAGCTGATCGATGCCGACGGCGCCTCGCCGCTTCCCCGCAGAAACTCGCGTTTCGGCCATCCGACACCGCAGCAGGGGGTGGAAGTCGAACGCAAGTGGAGGCGCAGCGACTACCGCATGCCCGGGGGCCTGGTTCAGATTCAAACCAAGTGAAGGAAGGAAAGACGATGGCTCAACCGATCCCGCTTGACCTGCCGCCGCGCGATCCTCGCAAGGAACTTCTCGACCGGGTTGAGAGCGCTCCCCAGGAACACGCGGAGGCCTTGCTCGACGCCTACGAGCTTCTCGAGCAATTGCGCCAGGCCGGAATCCTTCAACTGCTGCGCGGCACTCTTAGCGCAGGTGACGAGATTCTGGACCGTGCAGTAGGCGCAGCCAAATCGCCGCAGGGAACGCGGGCGCTGCGCAACCTGCTGATCCTCGGCCGAATGCTCGGCTCCATCAACCCCGACCTGCTGAAGTGCGTGGCGATCGCGGTGGGCGAGACGCTAGGTAGCGAGCGCAAACCCGTCATCGAGCCGCCCGGGCTCCTGGCGCTGCTCAGCGAGTTTCGTCAGCCGGAACTGCGCCGCAGCGTCGCGCTCATCAATCTATTCCTCGAAACCCTGGGCAATCAACTGAGGACCGTGGGCGCCGATCGCCCACAGCCTTAATGGATTGCCTTGCCAAGTCCCCTCTGGTGCGGGATGTTGGAACTTGTTTGTGTTCAGCATATTATGGAACTTCTCCGGCAGGTTTTTGGGGCAAGATTCGCGAGTTCCGCCGTATCTTTTCTGTCAGTGGGGAATTGGGCCCCGAGGCGTATTCGGGCCGGGCTGGGCCCTCCGCCAACAGTGCACGCAGCGGACGCTCGCTTCTCGCTCGCATGAGCTTGAGTGCTGAACCAGCGCATAAACGCGCGAGAATTGACTGCGTCCCAATGCTCTTCTTATAATGGTTTTATGCATCTGGTGCGCCAGTATTGTTGTTGCTGCTCCTCGCGGGCTTGTCCTGCCGAGTTGAGCGCTGCGGCGCGATTGCTCTTCCGCCTTTAAACTTTCGCCCATCTCGCACAGTTTTGGACAAGCTTGAAAGCCTGCGATCGACACGGCTTCGCCTGCATGGAATCGGTCAATCGTTGATGGGGCATCGCACGGCAGCTATCAATCTTGAGGATGAGGAAATGGTGGGACTCTCCAATGCGAACTGAATTAAGGGAAATCGAACTGGGCTTCGGGCTGGAGAGCCGGATCGGCAATACGCCGCTGATTCGGCTGGAGAGCGTGGTTCGCGGGCTGCCGGGCATCACCTTGCTGGCCAAGGCCGAGTGGCACAATCCGGGCGGAAGCGTGAAGGACCGCGCGGCGGCTGCCATGGTTCGCGAGGCGAAGGAGCAAGGCAGGTTCGGACCCGGCAAGACGCTGCTCGACGCTACGAGCGGCAACACGGGGATTGCTCTGGCAATGCTCGGCGCGGCGCAGGGGTTCCCGGTGCTGCTAACAATGCCGTCGAATGTGTCGCCGGAACGCAAGCGGATTCTGAAGGCGTACGGGGCGCAGGTGGAATGGACTAAACCGGACGAGAGCTCGGACGGGGCGATTCGCCGCGCACGCGAGTTGGCCGGCAACGATCCGCAGCGCTTTTGCTATCTGGACCAATACTCGAACAAAGCCAACTGGCGCGCGCACTACGAAACTACCGGGCCGGAGATCTGGCGGCAGATCGATGGCCGCGTGACGCACTTCTTGGCCGGACTGGGAACCGGCGGCACGTTCATGGGCACGACGCGCAAGCTCAAGGAGCTGAATCCGGACGTTGTGGCCGTGAGCGTGCAGCCGGATTCGCCCTTCCACGGGCTGGAAGGACTCAAACACATGGCCACATCGATGGTGCCCGCGATCTACGATCCTTACCTTGCCGATCGCGCGCTTGAGGTGGAAACTGAAGCTGCCTATGCGATGGTGAAGCAGCTTGCCCGCGAGGAAGGCGTGCTGGTGGGCATCTCGGCGGCGGCGGCCGTGGTGGCGAGCACTCAGATTGCCCGCGATGAAGTGGCGGCGGGGCGGAGCGCAGTGATTGTGACTGTGCTGCCGGATTCCGCGGACAAATACTTGAGCGAGCGGTTCTGGGAGGAAGGGTGAGCGTGCTGCGGATTTCGAGAGCCATCTACGAAGCAATTCGCGCACACGGCGAGGAGATGTATCCGCACGAGTGTTGCGGCGCACTGCTGGGCCGCGCGACACCGGATGGCTGGCGGATTGAAGCGTCGGTCAAGGCCGGCAATACGCGAACCGATTCGCCGGAAAACCGCTATCAGATTGCGCCGGGGGAACTGGTGAAGATTGAGCGCGAGGCGCGGCGGCAGGGATTGAGCATTGGCGGTTTTTATCACTCGCACCCCGATCACCCGGCGCGATGGTCGCAGACGGACTTTGCCGAAGCGCACTGGCTGGGCTGCTCCTATGTCATCACCGCCGTGGCGCAGGGCATGGCGAAGGTGACCAACTCCTTTTTGCTTGCCGGAACGACCGAGGAAGACAAGCGGTTCGAGCCGGAGCGCATCGATGTGAGCGAGACAGTTGAGCCTTTGGCGGCTCTGATCGAATCCAAGAAAGCGTGAGAGAGGAATCAAGGCGAATGACGATCTTCATCCCCACGCCGCTGCGGTCCTACGCGGCGGGCAAAGACACTCTGGAGGTGAGCGCGAAAACCGTTTCCGGCGCGCTCGACGAATTGACCCGGACGTTCCCCGACATGCGCAAACACCTGTTCAACGGCGAAGGCAAACTGCGGGCCTTTGTGAACGTCTACCTGAACGACGAAGACGTGCGTTACCTGCCGGAGAAAGAAGCCACGGCGGTCTCGGCGACCGACACGCTTTCGATTATTCCGTCGATCGCGGGAGGGTGCGGGGCGCTGGGCGGATGCGCCGGCAGGGCTGGACTTCTTGCTCCGAGTAAATTCCGATCGTCAACAGGATGGTGACATCATGGCTACTGCAACGGCAGCGGTGGAATTGCCGGAACTGACCAAAGACGAGCTCTCGCGCTACTCGCGCCACCTGATCCTGCCCGAAGTGGGCGAAGAGGGCCAGCGCAAACTGAAGGCGGCGCGCGTGCTGTGCGTGGGAGCCGGCGGGCTGGGCTCTCCGCTGGCGTTGTATCTGGCCGCGGCCGGCGTGGGCACGCTGGGCCTGGTGGACTTCGACGTGGTGGACGCGAGCAACCTGCAGCGCCAGATCATCCACTCGACCGCGGACATCGGCCGCAAGAAGCTCGACTCGGCCGAGGAGAAGCTGAAGGCGCTCAATCCCGATGTCAACGTGGTGAAGCACGACACGCTGCTCATCCAGCGCCAACGCGCTCGACATCCTGAAGGACTACGACGTCATCGCCGACGGCACGGACAACTTCCCCACGCGCTATCTGGTGAACGACGCATGCGTGCTGCTGGGCAAGCCGAACGCGTACGGATCGATCTTCCGCTTCGAAGGCCAGGCCAGCGTCTTCGCCACTAAGGATGGGCCATGTTATCGCTGCCTGTATCCCGAGCCGCCGCCGCCGGGCCTTGTGCCGAGTTGCGCCGAGGGCGGAGTGCTGGGAGTTCTGCCCGGCCTGATCGGCGTCATCCAGGCGACGGAGACCATCAAGCTCATTCTCGGCAAAGGCGAGCCGCTCGTCGGGCGCCTGCTGCTGGTGGATGCGCTCAACATGCGCTTCAGGGAGTTGAAGCTGCGCAAGAATCCCGAGTGCCCGGTTTGCGGCGAGCATCCCACGGTGACGAAGCTGATCGACTATGAGCAGTTCTGCGGCATCGCGCCCGCAGCGAAAGAGGAGAGCGCATTGAAGAATGGAATTCCGCAGATCAGCGTGAAGGAACTGAAACGGCGCATGGACGCAGGCGAGGATCTGTTCATTCTCGATGTGCGCGAGCCGTTCGAATATCAGATCGCCAACATCGGCGGCAAGCTGATGCCGCAAGAACGACGTTCCGCAGCGGCTCGCGGAGATCGACCGCGATCGCGAGATCATTGTGCAGTGCAAGTCCGGCGGACGCAGCCAGCGCATTGCGGAGTTCCTGAAGCAGGCCGGGCTACACGAAGGTCGCCAACCTAGCCGGGGGGATCCTGGCCTGGTCCGATCAGGTCGATCCCTCGGTGCCGAAGTACTGACGACGAGTCCCGTTTGGCCGTTCAGTCGATCTGAGTTGGAGCACCGGGCGGGAGTTGAACCCGTGAATACTGGTCTTGCAGACCGGCGCGTTTCGGCGGTTCCAGGGTGGCCATACGCATTTTTAGCGCCTTCAAGGTCGCTGCTCCCTGATGGTCGCATCGACTTGAATGAATCGGCTTCGTGGCACAGTAACCCTGGAACCGCTTCGCCACTTCGCCACCGGTGCCTGTTCCGCCGCATCGGAATCAGCGGCGGGTGCGACGGAAAGGATTCGCCTACCTGGTTAACGCTTCCTGCGGCTGGGCAGCGGTGCGCAGGTAGGGCTTCACCGTCTTGAATCCGGGGAATTTTTTATTCGCTTCCTCGTTCGAAACCGCTCCGGAGATGATCACGTCTTCACCTTGCCGCCAGTTTGCGGGTGTGGAGACTGGGTGCTTGGTCGTGAGCTGGATCGAATCGAGAACGCGAATGATCTCGTCGAAGTTGCGGCCGGTCGACATGGGATAGGACAACGTGAGCTTGATGCGCTTGTCCGGCCCGATGATGAAGACAGTGCGCACGGGCGCGTTCTGCGCGGGAGTACGGCCCTCCGAGGTGTCGCCCGCGTCGGCAGGCAACATGTCGTAGAGCTTCGCGATCTTGAGCTCGGGATCACCGATCAAGGGGTAGTTGACCGGATAGCCGCCCACATCCTGGATGTCCGAGGCCCACTTGCTGTGGTTTGAAACGGGATCGACGCTGAGTCCAATGATCTTGACGCCGCGCCGGACAAACTGCTTTTCCAGGCTTGCCATCGCGCCCAGCTCCGTGGTGCAAACCGGGGTGAAGTCCTTGGGGTGAGAGAAGAGCACAGCCCATCCGTCGCCGATCCACTCATGGAAGCGGACCGTGCCCTGCGTGGTTTCGGCAGTAAAGTTCGGCGCAACATCGTTAATGCGGAGTGACATTTGACATTTCCTCCTGGGGAAATCCCCTTGGTTGGCTTGCGAATGAACCCAAAAACGAAAAACCCACCCGGCCAAATCGGCGGCGAGTGGGTTTTTAGCGTTTTCGAAGCTTAATTCGATTCTCTAAACACACACCCGCGTCAGGCTGCACCGACAGCAGCACGGACACATGCGGGTTGGAGAGAATTTCGACATCCCTTTGTGAGATGCGGAACTGCGCATCTCGTGGGTTAGAACCAGCCTAGAGCGTGAGCTGAAGTATGTCAAGCGGCAGCCGGCAGCTTAGCTCTCGTGAGTCTGCGCGCGGATTGTGCCGGGTAATCTGCTTCGGGATCGCTCTCTGGTCCTACCAGACGGAGGTTTCTCCCCATTCAAAGCTGCGGCGTGGATAGCGGCAGTTGGCGTGGGTGTGAATGCTATAAAGGGACAGCATGAAGACAGCTCCGGCCCAGCGACTGCCCGTGATTCGTTTGGGCCTTCTCGCCCTCGCCGCTTTTGCAATTCACGGTTATCACTTGGGCGTGGAGGACGCCGAAATCTATCTCCCCGCGGCGAGCAAGCTGCTTCATCCCGATCTCTTCCCCTATGGCAGCGAATTCTTCCTCTCGCACGAGCGGCTGTCACTCTTTGCGCCCATTCTGGCCTGGACCGCCCGGCTGACGCATCTTTCCATGGATTGGACGGTTTTCGTGTGGTACATCGTCACGCTCTTCGCCACTCTGGCGGCGGGTTGGATGCTTGCGGCAATCTGCTTCGATTCGCCGCACGCGCGCTGGGGCGCGATTCTGGCTCTTACCGTCGCAATCACCATGCCGGCAGCCAACACGAGCCTGCTGCTTATGGATCCGTACGTCACGGCGCGGTCTTTTTCTACGCCGCTTACGGTCTTCGCGCTGACGGGATTTCTTGCGCGCCGTTATATCGTGGCGACGGTCGCATTCGCGCTTACTGCGCTCGTTCACCCGCAGATGGCTGCTTGTCTTTTCCTGCTTTTGGTGGTTCTGTGGATTGTGGAGAGAGTTGCGCCGGTTGCGCGGCAATTCCCAGGAGCAGCGCTTGCCGTATTCCTGCCCATCGATTTCCGGCTCGGTCCGGCGCAGGATCCGTACCGCGAAGCTCTTTATGCGCGCGACTTCTACTTTCTCTTCACCTGGACCTGGTATGACTGGCTCGGACTGCTAGCGCCGCTGGCTATCCTGGCCTGGTTCTGGAAGGCCAGGCCGCGGGGAACCACGGCCGTTTTTGAGCGCCTGAGCCTGGGACTCATTCCCTACGGCCTGATTTCAATTCTCGCCGCAGCCATCATCTCCAGCTCGCATGTCTTCGACATGTTTGCACGCCTACAGCCGCTGCGCTGCTTTCACCTGATCACTTTTGTCTTTTTGCTCTTCCTGGGCGGCGCGATCGGCGAATACGCCGGCAAGATGCGGGTGTGGATTGTTCCGGTTCTTTGTATTTCGGTGGCTGTGCTCATGTGCTCCGTGGAGCGGAACACCTACCCGAACAGCCCGCACATTGAATGGCCCGGGTTGAAGACGAACTCCAACGCATGGGTGAACACGCTGCTGTGGATTCGCCACAACACTCCCAGGGACGCGATTTTTGCCGTGGATTCGCGCTACTTCAAGGATGAAGACGTGGACGACCATGGCTTCCGCGCCATCAGCCGGCGTTCCGAGCTCGCCGACTACTACAAGGATGGCGGCGCCGTGGCGATCTTCCCCAAACTCGCCGTCGAATGGAAGCAGATGAGCGACGCAACGTACGGTCTGAATCACTTCACCGCCGCGGATTTCACGCGGCTGGCCCATATGTATCCCGTCACGTGGGCGGTCATCCACGGACCGGCGCCTGCAGGCATGGAGTGCCCTTACAAGCAGCGAGGCTACGCCGTGTGCAAGATTCTTGGTGCGCCGGGACTGGCTGAGACACCGCCGACCGCGCCGAGAATGTAGCTCGTGTGCTGCGCGCTCAGGCCGTCAGTCCTGGAGCGTTACCCATCTGGCATTGTTTTGCGCCTTGATGACCAGCTCCGCTGCCAGCAGGGCCTCGTCGAGGTTTTGCGCCGTGTGCGTGCGGTTGACGATGTCGGCCACAAACTGCGGCCCGAAGGGAAGCGGCATGGCGTTGCAGTCGATATAGCGCGCCTGCTTGCTGTCAACGACGAAGAGGTTGTTGCCCTGATGACTGACAGCGATGTTGGTATACTTGCGCACCTCCATGTATCCATCAGTGCCGAGGATGAACAGGCGGCCATCGCCCCAGGTTCCCACGCCGTAGGGCGTGAACCAATCGAGCCGGACATATCCGAGTCCGCGGTTGCCGCGCAGCACCATGTCGCCAAAGTCCTGGAAGCGCGGGTGATTGGGATGGCGGACGTTGGCGATCTGCGACTCGACGACCTCCGCCGCAGTCGATCCCGTGTAAAAAAGAAATTGGTCCACCTGATGCGAGCCGATGTCGCACAGGATTCCGCCGTACTGATCCGGGTTCCAGAACCACGCGGGACGCGGCATCGCGCCGCCGGAATCGCCGCCGTGCTGGACAATTTGATGGGGCGCAATGTTGATGGTCTGGATCACTTTGCCAATGGCGCCCTGCCGTACCAGAACGCCCGCGTAGACAGCCGCCTTCACCTCCAGCAGCTCGCTATAGAGGATCGCGTAAATGCGCTTGGTCTCGACGATGGTCTTGCGTACCTCAGCCAGTTGCTCGAGCGTCGTCATTCCGGGCTTGTCGGAGAGGAAATCTTTGCCGCGCTTCATGGCGCGCACGGCCAACGCGGCGCGCTCGCTGGCGATCTGCGAGGTGAGAACCAGTTGCACCGCAGAGTCTTCGAGAATCTCGTCCTGCGTTTTCGCAATCTTCACATCGGGGAATCGCTTGCGGAAGAGCGCGAGCTTGTCCTCTTCGCCGCCCCACGCCGCGATCAGTTCGCCGCCGCCACGTTGGACAGCGCCGATCATGCCGTAGATGTGGTCGTGGCTCATGCCACAGACGGCAAACTTGATGTGGAATTTGGGCGCCTCCTCGGACTGGGAGGCGGTCTGCGCGGGTCTGACCGCGTCTTCGACGACGCGCGCCGCTCCGCCGCCGAAGGCGATCGCGCCATCGGGAAGCCCGGCGATCATCGCCGCCGAACCCAGCGAACCCATGAGGCCGGCCTGCTTCAAAAATTCGCGCCGCAGCGTGAAGGCCATGTTCATCTCTCCTCCATATTTCATCCGCATCGTTGATTTATTCGGTGATCGCGTGGCCATCGACGAGGCCAAAATGCACAGCCAGATTGATCATAATGGTCTCCGTGCGCGCGTGCAGCCCGACCCCCTGTCCCTCTGTAGTACATTGGGCGCATGAAGCCTCTCAGGACTAGGACTGGCATCATGCGCTGTCTGGGCAGCGTGGCGGCCTGCTGCGTCCTTCTAGGCCTTGTCCGGCCGCTTATCGCCCGACCGCCAAGCGCGGCCGAAAAGGCCGACTCGATTCTGATTCTGAAAAAGGATCACGTGCTCGAATTGCTAGCCGGCGGCAAAGTGATTCGCACGTATAAGGTGGCGTTGGGCCGGGGCGGTTTGGCGCCGAAGGAACGCGAGGGCGACGGCCGCACGCCCGAGGGCCATTACATCATCGACTCACGGAACGCGACCAGCAACTATCATAAGGCGCTTCATATCTCCTACCCGAACTCGGAAGACCGGGCGCATGCAGCCAAGCTAGGCGTCTCGCCGGGCGGAGCCATCATGATTCACGGTTTGCCGAACGGAATGGGATGGATTGGCTCGGCACACCGCCTTTACGACTGGACGCTGGGCTGCATCGCCGTGACCGACGCCGAAATCGACGAGATTTGGAACTTGGTACCTGTGGGCACTCCAGTCGAGATCCGGCCCTGAGAAGAGCGCGAGTCCAAGAAGTGGTTGCATAAATGGCATTGCGCAGGGAAAAGGCTTCCCTCAGGGGCTAAAGCCCCGCTATCGATGCACTTTTTTGCGGCACGGCTGAAGCCGTGCCCTTTCAAGACTGGCTTTATGCAACCACTTCTAGCCAACACTCGCGATCTCGAACTGGTTTGAGTGCATTACTCCATGGTACGTCCCGGCGGTGCATTCACAGGATTGCATCGCGCCGGCACGTTGCCGGGCAGGCTCACGGAGTAGTGGCCCTCCCAGCGCGCCGGCTCGCTCGCAGGATAGTCCGTGCTCAGGATTTGCGCGCCACTGGCCATCATCGCATCGCGCCTGCGCGTGTCGTTGATGCGCGCTTCCCTTGTGCTGTCGTCGGTGCGTGTACGCACCAGATAGCCCTTACGCACGAATTCAGTGATGGTGTCCGCCGGCCCATCGTTAAACTCGGTGAATGCGGCGTCCGGCTCGCCCGGCACGGCATTGGTGAAGAGCACGCGCCCGCGCAGCGATGGATGCCCGTCGAGATATACCGGGCCCGCCCAGCGCTGATCCATCAGGAACACAACTTTGCCGCGCGCTTTCTTGAGCGTGGGCCAGTTCCCGGCGAGCACGGCCTGGTTCAGCGTTCCGTAAGATCCGCGCACGTCGTCGGGCGTGATCAGCTTGTCCGACCGGAAGACCGAGCGGATCTCAGCGTCCAGAGCGTCGAAGACAGCCGGCGTGAACGGCTCTGCCGGCGTCAGTTGCATCGAGCCCTCCGACGACTTCTGTTTGGTCTCGATCAAGATGAAGATGGGTATATGGTGTGGATGCGCGTGCGACCATGCCCGCACCTCCCTGAGGCACGCGATGAAGGGCTGGCAGACGCTGCGGTAGTCGATATCCTGCACGTGCATGACTTTGAAGTCCGGCTGCAACATCACGCCCTGGGGATCAAACGGCGGATCGGGCGGAAGATTGGCTTCGGCCACCATGCGCGGCCCCGCGGGATGCGCGAAACGCCCGCCCTGACTGTCGGCAAAGATGTCGAGCTCGATTTGGCGCACGCCAGCGTCAAGCTGCTGACTGAGCGGCTCGTGCCGGTAGTCGAGTCCCGTGAAGACCTCGGGGTCTTTCATCTGCCACAGCTTCGCTTCACTGGGCGCAATGCCAGCGTGATAGCTATTGTGCGTTCCGATGACCTGGATCTGATTCAGCTTGAGGCTCTCGTGGCGATTCAGCGCCTGGCATTCTATGGCCGCGATCGTTCCGCTCAACGCCACACCCAGCGCACATCCAGCGATCCCCCGGCTATTTAAAAGCATCTCCGTCCTCTCATCGTCCGGCATCCAAGAAACCCGCCGCGACCAGCCTACAGGATCGCGCTCAGATCCGGCTGTGCGAAAAATCGGGCCATCGAGGCGCGCCGAACTTCGCGGGCAGGTCTCAGGAATGCACTCGCGGCCTCTGCGAGAATAGAGTTTCATGCTTGCGCTGCAACATGCCGGCAAGCGGTTCGGGCCGCGGGTTCTGTTTCTCGAGGCCGACTGGCTCATCCGCAACGACGAGAAGACCGCGCTGGTGGGCGCTAACGGCGCGGGAAAATCGACGCTGATGAAGATTTTCGCCGGCCAGGAGACGCTGGACTACGGATCGCTCGAACAGACGCGCGGCATCAGCACGGGCTACTTGCCGCAGGAGGGGTTACGGCTCGCAGGCCGGACTGTGTTCGAGGAATGCCTGACTGTCTTCGATGAGCTGCACGAGATGCAGCATGAGATCGAGCGGTTGGCCGGGCAGATGGCGGAACTGGATCACGAAAGCGCGGAGTACCAATCCGCGGCCGAGCGCTACTCGCTGTTGCAGGATCGCTTTCACGCGCTCGACGGGTATGCACTCGACGCGCAGGTGGGCAGCGTGCTCACCGGTCTCGGCTTCGGCAAGGAGGAATGGGCGCGACAGACGGATGAGTTCAGCGGCGGATGGCAGATGCGCATCGCACTGGCCAAGCTGCTGCTCGCCAAGCCCAATTTGCTGTTGCTCGACGAGCCCACCAACCACCTTGACCTGGAAACGCGCAACTGGCTCGAGGGCTATCTCAAGAGCTATCCCTTCGGCTACATCCTCATCTCTCACGACCGCTACTTTCTGGATGTGACGATTGACCGCACGGTGGAGATCTGGAACAAGCGCCTCACTATCTACCAGGGAAATTACACCAAATACCTGAAGCAGAAGGACGAGCGGCGCGAGCAGACTCATGGCCGCCTACCGCAACCAGCGCGAGCGCATCGAGCACCTTGAGGCCTTCATCAATCGCTTCCGCTACCAGGCCACGAAGGCCAAGCAGGTGCAGTCGAGGATCAAGGAGCTCGAGAAGATCGAGCGCATCGAAGTTCCCGAAGAAGAGCCGGCCATCCACTTCAAGTTTCCTCAGCCGCCGCCCTCGGGGCGCACGGTCGCCGAGGCCGAGGGCTTGGCGAAAAGCTACGGACCAAAGCGGGTGTTTGGCGGCGCGCGCTTCACTATTGAGCGCGGTGACCGCGTGGCGCTGGTTGGCGTGAACGGCGCGGGCAAGTCCACGCTGATCAAGTTGCTGACCGGCGCGGAGGCGCCCACGGCGGGCTCAATCCGCCTTGGCCACAATGTTGTCGCCGAGTACTTCGCGCAGGATCAGTACAAGGTGCTCGACCCTGAGGCGCGCATGTTGGACGACCTCAGCCGCGCCGCGTTGCGCATTCCAGAGGTGTCGTTGCGGTCGCTGCTGGGATGTTTTCTGTTCTCCGGTGACGACGTCTTCAAGCCGCTGGGTGTGCTCTCGGGCGGCGAGCGCAACCGCTACGCGCTGGCGCGGATTCTGGTTTCGCCGTCAAACTTCCTGTTGCTCGATGAGCCGACGAATCACCTGGACATGCGCGCCAAGGACGTGCTGCTCGAAGCGCTCGCCAACTACAGCGGGACGGTGGTTTTCGTTTCCCACGACCGTTACTTCATCGATCGCCTGGCCACGCGTGTGCTTGAGATTGAGAACGGCGCGGTGACGGCGTATGAAGGGAATTACGAAGACTATCTGCGGCGGAAGGGCATTGTATGCAGCAGCCCTTCTTTGGCGAAGGCCGTCTCGAACGCGCCGCAAAGGCCGACCGCGCGGCACGAAAAGCCTGCGCCGATGGGAACGACAATCGTCATCGAAGGTGGGCCGGAGCCGTCCGGCAACGCGGCGTTGTCACCGGCCATTCGCCCGCGCCGCCTGAATCCCCTCAGACAAAAACAGATGGAAGGCCGCCGCGCCTTCCTCGAAGAGGAGGTTCCGCGCGTCGAAGCCTCGATCGCGCACACTGAGGAGCAGCTGGCAGTCTATGTCTCCGCCGCAGAGACGCAGCGATTGACCACGCTGGCCGCCGAACTCCGCGAGCAACTCGCCGTGCTCACATCCGAGTGGGAAGAGCTGATGGCGCAGTTGGAACGCCAAGCGACCTGATCCCGCAGCGAACCCCGAATCCGGTCGTGCATAATCGAAATACGATGGCTCTTTTATGGAATCCCGAGAGCTGGGCGCAGCGGTTGGCCGAGTTGGAAGCGCAGACCGGCGATCTGAAGGAGGCGCCGCTACGGCGCGACGTGCGTTCGCTGGGCACGCTGCTGGGCGCGGTGCTGCGGGAGCAAGTTGGCGAGGAGTTCTATGCGCAGGTCGAGGCGCTGCGGCAGGGCACCATCCGCCGGCGCGATGCCGACGCGCACGGAAAAGCCGAGGAGGCTGCTCGCCAGGCAGCCGCGGCGATGGGGTTGGTGCATTCGCTGCCCGTCGAGCGCGCCATCCTGCTCACGCGGGCCTTTGCGTTCTACTTCGAGCTCATCAACTTGGCCGAGACAAACCATCGCAAGCGCCGCCGCATTGCTCTGCGCCTAAGCGGGCAGGCGGGCCGGCAGCGCGGGTCGCTGGAGGGCACATTTTCAGAGATGCGCCGCGTGGGCATTGGCGCGGAAGAGGCGTTGAACTGGCTGCGTCGCGTACTCATCGTGCCGGTCTTCACGGCGCACCCCACTGAGGCGGCGCGGCGCACGGTGATGTTCAAGCGCCGCCGCATCGGCGAGTTTCTTGAGGCACTCGACCGCATTCCTCTGCCGGAGCAGGACCTGGCGCGGCTCGAGGAGCTGGTTCTGGCCGAGATTACCGGCCTTTGGCAAACCGACGAAGTGCGTTCGCGCCGGCCCACCGTCTACGACGAGATCAAGATGGGCCTCGACTATTACGACGTCTCCATTTTCGAGACACTGCCGGAGCTGTACCGGGAAATCTCCGCGGCGCTGCGCGCGGCGTACGGCCTTGAGATTGAGCCGCTCGATCTGCCCCTGGTGCTGCGATTCGGCTCGTGGATCGGCGGCGACCGCGACGGCAACCCGTTTGTCACACCCGAGGTGACGCGCACGGCGCTGCAGCTTGCACGCGGACATTTGCTCCTCTACTGCCAGCGCCGGCTCGACGAAATCATCGACCTGCTGACCACAAGCGCGCAGCAGCGGCAGGTGAGCGAGGCGCTGCTGGAGCGCCTGCGCGCCTACGTAGCGCAAGTACACACGCCCGAGGCGCAGGTCTTCGGCGCGCAATACGAGTTCGAGTACTATCGCCGTTTCGGCATCTGCCTCAAGGCGCGCATACAGCGCACACTGGAGCAGGCAGGAGAAGCGCACGCGGCCGCCGGCGCCGCGCTACCCGTCACGCCCTACACGCTGGCGCGCGGACAGGACAAACTCACGCAGGCGTTGCCCGCCTATTGCTCCGTCCAGGATTTTCTTGACGACCTGGAGACGCTGCGCTCGTCGCTCGCCGCCAACCAGGGCATACGCATTGCACGCACGCTCATCGATCCGCTTATTTTGCAGGTGCGCACCTTCGGCCTGCATTTGCACGCGCTCGATATTCGACAGCACGCACGTGTTCACACCGCCGCGCTGCGCGAGGCGATCAGCGACACCATCGCCCCGGCGCTGCAGAGCGAGATTTCCGGCGAGACAGCCAGCGTGCTTGAGACCTTCCGCGTGGTGGCCGAGGTGAAAGAGGGTTGCTCGCCCGAGGCGATTCGGCAATACGTGATCAGCGGCGCCTCGTCTGTTGAGGATGTGCTGGCGGTGATTCGTCTGGCGCGGCTGGGCGGCGTGAAGGTGGAGGGCGCGGGTGAGGAGCCGGGCCGGGACCCCGGACTGATGCCGGTGCCGCTCTTCGAGTCCATCGACGATCTACGTAACGCACCGCCAGTGTGCCGCGAGTTATGGAGCCGGCCCGACTACCGCCGGCTTCTCGAATCCTGGGGCAATTGGCAGGAGATCATGCTTGGCTACTCCGACTCGAACAAGGACGGTGGCATGCTGACCTCGACCTGGGAGATCTTCCGCGCGCATCGCGATCTGCACGTCGCAGCGCGCGAAGCCGGCATCAAGCTGCGCATCTTCCATGGCCGCGGGGGCACGGTGGGCCGCGGCGGAGGGCCAACGCATCGCGCCATCTTCGCGCAGCCGATCGACGCCTTCGACGGCCAGTTGCGCATTACCGAGCAGGGCGAAGTGCTCAACTTCAAGTATGCCGATGAGGTGCTGGCCGAGCGCAATCTTGAGCTGATGATCGCGGCGTCGCTGGACGCACTGGCTCGGCCCAATGCGCGGGACCCCGAGGGCCACTTCACCGGCGTTTTGAAGCCGGAGTGGGAGGCCGCGCTCGACGAATTGTCGAAGCTGGCATTCGGCTTCTACCACAAGCACATCCTCGAGGACCCAGGCGTCATCACGTATTTCGAGCAATCGACGCCCGTGCGCGAGCTCGAGAACGCGAAGATCGGCTCGCGTCCCGCGCGCCGGAACAATTCACCCAAACTCTCCGACCTGCGGGCCATTCCCTGGGTCTTCGGCTGGACGCAATCGCGATTGCTGGTGCCCGCGTGGTTTGGCGTCGGCTTCGCCATCGACCAATATTTGGCGCGGCCCGGGGCGCTCGAGTTGATGCAGACGATGGCCAAGGAGTTTCCGCTCTTCATCGATCTCTTACGCAACGTGGAGATGGCGCTGGGCAAAGCCGACCTGGGTACCGCGCGGCTCTACTCCACGCTGGTTGGTGACGAGAAGCTCCGCGAGCGCATCTACGACATGTTCGAGGCTGAGTTCCATCGCACCGTGCGCGGTCTTCTCGCAGTCACTCGCCAGACGGAGCTGCTCGAGACCAACCAGGTGCTCGCGCATTCCATCAAGCTGCGCAACCCCTACGTCGATCCCATGCACCTGATCCAGGTGGACATGCTGCGCCGCAAGCGCGCCGGCGAAGATACGCCGGAGGTGAACCGCGCCATT
The DNA here is from genome assembly GCA_963799155.1 of uncultured Acidobacteriaceae bacterium. GTDB lineage: Bacteria > Acidobacteriota > Terriglobia > Terriglobales > Acidobacteriaceae > Telmatobacter. The sequence continues at coordinate 59,077 of CAWCWB010000005.1, forward strand.
GCCGCGACGATCAACGGCATCTCGGCGGGGCTGCGCAACACGGGCTGAATCCGCTGCTTCGTTTGCCGCGCACACGGCCATCGCTGCCGGTAGCGCCGATTCCATGGCAAATCGGCGGCCGCAAGGATACGACGGCTGCGCGGCAAGCGGAAACGGACCGCTTGCCATCCCCGCGCCTTGGGTCTACCCTATCTGTATGCATCGATGTCGCTAACGCCGCTCTGGTGCCAGCTCCGATGCCGATGTGCGCTTGACCGCGCGCGATTTTTCCCACTGACAAGCTGCACCATCCCCCAAGAATCCGTTTCACGAACGTCCGGGCCCACGGCCCAAGAAAAAGGAGATCATTATGGCGCGCATTGCCGCGAACGTAACTGAATTGATTGGCCGCACTCCCCTTGTGCGGCTTAACCGTGTGGCAGCCGGGCTGCCGGCGACGGTTGTCGCCAAGCTGGAAAGCCAGAACCCCGCATCGAGTGTCAAGGACCGCATCGGCTTTGCCATGATCGACGCCGCCGAGAAGGCGGGCAAGATTGCGCCCGGCAAGACGGTGCTTATTGAGCCAACCAGCGGCAACACCGGCATCGCGCTGGCCTTTGTGGCCGCAGTCAAGGGCTACAGGATTATCCTGACGATGCCGGAGACCATGAGCCTAGAGCGCCGCGTGACGCTGCTCGCTTATGGCGCTGAGATCGTGCTCACGCCAGGCCCCAACGGCATGAAGGGCGCCATCGCCAAGGCCAATGAGATCAAGGAGAAAACGCCCAACGGCTACATCCTGCAGCAGTTCGACAACCCGGCCAACCCCGCGATTCACCTGGCCACGACCGGCCCCGAAATCTGGGACGACACTGACGGCAAAGTAGACATTCTCATCTCCGGCGTAGGCACCGGCGGCACCATCACCGGCGTGTCGAACTACATCAAGTCGAAGAAACCTTCGTTCAAAGCCATCGCCATCGAACCTGCCGACAGCGCAGTGCTCTCCGGCGGGAAGCCCGGGCCGCACAAGATCCAGGGGCTGGGCGCAGGCTTCATCCCCAGCATTCTCGACACGAAGCTGATCGACGAAGTTGTCCAAGTGACCAACGACGAGTCAGTGGAGATGGCTCGCCGGCTGGCGAAGGAGGAGGGGCTCTTTGTCGGCATCAGCTCCGGCGCTGCGGCGTCCGCGGCGCTCAAGGTGGCCGCGCGGCCCGAGAATAAGGGCAAGCTGATCGTGGTTGTGCTGCCCGACTTCGGGGAGCGCTATCTGTCCAGCGTGCTCTTCGAGCCGCTGCGGCAGCAGGCGCTGGCTTTGCAGCCCGAGCCGATTGCGGTGACGGCGTAAGAAAGGCAGGGAACAAGGGAATAGGGAACAGGGAATCGTGACTCGGCCCTCGTGCGCGTAGTGATTCAACTTTCCCTGTCCCGACATCCCTAGAGCTGGTTGCACAAATGCTTTGGACGGCGGCGATACCCCTCAGGGGCTAAAGCCCCAGATTCTATGCGCCTTTCACGGCACGACTGAAGTCGTGCCCTTTCAAGGCCGGATTTATACAACCGGTTCCAGGTTCCCTGGAAGTCATGTCCATTTTTGGGCGAATTCGCGACGAAATTGACTCCGTGATGGAGCGGGACCCGGCTGCGCGCACGCGCCTCGAAGTTCTCCTCTGCTATCCCGGGGTGTGGGCGGTTTGGATTCACCGCGTCTCGCATTGGCTCTGGCGGCACAAACTGCGGCTGCCGGCGCGCATGCTGTCGCAGGTAGGCCGCTTCTACACCGGCGTTGACATCCATCCGGGCGCGCTTATTGGCCGGCGCCTGTTCATCGACCACGCTACCGGCGTCGTGATCGGCGAGACGGCGATCGTAGGCAGCGACGTGACCATTTACCAGGGCGTGACGCTGGGCGGCACCGGCAAGGGCCACGGCAAGCGCCATCCTACGATCTGCGATCGCGTCTTCATCGGCAACAACGCCAATATTCTGGGCAACGTGACTGTGGGCGAGAACTCGCGCGTCGGCGCCGGCTCCGTCGTGCTCACTGACGTGCCGCCCAACTCCACGGTGGTCGGCGTTCCCGCACACATCGTCTACCGCAACGGCGAGCGGGTGCTCATCACAGATCCCCACGAGATCAAGGATCCGCTCTCCGACGCGCTCATTGCGCTCTCAGCCCGCGTAGAAGAGCTGGAAGAACGGCTGGGCGCGGAGCCGTGCCCACCCGATCCGTTTGCGGCCGAAGAAGCTGAGCGCGCCGCCTATCGCGTAGAGTTGGAGCGAATGCGCGTCTACGTCACCATGGGCGAAGGGATTTGAGGTCATGACTGCACGTTCGCGGCTGAGGGGGCTTCGCCGCGCGCCTCGCTGTTTTCGCCCGCAAATCGCTCACGCAGAGCCCGCCGCATGATCTTGCCCTGGTAATTCCGCGGCATTGCGCCAGGATCGAGAATCCAGATGCGGCGCGGCGCTTTGTAGGCGGCGAGGTGCTGGTGGCACCATTCCAGCAGCACGTCTTCACTGGCCGGAGCGCCGGGATGCAGCTCAACCGCCGCCACCGGAATCTCGCCTTTTTCCTGATGGGGCAGGCCGAATGCGACTGCGACTGACACGGATGGGTGAGCCAGGATGGCTTCTTCCAGTTCGCGCAGGTAAACGGAATAGCCGCCGGACTTGATCACGTCCTTCACACGTCCCACCAGCCGGATGAGGCCGAGACGGTTGCGCGTGGCCAGGTCGCCGGTACGCAGCCATCCGTCGCGCGTCAGGAGGCTGCTGGAGCCATCCTTGTCATTCCAGTAGTGCGGGTTCAAGCCGCGGCGCCGAATCTGGCACTCGCCCGTTGCACCTGCCCGGACGCGCCGGCCGTTCTCATCGGCTACGCGAACGTGAAACGGCGGCACGGGAAAGCACAGTTGGCCGCTCCCGGGAAAGAGCGACAGTTCGATGCCCATCATGGCCAACCCGCCCAGCTCCACCATGCCGTAGCCATTCAACAGCACCGGAGGAATGCGCCGGCCGTTCGGCAGCCGGAGGAGAGCGCCGAATTCGCGCAAGCGCAGGCGAACTTCAGGAGGCAGGTAGTCGCTGGCCGAAAGCCACACGCGCACGCTCGCGAGCCGCGCCGGATCGGGATTGCTGTTGACCAGCCGCGCAAGCATGGCGGGCACGCCCACAATCGCAGTCACGCGGAAACGCGCCACCAGATCAAGCGCGTTTTCGACGTCGAAGTCGCTCGAGAAAGCATCCGCGGATTCCGGCCATCAGGCCATAGAGCGCAATGCTGACGGCCATGATGTGCGACCAGGGCAAGCGCGATGAGCGCGAGATCTCTGGGACCGAGAAAAAGCCCGGCAAGCACCGTAGACGCGCGCGCGCCGAGAAGGGCCCGGCTGGAAAGAGCCGCTCCTTTGGGAAATCCGGTGGTGCCGGAGGTATGGAAGACTGCGACGGTCGCCGCGGGGTCGATGGCGGCTGGCGGGAACGGCGCGCCGCTGTCGCCAACGCGCACAAATCCGTCGAGTGTTTCCGCCTCATCGTCCGCCTGGATCCAGGCGCGGACGTTCAGCGCGCGGCGATCGACGATGCTGTGCTCGAAGACCGCTTTGTCGGTGACCATAATCTGTGTGCCGCTATCGGCAAGGCAGCGCCGCACCTCGCTGAGCGAGAGCTGCGGATTCAGCGGCACGGCAACGCCGCCGGCGCGGATGATGGCCAGGAACCAGTGAAAGCACAGGGGATCGTTGGTGCGATAAATCGCAACCGGCTCTGCGGGGCGAATTCCGACGGAACGGCGGAGAAAGGCGTCGATCGCGCAGACCCTTGCGTGCAATTCGGCAAGATGAAAGGGGCCGTTCTCGCTGATCGACGTTTCGCAGTCACCTTTTCGCCGCAACAATTCGTCCACCAGGTTGGCGACGGTGATGCTGCGGTCGCGGGCGAACTGAAGGCGGCGGAAGAGATTCATGGCGCGGAAATGGATTTGCGGCCCCAGTCGCTGGCCACGCAATAGTGTAAACAGGCGGTCAAGATAGTCCATCACGGGCGGCGCAGAGATGCCTGCGGGTGCGAGCAGCCGCTCAGCGTTGGTGGTATCGAACTGCATGCGCATGGTGAAGTAGTCGCGGTAGGCGCGGCCGTCGATCAGCACGCGCCGCTTGCGTCCCCACAGGGTGAGGAACAGCAGCGGCCGCACCGCGGCAAAGAAGATCCTCGGATCGACGTAGCGCGGCTGGCGAGCATGGAAGTACTCCGCCGCGCGGTGCGCGATCTGCTGGATGGTGGCGCTGCCACGCGGCCCGGCGCAGAGGTGAACGGTGCTGCCGATGGCACTGTCATCGAAGGCCAGATGCGCGACGGCTTTGGCCACAAAGTCCACGGGCACGACGTCCAGCACGGCATCAGGAAAGCCGGGCACGGTTCGCCATAGTCCGCGCGCGTAAATTTTCAGCGGCCAGTACAACATCTTGAAGCTGGAGGTGACGCCGGTGCGGGAATCGCCCACGATGATGCTTGGACGCAGAATGACGACGGGCAGCGAGCCCAGGCGCGAGCGAACAAGCGCCTCAGCTTCGGCCTTGGTTTGCTCGTAGGTGTTGCGGTAGCGCTGGCCCACGTCCAGCTCGTTCTCACGCACGAGTCCTTCGCGCTCGCCCGCCACATACGCTGTGCCGACGTACACGAAGCTCCTGAGCCTGCGCGCCGCGGCGGCGAATTCCAGCACGCGCCGCGTGCCATCAACGTTCATGCTGCGGGCATCGGCCAGCGAGTGATCGAAACGCACGGTCGCCGCGCAGTGGATCACGCGGGTTGTCTCCGCAGCCAGGCGCTGCAAGGTTAAAACGTCCAACCCACAGTTGGGCTCGCTCACGTCTCCGGGATAAACCTGGACTCGCGGCGATTCCGCGGACGGAATGATCGATTCGGCGCGTTGCGCGGGTGTTTGACCCGGCCGCGGGCGGATGAGCAGGGCCAGCCCGGCGCGCGGCTCGCGTTGCAGCAGCTCACGCACCACTTGCGCCCCCAGAAAACCTGTCGCGCCAGTCACCAGGATCAGTTCTTCTTGATTCATGCAGAAGGCAATCTCAGTGCGCGGTTCGCTTGCAGTCCGGCGCACCGAGCCCGGGCGACGTCGCGGCGAGCGAAGAGCCATGAGAAATTATAGTCCGGCACAGCTGCCGCGAGAGTCAACGCCAAGCGCGCATGGCGCGGTCCTTCGCGCAAAGCCTCGCAGGCTGGCAGCTTGCCCTGCGCGCACCTCAATGGACATCCACTGACCGGTCGTCCTCATACTCCATGATGTGGAAGTAGGCCTCCCATCCGGCCCACTCGGCGGGTGCGGGCAGCTTGGCCATCGGATCCTTCAGGTGATCGCCAAAAGCCTGCACCAGTTCGCGCGTGCGATACACACCCGTCAGCCAGTCGCCGCGATACCAGTTCTTCCACTTGCCATACTCGGCGGCGTGCATGGATGCCTGAATCTCGTCGAGCGCGCGCAGCGCTTCAGCCGTCTCGGTTTGCGCCTTCGCCGTCTGGCCGGCGTCGAAGTCTTTCACGGCACTCGCAACTTCGAGTAACATGCGGTTGCTCTCACGGTTGATGGTGATCATGGTAAGCACCTGCTCCTGGTAATAATCGCGGCGCGCCGGATCGATCAGGCTCTCTGCGGCCACGGCGTGGTTCCACAGCGCATCCCAGCGGGGCTGTGCGTCGGCACATTCCTTGATGTCACGGTCGATCAGGAACTGACGCACCTGCACGTCCGGCTCCGGCATCACGTGGGGCTGCGTCCACTTTGGCGACTGGCTGGGGATCGAATTCACCTGGTGCTCGGTCAGCGTGTCCAGAATCATCCAGCGCGCCTCGGAGTGATAATACTGATCGCCGATCGGGATGGGAACACTGCTTGGCGGCGTGGGCGGCGGCGCGACGCCGGCCGAGGTCAATCGAGGCGACCCGAATGGCGGGCGCGGCGACGGCGCGGCAAAGTACTCCTTGTAGAGTTTGGTCAGTGCGCCCGCGGACTTCGCGCCGAACTCCTCGGTGATCCAGCGGCGATAGTAAGCATCGTCCGCATCGCCCCCGGGTTCTGTCTCCGCTCCTCCGGTGGTCGCAGGCACTCCTCCCCACGCCATCTCCATCACCGCGCGCGCCGTCATCGCCACAGGCCGGATGTCGCTCGTGTTCAGCAACAGGTACGACGTGGCTCCCGCCTTGATGTACCGTCCTATCTCAGACTGAATCGACTTTACGGGAACCATTTCAGAGAGCTGATTCGCCCGGCCGTTCATCATGGCCACGTGGAAGTACGCGCCCTGCCCGGCCGCAACCTTGCCGTCATCCTGCAGGTCACCGTAGCCGGTGTCGGCCCACACCAGCATCACCTCCGGCGGAATCTTCAGGTAGCCCTCCTGCATCAGTCGCGCGCCTTCCTGCCATAAGTCGGTGACGAACTGCGCGTTGGGGTACTTCGCCCGCACGATCTTCATCTGGTCGGCGATGGCCTCGCTGATCCTCTGCGCCGAGCAGCGGGTCGTTGTCGCGTACGCTCGGGTCGAGCGAAGCATAGCTTTGGTCCGACAGCCCGCGCAGGCCCACGCTCCAAAGAATCTCTTCGCCCGGCTTGTACTCGTTCACCGCGTTGGTCCAGGCGCGCTCCAGAATCTCAGGATGCGTGGAGAAGTTGTAGGGGACACCCTCAGGCCAGCGCGCCACGTTCATGCCGAGCGGGATGGCATGATGCTGGTTGATGATCAGGCCGCGCTCACTGGCTGCCTCTACTTGCGCGTCGTCGGGAAAGATCCACGTGCCGGGCACCACCATGTTGCCCTTCAGGCGCAGGATGGTCTCAAACACCATATCCCAGACCTTGAGCGAAATGCCCGTCTGCTCGCCTTTGGCCGCCGGAATCCATCCGCTGAGCAGGTCTTCGTCGTTGGTGAAGAAGCCGCGGTATTTGAAGACGGGGCTGGGGTAGGTGTGCGTGAAGTCCGCGGGCAGGGGGATGGACGCGCGCTTCGCCGGCTGCTTGTCGGTCCACAAGTACATTGGGTCGACGCCGAGAATGCGCTGCGAGAACTCGTAGATCGCGTAGATCGTGCCGCGCATATCCGCGCCGACTAGGCAAACGACGCGTTTGCGGGTTGGTCCGACCCCGGCTCCCGTGATCGAAAACGCAAAAGCCTCCGTGCCGCTGGCCGTGGCGCAGCTCGCACCGGCTGGCACGTTTTGACTCTGCGCGATCAGGAACGCGACCGGGCCAGCCTCGCTCAGATTCGTCACCAGCTTCGGTTCCTGACCGAAGACCCTGGCGAAGTCGAGGCGCAAGTCCTCGGTGGCGCGATTGACGGGACTTGGCTCCTGTGAGGTTTCCACGATGGTCACGGATGAATTGATGGCGATGGGCTTTTCCTGAGCGCGGGCGGGCGTTGCCGAAGCAGGCGCAAGCATGCCGAGCGCGGCCAAAAAGGGAAGAGAACGAACGAAGGATTGAACAAGACGCGACACTGGCATTTTGGATCTCCTCGCGCAGAATCCGCGGGACTTGCGATATTCTTTGCGGCTCGAATTATACAAACCGCCGCGCTCCGCTGTCGCTCCACGCTAGAACGGCTTCGGAAATACTGTGTCCGGTCAAGAGGCTGTTCAGGGTCGTCGCTTCTTTCCACCCCAACGACCCCGGCTCTTCGAGCCACCCGTCGTTCCACCCAAGAAGCGAAAGACCGCTTCTTGGGACCCGGTCGTTGGGGATCCCGGTCTTTGGGTCGCGACGACTTGACTCTCCCGAATGCGGATACCCCATTTCCGAAACCGCTGTAGCCGCTGCATTGCGGTGCTACAGTAGTCAGGTTCCCAGACTTCGCTCCCGAGGGTTTGCCTGTTGCCCGGTCGTCGCGCGCTGCTTCTCTTCTTTCTTGCGCTTTACCCCGTTGCCCGCGCCGCTGCGCAGGTGCAGGCCGCGCCGGTCCCCGCGGAGATGAGCAACAGCTTCTTCGCCGTCACCGCCAACAACCAGCGGGTCGACGTGGCCCACGCCGCTTCGAACTACGAATTCGTCAGCTTCGACACCAACGGGCCGGTGGAGATCTCGGTCACCGCGGCCGACCCGGACTTCTGGGATCGCGGCGTGGACATCGAGCCGTGGCGACTGGGCGTGCGCGCGACGCACCCCGCGGGTGAGCCGCAAACTATCCGCTTTCGACTGCCTGGGCCAGCCAAGATCTCCGTCTCGCGGCCCGGGGACTTTCTGAATGACGCGCGAATGCTGTTTGTCTTTGCCGGCTCGCCGCCTCCGGCGCCGCCCAGCGGGCCCAACGTTACGATTGTGCCTGCCGGCGTGCATCACGAGAGCCTCAATCCCAAAAGCGGCGACACGATTTACCTCGCGCCGGGCGCATTCGTCTTTGGCAGCCTGAACCTGTGGCAAGTGAACAACGTGAAGGTGCTGGGCCGGGGGACGATTGTGTACGACGGCCCGCAGGACCGGAACAGCGACACCGGCTGGATGCAGAAACCAGATTGGCATTGCATCGTCGGCTACCAGGCGCACAATGTGGAGATCGACGGGCTCACCTGCATCATCCGCTCGCGGACATGGTCGATCCAGATGAAGGACTCGACCGGCTTACGCTTTGACGATCTACGCGTGATCGCCGGGAACCCGGCCAACGCCAACCAGGACGGCATGGACTGGCTAGGCGGCGGCGACACCGTAGTGAACCATGCATTTTTCCGCGCGTCGGACGATGACCTAGCGATGCTGGGCAATTGGGACGGCTACGATGAGGCCGACATGGTGCGGCCGGGCGGCGATGTCGATGACATCCTGGTTGAAAACAGCGAATTCTCCACCAGCATCTCCAACGTGGTGCGTATTGGGTGGCCGCAAAAGATCTACAACTCGCGCAACTTCACCCTACGCGACTCCGATGTGTTGCACGCGGGCATTGGGTCATGTGGGCAAACGTTTGGCCTGCTCGGTTTCTGGGGCGCGAACGGAGCGAGCGGCGACCACTCCGGCGAAACCTTCGAGAATCTCCTGCTCGACAACTGGTATTCGCTGGCGCAGATGGAGCAGGAGCAGCCGGCTCTGCACGGATTCACGTTCCACAACATCTGGGCGCTCGATCAGCCGCCGCTGGCTGAATCGACTATGACCGGGGACGTGAGCGACGTGACCTTCGACAACGTGAAGTATGGGCAGACGCGCGTGACCAGCGATGCGCAGATGCCGCTGGTTGTTTCGGGCGGTGCGGAGGAGCCGAAATTTGCGCCTGCGCCCGCGCTTGTGGCCGCGTTTCGAGTCGATCCGCCGGTGTTGGCGCCGCGGCAGAAAGTCACGCTCACCGCGCAGGCCGCGCCCGGGGCACGGTACACGTGGATCTTTGGCGATGGAAGCGCGGCGCACGGGCGCCGCGTGCGGCATCGCTTTCCTGACGCGTTGGGAACCGAGCTCGACGGCAGAAATGGCGCGGGCCGGTTCCGCGTACTGCTGCACGTGACCGACAAGGCTGGCAATCAGGATTGGGCGGCGCAGGGAATCGTGGCCGTTGAGCAATGGCACGATGCGGTGAAAGCCGCAGGACCAACCGCGCCGGGTTTGAGTTGGAAGGTTTATTCCGGCACATGGACCGATCTGCCCGACTTCTCCGCGATGCAACCCGCAATGGCCGGCCAGTCGCCGAATCTAGGCGCTGGCGCGCAGGGAATGACGCACTACGCAACGGTCTGGGACGGCTTCGTTCATGTTCCCGCTGACGGCGGGTACACATTAGCTCTCATCGACCGCGACGGCGCGCGGCTGGTCATTGATGGCATGGAGGTGGCCAAGACCGGGCCGGCTTTCGCGCAGGTGTGCGGCTCGCCCGGCAACGCACTGCGCTACGACCGCGGTTCGATTGGCCTGCGCGCAGGGCTGCATGCGATCCACATTGAGGCGCTGAACAGCACAAGCGAAGGCGCGCCGCGATTGTTGTGGGAGGGGCCGGGGCTGACGCTCGCGGATGTGCCGGCGGCAGCATTCTCACATCACTCTCAGTAGAGATCCGGTAACGAATTCTTTCGCAGCTGCTGCGGGCGGAAGCCTCGCACTTAATTCCGCACGCTTTGATGTGGCGACGTTCCCTGAACATGGAGGGGACTCCTCTCGGTGCGGCTCGGCAACGGCTGAGCCGCAGTGAAATAGGACCACCCGACCCCAAGGAGGGGCAAGAGCAGCCTGTTGACTCCTGGGTTACGTACCCCCGGGGGTTTGTGCAAATGAGCGGTTTAGAATCAACTTGTTGACGACCGTTCCCGCCGCAAGGGTAATTATCCCATGATGGCAAGTGTAGTCTGAAGGGGAGGAGAAGGATGATGACGGTTAAGACGAGAACGACAATACAGCTTGAAGACGTTACGGCGATAGGTTTTGAGTGCCCACATTGCGGGGCAGAATATTTGGTGCCGTTTGTCGCGCTGGAGGACCGTGAGTTGCCAAGGAAATGTCCGCACTGCCAACAGGCGCTTTTCTCGGATACGGCCCCTGTGAACAAACTCGACACGTCTGAGCAGCGTGTGCTTGGCGCTTTTGTTGCTTACCTCAAGGAATTGCGCAGCAGGCCATTCGGTTCTTCCATCCGACTTGAGATCGCGCAGCCGCGAAAGGAGGGCCAATGAATCGCTATCAGACAGTCAGACCAGAGCAGAAATATACCGCGAAGCAGTTCGACCGACAGCTTCCCGATGAGGATGCCTGCTTGGAGTACGTCAAGGAACGGCGCTTCCCCGGCGGGATGGCCCTCTGCGTCAACTGCCGGAAGGAACGGAAGCACTATCGGGTCTCCGGCCGCACTTCCTACGCCTGCCATGCCTGCGGAAACCACATCTACCCCCTCGCCGGCACCATCTTCCATAAGTCCACTACCAGCCTCAGAACGTGGTTCTATGTGATCCGGCTCATGGCCTCTACCCGCGTCGGAGTCTCGGCAAAGCAGATCCAGCGCGAAACCGGCGTTACCTACAAAACCGCGTGGCGCATGATGAAACAGATTCGCAAGCTCATGGCCGAGAACATCACCCTCTCAGGCCCGGTCGAGATGGATGAGTCCTACTTCGGGGCGCCAGACTCGAACAAGCACCGCCGGCTGCTCCGCCAGGATTCCAAGACGCCCGTGTTCGGCATCGTCGAGCGCCAGGGCCGCGTCGTGGCCCGCGTGCTGCCCGATGCCTCCAAAGGCTCCATCCTGCCCGTGGTGGGCGAAGTCCTGCCCCCTAAGACCATGATCTATTCCGACGAGTCCGCTACTATCGCCCTCGTCCGCTGGATGGGCCAAAGTCACAGGCTCGCCACCGTGAATCACTCGCACGGCTACGTGGACGGCTACGCGCACACGAACACGATTGACGGGTTCTGGAGTCTCGTAAAGCGGGGAATCAAGGGAGTTTACTATCAGGTCGGCGAGAAGTATTTGCAGTCCTACCTGAACGAGTACGCCTTCCGCTACAACCGCCGCAAAGTCATGCGCCCGATGTTTTCTTTGCTGGCGGAGCGGACGACGATGCAGGTTTGCCCTTGCGCACGGGAGCAGAGGCTCTTGGCACTACCTGAGTAGTGCAGGCTTTGTTGAGCAGGTCGAAAAACTCCTTGCGCGTCGGGTCGGGAATAGGTTTGTCTTTCTTCATGCGTTAACCTGAGAATACCGCTTCTCTCTGAAAATCAGCCGCGCCGAGGCCGCGCCGACGGACTCCTTTTCCATGCAGCCCATTCCCTCTCTCTGTGGAGATGTGGCCGTTAATCGGAGTCGAGACTTTGTAATTTCGGCATCGCTCTTATCCGCTACCTGAAAGTGCAGCCATCCATCGCTTTTGCTGTGAATTGACAGAGCAGAACTCAAAGACGGCACCTCTTGGAACACCAGAGCTTCCGCAACCATCGGCGCACCCAGATATTGCCGTCGCGCAAAATGCCATAAGCTCAGATCATTCATCGGTTGCGCCCGCGTCGTTACTCCATCGACGATCAAATCGAGCGCGTATTCTACCGTAACCGATGACGGGGTATGGAGATGCGCGGACGCCTGAATGAATAGGTCGCCATGCTGCCACCCTCCCTTTGTGACGCCCGCCGAACGCTGCCGCGCAATCGCTTCGATTACCAAATCAAGGGTGAGCGGGATAGATGCCAACGCCTCTTCAGCCGCAACGCGCTTTTTCTTCTCCCTCCGCCATTCAAGAACCGGGGCCAGAATCGCGCACACTACAGCCAGAACAAATGTGCCTCTGACAATCCATGCACCATCCTTCGCGGCATAGGCTGCGTAGGTTCCTAGAATGGTGAATAGTGCGCAGCTCATCAGCGCCCACCAACGCTTAATAAGTTGCCATACAGACCCCATTCCATAATCGTACAGTGACTTGCTTTGAGCGGTATTATGAGAGTCATTGAGGAGCCTCCGATGAGCAGCAACCCCGCACGCACTTTACCTGCGCCAACACCGGAAAATGCCATCACAATGCAGATGCAGTTTCAACTTGAGCTGATTAAACTGATAGACCACATCGCTATCTCGTTGCGGTCAATTTCGACAAGCCTTGAGAAAATTGCAAACAAGCAGCTCTAGTATCCCTCTCGCGGATCAGCGACTGGCAAATCTCTAGCGCCGCGGTCGCGGTGTAGGACGGAACCCCATCCAGTATCCCTATGATCTTTCTCGCTACTTCCATTTCCCACTTGCCTTGGGGGGATAATTACCGCCGCAAGCGGTTGATTTTAGGGCACTTATTTGTAGATTCCTGACAGCAAAGAAGTTGCGGGCAAGAAAACAGTGGTCAGTGGTCAGAGATCCGTGGTCAGAGACCGGAGAGCAGAGATCAGATTGGCGCCGGCGGCCCCAAATCGCTTTTGGTGATCCTGAGACAAGGTTAGCGATTTGCGCGAATTAATCTGCAAACTTGGCATGCGATTTTTGCGCCTTGTTTTCAATGGTTTACCGGTGAATCGACGGTGGCGGGGGCTTGACTTTTCGCGAGGCGCCCGCGAGAGCGTTTTCGCGTGCCGAGACGCGCGCTCAGGTAGGTCCCGCTGCTGACTAGGGCTGGGGTGTGTCCGGCGCCGGGCAGACTTCTGCTGCGCCTTTGGCGACATCGGACATGGTTTTCCGCTTACTATACTCGATGTACTCGATGCAAGCGCGATTGAGCGAAAGGAGCGAATCTGGGCGCGTAAGGTGCGGCATTTCCGATAGATCTGTTCCCCAGGTCGAATCGAGCACGGATTTGCCCCATTGCCTGGGGCAGTTTTCCTTCTTCAGAGGGGCAAGGTAAACCCAATGGTCATCTTCTTCGATCACAATATGTTCCCCTTGTTCCACGCCAGCCACATTGCCACAGCTGATCGATGAGGCTCCCTGAATCAGGTGGATATTCGCCGTGCGCGCGTTCTCGTAATTTCCGCCGGCTTTCTCTGCTGGGATCTTAGGGTAGACAATGTGTGCGAAGCTGAGCACCGTGACCAGATAGAGCGCGGTAATCGGAACAACTTGCAACGCTAGCCTTGAAAGCCGACTAGAGGAATCCGGTCCTGGAGGCCGTGCATCGAGCTTCTTATATAAGTCCCTCCTCATCAAATCCAGAAGTACGATATTCAGGGGGACATAAAAGGCAAGGAGTACAGTGATTCCTCCAATGACCTTAAACGCCCGGGGCCGCCAAGAATTCAGTAAATGAACCAGGGAGTTAAGGGGCCATATCCCGGTTGCAGGAAATCGGGGTTCGGCGAGATAAAGCGCGTTTATGAACAAAGAAAAGATTGCGCACGAGAGGACAAGTGCCAGCAAGGAAAAGAATATGTCCCTCTTGCTCCATCTTCCCCAGGCTCGCCATTTTCCGAAAACGAAGCGCCAGTATTTGCGAAGAAAAGAGAACTCTTCGTTCGGAAGAAGGTCGAAGCGCGCCATCTGCCGATGGCTGTTAATAAATGAAAAGGGAAGGCTGCTTGCGATTAGAGTGAAGAGGAGCCCGGCGGCGCCATAGACCCAGTAGAGCCATGGGTGGTTTTCGAGCACTCCCGCGTGCGCGTGGAGAATCCGATAAAGAATCCAGTATGCCAAAAAAACGTCCGCAAACCCGCCGACCAGGCGCAAGAGGGCCACATGGTTCCTTCCGTGCACTATCCCCCAATAGCTGTAATTCTCTCGAAAATGCGTAAATTGCTGAAGGGCGATTGATACAAGCAGGATGCACTGCAGCGGCAGAACTCTGACTACGCTCTCTACGTCCATGAACATGATCTCGAAGGAGAAAGCAAGAACGATCGCGAGCACGATGACATTCCAGCGAAGGTCTCCCAAGGACGGCCTAAGATACCAATTGCTCGGAGGGATTCTCCTTTCGAGCATGTCCCTCGCTTCCTTTTGCTCGTTCGGCGTTAGCCAGATTTCCTCGTCCATTTCCCGCTGCGTGCGAGATGGGTTGTTCGCCGTATTCCTATGAAAACGCAGGGCGCGAAAGAAATCGACTACGCGCTTGACAAAAATGAGCAGCAGAAGCACAGCGACAATCGAAAACCAGAAATGAAATCCGATGTAGAGATATTTGGCGCGGAAGAATTCTATGGCGTCGGCGTGGATTCCGAAAGTGCCGAGATACGTCGTTTCGATCAGGTACCCGCTTACATAGGTAAGAGCCACAACGCCCGTTGCGATTTTCGCGATCAGCTCGATCTGCTCCAACCGCTTGATCGGCTGTTCTTTGGGTCTCTCGGGTTTGGCGGATTTTTGCCCCGGCCTAAACTTCTTGGTGAATTGCCTCAAGGCGTACCTCCGCTTCCGTGCGAGGACCCTTCAAGAGAGCTTTGGGGGAATGCAAGGACGGTACACGGCCGGTGAGGCAGAGTCAATAGTAATTCTGCGATGGGCGGAGGGCTGACGGACTGACGAGTAGGGCGTAGGCCCGCTCCAAGCCCATCGGACGGATGTGGAGTAGGTCCGACCTTCGGATCTGGAAGGCCGCGAGTACCGGTTCCGCGCCTTCTCCTGCCTTTACGGGATTTGCGTTGCATCCCAGCCGCCGCCCAGGGCGCGGACGAGGCTTACGCTGGCGGCAAATTGCCGGCTTTCGATGTTGATGGCGGCCACCTGGTCCTGCAGCAGAGTCTGCTCGGCGGTGAGGACCTCGAGATAGCTGGTGACGCCGCCTTTGTAGCGGGCGTTTGAGAGATCGAAGGAGTGCTGCGCGGCGGCGACGGCCTGCTGCTCGGCGCTCGATTCCTGATCGAGAATACGTAGGTCTGAGAGCTGATCTTCTACATCATTGAAGGCCTGGAAGACGGTGTTGCGGTAGCCGTCGGCCTGCGCTTCATAGCTGTGGCGGGCCGCATCGGTGAGGGCGTGGCGCTGGCCTGCATCGAAGAGGAGTTCCGTTGCCTGCGCGCCGAGGCTCCAGAGAGAGCTTGGGCCCTGGATCCACGTGCCGGGGCTGGTGCTTTCAAAGCCGCCCGATCCGCCGAGGGTGATCGTGGGATAGAACGCGCTGACCGCGATGCCGATTTGCGCGTTGGCCGCGGCGGTTAGGCGCTCCGCTTCGGCGATGTCGGGACGCCGCTCAAGCAGTTGCGAGGGCACGCCCAACGGAACTTTCGGCAGCGCGAGATCGAGGGGCGACGGCGGAATGCTGAAGCCGGGAAGGCTCAAGTTGGCGAGGGTGCCGATGGCGTGCTCGAATTGCGCGCGCGCCACTCCGAGGTCGACGAGCTGGGCGCGGACGGTTTCAAGCTGCGTTTGCGCCTGCGCAACGTCAACCTGTGTAGCGACGCCGCCCAAAAAGCGCCGCTGCGTGAGGTCGAGCTGGCGCTCGAGGTCGGTTACCGTGGCCGTGAGCAGCTTGATCTCGGAGTCGAGTCCGCGCAGGGCAAAGTAGTCGGTGGCCATCTCCGCGTGGAGGGTAAGAGCCACGTTCGCCTCATCGGCGGCGCTGGCCTGTGCATTCTCGCGCGCCTGCTCGACGGTGCGGCGGATGCGGCCCCAGAAGTCCGGCTCCCAGGTGGCCTCGCCGGCGATGACGAAGTCGGCGTAGGTGGTGGCGCCGCCGGGCGTGGCCTGAGGACGGTTGGCCGAGACGCGATCGCGGCTGATGGAGGGGCCGGCGGAGAGCGTGGGATAAAGATTGGCGCGTGCGGCTCGCACTTGGTCTTCAGCGGCCAGGTAGAGCTCCATTGCCTGGCGGAGCTGGACATTGTTTGAGTCGATGCGCTCTTCGAGTTGGTTGAGCTGCGGGTCCTGGTAGATCTCCCACCATTTGCCCTTCAACATGCCGTCTGACGGATCAGCCGGCTGCCATGCGCCGCCCTGCGGATTGGGCGGAGGAACGACGACAGCCGTCGCGCCCGTCTCTTTGTAGACGGATGGAGCGCTGTAGCCGGGGCGGTTGTAGGTTGGGCCGACGGGCTTGCAGCCAGCGACGGTGAGAATGAGCAGGGCAACCAAGGTGAGAATTGAAGAACGCGCGCATGCGCCTAAGATGCGTCGCTCAGGGGCTAAAGCCCCCGGCTTCATTCCAGCGTCTCTGGTACGACTGAACAGCTTGCGGAAAAAGTCTCGAACTGGTTGCCAGATTGCGAAAAGCAGGCAGCAGGGGCTAAAGCCCTCGTTCATTTTGGGGCGGTTACGGCCCGCGACCCACCCACTGGGTGGGTGCCCCGCTCGTGCCCTTGTTACAAAACTCCTTGACCATTGAGTTTTTCCGCAAGCTGTGAAGTCGTGCCCTGACCCGTTCCGCAACCCTGCACGAGCTTCTGCATGAAACGCTTTTGAGGGGTCCGGCACGGCTAGAGGCCTCCCGCGCCAAACGCACTGCTTTCGGACGTTTCAACCCTCACTTTTTCCCCATCGATCAGAGAGTCAGGAGGATCCTGGATGATGTTGTCGCCGGAGTTGAGGCCGGTGACGATCTGCACAGTGGCGCCGTCGTCCTCGCCGATCACGACCGGCACGAGATGCGCGACCGCGCCATCTTTGGTTTCAACGACGGTTGCGACCTGCATTCCCTCGCGGCGGAAGATGAGCGCTGCTGTGGGCACGACAAATGTGGAACCAACCGGCGGAACCTTGAAATGAACCTGGGCCAGAGCACCGGGCATCAGCTCGCCGGAGCGATTGTTCAGGTCAACTTCTACTAACAGAGTGCGGCTTACGGGGTCGATGGCGTCAGCGGTGCGCACGAGCGTGCCCTGAAAGGTCTTCCCGGCGTGCTCGGGAAATGTGAGATCGATCTTCATTCCGCGCTTCAGGGTTTGCGAGTAGAGCTGCGGTACGTTGGTGTAAACGCGAAGCGTCTCGAGGGCCTGCATGTGGAAGAGCTCGGTTCCGGAACTCTGCCCAGAGCCTGAACTAATGAGCTGGCCGGTGTCGACCGCGCGTGCAGTCACCACGCCGTCGAAGGGTGCATACACCTTCTCGAAGGATTGCAGTTCGCGCAGGCGCTGCAGATTGGCCTGGGCCGACTTAACGGCCGCTGCAGTGGCGGCGGCCTGGCTCACATAGGTATCGGTGTCCTGCTGCGAGACGGCGTCAGATTTCACCAGTCCCGTATATCGCTCCGCCTGGATGCGGGCGATGTTGGCGTTGGCCTGAGCGGTGACCAGGTCCGACTCGGCCTGCGCTACCTGTTTGTCCAGTTCGGGGGTAGAAATGACGGCCAGCAGCGCGCCCTTCTTCACCCTGGCGCCGATGTCGTAGTACCAGTGGTCCAAGTAGCCGTCAGTGCGCGCATAAATCGGGGAGTCCGTGTAGGCGGTCACATTGCCGGGAAGTACAAAGGTCTCCGCCGGCGCGCCGGACCGGGGTGGCGCAACGGCAACCGTCGGCGCAGCCAGGGCCACGGTGTGCTCGGCCAGAACCGTGCCGGCATGCATGCGGCGAAGGATGCCGACAGCTGCGAGCACGACCAGAACGAGCAGAATGGCGACAACGGCGGTCAGGACTTTACGCGGCGAAACGGGAATTTGCTCGGGAGCGGCATCGTGGCCAGTCGCGGCGCTTTGTGGATTCGGATTGGGTTCCTGGGTCATAAGCATCTACTCCGGTCTCGCGTCGAATTCATCGAAGCTGGTGGAAGCGGAATCACGGTCCCGTTCACGCCGGCGCTCGATGCGGCTGTGAATGAGAGAGAAGAACGCGGGCACAAAAAACAGCGTGGCCACGGTGGCCAGCAGCAATCCGCCGATCACAGCGCGGCCCAGAGGCGCATTTTGTTCGCCGCCATCGCCCAGGCCGAGCGCCATGGGCACCATACCGATGATCATGGCCAGCGCTGTCATCAGCACCGGGCGAAGGCGGACGAAACCGGCATTCAGCGCGGCACGCCGCGCGTCGCCCACCAAAACCTCGAGCTGCTCGCGGGCAAAGCTTACCACCAGAATGGAGTTGGCGGTGGCTACGCCCATGCACATGATGGCTCCGGTGAGCGCGGGCACGCTCAGGCGGGTCCCGGTGAGAAAGAGAAACCAGACGATTCCGGCCAGCGCCGCCGGCAGCGCCGAAATGATAAGGAACGGATCAAGCCAGGACTGGAAGTTCACCACGATGAGCAGGTAGACGAGCAGAATGGAAAAAGCCAGGCCACTCAACAAGCCAAGGTAGGACCTGTGCATGGTTTCGCTTTGGCCGCGGAAAATAAATTCCGAGCCGCGGGGCAGGTCCTTTTCGTGGCGGGCGACAATCTTCTCCATGGCGCGGGTCACGCTGCCCAGATCCGTTCCTTCCACGTTGGCGTAAATATCGACCACCGGCTGGATGTCATAGTGGCTGATCAAGCCCTGCTCGGCACCGGGGATGATGGAAGCAACATTGCTCAAAACCTGCACGGGTTTGGGGGCGCCCGGGGCGGCCGTGGCAGCGCCGGGGGTCTGCGCGGGAGCTACGCTGCCTGACGGCGAAGCGCCGGGCGCGGCTGTCGACATGCTACCTGAGGGCTGCGTCATGGCCGCATTTGCAGCCGAACTCGTGATGGGCAGGCTTTTGAGGTCCGCCATCGAGTCCAGACGGTATTGCGGAGACTGGATGGCGATGTTGTAGGAAACGCCGTTCCGGGGATCGAGGTAGAAGTTGGGGCTGGTCTGGAAACTGCCGCTGAGCGCCACCAGCAGACTTTGGGCCACATTCTGCTGCGTCAGGCCGGTTTCCGCGGCGCGGGTGCGGTCCACGTTTACCGTGAGGTTGGGATAGTTGAAGGGTTGCTGGATGCGCGCGTCGGCGGCGCCGGGAACGTAGCGGATCTCATTCAACATGCGCTCGGCGAGGGCGCGGTTGGCGTAGAGATTGGGACCAACGATCTGAATGTCGATGGGCGAAGCCAGGCCGAAATTGAGAATTTGGGTCACGATGTCCACGGGAACAACGTAAAAGGTCACGCCGGGGTATTCGCGGGCCAGCACAGCCCGCAGACGCTCAATATACGCCTCGCTGGGATGATGGTTACGGCTCAACTGGACCTGGATGTCCGCATCGGACGGACCCACCGGCGCCGACGTGGAGTAAGAAAGATTCAGCGCCGAGTAGGGCAGGCCGATGTTGTCGAGGATCGTAACCAGCTCGTTGGCTGGAATCTCCCGCCGGATGGTTGCCTCGACGTGGTCGCAAAGAGCAGCCGTTTCCTCTATGCGTGTGCCGGTGTGCGCGCGGAGATGAATCGTGAATTGGCCGGAGTCGACGGAAGGGAAGAAGTCCTGGCCGAGCCACGGCGCCAGTCCCAATGAAGCCACGGCAAACACCAGGAAAAGGACGAGGAAGACTCCGGAATGATCGACGCACAGGGTGAGCAGGCCGAGGTACCCGTGGCGAAAGCGATCGAAGCCACGTTCAAATCCGTGTTGGAAGCGCGTGAATTGGTTGCGGCTGGCTTGCTTTCTTGCCACCTCGGCGTCGTCGTGCTCCTTGAGCATGTACTTGGCCATGGTGGGCACAAGCGTCCGGGACAGGAAGTAGCTGGCCAGCATGGCAAAGACCACCGCCTCGGCCATGGGCACAAATAGATAGCGCGCTACCCCGTTGAGGAAAAACATGGGCACGAAGACGATGCAGATGGCGAGAGTTGAGACGAAAGCGGGCGTGGCGATCTGCGCGGAGCCTTCGAGGATGGCCTGCTCCAGCTCGCGTCCTGTCTCGAGGTAGCGGTTGATGTTCTCGATGGCGACGGTGGCATCGTCCACAAGGATACCCACGGCCAGCGCCATGCCACCCAGAGTCATGATGTTGATGGTTTCGCCGAGCGCGTAGAGCAGGATGAGGGAGCAGAGAATCGAAAGCGGAATGGAGACGGCGATGATGAACGTCGACCGCCAACTGCCCAGGAAGACAAGAATCATTGCGGCGGTCAGGCACGCCGCAATGATGGCTTCGCGCACCACGCCGCTGATGGCGCTGCGAACAAAGATCGACTGGTCGGAAAGGGCAACGATCTTAAGCTGTGGCGGCAATTGGCCCTTCACACTCGGGCTGGAGATGATTCGGCGTACGCTCTTGATGATGTCGAGCGTCGAGGCTGAGCCGATCTTGAGAATGTTCATCATGATGGCGCGGTGGCCGTCGACGCGCACAATGTTGGTTTGCGGCGGATTGCCGTCGCGTACGTGGGCCACGTCGCGGATGTAAACCGCCGCGCCGTTGACCGTCTTGATTGGCATGTCGTCAAGGGCTTCAAGCAGCGACGGCGCTGAGTTGGTCTCCACCTGGTATTCGAAGCGGTCGAGCTTGATGGTTCCCGAGGGTGCGATTACATTCTGCGCCGTGATCGCATTCACCACGTCGGAGGGTGAAAGCCCCTTGGCCTGAAGCGCGTTCAGGTTCAGATCCACCATGATTTCGCGTTGTTTGCCGCCGTAAGGATAGGGCGACTGCGCGCCCTCAATCGTCGCCAGTTGAATGCGAATTGTCTGCGTTGCCAAATCGTTCAATTGTTGTTCGGTGAGCCCGGGTCCAGAAAGCCCCAGTTGCATGATGGGAACGCTCGAGGCGTTGTACTGGATGATGAAGGGCGGCGTAGAACCCGGCGGCAGGGAACGCAACTGCACCTGGCTGATCGCGGTGACCTGGGCGATCGCCTGGCCAATGTCCACATGGGGATGAAAGTAAATCTTGATGAGGGAGATGCCCACCAGAGACTGCGACTCGATGTGGTCGATGTCATTGACCGTCGTCGTCATGCCCCGCTCGGCGTTGGTCGCGATGCGATTGGCCATCTGATCCGCGGAAAGACCGCCGAAAAACCACACCACGGTCACCACCGGAATATCGATGTTGGGAAAGATGTCCGTCGGCATCGACTCGATGCTGAAGACGCCAAGGATCAAAATCAGCAGCGCGAAGACGACGAAGGTATAAGGCCGCCGCAGCGCAAGCCGGACCATCCACATCATACGGCTGGTATTCGCTCCTTAGAGCAGTTTCGGAAATACTGTACGGTCAAAGCGCTGGTTAAGGTCTTCGCTCCCTGTTGCTCCCACCTCAAGAAGCAAAAGCGCTTCTTGGGGACTCCGGTTGGTCGCTCAGACTTGAATCCGTTGAGTGCCCCTACTTCATTTCCGAAACTGCTTTGGCCGGCATCCTGAGAGTGGTCAGACCTTCGACTGGCCCGCTGTCAACCCTAGCCACATCATGGGCCTGGTTGCAATTCTCCTCCGGTGCGCGCCGGCTCCTCACGTACCGGGCCGGATCGCGCAGATGCGCCGCTCCGGCCAAGCATTCTATGGAACATACTATGGTAGCTGAAAGACGCAGACGATGAGAACGTGCGTGGGAAAACGGTGACTCGACAAAGTGCCCACATCCATAGGACGCCCGAAGGATGGAAAAGATTTGGGCTTCGCTCCCGGCGGTCGGGAAATTCAGCGCGGGCGCGAAGGTCGATGCACTTCTTGATGACCGGGGCCAGCCTCGCCGGGCGAAAAATGCAGTCGCTTGAACAATGCCCGGCCGCAGGGTCCTCTCATGGGGGAAATCCGGATTGCAAGGAGTGTCCTGAGCGGTTGAAGTGCGTCTAAGGAGCATACCGCCAAGTGCGGAGGATTGTGCCGGCATCGCAGCCCGCCAGGTTCCGGTAGACTGTGAAATGGATTGCAACATTGGGATTCATCCCTGATCCCGGCGGCGAGCGCAGCGAGGAATCTGCGGCAAGGACGCAGTGCAGGAATTCGAACCCGGCCCAGGAGTTTTCAGCGCGGCGACGAAGAGCCATCGCCGGGGGCCCCGGGAAGCTTCCACCCCAGCGACAAAGAACAGTCGCCGGGGACCCCGGGGGAGTTTGGGTGTGGTGGCCGCGGTCCCATATAATCGATCTTTCCTGAAGGTTTGACCAGATTTTCAAAGGAAAGACCGGATTTTGAGCAATTGAGGGTGTGCATATTCTTCCTGTGAAGCCGAACGATGGAACGAAAGAGTATTTGTGCTCGCCGCAGGGTTCCAACCCGGTGAAGATCAGGCACACTTCCAACTCGCGCGCCGCATCTGCCGCCAAGCGCTGGGCACGCGTCCTCGTGTTGGTGGCTCTGGCAACAAGCGCCGCGTCAGCGCTGGCACAAACGCCGGATACCATCTCGGAGATTCGCGTCATCGGCAACCGGCGCATCCCCAAAGAGACCATCCTCGCGCGCATGTTTACGCATCCGGGCGACACCTTCGACCCGATCTCCATCGAGCGCGATTTCAACTCCCTCTGGAACACCGGGTACTTTGAGGATCTGCGCATCGAGCGCGAGGACTCCGAGCAGGGCATTATTCTCAACGTTTTTATCCGCGAGAAGCCTACGATCCGCGACATCATCTATAAGGGCAACAACTCGATCAGCAACTCCGACATCCTGGACCGCTTCAAGAAGGAGAAGGTCGGCCTTTCGGTGGAGAGCCAGTACGATCCCACCAGGATCAAGCACGCCGAAACAGTCATCAAGGAGCTTCTGGCCGAGCACGGCCATCAGTTCGCCACCGTCAAAACCGATGTCAAGACAGTACCGCCGGCTTCGGTGCAAGTGACCTTCAACATCAAGGAAGGCCCGGTGGTGAAAGTGGGCAGGATTTCATTCGTAGGCAACCGACACCTCAACGCGCTCTACCTGCGCCGCGCGATGAAGAACCTCAAGCCCATCGGCATTCCCTATTCCATTATTTTCGAGGACCTTTTCGCCCAGACCTATGACTCCTCGAAGCTTGAAGAAGACACGGAGCGAGTGCGACAGGCGTACCGCGACAAGGGCTATGCCAACGCGGCCGTGGAGCAGCCCAAGACTCAGATTCGCGACGAGGGCGGGCTGAACTGGTTCACCTTCAGGCCGCGCAAAGGCAAGCGCATCGACATCGAAATGACGATTGAAGAGGGTGACCGCTACCGTCTGGGCTCTATCACGTTCACAGGCAACAAGCAGATCACCAACCTGAAGGCCCTGCGCTCCACCTTTCCGATCAAGGACGGCGATTGGTTCAGTGCCACACTCGTCGCCAAGGGCCTGGACAATCTTAAGAAGGCGTATGGGAGCCTCGGCTACATCAACTTCGGCGCCATCCCCAAGATCAGCTACGACGACCAGAAGAAGACCGTGTCGATGAACATCGACATCGACGAGGGCAAACAGTTCTTCGTTTCGCGCATCGAGTTCCAGGGCAACACCATCACCCGCGATCGCGTCATCCGCCGCGAGTTGATGCTCGATGAAGGCTCGGTCTACAACTCGCAGCTTTGGGAGTACAGCCTGCTCCGCCTCAACCAGCTGGAGTACTTCGAGCCGCTCAAGGTGGACCAGGATTCCGAGGCTCACCAGGATCCCGATGCCGGCACCGTCGATTTGCTCCTGAAGGTGAAGGAGAAGGGCAAGAATTCAATCGGCATGAACGGGGGCATCAGCGGTTACTCGGGGGCATTCCTCGGCCTCAACTACTCGACCAACAACTTCCTGGGACTTGGCGAAACCCTCAGCCTGCAGGCCAACCTAGGCAGCATCAGCCGCACCTTCCTGTTCGGCTTTTCCCAGCCGTATATCCGCAACCGGCCGATTAATCTGGGCTTCCAGGTTTTTAACAACAAACAGGATTACAACGCGGCCAAGAACTACCAGGCCACCACCGGCGCCTCGCTGAATCTGTCCAATGCGGAGAAGTCGCTCACACAGAACTATAACGTGGGCTCCGACGGCTTCAACTTCTCCATCAGTTACCCGTTGAAGCGGCACGCCTTCCAGCGCGTGGGCCTGACCTACTCGCTCACCAAATCCAACATCACGGCCTTCAGCACGGCCTCGCAGACCTTCTTCCAGACCATCGCCTTCCGGTCGGGAATCCAGGGATCGAACCCGTTGGCAGGCATCGTCAATAGCAACATTTCACTCAGCTACACCTACGACACGGTGAGCAATCCGCTGCGCCCGCGCGAGGGCAAAGAGTACACCGCATACGTTCAGGCCGCCGGCATTTGGGGTAGCGTGCGCTACGTCAACCCTGTGGTGTCGTACAAACGCTTCATCCCCATGCATTACCTGAATCCATCGCCCACCGGACACAATGTCCTGGGCATTCGCGCGCAGCTGGGCTACATCCAGGGCTTTGGCGGAGCCGTGGCTCCGCCCAATAACCGCTTCTATGCCGGCGGCGAGCAGGAGTTGCGCGGCTTTGACGTACGCGGCGCCACGCCGTACGGCTACGTGCCCACGCGTGTCAACTTCCAGCTCACCAATCCCGACGGAAGTTGCGTTCCCCGCGACCCGACCAACCCAGAAGACAACCAGTGCATTCAGGTACCGCTTCCGGTCTACGGCATCGCCTCCATCGGCGGCGATACCGACCTGACTGCGAACGTGCAATACAACATTCCCGTCGTCGGACCCTTCACATTCGCGTTCTTCGACGACTTTGGCATCGATTCAGCGACCAATCACGGGCAGTTGATGCAGAGCCCTGAGGGCTTCGCCTCGCTCACTGCGCCACTCTATGGCTGCCCGGTCTACAATAACGGCTCCTGTCAGGGTGGAATTCCAGGCTCTCAAGTCGGATTCAGGCAGAATATCCACCCGGTGGCGGGCACCAATTTCGTTCCGCGCATGTCCCTCGGCGCCGAGCTGTCAGTGATCATGCCGGTCGTCAACGCTCCCTTCCGCATCTACTACGCCTATAACCCGCTCCGCCTCTATGAAACGCCCTACTGCAACGACGTGATCCTGGGCCAGAAGCAGCTGAGCTGTTCGGCAGAGTTGATCACACGGGCCATGTTCCCGCCGGGCGGCGCGGGCGACTACACCTACCAAGAAGCCATCGAGTCCTACGGCGCCCAGGACATGTTCCACGAGCCGCGCAAGACGTTCCGCTTCACCGTCTCCACCACGTTCTGATCACGGCTGGGGTCAGGCGAAAAAACGGGGCCGCTCCACGGAGCGGCTTTCCGTTTTCCGGCGCATCCTCAACCGTTTTTCTCGAAAAAAACGCCTTGCCGCTTGACGCCCGCCCCGTTGCGCGTCAAACTGGCCGTCATGCAAACACTGGGACTGTCTGGTGAGAGCCGCCGCTCTGACGGCCGGCTCAAGAGTATTTTCTGGCCCACTGTCGAGAATGCCTGGGACGTGAATTACCTTGGTCAGCAAGGCTTCTGGATTTGCGTGATCGTCGCCATCATTCAGGTAGTCGCCGGAGCATTTTCCGGGAATCCGGTGATTCTGGCGATTTACATGGTCACAGCGCTGATTTTCTTTGTGGGCGGCATGGGCGTGCGGGAGGCAAGCTGGCCAGCCGCCGCGATGGTTTTCAGCTTGTTCTTCACCGGAATGCTCTTCATCATGGCGATGGGGCGGCTCCCAGGGATTCTGTCCATCGTTGCCGCGGGCGTCCTTCTGTCCAACGTCCGCGCGGCCTTCCTGGCCTCGGAGTGGAAGCCTGCCGGCGAGGGTGAGGACAGGCCAACCCGCTTTAACGAAACCATGGTAGACAAGGTCGTGGATCAACTGCCGGCGAAGCTCTGGCCGCACTTGCAGCCTTACTTCTTTGCCGTGGCTGCGGCTATTCTTGCCTTGGAGCTGGGTGGGTTTGGGTTGGAGATCCGGCATCGTCTGAGCGCTTTTTCAGGCGTGGCGCATCCCTAAGCGTTACGCCGCCGATTCTCAAGCCGCGCAGCCGCATCCAGCCTCCGCTCACCGTCCATTTTCCCGAGTCCGCAGCCGGTTTGACGCTCCCCAGCGCGGCTCCTATAATCGCGTTTAGTTCCCGGCGAAGCCTTTGTGCGCGTATTTTCGGTGCAGGTTTTATGTCGGACGGAGCCTCAAGCATTCCACGAGGTGCTGTGGCCAGAAGCTGCCGCGTTGACGGAGCCGGCTTGCGGGAACCCCGAAGGAGTCATCAATTCGCATGAAGCGTCTGCCTTTCTTTGTTCTTCTGTTCGCCCTGGCGTCTCTCATTCCTGCCGCCGGCCAAACCTCCGGCGCCCCGCCCGCGCAAAGGCCTGCCGCTGCGGCTCCCGCTACAACCGCCGGCCCCGCCAAAGTCGCGGTCATCGCGTTCCAGGCCGCGGTCACTCAGACCAACGAGTTCCAGCGCAACTTCGCCGACCTGCAGAAAAAGTATGACCCCAGGCGCCAGCAGCTCAAGAGCCTGAGCGACGAAATCGACACACTGACCAAGCAACTGCAGGATCAGGGCGCGCAATTGAGCGAGTCTGAGCGCATCAGCCGCACCCGCACAGTCGACGAAAAGAAGAAGCAGTTGGACCGCGATACCCAGGACGCGCAGAGCGACTTCCAAAGCGATATGCAGCAGGTGGTCAACGCCGTGGCGGCGAAGGTAGGCGCGCTCATGACCGACTACGCCGAGAAGCACGGCTACACGCTAGTGCTCGACGCGGGCAACGAGCAGAACGCCACGGTGCTCTATGCCGTGCCCTCGACCGACATCACCAAGGAAATCATCGACGCCTACAACCAGAAGTCGGGTATACCGGCGCCGCCAGCGCAGGGAGGCGGGGCAAGCCAGCCTACCGTGGATGCGCCCCAGCCACAACCAGCGCCTTCGCACTAAAGCAGTGGTCAGTGGATCGTGAATAGTGGGCGGTTGCCAAGCCCTGCCGCTTCCGGCCGAACGCTGACAACGATCCACGGTTCACTGTTGCTTCTCGTTTGACGCTCCCCCATGGCCCACATATAATCCCTCTAGTTCCTGCTGACGTCTCCGTTCGCGTCTTTTTCGACCCTTGCGCCGTTCCAGCGCGGAGTTTCCGATGAAAAGTCGTGAGGTTGGTCAGAAGAGACCGGCTCGTTTCTGCGTCTAAGGGGAGAGCCGCACCGGAATTCTGAAGGAGTTTTTAACTCAAATGAAGCGTTCGCTAGCACTTTTTCTAACGCTGGCCTCAGGCTTGGTCCTGAGCGCCGCTGCCCAAACACCGGCTGCGCCGGCCGCACCGGCTCCGCCAGCCGCTACACCCGCCACTCCTGCCAGAATCGCCGTCATCGCCTTTCAATTGGCTGTAGCCCAGACCAACGAGGGGCAGCGTGACTTCGCCGACCTGCAGAAGAAGTACGCGCCCAAGGAGGCCTCTCTCAAGTCCCTCAGCGACGAGATCGACAAACTGACCAAGGAGTTGCAGGACCAGGGGGCCAGCCTAAGCGAGGTCGAGCGCAGCAACCGCGCCAAGACCATCGACGACAAGAAGAAGCAACTCGACCGCGAAACCGAGGATCTGCGCAACGATGGGCAACAGGATATGCAGGATCTCTACAACAACCTTGCCTCCAAGGTGTACGACGTAATGCAGTCTTACGCCGAGCAACAAGGATTCACGCTTGTCCTTGACGTCTCGCAGCAGCAATCGCCCGTGCTCTACGCCAGCAATGGCACCAACATCACCAAGCAGGTCATCGAAGCTTACAACCTCAAGTCGGGCGTACCGGCTCCTGCAGCTCAGCCTGCTGCCGAGGCGCCGAGGCCCAGGACAACCACGCCGGCAGCCAAACCCGCACCTGCGGCGCCAAAGCCCGCCACGACGCACTAAGGTTGCGGCGCCAGCTTGCTCTGAGGCCCCGCTCGCCGGGGCCCCGGCGGCGCTAGAGTGGGGGTCACGGGGCCTTCGCCGCGGTTTCTCTCCACGCCCTCAGCCCTGTGGAAAAATTTGTGGATTTCTGCCGGTAAGCCTCAGGAAAAGGCCCCAATTCTCCTCTTGCAAAACTCCATGCCCCTCTGGTAAGAGGCCTAACCCGTTCTTTTTGAATGGGACTTTGATGGATGGCGTTCTCCGGCGCCGGTGACTGCCGTAACTACCGTCCTGTGCCGGCCTAGGCCGGTTTCCACAGCCGGACATGAAATTCCTGTAACTTGAATCACAGACAGACGAAACTTTGGCATCACTTTTGCTGATCTTCGCCCACGCGCAGCACCGCCAGAAACGCCTCCTGGGGAATATCCACCTTCCCGATCCGCTTCATGCGCTTTTTGCCCTCTTTTTGCTTTTCCAGCAGCTTGCGCTTGCGGGTAATGTCACCGCCATAACACTTGGCCAGCACATTCTTGCGCAGCGGGCTCACGGTCTCGCGGGCGATGACCTTGGCTCCGATCGCCGCCTGAATCGCGACCTCGAACTGCTGGCGCGGGATCAGCTCGCGCATTTTCGACACCAGCGCCCGCCCGCGTTCGTAAGCGTGGTCGCGGTGCACAATGATGGAGAGCGCGTCCACAGGCTCGCCTGAAACCAGCACATCGAGCTTGACCATCGGCGACTCCCACTCGCCGGTGAGTTGGTAGTCGAGCGATGCGTACCCACGCGAGAGCGACTTCAGCCGGTCGTAGAAATCGAGCACGATCTCGTTCAGGGGCAGCTCGTAGGTCAGCATCACCCGCGTGGCCGTCACGTACTCAAAGTTGAGCTGCTTTCCCCGCTTTTCCTCGACGAGTTTGAAAATTCCTCCGACGTACTCCTCGTTGGTGAGGATCTTGGCCGCAATGACTGGCTCGCGGATGCTGGCGATGCTTTGCGGCTCGGGCCAGCGCGAGGGGTTGTCGACCTCGATCTCCTTTCCGCCGGTCAGTGTGATGTGGTAGCGCACGCCGGGCGCGGTGGTGATCAGGTCCAGCTCGATACTCGCGCTCCAGCCGCTCCTGAATGATCTCCATGTGCAGCAGGCCCAGGAACCCGCAGCGGAATCCGAAGCCCAGCGCCACGGAGCTCTCCGGCTCGAAGAAAAACGACGAATCGTTGAGGCGCAGCTTTTCGAGAGCATCGCGCAGAAGGGTGTGCTCGTGCGCGTCCACGGTGTAGAGCCCCGAAAAAACCATGGGCTTGATGTCTTCAAATCCGGGCAGCGCCGCGGCAGCGGGGTGCGCGTCGTCTGTAATCGTGTCGCCGATCTTGGTATCGCCTACGTTTTTGATGGTGGCCGCGAAGAACCCGACCTCGCCGGCCGTCAGCTCCCCGATTTCCACCGGCTTGGGGCAAAGCACGCCCATCGACTCGATTTCGTAGGATTTGCCGTTCGACATCAGCCGGATGCGCTGCCCTTTGCGCATGGTCCCCTGCATCACGCGGGCCAGCACAATCACGCCGCGGTAGGCATCGAACCACGAGTCGAAGATGAGCGCCTGCAGCGGCGCATCGGGATCGCCTTTGGGGGCGGGGAGTCGGTGCACGATGGCTTCCAGCACCTCATCCACGCCCTGGCCGGTCTTGGCGCTCACCGGGATGGCGCCGGTCGCGTCCAGCCCCACCGCCTGCTCGATGGCCTCCTGCGTGTGCAGAACATCAGCCGATGGCAGATCGATCTTGTTGATCACGGGGATGATTTCGAGGCCGTGGTTGATGGCCAGGTATGCGTTGGCCAGCGTCTGCGCCTCAACGCCCTGGCTTGCGTCCACCACCAGCAGCGCGCCTTCGCACGAGGCCAGCGAGCGCGAAACCTCGTAGCTGAAGTCCACGTGGCCCGGCGTGTCAATGAGATTGAGCTGATACGTGTTACCGTCCCGCGCCTTGTACATCATGCGGACAGCGTGCGCCTTGATGGTGATGCCACGCTCCCGCTCCAGATCCATATCGTCCAGGATTTGGGCCTGCATCTCCCGGCCGGTTACCGCGCCCGTGAACTCCAGCAGCCGGTCGCTCAGCGTCGACTTGCCGTGGTCGATGTGTGCAATGATCGCGAAGTTGCGAAGGAAGCGTGCGTCCATGGGAGGGCTTTCGGAGGGCTTGGCTGGGGAATGCAATGCGCAGTTAGAGCGGAACCAGAGTAACTGTATCTTTTTGAGTTTTGCGCAAGGTCGCCGCTCTCCGAAGGTCGCGTCGACTTGAGTTGAGTGCTTTCGGGATACCTCGACTCTGGTTTCGCTGTAGCGGCACGCCCACCGCGGTTCGTCCTCCATGGCATAGCTTATCATCGGCATAGTGCCCTCTGCGGTCCCACATTCTTCCCGCTTGGTGCGTCTATTCGTGTGTATGCGTTGGATTTCGTTGCGGCGGTCCGGCCTGACAGCGGGAGTTGTCTTACTGGCTCTTTCCCTGGCCGGCTGTGCGCCACAGCAACCTGCAGCCGGCTCAGCCGGGCAGCCGAAGCAGGCCACCGCGCCCCCAATTCGCGCCGCTGCTCCGCCACAGGCGGCAGCTCCCGCAACTCCGCCGCTGCCCACGCCGGAAGAGCAGCACGTCCGCCAGTCTGATTGCGCAAGTTGAGGCGACCTATGCCCGCGGGGACGCCGACTACCGCAGGGGAATGCTAGCCGAGGCCAAGGTCGAGTTCGATCGCGCCGTCGATCTCATGCTGTCAAGCGGCCTCGACATCAGGGCCATTCCGCAGTTGCAGGACGAGTTCGACAAGATTGTCGATCAGGTCAACGCTCTCGAGATGGAAGCGCTCAAGCAGGGCAACGGCTTTGTGCCGAAGGAAGAGATTACCCCATCCGAGGCAGCCAGCGACGTGACTTTCGCCGTGGATCCCAACCTTGTGGCCAAGGCCACGGCCGACCTGGCCACTACCAAATCCGATCTTCCCTTGATGGTCAACGACTACGTGGCCTCGTACATCAACTTCTTCGCCAACACGCAAAAGGGCCACAACACCCTCCTGCATTCCTTCGAGCGCTCCGGCCACTACAAGGCGATGATCCAGCGGGTTCTGGCTGAGGAGGGTGTGCCGCAGGACCTGATTTACCTCGCCGTAGCCGAGTCGGGCTTCCAGCCGCAGGCCGTCAATCGCCGCTCCCGCGCCGGCGGCATGTGGCAGTTTATGCCCCACGGCCAATACGGGCTGGAGCGCAATGCGTATATCGATGAGCGCTTCGACCCGGAAAAGTCCACGCGCGCCTACGCCCGCTATATGAAGTTCCTCTACGACGAGCTCGGCGACTGGTACCTGGCCATGGCCGCCTACGACTGGGGCGCGGGAAACGTGCAGCGCGCCGTCCAAAAGACCGGCTATGCGGACTTTTGGGAACTCTACAAGCGCCACGAAATGCCCCGTGAAACCGGCAACTACGTACCGGAGATTCTGGCCGCCATCATCATCGCCAACCACCCGGTTCAGTACGGCTTTGACGACGTCACCGTCGATCCCCCGGTGCTTACTGACACGGTTACCCTCAACTACTCCATCGATCTGCGCCTGGTTTCTGACCTCGTGGGCGCGCCCGTGGACGAGATTGAGGCCCTGAATCCCAGCCTTTTACGGATGGTCACCCCGCCCGACACCTCCTTCGATCTGCATCTGCCCGCCGGCACGGCCACGCTCTTCGAGCAGCGCGCGGCCCTGATCCCCGAAGGGAAACGTAACTCGTGGCGCTACCACCCCGTCGCCGTGGGAGACACGCTGGCGACGGTGGCGCAGGAATATCGCGTGCCGGTGGCCGACCTGGCCGCCGCCAATCAGCTCAGCGCCGGTGAGAGTGTCGCCGGAGTTGAGGCACTCGTGGTGCCGGTCCCACCAGCCGCCGAGCCCTCGGCCCGCACCCGGCTTTATACCGTGCGCTGGGGCGACACGCTGGTGACCATCGCGGACCGTTTTGGCGTCTCCCTGAGCCAACTGCGGCGCTGGAATGGAATCCCCTCCGGCACTCGGGTCCAGGCGGGGCGCCGTCTGCACGTGGCCGAGCCTGTGCCGGTGCGCAGAGCCAGCACGCATCGCCGCAGGAGCTCCGCCAGCGGCGCCAAGGCTGGCTCGGCCACCCACTCAAAGGCCCCCGCTTCCACGCCCCACCAGACCTCGCCAGCCCAAAAACCGGCTAGCTCCGCACCCAAAACAAGCCAGTCCCACCCGTCGAAGCCCGCCTCCGGAGCCAAGAGCAGCGCCACGCACAAGTCTGCCCGCCTTACCAAGGCCTCGCCGTAAGCGGAAAAACGGCCATAACTCACATTCCCTGCTTGAGATTTGCTTGTGTTTCTGTGCAAGCTAAAGCTACAATCTCTTGCGCGAGCAGAATGTCTTCATCTGCTCTCTTGAAAATGTGAAGGAAAAGTGATCAGCGGCAATCCGCTGGAGGCAATCGGATGGATGAAGTGTTCAAGATGTACGCAATGAGTGACGGCGACCCCTTTGGGAAGCCGGGTGACCTGGACCGCGGTCAGGTCGAAGCCTTTGCTGACGAGGAAGATGAGTTGGAAACCGCCGGCATCCTTACCTCCTCAGATGACGACGAGGTGATCGCCGAAGAGACGGTGATCGTCGTAACCGGGAAGCCCGCGGCGCCAGCCCCCGTGAAGGCCCCTGCCAAGAAGGCCCCAGTCAAAAAGGCGGCCAAGAAGGCTCCGGTCAAGAAGGCGGCGAAGAAGAAGGCGCCTGCCAAGAAAGCTGCGAAAAAGGCGGCCAAAAAGGCTCCGGCCAAGAAGGCAGCGAAAAAGAAGGCTCCGGCGAAGAAAGCCGCAAAAAAGGTAGCAAAAAAGGCTGCCAAGAAGGTGGCGAAAAAGAAGGCTTCGCCCAAAAAGGCGGCGAAGAAAGCCGCGAAGAAGAAGGGTAGAAAGTAACTCCAGCACGCTTGTCGCCGCGCTTGAAGCGCGCGGCGCAAGTCTTCGACGCCGGCGGCCCGGGAAGCTCTGCGGACGCGGCGCGAAGTTTCTCGCGCAGGCGCAGCGGGTGCTTTTTTGTGCGGGAAGAAGGCGGCCATTTGGTCGCCTTCTCCGTTCACCATCACGAGAACCCAAAGGCCCGGTTAGAGCAGTTTCGGAAATACTGTGTTCGGTCAAAGGGTTTGCGAAGGCCGTCGCTCCCTGCTGCTCCCACCCCAACGACCCCGGCTCTTCGAGCCACCCGTCGTTGGGGACCCCGGGCTGGTCGCGCCGACTTAGCTTTCGTGGATGCGGATGCACCATTTCCGAAACTGCTTTAGCCGGTGGGCCTTTTTTGCGTTCTCAGCACCCCAACGGCACGCGCGATTCAGACTGACGCAATCGGCTTACGGAAGCGCTGCCAGCACATCAGAGGCAGCAGTGGTTGGGTTTACCTTGACCCACACTTTGGCGATCTTGCCCTGGGGGTCGATGAGAAACGTGTTGCGGTTGGCCATCGCCACGCCGTTCCACCCGCCCAGCGAACCATAAGCGCTCACGACCTTGTGATCGGTGTCCGACAGCAAATGGAACGTCAGCCCGTCCTTGGTGCAAAACTGCTGATGGCTGTCGGTCGAATCCACGCTCACGCCCAGAATGACGGCATTCTTCGCCTGGAACTGGCTCAGAGCGTCCTGGAACTTGTGCGCCTCGATGGTGCAGCCCGTGGTCATGTCTCTGGGATAGAAGTAGAGCACTACCCACTTGCCGCGATAGCTATCGAGCGAGATCGGCGAGCCGTCCTGCGAGGGCAAGGTAAAGGTGGGCGCGGCCTGGCCCACAGTCGGCATAGCATCGTCGGCCGCGCGGGCAGTAAGCAGCGGCAGCGCGGCCAGTGCCGCGCCGAGAACGAAAAGAAAGGGCTTTTTCAAAGGAAACCTCCTGAAAATGGGGAATTAGAGCAGTTTCGGAAATACTGTGTCCGGTCAAAGCGATTGCAAAGGTCGTCGCTCCCTGCTGCTCCCACCCCAACGATCCCGGCTCTTCGAGCCACCCGTCGTTCCACCCAAGAAGCGAAAGACCGCTTCTTGGGATCCGGTCGTTGGGGACCCCGGTCTGGTCGCGCCGACTTAGCTTTCGTGAATGCAGATACCCCATTTCCGAAACTGCTGTGGGGAGCGGGGAATCGGGAACAGCCGCCTCCTCATTATCAGCGGCGGGCCGCCACAATGGCAATGCCGGCCTTGGTCGCGCGCTCGAGAAACGCGTCTCGCTCGAACAGGAGCGTCCGTCCGGCCTCGATGGATAGACAGCTCGCTCCGGCTCGAATCATCGTGTCTACGGTCGATTGCCCGACGACCGGCACATCGAACCGCATGTCCTGCTCCGGCTTGGCAACCTTCACTACGGTCAGCCGCCGGGCAAGAATCGATGATTCGGATGGGGATTCCGATGGGGGCTCCGCAGCGGAGTCGCCTTGCGGAGACTCCTCGAGCGAACGCATGAGCCGCCCGGCACGCTCGATGGTCGCGTCCGTACCCTCCATTGCCTCCACGGCCACGCAGGCCTGCGCCGCCACCACCACGGTCTGGCCGATGTCGAACCCAGCCAATGCCCGCGCCACTCCCAGCCCGTACTCAATGTTCAGGCACTCCTCCTCGTCGGGCGCGCGCTCGGTCAGCGCTCCTTCCTCGGCCAGCAGCGGCTCGAGGTAGGTCGTCGAGCTGATCAGCTCGATCCCCTCGTCGCTGAGCACCTTGGCGACCGCGCCCAGCAGCGCGTCGGTCGATCGCGTGCGCAGGTTCAGCAGCAACTTAGCCAACCGCCAGTCGGGCCGGATGCTCGAAAAAATCTGCTTATGCTTAACCTGGCCCGCCATCACGGCCTTAGTCACGCCTTCCTTCTGGAAGGTCTCGATCAGCCGCGAAAGCTCGCCCAGCGAGAGCCAATGCACCGTGACGCCGGCATCCGCCGTGGCGCGCCAGTCCATCTCCGGGTCGGTTTCTTCTCTGATGGCCGCCACCACTACGGTTAGCCCCTCCGCCCGCGCCGCATCAAGGAGCAGAAAGGGAAAGCGCCCATTGCCGGCAATGAGGCCGAGTTTCATCGCTACTTCATCACCCCGCGCTTGCTGCGTTCGATGAAGTTGACCAGCACGGCCACGTCCTCACCGGCCAGCGCCCGCATCTTTTCCAGTGCCTGCGTGGTGTTCAGCTTGGAAGCGAGCAGCAGGCGGTAGGCCTTCTGCAGTTGCTGCAGCCGCTCCGCCGAAAATCCGCGCCGCTCCAGACCGATCTTGTTGATCCCGAAAGCTTTATTCTCGCGACGGCACGAAGTCAGCGAAAATGGCAGCACGTCCTGCGTGACAATTGTTCCGCCGCCAATAAAGGAGTACGTCCCCAGGGTGCAGTGCTGATGCACGGGGCAAAAGGCGCCCAGCGTCACAAAATCCTCGATGGTCACGTGCCCGGCCAGGGTGGCGCAGTTGGCCAGGATGCAGTTTGAGCCCACCTGGCTGTCGTGGCCTATGTGCACATAGGCCATCAACAGGTTGTTTGAGCCCAGCCGTGTCACGCCTCCACCGCCCGCCGTGCCGCGGCTAATGGTCACGCACTCGCGGATCGTATTGCCGTCGCCGATTTCGGTCTCGGTCGCCTCGCCCTTATACTTCAGGTCCTGCGGCGCTATGCCGATGGAGCCAAAGGGATAAAACGTATTGCGCGCGCCGATCCTCGTCCGCCCGTCGAGCACCACGTGCGAGATCAGGGTGCACTCTTCGCCCAGTTCCACCTCCGGTCCGATGGTGCAATAGGGGCCAATGGTGCACGACTCGGGGATCCGCGCCCCGGTGCAACGATCGCACTGGGGTGAATGGTCACGCCGTCTCCGCTGAGGGCGCGCTTTCAGGCGGCGTCTCGGGTGCTGTCGGCGTATCTCCGTGCGCGCGCTGCTCGCGCTCCCGGGTCACCACCGCGCAAGTCAGGATCGCCTCGCACGCCATCTTCCCTTCGACCGTGGCCCTGCCTTCGATGCGCCCCGCGCGGCTCCTGAACGACAGCACATTCACCTCGATCCGGACCTGATCGCCGGGAGTGATGGGCCGCCGGAACTTGGCCTTCTCGATACCCGTGAAAACCGCCAGCTTTTTCGACCGATCCTCAATTTCGGACAGCATAATCAGCGCCCCGGCCTGGGCCATCGCCTCCACCACGAGCACGCCGGGCATGATGGGGTAGCCGGGGAAGTGGCCCTGGAAAAACGGCTCGTTCATGGTCACATTCTTGATGGCGACAAGGCGCTTTTGCGGCTCAAACTCCAGCACGCGGTCGATCAGGAGAAAGGGGTAACGGTGGGGCAGGAAATCCATGATTTCCTGGATAGTAAACATCATTCTGCGGCTCCTCGGAGCGGTTGTGTTGAGTGATGAACGCTCGTTCGGATTATAAATAGGCCTGCGCAGGAGCTTCCCGGGGGCGGCGTCCTTACGCGCGATTCGGCTGCGTTCCCTGTTCCTCGGCCTTGCGGAGCTATAGTAGGGCTAGCTGCTTCCCCCGCCCCGAAATTGATCGGACGGACAGATGGCGCACGACGTTTTCATCAGCTATTCCGCAAAAGACAAGGCCACCGGCGATGCGGTTTGCGCCATGCTGGAGAGCGAGGGCGTCCGGTGCTGGATCGCTCCCCGCGACGTGCTTCCCAGCATGGAATGGGGCGAAGCCATCATCGACGCCATTGAAGAATGCCGGATCATGGTCCTCATCTTCACGGCCAATGCCAATGCCTCGCCGCAGATTCGCCGGGAGGTGGAACGAGCCGTTAATCATGGCGTCGCCATCCTGCCGTTGCGAATGGAGGACGTCCTTCCCGGCAAGGCGCTCGAGTACTTCATCGGAAATGTTCACTGGCTCGACGCCCTGACGCCGCCACTCGAAGCTCACCTCAAGAATCTCGCCGGGACGATCAAGATCGTGCTGGGCCGCATGGAGCCGCGCGCCACGCAGCCGGCGCGGCAGACGGCAGCAGGGGAGACGCCTCAGGTGGCGGAGCCGCCGGAGCTTGCAGCGGTGCCGCCCGCGGAGCCTGACACGGCCTCGCCCGCGCCGCATCCAGCGGAGTCCGTGCCTCAGGAGACGCAGCCGACAGACCCGGGTGCCGCGCCAGAAACGGTTCTGGAATCGATGGAAAGTCAATCGACGCGCCGGCTTCGGAGGCGACCTCGGCAGCCACGGAGGTCCCCCGAGCCCGCCGAAACACTAACCGCGGAAATTGGTCCTCTGCCGTCCGGCCCGCAGGAAGCGCCGTCCGAAGATTCTATGGAAGTTTCAGCCCCGCCACCAGGGAAAGTTCAGATTGTGTGGACGCTTATCACCTTAGGCGTGCTGGCCGCGCTGATCGCGCTTGCAGTTTTCTTCATGGGCAATCCCTGAGCAGCGCACGACGGCGGCACCACGAATCGGCATTGCACGATCATCGGGACCAGTGATGGCAAGCGGCTGTGGATCGTCGGCGGCGAGGGCACGATTATCGAGTCAAGTCAATAATCCCGAACGAAAGGCACTGCGGCGGAACTCGGCCCTGACAGGCTAATTCGCAATTACGCCCGCCGCTACTTCTTCACCTTCCGTGCTTCGGCGTCCGGGTCCCAGAAATCCGCGGACAGGCTCTCATTGAACTTCACGCCCGTCACGTAATACTGGCGAACAGGATCGCCGTTCTTGAGGCGCGTGATGGTGAAGGGGGTAGGGAAGCCGTCAATGGTGTGATAGTCGTCGTACTCTTCGGTGTCGGTGTTCTTGTCGTGATATAGGGGGTCGCGCCACTCGAAGGTGCGCTGCAGCGGCAGATGCGTTTGCACGTCCATGAGGATCGTAATGGCCTCGTTCTGCGGCGAGATCAGCGTCACCTGCTCGGCGAGGTGCCGCTCGGCCAGGCGCTGGCCCTCGTAGATGAGGATGGTGTTCGGGTCCTTCATCCAGACTTTTACGGCCGTCTCAATGGAGTGGTCGCGGCGGCGCAGGTAGTCGTCCACAATGTCCCTGTCGAGCGGCTTTTTGCCGCGGTAGGTCACCTCCCAGGCCTGCCGGCCGATGAAAAACTCCACCACGTCGCGATGCTTGGTCACGTCGATGCGGTCATGGTCGGGCCATTGGTGGAATTCGAACGTCTCCTCGGTGCCCAGGTCGGGGTCTCCCTGGTAAAAAGCGGCAACGTGCCCATCCCGCTCCATGTTGCGTATGTTGAGCCACGCTTGTCCGCCCAGCGCCTGCACCATGGCGTCCAGCGCCGCGCGCGCCTGCTGGGCGTTCTTCTGCGCCGCGTCGCCGCTCGTCTGCATCCGCGCCGCCTGCGGCGCCATCAGCATCAGCGCCGCCAGGGCTGCCGGCAAAACCTTCCGCATGAATCCTCCCCTCCCGAATCTCTAAATAGAATGACGCTTTAAACGCAGAGTCGTTTCAAGCCGCCGGTAAATGCTCCCAGTGGGGTCATGCGCACCGTGCCTTCGCCAATCCCCTTCGCGCCGCCGGTCACGAGCGCAACTTTCCCATCCAATGCCAGAGAAACACCCGCCCTAGCGTCACGCTAATGCATCGTCCGAAAGGATGTCGAGGGAACCCAGATGCAGCACCCAGGCAGAGCGGAGCTGCGAAATGCACGGATGAGGGGCTGAGCTCACACCGCCCGGAGCACCCGCGCGGGCAGGAAGATGATGGCCCTCACCAGCTCGAGCACGCCGCCCACGGCGATGCCCACCATGCGAAACGGCAGAAGAAGGAGCCACACTAGCGGATACAAAACCAACGCCACGAGCGCCAGCGGCCAGCACAACACGAAAAGAATGCACCAAAGAAGAAACTTCACCATGGATTTCACCACCTCATTTGCGCGCGCTTGCGTGGTTCGCAGCCTAACCTTTTCTACGAAGGTTCGAAGGCCGAAGTTCCCGCGAGACGCGCGTCTTGCCGTCGCCTTCCCGTTCCCAGCACGACTTTTGCGTTCAGGCCTTCGTGAAGCTCTATTTCTCAAACTGGTTGATGAATTGCAGGCGTTGACATGCCCAATGACTGCCCAAGTCGCAACCCTTCTTCAACAGCGCCTTGCCCTTTACCTGGTCCTCCTTGAAGCCAATGCCATACCAGTACATGTCTCCGAGGGCCTCGCATCCGTTGCCCTCATTGGCGTCGCACGCCTTTTGGTACAGGGTCGCCGCCTTGCTGTGATCCCCGGCCAAGCCTTCCCCATCGTCGTATTGGACTCCCAGGCTGTAACAAGCCTTCGTATCACCGCCGTCGCATCGCGCGGCGGAAAGAGCCGCAGCCCTTGCAAAGAGTAGCCATGATCGGCCCCAGTTCCACCCGAGCTGGCGATAGAAGCTGGCGAAGCTCGCGCATCCCTGCGGGTCGCCCGCCGCGCACGACCGGCCTGCGGGACCTGCACTCAGAATTCCCCCTGACAACTGCTCGGCCAGGTAGGAATTTCCGCGAGTGGGAACATATGTAGCCGCGTAGACCCGGGTGGCCAGGTCGCCAAGCTTTGCATCGCCCCGCGAGTTTGCCTGATAAAAGAAAAACGGAATCAGCCCATGGCCAACGATCAGGGCCAACAACACAACTGCTGCGAAGGACATTGCAATTCGAACCCACCGCCAACGCGCGAGAATGCCGGATGCGCCAGCCGCAGGCAGACCCTGAATGCCGCCTTCACGGCTGGTTTGCCAGAACGCCGCGGCCACGATTAATGCGCCGCCGGCCACGCCCAGATCGAAAATCCAGACGAACAGCAACTCAACCAACGCCATCCCGCTGCCGCAGAAATCATCGGATCGGTAGAGGAAGAGCAACGGCAAGAACAGAATGTTTGCTGCGGCGAGGCAGATCGCCCCGGCCCAAGCCAGCCGGCGGAGGAAGATCGCCACCGAACCGAAGGCCGCCAATGCGCCATAGACCAACGCGAAGAGGTAGCTCCACGACCAAATGGAATTGAAAAGGGTCACCACGTCGTAATTGAAATAGAACATGTCGAAGCCGGACTGCAGCCAGGTGCTGAAGAGGAATTCGGTCACAATGCAGACCAGCGCCGCAGCCGCGAAAACGAAGCGCGCCGCCCGGAACCGTTTGCTGATCTCTCCTTCACGGCGCCTCTCGAGCCCGGCCAGCATCCACACGGCCCCGACGAGCGCCAAAGTTTCCAAAGCAAAATGCGGTGCGTTGAGATCAGGGCAAAGGACCATGCCGCCGGGAACGGCCAGCAGGAGCGCCACCGCGGCCAGGATGAGCGCCCACGAGCGCGTCCTGCGGCCAGCCGCGATTCCCAAAGCAGACGCGATCAGAACCAGCCCGGCCAACCCGAGGTAAAAGGAGAAAGCGCGATTGGACTGTGATGCGCCCGAAGTCCAGGGCCGAATGATGCAGCCGAGGCCATCCACCATCAGCGCCAGCGCCAGCAGCATCCGGCCCACGCGATACAGCTTGCCCAGATTCTCAGGTGGACCTGCAGGGGGCGCCTCTTCGTGCGGGCTGATTTGTGCGTCAGCGGTCATGGCGTACCGAGCCGGACGTTCAGAATTAGATGGATCTGTTAGGGCCACTATACGGCAAGGCGCCTATCATTCACCTGGGAGAATCGAGGGGGCACCTGGGAAAATCGAGGGAAATGGGCCAGCGCGAGGGCTCGCGTGACCGTCAGGAACACGTTCTCAAAGCGCCGCCGCGCACAATTTTCTGTCTCTATCTGCTGCGCCTGAGGCCGGCCGCCGCCGTTTTCCTCCGCACGCCCTCGCCTTCAACGCCTCGCGCGGCCAGCGCCATCTTCCGTTCGCGGATCATCTTTGCGCGTTCCTTTTCCGGCATGGCCAGCACGGCTCTTGTCCGCTTGGGCAGCTTCTCGTAGATCAGGGCGTGAGCTCGCTTGAGCTCATCCTCAACCTCCCGTGGCCGCAGCACATCCCAGCGTTCCACGGCCACCCAGTGCGCCCGGGCCAAGTGGGGCGCGGGAAGGATCCCTTCGCGCTCCAGCAGCTCGTGAAACCGCTCCGCCCCGCAATGGAACCACAGCACCCCGATCCCGGTGCCATCCAGGTCGGTCATGGCGAATATCTTTCCGCCAATGTCGCGGTCCCCGGCCCAATATACGAGGTGATGTCCCCAGTTCAGCGTCTCGGCCACATGCGGCAGCGCCAAACAGATCTCGCGAATGCGCTCATTGTCCATCAGAATTTCGCTTCGAACGCCAGGAACCGCCGCTCCAGCTCCCACTGCGCCGCAGCCTTCTCGCTCCCGTTCAGGAATGCCTGGCACGCCGCCGAAGGAGTATCGCCACCCACCGTATCTCCTTCGCATGGTTTTGCCGACGCCTCAAAATCATCCGGCCAGACCCATAAGCTTGCACCCGGCAAGAAGTCGTGCTCCATTCCGGTCCGAGCCAGCTTCTTCAGGTTGGTGTAGGTCAGGTTGTAGTCCAACGCCGCGCGGACGTACTCGTGGGTGAGGTCGATCCGGCTCACTCCTTCGTCGTCGGTCGAGAGCGCTACCGGTACCTTGGCCGCGCGGTAGAGGGGGAATGGATGATCGGCACCCTTCACGCCCAGAATCGCCTCGTTCGAGCTCAGGTTGATTTCGATCATCACGTGCTTTTGCGCCAGTTCCTTCAGCAAGCCCTGCGGGTCGTTCTCATACATGAGATCCACGCCATGTCCGATGCGCTCGGCGTGGCCCATCTCCACTGCCTGGCGGATATGGAACTTCAACCCCTCCGGCGGCACAAGGCCAAACGCCAGCTCTCCTGCGTGCAGCGCGATGTGGACGCCGGGATACACGGAGTGCAGATAGCCGATCATCTTCATCTGCAAGGTGTAGTCGCGCATGGCGACGAGGTCATCTTCCGGTCGCACCAGATTGATGCCCACCCACGTGTCATCTTTCGCGTTCTCGCTCGCCTGCACTGTTTCGAAACCGAGCAAGAGTTGCGCAAACACTTCTTCCGGAGCATGGTCGCGCAGAATCGTGTAGAGGTAACGCACCTCCACTTGGCACGCAGGCGCGGCCAGCGGCGTTCCGCAGTGCTCCATTCGCTTCCGCCCTGCCTCGGCCTGGCGCGCTTCTTCGCGACCGGCTT
The DNA here is from genome assembly GCA_963799155.1 of uncultured Acidobacteriaceae bacterium. Classification (GTDB taxonomy): domain Bacteria; phylum Acidobacteriota; class Terriglobia; order Terriglobales; family Acidobacteriaceae; genus Telmatobacter. The sequence continues at coordinate 101,119 of CAWCWB010000005.1, forward strand.
CCACCTCGTCGCCCAATCCGTTGTCCAGCAATTGCTGCCGGAACCGCGCGAATGCCTTCGGGTCAGCCTGCGCCAGCTCAGGGACCCATCCGATCTGGCGGGCGATCTGCGCCGCGTGGCTGAAAGGCGGCGTCGTCATCAGCTCCAGGTACTGGTTGTTCTGCGCCGCTGCCCGGCTCGCCACTTCGTCAACCCATTCGGCCCTGTGCGTCTTGCTTAGTCCGTCAACGCGGTCAAAGGTGGCGAAAAACTGGTCATGCCCGCTCCAGCCCGCCGAGGAAACAAAACTCCGCATCGATAACGAATCGATCAGCTTGTCATAGAGCAATTGAGACTGCCTGTCGATGTCGCCGGATAGGTTCTTTGCCGGGATCAGCCGCCCTGCGCATGGCGGCTCGGAAAAACTGAGCGCCACCGGATCGACGCACAAACTGTCCTTGGCCGCGTCGCGAATAAAGGTTTCGGCATACACCGCGCCGGAAAGGTGCATATGCAGATCAGCGCCCTTGGGAAATCCCACGAGAAAGGCACGAAGCGCCGGCGCGCCCTGTTGCACCGCCGCCTGGTAGGCGCGTTCGACGACGACTTCCGTCCCGTGCCTCGACGCGGATTGGGTCTGCCCGCGTGGCGACGGCGCCTGGGCGAAGATGGCGGCCGTGAAAGCCAGGGTGAAGGAAGCGAGAATGCGGGCGGGGCATCGCATGCTTTTTCCCAGTGTAGACCAGGAGTGCAAGGGCCTCCGCGCGTGCAATTTATGGCATTTGAACACCCCATGGGACCGGCGCGCCGGGTTTGGCCGCGAAATGCAGGATTGGTATACTAGATCAGGTTGTTTTGAGCGCACGGCAAGCGGATTCACTCACCCTTCCCGGCACCGCCGGAACCCGCGCAGATTCATGCAACTTCACGTCTCGACTGAGGCCAGGTAGCTCAGTGGTAGAGCGCGGCCCTGAAAAGGCCGGCGTCGGCGGTTCAATCCCGTCCCTGGCCACCATTCCTTTTCGTTCATCCCACTCGTCTTGATTTTGGGCCGCGCTCGCGCCGTTGAGCGAAGCGAAGTGGTATCGCCCGCGGCCATGAAAGGCCCAGCCGTCGGCGGGGCAATTCCGTTAGGAGCCTGTCCCTGGCAACCATCAATTTTCATTGATCCCATTGGTCTTGATTTTGGGCCGCGCTCGCGCTTCTGCGCATAACATAGCAGTGTTGCGCGCGCCACCTACGCGAACGCCATCACCACTCCCTCGCGTACAATAAACCCTATCTCAGCCCGGGAGGCTGAAGCCCCGTTGGCCGCGCCTTTTACCCCTCTGCTTGCTTTCGCCAGCCCGTTTGGGGGACTGCTGCGTCCGATCGCTGCGTTTCTTGCCTTCGCCCCAGAAAGCGGCTTCCGCCACTACCTGAGAATGCAGTACGCGGACCAGACCTTCAAGGGGCTCTACCACTGGAACTGGTTCGACGCGTCGATGCTGCTGCCCTACTTCGCGGTGATGATTGTGCTCTCGTTCTATGGCATCCACCGCTACACCATGGCCTACCAGTACTTTAAGTACCGGAAAAACTACAATCCCAACCCGCCGCGCCACTTCGACGAACTGCCCCTGGTCACGATTCAGTTGCCCATCTTCAACGAGCAGTTTGTCATCGACCGCCTCATTGAGGCCGTCTGCGCCATGGAGTACCCGCGCGAAAAGCTCGAAATCCAGGTGCTCGACGACTCAACCGATGAAACCGTGCAAGTTGCTTCCGCCATCGTCGAGCGCTATGCCGCCCTCGGCCACAACATCGTCTACATCCATCGCACCAACCGGCTCGGCTTTAAGGCCGGAGCCCTAGGCGCCGGCCTTAAAGTGGCCAAAGGCGAGTTCATCGCCATCTTCGATGCCGACTTCGTTCCTTCGCCCGACTGGCTGATGAAGGTCATCGACCATTTTGCCGAGCCCGAAATCGGCATGGTGCAAACCCGCTGGACCTACCTCAACCGTGACTACAGCATGTTGACGGAGATCGAGGCCATCCTTCTCGACGGCCACTTTGTCCTGGAGCACGGCGCCCGCTACCGTTCCGGCGAGTTCTTCAACTTCAACGGCACCGCCGGCATGTGGCGCCGCAAGGCCATCTACGATGGCGGCGGCTGGCAGCACGACACGCTCACTGAAGATACCGACCTCAGCTACCGTTCGCAGATGGCCGGCTGGAAGTTCAAGTACTTGCCCGAGGTCGAGTGCCCCTCCGAGCTGCCCATCGAGATGACCGCCTTCAAAACCCAGCAGGCGCGCTGGGCCAAGGGCCTCATTCAGACCAGCATCAAGATTTTGCCCCGCGTCTTCCGCTCGCGCACGCCGATGCGCAACAAGATCGAGGCCGTTTACCATCTCACCGCCAACCTCAGCTATCCGCTCATGGTCATCATGTCGGCGCTGCTCATCCCCGCCATGATCTGCCGCTTCTACCAGGGCTGGTTCCAGATGCTGCTCATCGACGTGCCGCTCTTCACTGCTTCCAGCTTCTCCATCGCCATCTTCTACGTGATGAGCGAGCGCGAAATCTTTCCCAAAACCTGGAAGAAGACCTTTTACTATCTGCCTTTCCTCATGGCGCTGGGCATCGGCCTCACCGTCACCAACACCAAGGCGGTCATGGAGGCGCTACTGGGCATCAAGAGCGCCTTCGTGCGCACGCCCAAGTACCGCGTGGCGCGGAAGGGCGAAAAATCCCAGGCCGCCAAGTACCGTAAGCGCCTCAAGCTCGCGCCGTGGATCGAGCTGCTGTTGGGGTGCTACTTCGCCGCGGCCATCTACTACACCTTCACCAACAACAACTTCTTCACCGCGCCCTTTCTCATCCTTTTCGTCATCGGTTACTGGTACACGGGCCTCATGAGCCTTCTGCAGGGCCGCTTCGAGCGCTGGCGCACCGGCGTCAACACCGACGAGTCCAGTCCCAAGCCCTTCCCGGTGGGTGTGTGATCACGGCGGCCGGTTGGCATGACTGGCCCGTCCACAAGAAGATTCCTTGCAGGCAAAGCAACCGCGGCTGACCTACGTGTGTCGTGCTACATTGACGCCATGATCTCGAGGGGATTGGGCGTTGCTGCTGTGTTGTTGTCCCTGGCGCTTGAGCCCGCGGTCGTCGCCGCCCAGACCAACAAGCAAACCGCGCCCGCGCATTCCGCCGCCTCGCCTGCGGCTGCTCCGGCACAGGTTCCGCCGGCTGCTCCAGCCTCGATTTCCTCCGCCACATCGTCCGGCAACGCGCCATCCCAGGCCAATCCTGCTGCATCGCCCGGCGCCGCGCCATCGGAGGCTAACCCCGCCGCCGCACCCGAAAGCTGCCAGGGCGGCTCATGCGGGGCTCCGACGCCTCACATCACCATCGCTACTCCGGCTCCCGCTCCCGCCCCGTGGCCTCTGCAGGAACGCATCAGTTGGGCGGCGAACCTGATTCTCGTGCTGATTGCGTACGTGGGAATCATGCTCGCCCTATCAACGCTGCGCAAGATTGAACGCCAGACACGCTACGGCGAAACCGCCGCGCAGGCAGCCGCTGAGAGCGCCAAGACCGCGCTGCTCCTTGCCCAAGCCCAGGAACGGGCAGAGCGCCCCTGGATCGTGATCACCCCCGAGCCCGTGCCCGGCCTCCGCGACAGCTTTACCGTCGTGGCTACGAATCGCGGACGCAGTCCGGCCAGGATCGTCTCGCTTGCCGATGAAGTGACCATCGCACGCGATGAGTCGCACTTGCCGCTCGCTCCTGCCTACAAGAACGAGCCGCACGCCCCGCGAGCTCTCACCATTCTGCTGCCGGGCGAATCCACGGGCGTCAAGTCCTTCCAGCGTGACGATGTGAAATCGGTTTGCGAAACCGCGGAAGACTTGCGCCGCGTGGAAGAGTGGGAGGCGAAGATCTATCTTTACGGCACCATCACCTACGCCGACCTGCGCTCCCCCGCCGAGGAGCCGGCGCGCGAAACTGCATGGTGCTGCTGGTACATCCACGGCCGCCAGAAGAGCGGCATGGTGATGGCTGGCCCGCCGGAGTACAACCGGCATACTTAGCGCACCCGCCGCCGCGCGAGGCCAGATGGTTGAGGCTCAGATCGAAGCGGCTTACGGCAAAACCAGAATTGCTGTGCACTGTTTGGCTGTCTTCAGGGTCGCCTCGCCCTGGTGCTCCCACCCCAACGACAAAGACCGTCGTTGGGGACCCCGGGGTGGCCGCGGCGACTTGAGTGCGGTGGCTCCGAGATTCACCTACTCTAGTTTTGCGTTAGCGCATCTACCTTCCCGTTCCCCCCACCGTCAGCCGGTCCAGCTTCACCGTCGGCATGCCCACGCCCACCGGGACGCTCTGCCCGTCCTTGCCGCACGTCCCGATGCCTTCGTCAAGCTTCAGGTCGTTGCCCACCATCGACACATGCTTCAGCGCCTCCGGCCCGTTGCCGATCAGCGTCGCGTCGCGCACCGGCGCGGTCACCTTGCCGTCTTCGATCAGGTAGGCCTCTGACGCGGAGAAAACAAACTTCCCGTTGGTGATGTCCACCTGCCCGCCGCCGAAGTTCACGGCGTAGAGCCCGCGTTTCACGCTGCGCAGAATGTCTTCGGGTGCGTCGTCGCCAGCCAGCATGTAGGTGTTCGTCATGCGCGGCATGGGAATCGATTGGTAGCTCTCGCGCCGCCCCGATCCGGTGTTCGCCATTCCCATCAGCCGCGCCGAAAGCTTGTCGGAGAGATAGCCTTTCAGGACGCCGCCCTCGATCAGCACCGTCTCCTGCGTCGCCGATCCCTCATCGTCGACGTTCAATGAGCCGCGCCGCCCGGCAATCGTGCCGTTGTCCACCACCGTCACCTTTGGACTCGCGACAGGCTGGCCGATCAGTCCCGTAAACGCCGACGTCTTCTTGCGGTTGAAATCGGCTTCCAATCCGTGCCCCACCGCCTCGTGCAGCAGAATCCCCGGCCATCCCGGCCCCAGCACTACTTCCATCTCGCCGGCCGGCGCAGGCACGGCGCCCAGTTGCAGAATCGCCCCGCGTGCGGCCTCGCGCGCCAAACTCTCCGGGCTCTTCGAGCCTTGGAATTGTTCCAACCCTGCCCGCCCGCCGCCGCCCGCCGCGCCCTTCGTGCTCGTCGCGCCGTCCTTGGCAATCACAAACGCATTCAGCCGGCAAAGCGGTTGGGTGTCGCTGGCAAACGCCCCGTCCGACGCGGCAATCAGAATCCGCCGCAACTCCTCGCTGTAACTCGCCCGTACCTGCACAATGCGCGCATCAAACGCCCGCGCCGCGCGGTCGGCGCGCAAGATCAGTTCCAGGCGCGCCGCCAGATCCAGATCGTAGCCGCCCAGCGGAACAGGATAGAGATCGGCGCCGCGCGCCTCCGTGAATCCATGCACGGGCTGTTTGGCCGGGCCCGACGCAATCAGCGCTGCGGTGCGCGCCGCGTGCAGCAGCCGGTCCGCGCTCAGGTTGTCGGTATACGCATAGCCAGTGCGCTCGCCGCTCAGCACGCGAATGCCGCACCCGGCGCTCGTTCCCTGGCTGGCCGACTTCACAATCTGCTCGTCCACGCCTAGCGCCGTCGCCGTAACCGACTCGAAGTAGAGGTCCGCGTAGTCGCCTCCTGCGCTCAAGGCCTCGCCCAGGCAGCGCTCCAGCAGCCGCTCCGTCAGGCCGAATTTCTCAAAAAAGTAACGCCGATGGCTCGAATTTGGGGAAGTTTCCGGATGCGTCATCGTAATCCCAGTGTACCCTTGCCTCGTCTGACTTACCGATGCTCGCGTGCGCCGGCCCCGCGCCGTCCTCTCCGTTGCTCTTTGGATACGTGGGCCGCTGACATGCGTTTGCAGGCAATGGAAACCATGCTAGGATTCGTTCCATGAAGAGAATACTTGCGGCAGCTCTGCTGTTGATGGCGTTCGCAAGTCCGGCGTTCGCAAACGGGTCGCACCATCATCATCACCACCACCATCATCACCACCATCATTACTACCACGCCTAAGTTCCGGTCACCATGCCCGGCAGTCCGTCTGGCTGACAAACGCGTTCATGTGCCTGGTCCGCAAGCACCTTTCCAGGGTTGCGCCCGGGGCATGGTAAGTTCTTGCCATGGCAGATTTGGACGATCTCCGGTATCCCATCGGGCGTTTTCGTCCGCCTGCAGCAGGCCTGGCCGGCGTCCGCGCCGCGCAAATCGAAACCCTTCGGCTGCTCCCTGAGCGCCTGCGCGCAGCCGTAGCCGGCCTCAGCGATGCCCAGCTCGACACGCCGTACCGCGACGGCGGCTGGACCGTGCGCCAGGTGGTGCATCACCTCGCCGACAGTCACGCCAACACCTACATTCGCTTCAAGCTCGCCCTCACCGAAGACTGTCCCACCATCAAGCCCTACGACGAAGCGGCGTGGGCGCGCCTGCCCGACTCGAGCGCGGCCATCGAGCCGTCCCTCATCTTCGTCGATGGCCTGCACCAGCGCCTGGTCGCTCTCCTGGAATCAATGACCGAGGAGGACTTTCAACGCGGCTTCAATCATCCGGAGCGGGGGCATATGAATCTTGCCAACAATCTCGCGCTTTACGACTGGCACTGCCGCCACCACACGGCCCACATCACCAGCTTGCGGGCACGCATGGGATGGTAAGAAAAACCATGGGCCTCGGCGCTCCACCTCATCGACCCCGGCTCTCTGAGCCACCCGTCGCTGGGGGCCCCGGCGCTGAAACCGCCTCACCCGCTCGCCTGGCGCAGACCATCGAATCCTATCTCGCCGACCATCCTGCGGCGGCGCTGCTCGAGGATGGCCGAGTCCTCTTCGACATGCGCACCGCGCGCTATTCGGTTGGAGAGTCGCACGCCCGCTGCCTGCTTCAGCTCTGGAGCGACGAGCGCAACATCGTCCGAACTGTCGTCGATGTGCAGCAACGCGCGCAATGCCTGCGGCTCATCACGCGCCGCATGGGCGTGTCCAAGCCGCAGTCTCTTGAACTCGCTCCCACCAGCGACCGGCGCACGCCCACGGCACGCGACACGGCCCGCCGCAACTACCAGCGCACCATCGAGCGCGTGCTCACGCGCCACTTCCTCGGCTCCAAGGTTGACGGCCTGCGCACGGCCATGGACCTCGAGCACAGCTTCGGCCCCGCCTACGTGCGCGGCCGCCTGCTTAAGGGAGCCGCGGCTGATGCGGTCATCGGCGTTGGCGCCGATGAGTCGGCTTCCGTCATCGACGGCGTCCTCACCCTGGGCATTCTCTGGCTCGACTACTGCCGCCAGCACGGCGATGCGCGCCGTCACTTCGGCGGCCTCAAGGTGATCGTCCCTGCCGGGGCCTGGCGCACCACCGCCGAGCGCATGGCCTGGCTCAACCACGCCGCCGCCGATTTTGCCCTATTCACGCTCGACGAGCGCAGCGAAGAGCTCGCTTCTGTCGATTTTCGCGACATCGGTAATCTCGACTCGCGCCTTGTCCATGCCTTTTCCGCGGCCGCTGCGCTCGAACGCTGCCGATCCGGCATCGATCAGCTCCTCGGGCTCGTTCCCGATGCGGCCCGCGAGCGCGTTGAAATCCGTACTCGTTCCGCTACCGAGGTTGGACTCCTTCTGCACGGTCTCGAGTTTGCACGCGTGCGCCACGGCGCCTCGGTCCACTCCTTCGCACGCCAGGACAATGTCACGTTCGGCGCGGGCGCCAGCGAGACTCCCCTCACAGAAGAAAACGAATTCCTCTGCCGCGATCTCTTCCGCCGCCTCTTCTTGAGCCGCCACCCCGACGGCGCGCACACCGATCCACTCTTCCGCATGGCGCCCGAGCGCTGGCTTGAATCGCGCCTGCGCGCGAGCCTGCCCGAGCTTTCGCCCGAGCTGCGCGGCGACCTTCTTTACACCCAGGTACCCGCGCTTTCCACCGGCGACCGCGGCATGCTCGACCTGCTCACGCTCGACCGCAACAGCCGCCTCGTTGTTCTGGAATTAAAGGCCGACGAGGACCTTCAGCTTCCGCTCCAGGCCCTCGACTACTGGATTCGCGTCCGCGCGCTGAACGGTGATCGCCAGCCCGCGCCGCCCAGTGCCACGCCGCTTTCGGCCTTCGAGCGCAATGGCTACTTTTCCGGCGCTGAGGTGTCGCCGCTGGCGCCGCGCCTCATCCTCGCCGCGCCGGCCCTCCGCATTCATCCCGCCAACGAGCCAGTGCTGCGCTACCTTTCGCCAGAGATCGAGTGGGAGCTCCTCGGCATCACTGAACACTGGCGCCGCGAACTCAAAGTCGTCTTCCGCAAACAAAGCAACAATGCGGTGTGATTGAAAGTGGTCAGCCTGCTTTTTCTTGCTTCCTGGGGAAGCACACAAGGATTTCGACAGAACAACAAACAAATGCGGCGGCGTAAAGCGCGAGAACGGAGATCGCAACGTGTCCGTAGTGGACGGCGTCGTTCAATGGAACCTGGCTATCACGGCCAAAGATGAATCCCAAGCTGAAAAGAGCACCCAAGCCGGCAATTGTTGCCGCACTGATGCAAGTGATCCACGCAAAAAACGCCTTTCGGGAAAAGACTGCGATAGCGCCCGCAAGCAGCCCCAAAGAACCCGCAGTGGACAATAAAAGATACAGGCCAAGTGCAAAATTGATGCCGTTCCACGCTGTGTCACCGAGAACATCCGCCAGAATGAGCAGCGATGATGCGAACGAGAGGAGCGTCCACAGCAAAGAGAGGATCGTCCAGAGTCTCCCCGAACAATGCATGAGGGAACCAGAATAGCTGGACTTCCGGCTGGGGACCCCCGGGTTGGCCGCGCCGACTCAGATTTCGTGAATACGGCTACACCATTTCCGAAACTGCTGTATCCGCGAAGAATTTGCTTACCTTTGGCCGTTCCTGTGCTCCCAACCGTTCTTCTTGTACTGCCCGCGCTTTGACGGCAAAATCTGCACGTCGTCCAAAACGTCGCCCTGTTCACGCATTGATTGATTTTGTCCGCGCCGCGCTTGATCGCCATTTCCTCCGCGCCGAGTCCCATTCGATTCAGGCGCAGCGGACTTGGAAGAACGGGACTCTCGCTGTTTCGCAACGTGTCGCGATCCGTTGCTGTGCGCGTCGGCTTCGTTCGCAGCGGCAGGCGCAATTTCGAGGCCGGCAATGGGAATAAATGTGTGTGCTGCGGCCGTGTGCTCAGCCTCCAGTTCCGGTGTGCATGCATGGCCAGAGCTGTGCGCGGGCTTTGTGTGATTGAACAGCGGCTCGAACGGCGTGATTGCCCTCATCAGCAGCTCGACTTCGGCACTCTGCTGCACCGCATGCCTTTCCATATCCAACTCTTTGAGTCCCGCCGAGAAGAATGTGCCTCTGAGTTCGCTCAATGGCGGCGGCGTGACGTGCGAGGGCTCCTCAAGAGCTGGTTTCGCCGTCTCATGCGGCGATTCACTGCCATCCGGGCGGCTGGAGAGCTCTTGCCGGCGCCCGGCGCGCGGCATTCGCAGTCTGCGTATGGGGTGCATTGGCGCGCGCTGGAGGCTCGCGAAGCCGCCATGGAATCTCATCAGGCGGGGCCATGTCGCTGTGCGCGGGTTCAGGTTTCTGCAGCCCTGCGGTCGCGCCGAGCTCCGCTTTTGGAATCGTCTCCGCTGCCACAGGAGGGTCGAGATGTTCCACGGGATCAGCAATCGAGGTGATCTCCGCGGGTGAACTTGCCGCCCCTAGCGCCGATGCCGCACTCTCAGGTTCCAGGCTGGCGCGGCCCGATTCCACGGCAATGTGGAGTGTCTCAAGCGTCTGCCGTTCCGCGGACGACTTCTCGTAGCGAAGATTCCGTTGCGTCTCCTCTAGAGAACGGCGAAAAGCCTCGTCCGCCTTCGACAACCGCACGCGGTTGAGCACGAATCCGACGAATGGCACGTGGAGGGACTCCAACACGCTGGTAATGGTACGAAGCTGTGCCCGCGTGGTCACCCCGGATTCGATCACCACAATCGTGTAATCGGCGTGCCGCGCAAGGTACTCGGTCTCCGCCGAAGCCATGAGTGGCGGAGTGTCGGTCAAAACGATCTCCGCCGGTTGCTCTTCTGCCTCTCCAACAACCGGATGCGGCGGCGCACCCGTGCGATCCATCACCACCGCCACCCTGCCCAGCGTCTCGAGCATCTCTTTCACCCGGAGAACGACGGTTGTCGCCCCGGCTCCAGTGCCCGTTCCTGTGAAGACGCAATTCCTGACCCTCCCGTCTCTGAACGCGGCATCGATCCTAGCAACCAACCGCATCAGATGTTCCTTGGCCACCTCGTCTGAAACCTCAGAAAAGTCCGGTAACTGCGCCATCGGCGCAACGCCCATCAGGCGCTCAACGTCTGACGCGCTGTAGACCCGTGGGTCTGACTTGTGGGCGACGATCGCGGCCGCAGCTCCCAGGAAGGCGAAACCGAGCAGCAGCGAGATCGCATTGTGAATCATGGCGGATGGCGTGGGCGGGATGTAGACCAGGCTCCGGGCGGTGTTGACGGCCCAAAGGCTAAGCAAATAGACCACGGCGAGGAAGAGCCCGAATAAGGCGAATCCAAGGGCCAGGCGGCGATGCATCAGGAGGCTGCGGCGAAGGTCAAGTCGGAAGTGCGACTGCACTGCAGACCCGGCTCCCGACAAGGGCGCCAAGGGGGCGGAAAAAGCGGAATGGCCCACTGGCGAACGGGAGGCATGAGGTGGTCCGACTTGCAAGTCATACCGGCTCATTGAACCGCTCCAACCCGCGTCAGCGAGAGATCCTGCAGACCGTCCTCAATCTCAACTTGCATCTCCTGCCTCTACCATGAGCCAGCCATCAGCAACCGCGGCGATTGACGGTCCCTTCACGGCTCAAGCACTCTGTCACATGCCTGATACCCCTGCGCATACGCGCTCCTGCTTCGCGAAGAACCATCATCTTTCCGGCTGCATTGTTCGCGCCCTAACGCTGCAATCTTCCGCCGCTGCTGTGCAGTTGACCTTGAGGTTCATTGGCCAGGATGTCTGATGAAATCGAAGCTATCCGTTTGAGCCATGAAGAACAATGCCGCAAAGGTGGGACTTGAGGGGGCAGGCATTGCATCCTTGGAGACGTTGCATCTCAGCAAGCAGGTAACTGACGGCGGTTACGTTGGTCCTGATTGAGGGGAATGATGTGAAGAGGCGGCAGGAGTTGCGAGGCAGCCACCAAATGGAGTCGCCTGGTCCGAATCGATCACGAAGGAAACGTCTGACGGATGGCCAGGCGCAGGATTCACGCCTCGGTCATCTCGCTGCCCCGCGCCTCGCGGCCCAATGTCGCCAACCCTGCCAGCGTCAACGCGACCACGACCACCGTGATCGCAAGCACTGCGGGATAGCTGCCCCAGCGCTCGGCCGCTAATGCCTGGCCTTTCCCATTCCAAGACGTGATGAGCCCGCCCAACTGGTAAGCCAGGCCCGGAGCCGTAGCTCGCACAGGGGCCGGCGAAAGCTCCGTGAGATAGGCCGGAACTACGCCCCATGCACCCTGCACCATGAACTGCATCAACACCGCCCCGACGCCAAGCGTAATGGCGGAATGCCCATACGCGTAAAGCGGAATCACGGGAATCGCCAACAGCGCCGCAGTGACAATCGCCCGCTTCCGGCCCCATGTTTCTGACAGCGCGCCAAAAACGATGCCTCCGGCGATGGAGCCAATGCCATAAAGGACGCCGATCAACCCGATTGTCTCGGGCGAGAGTTTGGCCTGCACGGCAAGAAAGGTCGGATACACATCCTGCGTGCCATGCGAGAAACTCATGAAGGCCGTCATGAGGATCACGAGGAAAAGGAAGGTAGGCAGGAAGTGGAGCAACAGCTGAGGCCGTGCCGGCCCGGCAAGAACTGGAGCCCGCGCCATCCGCTTCTTGGCTCCGGCCAGCCATACCGGCGACTCCGCTACACGAGCCTGCACATAAAACGCCAGAAGCGCGGGCGTCGCGCCGAAAATGAACAATCCTCGCCAGCCGATCCCCGGAATCGACACTCCATGCCAATGGAATCCCGCAAAGAGCAGGCCGAAAGCCGCCGAGGCAAGAATCGATCCGACTGCGTAGCCTTCCTGCAGGATGCCGGAGAAAGTGCCTCGTCCGTCTCTGGGCAGCGATTCAAAGGCGAGCGCAGCGCCCACACCCCACTCCCCGCCCATAGCAATGCCGAACAGGGCTCGCAACACGAGCAGGACGTTGAGCGAGGGTGCAAAGGCGCAGGCCAGTTCGATGACTGAAAAACCCAAAATGTTCGCCAATAACACTGGACGGCGGCCATAGCGGTCGGCCAAGATGCCGAAGAGCAGAGCGCCGACGGGACGAAAGGCCTGGGTCAGAAACACGGCTCCGAATACTGCGGAGGGCTGAGTGCGGAATTCGCCGGCGATTGCTTTGACACAAAAGACCAGCAGAAAGAAGTCAAGGCTGTCGAGCGTCCAGCCCAGGAACGCTGCCAGGAAGACATGGCGCTGCGAGGATGTGAGCCCGTGAAGTTGACTGAGGACGGACATTGGCGGCAGCATAGCAGACGGACGCGGCGATCTGTTTGGAGGCACTCAGAGCAGTTTCGGAAATACTGTGTCCGGTCAAAGCGTTTACGAAGGTCGTCGCTCCCTCCACCCCACGGACCAAGACCTGTCCGTCGGGACCCCGGTCCTGCTGGTCACGCCGACTTAGCTTTCGTGGATGCGCTACACCATTTCCGAAACTGCTGCAGGCGCCTGGCATCATCACGGCGCCATTCGGTTCCATGCCGCAAGTGGTTCAAGGGAAGGGCATCTGCAGGGCAAAATATTTGTTGCAACGAGTATCTCGCCGCCAGCATCCTAAATGATGTGCGGATTTCAACGCTAATGACGTAGATCTCCGCGCCACTTGTATCCGCGAACGACCCAGATCGCATCTCTGTCTGAGCGAAACGGGTCATACAGCCCTGCGTGAAAGGGAGTTTCCCTGCATGAATCGATTGGCCCTTGTAAGTGGAGTTTTAGCGCTTGCCGCACCATTTGCCCTTGCGCAAACCTCGACTTGGGTCTCGGACCCGAATCACAGCGAAGTCGACTTCGCGATTACCCATATGAGTATCTCGAAAGTCCACGGGCTGTTTGGCAATGTGAATGCCACAATTCAATACAACGAGACGGACATCACCAAGTCGAGCGTGCAGGCTACCATTGACGTCAACACAGTCGATACCGGTGTGCAAGCCAGAGACACAGACCTCAGGGGCGCCAACTACTTTGATGTCGCCACCTATCCAACGGCGACCTTCACCAGCACCAGTGTCACGAAGAGTGGCGATGACCTCTCGGTCGCTGGAAACCTGACCCTCCATGGCGTTACCAAGCCTGTGGTTTTGGATGTTGAGGGCCCTACGGCGCCCGCGGCCGACCGGCAAAACAGGGTGCACTGCGGCTTTTCGGCCACGGTAACCATCAACAGAACTGACTTTGGTATTGCCCCCAAAATGCCCGCGACGATGCTAGGTAACAACGTCATGCTCACCATCGAGATTGACGCAGTGAAACAGTGAAGGACCGCACCGTCACGGGTTGCGCACTTGCGTTCTGTCCGTTCCCTGAACTCGCGCGGCAGAATATCGGGAGGACTTTTCGATGGCAGGACTAAAATCTGAGATTGCGCAGGCGTCACCATTTTCGAGCGCGGAGGAAGAGGCTTTCCTGAATTTGCTGCGTACATCGGATTGCCTGCACCGCGCCTTCCAGCAGAAAACCCGCGGCTGGGGCCTCAGTTCGACGCAGTACAACGTGCTGCGCATTCTGCGCGGCGCGCAGCCGGCCGGGCTCACGTGCGCGGCCATCGGGGCCCGCATGATCGCCGCCGAGCCCGACATCACGCGCCTGATGGCTCGCCTGAAAGGCCTCAAACTGATCCGCCAACACCGCGACCGGCACGATCGCCGCGTGGTCTGGACGCAGATCTCCAATGACGGCTTGGAACTCCTGCGTGCCATGGATCCGGTGATTGAGCGCGTCCCGGTCGAACTCCTTGGGCACCTCCGCAGCACGGAGTTAGCAGAAATGATCCGGCTGCTGGAACTCGCGCGGCGGTCCTGCGTCGACACACATCTGCCCGAGTAGCAGCGCGAAACAAGGAAATCCTTTGGGAGGCTAGCAAGCAGTGTTGGCAGGTGGTCGGCGGCGCTAGCTGGTCACAATCTTCTGCGCCACCGCTTCTTCGTCCATGTCGGACTGGATGATCTTGTTATGCAGGCAATAGAGGGCAAGTTCCAGTCGGTCCGACACCCCCAGTTTGTCGTAGATCTTGCGCAGATAGTTCTTAATCACCTGCTCAGTTGTCCCCAACTGGAAGGCAATCTCCTTGTTCCTCTTGCCCTGGGTGATGCAGGTGATGATCGACATCTCTTTGGGCGAAAGGCGGGGCTGGTTGCGCGGACTAACGAGGGCGGCAGCCTGGGCGCGATATGCGTCGATGACCCAGTTGACCGATTGGTTGTCGATCCAAGTTTCGCCTGCGGCAATGCGGCGCACGCACCGGACGAGCAGATCGGGAGAGATCGACCGGGAAACAATGCCGCGGACGCCACGCCGGTAGAGCTCCACGGTGTGGTTTTCGTCGGCCGCAACAGCCTGCACGATCAGTTTCACGTCTGGAGCCAGGCGCAGAAGCTCGGGAATCGCGTTGGCCGTGCCGGCCAGCATGCTTCCCTCCAAAAGAACAATGTCAGTTGGATAACGCTCAATGGCGGCGCGCAGATTCTCCAGCGAATCGGCCTGTGCAACCACGCGGATATCGTCTTCCAGAGCGAAGACCTTGCGGATCCCCACACGGTAAATCGCCTGCGAATCCGCAAGAATTACGCGAATCGTACCCGGCTTCACCGGAGTATCAACGCTTTCGCCTTCGGGGTTATCGTCCTGGATTTCCATAGTCGGCTGCCGTCAAACCAACCGAGCTCTCACTGGTCCGCGAACCGATATTCGTCAATAGTCGCTGCGGCGAGATGCTCATTGTGGCTTGAGGAGCAGCGTACCACACGTCCCTTGCAGTGGACCAGAACATCCTGAGGAGCGCCCAGAACCGCGCGTGGCATCCGCATGGAAAAACTGACGTCAAGCCCCACCTGCAAATCCCTGTCCAGAGTAAAGAGAACCCCGCTCGCAGAGACATTCCGCGTCAATCCGGCAATCTCAGTTTCCCCAGTCGAGAGCACCACCGGCAAAGAAAGCGGAAATCGCACTGCACAGCGCACTTCCTGCCGCCCGTGATCGGAGGCCGGAACAGCAGTTGGAGGCGGTGAATCTGGCTTGAGTAAATTCATGGCCGCGCCTGCATGAGAATGGCTATCTGCTAATGTACCGAGTTTTGTTGATTTGGCCCACGGCACCAAAGTTTTCAGAGTGGTAACCAGAACGAGACCATCGCTGATGCCGGACGGTAATCTGCGAAATCGGGCACTCTGTCGCTCCGGGCTTTTCAGGCAACCATCGCCGACCAGCGCAGATTGTTTGCCTCGGGCTGGGCAGAGCCTCGCGGGCGAGATTCCGCGCTCAACACAACTTGCCCCCGTTCTCGAGTGAACAGGCCAGACGACTGACCAAAAGCCGGGAGGCTTCGGCCTACAAGGCGAAAATTAGGCAAAATTTCAGAGAAAGTACCCATCAGTTTGTTACTGTTAGACATCGAAAAATGGGTACTCATGATAAAAAATTCTCCCACTACCACTTTTGTTGTAGCGCGCCTACACAATTTGGGTTAGTCTTGTTTTGCACAAAGTTTGGGGCGGGTAGTGTCTCCGCCAGGGGAGTGCAAGATGGGTTCGCGTACGTTGGATCTTCTGAAAGTCGGCTTTATAGCTTTACTAATAGTGTCTGCTTGCTCTGCAAGCGCAATGGCTGCGTCTCCGATGGGACCGGTACATCTTCCTCCGCCCAGCTTGGCAGCTGCATCTCCAATGGGGCCGGTACATCTTCCTCCACCTCGCTTGGCAGCTGCGTCTCCGATGGGACCGGTTCATCTTCCTCCGCCCCGCCTAGCGGCTGCGTCCCCGATGGGACCGGTTCATCTTCCTCCGCCCCGCGTGGCCTCTGCCTCCCCAATGGGTCCAGTCCACCTTCCGCCGCCGACTGCAGCCTAAACTCCGCGCCGTAATCGAACTATACGTTCTCAGGCTAGGTGTCTAGGTGTGTTCATTGTGTCCTAGAAGCGCGCTTAATTCCTGATATGCTCAAGACACTCCGATTCGTAGGTCGACCCGGATGTCGATAGGCCTTGATAACGCGCTGTGGTTCGCCGGCGTCCTGACTGAAACTGCGGTCGTCTGCCTACTTTTCTATCGGCGCACCTGGCGGACCTTGCCCGTCTTCTGTTCCTACTGCATCTGGGACGTATTGAGCAATCTCAGCGAGTACGCAACCGAAAGCTTTTATCCCAACAGGTACTTTGACGCGCTATTCGCTCTAACGATCATCGATGCTGCGCTGCTCTTTTGCGTTCTGGTTGAGTTGGCTTGGTCGGTGCTTCGTCCGCTTCGCACCTCCCTTTCTCGCAGGGCTTTGGTGGTCGTGGCCGCCCTGATCCTCATCGCGGGCGCCGCGATCTGGCCCTTTGCCGCTTTTCCTGGCCTGGTGCACGTCACGACGGAACAAGGACTCCTTTACGCGCAACTTCAGCTCACGGTTTCCATCCTCAGGATCTTGTTCTTCCTGCTCCTGGCGGCCGGCAGCCAATGGCTTTCCATTAGTTGGCGCGACCGGGAATTGCAGGTCGCGACCGGGCTGGGCTTCTACTCCATCGTCACCGTCACGGTGACTCTGCTGCAGGCTCACGAGACGACCGAATCGCAGTTTTACCACTTGAGCCAGCTTGCCGTGGCCGCCAACGTCTGCTCCTTGCTCTACTGGCTGGTCTGCTTCGCCAGAAAAGAAGCCGAGCGGCGGGAATTCACCCCCCAGATGCAAAGCTTCCTGTTGGCTGTGGCCGGCGCTGCGCACTCCACTCGTGTTGCGCTCACTGAGTCCCGCGCCAACAAGGCTGGGAAGCACGAGAATCGCTGACGGTTTTTTGACCTCAGGCCCAAGGGCATCGGCAGTCAAGTGCCGAGGCGGTGCGCGTTGACACGCATGTTCGCGGCAGGTTTTAATTGAAGCAGTGGTGAAGGAGTTCACCTTTAACCGCTGTCCACTCTGCTAAGCCGGACAGATGATGACTCCTGACAGGGAATCCTGTTGCGGAGTCATGTCGCGGCGCGATCCCCGACAATACTGTGAGTAGCACCGATCATGAGATGGCCCTGTCGCTCTTGAGAAGCCGCCACATCGTGCGCAGGTCGACGCTACCCGCAGCGGACTTCTAACCAAGGAGAACGGGTTTGCAGAAATATCTGCTCATCGCTGCGGGAGGCGCGCTGGGTTCCGTGGCCCGGTATTGGGTCGGATCCACGATTTCCGGCCGCATAGGAACCAAGTTTCCTTACGGCACCATCGTGATCAATATCTCGGCCTGCATCATCATCGGCTTCACACTCACCTACTTCGGCAAGCGCGCGGATCTGAGCGCGGCGTGGAGGTTTCTGGTGGCCATCGGCTTCATCGGCGCGTACAGCACCTTTTCGACGTACGAGTGGGAGACGCTGTCGACGCTTCGATCGGGCGCTTTCCTGATGGGGGCGCTTTACGCGGTGGGCAGCCTTGTGATTGGTCTCGCAGCGACCTGGTGCGGCACGGCACTGGCCGACATGCTCTAACGAAAGGCCATTCCGCACACGAACAATCGATCCGCTGGCGCGAACGGCTTGGGACACCGCCAGGCAGGGGTTGCAAGTTGCACGCAAAGGTGGTTCAATCCTTCGTTGTCTGTTTAGAGAAGTTTCGGAAATGCTGTGTCCGGTCAAAGCGTTTACAAAGGTCGTCGCTCGCTCCACCCCGCAGACGAGGACCTGTCTGCGGGGGCCCCGGCCCTGCTGGTCCCACCCCAACGACGAGAAGCCGTCGTCGGGGACCCCGGGGTGGTCGCGCCGACTTAGCTTTCGTGAATGCGGATACGCCATTTCCGAAACTAGTGTAGCCGCGCCTAGGCGTTCGCTAGTGCATCCGGGGGCCGCGGCCAGTGGAGAGAGGCACGCATGTTGACTACAGGCAAGGCTGTGAAAGTGACACTCTACCTGAGCGACGGAGCCAAGCACCACCACGTTCCGGTTTACACCAGCATTCTCGACTTTCTATTCCACAGTGGAATCGCCGGCGCCACGGTGGTAAAGGGTGTTGCGGGCTTTGGGGCGAAACACCGCATCCATTCCGCGCATATCCTCGAGATCTCGGATCATCTTCCCATCAAGATCGAGTTCATTGAGACGCGCGAAAAAGTGGATGCGATCCTGCCTGAACTGGAGAAGCGCACCGGATCAGGCCTGATTGAAGTGCAAGAAACCACGATCATCGTTCCCCCTCATCAGTAGTTCAATCAGCCTTTGACATTCGGCATTCTTTCTCCGGCGGGCGGAAGCGAGCAAAGCGCAACAATCCGGCCAAAACCGCATCTTAGCAGGTAGCAGGAAATGTGTTGCGCGGGGGTTGCGCGGCCCGCGCGCTTGTCTCTTGCAGGCACTTCGATTCGTCAGTGACATGACGAATACCGGAGCGTCTTTTTATCGACCCGTCACGGAAGTTGGCGCATACTAGAAGGGAGAGATTTCGAAACTCTGACCCAAGGAGAACCGATGCTCTCGATTCGACAAGCACTCATTCTTTCATTTGCCTTTTTCGTCTCTGGAGCATTTTTCTGCGCGCAAGGGCACGGGCAGGCGGCTTTGCTGATGGAGGAGCCGTACGGCTTCTTTGGCACCCTGAACCCGACCGGGCACAACGCCATTTATTTCAAGCGAATCTGCGCGGAAACTCCCGTGACGCTGCGGCGCTGCCAGCCGGGCGAGATGGGGGTGGTCATTGCCCGCTATCAGGGCGTGGACGGGTACGATTGGGTAGCGATCCCGCTGATTCCTTACCTCTACTCGGTGGAGAACGCCGCCGACGTTCCCTCGCATGTGGACCGCGAGACGGTGGTCAGTTTGCGCAACCGCTATCGCGAGGCGCATCTCGCGAGCCTGGGCCAAAAATGTCGGCGGGCAATCTTGTGCACGGCGGCTGGACGCAGCTGCTGGGCGCGGCGTATGAGCGGCGTATTTACGTCTTTCGCTTCCAGACGACGACAGAGCAAGATGACGCGCTGATCGAGAGGCTGAATTCGCGGCCGAATCGGACCCACTTTGACCTGCTCTTCAGCAATTGCGCGGATTTCGCACGCGTGGTGCTCAATGGGTACTTTCCCCGCGCCTTCAGGCGCAGCATCTTCCCCGATGCCGGCATGACCACCCCAAAGCAGATCACCTACAAGCTGGAGCGGTATGCGCGCAAGCATCCGGAGACGCGGTTGACAGTCTTTGAAATTCCGCAGATTCCGGGCTACCGGCGCGGGAGCCGCTCAGCTAAGGGCATCGACGAGTCGTTCGTCACCACGGTCTACGCGATCCCGATCGCATTGGCGAATCCTTATCTCGCCGGCGGGCTGTTGGTGGACTACCTGGTGCGCGGCCGCTACCATCTCATCCCCAAGAATCCTGTGGTTCTGGGACCGAACGATTTATCCGCGTTGACAGCCCCAGCCCCGACCCCGGAGAATTCCGCCAGCGCTGGCGTACAGGCACCGGGCGGCGTAGACAGCGGAGTAGCCGCAGCGCCAACGACCGCGGGAGCCAATTCCAGCCTGAGAGGGATGGGCGCTGCAGATGAGTAAGTCCGATCCGCAAAATCTCAAGAACCATGGGCGACTGGATCCGCTGTACCATTTCGTTCTGGTCTTCGTTGTCCTCGCCAACCTGATTGTCTCCATCGTCTACGTCGTGCGGCACCCGTGCTTTTATTCGGCATGGTTCGTGGTGCTGTCGGTGGCTGCGTTCCTTGCGCTGTTCCGGATGCGTACGTATCCGCTCAAAGTGCAGGACCGCGTGATCCGGCTGGAAGAACGGCTGCGGCTGCAGGCGCTGGCGCCGACAGAGTGGCACTCGCAGATCTATCGCCTTACCGAAGACCAACTCATCGGGCTGCGCTTTGCCGCCGACGACGAAGTGGTGGAGCTGGCCAAGCAGGCGCTGGAGCATAATCTGAACCGCAAACAGATCAAGGAGCGGATCAAGAACTGGCGCGCGGACTATTGGCGGGTGTGACGGCAGTGGTCAGTTGTCAGTGGCCAGTGATCAGTGGTCAGTTGTCAGCGGAGCCGGCTCCTTGGCCCGACCAGGACCTCTTCGAGGGTGTCCTATCCAGAGTCGCCGCGGGCGCGGATCGGGTCGTGGGCTCAAGTGCGTTTGAGGGCCGATTGGGGGCGGAAAACGGTCGTTTTGGTGCACAGGATCGACTAAATTTGACCACGGCTTTGAGGAGGATTTATTGATTCTAAACAAGTTAAGTTGAATTTTGGGGCTTTTGGCGCCGAAAAAATTTTCTTCATTTAATTTCTCCTCGTGAGATGACAGCGGGGTTGTGGGAGTTAGCGCGGTTAGCGAAGCTTGCGCAGGTTGCGGCGCGACTCTCGATTCGAAATCTTCCAGATGAATCCCCATACAACTTCAAGCGTAGCGGGTTGGCGGAAACAATCTGCAAAGTTGCGCGGAAAAATAATCGGCATGGAATCAGCGGGATGGGCTGTTTGAGACCTGTTGGCCCTCTTGACAGGTTTTGAGGTGACCCCCTTGCGTGAGACAGTTTGGGTTTTGACAGTTCGCCGATTGCTGGATTTCGGTTGTCATTCGGGCTGAGGAGTTTCAGACTCAGCCCCGGTTGGTGAAGCGGAGGCGGGCTCTGCTGGAGAGCAACCCGCCAAGGAATAGCCAACTGGAGACTCATCGATGGGATGAGCCGGGGAGCTGGGTGGAACCGGCTCCCCGTTTCTCTTCCATCGATAGATTTCCCCATGCCTTGGAAAACTCACGCTGGCTCCCGGCCAGACAGCTTCGGGTTGTGCGGCAGTTTCGAACTCCTCCGGGGTGCGATAGCCCAGCGCGGAGTGTAGCCGCTGACGATTGTAGTACGGTTCGATGAACTGCTCGATGTGGGCCCTGAGATCGGCCATGTCCTGGTACCTGTGAGCATAGATCTGCTCCCGCTTAAGAGTCTTGATGAAGCTCTCGCATGGAGCGTTGTCGTAGGGGTTGGCCGGCCGGCTCATGCTGGGCCAGATGCCGTAGCTGGCCAGAGCGCCGACGTACTCGGCCGAAGCATATTGAACGCCGCGGTCGGAGTGATGCACCAGCCCCGGTGGAGGCTGGCGTTCGGCCACGGCTCGCTCCAGCGCCATCAGCGCCAGCCGTGCGGTCAGCGTGCGGCCTAGTTCCCAGCCCACCACCTTGCGCGAGAAGGCGTCCAGCACCAGAGCCAGATAGACGAACTCGCCGCGCAGGCGGATGTAGGTGATATCGGCTACCCATAACTGGTTGATGGCGGTTAGCTTCATGCGCCAAGCCAGGTTCAGGTAGACCTCCAGCTCGTGCTCCGACGGGGTGGTCACGACGAAGCCCTTCGGTTGCAGGGCCAGCAGGTTGTCCTCCCGCATCAACCGAGCCACGCGTTTGCGGTTGACCGCCATGCCGCGCCGCCCGAGTTCGACCGCGATGCGCCGGTAGCCGTAGCGGCGCCGGTGCTCCAGCGCGATCTCATGGATGGCCGCGCGCACTTCCATATCTTCCTCGGCGGGGTGGCGTTGTTGGAGGAAACGATAGAACCCGGCACGGCTGACGCCCGCCAGCCGGCACATCGGCTCCACTCCCAGGGTGCCTGGCATGGGCATCATTTCCCGGACTTGCTGGTAGATGCCGTCTCGCCACTGCCGGTACCGGCCTGGCGCAGAGCCTCGACTTTTTGCAAGGCACCCTTGAGAAAATCCAGTTGCAGGGTCTTTTCCGCCAGGGCCCGCTTCAGTTGCGCGTTCTCCTGCCGCAACTGCTCGACCCTGGCCTTGGCCGGATCCTGCTTCTCCTTCTCCCGTTGCCGCCGGTCGCGCCACTGGTAAAGAAGCTGCCGGGAGATGCGCATCTCCCGGCACAGCTCGCTGACGTTATCGGTTTCCAGCAGCCGGCGCACCGCCAGCTCCCGGTAGGCTTCGGTAAACTTCCGGTACTTCGACCTCTGACCCATTTGCAGTTCCCCTTTCCCTGCAAACTGTCAATTTACAACCTGTCTCACTTTTGGGGGTCAGTCCAGGGTGAGGTGACCCCCTTGCGTGAGACAGTTTGGGTTTTGACAGTTCGCGGGTGGCGGAGTTGGGTGGTGAAAAGCCGACTTCCCGTTGCCAATTCGAAGTTTTTAAAAGCAGAATGGCAAAGGTATTTGCGGAGATGAATTTTCTGTGCTGCACGAGGCAGGGACATCCATTCATTAGGAGGCTAGGTCACCGATGAGGTTTTGCGTGTCATCGCCGGCTGTTCGCGAAAGCAAGAATTGCAATGCCCGGGAGTCTGTTCCAGGCTCTCAAAACCTTGCGGACGGTGACGAGCTCATTTCCAAGCTCTCGACGGCAACATATCCAAAGCAAAATAGGAGGACAGCAAACCCCAGCGGGTCCAGGATCTCGGGCGGACTCGGGAGCCTCAGTGGAAGCGACAAGTTGCCATAAACCGCCTCCAAAGCGAAAAGAAGGATGCCTAGAGAAAGGACTGTGCGGTTGGGCAGGACGAGGAATCTCCGACAGAGTTTTGGCACAGCGACGACGATTGCCAGGACCGTGAGCGAAATGGCTGCGAGGAGATGATTGTATGGCATGATTTTGAACGAGGAGCCGGTAAATAAAAAGAGGGCGATGCCTGCCACAGCAATCGCGAGCCCCGCTACAATCGCTCCTTGAAGAAAGAGCCGCAGTTTATCCCGGCTTAGGTCGAGAAAGGCCAGCAAAGCAATCACGACGACCGAGAACGCCAAAATATTGCCCACGTATGGAAGACTGGCCAAAAGCCAATGCGGCAAAAGTCCGAGGTCAGCCAACGAACCAAACAGGTATTCGGTTCCCTCAATCGCACTCCAGATTCCGAGCCAGGTGAAGAATTTTCCCCCGCTCCGGCGCCGCATCACGGCGATGCCGCAGACACACAATCCGATAAACAGGAAAACTGTACCAAACAGAATGTATGGGATTCGATCGCGAAGTAGCTCAACAACTTGATCTGTCAGGGCAACACCTCCAGAGACCGTGTTAACCTGCGCCCGCTTTCGCTGTCGGTGCGCAGCATCACGGTGAAGTCGTGAGCCAGATGCAGCCGTGCCCGTGCCGCATTGGGGAGAATGATTGCCTACCGGCCTCAGGCGTCAGCGCGTGAATTACCGTGGCTGTACTAGTCGATCTGTAGATTGTGTCGCCGCAGCTCAGTTCCCCGGTACCCGCCAGGGCCCGAGGAGGGTCACTTCCCTGGCCATGTTCCGGGGTCGGCTGGCTTGGTGCTGTCCAGTGATTCGGCGTCCAGTTCGTGTTCGTGGCGATAGTGGTCGACGGGCATTTTGCCGTCCCACCAGGCCCAGTTCATGGGGTAGACATCGGGATCGAAGAAGACCTGGTAGAAGTGCCAGACGAGGATGGCGAGAGTGGCGAGGATGGCCTCATAGAAGTGCACGGCGGTGGCGACATCGACCCACCAGCGGGCGAGCAGGTTGCCGACCCAGACCTTGGCCCAGAGCATGATGCCGGTGAGGCCCATGAGGGCCGTGCCCCAGACGAGGGCCCAGTACTCGGCTTTCTCGGCGTAGTTGAAGCGGCCGTATTTTGGCTTTTCACTGCTGAGGCCGAGGTAGTAGCGCATGGCGGCCCAGGCATCGAATGCGTCTTTGGGGCAGGGAGCGATGTCGCGGAGCAGGCGGCGGCCCTCGCGCGCCACGGCGAGATAGAAAAGGTGATAAATGCCGGCGCCGATGAGGATGACACCGGCGACGCGATGGATGGTACCGCGCAGGTTCTCGCCCATGCCCAGAGTGTGCGCGAACCAGGTTTCGGGGAACTTGAGCGCGAAACCGGTGATGACGAGAACGATGAAGCTGGAGAGCAGAACCAGGTGCTGCCAGCGCTGATTGACCGTCATGCGGACCATGAACGGGTTCATCATGCGGCGGCGGGCGACAGCCTTGCTGCGCCAGATGACGGCATTGTGCAGGAACATGGCGCCGATGACGAGGAGGATGAGGGGGGTGTAGATCCACCGCACCCAGCGCACGGCGACGGAGTCGATATCGCCGGAGCGCGAGCCGGATTGGAGATGGACGGGGGTGCGGGTGAACTTTTGCGTGACGCCTTTGTGGCACTGGCCGCAAGTAGCGTCCAGGTTGGCGCGATTGACGGTGGAGCGGGGATCGCTGGAGGGCAGAATGTCGTGCACGCCGTGGCAACTGGAGCAGTTGGCGGCGACGACAGAGCCGCCTTCGGCGGCAAGGCCGTGATAGCTGTCGAAGTAGCTGGTGACGCGATTCGAGGGAACGCCGAACTCCTGCGAGAGCCGCACGCCCTCGTGGCAGCGGGCGCAGATATCGCGGGAAACATTCTGCTCGGCCACCGGCGCGTTGGGATCGGTATGGCGCTTGATGGAGTGGATGCCGTGGCAATCAGTGCACGTGGGGGCGAGCAGGTTGCCGCGCGCGAGCGCCTGACCGTGAATGCTGGCGGTGAAGGTGTTGGCTACGTCCACATGGCATTTGCCGCAGGTGGACGCGACGGCGGACTTTGAGATGGGCGACTTGGGGTCGTTGGCGGGAAGGATCTCGTGCACGCCGTGGCAATCGGTGCAGACGGCGGCTTTCTGCGAGCCGTTGGCAACGGCGCGGCCGTGGACGCTCGATTGATAGGAGATGAAGGGCTGGGCGCTCTCGCCGTTCGACTCCATCAGAAACTTTTGCCCGTGGCAGCGGCCGCAGGTGGCGGGGATGTTGGCGTGATTCACGGGCGACCTGGGATCGCCGGCGGTGACGATCTGGTGGACGTCGCCGTGACAGTCTTCGCAGGATGCGGCGGCGGATTGACCGGGCTTGCCGTCCTTGGCGTGGATGCTGCGGGAGTAGGCATTCTGGGCGTCGGCGTGGCACTGGGCGCAGGTGACCTTCTGCGGGGGCGTCTCGTGCACGAGGCTACGCACATCCTTGTGGCAGTCCACGCAGGAGAACATGGAGCCGTGAACCGAATGCCTAAGCTTGCCTGGATCGACGTAGATGCTGGCCGCCGAGCCGTTTACATCCTCAGTGAGCGTGGGATCGGAGTGGCAGGTGAGGCAGTCCGCGTCCTTGAGCTTTTGCGCGGGAGCTGCGGCCGAGGCCCAAACAAGAAGAAAGAAGACGAACAAGGGAACAGAAAGTCTTCGAGCAATGTCCACGATTTGAGGAGATGCTTTGGGGGGAAATCGTGCCGTGATAGGAGTCACAGAGACAGCCGTCAGCTTTCAGCTGTCGGCTTTTAGCTGTTCCGGTCTAGGCCCGGCCTCATCTCAATGGAAGTACGCGCTCAGGGTGAGCACGAGCAGCAGGAGGCCGATGAAGATCGCGGTGTATCCGACGACTTTGGAGAAG
The DNA here is from genome assembly GCA_963799155.1 of uncultured Acidobacteriaceae bacterium. GTDB lineage: Bacteria > Acidobacteriota > Terriglobia > Terriglobales > Acidobacteriaceae > Telmatobacter. The sequence goes on from CAWCWB010000005.1 coordinate 126,682, forward strand.
TTGAGCAGCCAGAGCGGCGGGGCGATGCCGAGGCGGGATTCCTCTTTGCCTTCGGAGAGCATCCGCTGATACTCGAGCGGGCGCTTGTGCTTGAACTCCTTCTCGCTCTCGACGCCGGTGAAGATCACCATGTCCATGGGGAAGCTGTCGGGACGCAGATGGGTGTTGACGAAGTGGATGGAGAAAATGAAGAGAATGGCGAGCAGACCTTCTTCGCTGTGAATAACGAGCACGGCGTTCAGAGCCCATCCGGGCAGGAAGTGGGCGAAGAACGGGGCGAACCACATGGCGTAGCCGGAGAAGCCGATGAGGATCATGCCCCAGAAAACGGCCCAGTAATCGAATTTCTCCCAATAGGCGTAGCGCTCGAATTGGGGCTTGGGGCCGAGGCCGAGGAACCAGCGCATGTGTCCGAGGAGATCCTTGACGTCCTTCCAGTTGGCCACCATGGAGGTGGCCCCCCAGAAGATTCCTTTTTCGCGACGAAAGAGGCCGCGCTGAAAGACTTCTTTGACGTGAATGAGAAAGGCGATGGTGAGGACCAGGGCGCAGAACTTATGAAAGAAGAGGATGGCGCCGAAACCGCCGACGCCGGCAGCAAACTGGCGCGCCCAGAAGCTCTCACTGAAGCGCATGGGCAGGCCGGTTGCCGCCAGGCCGAGAAACGACGTGAACAGGGCCGCGTGCATGTAGCGCTGTTCGCGCGTAAAGCGCACGAAGTAGCGGGCGGTGGCGGCGGTCCCGGTTTTAGGTTCGGCTAGCTCCGACTCAGGCATTCTTTCCTCCATTTGCCGCTCGCCGCGGCGAGCTCTTGACCTGGCTATAGCGCGAGCGAATCAGCCACAAGAGGGTGTGAATCACGAAGAAGGTGAGCACGCTGATGAGCAGCAGATTCATAAACAAGCGCACGAAGTAAAGACCCGGATTCAGCTTGCGGTCGCGCGCGTTGGCGTGGGGCTGATACTGAACGAAGCTCAGGTTGGCGCCGGCATGGCAGCGGCCGCAGGTGGTGACCAGGTTGGCCTTGTTGATGGGCGAGTTGGGATCGGACGCGGGGAGAACCTCGTGTGCTCCGTGGCAGTCCCAGCAACGAGCGGTCTCGACGTAGCCGCCCAGGGATCCCAACTGCGAATGGAAGGTGTCGCGATAAGTGGAGAACTTGTCTTTGTGGCAGTTGCCGCAGATGGGTGTGGACTGCATGCGGAAGGCAGCCTCAGTCGGCTGCAGGATGGCGTGGGCAGTATGGCAATCGGTGCAGACTGGCGCGTTGAGATCGCCCCTGGCGACGGCTTTGCCGTGAACGCCCTGCTCGTAATCGGCTTCGATTTTCGCGTGACAGTTGCCGCAGGTCTTGGGAATGTTGGACTTGTATGTCGGACTCTGCGGGTTGGTGTGGCTGAGGATGTTGTGCGAGCCATGGCAGCTTTGGCAGTTGGCCGCGACAAGAAGTCCTTCCTTGCTGAGCGCGAATCCGTGGATGGAATCCATGTAGAGCGGGTAGACGTTGGGCAGGCCGTGTTTCTTGGCCATGTCTTCGTTTCCGTGGCAGTTGCCGCAGGTCTTGGGAACGTTGAGCGGGTAGACCGCCGAGCGTGGGTCGGTCTTGGGAAAAATCTCGTGGGCGTTGCCGTGGCAACTGGTGCAGGGATGTTCTGATGCGTTGGCGTGCACACTGCCGGCGACACTCGAGGCCTGATCGGCGTGGCAGGTCTTGCAATCGACGGGCGCGATTTTATCCGGATGGGGATAGCCCTTGATGTCGGCGTGGCAGTTCGAGCACTGCAGGGCGCCGTGGATGCTCGAGCTGAACTTCTGGCCGTCGACGGCGATGCTGCGCCCTGAGGCGTCGGTCATGCTCGCGTCGCCGTGGCAGGCCAAGCAGTCAGCCTGAGCGCGAAGAGCGATGGGTGCGAGTGCAAGAGCTAAAACGGCAGCGCCGACTGCGATGACGCCGCCGCGAGGGCTGAATCGTGCTCTTTTCCATCTCCATGCGGCGTCGATCATTCTGCCGTCTTCCTTCCCCAGGCAAAAGAAGAATTGCCGGACCTTTTCCTGGTCTTGCTTTCACGGGGTCCGATGCGACTTTTGCGTGGTTCCCGTCGCAGGGGTCACTCCACTGAGAAGACCTGTTTTGAAGGAGTTCCCGCAGTGACAGGTATCACAAGCGCCGCGATACAAATCACATCGTGTGCGCTTGGAAGCAAAGGAAAGGCGTGACCGGTACAGAGAAGAGCGCTTTGGATCCGCAGGTTCGAGCGTGGATTGCGGCGGCGGGAAACGCGCGGTAAAACGCGCGCTTTCCGGGCAGCGAGACCCATCGCGATGCATCATGCGCCTGATTGGGAGCGGCTGCCGAGGTGATGTGGGTCACATGCCGCCGAGAGGCAGGTCGAGGAAAATAGGGGCGCTGCTTGAGGTGCAACAAGATGGGCACAGTTGCGATTGCAGAAACGAAGACGATGCTGACCCTCCCTGGGGATGCGGTGCGGCAGATTCAATGGCAGTTTGCCGATCGGTTTGACTTGCAGATGTTGGTGCAGTCGGCACGCGGCGTGGCGCGGGGAACGGTGGCACGGATGGTGGCCGCTGGAGAGCGCAACACGCATGAGTGGACAGCCGCCAAGAATGAGATGATGGACGCCTTTGACCGCGCCGGAATCACGGCGGCGTTTATGGAGCCAGAAGAGGGCGGATTCATCGCCGGACCGAAGAACCTGGCGCTGGGACTGGCGGCATTCGAGCTGGCATGGGTGGACGGCGGCGCAGCAACCGCGAGCCTGGCTGGATTCCTCGCGCTCTCACCCATTCACGAGCGCGGAACGCCGGAACAAGTGAATCGCTACAAGAAGCTGGCGGCTCCGGCGCAACCGGGTGAAGAGCGCAAGCCATGGCGCGGAGCCTTCGCGCTGACGGAGCCGATTCCGTATGTGGGCGTCGACACCGGCATGTTGAGCGGCAAGGTGCGCATCGCCGAGTGGAAAGACGGCGAGGAGCCGTGGCTGCAGGTGGACAAGCGCGGCCGGTTCATCACCGGAATCGCCTTCGCCGACTTTGTGACAGCGGCTGTGAACTCCGACGACGAGCGCATCAAGGGAAGTTGCGTGGTGATTTTGGAGAAGACCGATGAGGGCACCTTCGACCGCGGCACGGCTACCAAGAAGCTGGTGCACCAGCTTTCGTCAACAGGCGATCCGGTCTTCAACCTGAAGGTCCCGGCGAGCCGCATCGTGGGCGGATACACGGTGAAGGACGGTGTGATTGTGCCGAACTTCAACCACAGCGAGGTGATCGACGCCGTCTTCCGGCGCACGCGCGTGCCGGTGGGGCTGATGACGGCGGCCAAGCTGCTGTCGGCGGTGGAGCCGGTGATTCGCTACCAGCGGCAACGATTCCGCGGCGCTGAGGGAGCGAAGCCAGGATCGGTGCGCTACGAGCAGGGCATCCAGCAGCGGGAGGATGCGCTGCACCGGCTGGTGGACGTGTGGGCGGCCGGAGAAGCCGCGTCGTCGCTGGGCTTTGCCGCGGCGCGGCTGTTCGACGAGCTCGATCCGCTGGAGAAGCAGAAGACGGCGATCCTGAAGGAGCGCGGCATCCAGGGCGGACGCGCGGAGATGAAGGCGCTGAAAGGGAGTAAGCAGCGAGCGATCGAGCTCGAAAAGCTCAGTGCGGACAGCCCTCGGCGCGCCGAGTTGGAATCCGATCCTCTGGTGCAATATGTGCTGAAGGATGCCGAGGCCAACGTGTTGTGTCCGGCGACGAAACTTTGGAATACCGGCCACGGCGCCAACATGATGCGCGAGGCCGTGAGTTTAATGGGCGGGTACGGCATCACCGAGGATTGCCCGGGCTTCCTGGCCAACAAGTGGATGGATGCGCAACTGGAAGCGACCTACGAAGGCCCGGAGGCGGTGCAGCGGCGCCAGTTGACCGTGACCATGACCAGCGAGGTGTTCCTGGCGCAGTTCGCCGCGTGGGCCGCGGAGATGCGCAAGATTGCGTCGACACATCCCGGAACCGGCGCGTGCACGCTGGCCTCTGCCATGAACCTATGGGCGTGGACGCTGAACTATTTGCAGCGAGCCACCGATCCGGAAGGCAACAAGCTCTATCACGGGCAGCGCCAGGGCGTGACGTTTGCGCTCGCCGATGCATTGAGTTGGCTGATGGCTTCGCGCTGCCAGATTCTGGATGTGCTGGAGCTGGAGACGCGCGGAGCAACGGACGCAGTGGCCGGGGAAGGCCTGGCGGGGACCGTGCAATTCCTCAGCGACCTTTGCCATACGCAGGCGGCGCAGGCGGCAGGCGAAGCCTCGCGCATCTGCGCCGAGCTGGTCTTCGGCTACAACTGTCATCCCTCGTGGGATGAGGAAGAGCATCGAAGCTGCTTCCTTGCCAGTGAGCTCGAGGAACTGGAAGAGACCATGCCCGGCATCATGGCCATGGCCGTCGATGTGTTAGGGGCCGACGGCAGCCATCCCGCAAAAGCGGGACCGTGCGCGGGCTGCGCGGGATCAAGCGAGTTTCTCCGGATGCAGAGCAGATTGACCATGTGTTTGACAGGGGCGCGGCTGGCCAAAGATCGTGCGGCCGAAACGGTGAGCAAAGTGATGATCCCCGAAGCGCTCGATTATCCCGCGGCAGGACCTGCATGAGCTCTGCGGCGCAGCCAGTCGAAGTCGACCGCCAGACGATGGATGTGGACATCGTTTGCGCCGGCTTTGGCCCGGCCGTGGGCGGCTTTCTGACTACGCTTACGCAAGCGTGGACGCAGAACCCAGCCGATCCCGCCTTCGAGAGTAGGGCCGCGCCGGGCATGCCTCTGCAGGTGCTCTGCTACGAGCGCGCCGACGATCTGGCCGCGGGCGTAAGCGGCGTGGTGACGCGGGCCGAGGGCATTCGCGCGAGCTTTCCTAGGCTCGATCCCGCAGAGATTCCCATGGCCATTGAGGTCAAGCAGGAGCGCGTCCTCTACCTGCTCGATCCCGTCGGAGCCAGCCGGCGCTCGCGCCCACTGCGGTTCGCAGACTTTTTTCTTGGTTTTGGAGGAGAGCGGTGGCTAAAAGACAGTGCCTTCGAGCTGCCGTGGACACCGGCCTTTCTGCACAAACACGGCGGGCTCGTCTTGTCCATCGGCCAGTTCAACCAGTGGGTCGGCTCGCAGCTCATGGGCAGCGGCTTTGTCCAGATTTGGCCGGGAACGCCGGTGAGCGGTCCGATTTTTAATGGGAACAACGGCGGGGAGAGGAGGACTGTTCTTGGGCTTCGCCTTGCCGATCAGGGAGTGGACAAGCACGGCATTCCGGCCGAGGGCTTCATGCCCGGCATGGACGTGCATGCGCGCCTGACTGTTGTGGGCGATGGCCCGGTGGGCGCGGTGGGCCAGAACCTGGACGAGCGCTTCGGTTTGCCGAAGGGGCATGCGCGGCGCGAGTGGGCGCTGGGCATGAAGATGGTCATCGAGCTGCCTGAGGACTCCACGCTCGAGGCGGGGACGGTGTGGCACACGTTTGGATTTCCCGAGCCGGAGATCTTCGGATTCCTCTATGTGCACCCGGAGCGGCTGGTCTCGGTGGGGATCTTCGTGCCGTCGTGGATGGGCGATCCCGCACGCACGGCCTATCGCTATCTGCAGCACTATATCCAGCATCCCGCGCTATGGAAGCACCTGAGGGGCGGCACGCTGCGCTCGTGGGGCGCGAAGTCGCTCGAGGAGTCGGGCAAGCATGGCGAGCCGTTCCTCACCGGCGACGGATTTGCGCGCATCGGCGAGGGCTCCGCCTCAACCAACATGCTCACCGGGTCGGGCGTGGATGAGGCGTGGACCACCGGCGTGCAACTGGGCGAGGCGGTGCTGGAGCTGCTGCGCGCGGGTAAGCCGTTTACGCAGGAGAATCTGGCGGCTGCTTATGAGGTGCGGCGACGCGCCAGCAGGGTGGAGCGTGGGGCACGCGAAGCGGAGAACGCGCGCAACGGCTTTCATGGTGGATTTTTCCGCGGGCTCATGGGGATGGCGCTGGCGGGACTGACCGGCGGCCGGCTCGCGCTGCCAGCGCACATTCCGCCCGCGCCAAAGCAGATTCAACCGTTCGGAGCGTATGGGAAAGCAGGCCTGAAGCTAAGGGAAGCCGCAAAAGTTGCGATGGCCGACGGGCGGCCGCTGCACGATGCGCTGCTCACGGCACGCGGCTGGCCGGAGATACCGTTCGATGGGCGCCTGCTGGTCACGCATCAGGATGCTCTGCTGATGGGCGGCAAGGTGCAGGCCATGCCGGGATTCGCGGATCATGTCGTGTTTCTTGACCGGCGGCGCTGCATTTCCTGCGAGGAGAAGACATGCATCGCGATGTGCTCGGGACAGGCCCTCACGCTGGGAGAGGATGGTGCGCCCGCGTTCGAGCGCGAGAAGTGCGTGCACTGCGGCGCGTGCCTGTGGAATTGCGCACAATCGCCCGACGGCGAGCGCGGCAACATCGAGTTCACGGCCGGGAGCGGCGGGCTGCACAGCGCAGAGAACTGAGAGCCAAGCTACTAGCTACTAGCTTCTAGCTGCTAGTTATTCGAGAGAAGCGTAGACTCTGTTCCTGAGGTGGATGATGGGGAAACTCGCCTTAATATTGCTGTTCCTTGTGTGCTTTTCACCTTTCGCCCACGGGCAGAAGACTCGCACCGGTCAGCTTCCCACAGCGAAACCTGGAGTCATTTATCCCATTAAGGTGCATATCTCCGGAATCCATGTTCGTTCAGGTTGTTTATCGGGCACAACCGCCAATTCGTGCAGAGATCTCTATGCGGATGCGATCGTGGGCGGGAAGAAAATCGAATTGATGGGCACCGAGGTGGAGTATGCAACCTTTCTGCGATTCAACGTACTCCCGGGCGATTACCAGGCTCGGCTCGTGAAGGATCCGCATAAGGTCGTAGGCACCGAACTTTATCGTGAATATGAACTGCTCCTTCCCGACAAAGTAGTCTGGCGTTGCACCGTGACGGGGATCTCTGAATAGCACAACCCCGTGGGACTTGCGCAATCAGGCTGAGGAATCTGGCGAGGAGTGAAATATTCGAGCGACTCGATCATGATCACCGAAGTGCAACCGCAGGTCCTTCGACTCCGTTTGGCGCAAAGAATGCGCCAAACTTCGCTCAGGATGACAGCTCAGTAATAGTGACAGCCTATTAGGGGAAAAAAAAAGAAAGAACAATGGCCTATGCAGTGCACATCGTCGTTTGCGCGGGGATTGTGCCCGATCCGCTGCAGACGCTGGAACCAACTACAGGGCCAAGCGGTCCGGGGATAAAGAACGAGATGGTGTTGCCCGCGGTGCTGGATCCGTGGGCGGCGTGCGCCCTGTACGAGGCCGCGAACCTGGCGGCGAAGCATCCGGGCAGCCCCCAAAGCCCGAGCAAAGTCTGGCTGGTTTCGCTCGGGCCGAAGGCCAAGCTGCAGCAGGTGATGATGACGGTGGCGCAGAAGGTGAGCTTCGAGCTGGTTCCCATCGACGGGCCGCTCGGCGGCTTCCCGGATGCGCAGGCGACGGCGGCGGCACTGGCGGAGACGATCGCCGCGCTGCCGGGCCTCGAACGGGAGCGGCTGCTGGTGTTCGGCGGGTGGGAGTCGGCGACGCGAGGCGCGGGCGTGACGCTCGAGCTTGTGGGCGAGCGGCTGGGCATCACGGACCAGTTCCAGGGAGTGGACCAGATCGACGTGCGCGAGGACGGGTCGTTTGAGGTGCTGGAGCGCGTGGAGGGCGGCAAGCACAAGGTATCGGTGTGCGCGGGAGCGCCCGCGGTGCTGGGCTGGGCGACGGGCAATCTCGCCGAGCCGCGCAACAATCCGCAGGTGGGCATGGCGAACATGCGCACCATCATGCCGGCGCTGCAGAAGGCGAAGACGGCGGCGCTGGAGGCGAATGGGTTGAAGTATGTCGCGGTGAGCCTGCCCAAGCAGCAGCGCGAGACGCGCGTGGTCAAGGACATGAGCGCGGAGGAGATTGCGCGGGAGATCGTCGAATGGATTGGAAATGGCGGCTAACAGCTAACAGCTTTCAGCCTTCAGCCATTGGTCAAGAGCCGAGAGGTGATCGCCATCGCGAAGGAAAGAAGAGGAAATGGAATCCATTCTCGTACTCACACATGCGGATGAAAGCGGCGCGGCGCTGAGCAAGGGATCGCTGGAGGCCGTGACCGCGGGCAAGGAACTGGCGGCGCGGCTGGGCGCGGGAGCTGATGATTGGCATCGTCGCCAAACACGCGAGCCACGCAGCGGCGCAGGTGGCGGGCGCGGCGCCAAGAGTCCTTGCGGTGCAGGGCGAGGCGTTTGCGCAGGCTCGGTTCGCCTCCGATGCCGCCGCGTGCACGGAGATTTGCCGCGCGGCGCAAGCGACGATTGTGGTGGCGCCGCAGAGCTCGCGGTTTGCGCGCGTAATGGCTGCGGTTGCGCATCGCGTTGGTGGAGTGATCGACACGCATATCGCTGCGCTCGCCACGCACAATACGGCGATCGGCGGCGCGGAGAGCGTGGAAGCGACGCGGTGGTTCTACCGGCAGCGCATCGAGGCGGTGGTGAGCCGGGAAAAGCGGCCGTGGTTTCTGCTTGTGGATGCTGGAACCCATGCGGCTTTCGCCGGGGCGGGGGCGCACGCACCGTTTGCCGGCGCGGCGGAACAGGCGCAGGCGGATGAAATTGCCATTGCGGTCGAGTTGCCGGAACTGCGCACGCAGGTGACAGGAATGCGCGCACCAAAGCAGGATGAGCAGACGATTCGGCCGGAGGCGAAACTACTTTTTGTCGCCGGAGCGGGCTGGACGAAGAAGCAGCCGGACGGGCAGGTACACGTGGAAGAGGCGGGCAAGCTGATCTGGAAGTTTCTCGGCCTGTCGGGTGCGTCGCTGGGCAGTAGCAAGTCTCTCGTGGATCAGGGCGGCGAGGGGCAGCCGGTGCTGCCGTTTCTTACGCATCTCAATCAAGTCGGGCAGACGGGGTCGACGCCGCGTCATCCGAAGGGCCTGGCGACCTGCTGCCACGGCGAGGAGCCGCACGTCGTGGGCTGGAGGTTCATCGGCGAGCGGCGCGCTGTGAGCCTCGATCCGAATTGCGGATGGACGCGCGGCAAGGCGGATGTGGTATATGTGGCGGACGCGTTCGAGGTGATGCAGCGCGTAAACGAGCTGCTGGGAAAGACAGCTTCCAGCTCCTAGCCTTTACTGATGGCTGCGTATTCAATGTCCTATTCGGAAGTGACAGTCTCAAGCCAGGCGTTGGGGCGCGGCTGAAATTGGCAGGGGCTAAAGCCCCGATCATTTAGCTTTCCGGTCTGGCACGACTGAAGTCATGCCCTGATACAAGGCAACAAGCAGAAGCAGGTTCCCGTTCGACTCCGATCGCTCCCCCACCCCAGCGACGAGGACCTGTCGTTGGGGACCCCGGTATCCGCGATCTTCGCTCAGGGCAGGCATTCGCCTCCGGGTGGCGCGGAGCGTGACCCGCGCCGCTTAGGATGACAGGTTCGAGGTGAACGCGGGGATTTGAGCGCGGGACCCGGCCCGACCCAGAGGGCGCCCCGGCGCGTGGGTTGTTTTTCAAAAAATGGGACGGGGTGAATGTACGGGCTGAAGCCCGTGCCCTTCGGGGATGATTCTGCGGCACGGCTGAAGTCATGCCCTTTCAAAACAAATCCGAGCTGGCACACTACCGATTCACAGGGCGGTGGTTTTGCTGTGGTAGGTTGGAGAGTTGGAGTTGCACTGCTGAGAGCGGAGGAGTGTGGCCGCAGGGGCTAAAGCCCATCGATCTATGCTCTTGGTTCGGCACGACTAAAGTCATGCCCTGACACAAAACCCCATTTTTGAATGGCGCTCCATAGATTCGCCGGAGAAGGAACGTTATGGGACAGATAACGGAATTCATCAAGCATCATTACCGTCATTTCAATGCCGCGGCGCTGGTGGATGCGGCCGAGGCGTATAACAAGCTGCTGGCCGAGGGCGGCAAGATGTTTGTGACGATCGCCGGAGCGATGAGCACGGCGGAGCTGGGGCTGAGCCTGGCGGAGATGATCCGGCAGGACAAGATTCACGGAATTTGCTGCACGGGGGCGAACCTCGAAGAGGACGTGTTCAACCTGGTGGCGCACGATTATTACGAGCGCGTTCCGCACTACAGGGATTTGACGCCGGCCGATGAGGCCAAGCTGCTCAAGCGGCACATGAACCGTGTGACGGATACGTGCATCCCGGAAGAGGAAGCCATGCGGCGGATCGAGAAAGAGGTTCTGGCGGAGTGGGTGAAGGCGGACAAGGCCGGCGAGAGGTGGTTTCCGCACCAATTCATGTACAAGATTCTGCTGTCGGGGGTGCTGGAGAAGAGCTACCAAATCGATGCCAAGGATAGCTGGCTGCTGGCGGCGGCGAAGAAGAACCTGCCGATGTTCGTGCCGGGGTGGGAGGACGCGACGCTGGGGAACATGTACACGGGGCACTGCATCTCGGGCGACGTGAAGAAGGTGCACACGGTACGGACGGGCATCGAGTACATGATGGAGCTGGCGGAGTGGTACACGGAGACGACGGCCAAGACGCCGCTGGGGTTCTTCCAGATTGGGGGCGGGATCGCGGGAGACTTTCCGATTTGCGTGGTGCCGATGCTGCACCAGGATTTGCAGCGCAGGAATGTGCCGCTGTGGGCGTACTTCTGCCAGATTTCGGACTCGACGACGAGCTATGGGTCGTACTCGGGCGCAGTGCCGAACGAGAAGATCACTTGGGGAAAATTGGGCGAGAAGACGCCGAAGTTCATTATCGAGAGCGACGCGGCGATTGTGGCGCCGCTGGTGTTTGCGTATGTCTTAGGTTGGTAGCCGGTAGCTCGTAGCGGCTGGCTTCTAGCTACCAGCTTCTAGCTGCTAGCTCGTGGTGGTGAGTTGGCGGCTGGTGGGAAAGTGGCGTGGGTGACGTGTTGAAGTGGATGAAAAAGCGGACGCTGGCGTGGGCGGTGACGAGCGTGCTGCTGGCGGGGTGGGTTGCGGGCGCGGGGCAGGCGCGAGCGCAGGACCAGGGATACTGGCGGGCGGCAAGCACGAATGCAACGTCGATCACGAGCGACATCGCGATTGGCAAGGAGAAGGTGACGATCGACTTTCTGATGTATCCGCTGGCGCCGATTCGGACGTTGAAGCCCGTGGAGGTGAGCGCGGTGTTCGACGCGGATGTGAACGCCGGTATCAGCGGGATGCTTTACCGGCTGAGGGTGCCGGCGCGGCAGCACTTTTTGCACAAAAGCACTCTCTGCGGGGACGAGGACACGCAGTGGATGGCGACGTATGTGACGGGAAAGACACTCGAGGTGGCGTTCTTCTCGGGAGACGACATGCCGGTGTTCACGTTCGATGCGATCTCGAAGTCGACGGATTTGTGCGGGACGTTTGCGTACTCGCGGTGAAGAAGGCAGAGAACAGAGAACAGATCTTCGTGGTGAGTTGGCGGTGGCGGTTTTACCTTTGAATAGCAAGATCCGTCGACTTCGCGAAATTCAGGATCACGGTCGCCGACTCGAAAGATCCTGCAGGTTCAGTTGTTAGGTAGCACCACAAATCGGCCGCTCATTTCCTGTCCGTCTCCGCCTTCAAAGGCAGCCTGACCGAATCCGGGCACGCCGATCTCCCACTTTGGCCCTTCGAGCTCCGGCATGGGCCGCGCCTGGAAGAGCTTCTTGCATTGGCGAGCGGTCCACCGTGCCCATCGCTTCGACTTCTTTCGCCGCGCGCTGTCTGTGGAGATGCCGGTACCTGCATACATCTGCCGGTAGAGCTTGGAGAGGAAGATGAAGCCAAGCCTGGCGCGCAGAGTTGGAGTACAAGCGGACCTTTCCCAGATGGCTCCCCAGGTGTAGAACCTGTCCCACACTTTTTGCGTGCGCTCGCGAATCTCGTCGGAACTCATGGTGGGATGCGGCGTGAACATCTTGGGCCGCACTTCAGTGGGAATCATCCAGTAGCGCGTGATGGGCACGCCGCCCACCATCATGGGATCAACGGCCTGATCTTTTTCCCAGCGGCCGAAATCCACAGTCCCGGGAAACGGAGTCATCATGACAAATTGTGCGAAGGTGACGCCCGCTTTGATCGCCATTTCGACAGTGGCGGTGAATGTGGCGGGCCGGTCGGTGGGCAGGCCGAAGATAAACGAACCGAGGACGTGCACGCCATGCTGCTTGAAGGTCTGCAGCTGTTTGGCCAAGGCCTCGCCGGAGTAGTTCCAGTCCTTATAGACCGCCTTGAGTCCCTCCGGAGTGACCGCTTCAACGCCCACTAGTGCGCCCTTGATGTTGGCTCTGCGCATGGCGTCGAGATAGCTGCCGTCTTCGCCCGCCTCCATGGTCATTTGCGTAAAAAACACCATGTCTTTGGGCAGCTTGGCGAGCTCTTCCATGAGCAGCAGACGCTCATTGCGAATGACGGTGAGCTCGTCGACCCTGGCTGTGTTGCCCTGCTCGCGCGCCAGACGCAAATCGGTAAACGTGACGGGATAGAAGTTGTCGTCAGCCAGGGCGATGAATCGAAAGCCCAGACGGCGCAGCGCAATGATTTCGTCGACGACGCTCTGGAACTTCCTCTGCCGGGGTTTCTGTCCATCCGTACGCCACACGCTGCAAAAGGAGCAGTGCTTGGGGCAGCCGCGGATCGTTTGCACCGAGGCCCACATGTATTTACTTGGATCCATCAAGTCCCAGCGCGCAGACAGGAATTCGCTGCCGTCGATTCGCCCGCCTTCGTAAACCTTCTCGGGCTTGCCGGCGAGACAATCGGTGACGACCTTGCCCCAGGCAAGATCGCCGTCGCCTTTCACTACGGCGTGCGCTTCTCCGCGCTCGAGCGCCTCCTCAGGAAACAGCGTGGCGTGAATACCGCCATAGACGACCCATGCGCCGCGGCTGCGAGCCATGCGGCCGACAGCGTATCCGCGCAGCGCATTGCCGGTGTGCACGCTGATGCCGACGATGTCGCCGGGCTGAATGGTTTCGGGCACAATCTGCTCGAGAGACTCATCGACGAGAATGGGATCTCCTATAGACCGCGGTGTGGCGGCCGCAAGGACGAAGAGCCAACGCGGCGTGATGACCGCTGTGCCAAAGGAATTGTCGCTGGGATTGACAAGATGAACGCGCAATGGGTCCAACCTTTCCACTTGCCTGTGCGGCGGGTCAGATCCATAGCGGGGCTGAACTTCCGCTGACTCCCGGCTCAGATTTCATTTGGCGGGGATTTGATCATCATACGGGAGCAGGCAGTGCTTATGTTCGATAAGGAACAAATCATTATCCGTTCAATACAAGCGCGTTCGATTTTATGAACAATTTGGGTCTGCTTCAGCCCACGCGGGAGCATTCTTCGACGGGGATGGGGACCTGCTCGACGATTTCGAGGCCGAAGCCCTCGAGGGCGGGAATGTGCATGGGGGTGTTGGAGAGCAGGCGGATGCGCTGGATGCCGAGATCGGAGAGGATCTGGCCACCGAGGCCGATGGCGCGGAGGATGCGGCCAGAGCGGGCCTGGGAGCCTTCGCGGGCGCGCAGCTCCTGGTGGAGGATAAGGCGGGCGGTGTCTTGCGGAGAAGCGGCGCCGGTGGGAGTGGCGGAGCCCTCGGGATTGAAGGCGGCGGCGGGCGCGCTGTCGATGGCGAAACCGCGCGAGGTGTTGTGAAGGTAGACGATGACGCCGCAGCCTTCTTCGGCGATGATGCGCATGGACTGGTCGAGGATTTCGCGGCAATGACAGTCGGCGGAGAAGACGTCGCCGGCGGTGCAGCGGGTGTGGACGCGGACGAGGACGGGATGCGGGCAGGGCGGACGGGGGTCTGGCGGTGCGGTTGAGGCGGCGCCGCTGAGGGCGTCTGGGAGGGGTCCGGCGGCGGGGCCCAAGTGGAAGGCGGGGCAGTCAGGGCAGAGGTCGCCGCGGATGAGGGCGACGTGGCTCTCGCCGCCGCTGACCTGGCTCTCGTAAGCGATCATGCGGAACTCGCCGTAGCGGGTTTGGATGCGGGCCTCGCCGGCGCGGACGATGTAGCGCTCGTGGCGGAGGCGGTAGCGAATGAGCTCGGCGACGGTGATCATGCGGAGGCCGTGCTGCTTGCAGAAGGGGATGAGGTCGGGGATGCGGGCCATGGCGCCGTCGTCGCGCATGATTTCGCAGATGACGCCTGCAGCGGAGAGGCCGGCGAGGCGAGCGAGGTCGACGGAGGCTTCGGTTTGGCCGGCGCGGACGAGGACGCCGCCGCGGCGGGCGCGCAGCGGGAAAACATGGCCGGGACGGACGAGGTCGGCGGCAGTGGCGCCGGGGTCGATAGCGGTGCGGATGGTGCGAGCGCGGTCGGCGGCGGAGATGCCGGTGGTGACGCCTTCGCGGGCCTCAATGGTCTCAGTGAAGGCAGTGCCGAAGCGGGAGGAGTTCTGCTGCGTCATGGGGAAGAGGCGCAGGTGGTCGGCGCGCTCCTCAGTGAGGGTGAGGCAGATGAGGCCGCGGCCGTAGCGGGCCATGAAGTTGATGGCCTCGGGAGTGACGTGGTCGGCGGCCAAGGTGAGGTCGCCCTCGTTCTCGCGGTCCTCATCGTCGACCACAACGACCATGCGGCCAGCGCGGATTTCGGCTAGGGCTCCGGGGACGTCGGTGAAGGGCGGCTCGGGAGTGCGGGGCGATTGAGGCATAAGGCTTGACGCAGCTTTATTTTCGCTTATTCAGGGAGCAATTGCCAGGAAGTGGGTGGGTAGTGGTGGGGCAACTGGAGGATTGGCGATCACAAGTTCATTTCGGCGGATTGAGTTTATACTTTGAGGCACAGGCTGAAATGACCATGAATCGGCACGCGCTGATTTGCGTTGTCCTTTTCTCGACGCTGGCGCCCGCTCAGGCTCCGCAAGGGCAACGCTATGTCGTTTTGCCGCCGCATTCGCAAGCTACTATTCCGCCAGTCCTCCTGTGGGACAAAGGCAGTTATGCGAGTTGGACTCCAAGCCAAACGGATATCGAAGATATCGAATCGAAGCTCTCACAAATTTCCGAACCTAAGATCAGGGGTTGGGAATCGGCGAGTATCCGCATAGAGCACCCAGAAAAGTACTTCAGGCAATACGTCGGGGTGAAGCATCACGGTAAGCGCGAAATCTACATCAACGCTTTCTGCGATGATCCCCCGCCGCCAAGCTGGCGGACACGACTCTACGTCGTCGTCGACGGAGACATAGGCTATTGGCACGCGTTTTATGACCCCGATAAGAAGACCTTCTCGGATCTGACAATCAATGCCCGGGCCTAATCGCTTGTGTCAGCGGGTTGCACTTCGGGATTGTCATCGCCAATTTAGAGATTCCACCAGGGTTGGTTCAAGGGCAGCAAAAACGCCGCCCGAAGGCGGCGCTTTTGTATGCAACTGGCGAAAGTGCTACAACGTCGATTCAATCTCAAATCCCCAGGCCTCAAGAAGAGCCTCAGGGATGTATTTGGAATTCTTGTTACGCCGCGCCCACTCGCGAAGCCTGGTGGAGCGGATGTACTGGTCCGCAGGCAGCTTAAACTCCTTGGTGATTTGCTCGAAGGAGGTAACCGTAGGCACAACCGGCCCAATGGGCTCCGGCTTGCCCCAATTCGGATTTCCACGACGTTTTGCCATTGATTGTTTGTCCTTGATAGAAGGTTTTTCGAGTAACATCCTCGGTCGTGGCTGGGGGTGCGTAAGGACCCGAGGAACTTTATTCTCATTTTAGGGCTATTTCGTTCAAAAATCAATAGGAAAGCGCTCTCTGGAGGGGGCTGGAGGGTGGCTGGACGCAGGCGGATGTTGCCCGTATTTAGTTGTTATTAAACGATTTATTTGAATGTCCTCGGATTCCCACAGGAAATGTGCGGGTGGCTGGGGCGGGTGACTCTGGCGGCAATGGGGACGGGTGTGGAACGATACTCTTATGACATCATTCTGGAGGAAAATTGCAGCGGGTTTGGTGCTTTTTGGAGGGGTTGCGATGAGCCACGGGGTGGAGTTGACGGTGAGCCGCGACGCCCTGGAGCGAACCCTGAAGGAACAGCTCTTCAGCGGCCCCGATGGGCGGTACTACCTGAAAGGCGGCGCACACTCGGCGTGCTTCATTTCGACCGAGGATCCGCAACTGCGGTTTGAGCAGGACCGGATCGTGGTGCGATTGAAGACACGGGCGCGGCTGGGAGTGGGCGGCGTGTGCCTGGGAGTGACGCTGACGCTGCCGGCGGAGGTGTCATTGGAGCCGGAGGCGGAGGGGGAGACGATCGGGTTTCGCGACGCGCGGCTGGAGAAGGTTTCGGACCGGAAGGAGATCAATTTTGTGCTGGCGCCATTTTTGCGGGGCCAGGTGCCGAAGAGCATGAAGATGAATGCGGCGGAGTTGCTGCGCAAAGCGCTGGCGGGGTCTACGGCGTCGTCGGGATACAAGGTGAACCTGAACCGGCTGAAGATTCTTTCGATTCAAATTGTGGGCGACAAGCTGGTGGTGGAGGCGGACGGGGACTTGAGCGTGGAATAAGGGATAGCCGAGCAAGTCAGCAAGTCGGCAGGTCAGCAAGTCAGCGGGCCGACGAGGCGGGGACTGGCAAGATGAACCTGCGGGCCTGAAGGCCGGACACCTTTTGCGCAGGAATTCAGGACCTTAAGGCCCCTGCTCCTTCCGAAATTCGCTATTTACAACGGTAGAGCTAACCGCCCGCCGCGCCACGTGTGTTACGGCGATTCCAGAGTAGCTGTGTCTTTTGAAGGTCCTACAGCATGTTTCATAAATGTCCGTCGTGTTGTGTTTGTAATCCCTCCGGGGTTAAAACCCCCGTTTTTTATGCCCTTTTCGGCACGACTGAAGTCGTGCCCTGACACAAAACAGGTTTATGAAACACGCTCTAGTCAGGTCGCCGGCTCCCTGATGGTCCCACCCCAACGACCCCGGCTCTTCGAGCCACCCGGTCGTTGGGGACTCCGGGATGGTCGCGTCGACTTAAAGGTTGCGGCTTCGGAGTATAGTAACTCTGGAATCGCTATTGGATTCGCAATCGGCGGGCAATCCCGCTCCATCCCCTACAAAGGAACCTCAAAGCCATGCTGCTGACCCGAAGAGATTTCACCCGACTGGGCGCACTGGGCCTCGCCGCGCGCTTCGCGCCCGCGCTCAGCGCCCAGAACCCGGCTCGAAAGACCGGTTACGCGATCATCGGCCTCGGCCGCATCGCCGAACACTTCATGCCCGGCGTGCTCAACACCACGAACTCCAGTATCACCGGCCTGGTGAGCGGCCATCGCGACAAGGCAGAGCGGATCGCCGCGCAGTACAGCGTGCCCGCCGGCTCCATTTACAACTACGACAACTTCGACGAGATCGCACACAATCCGAGTGTCGACGCGGTTTATGTCGCGCTGCCCAACTCCATGCACGCGGAGTACACAATTCGCGCCGCCAAGGCCGGCAAGCACGTGCTTTGCGAAAAGCCCATGTGCACCTCGGTTGCCGATGCCCAAGCTATGATCGCGGCCTGCAAGGCAGCCAATGTGAAGTTGATGATCGCCTACCGCTGCCAGTACGAGCCATTCCACCTGCGGGCGATCCAGACGATCCGCGATGGCAAGCTCGGCCAAGTGCAGGCTATCTCCAGCTGCTTCGGCTTCGACATCGCGCCGGGCGAGTGGCGCCTGAACAAGAAACTCGCCGGCGGCGGCCCGCTCTACGACGTGGGCATCTACTCGCTCAATGCCTGCCGCTACCTTACTGGCGAGGAGCCAGCGCAAGTGACGGCCGTGGCGTCGACCATCGACCACGACGGCCGCTTCAATGAGGTGGAAGAGAACGTCGCCTGGACCATGCGCTTCCCTTCGGGTATTGTGGCCAGCTGCTCCACAACCTACGGAGCCAACATGAGCGGATATTTCAAGGTCTACGGCTCCAAAGGCTGGCTCGCGCTCGACCCGGGCTTCAACTACGACGGCGTGCATATGCGCGCCGAATTGAGCGGCCAAGCCATTGACGAGCTCAACCCATCGCGCGACCCGTACCAGTTCCAGGCCCAAGCCGAACACTTCTCGCACTGCGTGGAGAACAATCTGGAACCGCACACCCGGGCGAAGAGGGCCTGAAGGATATGCGCTGGATTGCGGAAATCTACGGCTCCGCCGGCATCGCCGTCTGACAGATTTTGACATTGAGAGGTCTGACCACTGCGCTAGAATTAAAGCAAGGCTCAATATTCGCAGTGATAGAATTTCGAATTTGGAGAAGGTATGCCGGAAGCATCATGTGATATCGGCCTGATCGGCCTTGCAGTGATGGGACAGAATCTTGTCCTGAATATGAACGATCACGGCTTCAAGGTTGCCGTGTTCAACCGGACGGTTTCAAAGGTGGACGACTTTCTGGCCAACGAGGCCAAGGGGACGCAGGTGGTGGGCGCGCACTCGATTGAGGAGCTGACCAGCCTGCTGAAGCGGCCGCGGCGGGTGATGCTGATGGTCAAGGCCGGCGACACCGTGGACCAGATGATCGACCACATTTCGCCGCACCTGGAAGCGGGCGACATCCTTATCGATGGCGGCAACTCGCTCTACAGCGATTCGACGCGGCGCACGAAGGCGCTCAAGGAGAAGGGAATTCTGTTCATCGGGACCGGCGTCTCAGGCGGCGAAGAGGGCGCACGGCACGGCCCGTCGATCATGCCGGGCGGAAATCCGGCGGCGTGGCCGCACGTGAAGCCGATCTTTCAGGCGATCGCGGCGAAAGTGGAGGACGGCACGCCGTGCTGCGACTGGGTGGGCGAGGAGGGCGCGGGGCACTACGTGAAGATGGTGCACAACGGCATCGAGTATGGCGACATGCAGTTGATCTGCGAGGCGTACGATCTGCTGAAGCACGGGCTGGGACTGACAGCCGACGAGCTGCACGATGTGTTCGTGGAGTGGAACAAGGGCGAGCTGGACAGCTACCTGATCGACATTTCGAGCCAGATCTTCGCCAAGAAGGATGAGGACGGCACGCCGCTGGTGGACAAGATTCTGGACACGGCTGGACAAAAGGGGACGGGCAAGTGGACGGTGATCAGCGCGCTGGACAGCGGTCAACCGCTGACGCTGATCGGCGAGAGTGTGTTTGCGCGCTGCCTCTCGGCGCTGAAAGAGGAGCGCGTGGAGGCCTCGCAGGTTCTGCGCGGGCCGAAGTCGACGCCGAAGGTGGGCGACCGCACGAAGTTCATTGAGGATGTGCGACGCGCGCTTTTCTGCTCGAAGATTATCAGCTACGCGCAGGGCTACATGCTGCTGCGGGCTGCGGGCAAGGAGTTTGGCTGGAACCTGAACATGGGAGGAATCGCGCTGATGTGGCGCGGGGGATGCATCATCCGCAGCCAGTTTCTGGGCAAGATCAAGGACGCATTCAAGAAGAACAAGGCCCTCGACAACCTGCTGCTGGATAAATTTTTCTCGCGGCTGGTGAACAGATACCAGGCGTCGTGGCGCAAGGCGGTGACGCACGCAGTGAAGCTGGGCGTGCCCACGCCTGCGTTTTCGACGGCGCTTGCGTTCTTCGACGGCTATCGCGCGGGACGGCTGCCGGCGAACCTGCTGCAAGCGCAGCGCGACTTCTTCGGCGCGCACACGTACGAACGTGTGGACCAGCCGCGCGGCCAGTTCTTCCACACCAATTGGACAGGACACGGAGGAAGGGTTTCGTCGACGACGTACAACGCGTGAGGGCAGTTGTCAGTTGTCAGTGATCAGTTGTCAGGAGATGCCCCGGAGGCCGAGAACGTGCCCCCGGGGCGTTTTCTTGTGACGAATCAGTTATCTGGCTTTGCGGCGCTGCAAGGAGCGATAGCATTCTTGCGCAAAGAAGAACAGCGTGGCGACACAGAGGATGAAAAGCAGAGCAATGAGCGCGACGATCGCCCAATCCGGGAATTCGATGACGCGGGAGAGAAATGCCATGGCAAGAAGAACTACTATGGCGAGAACGCCGCACTCTATGACCTTGTTGCCGCGACTCTGCCGCGCTATCCGCCAGAAGGATAGCGCCCAGAATAAGGTTGCCGCTATTGCTCCGATGATACCGGAAACGATTTTTGCACTTTGAGCAATCATGCGTTTCCCAATTTGGCCGCGATTCTTGAAAGATTACTTGATCCGGCTCAGCGTAACGTATCGACAGGGGCGGGGTCCATGTCGGCATAGTCCTGGTTTTCGCCGCCCATGCCCCAGCAGAAGCTGTAGGCGCGCGTGCCCACGCCGCAGTGGATTGACCAGCCGGGCGAGATGACGACATTCTTGTCGGCCATCACAATGTGACGGGTCTCGGCGGGCGGCCCCATGAAGTGCATGACGCGCGCATCGGCGGCGACGTTGAAGTACATATAGATTTCCGAGCGGCGCATGTGAGTGTGTGGCGGCATCGTGTTCCAGTTACTGCCAGCAGCGAGATGCGTGACGCCCATGACGAGCTGACAACTGCGCACACCCTGGAGATGGATGTACTTGCAGATCGTGCGCTTGTTGCAGGTCTCGAGGCTGCCGAGTTCCGTGGGCATGGCATCTTGTTTGCGAACCAGCGCGACGGGATAGGCGGCGTGGGCCGGGTAGCTCAACAGATAGTAGACCGCGGGCGCGTTCTTGTCCTTTGAGGCGAAACTGACCTGTTTGTTGCTGCGGCCGATGTAGAGGACGTCGAGATCGTCGAGCTCGTAGCTTTTGCCCTCGACGGTGATGATGCCGGCGCGGCCGATGTTGAGAGCGCCCAGCTCGCGGCGCTCGGTAAAGTAAGTCGCGCGCAGGTCGGGATCGGAGGGCAGCGCGATGGGCGCATCAAGCGGAGCTGCGAAACCGACGACGGCGCGATCGAGGTCGACGTAATTGAGATGAAGCTTTCCAGGCTCATAGAGCGCGTTGAGCAAGAAGGTGTCGCGGAGCTCTTCGGTGGTCATGCGCGGGTAGCGCACGGGGTCAGCCATCAATACGGTCTTCATGATTGCATTCATCCTTTCGCGTTCAGCCCGGCGCGGCCCTCAACGCATACCCGCTCACAGCCCGTCAATCGTGCATATTCATCTCTATTTTACTGCTGTGGAAGTTGCAGCGGATTCCAGTTGTCGCTGCCGCGGAGAAAGACTAAGGGTTCATATTGTTTGGCTTCGTCGGGCGTAAGGAAATGCGTGTGCGGGTCGCGCTGATCGGGGCGCGCACCGGGGCCGGAGGAGTCGAACTCCGCGTAGTAGACCGTGTCGAGCGAGTGAGTTGCGCCGGGACGCCATTCACGCCAGCCGGCGGGATCGACTTGCAAGCCCATCCACGTGTGCATGTAGATGACAGTTGCATAGGCACGCCAGGGGCGGCCGAGGTATACGTTGCCGACGACACCGGGATCGGCGGTGAGCTTGCAGTCGTCAAAGACAAAGCCTGAGTCCTCGCCCGGATAGTGCTTTGACTGCGCGGTGAGGTAGCCGCCGTTGTGCGGGGTGGAGTGAATCTCGCAGTTCTCGAAGACGGCCTTGCTGTCGCCGAAGATGAAGTCGACGTTGCCGGCGATATAGCAGCCGGAGAAGTACTGGCGGGTGGGCGTACAGCCCTGAGTGTCCTGCGTGCAGTTGCGGCTGCCGAGATAGACCGTGTCCTGATTGCCGAGGAGATGCACATTGTGGAAGATGGCGCGGTCGCCTGTGACGAGGAGGGCCAGCGCCTGTGAGCCTTGAGGCGTCTGCTCGTGGGTGCGATTGAAATCATTTTCGAAGGTGATGTTTTCGGCGAAGAAGTTGTCGGCAGTGACGTTGACGGTGGCGGAGTGGAGCGTGCCGCCATTCTGGCCGGCGCTGCGATCGTTGACGATTACGGTTTTGGCGGGGTCCGGGTTGGCGCTGCGGATGGTGATGTTGGGCTTGTCGACGGTGAGCACTTCGCGATAGACGCCGGGCGAGACGGAAAGAACAGCGCCGCCGGTTTTGGGCGCCATGTCGAGAGCGCGCTGGATGGAATAGAAATCGCCTGTGCCATCGGCGGCGACGTAGAGCGTTTTGTCTTCGGGCGGGATCTTGCCGGCCATTTCGGGAGCGGTTTTGTCTTCAGGGAAGGGAACGAAGCGGGCGTCGCAGTCGAGCGGCTGGCCGGGAGCTGAGCCGGGTGCCTGCGTAATGGTGACGTCGTCGCCTTTGGGCTCGAGATTGCCGAGTTTGGAGCCAGCGGTGATGCTTGCGTCCTGGTCGTAGAAGAGCGAATCTTTCAGATCGTCGGCGAAGACGTTGTCGAGGGTGATTTGGAGCTTGTGGTCTGGGTCGAGGCCGAGGAAGGTGAAGGCGCCAGGCGTGAGCACACGAACGTTTTCGAGCGCGATGTCCTGGTAGATGGGGAGGCGGTCGCCACTGAAGGTGGTGTAGAGCGGCGTGAAGACGAGCGGGTTGGGGACCTTGCGGATGCAGACGTTGCGATAGAGGATGTCGTGGACGAGGCCGCCGCGGCTGCGGTCGGACTTGATGCGGAGGCCGTTGTCAGCGCCGTCGATGGTGAGATCGTCGACCAGGAGGTGATCGACGCCGCCATCGGTGCCGCTGCCGATCGACATGCCGTGGCCGGAATAGAAATGGTTGTGAAGAACGGAGACGTTGGAGACGGCGCCGGCGCGGCTGGACTTGAGGCAGACATCGTCGTCGCCAGTGTGAATGAAGCTGTAGGCGATGGTGACGTTGCGCGAGGAGCCGGGATCGATGCCGTCGGTGTTGCGCGCGGTTTTTGGGGTCATGATTTTGACGCCCCAAGCGGTGAAGCCGTCGGTTTGATTGACCGAGACATGGTAGCCGGGCGAATTGCGCAGGGTGATTTTGTAGAGGATGAAGTTGTCGGCGTGGCGCAGGAGAATCATGGCCGGGACCCTTTGCTGCTGGTCAGTGACTTTGGCCTGATGCGCGAGGTCCCACCAGGTGACGTTCTGGCCAAGTAGTGTAGCGCCGCCACGAGCGTCAATGGAGCCCTCGCCCATGATGCCCGCGTTGGTGGCGCCGTCGCCGGTGATGAGCGGCTTACAGCCGCGGCCACGCTCGGAAACGATGCCGCAGCCGCCGGGGACGAGATCGAAGAGACGGGGATCGCGCGAGGCGACCAGCGCGGTGTTCTTGCCGATGACGAGCGTGACGCCGGGACGGAGGGTGAGCGGGCCAGTGAGAAAGACGTTCCGCTTGCCGTGGGCGCGAAGAACGACGGCCTTCGACCGCGACGACGAGGACCGATCGCTACTGCCCCAAGAAGCAGAAC
This sequence comes from uncultured Acidobacteriaceae bacterium, assembly GCA_963799155.1. GTDB lineage: Bacteria > Acidobacteriota > Terriglobia > Terriglobales > Acidobacteriaceae > Telmatobacter. The sequence continues at coordinate 149,956 of CAWCWB010000005.1, forward strand.
TCGCTTCTTGGGGGCCCTGGTCGTTGGCGGCCCCGGATTTCCACCCCAACGACGAGGACCTGGCGTTGGGGGCCCCGGATTGGCCCGACGCACAGTGGTCGAGGGCGTCCTGAATGCGGGCCGTGGAGAGCTTTTGCTCATCGACGAGCGCGATGACGCCATGATTGGCGGCGATGTCAGCCTGGAGCGTGACGCAGGCGGGGGGAATTTTCGGCTCGGTGACGGTGCGGGTGTCCTGGGCGTGCAGGTCCAAAGCAGCAAGAATGGTCAGCGTCGCAGGAAGAAAAGTCATCAAGAGGGAACGCATTGGGTGCTCTCCGCAGGGCGAAGCAAGCTGCGACGACGAGTGCCGACGGCGAGATTCGCGCATCCGCAGTGGACTGACCACTGGGAGCATTCAATGTACAGGAGTGGAGGCGGCGTTCGTCAAGACCGTCTGTGGATCTTTGACGAGAGAGCTTCGGGAGGGCGATTGTTTGATGGCGCGGGGCTGGTTTGCCCCGCGCCGGAGTTCGGGTGGAAGCGATCAAAATAGGAGGCGCCCGCCGATCTGGAACTGGCGCGGCAGGCTGTTGGCGGTGGTTGCCGTGATGTAGCCGAAGTTGGTGGCGTTGGGGGTGAGATTCGGCGCCGCGAAGACGGGGTGGTTGAGAGTGTTAAAGGTCTCGAAACGGAGTTGAAAGGAGGCGCTCTCCGTGAATTTGAAGTTCTTCAGGATCGATGCATCCAGATTGTTGTATCCGTCCTGGCGCACGGACCCGATCGTCTGCGGCAGCGTGCGATAGTGATCGGTAAACGACGCGTTGGTAGAGGCCGCAATGGCGTCAGCAACGGTTTGGCTCCCGGTGGGGGTAGCGTTGGGATTCCAGGTGGACACCGTGCCGTCGCATGCCGAGATAGCGCAGGTGGTTCCCGAGGAGTAGCCCGATTTGGTTCCGGAGGCTAATACCTGGTAGACATTCACGAGCGCCGGGGTGCCGTCAGACTCCCTCGGCAGGACTGGTGTTGCGGGGCTGGCTCTTGATGTTTTGGAACCCTTCGCCGGGGATAAACGGAATATCTCCCGAGAAGTAGATGGGGGCTCCGGTCTGGAACTGGTAGATTCCGTTGATCACCCAACCGCCGGCGAGTTCGGTGGCGAGCTTGCCGCCGCCCAGGGTGAACTGCTTGCCGGGGCCAAAGGGCAGATCGTACGTTCCGCCGACCGTGAAGTGGTGGGTGTGGTCGAAGGGCGAAACCCGGTACTCGAGGAAATTGTCTTGGTCGTTGAGGCGAGTATCCCGCTCGATCAACTTGGAGAAGCTATAGTTGGCCGTTAACGTGAGGCCGTGCGTGGCGCGCTGCTCCACGTGCAGCATTCCACTGTCGTACCAAGACTGCCCGATGGTCTCGTTCTCCTCGTTGATGGCAGAGCTGCCAAATTGCGGATACGGCGTGAGCAGGGCGCTCAGGGGTGTTGTGGATTTGTTAAAGGTGCTGTTGAGCGGAAGCAGACCCACAAACGGGTTGGGCACACTGGTGCCCACCGCCGTCGCCAGATTGAAATCCGTGTAGGGATTGGTGGTCATGTACTGCTGCTGGATGACGTTGATGTTCTGCGTGGTGACATCCAGATGGACTGCGTGGTTGCCTACATAGATCGCCTCGATCAGCGTGCTGGGAGTGATCTCGTCTTGCACGCCCAAGTTCCAGCGCTCCGAGTACTGGTCGTGCTGCTTGGGGGCTAAGAAGCTGATGGACTCGCCGAGGAAGGTGCTGGCTCCGGCCGATGAGCCTGCCGGTTGGACAAGCCCGCCCGGATACGGGCTGGAAAGCGTTAACGGAGTATCGCCGGATGGACAGGCAGCGGCGGCGGTTTCGCCGGAGGTGCAGTTGTTAAAGTAGCTGTTGTTGGTTGACGCGTAAGTCGTGGAGGCGCTGAAACCCTCAGAGTTGTTGAGGGCGCTGGAGGACGGATTATCCGACGCGCCGAGGCTTAAGAGCGTTTGCGGCTGTACGAACATGCCGAAGCCGCCTCGCACCACCATCTTGTCATGGAGCCAGGGAGGGTTATAGGAGAAGCCGAAGCGCGGGCTCAAGAAACCCCTGTTGTCCTGAATCTGGTATGGCGCGCCCCCGCTCGCGCTGGGGAAGGTGAGCCCGCCCAGCGGACTAAAGGTGGCCGAATTTACGACCACGGTGGTGTTATTCACGGTGGCCTTGTCGCTTGAATTGTACTTCGCGCCCGAGGCAGTATTCGCGGCGGTGGGGTTAAAGCCACTGACGGTGCGCCCGAACTTTTCGCCGAAGGGCGTGTCGACGTCGTAGCGCACACCCAGGTTCAACGTCAGGTGGGGGCTGAGGCGCCAGTCGTCCTGCACGAAGACGCCGTAGTAGTAGGAGCGATAGTCGGCCTCGGCTTCGAGGTCGTAGCTATCGCCGCCCGTGGTCGCATCACCGAGGAGAAACGACGCCAAGTCAGCGCCGAAGGGCTGCGCCGAGCCGCTTGTGCCGGAGGTCATCCAGTTGTTCCCGAAGGTGAAGCTGCCCGAAGGACTGCCCGACGCATCGTAGTTCTGGATTCTCATGCGGTATTGACGGCCATCGAAGCCGATCTTCAGCGTCTGCTTGCCCAGCAATTTGACCACGTCGCCGAAGAGCTGGTAACTGGTGGTGGGATCGTAACCCGGCCCCGCGGTATTGTTGAAGTCCTGGAAGCTGCTGCTGTTGAATTTAATGACGGGCAGCTCGACGTATGGGCTTGCGCTTTGCATGCTTGAAGGGAATCCCATCTGGGTTGGCGAGTAGACCGATGCCGGCGAATCGTGCGCTTCGTAGAAGTAGGTCCAGTTGAGACGCACGTCGAGGACCGTAGTGGGGTTCAGCGAGTAGACGTTGTCAAACGCCGATCCCCAGTTCTGGCGTATCAGGGTTGAGCCGTTGGTGTGATTGAGGAAGTAATCCTCCTTGATCTGGGACCGGTAGTTGTGCCGGTAATCGAAAAACATGTGATCGCTGGAGCTCAGGTTGTAGTCCATGCGCCCGAACTCTTCGGTGTAATCGTCGACGCTGGGCGCATTGCTGATGTAGTTGTCAGAGCCGTTGGCCTCTTTGGTATTGATATTCGACGGCTCAAATAAATTGAGATAGTTAAGGGCAATGGGGTTGAGGGTCAGGCCGGCATTGGTGGGACAGTCGGTGGAGGAGTACGCGGTGGCGGCCGGCCCCAGGCAGTTGCTCGGAACTGCAACGCGGTTCACGGTCTTACCGCCGGAATAGCTGCCGGTGCCCGGCTCATAGAGCTGGTAGTTGGTCCCCAAACTCAGCAACGCGGAAAAGTCGCCCGCATCCTCAGCGGGCGTGGGCACGGTCGTTGTGGCTGTCGCCGGCGTCGAATCCTTCAGTCCCTCCCAGGCAAAGAAGAAGAACAGCTTGTTCTTGCCGTTGAGGACTTTGGGGATCCAGACCGGGCCACCCACGGTGAGGCCGTACTGGTTGAAATGAAAGACGGGTGTGGGTTTGTCGTTGCGGTTGTTGAAGTAGGTGTTGGCGTCGATGCCCGAGATTTGCCCGAACTCGTAGGCGGTGCCGTGAAGCTGGTTGGTGCCGCTCTTGGTCACCTGGTTGATGACGCCGCCGATGGTGTGGCCGAAGGAGGCGTCGGTGGCGAAGGGCTGCACCGAAACTTCCTGCACCGAGTCCTCGGTGGGGCTGAAGGCCAACGAGCCGAGCATGGTTTCGTCCGGCGAACCGTCGAGCAGCACCTCGCTGGTCTGGAGCGGCGTTCCGCCGATGCTAAAGGAGTTCATATTGTTGTTATCGAAGGGATGCGATTGCTCTGGGGCGGCTTCGGTCATGACGCCCACCGAGAGTTCGGCCAGCATCGCGGGGGCGCGTCCGTTCAGCGGCAGATCCGCGACGGATGAGGTTGAGATCACGTCTCCGATGGATGCATTGTCCTGGTTCAGCAGCGGCGCCTGGGTCGTGACGGTGACGGTCTGGTTGGCGCTACCCACTGTCAGTTGAAGGTTGATGATGGGGTGCTCCTGCGCCTGAAGCGTGATGTTGCTTCTGTTCAAGGTTTGAAATCCGGCCGCCTTCACGGTGATCGAGTAGTCTCCCGGAAGCAGGAAGGGCACCACATACTGGCCAGCACCATCGCTGGTAGTGCGGCTGATGGCGCCAGTGCCCTTCTCGCGGACCTCGACGCTGGCGCCGGGCACGACTGCGCCGCTCGGGTCAGTGACCGTGCCGCTGATGGTTGCGCGGAATTCCTGCGCGGATGCTCCGAAAGGAAGCATCAGCAGGCACCCCACGAACAGAGAGAACAAAGCTACAACTGACTTTCTGACGCCAGAGCGAAGGGCAGGCATTCCTGCCGGTTGCGGATGACGAGGGAGAACACGCCCAGGAAACCCGCTAGCGCGCTGCGCCAGTTTCAATGATGCAAATTGCATGACGGTTGCCTCCATTAGGGTGAAGATTTGGCTTGCATAGGGACCTGCTTCAGAGGTTGGTTCAGGGGAATTCTTCGATCATTCGCGCTCACTATTTCGCTCGTCGAGGTCAGACCACTTGACGGGTGTTCATATTCTCGATCACGAAATCCGACCTTGTCAATAGGGAAATGAGCGGGTGTCGGGGATCCTCCCGGAAACCCGCCGAAGAAGGATATTCGGGAGCATCGCCCGATATGCAGAGCGTGCAAGGTCAGGCCATTGGCGTACACAGGGCAGGGCGTTCGATTGCAGCGACAGGCCGAAGCGCCCACGCCGGATTGTCCCAATCGTTCAAGCCGCGCTAATAGTAGAACCGCTCCACCGCGCGAGTCAGGGTGCGCAAATCACAGTGCGCAAATCATGGTGCGCGACTTGTTGCCTGCAGTCCTTTGTGCGCAGCCCTTTAACGTGAAGCCTGCTGGAGGACCCAGCGGACAAGTTCGTTGCCGGCGGCGAAGTTGTCGTATACGGCGGGGAGCTTGCGGCCATCGGTGTACTCGTTGTAAAGCCAGGGATCGACCATGGCGTAGACCGTGCCCTTGCCGTACTTGGCAGTGGCCATGAGGATGTCGCCGCTATCAATGAGGGCGGCTTTAGCGGGCGCATGGACGGAAATGGTGCAAACGTCCTTTACAAAGAGCGTGTGCGGATGATGGAAGATAGGACCCTTGCCGTCGACGGCGATCTCGCCCTGCTCCCAGTTTGCGCCGATGACATGCTTGCGCAGCACGCTGTTGAAGTGGATGCCGAACTTTTCGGAGACCAGATTGAAGTGATCGAGGTCGGCGTAGGAGGTGTCGTTTTCCATGATCATGAGAACGCCGCCGGCTCTGACCCAATTTGCGATCTGGGTGGCATCTTCGGTGGTGGCGTAGTGCGGATGCGAGTTTTTGTCGAGGTTGTCGGGTGAAACGATGAAATAGATCTGTGCGTCGCGGAGGTTGGCAAACGTGGGTTCGGCGTCCAGTTCCATGGTGTCGGCGCCGAAGCTGCGGAAGATGTGGCCGAGGAGCGAGTAGCCGGGATTGTCCTCGGTGTCCCATTTGTAGTGGAAGTAGACTTGCTGGCCGAAGGCATCAGTACGCTGCTGCGAGTTGAACCAGCCGTCGACGAGGACGGTGCGGCCGCGGCCGAGCTTCGCGTTTTGCGCGTTTTCCAATTCTGTGGCAGCGAGGAGAAATGCGCCGATGCCTTTGGGATCGTTGGTGGTGACTTTTTCGTGGATGTAATAGGCGTAGGTGCCGTCGCGATAGGGATCGCCGCCGAGGCCAGCGCCTTTGACGGTGCCGGTGAGCGAAACGCCGGCGCCGGGTCCGACAGTAATGAAATGCTTCAGGATGCCGCGATAGCCGCGCTCGGCGTTGGCGAGATAGCGTTCGGGCAGATAGCCGCGGCTCACGCCTTTAGCCAGAGAATAGACAAACATGCAGGCGGCGGAGGACTCGAAGTAATTGCCCTTGGCAGCGGGCTTATCGACGACCTGGTGCCAGAGGCCGGTGGGTGGGTCCTGGTAGCGCGCGACAGCGGCGGCTTCGCGCTGGAGAATGGCGATAAGTTGCCCGCGGCCGGGATCATTGCTGGGATAGTAATCGAGCGTATCGACGAGGGCCATCATGTACCAGCCGATGGCGCGGGCCCAGAACTCGGAGGAGTCGCCGGTTTGCTTGTTCGCCCAGCGCTCCTGCCTCGACTCGTCCCAGCCGTGGTAGAGCAGGCCGGTCCTTGGGTCGCGCTCGTGCTCTTCCATGAGCACGAACTGGTGGGTGATGTCTTTGAAGTCGCTGGGGTGATGGGAGATGGAGGCGTATTCGGCGTAGAAAGGCTCGGCCATGTAGAGGCCGTCGAGCCACATTTGATTGGGATAGCGTTGCTTGTGCCAAAAGCCGCCGGAGGGAGTGCGGGGCTGGTGCATGAGCTGCTGGTAAAGGAAGGTGGCCGCAGTGAGATAGCGGCGGTCCTGCGTGACTCGGTAGAGGAGAAGGAGCTGGCGGCCGAGCAGGATATCGTCGAGCTGATGCTCTTCGGGCTTGAGCGTGGGGATGGAGCCGTCAGGGGCGAGAAGCGCATCGACCGAGCTTTGGATGTAGTTGAAGTAGTGCGGATCGGCGGTCGAGAGCCAGACGGAATCCATGCCTTCGAGCAGCGTGCCGAGCTCGTAGTTCCAATTCCAGGAAGCGCCGGGAGGAACGAAGCGGCCATCGGGCCAGCGCGAGATGGCGGCGTTGGCGGCTCGCTGGGACCAGGGGAGTTCCTCGCCGCGCGCAGCGAGAGACGTGGCGACGGTGGAGACGAACGCGAGAAGGCAGAAAAGAACGCGGAGGGTCCTCATGGATGCTCCGGAGGATGCGAGGCCGAGCTTGCCCGGCAACGGAGTGAGCGGCGAGCCCGGCGCAGGACCAACCCAATCGTGGCACAGAATGCGCAGGAGCCGTCAACTGAATGGCACGGTCTGGCGCGGAGGAACATCGAGGAATGGCTCCAATTGCGGTGAGGAAGCTGAAGTATTCACGCAATGACGAAAAAGGTGCTGCCGGAGGGCCGGCAGCACCTTTTCGAGTGAGAGGTTGAGGTTTACCAACTGAAGCGCAATGATCCCTGTGCTTCGCGCGGGACGTAGTTGGATGCCACGCCGGTGATTTCTCCGTATGAACCGCTATTCACCACTGCAGTCGGAGAGGCCAGGATCACGTGGTTGGTGAGATTGGTCACGTCGACTTCAAACGCGAGCTTCCATTCGCGATAGATCGGGAAGGAGCGTTTAACTGCCAAATCGACGTTGTAGGTGCTCATGCCCCACATATTCAGGGCCCCGGTACGCGACGCGTTGCCGGGAACATACAAGGCAGGGCCGTTACCGACATAGGTAGCCTGTGTTGCTTCGGTGGCGATCGTCGTCCCGTACTGTGCAGCCGTGCCGGCGAGAGCAACCGTAAGTGCCCCTGGATTGAGGTATGTATTCGCTCCAAGCCCGAGAGCGTTGGGCGCGTTCGGGTCGAAGCTGATGGGTTGGCCATTTGCGGCTTTGCCATATTTGAGGTTCGCACGTCCTGGCACACCGGGAATGAGGCTGGGCATGCACTGGTTGAGAATTCCGGAGGTGCCGCAACCGCTGCCTGTTAGCACGATCGGATAACCGGAGTGGTAGATGGGGATGGCGGAGACAGTCCAGTCGCTCATGATCGACCGGTAAACGAAGTTGTCTCCACCCCAATGACCGCGACCGACGGGCAACTGATAGACCACGGTTGCGGTCAGGTTCTGAGGTTCGTCGGTGGTGGAAAGAGAACGATCAAGGCGATCGTTGTCTCCAACACGGAAAGTGCCGAGGTCGTCGATGGACTTGGAATAGGTGTAATTGAGCATCCAGTTCAAGCCGTGCGAGGGACGCTGCCTGATGGAGATTTCCAACGCGTTCCAATTCTCGTTGCCGACGAAGCTGGTGCTGTCACTTACCCCTGTGAATTGCGGGAAGGGGTAGTAGTACTGATACACAGAATTCGTGGAAACGTAGGTGGCGCCGTTGTAAGGATTAGCCGGGGTAAATCCGTCCGCGGTTGCCATATTAAGGTACGTTGCCGTTGATTTTTGACCCAGAACCGGATAGAGGCAGGTAGCGCCGCTGCAGGGCGTCTGCGCCGACCCACCACTGGAGGTGAGGGTGTATCCAGCGAGCGCAGCCATGGACTCAGGCAGTTCGTTGTTCCTTGAGCCGATGGCCTTGGAGGTGGAGATGAAGTGTCCCTCGCTGCCGACGTAGCTGATGGAGATGGACATATCGTTGGTGAGTTGACGCTCCACGCCGAAGGTCCAGTTGATGTATTGAGGAGTCTTCGAGCCGTATTTCGGATCGAAGTAGGTCATCGTCGATCCGCCCGAGGTTCCGAGTACGGATGTTTCGGTTGTGGCGAATTCAGCTAGGCTGGCGCCGCCGGTGGGCGGTGCAGGCGGGTTTACCGAGCCAGTCCAACCGCAAGCTACTGAGTCAGCTTCTGCGATCGAGCAAGCAGTGTTATCCCAGTAGAACTGCGGAGCGCTGCTGATGCCGGCAGACGCGGTTGCCGAAGGCGCGAGGCCCACGGTCCCTGGCGATCCGGATTGGCTGCCGCTGGTCCAGTCTCCACGCGCATAGGTGAGGTCGTAGCTGGCGCGAATCACGGTCCTGGGCGTAACGGCCCAGGCCAATCCCAAACGCGGCTGAATGTTCTTGTACAAGACGGAAGAAGGAGTGGGCATACCGGTGTGATAGCCGTCGGAAGAGTTGCCGCCGGCAAAAGCGAGCGTGCCCTTGTTGCCAGTGATGTTATTGGCACCAGTGGGGTTCAACCAGGTAAACAGGTTGTGCACCTCATGGATGGAGGGGTAAATATCCCAGCGGAGGCCCAAGTTCATAGTGAGCTTGTTGGTCAATTTCCAGTCGTCCTGACCCCAGAAAGACGGGTCAAGCCACCGCGATCCCAACCCCGGGACGCCAACGGTGATGGAACTGGTGTTGACGGCGCCCAGCATATAGCTGGCAAAGGAACTACCCGTTGTGGTATTTAAGGCGTTCCCTGAGCCTGTGAACCCGCCGGTTTGCGCCGCGGCAAAGGTGTAGCTCATCGGCCCTGAGAACGTGCTTTCCTTCACGTAGTTGAACTGCTGTTCGACCACTTGCCCGCCGAAGTTGAAGTCATGCCTGCCGCGAATCCACTGCAGACTGTCCGACGCCTCATAGGTGTTGTTGGACTTTACGTTCCAGCCTGCATAGGTACCCTCATTGGTGGTATTGTCGACGCCACCGCTGTAATTGATGGTCGGGAAACTGCCGACGGCCTGGCCCGAAGGCAAGTTGAGCAAGCCGCTGTTGGCGGCGCTGTAAAGGGGTGCGAAGTTAGGGGTGACAGAAAGGCTGTAGTAGCGCCCATACGCAATGGCGGCCTGGTTGACGAGGTGAGGATTAATCGTCCAGGTTTCCTTCACAATGTCGACGTTGGTCTTCGGAGTATAGGCCTGCTTGTCGTTGAACGGAGGTCCGAGGGCGTTGGCGGAACCCGAAGAATTTGGTCCGGTGCTGGCCTGGCGGCCGAAGGCAACGATGATGCTGAGCTGGTTCTTGTCGCTCATGTCATAGTCAAGGCGGCCGGCCTGATACCAGTTGGACAGACCGCTGGGATAGCCGGGGGCGATGTTGTTGACGTATGCGCTCTGATTGGCCTCCGCTTCATAGGGCAGCATGAACTTGTTGAAGTAGGCGGCAGCGGCGGAGAAACGGGTTGACGGAATCTGATTGCTGGTGAATTGGGTACGCGTGCAACCCGTACCGGTGCAATTGGGCGTCTGTGTCGCGGGATCGTAGATCTTATATGTGGGGTTGGCTGCCACAAAGCCGGAAAAGTCAGCGTATCCGAGAGCGGCTCCAGACGACGAGTAGCCCATCATGGCAAGAGTGGGGACGGTCTGGAGTGGGGGTTCGGACCATTCGCGTCGCGGTATTGGCCGTAGTTATAGGAGAGGAAGAGCTTGTTCTTGATGATGGGACCGCTGAGCACGATGCCGTACTCATTCTGAATCTCAGTGGCCTTGACGCCGCCCAGCGCACACCAACTTGTCGACGCCGTCAATTTAGCGCTCGAGCAACTCTGGCCCTGGGGCACAATCCCTATGATGGTGGGCTTCTTGTTGTTGATGGCCCAGGCATCGGCCACGGTGTTGCGGATGTACTCGTACACGGAGCCGTGGATCTGGTTGCCACCTGACTTGACGGTGTAGTTTTCAACGCCTTGACCGGCATACTCGGCGGGAAAGGCTGAGGTGAGCACCTGGAATTGGTCGATGGAGTCCATGCCAAAGGCCGTCCATACAAAGCGCGGGTCGCCTACCTGATCGGCTTCGGGAAGATTGATGCCGTCGATGTAGATCTCCGAGACGCCACCGGCGGGACCGCTGCCGTTAACGATGCCCGAGTTATCCGTCGGGTTGTTGGAGGTGTAGTTGCCCTGTACGCCGGGCATGAGGTACTCGAAGTCGGTGCTGCGGCGCTGATCGGCGTTGCCGCTGTAACCCATCAGAAGCGGAAGGCTGGAGTACATCTGGTTGTCCATCACGGCGCCGAGAGTGGCATCGGTCGTCTCCAGAACGGGAGGCGCGGTGGTGACGGTGACCGTCTGTTGGGCAGTTCCGAGCGAGAGCCTAACATTGACCGCGACGGTCTCAAGGGCGTTGACTGTAATGTTTTGCTGCACGAAAGTCTCGAAGCCCGGAGCCGTGACGGTGAGGGAGTAATTGCCAGGCATCAGCGGCGTGATGTCGTAGTCTCCCGCGCCGGTGGTGGTACGAATTGTTTTGACGTTTGTGTCGACCGCCGTAGCAGTTACGGTTGCATCCGGAACCACGGCGCCCGATGCGTCGGTGACAGTGCCGGAAATGGCTCCGGTGCCGGCCATCTGCGCATTCGCGCGGAGGGACATCATCAGGATGACGACCAGCAGCGCCAGGGAGCTTGTTGCCGCGAAACGAAGGAAGCCGAGTGGCTTTCCTACGTTGGTCTTCCGCGACACAGAGAGATTCACCAAGGCTAATTGCCTTATCATGTTGCCTCCAATAGGTCCTACGTCGTGCTTCGAAATGCGGCTCTTACCTGAGGTTTTGTCGAACTGGCACGCGTGGTCTGACCACATTTCGAAGCGGAATTAGTTTCGTATAACAGGTCCAAACCTGTCAATAGGGAAATTCGCGGGCACATTCCGAAAATTGAATTTCGATTTTCTGCATCTATGAGAAGGTGGAATTTGGCCACCGGTTGAACAAATCGTGGTCAGACCTTGCGCATGAGCTCGCTGTTTTCAGGAGCAAGATGGCAAAGGGCATAGAGAAAGGTGAGCCCTTCGGGGTGGGCGCTTCCCAATGCCTCCTTCCGTGGCCAGGAACGCGGTCCGAAAGTTTACTCGAACGGAGCCTCGAAAAGCACCATGGTGCTTCTTGATGCGGTATGGCCGCCACTGCGGTGCATGGGATCGCGCTTTCCCGGGAAAGGGTATCTTGATCGCAGCGCCGCAATAGGAGCCGCAGTGCGTTCCTGGGTCGGGCACGGCGGATCCAGGGGAGAGCCCTCGCGCGATTTTGAACTGGGATTGAATGCTCCGCGGCGCCAAGCGCAGCTAAGCGGCGGATGCGGAGCGCGCATGCTTCTTTTTTAAGCCGCCAGACGATCCTCTGCGGCCCGTAGGGCGCTCCATGCCCTGTGCGATTTGGGCCAGGCGCAGGTGCTTCTCCATGAGATTGTGCGCTTCCTTGGCGTTCCGCCCACGGATGGCGCGGTAAATTTCGCGATGCATCTCAGCGGATTCACGCATGTCGGTTGAGCGTTCGACGGTCTTGCGGCGAGTATCGTAGAGCGCCGAAGTGATGGTCTCAATAATCGCAGCCAAAATAGGATTGCCCGAGGCCTGGGAAACGATGCGGTGAAAGAGCAGATCGTGGATGAGATAGTCCGCAGGGCTGTTCATGGAGGCGAACATCTCGGCCACTTCTTCGGCGAGGGCGGCGAATTGCTCCTGTTTGCCACGCTCGGCGGCCAGGGCGGCCAGATGGCTCTCAAGGATGATACGAGCCTCAAACATCTGCCAGGACTGAAAGCCATGCAGGGCTCCGATGAGGCTCAGGGAGGCCGTTCCGAATTGCGGGGGGCCGTCGGCGACAAAGGTGCCGACACCGTGGCGGATCTTCATAACGCCCATGGCCGCCATGTAACCGATGCCGGTGCGCAGGCTGGCGCGGCTGATTTTGAGAGAGCGGGCGAACTCGCGTTCCGGCGGGATCTTGTCGCCCGGTTGCAGAGTTCCGCTCTCGATGAGAGAACGGATGTGGTTAACCACTTGCATCGTTCGATGGGGCGCTTGCTCTTCCTCTTTCACGCGCGGCATAAGGCCGGCCACCTTCCTGAGGTTCTGAAAATCAGGGTCACAGTGAGATTATCATTGAAAACCGAGTTTGGTTCGAGAAACTTGCGGCACCGCGGGAAAAATCCGCATGGCCGAGAGCAGGGGTCGGTCCCGTGTATACTTCTGGTCTGACCTCTAAGGGCGCCGAGGATCTTACCGGCCGGTGTGCGAGGTAGAATGAAAACCATGTTGCTTCATGAAGACCGATTGTTTCCCGCCGAAGCAAGCGCCCGCAAAGCGGCACGATCGCTCTATGAGCGCATCCGGAACCTTCCCATCATCAGCCCCCATGGGCACACGCGGGCAGCGTGGTTTGCCACGAATGAGCCGTTCCCCGATCCGGCGACACTATTCGTGCAGCCCGATCACTATGTATTCCGCATGCTTTACAGCCAGGGCATCTCCATGGACGACCTGGGCATCGGGCAGCCGGTGGTAAAGGATCCGCGGAAGGTGTGGCGCATCTTCGCCAGCCACTACTATTTGTTTCGGGGCACGCCTACCCGCATGTGGCTGGATTACGCCTTTGAGGAGCTGTTCGGGTTCAAGGAGCGGTTGAACGAGAAGACGGCCGACGTGTATTTCGACACGATTGCGGAAAAGCTGCGCACGCCGGAGTTTCTGCCGCGGGCTCTCTACGAGAGATTCAACATCGAGGTGCTGTCGACGACGGAGTCTCCGCTGGATGAACTGAAGGCTCACCAAGCCATTCGCAATTCGGGATGGAAGGCGCGAATTCTGCCCGCGTTCCGGCCTGATGCGGTGGTGGATCCGGAGTTCAAGGGATTTGCCGGACAGGTGGCCAAGCTGGGCGAACAGAACGGCGAAGACGCGTCGACCTGGAAGGGGTACCTGAACGCACTCATGAAGGCGCGGGCGCGGTTTCGCGCGTTGGGATGCACGTCGACGGACCACGGACACCCCACGGCGCAAACTGCGGGCTTGCCGCAGGCCGAGGCGGGGGCGCTGTTCGGCAAGGTGATTGCGGGCAAAGCGGACGCGGCGGAGCAAGAGCTGTTCCGGGCGCAGATGCTGACGGAGATGGCGCGGATGAGCGTGGAGGATGGGCTGGTGATGCAGATCCATCCCGGGAGCGTGCGCAACCACAACCGGCTTGTGTATGAGCGCTACGGCCGCGACATGGGCGCCGATATCCCCAGAGCGACGAATTACGTGGACGCGTTGCGGCCGCTGCTGGACCGGTTTGGCAACGAGCGCAACCTGACCATTATTCTCTTCACGCTGGACGAAACTACCTACAGCCGTGAACTGGCGCCGCTGGCCGGGCATTATCCCTGCTTGCGTCTGGGACCGCCGTGGTGGTTTCATGACAGTCCTGAGGGCATGATGCGTTTTCGCGAGCAAACGACGGAGACGGCTGGGTTTTATAACACGGCGGGATTCAACGACGACACGCGGGCGTTTCTCTCCATTCCGGCGCGGCACGACTTGGCGCGGCGCGTGGATTGCGCTTTTCTGGGCAGGCTTGTGGCCGAGCACCGTCTGGACGAAGACGAAGCGCACGAAGTGGCACACGATTTGGCCTACGGCCTGGTAAAGAAGGCGTACCGGCTGTAGGGCTAAATGGGCCTGGTGTCAGCGTGGCGTGGTCTCCCGCCCTAGCCGGAAAAACAAGAACCCGGCTAGGATGGGGCAACCAGGCAACCTGAAGCGAGGAAATTGGAGATTGATGTATGAGCCTCTATTGTTCCGTCGGAAGCACCGAGACCGATCTCTCGCCGATGCAGTTGAAGGAGCTGATGGTGGAGAGCCTGGGCAAGCTGGGCAAGCGGACCAGGGTGCTGGCCGTGCCGCCCGATCAAAGCCGCGAGCATTCACGGGCGGGGGATCTGACGCGCTATGCGTGGGAGCACTATGGCGACCGGCTGAAGGCGGTGCTACCGGCAATCGGCACGCATACGCCCATGCGGGCGGACCAGATTGCGCACATGTTCGGCGGCATGCCGCAGGAACTGTTTCGCGTGCACAACTGGCGCACGGATATTGAGACGCTCGGTGAGCTGCCTGCGGAGTTCATTCGCGAGCAGTCAGAGGGCAAGCTGAACTACACGTGGCCGGCGCAGGTGAACAAGCTGATCTCACAGGGCGGCTTCGACCTGATTCTTTCCATCGGGCAGGTGGTGCCGCATGAAGTGATCGGCATGGCCAATCATGCGAAGAACATCCTGATCGGCACGGGCGGGCGCGAGGGCATCAACCGCAGCCACTACCTAGGCGCTGTGTACGGGATGGAGCGGATCATGGGGCGAGCGGAGAACCCCGTGCGCAACGTGCTGAACCGCGCCTGCGAGAAGTTCCTGCGGCATCTGCCGATCGTCTACGTACAGACGGTAGTGGGGCGCGGCAAGAACGGAGGGCTGGCGGTGCGCGGGCTGTACATCGGCGACGATCTTGAATGTTTCCTGCGGGCTGCGGAGTTGAGCCTGAAGGTGAACTTCGAGATGCTCGATGAGCCGATCAAGAAGGCGGTTGTGTATTTGGACCCGAAGGAGTTCCACAGCACGTGGATCGGCAACAAGGCCGTGTATCGCACGCGCATGGCGCTGGCCGACGGCGCAGAGCTGATCATTCTGGCGCCGGGCGTGAAGGAGTTCGGCGAGGACAAGGGGATTGACGCGCTGATCCGCAAGTATGGCTATCGTGGAACGCCGGCTACGCTGAAGGCGGTGAACGAGAATGCGGATCTGGCCGCGGACCTGAGCGCGGCGGCGCACCTGATTCATGCTTCGTCGGAAGGGCGGTTCACCATCCAGTGGTGCCCCGGCGAGCTGAGCCAGCAAGGAAGTGGAGAGCGTGGGATTTGAGTACGGCGATTTGAAGGCGATGACCGCGCGCTACGATCCGGAGAAGCTGCGCCACGGCACCAACAAGGTGGGCGGCGAGAAGATCTTCTTCGTGGCCAATCCAGGGTTGGGGTTGTGGGCGCATCGCAGCCGATTTGAGGGTGCTCAAGCGACCGCTCTGGTGCACAGCCATGCTGATTGAGGGGGACGCCGCGGCGGTGGCGATGCCGGAGACTCAACACAACGAGAGGAATTGCGTAAGACGAAACGAACATGGGGACCGAAGGATTGAAGCTGAATAAATATTCGGTTGGCACCGGCGACCGATTCGCACACCAAGCCAAGGCACAGTTGCAGGCATGCATGCAAGCGTTGAAGCACGGCGTTGAAGTTGTGCCGGTGTGGAACAAATCGAACCGCGAGCACATGATCATCGGCTCGGAGCCTTCTTCAGTGCGGCAGGCCGCCGACGCCGCGGTGAAGGCGCTGGGATGGAACCTTCCCTACTATTGCGACGCAGACCACATTACGGCGGCGACCGTGGATCGCTTTCTTGCGCCGTGCGACTTTTTCACCTTCGATGTGGCGGAGTTCATAGGGCGGCCTGCGCAGGCCGACGACATCGAGAGGTTCGTGAGACGGCATCCGGAGTTGCAGGGCAGCATTGAACTGGCGAGCGCTGATGAAGCCTTTGAGATCACGCCCGCGACTCTGCGGCAGACCGCGCACAAGTTTCTGGCCGCGGTGAAGAAGGCTGGAGAAGTGTACCGGCGGGTGCTGAGCGCGAAGGGCGCGGGAAACTTCATTCCCGAGGTTTCGATGGACGAGACCGATCGCGCGCAGAGCCCGGTGGAGTTGCTGATTATTCTGGCTGCGATTGCCGATGAGGGGATTCCCGTGCAGACGATCGCACCGAAGTTCAGCGGGCGGTTCAACAAGGGCGTTGATTATGTGGGAGACGTGGCGCAGTTCGAGCGTGAGATGGCGCTGAACGTGGCGGCAATCGCCTACGCCGTGAAGCAATACGGGTTCCCGGAGAACCTGAAGCTCAGCGTGCATTCAGGCAGCGACAAGTTTTCCATCTACCCGGCGATTCACGCTACGCTGAAACGGTTCAACGTGGGGGTGCACCTGAAGACCGCAGGGACGACGTGGCTGGAAGAGCTGATCGGGCTGGCCGAGGCTGGAGGCGAAGGGCTGGCACTGGCCAAGGAAGTGTACGCCGAGGCGCTCAAGCACCGCGAGGAGCTGTGCGCGCCATACGCCACGGTGATTGACATCGATGCCAAGAAGTTGCCCACGGCCGACGAGGTGCGGGGATGGACCTCGGAGCAATATACTTCGGCGTTGCGCCACGTGGAGAGTGCCGCAGCCTACAATCCCAGCGTGCGCCAGTTGCTGCACGTGGGATTCAAAGTGGCCGCGAAGATGGGGCGGCGCTATCTTGATCTGCTGGAGGCGAATGAAGCGGTGATAGCGAAGAACGTGACCGAAAACCTCTACTCCCGGCATATTGCGCCAGTCTTTTTAACGTGCAGCTCCTGATTCCGGGACTTGCCTGGACCGCATATCGCAGCATATCCTCCCCACGGAGATCGCATGAAATCTCAGCTCTTCAGCCTTGAAGACAAGGTCGCAGTTGTGACTGGAGGAACGTCAGGAATTGGTCTTGCCTTGAGCCTTGGCTTGGCCGATGCCGGCGCCGACGTGATCGCCACGGCGCGGCGGCAGCAACAGGTGGATGACACCGCCAAGGAGATTGAGGCGCGCGGGCGGCGGACGCTGCGGCTGGCCTCGGATGTGGGCGACCGCGCGTCGCTGGAGCAGCTGCTGGTTGCCACGCTCACGCGCTTCGGCAAAGTGGACATTCTGGTGAACTGCGCGGGGATGATCAAGCGGACGCCGACGTTGGATCTTCCGGAAGGGGAGTGGAACAACATCCTGAATACGAATTTGACAGGGACGCTGCGGGCCTGCCAGGTGTTCGGCAGGCACATGCTGGAGCGCGGCTACGGGCGCATCATCAATATCGCATCGCTGAACAGTTTTGTGGCGTTGAGCGAAGTGACGGCCTATGCGGCCAGCAAGGCCGGCGTGGCCTCGCTGACGCGTTCGCTGGCCGTGGAGTGGTCAAAAAAAGGCGTGACGGTGAATGCGGTCGCGCCGGGCGTCTTCCGCACCGAGTTGAATGCGCAGCTGCTGGATAGCACGCCGCGCGGGCAGGAGCTGCTGATGCGGACGCCAATGGGGCGATTCGGCAAGACAGAGGAGCTGATTGGCGCGGTTGTTTACCTGGCCTCGGACAGCGCTTCGTTCGTGACCGGGCAGATTCTGGTGGTGGACGGAGGGTTTCTGGCGAGCGGCGTCAATCAGTAAGGCCCCAACATCATGGGTTCGGCGGAGAATGCTACCCGCCCCAGGCGCGAAAACAAGATCGCGCTGCCCGGCCCAGAGGACGCCCCGGTGCCTCGGCGCCCGGGTGGGGCACCCATTTTCATGATCTGAGTGCGTTGCGCATTACTGCAGCGTGACGTTGGCGCCGGCGAGCTTCATGATCGCCTCGCCTTGCGCGGCCTCGACCTTTACATTTTGTCCCGTCACCGTGGCATAGCCGATGGACAGTCCCTTCTCGCCGCTCAGGCTGACGTTTTGGAGGACGATGCCGGTGACCGGCGCTTCAGGCAGGCCGACGATGGCACCGGCCATGGCGGCGCCTGTTGCCGTGACGTTCTGGAGCACGATGTTGTGGAAGTGGGGGGTGAGACGCGTTACCGGCTGCGGCGCCACGGTTCCTTCGGGCGGCAGGATGCGGGGATAGTACTCGCTGATGACGAGCGGGTTTCTGACGTCCTTCATGTCGATGTCGCGGAAGACGAGGTTCGAGACGTCGTTGCCGCGATCGCGATTGGCCTTGACGCGAATGCCGTTGTCGGTGCCATCGAAGTGAATGCGCTCGGCGAGGATGTCATGCGCGCCGCCGGCGATCTCGCTGCCGATGGAGAGACCGTGGCCGTGGAGAAAGGTGCAATCGGAGATGGTGATGTCGCGGCTCGGCTCGTCGCCTCCGGGCGAGTTGATAGCGCCGGATTTGATGGCGATGTCGTCGTCGCCGACGTTGGCGTAGAGATGATCGATGCGGACGTTGGACGAGGAGAAGGGATCGATGGCGTCGGTGTTGGGCGAGTGCTGCGGAGCCAGCACGCGGATGTTGTGGATGACCACGTCGTCGCAGTAGTAGGGAACGAGTTGCCACATGGGCGAATTCTGGATGGTGACGCCCTCGACGCGGACGTGCTTGCAGTGGTCGAAGACGACCAAACGCGGGCGGGGATGAGGATTGCCCATGACGCCGGCGTCGCGGACGCTGCGCGCCATCCGCCACCAGCTCTCGCCGTTGCCGTCGATGGTGCCCTCGCCGGTGATGGACACGTTTTCGGCATTCGTGGCGCTGACCAGCGGCTGGACGTCAGGGAGGCGGAATTCGGTGATCGCGGGATAGTCGCCATGATCGGGCGAGCCGAGCAGCGTGGCACCCTTGTCGAGCTGAAGGGTAATGTTGCTCTTGAGCACGATGGGAGCGGTGAGATAGGTGCCCGCGGTGAGACGGACGATGCCGCCGGCTTTGGCCGCGCAGGCGTCAATGGCGCTCTGAATCGCGGCCGTGTCCTTGGTGGTTCCATCGCCCTTGGCGCCAAAGTCGCGCGGATGGCAGGTGCGGGCGGCGTGAAGGGCGGCGGGAGAAATGACGGCGCATGTGAAGGCAAAAGCAAGGAAGAGCACCGGGTGTTTGCGCTGAGTTTTGGATTGAGTCACGGGAGACCTCACGAGGGGTGGATTCGTTGCGCACCTAATGATACGCCATGAGATCCCAGTGGTCCTACCACGAGCGGCGGGGGAGTTTGGAGCGGCTGGTTGCGCTCCGCATTTGGTCTTTGACGTGAAGCTATGAGCCAGGGGCTTTGAGAGGCAGGCGGATGACGAAACGCGTGTCGCCGGGTTGGGACTCGACTTCGATCTTTCCGCCGAATTTCTGCGTGACGATGCGGTTGACAATTTCAAGACCGAGGCCGGTGCCGGAACCCTGGGGCTTGGTGGTGAAGAACGGCTCGAAGATGTGAGGAAGGACCTCAGGCGGAATGCCTGCGCCGTGGTCGCCGATCGAGACGGCGAGCGACTCGGGCTCGGACCAGGTGGCGATTTCGAGCTTCGCGCCCTCAGGCGAGGCATCCACAGCATTGTCGATGAGGTTGGTCCACACCTGGCTCAGGGCGGAGCCGCGCGTGCGGATGGTGGAGGGCGATGCGGCGAATCGCTTCTCGACCTGAATCTGCTTAAGGCGCAGCTTGTGGCCGAGGATGGTGAGCGTGCTCTGCAGACTGTCGTGGACGTCGAGATCTTTGTCCGGTGTGCGCTCGTCGTAGGCGAATTTCTTGACGGCCATGACCAGTTCGGAGATGCGGGAGATGCTCTCCTCGATGGCGCAGACCAGTGAGACGCTGGAGACCAGCGCGCCGAACCAATTGAGCGCGTCAGAGAACGATTCCGGATCGAAGTGCTCCTGCACGCAGGCGATTTCGTGCCGGTCGAATCCCATGGAGACAAGGACGGGACCGATAGTGAAGGCATTCTCGACGCCGGCCTGGGCGAGCCACTGGCTCATGGCCTCTTCCGTATCGGCCTGCTCGAGGCTGCTCATGGCGGGCTGGTTGCAGCCGGCGAGGGCGTGCTCGAGCAGATCTTTCATGCACTGAAGCTGGGCCGGTGTTTTGGGTTTGGTGCTGGAGCGCAGGCTGAGCTGCTGAAGGCGCAAAAGGTTTTCGCGCAATTGCGAGGCGGCGCGCTTGGCGGCCGAGCCGGGATTGTGCAGCTCGTGCATGAGGCCGGCGGCGAGAGTGCCGAGGGCGACGAGTTTCTCACGATGAAGCGCCTCGACCTGGTAGGCCTGCAGGCGCTGGGCGCTATCGGCAAGGACGGTCTTGCGGATGGCCGAACAACAGGCGAGGAGTGACCAGAAATCCTGCTCGGTGAAGCGGACCAGTACGGAATCCTGTGCCGCGGAGACGCGGAACATCGATGTGGCTCGACCGGTGAGCAGAGGCACTTCACCGAAAGCTTCGCCGGAGTGCGCAATGCCGACCAATGTCATTGTGCCGTCGGCTTCAGGGCGCTCGGCGCGCGTCTCGCCCTGGAGCAAGAGCCAGTAATAGCGCCACGGTTCGCCGGCTTCGACGAGCACGGACCCGGCTGGGGCAGTGACACGCTCGACGCGATCGACACCGGCAATGGCGTCGAATGGAGTGGAAGCGAAGATGCGCGCATGCGGCAGAGCCGCGGCGAGATCCTTGAGGTGGATCGGCTTGACCTGAATTGATTGTTTGTTCTCGCTCATGGGACAACCAACAGTGTGCGTCAGCAGACCCTAAAACCCGGCCAGATACTGGTGAACGAACTGGACCGCGATGGAACCCTCGCCTACCGCAGAGGCCACACGCTTCACCGAGCCGGAGCGCACGTCGCCGGCGACGAAGACACCGGGAACGCTGCTCTCAAGCAAAAAGGGTTCACGTGTTTCGCGCCAGACCTCCGGCAACTTGCCATTTTTGCGCAGATCCGGTCCGGCCTGCAGAAATCCTTTCTCGTCACGCAGTATGCACGGAGGCAACCACGCGGTGACCGGCGCGGCGCCGATGAAAACAAAGAGCGAGGATGCGGGCACCTGGGTTTCGCCTGAGGGGCCGCGCAGCCTAAGTGCGCTCAGGTGCTCGTCGCCGATGGCCTCGAGCACCTGGGTTCGCGCCTCTACCACAATATTCGATGTGCGAGCGATCTCATCGATCAAGTATTTCGACATGGTGGCGGAAAGACCCTCACCGCGCACCAGCATGGTTACTTTCGTGGCATATTTGGCGAAGTGCAAGGCGGCCTGGCCGGCGGAGTTTGCGCCGCCGACGACATAGACCTCTTCGCCCTTGCAGGCCAGTGCCTCGACCAGCGCGGCTCCGTAGTAAATGCCGCGACCGGTAAGGCGCTCCGAGCCTGGGATATCGAGCTTGCGGTACTGGACGCCGGGGGCAAGCAGAACACAGTGGCTGGAGACTTCGCGGCCATCGGCGAGCTGGACGAATCGGTACTGGCCGTCGATGCGCACGCCGGCAGCGCGCTGGGTGAGAAACTCAGCGCCGAAGCGCGAAGCCTGGGCATGGGCGCGGCGGCCCAGATCAGCGCCGGTGACGCCAGAAGGGAAGCCGAGGTAATTCTCGATTCTGGAACTGGAGCCGGCCTGGCCGCCGGGGGCGACGGGCTCGATGACGAGGGTACGCAGACCCTCACTGGCTCCGTAGACGGCGGCGGCAAGGCCAGCCGGACCCGCGCCGACCACGACGAGGTCGTAGAAATCCTGGGCAGCCTGGACGCGCAGCCCCACGCGGGCAGCCAGGGCGTCAAGCTCGGGATCGACAAGCGCCGTGCCGTCGGCGAAGAGCACGACGGGCAGCTTTTCGGGACTGAGTTGGCGGTCCTCGAGCAACTTGAGCGCCTCAGGGCCGGCGGCCACGTCGAACCAGCGGTAGGGGACATGATTGCGCGAGAGAAAGTTGCGCACGCGGTGGTCATTGAGCGACCAGCGGTGGCCGATGACACGCAATCCCTCGAACGGCGGCTGGAAGCCAGCCTGCCAATCCTCGAGGAGATCGGTGACAACAGGGTAGAGCTTCTCCTCCGGAGGGTCCCAGGGTTTGTTGAGGTAGTAGTGGATGCGGGCGGAGTTGATGGCACGGATGGCCGCTTCGGTGTCGGCGTAGGCGGTGAGGAGAACGCGGCGCGCCTCGGGATAGAGGGCACGCGCCCGCTCCAGCATTTCCACGCCACTCATTCCTGGCATGCGCTGGTCGCTGACCAGCAAAGCCACGGGCTCGTCGCGCGTCTTGAGCTGCGCGAGCATGTCGAGGGCGGTCTGGCCACCCGCGGCGCGCATGACGCGGTAGTTATTTCCGTACTGGCGGCGCAGATCCTGGACAACGGCCTCCAATACGCTCACGTCATCATCAACTGCCAGCAGAATGGGCCGCGCCATATACAATGAGTGTAGAGCTTGCCTGTCCCATATTGGTTAATGGTTTCTTCAAGTCTATCCCCGGGTTTTTCGTGCTCTTTTTGGCAGACTGGCTGTAATCTCGGTCATAGCAGCGCAAAGGCCATGCCGATCGTCGACGAGGCCGGGAACTGGGGTCTTGCGAATCCAGCCGGTTGAGGCTCACAATGTAGCAATTACAGACATTGCCAAGACAGGTCGCGCTTTTGCCGATAGGGACGAGGGGAGGAAGATAGCAGGCGCGGGGGTTGACCGGCCCTGGTTTTGGCGAAAATGGAGGTTGAGACGCTGAGTTTTTCCCGCGAGGGGCAGGAGCAGGCAGAGCACATACCATGAACAAGATCATCCTGGCCGATTCGCAAGCGATCTTCAGGGCCGGCACCGCCAAGGTTCTGGCCATGGATGAGGATTTGCGCATCATCGCGCAATGCACTGATCTTGAGCGCATGTACCATGCCATCACCACTTTCCCCGGGTCGATTGTCCTGTTCGCGGCTTCGCTGCAGCCGGATTTTACGCGGCTGGCGATGCTGCTTGAGACCACGAACAGCCGCGGCATCGTAGTGGCGGAGAATAACGAAATTGCCGCGACCTATCTGCAGCAGGGCTTTCGCGGGGTGGTGTTTCGCAGCGTCACCGGCCCGGGGTTGATCGAGTGTGTGCACCGCGTGGCTGCAGGCGACACGTGGTTCCCCACGCAGGCTGCGCCGCCGGAATCGCCGGAAGAGGATTTGGTGGGAGCGCGGGTGCGCGATCGGCTCACTCCCAAAGAGATGCGCATCGTGGCACTGATTGTGCAGGGATGCAAGAACCGCGAGATCGCCATCCGGCTTAAAACGACAGAACAAGTGATCAAGAATTATCTACGATCGATTTACGACAAGACCGGGGTGGGCGACCGGCTGGAGCTGGCGCTTTTCACGATCCATCACCGAGTGCTGGCGAAGGCCGCCGCCGAGGTGGGCAACAAGATGGAGGCCGAGAACCAGGCCGCCTCAGGCGCCGTGGCCTGACGCAAGTCACGATTCGCGGGCCGCGGATCGATTCCAAGCCAAGACCTGCAAGAAACTCTGTCCGATACCGCGCGTGCCCGGTCATGCCTTCGCTGTGTCAGGTTGCATGAATCAGGCTGAAGGCAAGAATCAGCAGAACGATGAGGCTGACGACCGTATAAAGGCGGTCGCGTTCAAGAGCAAAGCCAACAATGGCCATGGCTACACGCGCTATTGGGGTGGCGATGAGGAGAAGCAGGCCGATTTGGATCAAAGCTTCGCTATGGAAGTGCGCTGCCGAACGCACAATGCCGGGAAGCGTGCGCAGGTCCTGGCTGCCGGGAACAAAGGCGCGAAAGTCTACGCGTTCGGAGTGGTGCTGAACGAGATAGAAGGCGCCACCCGCAACAACCATGGCGGCGGCCAACAGCACACCGGTTTGCAGTAGGCGGCCAATGATGATCTCCAGGCGACGGTCATTCATTCGGGTTACACCCTCCCCAAGACGCCATTCACGATCATTTCGATGGCCAAAATCAGAATCACAATGGCAAAGACAGCCCGCAACGTGCGCACGGGAGCGTGTACGAGCACCTTGGCTCCCAGCAACGCTCCGCAAAGCACGCCGAGCATGACCGGCATGGCCACGCGGGGGTCGATGAATCCGCGGCTCAGGTAAATGCCGGCGCTGGCGGCGGCGGTTACGCCAATCATGAAGTTACTGGTGGTGGTGGAGACTTTGAAGGGAATGCGCATGGCGCGGTCCATGGCGATGACTTTTACCGCGCCGGAGCCGATGCCGAGCAAGCCGGAAAGCGCACCGGCTCCGAACATGATGCCGAAGCCGGCCGGGACATTGCGGACGCCGTACGGCTCAAGTTTTCCATCGACGGGATAGCTGCCGCCGAACCGCAAGCGCCGGGCAAGCGCATCGGATCCGGCAGGATGCGCGTCGTCCGGCGCGCCTTTGAAGGAATGGTACGCGGATTGAACGAGAACCAGGCCGAAGATGATGGCGAGCGCATGGGTGCCGATGCGGCCGGCAAGGAGAGCGCCAACAATCGCGCCGATGGTCGTAGCAATTTCAAGGAACATGCCAATTCGGATGTTGGAGAAGCCCTCGCGCACGTAAGCGGCCGCGGCGCCTGAGGAAGTGGCGATGACCGAGACCAGCGAGGCGCCGATGGCGTACTTCATGTTTACGCCGAGAGCTAGAGTGAGCGCGGGAACGACCACCACTCCACCGCCAAGGCCGGTGAGCGCGCCGAGAAAGCCCGCCAGGAAGGAAAGAATCCAGACCACTGCTGTGAATTCCCACGCTGTCATTGGCCGGTCGAGTCTCCTTGTGCAGTTGACGTGGCGCCGGCGGACGGATTGCGCGGCGAATTGAAGGTTGGCGCCAGCTAGAGCTTTTCGCCGACGCTCTTGGCCTGGGTAAAGAGGGAGAGGTAATCCGGGCCGCCGGCCTTGGAGTCAGTTCCACTCATGTTAAATCCGCCGAAGGGATGCGCACCGACCATTGCGCCCGTGCACTTGCGGTTGAAGTAGAGATTGCCCACGTGAAAGTCGCGGCGGGCGCGGTTGAGATGGTCGCGATTCGTTGAGTAGACCGAGCCGGTAAGGCTATACTCTGTGTTGTTGGCCACCCGCAGGCCCTCTTCGAAGCTCGCGACCTTGATGAGAGCCAGCACCGGGCCGAAGATTTCCTCCTGGGCGATGACCGCATTCGGGGCGACGTCAGCGAAGATGGCCGGTTCCAGGAAGTAGCCGCCATCGGAGGTAGCCGGCGCGTTGCCTCCCGCAATCAGTTTGCCTTCCTTCTTGCCGATTTCGATGTAGTTCAGGATGGATTTGAGCGCTGCTTGGTTGATGACAGGGCCGAGCGAGTGATTGGCCGCGGGATCGCCCACGGTCAAGGCCGCGACCCGTTCGCGCAGGCGTTCGACGAAGACGTCGTAGAGGGGAGCTTCAACGATGGCGCGGGAGCAGGCAGAGCACTTTTGGCCGCTGAAGCCAAAGGCTGAAGCGACCACGCCTTCGATAGCAGCGTCGAGATCCGCGTCGGCGCAGACGAGGATCGAGTCTTTGCCGCCCATTTCGAGGATGGTGCGCTTGATCCAGATCTGGCTGGGGCGCATGTGCGCGGCGCGTTCGTGAATCTCAAGGCCGACGGCCTTGGAGCCGGTGAAGGCGATGAAGCGGTTTTTGGGGTGCTCGACGATGGCGTTGCCGAAGGAGGAGCCGGAGCCGGGGCAGAAGTTGACCACGCCGTCGGGAAGGCCGGCTTCTTCGAGCGCCTCTACAAAGCGGTTGGCGATGGTGGGCGCGTCGCTCGAGGGCTTGAGAACCACGGTGTTGCCGGCGACGATGGCTGCGGCAGTCATGCCGGCCATGATGGCGAAGGGGAAGTTCCAGGGCGAAATCACGGCGCCCGCGCCGAGGGGGATATAGAGAGAGCTCGTCGCGCTCGCCCGGATATTGAATGGGCGTGGTGACGGTGGCCATGCGCAGCGCCTCGCGGGCGTAGAACTCGAGGAAATCGATGGCCTCGCCGGCGTCGGCATCGGCCTCGGCCCAGTTCTTGCCGACTTCGTAGGTGAGCCAGGCCATGAACTCGAACTTGCGCTTGCGGATGATTTCCGCCGCGCCAAGAAGGAGCGAGGCCCGCTCTTCGGCTGAGGTCCTGCTCCACGATTCGAAAGCGCGCAACGCAGCGGACATGGCGGCTTCAGCCTGCGCGGCGCCGGCTTTCTGGTGCACGCCAACGATTTGGGCCGGGCGCGCCGGATTGATGGAGCGAATCTTGTCAGCGGTTTTGAAACGCTTGCCGCCAATGATCAGGCTGTACTCAACGCCGAGGTGTGCGGCCACCTGGTCGAGAGCGCGGCGCATGGAGCGGGCATTCTCAGGATCTTTGAAGTCGGTAAAGGGCTCATTCGAAAACACGCCCTGCGGCGCGCGCGTCCGGATTGATGGTGAAACACCTGCAATTGCCATAACGCATTCAGTGTAGTTCAACTTGCGGGCCCGGCCCGGTCCTGGGGCGGTGCGAAATCTGTTCAGCGCATAGAATGGGCTCGAGGAGCGTGTCGGGGGAACGCGGACCGGGTTAATCGACGGTGCGACGCGTTCGAGCCGCGATTTGCGCAGCAGTTTTTGAGGCAAGCGACATGTATTCGCCGCAAGTTCTCGATCATTTTGAGCACCCGCGCAATGCGGGAACGCTGGCCGATGCGGACGCGTCAGCGCGGATCGAGAATCCGGCGTGCGGCGACGTTCTGGAGCTCACGGTGAAGGTTTCGGAAGGGCGGATCGCGGAGATTCGCTTCCGGGCGAAGGGTTGCGTGGCCGCGATGGCGTGCGGCTCAGCGCTGACTGAGCTGGTGAGCGGGATGAGCGTGGACGCGGCGCGGAAGCTGAGCTGGGAGGAGCTAATCCGCACGGTGGGAGGGCTACCGCGGGCATCGAGCCATGCGGGGCATTTGGCGATGGATGCGCTGGCGGCGGCGCTGGAGCGGCTACGCGGCGAATCCTAGGTTTCCGATGGTTTCGTGTTCAGCGCTCAAAATCGAAACGAGAAGATGTTCTTGTCGAATGCGGGTCTGGAGATCCGCATGACAGCCGGACTGGAGTCTGGCGCTACGAAATCGAGATCGGGGCTACGAGGAAGCTTTTTCGGCGAGAGCCGCGTAGTCTTCGGGCGTGTTGAGGCCTGCCTTGACGAGGGCGTCGGGTACAGGGATGTATTCGATGCGGTTCGCGTGAGAGTGCATGACCTCGCGGGCATTGCTTGTAACGGGCGCGGAGAGGAAGGCGTCGATCAATTCACGGCTCGCGAGCAAAGGATGGCCATGCTTACCGTTGTTTTCCGGAGCAACGGCCCAGAGGCCACTTGTGAGCGCGCGCTCGAACGATGCGCGGAGAAGGCCGAGCGATTCGGCTCTCAGGGGCGGGCAATCGACGGGCGTGATGACGGCGGCATCGCAGCCACGGGCGAGGAGCTCGCGCAGACCGACTTGCAGGGAGCTCGAATTGGCCGCGTTCCGGAGCGGGATTGCAGACCAGGAGTGCGCCGTGCGCGTCAACGGTGGCCGCGATCGCTTCAACATTCCTTCCTGCGACAACGATGACCGCGGGGGCGTGCAGCCTAAGGGCGAGGATGGCCGCGGAGAGAAGCGTTTGGGACGGCGGGGGGGATGCGCCCGCAACGGGCGGAGGCCAGGGAAGCAGCGCCTTGTCGATCCCCATGCGCGAGGACTCGCCCGCCGCGAGGATGAGGCCGCAGAGATGAAGGGCGCCGGTCATAAGGTAAACGATAGCTCTGCAGAGCGCGGGATACAAGGAAACGCGGAGCAAGGGAGCAGGGACAAACTCGCGCGATTGCCCCGGCACTGAGAACCGGGCCGCCTAGCGGCACAGGAATCGACTGATATGCTTCTCCAATGAGCTACGAGTTCGTCGATCTTTCCTTGAACGACCGGAAGGACGTTCTCGATATTTTTAATCACTACATCGCGACAAGTTTCGCGGCTTTTCCTGAAGAACGAGTCGGTGACGAGTTTTTCGAGCGGCTCCTCACTCTCTGCCAGGGGTACCCCGCGCTGGTGATCCGGGCAGAAGGCGGCACCGTAGGATTCGCTTTGCTGCGGGCCTATCACTCCGCCGGGACGTTCAGGAGGACTGCGGAAATTACCTATTTTCTTCTGCCACAACATACCGGGAGAGGTGCGGGTTCGCGGGCCCTCGAACTGTTGTCTGAGAAGGCGCGGAAGATGGGCATCGAAAACCTGGTTGCTACTGTTTCGTCGCACAACGAACAAAGCCTTCGTTTTCATGAGCGAGCGGGCTTTCAGTGTTGTGGGAGATTGCGTTCCGTCGGCAGGAAGTTCGGCCAGGATTTCGACGTAGTGCTTTTTCAAAAGAGGCTTACATAACTTCAGTTCCGATTTCGCTAGATTGCGAAAACAAAGGGGAGCCAGCCGGCAACCGGCTGCCGAAGCTACTCCTTTGCAGAGGCGGGGAGGGGCTCGGACGACGGGGCATCAGCGGATGCATCAGGAGCGTGACGACCGCTGTGGAACCAGCTCATGTGAGGCAGCGCGCGCTCGGCTTGGCGGCGGATGGCGATGAGCTCGGCGACGATGGAGACAGCGATCTCTTCGGGCGTGACGGCGCCAATGTCGAGCCCGATGGGAGAATGCACGCGGTCGAAGAGTTCGGGCTTCAGGCCCTCGCGGGTGAGCTCGCGAAAGACGGTGATGGCTTTGCGCCTGGAGCCGATCATGCCAATGTAGCGCGCAGGCGTTTGCACCGCCCAGCGCAGGGCGCGCATGTCGTCGCGGTGGCCGCGCGTGGCGATGACGATGTACGAGGACTCGCTGGGAGCGATTTCTTTGAACACCTGATTAAAGTCGTGGGCGATGACCTGGAGGGCGCCCGGGAAGCGCTCGGCGTTGGCGTAGGCGTCGCGGTCGTCGGTGACGATACAGTCGAAACCCGCGTTGCTGGCGGCCTTGAAGAGTTCGACGGCGACGTGGCCGGCGCCGAAGATGTAGAGGAGCGGCATGGGAAGGACGGGCTCGATGAAGATTTCGAGCGTACCGCCGCAAACGAGGCCGGTGTCGAATTTGGGGTCCTGATTGAGATCGAAGGTGAGGGTGCGCGGCTTTTCCTGGGCGATGACTTCGCGCGCTGCCTCCCAGACTTCGGCTTCGACGCAACCTCCGCCGATAGTTCCGGCGATGGAGCCGTCATCGCGGACGAGCATTTTGGCGCTTTGGAAAGAGGGGATGGAGCCGCGCGAGTTCACAATGGTGGCTACGGCGCCACGGCGGCCCTCGCGTTGCAGCTTCACGATCTCCTCATAGACATTCATCTCCCTCGATTATTAGATTGGGTGAGAAGCAAGTCAACCGGAGGCAGAGCGCCGGCTGTCGACCAGGACCGTTCTCCTTTTTGATGGATGGGCCAGAATCCTATTGCCGAATCAGCTCATTTGAGCTAACTTCTTAGACTCACAGCCTTTTTAGGTGGAGGTGTTTGGGGATGCCGCGCATGGTTCGTTGTTCGATTGTTCAGGCGTCGACCGCGGCGCCGACGACTGATCCGCTTGCCAAGCAGAAGAAGGCGATGGTGGACAAGCATGTGGGGTTGATTCGCCAGGCCGCCAAGCAGG
Organism: uncultured Acidobacteriaceae bacterium; assembly: GCA_963799155.1. GTDB lineage: Bacteria > Acidobacteriota > Terriglobia > Terriglobales > Acidobacteriaceae > Telmatobacter. The sequence continues at coordinate 179,414 of CAWCWB010000005.1, forward strand.
AAGCGCAGATCGTGTGCCTGCAGGAGATCTTCAATGGCCCGTATTTTTGCGCCGAGCAATCGGTGAGGTGGTATGAGATGACGGAAGCGGTTCCTGATGGCCCGACCGTGACCCTGATGCGCGGACTGGCGAGAGAGCTGCGCATTGCGGTCATCGTGCCGGTGTACGAGGTGGAACAGGAGGGCGTGTTCTATAACACGGCGGCGGTGATCGCCAGTGACGGGACATATCTGGGCAAGTATCGTAAAACACATATTCCGCACGTAGCGCCGGGATTTTGGGAGAAGTTCTATTTCCGGCCGGGGAACCTGGGATATCCGGTCTTCGATCTCGGATTTGCGAAGATTGGCGTCTATATCTGTTATGACCGGCATTTTCCCGAGGGGGCGCGTTGTCTGGGGTTGAACGGCGCGGAAATCGTGTTCAATCCGTCGGCGACGGTGGCGGGGCTGAGCGAATACCTGTGGAAGCTGGAGCAGCCAGCGCATGCGGCGGCGAACGGGTACTTTATTGCCGCCATCAACCGCGTGGGCACCGAAGCGCCATGGAACATCGGCGAATTTTATGGCTCGAGCTACTTCTGCAATCCGCGCGGGAAGATTATTGCGGAGGCTTCGCGCAACAAGGATGAGGTGCTGACCGCAGACCTGAATCTGGACGAGATTGCCGAGGTGCGGCGGACATGGCAGTTTTATCGCGACCGGCGGCCCGATCTTTACGGGCAGTTGGTGGCGCTGTAGAGCAGGGAGGACCGCATGAGCACGGCGACTCTACCTGACGATCCCCAACTGCGGGAGCGGTTTGGCGAGCTGAAACCGGCGTTGACGGCGCAGGCGGCCGTAATTGAGGCCGACCGTTGCCTGAATTGCTTTGACGCGCCGTGCACGGCGGCGTGCCCCACGCATATCGACGTGCCTGGATTCATCAAGCGCATTGCATCAGGCAATTTGCGCGGGTCGGCGCTACGGATTCTGGATGCGAATATTCTTGGAGCGAGCTGCGCGCGCGTTTGTCCGGTGGATGTGCTGTGTGAGGGTGCGTGCGTGCTGCACCGGCAGAACCGCAAGCCGATCCAGATTGCGCTTCTGCAACGGCACGCCATGGATGCGTTCTGGGCGTCGGGCGAAAACCCTCCGGTTGCAGCGCCGGGAACGCAAAACCTGAGAGTGGCATGTATCGGGGGTGGGCCGGCCTCGTTGGCGTGCGCGGGGCAGTTGTGCCGTGAGGGCGCGCAGGCGACAGTGATCGAGCGGCGCGAGCTGCCGGGCGGGTTGAACACCTATGGCGTGGCGGAGTATAAGCTGCGCGCCGCTGACAGCGTGCGCGAGGTGGAGATGATCCGGCGGATGGGGGTGGAGTTTCGCTGCGGGGTGGATGTGGATTCGGCAGCGTCGCTAGAGGCGTTGGAAGCGGAGTTCGATTTTATTTTTCTCGGCCTCGGGCTGGGAGCGATGCAGCGGCTGAACGTTCCCGGCGAGGATTCAGCGGGCGTGATGAATGCGCTGGAGCTGATTGCCGCGTACAAGACGGGCCACCTGCGAGAGCTGCACGGGACGGTGGTTGTAGTGGGCGCGGGAAACACCGCGGTCGACGCCGCGAATGCCGCGCGCAGACTGGGCGCGGAGACCGTGTATATGCTCTACCGGCGCAGCGAGAGCGAGATGTCAGCCTTCGACTTTGAGTATGAGCACGCCAAGCAGGAGGGGGTGCAGTTCCTGTGGCGCAGGAAGCCGGTGGCCATCCGGCCGGATGCGCATGGACGGTTGCTACTCGATACGGTGCAGGTGACGCAGGTTGATGGAAAGCTCGAGGTGGTTCCCGATTCACAGTCGGCAATACCGTGCGATCTGGTGGTGCCGGCGATTGGGCAGTCGCCGCTGACGCAGCTTTTGCAGGAGCTACGGGGCGTGGAAGTGCGCGATGGCCGGATTGTGGCCGATCGCGTGACGGGGCAAACGGGCAATTCGCGGTACTTTGCCGGCGGCGATTGCGTGAACGGCGGGCGCGAGGTGGTAGACGCGGTGGCCGGGGGCAAGCGGGCCGCGATAGCGATTCTGGAAACTGCGGAGGTAGCACATGCCTGATCTTCGCGTGCGTAATTTTGCAGGCAGCATCAACTCGCCGAATCCGTTCTGGCTGGCTTCAGCGCCGCCGACGAATACGGGCGAGATGATCATGCGCGCTTTTGACGCGGGCTGGGGCGGCGCGGTGTGGAAGACCATCGGCGAACCGATCGTCAATGTCAGCTCGCGCTACTCGGCGACGGACTGGAACGGCCAGCGCATCATGGGCTTCAACAATGTCGAGCTAATCAGCGACCGGACCGTAGAACAGAATTTGAGCGAGATGGCGGAGGTGAAGAAGCGCTACCCGAAGAACGCGGTGATTGCGTCGCTGATGGTCGAGTCGACCCGCGAAGCGTGGCACGAGATTGTGACGCGCACCGAGGATGCGGGCGCGGATGGCCTGGAACTGAACTTCGGCTGCCCGCACGGGATGAGCGAGCGCGGGATGGGTTCGGCGGTGGGGCAGGTGCCGGAGTACGCGGAGATGATCACCGCGTGGGTGAAGGAGAAGGCGCGCACGCCGGTACTGGTCAAGCTGACGCCGAACATCAGCGATATTCGCACGGTGGCGCGGGCGGCGAAGCGAGGCGGGGCGGACGGGCTTTCCGCGATCAATACGATCAACTCGATTACGGGCATCGATCTGGACACATTTGTGCCGCGGCCGAACGTGGACGGGAAGAGCTCGCACGGCGGGTACTGCGGGCCGGCGGTAAAGCCGATCGCGCTGAACATGGTGCAGCAGATTTTGAGCGATCCCGAGTCGGCGCTGCCACTTTCGGGGATCGGCGGGATCGGGTCGTGGCGCGACGCGGCGGAGTTCATGCTGCTGGGATGCGGGACGGTGCAGGTGTGCACGGCGGTGATGCATTATGGGTATCGCATCGTCGAGGATATGGCCGAGGGCCTGGACAACTGGATGCGGGAGAAGGGGTTCAAGACGATTGAGGATTTCCGCGGGTTGTCGCTGCATCGCGTGACGGAGTGGAAACACCTGAACCTGAACTACAAGATCGTGGCGCGTATCGACGAGCAGAAGTGCATTGGGTGCGACCTGTGCCACATTGCGTGCTGGGACGGCGCGCACCAGTGCATTCATCTGGACCGCGTGACGGGGCCGGTGGACGGGCACGTGGAGCTGCACCGAACGCCGGCGGCGAAGGAAGCGGAGAGCCGGGTGGCGATTGCGGAGACGCCGGTGTCGCGCAAGGAACGCGCGGCAGCCGCGGCGACAGGGCCGTATCCTACGCCGCTCGAGCGGATTCCACGGGTGGATGAGACCGAGTGCGTGGGGTGCAATCTGTGTTCCCTGGTTTGTCCGGTGGAGGGCTGCATCACCATGGTGCAGGTGGATTCGGGACTGAAGGCGGAGACGTGGGACGAACGGACGCGGGGAGCGGCGTGCGTGACGCAGACGCAAACGTCGTGAATCAACATGCACCGTGGTCTGCCTTTTTGCCGGTTGGCGGCGAGAGGGGTGCGAGGCCACGACGCCCAGTCATTGAAGATCGGATGGGGTGAAAGCAATGTCTAATGTACTGATTCAAAACGGAACGGTTGTGAATGCGGACGCCAGCGTGAAGGCGGATTTGCTGATTGATGGCGCATCCATCAAGGAAGTGCGCGCGGGGATTCCGGCGAGTGCGACGGAGAAAGTGGTGGATGCCACGGGATTGCTGTTGCTGCCGGGCGGGATTGACGCGCACACGCACCTCGATATGCCGTTCGGCGGGACGAATTCCGCTGACGATTTTGAGACGGGAACGCGGGCTGCGGCGATCGGGGGAACGACGACGATTGTGGACTTCGCCATCCAGGCGAAGGGCACGAAGATGCGCACAGCGCTGGACACGTGGTGGAAGAAAGCCGAGGGCAAGGCGTGCATCGATTACGGGCTGCACATGATCGTCACGGACCTTGGAGGCGCGGGCCTCGAAGATATGGACGACATGGTGCGCGAGGGCGTGGCCAGCTTCAAGCTGTTTATGGCGTATCCCAACGTCCTGATGGTGGACGACACCACGATCTTCAAGGCGCTGCGGCAGACGGCGAAGAATGGCGCGCTGATCTGCATGCACGCGGAGAACGGATCGGTGATTGACGTGATCGTGCAGCAGGCGCTGGCCGAGGGAAAGACTGCTCCAATTCATCACATGCTAACGCGGCCAACGAAGGCCGAGGCCGAGGCAGTGCATCGCGCGATTGCGATGGCCGAAATCGCGGGCGTGCCGATTTATATCGTGCACCTTTCGTGCGAGGACGCGCTGAACCAGGTGCGCGAGGCGCGGGACCGCGGATTGCCGGCGTTCGCCGAAACGTGCCCGCAGTATCTGCTGCTGTCGCTCGAGGATATGGAAGGCAAAGGCTGGGAGGCGGCGAAGTACGTGTTCACGCCGCCGCTGCGCGAGCGCAAGAACCAGCCGAAGCTGTGGGAGGGGTTACGGAAAGACAATCTGCAGGTGGTGTCAACGGATCATTGCCCGTTCTGCTTTGCCGATCAGAAGGCGCTGGGCAAAGACGACTTCACCAAGATTCCCAATGGCGGGCCAGGGATCGAAAACCGGCTGCAATTGCTGCATCATCATGGCGTAGGGCAGGGGAATTTCTCGATCAACCGGTTTGTGGAACTGGTGTCGACGGCGCCGGCGCGGATTTTTGGGATGTATCCGACGAAAGGCGTGCTGGCCGCGGGCAGCGACGCGGACCTGGTGCTGTGGGATCCGACAGAGGACTATACGATCAGCGCCAAGACGCACCATATGCGCGTGGATTATTCGATGTTCGAGGGGTTCAAGGTGCGCGGGAATGCGCGCGATGTGTATTCGCGAGGCGAGCTGATCGTGAGCGGCGGGAAGTTTATTGGGAAGGCGGGACGGGGAAAGTATCTTCGGCGCGAGGCGCGGGGCGGGGCGTGGAAGTAAGGCAGCGAGTCAGCAAGTCAGCGAGCCGGCAGAGCCAAACGCGTGGCGAAAAGCAACCGCAGATCCCCATTCGACTCGGATCGCCAAGCGATCCTCGCGCAGGGCCGGCTTTCGACTCCCTACGTCCGCCACGACGGACTCCGGTCGCTCAGGATGACACATTCGTCGTTATAAGAACTTTATCGATCTGAAATTACGGTTGAGGAAAGGCACCCGCGGCGCGGAGGAGGTCCCGTGAGCACCGTCGATCCGTCCCTATCGAATCGCGACCTGACGCCGACCACCCCGGCGCAGCGCAAGTGGGGCTTCTACAACTACACGGCGCTGTGGTTCTCGATGTGCATGGAGATCACGACGTACCGGCTTGCGTCGGGGCTGATCGCCAAGGGGATGGATTGGAAGCAGGCGATCGGGACGGTGCTTCTGGGAAACCTGATCGTACTGATTCCCATGCTGCTGAATGCGCACGCGGGAGCGAAGTACGGGATTCCGTTTCCGGTGTTTCTACGCGCCTCGTTTGGAGTGCGCGGGGCGAACCTGGCGGCGCTGCTGAGAGCGGTGGTGGCCTGTGGATGGTTCGGGATTCAATCGTGGATCGGGGGAAGCGCGATTGATGCAATGCTGATTGTGATCTGGCCTGCAGCGGCGGGGAACCGCGGCATGCTATGGGCGTGCTTCCTGGGCTTCTGGCTGTTGAACATGGTGGTGGTGTGGCGGGGCGTGGAGTCGATCCGGCGGCTGCAGGCGTTCGGCGCGCCGTTCATGTTCGTGATGGCGGTGGCGCTGCTGGTTTGGGTGCGGATGAAGGCGGGCAGCTTCGGCGCCATGCTGTCGACACCGAGCCAGTTCCACTCAAGAGGCGAATTCCTGAGCGTGTTCTTCCCGTCGCTGACGGCAATGGTTGGCTACTGGGCGACGCTGGCGCTGAACATTCCCGATTTCACGCGCTACTCGAAGTCGCAGAGCGCGCAATCGTGGGGACAGGCGTTCGGGCTGCCGGTGGCGATGGTGCTGTATACATTTCTGGGGATCGCGGTGACGTCGGCGTCGGTGGTTCTGTTTGGCAAGCCGATCTGGGACCCGGTGCAACTGATCGGAATGTTTCATCAGCCGTTTGTAGCGTTCGTGGCGCTGATCGCGGTTCTGGTGGCGACGCTGAACGTGAACATCGGGGCCAATGTAGTGTCGCCGTCGAACGATTTTTCAAATCTGTGGCCGCGGTTGATCAGCTTCAGGACGGGCGGATTGATCACCGGATTCCTGGGGCTTGCGATGTGCCCGTGGAAGCTGCTGGCCACGCCGGACGCGTACATCTTTGGATGGCTGGTGGGCTACTCGGGGCTGCTGGGGCCGGTGGCCGGGATCATGGTGTGCGATTACTTCTTCATTCGCGGAACGGAGCTGGATGTGAACTCGCTGTATCACCGCGAGGGCCTGTACCACTACACCAAGGGAGTGAATCCGCGGGCGATTGTGGCTTTGGCGCTGGGCGTGGCGATTGCGTTGATCGGCGTGTTCGTTGGACCGTTGCACTTCCTTTACGACTATGCGTGGTTTGTGGGGTTCTTCACGGCAGGCGCGGCGTATTTGGTGATGATGAAGCTGGCGGCGCCGGCGGGTGTGGCTGAGGGCGCGGAGGAAGTGGCGTGAGGCGATGTCAGAACGCCATGAAATATTTTTCCGACGTCGCAAGATTCGGAACGCCCTCGATGAAGAAGACGGAGTGGACCTTTGTCTTTTTCCCGTCGGCCTTTCTCTGCACGGAACAGTAATAGACGGTTAGCATTTTGCCTAGTCTAAGCTCGGATGGCTGCAGCTGGTGCCGTGGCCCCGTGGTTCGCATTACCGTGTACCCTTGCTCGATTTCTCCAATGAATGTCTGTACTGTATTGTCCTTGGGATCGGTATAGGTCAGCGTGATCTCGCTTTTGCTGTCATCGGCTGCGGTCAGTACGCCAGAAAAGACGTCGCCCGCGAAGCAAAGTGGAAAATAGCCCTGAGTCGCAGATTTCTTTTGGCCCATCGCCGATGGGGAGAGCGCAGCGATCCCCATAGCGAGCAGTGCTACCGGAAGGGTCCGTTTCAGTCTTGCAATCATCACAGCCGGCATTGGTTCTTCACAATCAATTACAGATGCCCGAAAGCGGAGTTCGCATCATGCTTCCACGAGGGCGTCGGCGATTCCCAAGTGCTCGTCGAGGGCGGCTAGCCCCAAGTCGAGTTCTTCCTTGGTCACGATAAGTGGCGGCGCGATGATGAAGTGGCTGACCCAGGCCTGGATGGAAACGCCTTGCGCCATCATCTTGGCGGCAATCTGATCGACGAGGAGCGGCTTGCCTTCGATCTTGTCGCGCATGGTGTTGAAGAGCTGTTTGGTCGCGCGATTCTTCACAATCTCGACGGCAAAGAAGAGGCCAAGGCCACGCACATCGCCAACGGATGGGTGTTTTTCCTTGAGCACGGATAGCTTTTGGCGGACGTAAGGCTCGAGCTCGGCGGCGCGCTCGACGAGCTTGAGGCGCTGCATTTCTTCGATGGTGGCGACGGCGGGGCCGAGGGTGAGCGGGTGCGCCTCGTAGGTGTGGCCGTGGGAGAAGTAGTGGTCTTCGAAATATTCGGCGATTTTGGTGGTGGTGGCGCAGAGGCCGAGGGGGACGTAAGCCGAGGTGATGCCCTTGGCGGTGACGAGGATGTCGGGTTTGACATTCCAGTGATCGACGGCGAACCACTTGCCAGTGCGGCCCCAGCCGGACATGACTTCGTCGGCAATGAGCAGGACGCCATGACGGGAGCAGATCTGGCGCAGGCGCGGGAAGTACTCGGGCGGGGGACGAGGACGCCGTTGGTGCCGACGACCGGCTCGACGATGATGGCGGCGACGTCACTCTCGTTGCGGATCATGTGCTCGATGTAATCGGCGCAGGCGATGTTGCAGGTGGGATAAGTATGTTTGATGGGGCAGTCATAGCAGTTAGTCTCAGGCGCGAAGACGACGCCGGCGCCTTTACCGGCCGGCTCCATGGCCCAGCGGCGCGGATCGCCGGTAGCCGCGATGGAGCCCATGGTTGAACCGTGATAGGAGCGGTAGCGCGAAATGATCTTGGTTTTGCCGGTGAACATGCGGGCGATTTTGAAGGCCGCTTCGTTGGCTTCGGTGCCGCTGGTGGCGAAAAAGAACTTGTTCAATCCCTCGGGGAGGACCTCAAGCAGCTTGGCGCTGAGGCGCGCGCGCGAGGTGGTGGCGTAGCCGGGCGCGGCATAGCAGAGCTCGCGGGCCTGCTGCGCGATGGCCTCGACCACGCGCGGATTTTTGTGGCCCAAGTTGACGCACATGAGCTGCGAACTGAAGTCGAGGTATCGCTTGCCTGAGCCGTCGGTGAACCAGCAGCCTTCGGCGTCGGCGACGTGGAGCGGTTTCCAGGTTTTCTGGAAGCGCCAAGTGCCGTAGTTGGTCTGGCGCGTGAGGTGGGAAATCTGCTCGGTGGTGAGCGCCGGGGATGAGGAAGTGTCGATCATGGTTCAAGTTCCTCCCATGGGGATGCATCAAATCGTATCACCCGCGGCGCTCGGGGAGGACCGGATTGTGCGGGGTTTGAGCCGGACGGAGCGGCGACCGGATCAGGCCACGTGATGTTCGCCGATGAGCCGATCGACGAGGGCGATGAGAGACTCTCCGGTACGGGGAAGGATGAATTCGTTCTTCGTAGCGTTCCAGTCGAGCTTGAAGCTTGTGGAGAGGGCGGCGATCCAAATCTGGTGTACCGGCGCATTGGAGGTAATGACGAATCTCGCGCCGGGATCATCGAAGAGGACATTGAGGACACCGCCCTGTTCCTCGACCTCGAAGGCGGCTTGCTCGTCTTCCTCACGCGCGATCAGATGGCGCTTTAGGCCATCGAACGCCGATTCCGCGGCGCGGCGGAACTCCTGTTCGTCCTGCATATCACTAGGGTAGCAAGCTCCCGATGTGGCTAGAGCAGTTTCGGAAATACTGTGTCCGGTCAAAGCGTTTGCGAGGATCGTCGTTCCCTGTTGGTCGCGCCGACTTAGCTTTCGTGAATGCGGCTACACCATTTCCGAAACTGCTGTAATGGGCGGCGTGGTGATGACGGATCTGGGGAGATGCTCGTTGCTATCCAAGTTCCCCTGGCGCAATTCTCCGGGTTTTTGCAGTGGCCTTGCCGGGGCTTGACTGCGCTCACGCGGTTGACCCTGAACCTCTTCGCGTGTCCGAAAATCGCACAAAGGGGCATCGGAAAGATTAAAGATTCGCTTTTCCGTGCCGATACATCGCGGCAGGAATCGAAAGGCGAAGATGGAGATTGGGCCCATTCCGGGAATTCGCGCATTGCCTGCTGTGAAGGCGCCGCCAGCGGAATTGCGACCGCCGGCATTGTTTGAGGTCGACCCTTCGGCAAAACCGGGCGACGGTAGTGAACAGGGAGGCGGGCGAAAAGCCGCCGGTGCGGAGGAGAACGATGAGGACGATCTGATGCTGGAGGGCGAGGCAGAGCATGGCCCTGAAGCACCGGACGAGGTTCCCGCAAAGCAAGTGGATTACTTCGCTTAAATCAAAGCCAACCCAGACAACGGTATGCGAACTAGCACCATGACACTGCCAGCGCGGGAATTAAAGGAGATCGGCGTCTTACGGCGGTTCTCCAATTACCATGTGGCGTTTCTGGCGCCTTTCAAAGTGGCTTTTACTTCCACCCCACAGACGAAGACCCGTCTGTGGGGACCCCGGTTGATGAAAAAGCCACTTAGCGATTGTGCTTCGCGCTACACCAATTGGAGAACCGCTTTAGGCGGTAACGGTCTCGCGCAGTTTCTGCTCCGCGTCAAGAGAGTCGGGAACGGGGAGAGAGTCGGGCTCGGCGAGACGAAGCAGGCGGTGCAGATAGGCGCGGGAGATGGAGAGGCTGCGTGCAGCCAGGGTCTTATTGCCGTTATTCTCGCGGACGGCGGCGACGGCGAGCCTAATCTTGTAGTCCCGGAGCTGGCGCTCGAACGAGCCAGAAGGATGGTAATCGGCGAAGTCGACGACTTCGTCGAAGGCGGCGGCATCTTCTTCCGGCTCCAGGGGTTTGAGGCACAAGTCCTCGGCGCGAACCACGCGGCCGGGAGCCAAAATGATCGCGCGCTGCATCACGTTTTCAAGCTCGCGCACATTGCCGGGCCAGGGGTAGGCCTGGAGCATATCCAGCGCCGCGGGCTCGAGGGAGTCCATGGGCTTTTGGAAGACGTCGGCGTAATGGCGCAAGAAATGGCGTGCAATGAGCGGAATGTCTTCCGGCCGCTGCTGAAGCGGCGGTGACTCGATGCGCATGACGTTGATGCGGTAATAGAGATCCTGACGGAACTTACCTTCGGCGACGAGCTTGGCAAGATCCTGGTGGGTGGCGAAGATGAGGCGCGCGCGCAAGGGAATGAGCTTGTTCGAGCCCAGGCGGCTGAACTCCATTTGCTGCAGGACACGGAGGAGCTTGACTTGCGTGAAGATGCTCAGGTCGCCGATTTCGTCGAGGAAGAGTGTACCGTCAGCGGCCTGCTCGAAGTAGCCTTCGCGGGCGCCGACGGTGCCGGTGAATGCGCCCTTTTCATGCCCGAAGAGTTCGGCCTCGATCAAGGTTTCAGGAATAGCGCCGCAGGAGACGGCGACGAAGGGTTTGTTGGCGCGGGTACCGAGATTATGGATGGCGCGGGCAATGAGTTCCTTGCCAGTACCGCTTTCGCCGGTGATGAGAACGGCGGCGTTGAGGTTGGTGACGCTACGCACCAGCTGATAGACGCGCTGCATGCTGGGGCTCGATCCGATGATGCGGTCGCAGCGCCCCGGCTCCTCGATGCGGTACTGCACGCTGTAAAGCTGATGCTTCAGCGCGGAGGTTTCGCATGCCCGGCTGAGCATGGTCTTCAGGTCGCGAATCGAAGGCGGGCGGCGGCAGTAGCCAAAGGCCCCGGAGCGGACGAGTTCGAACGCAGTGGAACGCAGACTGTCGTCGGCCATCAGGATGGACGGGACATTGGAGGCGATCAAGCGCCGCGCTGACTCAATCCTTGTTTGCAGCGAGTCCTGGGAAGAATAGAGATCGAGGATCATGACATCGCAGGCCTCGGCGGAGACGAGGGTGTTCATTCCATCTCCATCCGTTTCAAGCAGGACCTCGAAGTCCTTACCAAGGGCAGAAGAAAGAAGAGGATGCAAAGACCGGTCTTCTGAATACAGTCCAATTCGTATCATTATCGGGCGATCTACCATGTCGCCGATTGCACGGCGCCATTGAGAGAGGCTTGGCGATGTAGGTTCATCATCGGCAATCGATGACGGAGGGAACATTCCTCTTTGGTGCTAGGAGGCAGTGACCTCGGTAACGGCTGGGAGTCCGCAGGCCCAGAACGGAAGAGGAGGGTGAGACTCTTTGCCAAGCTTTCACTTGAAAAGGTGCTCGTTTGTGTCTAGCGAGCCAAATTACCTTCGTAATATTTCCCGTAATCTCATGATTTAACAATAAGTTACAAGGGGCACGGCGGGGAGTTCGAGGGCAAGACACGGTGTATACGGCCAACTGCAGAGGGTTGTTTCGGCCGTAAACAGCCGTGTACACCTCGATCGGCAATTCGCATGTATCTATTTGGATCCACGCAGGTTTCTGGCCTCGGGAGTTTGGCTGGGAAATTGCTGCGGGGGAGGGTAGCCCCGCAAGACCTTAGGGACAAGGAGCAGGGATGATGCATTCGTACGCCTGGTGGCCCACCGTGATTGTCCTAGGAGTGGCGACCTTCACAGATCTTCGCAGCAGGCGCATTCCGAACTGGCTCGTGCTTCCTTTTCTCGGCTGCGGGATTGTGGTTTCCGGATGGTTCCATGGCTGGCACGGGGTCGAACACAGCCTAGCCGGCGCGGGGCTCGGGCTTTTGATCTACGGATTCCTGTTCTGGATGGGCGGGATGGGCGCAGGCGACGTGAAGCTGTGCACCGCAATCGGAGCCTGGATCGGGCCGTACCAGTTGTTTCTGGCGCTGGTGATGACGGGCTTGGTAGGGGGACTGATGGCGCTCGCTTTGGCGGCCTGGGGCGGATTTTTAAAGGAGCTATTTCAGCACACCGGCGATCTGGTTTTCGGTGCGAAGGAGCGCGGGGAGGCAGTGTTGAGCAATCCGCTGCGGCACAAGATGCCGTATGCACCGGCCATCGCGATCGGGACGTTGTTTTCGTTTTTTGCACGTTAAGGACGGAGAAAGAGCATGTCCAGCTTGGAGCAAGCTACATACGAATTTCCAGCGCAGCCGATGCGCGCGCCAGAGAAACGCAATACCCCAATGCAGGGATCCCCAAGGAGTCAGCACAACGTGGCCGCAAACTCTTCCCCTTATTCGTTCGATTCCTATCCCGAGTCAATTATTGCCAAGCCGCTTTCCGTCGCGTTGATCAGTCCGAGTCATGAACGCCGCGCGGCAGCGGTTCTGGCTCTGACTGGATGCGCGGGCAGCGAAGTTTCTGAGTTTTCGAGTTATCCGCCGGGGCTCGACGATATCCCCCAGTTGCTGGAAGCGAAATATGACGTGATCATCGTCGAATTGGACAGCGATCCCGAATACGCTCTGGAACTGGTAGAAAGCATTGACGCCAGAGGCGAGGCCACGGTGATGGTGTATTCGGAAAACTCCGATCCGGAGCTATTAGTGCGCTGCATGCGGGCAGGCGCGCGTGAGTTTCTGACGCTTCCATTTACACCCGAGGTGATTGCGGAGACCCTGGTGCGGGCCACGGCGCGGCGTCCGATAGCGCGGAGCGCGAAGTGGACGGCAGGAAAGCTCTATGCGTTCATGGGCTCGAAGGGTGGAGCAGGAACGACGATGGTGGCATGCAATTTCGCGGTGGGGCTGGCGAAGGAATCGGGCCAGAGCACGCTGCTGATCGATCTCGATTTGCCGTTAGGGGACGCCGCGCTCAACCTGGGCATCACGCCCGAGTATTCGGCGATTGACGCCCTGCAACAGGTGGACCGGCTGGACGGGCGATTCCTGTCGCAGCTTCTGGTGAAGCACGACTCGGGCCTCTCGGTGCTGGCAGCTCCGGGAACATTTGTCCGGTACGAGGCCAGCAACGAAGCCATCAACCGGTTGTTGGACGTGGCACGACAGGAGTTCGAGAACGTGGTGTTGGATCTCGGGTCAAAGCTGGAAGGGATGGGAACGGCCGCATACAGGGAAGCGTCCACGGTCTACCTAGTGACGCAAGCGAGCATTCCGGAGCTGCGCAACTCGAACCGGATCATCACCCAGTTCTTCTCCGCCGCCTTACCCAAGATGGAGATTGTGATCAACCGGTACGAACCCCGCGTTCTGGGCGTGTCGGAGGAGCATATTACCAAGGCTCTCACGAGGCCGGTGCAGTGGAAGATTCCAAATGACTATGCCACGGTTCATTCCAAGCAGATCAGCGCCACGCCGCTAGTGCTGTCGGACTCGCCGATCTCGCGGCAGATCAAGAAGATGGTGGATGCGGTGACGGAGAAGAGCGCGACTCCGGCCAAGAAGAAAGGTTTCAGCTTCAATCTTTTTGGGTGATGGCGTAAAGAACGGAGTTTCCAATTGGGCGGAAGGTAAATCGTGGAACTGCTGAATTTAGAGACTTACAAAGCGGAAATTCACCGGACGTTGCTCTCGAAGCTCGATCTGGAGAAGCTGTCACGCGTGAATTCGAGCCAGGCGCGGCAGGCGGTGTCGGGGCTGGTGAAGGAGATCATGTCGGACCAGCGAGTGCCGCTGAACTTCGACGAGCAGGAGAAGATTCACGCCGAGCTGCTGGATGAGGTGTTTGGGCTGGGTCCTCTGGAGCCGCTGCTTCGCGACCCCAAGATCTCCGACATCCTGGTGAACGACAAGGACCACGTGTTTGTGGAGAAGGGCGGGCTGCTGCAAAAGGTGGATGCGGCGTTCCGCGACGACCGTCATCTGATGCAGATCATTGACCGGATCGTGTCGCGGGTAGGTCGCCGCGTGGATGAGTCGTCGCCCATGGTGGATGCGCGCCTTCCTGACGGCTCGCGCGTGAACGCCATCATTCCGCCGCTGGCGCTGGACGGACCATCGATCTCGATCCGGCGATTCGGAACCGGGCCTTTGGCCGCCAACCAGCTGGTGCAGTTGAAAAGCATTTCGCCGGAGATGATGGAAGTATTGTCGTCGGCGGTGCGGGCTCGCATCAGCATCCTGGTTTCAGGAGGCACGGGCGCCGGCAAGACGACGTTTCTGAACATCCTTTCGCAGTATATTCCGAACAATGAGCGGCTGGTGACCATTGAAGACGCGGCGGAACTCCGGCTGGCACAGGAGAACATCGTGCGCCTGGAGACGCGGCCTCCGAACATCGAAGGACAAGGCGCAATTCGCCAGCGGCAACTTCTGATCAACGCCCTGCGTATGCGTCCCGACCGCATCATCATCGGTGAGGTGCGCGGCGAAGAAGCCTTCGACATGCTCCAGGCCATGAATACCGGCCACGAGGGCTCAATGACCACCATTCACGCCAACTCGCCGCGCGACGCGCTGTCGAGGCTAGAGTCGATGGTGGCCATGACGAACATGAACCTGCCCGAGAGGTCGGTGCGGCAGCAGATGGCATCGGCGATCACGATTGTGGTGCAGGCCACGCGTATGAGCGATGGAACGCGCAAAATCACCAGCATTGCCGAGATCACGGGCATGGAAGAAAACATCATCAGCATGCAGGAGCTTTTCACGTTTGAAAGGAAAGGCATCGGACAGGACGGCCGCGTGATCGGCGTTTTCAAACCCACGCGCATCCGTCCCCGGTTCCTGGAGCGTCTGCGCGTCTCGGGCATCGTCCTACCGCCCAGTCTGTTCGAGCGGGAAACGGCAGTGAACTGAGAGGAAAGGAGGGGACGGAAATGGGACTGATCATCGGTTTGGTTTTTGTGGGCGTGTTCACGCTGATCGCTCTTCCACTCGCCGCCTTTGGGCCCTCTAATAGCTCGAAGCAGGCGCTGGCCACGCTGGACTCGGCGATCGGGTCCGAACGGCAGGATCTGCGAAAGGAGAAACTGAACTTACGCAAAAACGAGCTCCTGAGCAGCATTCCCTGGCTGAACCAGAAGCTGCTGAAGTTCGAACTGACGCCCTATCTGCGCAGAATGCTGAGTCAGGCGAACCTGGATTGGAGCGCGGGGCGGCTGCTGGTGGTGAGCGCGGCTTGTTTCGTGCTTCCGGCCTATGCGGTATCGCAGGTTGCAAATTCCGTTCTGCTTTCGCTGGTGGTGGGGATCTTGACGGGCTCCCTGCCGTTTTGCTGGGTGCTCTTCAAGCGCAACCGGCGGTTTGGCCAGTTCGAGAAGGGGTTGCCGGAGGCTCTGGACCTGATGGTGAGCGGGCTCCGCGCCGGGCACAGTTTGCTTGCGGCCATGGCGCTGGTAGCGCGCGAGTGCCCGCAGCCGGTGGGCGGCGAATTCAGGATTTGTTTTGAGGAGCAGAACTACGGCCTGGAGATGAACGCAGCACTGGAGAATCTGCTTGCCCGAGTTCCGCTGCAGGACCTGAAGATCACGGCCACCGCGATCATGATTCAGAAGGAGAGCGGAGGCAATCTGGCCGAAGTGCTGGACAAGACCGCGTATGTGATCCGGGAACGCTTCCGGCTGAAGCGCCAGATTATGGTGCACACGGCGCAGGGACGACTTACGGGTTGGATTTTGACTTTATTGCCGATCGTGCTTGGCGTGGGGATCTACTTTGTGGATCCGCAAATGATCAGCATTCTGTGGCATCGCGAGATCGGCATCAAGCTGATGTGGGGCGCGGCGGGGCTGATCCTGGTTGGCGGATTTGTGATTCACAAGATCGTCGACATCGACGTGTGAAGGGGAAAATATGGCTTTTGCAGTTCTAGCATTCCTGGCCGCCTTCCTGCTGATCGCGAGCATCGGGGTCCTGCTGTTCTATCGCGAGGCGGCGCTGCAGCGCATTAGCGAAATCATCGATCCCCGACCCAAGCGGAGAAGCCTGATTGGGACCGTCCAGCAGGCCGGGTCTTCCATCGGCAACCTTGTGAAGACCTTTGAGAATCTGATGCCGAAAAGCCAGAAGGAGGTTTCGGTCGTCTTACAGCGTTTGACGCGGGCGGGCTATCGCAACGAGTCTGCGGTGAAGGTCTTCTATGGCTGCAAGGTAGTGACCCCTCTGCTGCTGGCCACGGTAGCCGGGTTGAGCGGTCTGGCAAGCCTGGGTCCATTCTTCGTGTATCTGATGGCGCTGGGCGGTGGATTTCTGGCTCCGGATTTCTGGTTGGGGAAACAAATCGCGAAGCGGCAAAAGCGGATTCAGCGCGGCTTGCCGGATGTGCTGGATCTTTTGGTGATTTGCATGGAGGCGGGACTCAGTCTGGACCAGGCGACAACGAGATCCGCGCAGGAGCTGAGACACTCGCAGCCGGAGTTGTGCGACGAGCTGGGAGTTGTAGTGCTGGAGCAGCGCGCCGGACGCCCGCGGTCAGAGGCGTGGAAGAACATGGCCGACCGCACCGGCGTCGAATGTCTGCGCAATCTGGTATCGATGCTGGTGCAGACGGAACAATTCGGAACGAGCATTGCCAAGATGCTCCGCGTTCATTCCGACACGCTGCGAGTTCAGCGGGTGCAAATGATCGAGGAGGCAGCAGGAAAGACTTCGGTCAAGCTAGTGTTTCCTCTGGTGCTGTTCATTTTTCCTGCGCTTTTTCTGGTTACACTGGGACCAGCCGTGATTGTGATGGTTGAGTCGTTCAGCTCACTGACCAAACATTGAGCGAGGAAAGGGAGAATTGCATGGACAGCACCTTGATTATCAGAATAGTTGCCGGGGTTTTGGCGGTTATCGTTCTGGTGATCTTGATTCAGCGCCGCCGGACGCGGGTGAAGTAGGCGGGGGCGCAAGACACCGTGGCCTGCTGAACGAACGGGTGGCGCCACGGAAGGGTTCGGAAGGGTTCGTTGCCAAGGCGGCTTGGCGCGCGGGCGGCAAATGCCTGAGTGGGCAGCCTAGACAGCGGGATGAGGTGAGGTGTCCCCGACGGGGGCCTTTACCGCAGGCGGACAGAAAGGGCCGGTCTTCGAATGGCACTGCTGGAAAGGTTTGAACTGGCGACCGGAATTGCGAAGGGAAAGGGTGCCGCGGCAGAGCCTCCGCAGGCGAGAGGACCGATGGAATCGCAGACGTATTGCGCCTATAACCAGACACGGGAGTGCTTTCTTGGCCTGAAGGTAAAGGCGGGCGACCTTTCCTCGACACACGCTGGGGAGCTGATGACGGAACGACCGCTGAAGTCCGGCGAAGGCGTGTGGATGAAGCCGTTCCGGGGTATTCCGGCAGTGGCGATGCCCGCGCCGCTGGATCTGATCTATCTGGACGAACAGTGCCGGGTGATCGATATGGCCGAGTCCTTTCCCACTCTTCAGGTGAGTTCGTCGAGCCCGCGGCCGCAGAGCGTGCTAGCGTTGCCGGCGCACTCGATTTACTCGTCGCAAACGCAGTCAGGCGATCAGCTTGTGCTTTGCGTGGCCGAGGAGATGGAGCGGCAATTGGAAAGGTTGACGAGCGTACGCGACGAGGCGGAAACAACGCCGGTGATTGCAGGCGCGGCTATGCTGCGCGAAAAGCCGCTGTGGAGCGGCGGCCCGGGACTTCTGGAGCTGGAAGACCGCGATGGGCAAGAGAAGCCCACCGCGGAGCAGACCCACAATATGGACTTGGCATATCCGGGCGCAAAGGCCGTCCGGCAACAGCGCAACTGGTTTAAGCGGTGGTGGTCACCCGATCCGCGGAAGGCTCCACGGGAAAAGGAGCCAGGGCTGGCCGCGTATTACTGGAACGGCGCCTCTCCCATGGCGCATGGGGTTCGCGATATCAGTTCGACGGGACTCTATGTAGTGACCGAGGAGCGGTGGTATCCGGGGACACTGGTTCTGATGACATTGCAGAGGACCGACCACGGCGACGAATACGCTGAGCGCTCGATTGCCGTGCAAACTCGGGCTGTTCGCTGGGGTCCGGACGGCGTCGGGCTGCAGTTTATTCTGGCCGGCGAAAAGGATCTGCGCGCCGGAAAGACCGCCATACTCGATTCGGCTAACAAGAGGGAATTCGAACTCTTTCTGGATCAGTTGAAGACTGACAAATGATGGGCGCCCGCGGGCGCCAAGGAGATTTTTTGGCAGGCGGCGGGGCCGAGTCCTGATGGCAAGGCCGACCGCCCCGGAGGTGGAACGATGAGGATTGGATTTAGTCTGCTCAGGATGGGCAATTCCCTTGCACGCCGCATGAGGCGCACCTCAAGCCGACGGGGCGAGGAAGGAGCGGCGCTGGTGGAGTTTGCCGTCACCCTGCCGTTGCTGATGATGGTCCTGACCGGGACGGCTTCGTTCTCGCTGGCCTTGTACTTTCTACAACAGATCCAGAGTGCGACCGCCTCGGCCGTGATGTCGGTTGGAGGCGAGGCCGGCCTGTTCCCTAACAACGACCCGTGCGCAGCGGCCGCGGGGTTTGTTACCAAAGCGTTGCCGAACCTGGCGCCGTCAAAGCTGAACTTGACACTGACCATTACGGACACCAGCCTTAACACGGACACCTACCCTTCCGGATCCGGCTCTGGAAGCGCCAGTTCGTTCTCCTGCAGAAACGCGCCGGCCATGGAGGCAGACTCTCCCGTCACGCTCACGGTGACTTATACGTACACATGGCTCCCGATCCTGAATTTCAGCCCGAATAGCAACCTGACAGCGACGCAGGCCGCGATCCAAATGTGAGGAGGCGCTTAAGGACCCTTCCCCATAAAACGGCCCAAGGGTCCGTTGGTGGGCAGGATGCCGAGGGATCAGAGCGGCATGTGCGTAGCGAAGCCGATTCCAGCAGAACAACGAAGGAGACTCGCCGAAACGATGCTCAAGGGCGGCGATTCTTGAAGAGTAGGGGCGCAGAACGGGTACTTTTTTGCTGCCGCCGGCGACGGATTCAAGCCGAAGCTGAATCCCGGCGGCCTCGCCAACAATGGGAGCCATCTTCCCTTTTCTTTCGCCTGTCATCAGCAGGTGTGTTCCTGCGATATTCAGCTGGACTCGCTCCAGCCGGAAAAGGCAGTGCCATTGGCGAGCTTGGCCGCATTTCGGTACCGAGGTCACATACTTCTAGCACGAAAGTGCAATAGCCGGTTACCTATTTGTGATCGAGCATTAGATCAGGTGCCCGTTTCCCCAAGAGGTCGCCGGGGTGTCCGCGAGGCCGTTCGATGGTATCGCTCAACTACGAACGCGCAGGCCTCCACGCGCATCCAGCGCGTAGATTCACGCTTGTCCCCTGCTTTCTTGCGTTCAGCAACCCACGCGTAGCACGCAACGCTCAAGTTCGAATGATCGAGCAACCGAACGCCGCCGGACGGGGCACCGGGGCTGCGCGAAAGGAGGGATTGAACCCATGAATCGGCTTGGAATCTCAATGATGCGCAGGTTCCTGAGGAATCAGCGCGGCCAGACAGCGGTGGTCGTGGTGCTCACCGGCGCCGTCATGATGGCTCTTGCGGCTGCGTCGGTTGAGACGGGGCACGTGTATTACGCGTACGGGAAACTGGTGGCGTCGACGAATGCGGCAGCCTTGGCGGGAGCGCAAGTGATGCCGAACACGACGCAGGCCTCGACGATGGTGACCACGTACAGCGCGCAAACGAATGGCCTGAACGCAAACCCGATGCTGACGAACGTAACGGCGACACCGACATTCACTTGCCTGACCTCGATGGAGAGCAGCCTGAACGTGGTGTGCGAGACTGCAACGGGCGCGAGCGGGGGCTACAACGCGCTTTCAGTGAAGCAGACGGCGACGATCCCCTTGTGGTTCGGCGGGCTGATTGGCATGCAGCAGATGAACGTGGCGGCGACGGCGACGGCGTTAATGCGGGGCGGGCAAAACACGCCGTGGAACATCGCCATCATTCTCGATGCGACGCCATCGATGGCCTACCAGGACAACGGCGTGCAATGCAGCGGGACCCAGCTTCATTGCGCGCAACAGGGCATTCAGGCGCTGCTGAGCGATTTATATCCCTGCGCGCTGGGACAGACCTGCACGTCAGGCACCCCCACCGCGTTCGACAGCGTGAGCTTGTTTGTGTTTCCCGCAGTGACGACTGCGACAGTTTCCCGCGACTACACCTGCAACGCCGGCAGCCCCACCCCCGTGGCCTACACGTTTCCCGACGTGAGCCAGGCATATACGAATGGGACGGCGCCCAGTTCGAATTTCCTGCTGCCGACCGGCGACACGTACGACATTATCGGGTGGGTGAACAGCAATGGGACTTACACTCTCACGAACAACGGGTTCACGATCGATTACAGGTCCAGCGACACTGCGTCGAGCCTGAACACGGGTTCGAATCTCGTGAATGCGGCGGGCGGGGATGCGGGGCAGACCCGGGGGCAGAACTGCCCCGGCGTTACGACGCGCTATGAGTGGACCTACTATCCACAGGTGATCTACACGGCGCAGGCGGCGCTGGCGGCGGAGCAGACGGCGAATCCGAACTCTCAGAACGCGATCATCATTCTCGGTGACGGCGATCTGGATGCTTGCGCATCGACCGCCTACACCGCGGGGGGCGCGTGCAATGACAGTCCGATCAGCTTGGCTGCCAGCGAGGGCACGCTGAACGGGAC
Organism: uncultured Acidobacteriaceae bacterium; assembly: GCA_963799155.1. Classification (GTDB taxonomy): domain Bacteria; phylum Acidobacteriota; class Terriglobia; order Terriglobales; family Acidobacteriaceae; genus Telmatobacter. The sequence continues at coordinate 200,105 of CAWCWB010000005.1, forward strand.
GGGGACGGCGTCGTCGAATCCGACGGGGTACAACAACACCACCTTCCCGTCAGCGCTGGGCCAATGCGGACAAGCGGTGCTGGCGGCGCAGTATGCCGCGAAACAAGGAACCGCGGTGTACACGATCGGTTACGGCGCACCGAACACCTCCGCCCCGAGATCGGGCTCGAATATGACGGGGAATTGCGCGACGGATATTACTTATAGCGCGTCGGTGCAGGCCAACGGGGTCACCTGGGGCCCAGGTGGCAGCCCCTGCCAGGCGTTGGCGGCCATGGCTTCGACGCAAACGAACTTCTACTCCGACGACGCCCAGGGCTGCCAAGCGACGGCTCCGTCGAACCAAAACATCAAACAGTTGACGGCGATTTTCCACGCCATTGCAAACAATATGAGCACGCCGCGGCTGGTTCCCAACGGCTCTACATAGAATGTGGGCTTGACTTTACCCTGGGAATCCGGTAACAACGACTCAGAAAAACCGGGCAACGACGCCACACCTCCGAGCGAAGGGAGCTCCCCCGTGCGTATTTCCTGGATGATCGTGTTGTTACCGTGTGCTCTTGTTCTGGCCGGCTGCGCCGGGATGCCGGGAACGAGCACGACGGAGACGAAAACCAATGCAGTTCCCGGCGCGCCGCTGCATGGCATGGTGCACGGCGGCCAGCAGCCGATTGTGGGCGCACATGTATACCTGTACGCGGCCAACACGACAGGTTATGGCAATGCATCGGTCTCGCTGCTAGAGAGCGCGAGCGGCACGAGCCTGGACGGCAGCGGCAATTACTACGTGACCACGCAATCAGGGGGAACCTTCAGCATCACGGGTGACTACTCGTGTCCCAGCGCGGGCTCTCAGGTATACCTCTTTGCGATTGGCGGCAATCCGGGATTAGGGGAAGGGACGAACGCGGCGGCAGGCCTGATGGCGGCTCTGGGCCCCTGCGGGTCACTCTCGCTCCCTGCGTATTCGTATATCGTCATCAACGAAGTTTCTACGATCGCGACAGCGTATGCCCTCGCGGGGTTTGCCACGGACGCGACACACGTGTCGAGCTCGAGCAGCGCGCTGGCGACGGCAACGGATCTGCCGAATGCGTTTGCCACGGTGGCGAATCTGGAGTCGTTGAGCAATGGAGTGGCGCTGACCACGACACCGGCGGGGAACGGAACGGTTCCGCAAGCCGAGATCTACACGTTGGCGGACATCCTGGCGGCGTGCGTGAACTCGGCGGGACCATCGTCGACGCCGTGCAGCTCGTTGTTCAGCGCTGCGAAGAACGGGAACTCGCAGCCGACGGAGACGGCGACGGCGGCGATCAATATCGCGCACAACCCGTGGTCGAATGTGGCCGCGATTTACGGATTGATGTCGCCCACTCCGATATTCGGGCCGCGGCTGGCCTCAGAGCCCAACGATTTCACCCTCTCGATCACATATACGGGAGGAGGCTTGGATGGCACGGGATTTGCTCCGGAGGGAATTGCGATTGACGGCGCGGGCAATGTATGGGTGCCCAATTACGACTCCAGCAGCATCAGCGTGCTGAATTCCAACGGGGTTGCAATCAATGGTTCGCCTCTGACGGCGGCCGGGCTGGACCAACCAACGAGCGTTGCCATCGACGAATATGGCAATGCGTGGGCTTCGAATTTTGACGGCGACGACGTGAGCGAATTCAATGCCCAGGGGAATAAGATTTCCAATCCGCCTGGGTGGGTCGGAGGGGGCCTAAACAAGCCGTATGGCATCGCTATCGACAATGTCGGCCATGCGTGGATCGCGAACTTTGGCGGAAACAGCATGAGCGAATTCAGCTCCTCTGCAACCTTCGGATTGGCGATTTCGCCGGACGGCAGCGGGTTTGGAGACACGACGCTTGTTGGCCCAGCTGGAATTGCGTCGGACACCTCCGGCAATGTGTGGACGGTGAACTACACTGCGTCGACATCGAGCATTGCGGAGGCAGTTCCGAGCACCCTGCCCGGCCAGCCGCCGACGTTCACGCTTTTCACGGGCTCGGGACTGAACGCTCCCTACGGCGTGGCTATTGATGGATCGGGAAACATCTGGGCGACGAACCGCGGGGGCAACGGCAGCGTCAGCGAGTTCACGTCGAGCGGCCAAGCGGTCTCAGGCTCGCCATTCAGCGGCGGCGGCGTGAGCGGGCCCTACGGAATCGCCATTGACGGCGCGGGCAATGTATGGACCGCAAACAACGGCGGCAACAGCAACAGCATCAGTGAATTCAATTCCGCTGGCACGGCGATTTCCGGCGCCAATGGTTACGTAAGCAACGGGCTGCTTGAACCTTACGGCATCGCCATCGACGGATCAGGCAACGTATGGGTGGCAAGCGATCAGACCAGCGGCCCCCTGACCGAGTTTGTGGGCGCGGCCACGCCGGTGGTGACCCCGCTGGCCGCGGGCGCGGCGTACCTGGAGTTGGGAACAAGGCCGTGATCGAGGCGTGAACCCCGCCAGCGAGCAAGCCGGGCGGCAAGAAGCGAGTCATTCAAGCTGCTCGGGAATAATGAGCAACACTTCCACCGTGGCGGATTGGCCGTCTTGCATAGCAGGCCGGAACTGCCATTTTTGCAGGGCGGCGAGGACGAACTGAGCCTGGGGAAAGGCCAGCGGAAAGACGATACTGAGGGTTTCGAAGCGGCCAGATTGATTCACGAAGCCGTGGACCATGAGGGCATCGGCGTCGATAGTGCCAGGCTCGAGATTGGGACGCACGATGTTATAGGGCCAAGGGGCCTCAAGACGGGCGATTGTGCCGCCTGCGGAGGCGTCGCCAAAGCGCGGAAGCGAGTACTGCAGAACCCAGCTTCGGGCCAGTCCGACGTGCAGGTAAACGGTGTAGGCCATTCTGCCGCTCCATACGCCAGCCATTTCGGGAAACTGGTCTTCAAGAGAGGCTCCGACCACAACGGCGCTGAAGCGGCCATCCTTGGGCAGCGTAATCACAGTGGCCGAAGACGGATTCCCGTTAGCGCCGGCGTCGCCGGTTCCCTTGGCCGCTCCGGATTCGGAGCCTTCGGGCTTGCCGACGGACGCGGCGTAGCCAGAATCATTCGTCTTGGCCACCGGGCTTTGACTGGTGTCGAGGCCGTGATTGTTTGCGTTGGCTGCAGGAGCCTGTCCTGAGCCGGCCTGCCCTGGTTTGTCGGCGGAGCTATCCTTGCCCGGCGGTGAGAGATCGCGCGGTTGACCCGGCGCCAGAACTCCCTGTGCATTCGAGGGCGCACTTTCGCTCACTGGCGGCAGGGTGGCAGTGCCCTCCTTCATGCGCAAGTCAGAAAGAGAGAGGACGGTGGCTGGAGTCGGTTCTGCCGATGGCTGCGAGGTCGAGACGGGAGGGAGCTGGACCGGCTGCGGAATGTGGACCGCGATGGGAGAAGTCGTGCTTGGCGTGACGATGGGCTTGGGCGAAGGCGTGAAGCTGGATGCGATGTTGACGTCGGCCAAGGTCATCTCCTCATTAGGCCGTTCGACCGAGGGGTTTACGTCGGCGGCGGTGGGTTTCTCAGGCAATGGAGGAACGATTTTCTTGACCGGCGCCGTAGTGGGCGACCAGATGACGACCTGAGGAACAGGGATTTGCTCGGGAAGAGTGACAGGGTCAGGGAGATCGGCCTGGATGAGGGTTTGCGGACCCGGCTTGGCTTGCGCTACCTGACGCAAAGCAGACATCTTCGGCGACGGCTTGCCTTCTGAAGCGGGTGCGTGGGCGCCGGAATGCGCGGCAGGATAGGCGATGCGAGGCGCGGCTGCACGCCTTTGCTCGTCGGGCGTGCGCAGATCGAGCTGGCGGACCGCAAAGTGCTCGGTTGACACTTTGGCAACGGGCGGCTTGTATACGATGCTGAACCAAGCCACGGCCGCCGCCAGGCCGTGAAGAAGGATGGAGGCCGCAAAAGAGGTGGGCCGCGGACCAAGATCAGCCCGCTCGCTGAAAAGCGTGATGGTGTGGGAAGACATCATCGACCGCAGGATCCCCTCTCTGACATTCTCTGAATTCCCGGCAGGTTTGCGAACACACGCAGGGGGGGATTTTCGTGAAGTGGTTCCCACCTTGGCACGTGTAGTCTGCCGCGGCTATAACACCAAAGATGCAGACGCGGCTTCTGGCTACCGATTAAACTCAAGATAAACTGGCCGCAGATTGGCCTGCCGACAACGAATGCCAGATGCAGCCGGTTTGTTCGGTTCCAGGGGTCCATTGTCGCCACTTTCAGAATCGCTCATTGTGGCGTCTTCCCCCATAGCACTTTTGATACCTCATCGATCAATATGGGCGATTCTGGGGGGATTCGGGAGGCTTTCAAGGACTACACTGAAACCGCACTACGCGCTTACGCTCAATGATAACGGGTTGGCGTGTCGTGTCGTACACGGCATTTTCGGCGAGAGGAAGGACTTTTCGGATCGCATCTGCGGCGGAAAATGGCTCGATGAACCCACGGACGAAGTTGGATGGGGCCATGGTTGCGAGATGCGGAGTTTTCGGAGATGCTCGAGACGGACTTGCCCGGCGCAGCGAGTAAGGCAGGCAGAGAAAGGCGGAGTTGGCGCGAGCCGGCTCCATCGGGGTAAGGATGAATCGAAGACTCATTACGATCCTCCTCGTCGCAATCGTGATCGCCAGCGGCTGCGCCTGGATAGTCTATCGCATTGTGAGCGTGCGCATGACGGCGTCGAAGCCCGTGGCGACTACGCGGGTGGTCGCGGCGGCCAAGGACATTCCGCTTGGAGCAGTGTTGACGACTGCCGACCTGACCACGATGACAGTGGCGGGTGCGCCACCGAAGGGCGCGATTCTGAAGCCGGAAGACGCGATTGGCCGAGGCGTAATAACGGAGATCTCCCAGGGCGAGCCGATCCTGGAGAGCCACCTTGCGGGTCTTGGCTCGGGCGGCGGATTGGCGCCAACGATCCCGCAGGGCATGAGAGCATGCGCGGTAAGGGTCGATGAGGTAGTGGGTGTGGCCGGATTCGTAATCCCCGGCATGCGCGTGGATGTTCTAGTTTCGGGCAACCCGCCAGGCGCTGCCGGTTCCGAGAACGGCGTCGAGACGGAGACGCTCCTTCAGAACATCCAGGTTCTCTCCGCAGGCACCGACATTCAGAGGGACGCCGAGGGCAAGCCGCAACAGGTGCAGGTCGTGAACCTGCTGGTGACTCTCGAGCAGGCCGAGTTGTTGAGCCTGGCCAGCAATTCATTGAAGATCCAACTGGTGCTGCGCAACCCGCTGGACACGCAGGTGGCGAAGGTGCCGGCCACGGCCATGCGCAATCTCTTTGCCAATGGAGCTCCTCCACCATCGCTGCGGGCTGCTCACAGGAGAGCTGCTAAGGCCGCGGCGAAACCCTTTTCGATCGTCGTGATGAACGGCGCCAAAACCACTGAAGAGAAGTTCGCTTCACCCGGGGGACAGCATTGAGAGCGAAGGCTGGGGTCACGATCGCATCTTGCGGCGCGCTGTCATTGGCACTGTGTTCGGGACAGGCCGTGCGCGCTCAAAGCGCACCGGCTTCTCCGCCCCCACCAGCAGCAGAGGCCACGTATCAGGACTCCACGAACGAGCTTTCAGTGGCCGTAGGTAAATCGGTACTGGTGGACTGCGCGGAGCCGATCCAACGCGTTGCCGTAGGGCTGGGCGACGTTGCGGAAGCCACGGCAATCAGCCCCACCGAAATCATGATCGACGGCAAAGCTCCCGGCGAAACGAGCTTGATCATCTGGGACATCCATGGCGGACGCCAGTTTTTCAATGTGACGGTTCGGCCTCTTGCCGCAGTATCGGGCGACAATCTTGACGCGATCCGGCGCGAACTCAGGACGGAGCTCCCCGGCCAATCCATCAGGGTGAGCTACAGCAATAACAGCATCTTTTTGCGTGGGACTGTCAACGACTTGACCAGTTCGGCGCGCGCGGTAGAGATTGCGTCGACGGCGGGGAAGGTCGTGAACCTGCTGGATGTGGATGTGCCGAAATCGGAACCGCAGATCCTGATCAAAGTGCGCTTTGCCAGCGTGGATCGAAATCTGGCCCGCCAGCTTGGCGTCAACCTGTTCGACCTTGGCCTGGGAAATGCGCTTGGCGGGGTTTCGGCTGGCCAGTTCGGTCCGCCTCTCGTCACCAATAGCGGTAGTTCGTCGAGTGGGGGGGTTTCCGGAACGGCGGGGTCGGCGAGCTTTAGCTCGGAGGGGAGCATTTTTGCGTTCTTCCCTGGCCTGAACGTGGGCGCGGACATCCATGCTCTGGAGACCAAGGGAGTCGTGCAAGTGCTGGCGGAGCCCAATGTGATGGCGGCCAACGGCAAGGAGGCGAGCTTCCTGGCAGGCGGGGAGTTTCCCTATCCGGTCGTATCGGGAACGTCGGGTGGCACGGCTGCGGTGAGCATCGAGTTCAAAGAATTCGGCATCCGGCTCAATTTTATCCCCACCATCACTCCTCGAGGAACGATCCGGCTGCAGGTGGCGCCGGAAGTGAGCGCCCTCGACTATAGCAACGAAGTGGAAATATCGGGATTTGAGGTACCGGGCCTTACGACGCGCAGAGTGAACACGGAGGTAGAGCTGTCCGATGGCCAAAGCTTCATCATCGGAGGTCTCCTGGATAAGAGCATGACGAACACCTTCCAGAAGATTCCGTTTCTTGGCGACATTCCGATCCTCGGCAGACTGTTCCAGTCCGAGCAGAGGACGAAGAACGATACCGAGTTGATCGTGATTGTCACGCCGGAGGTGGTGGCGCCGCTCGCGGCAGGCACGCCGCTGCCGGCGCTCAATTATCCTGTGCCGTTCATGCCGCCCAACTCGAATATACCCATGCATCAACCGGATGAGAAGACGGCGGAAAACACGTTGCCTCCAACTCCTCAGTCGATTCCCGTAGAGACGCTGATTGAAAGCATGAAACCGGAAAAGACGCTGGTGATCGAAGGCGCCGCGGGTGGATTCGGTACGGGTGGAGCGGCGATCAACCCGGGCGCTTCGACGACCCCGTCGATGGGAACGCCGGCGCCGTAATAGCGTCTGCAGATTCCGAGGGTGAATTGGGGAAGCTGGGAGATGTGGATGAATCCTTTGCAGAGGATCGCGAAGGCGGTGGGTCGGCTTTTTGCTCCACACCCGGCGGCAGCCCCTCAGGGACCATTGCAGGTGCTAAACGTGACGCGCGGTACGATCCTGGCCACGCGGCTTGAAACCGCGCACACGAGCGCTACGCGCAGAAAAGGGCTGTTGGGGCGGGATCGCCTTTTGCCCGGCGAAGGATTGTGGATTGCCCCTTGCGAGTCAGTGCACACGTTCTTCATGCGGTTTGCCATCGATCTCGTCTATTTGGACCGCAATCACCAAGTGAGGAAGGTGAGAAGCGGCGTAGGCCCATGGAGGATGTCGGCTTGCTGGTCAGCTCACTCCGTAGTGGAACTGCCGGCGGGCACGGTCGTGGCGGCGAGGACTGAGCGCGGAGATTCCCTCGAGTTCGCACCGGCAACGAGCGAAGCAGAGAGCGGACTTTGATCAAAAGTTTCGCCTTCAAGCTTTCCCCTGAGGGAAGACCGACCGGGTTCACGATGACAAGAGCGCGACTTGATGGCCTGTATCTATTGCTGCTGGGGAGCGCGGTATTTGTCTTGCTGGGCGCGGTGCTGGAAAGCGTCTCACCGAGCGCTACAGTCGATTTCAGGATGACGTACTACTCCGCGCGAAGCCTTCTTCAACATGGCGATCCGTACAAGGAAAGTGAGGTTCTACGCGTATCCCAGGCAGAGGGGGGGAATCGCCCCTGGGATACCGCGAACCCTCGCCACGTGATGCAATATATCTATTTGCCAACCGCGTTTTCCTTCACGATTCCGTTGGCGATGCTGCCGTGGGGACCCGCCCATATACTCTGGCTGACACTGACCGCCGGAGGCCTCATCCTGGCCTCGTTTTTGATGTGGAATCTTGGGGCAGGTTACGCGCCAATCGTTTCCGGCGCCCTGCTGGGGTTCCTTTTAGCTAACAGCGAACTGCTTATGGTTACCGGCAATATGGCCGGGATTGCGATCGCACTTTGCGTGGTGGCGGTCTGGTGTTTTCTTCGGGAGCGGTTCGTCCCGGCCGGCATCCTTTGTCTTGCGATCAGCCTCGCATGCAAGCCACACGATACGGGCCTGGTCTGGCTCTATTTTTTATTGGCGGGCGGCGCTTACCGCAAGCGCGCGCTGCAAACCCTTGTGGCGACGGTTGCCCTCAGTTTGCCCGCAGTCCTGTGGGTCTGGCATGTTGCGCCGCACTGGATGCAGGAATGGCAATCCAATGTATCCGGGCTGTCGGCACGGGGGGCAATGAGCGATCCTGGACTCAGCTCCGCGGGCGCCCACGGTCTGGGAATGTTGGTAAACCTGCAGGAGGTCATCGCAGTCTTCTGGGACAATCCACGGATCTACAATCCGGCCAGCTATCTGGTATGCGCGCCGCTGCTGCTGGCGTGGGGGTTCGCCACTCTGCGATTCCGTCCCTCGCCGCGAAATGTCTGGCTCGCGCTGGCGGCAATCGCGGCGCTTTCCATGCTGCCGGTTTATCATCGGCAACAGGACACCAAGCTTCTGCTCCTCACGGTTCCTGCTTGCGTCATGCTCTGGGCCGAGGGCGGCGTGATCGGGTGGCTGGCACTCCTGGTGAATAGCGCCGGGTTCGTGTTGACCGGCGATCTTCCGTGGGTAATGTTTCTTGGCTTCATCGGCCACATGCGCCCGCCCACGACGGCCTTTGGCGCTCAGATACTGACTGCTTTGCAGGTTTTTCCAGCTCCGCTCATGTTGCTGGTCATGGGTGTTTTCTATCTGTGGGTCTATGTGCGACGCTGTCCTGCTCACACCTCACCGCAAACGCCCTGACTAGGGATGCGGGAACGACGCAACAACTTCAATCGAAGCCGCCGGATAATAAAATGATGCTTGCCAGGTGGCTAAAACACGAACCTGGCAGAGAGGTTTTGTTCATTGCACGTGCGCCGGAGCCTTCACTACAAGCGATTCTCTGCGTGTGCGCTGGCCGCTGCCGGCCTGCTGACACTTGTGGCAGCTGCTCGGAACCAGTTCCAGTTAGGCAGTCGTGCCGCAAACCTGACCATGATCGCACTGGCTATCCTGCTTGCGCTTGCGGCCATGGCTTTTGCAGAGCGCGAACCGATTGGCGAACTCAGTGCGACGCGTGGGTCCAGGTATCTATGGTTGCTTCTGGTAATGCTCCTTGGGCTGCACGGCTTCGTTGCATTTTACACGATACGGGGCGGGACCCCTCAGATCGATTGCTTCACGTGGCAGCGGGATGCAACTGCAACCCTGCTGCAAGGCCGCGATCCCTATGGAACTTCCCATGTCAACATCTTCGATGGGGATGCATCCCGCCGGTTTTATGGGCCGGGCATGGTGGCGAACGGCCGTGTATTGGTTGGCTTGACCTACCCGCCGGCGACCCTGTTGAGCGCGCTGCCCGGGTATCTCGTGGGAGATGTTCGCTACGGTTATGTGGCGGCAATTCTTCTCTCTGCGGTATTGGTCTTTGCTCTATTTCCGGATGAGCGCGGTCTTTTGCTGGCGGCCTTCGTATTGCAGATGCCAACCACTTACTGCCTGGAATACCTATGCTGGACTGAACCACTGGTGTGGATGCTGCTATGCGCCACAGTTTATACCGCGATAAGGAAGCCGCGCTGGCTACCGCTGGCGCTGGGCCTCTTTCTGGCGTCAAAGCAATATAACTTTCTTGCCCTGCCGTTTCTCGGATATCTTGTCCGGCCCTTCTCGTGGAGGGCCTACTGGAAGCTGCTTGGCTTATCGATGGCCGTTGCCCTGGCTACGGTGCTGCCTTTTGCGCTCTGGAACTTTCGTGCCTTGTGGCACGACCTGGTTTTCTTTCTGTATGTCGTTCCGGTTCGCCGGGACTCACTGAGCTTTGCCATACCCTTTCCGATCTATGCAAAGATCGGCCTGCTGCTTTTGTTTGCGTTTATCGTGTGGGGGGCAACGCGGGGAGCCCAACAGCCGGCAATGTTTGCGGCAGCCTATGGAACAGCACTGCTTCTGTTCTTTTCGGCCAGCAGGCAGGCTTTTCTAAATTATTATTTCCTAAGCGCCCAGGCGTTATTGCTCGCGGCGGTGTCACTATGGCACGCAAAAGAAGCGCAGCCGTCAGAGACAGATCGTCAGGCTGCGGTCACATAACGTACCTACCCATGGCCGTCGAAGACAAATCTGATCGCGCCGGAGACTGCTGGATATGAATCTTTCACTCCGGCGTGTGCCATTCAGTCGGGTAGCGGTCATCCTCTCTTGGGCCATCAGGCTGAAACCGGCGTGCCAGCCCGCCGGCTTCGCGTGCGCGCAAAGAGGTACCAAGCAAGCAACGCAGGCGCGATCCAAAGATAAGTTGCCGAATGGAGCGGAAAGAGATTGAGTTGAACTTCGATCAGGATATACATCAGCGCAAGAATAGACAGCAAGGTTCGGGACGGTTTCCCGGATACCGCAAAGAGAATCGCCGGGATCGCCAGGGTTTGATCGAAGATCCAGCCAAACGGGGCAACGAAAAGGGAAACGAGGAGCAATGGGTTGCCGTTTTCGAGCCAGTCCCACGCGTGGCGGCGGGGCCAGAAATAGACCAGGGCCCAAACGCAGCCAAGCATGCAGGGCACGAATGCGAGCCACTCCGCCGCGGGATGGATCGAGTCGCGCAGGACGTCACCCACACACGGAGTGAATTCACGTGTGATGACCGAGGTGCGCATGTAATACGCGTATTGGCTCCATGCCGAGGGGTCAATGCACGTGGTGAGAATGCCGCCAGCCACGAAGGCAGCTACGCCGCCGGCCAGGATGCGATAGCTGCGCGAGACGAAGATCCAAATTAGGAGGACGAGGGCAAAGGGAAGGAACAGGTGCGGCTTAAGCGTGCAGAACCAGAGCGCGGCACCGGCCGCAAAGGGCCGCGTTTTGTGCAGACGCAAAAACAGGACCAATCCGAAGAGCAACAGGATGGAAGTCTGTCCGAGAATGACGCAAAACAGCGCTGGCGGAAAGCAATAGCCAAGCCAGTCGAGGTGATTCTCCGGTCCACTAAGGAGCTTCCATAAGATGCGCACCGAAGCGATGAGAAGGCCCAGCATCACGAGCGACCACGGGAGCGCCGCTGCCATGGGACCGAAGTAGCCCAACGGCAGAGCCAACGGCAAGGCCCAGGGGGTGTTTCGCATGTAATACGAGCTCCCGCCCTGGAATCCCGCCTCGCGCTCGATTCGATTCAAGGCATCAGGATCATATGGGTTGCCATGACGGACAAGTTGCTGGCCGGTGGCCCAGTAGGTGATGAAATCGCGCCGGGCCATGGCGACGCGATTGAACGGCAATTGAGAGAGGAACAGAGTGGTAAACAGGGCCGCAAGAGCGCATGCGATCGCGATCAAAAGCGCACTAAAATCGTGCTCCTTCTTCACGGCCGGGACACCTTTCTGTTCACGTCAAGCGCCATTATACCGACCGCATAGGATGAAACCACGACTCGAGCGATGCGGGTATTACGCCGCGAGTCCCAGGCGCTTCATCGCCGGCGTTTACCAGTTCGATTCCGGGTCAAGCGGAAACTGAACCAGGGCGCGGCGCTTCCTTGCCGGCTGACGCGCGCGCAAAGAGATACCAGACAAACCAGGCGGGCGCGGTCCAAAGCCACAGGGGCGAGATCACCTTGACGACGCAGATTTCAATATCCGCAAGAAGAATCGCCAGCGCAAGAAACGCGAGGAGGTTACGGGAGCGGGTAGCGTAGGCGCCATCGAGGAGGGCCGGAATCGCCAAGCCCTGATCGTAGAACCAGCAGTAGGGTGCGGCCAGGAGCGAAACCAGCATGAGCGGGCTGCCGCAGGAGAGCCAGTCCCAAGCGATGCGCCGGCGCCAGAAGTAGATGAGCGCCCAAAGGCAGCCAAGCGCGGCAGGAAGGTACTGGAGCCATACTGCCCGGGGATCGAGCCAATAGCGCATGGCGTCGGCGAGGCAGGGGATGAACTCGCTCTCGACGGTGGGAGAACGCATCATGCGGGTGTAAGCGGACCAGGCCGTTGGGTCAATCAAGAAGGCGGCCGTGCTGCTGAGGGCAAGGGCAGCGGCAGCGCCGGCTAGGACCTTATAGCTGCGGGAGACAACGATCCAGGCGGCCAGCGCAGCAGCGAAGGGCAGAAATAGATGAGGCTTGAGGGAGCAGAGCCAGAGCGCCGCTCCGGCGGCAAAAGGGCGGCGGCGATAGAAGCGCAGGAACAGGACCAGTCCCAACAGAGAGAGGAGCGCTGTCTGTCCCATGGTGAGACAGATCAATGCCGGCGTGAATGCAAGCCCCAGCCAGTGGATGCGATTGGGGGGAGAGCCGTGCAGCTCGCGAACCATGCGGACGGAGATCAACAGGCAACCGAGGAGGAGGAGGGTCCACGAGATGGCCGCGACGCGCAGCCCGAGAAAGCCGAGGGGGTAGGCGAGCGGCAGCGCCCAGGGCGGGTTGCGCATGATGAGAACCGCTTTCACTGTCAAGCCCGCGGAATGCTCCAGCGCCGAGATGGCGTCAAGGTCGTAGGGGTTGGCGTGGCGGACAAGCTGCTGGCCGGTGGCCCAGTACGCGACAAAATCGCGAGAGGCGGCCAAGTTGCCGGCCACGGGCACGGCAAAGATGAACAGGATAGTTAATGCAAGCGCCAGCCCCGCGACAACCGCAATTGCAACTTCAGCAAAGTCGCGGCGCTCCTGCGCCGGGGGCAGATCATGGGTGCTTGCCATAGAGGCTATTCTACGGTAGTTGCTGAGGTTGCGGGCTCACCCCAGCTACTCAGAAACTCATTCAGCTCAGGAAGAAGCAGCCAAAAGGGCACGGCAGTGTGCAGCGATCGCAAAACTGCTGTGATTGCCAGGGTGTGCAGGCGCGATCCGAACGAAGACGAGCGGCCGGTAATGTATACGGGGCGGGTCGATGGGCCAGCGGCTGTAAACGGGGGTATACAGCCGGGAAGGATGATCTGAACAGCGCCTCTCGCAAGGTATTGATTCTAAATCCACTTTATTTTGTCTGAGAATGGCATGCCAGGTGCAAGGTAGAGTCTGCCCGGCTGAGGCTGGGACATCGAACTCTCGGAGAGAACTGTATGAATAACCTGTTTCTGGCGCTCTATTTAAGGCTACAGTGCCTGATGAACCGCGAGGAAGGTCAGGATCTGGTTGAGTACGCCCTTCTGGTGTGTCTGATTGCTCTTGCAGCCATTACCGGCGTGAGCAAGGTTGCCACCGCAGTCACCACCGTGTTCACCAACATCAGCAGCTCGCTGGCGTAGGCTTAACTAACCCAACGCACCCAGAACCTCAGCTCCTTCGCGGGAGGGATGCGCGTCTGGTCAAGTGACAGAACGCACCCTCCGGCGCGAGGTCAACCGCTCTGAATGCAGAGCAGCAGGCAACCGGACGGGGATGAACACACTGAGCCCTTGTTCTTGTCCGTGCGAAACACGAGAGATCGTGAAAGTGAAGGATACCGGCTCGGGCCGGAGTTTTAGCAAAGGAGAAACAACATGCGGGACACACTTCTGAAGCTGTACGTGAAATTCCAGGGCCTGAGAAATAGCGAGGAAGGTCAGGACCTGGTTGAATATGCATTGCTGGTTGCCCTGATCGCACTCGTGTGCATCACCGGGGTCACCAATGTGGCCACTGCTGTGAACCAGGTGTTCAGCCAAATCAGCGGCTCGCTGGCGTAAGTGTTGGCCGCAAAAACTCAGACAGAGCCTGAGTATCTTGGCGGGAGAGATACGTATCCGGGCTGAAGCCGGAACGTTCTCTCCCTGCAAAGTTTATGGCTCTGAAAAAGAGCAACGAACGACGGGGAAGACGCGATCCGCGTAAGTTTTTAATTGGTTTCATCCGTTCCTTTGACCGTGAAAGACGTGAGAGTTCGCTCGTGAAAGGAAAGCAAGGTAAGCCGTACGCCGGCTCAGGCCGGAAAATCACCGATAGGGAGGAACCACAAATGAACAACACACTGTTGAAGCTGTATGCGAAATTCCATGGTCTCAAGTACGGCGAAGAAGGCCAGGATCTGGTTGAATATGCACTGTTGGTTGCGTTGATTGCCCTCGTGTGCATTGCCGGTGTCAGCAATGTGGCGACTGCCGTTAACACCGTGTTCGGCAACATCAGCAGCTCGCTGGCGTAGTTTCTGGTTGTCCAATAGACCAGAGTAGTTCAGCATGTTCGCGGGGGGATACGGATCCAGGCCAAGACTGGACTGTACTCTCCCTGCAAGGGTCAACTGTTCTCAAAAGAAGTTGCAGTGAACAGCCAGGAAGACGCAAACCGCGTGCATTCCTGTGCGGCTTGATCCGCTTCTTTTCAGTGAAAGACGAGAGAATTCTCTTGTGAAAGTACGGCGCGCCGAACCCCGGCTCATCCTGAAGGACCACTGACTGGGAAGACTTCGTCATAGTTGGATGTGATGAACCGATTCGGGAACATCTTTTTCCAGCTATGCATGAGCTCCAGGAGCTGAGGAGCGGCGAAACTGGTCAGGATCTGGTCGAATACTCTTCGCTGGTGACACTGATTGCGCTGGGATGTATTGCCAGCGTAAGGCGTGTTGCCATGGCCGTAAGCGCGGTTTTCACTAACGTTAGCTGGTCACTTGCGTAGTCGAACAAACACACGCAGCCGAGTTGTCCGCTTTGCGGCAACGCTCCTCGCGATTCGCGCGTCTACAATTCTGCCCGTTTAATGGGAGAGATGAGCCGGTGAAGATCCTCCCCCTCCGCCGCCGGCTCATGCTCTCCCATGATTGTGAGCAAGCGTAACGGGGTGACGAAGCGTGTTCGGCTAGATGGATCCCTTGCAGGTCTCCCGCTGCCAATGTCGTAAAATCGCGATGATCTCTGCGGGATCTTACCTGCCGAACCGATATGTTGCTGCCTTCTGCTAATCAACCCAACACAGCTCTGCTGGTCCTTGAATGCGGACTGACGGGAATCGCGATTGCGTCGGCGTTCGCCTGGCCGCGGCTGGGCGCCAAGGTTTTCGAACACATCGAGCACGGCTTCGCGCGGTTGGCGCGCAGACGAGGCCTGGCGGCAGCGTCCGTTGGCCTTAGCGTGATTTTGCTGCGCCTGGCCATTCTGCCCCTATGCCCGATTCCTCTGCCCTTTGTTCCCGACGATTTCAGCTTTCTGCTGGCGGCGGATACGTTTGTCCACGGCCGGCTGACGAATCCGACCCCCGCGATGTGGACGCACTTCGAGAGCATCCACATCACCATGCAACCGACCTACCAGTCGATGTACTTTCCCGGCCAGGGACTGGTCATCGCTGCAAGCAGGGTCCTCTTCGGAAACCCTTGGGTCGGCCTGTTGATCGTGAGCGCAATGATGTGCGCGGCGATCTGCTGGATGCTTCAGGCATGGCTGCCGGCGAACTGGGCGCTGATGGGCGGAATCATTGCCGTGCTTCGCCTGGGCGTCTTTAGCTATTGGACGAATACCTATCACGCCGGCGGATCACTGTGTGCGTTGGGCGGTGCGTTGGTTCTGGGTGGAATGCCGCGCCTCATGAAAACGGCGCAAGTGCGGTATGCACTGTTGATGGGTGTCGGTATGGCGATCCTTGCCATGACACGGCCTTACGATGGCTGTCTGCTTTGCCTGCCGGTTGTTGTTTTCCTGGTTCGATGGATGTGGAAGGGCAAGAATCGGCCAAAACCCGCTGCAATGGTGCGTTTGGCGGCGGCGCCGTTGGTGCTGGTCATTGCCGCAGGAACCTGGATGGGCTACTATGACTATCGCGCGTTTGGGAACCCACTGACTCCACCTTACGCAATCAATCGCAAGACATATGCGATCGCTCCGTATTTTGTGTGGCAGCACCCGCGGCCTGAGCCTGCCTATCGGAACGCGGCGATGAGAAGCTTCTATGAGAAAGAGAAAGGAGAGATGGGTTTCTACACGCAGATCCATTCTCTTAAGGGCTTTGTGCCATATTCGCTGGAAAAGGTTGCGTTCACGTTTCTGTTTTACGCAGGTTTTGTGCTGCTGATTCCGCTGATCATGGTGCGCCGCGTGTTCCTCGACCGGCGCAGCCGGTTTCTAGTGGTCAGCACGCTTGTGTTAGCGGCCGGAATGGTGATTGAGATTTATCTTCTTGCGCACTATGTGTCCCCCTTCACGTCGGCCTTCTATGCGATCGGTTTGCAGATGATGCGGCACCTGAGGGTGTGGAAGCCGGAGGGCAAACCGGTGGGGCTGGCGATGGTGCGGTTCGCCGTGACGGTATGCGTTCTGCTGGCAGGCGTGCGCCTTTTTGCGCAGCCGCTTCAAATCGCTCCTCCCGAGTGGCCGCCGAGCAATTGGAATTTCACCTGGTACGGTCCCGAACATTTTGGCGTGGAACGGGCGCAGATCGAAGCCCAGCTGGAGCAGCTTCCCGGTGGGCAACTGGCGATCGTCCGATATGGTCACGACCACAATCCACTGGACGAATGGGTTTACAACGATGCTGACATCGATGGTTCCAAAGTCGTATGGGCAAGAGAGATGGACGCTGCGGATAATTCGGAGTTGATCCATTATTACCGAAGCAGGAAGGTATGGCTGGTTGAGCCGGACGCGATTCCGGCGCGGATGTCGCCGTACCCAATGACGGAACAAACGATCGGGAAGTGAGTGAGGCGGAACAGGACTCGTGATTTCCCGCCTTGGCCGGTTCGACGAAGGCCAGACGAGGTTGGGCCACCCAGGGTTCGCCGGGGGATTAGCAAATGATCAACGGAAAACGAATTGCGGTGGTGATGCCGGCGTACAACGCCGAGAAGACGCTGGAGCAGACGGTGCGGGAGCTGTCCGACGTGGTGGACATCAAGATCCTGGTCGACGACTCCAGCAAGGACAAGACCGCAGAGCTCTCGCGCAAGCTCGGCGTGCAGACGTTCGTTCACGACGCGAATTACGGCTACGGGCGCAACCAGCAGACATGCTACCGCGAGGCGCTGGCGGCCGGCGCAGACATCGTGGTGATGGTGCATCCCGATTACCAGTACACGCCGTCGCTGGTGCCGGCGATGGCGGGAATGATCGCCAGCGGCGTCTACGACATGGTTCTGGGATCGCGGATTTTGGGCGCCGGGGCGCTTGAAGGGCGGAATGCCGTTCTACAAATATGTCGCCAACCGGCTGCTGACGGCCTTTCAAAATCTGTTTCTGGGCGTGAAGCTGTCGGAGTACCACACGGGGTTCCGCGCCTTTTCTCGGGAACTGCTGGAGACGCTGCCGCTGCTCGAGAACTCCGACGATTTCGTCTTTGACAACCAGATGATCGCGCAAGCCGTGATGTTCGGCTTTCGCATCGGCGAAATCTCGTGCCCAACGAAGTATTTTGAGGAAGCCTCCTCGATCAATTTCAGACGCAGCGTGAAGTACGGGTTGGGTGTTCTGGCGACGACGGCCAGCTTTGTGGCGCACAAGCTCGGCGTTCGCCACGCGCCGCGTTTCGGCGCCAAGGGCAGAAAACTGGCGCAGCAGTACTATTCGCAGAGCGATAAGCGGTCGTGAGGCAAGCGATGAGTGCAGCCGTGACGGGGAAAGCAATCAGTGGCGGGACTGGCCATTCCAGCGCTTCTTGTAGCGTTTCCCGCGGCGCTTTTCTACGGCATCCTGTTCCCACGCCTTGCGAACCTTCCCTTTCTGGACGATTACGACGCAGTGCTGCGGTTTCTCAATCGAAATGGTCCAGTTCAAAGGTGCAGCGGCCAAGTTCTGCTTCTTTCTTGCCGACCAGCACAACGAGTACAAGCTCTTTTTCGGACAAGGAGTCGCTTGGGCGCAGTTTGCGCTGCTGGGTCACGTGAGTTTTGTACAACTTTGCGTGTTAGGGGACAGCGCAGTGCTGGTGCTGGCGCTGCTGTTGTGGTCGATGTTTCTGCCGGACGAGAAGGATTTGGCCAGGCGGCTGGCGTACTTTGTGCCAGTGGCTTGGCTTCTTTTCCAATTGGAATACTGCGAGACGTTGAACTGGGCCATGGCTGCAATGCAGAACTTGTGGGTGCTCGTATTTCTGTCTTAACGATTCAGTGCCTATAGCGGCCCACACGCACAGCCTATGCCTGCGCCCTGGTTTTGTACGCGCTGGCGGTCGCAGCCTCTGGCGAAGGGTTTCGTGCTGCTTCCGGTGGGGCTTCTGATTCTGGGGGCGCGGCGCCGACTCGTCCGCGCCGCGGGGTGGCTGGCCGCCTCGGGGTGTGCATTGCCGCATACGCATACCACTACAACCCCATCTTGTGGCCGGCGCATCACGGATCACTATTTACCACCCTACTGCGAACGCGCCCCGATTACGCGATCGCCTTTGCCGGCAATGCGGGCGCAATTACCGGCATGTCGCGAATCAGCTTGGGCATCTCCTTCGCGCTGGGCGTGTTTCTTTTGCTGTTCTTCGGCTGGATGGCCTGGCGAGGGTACATGCGGCGGAATCCGCTGGTTTCCTACTGCGTTCTGTTCCTGCTATTGACGGCGGTAGGAGTGGCCGGTCTGCGTTCAGAATTCGGGCTGATACAAAGCATGGAATCGCGCTACACCATCTACGGCGTGCTGCTGCTGATCTTCGCCTGGACGGCTGTCGCTGAGGAGTTCCTGCAGCACCGGAAGGAGAAGTTGCTCAACAACGGCCCGTATCTGGCGATGGCGATGACAGCGGTTGTTTTTGCGCTTTGCATGGATGAGATCGGCTATTTGAACCTGGTGCGGCGCGAACACGAAGCAATCAAGGGGATGTCTGCTTTCGAACACCCGGCGACACCCGGGGCAACCGACGGGCCGGTGTTGCCGTTTGCCCACGAACCGGCCAGTTTCACCGCGTTCCGCGCACGAGCGCGAGAGGGTTTGAGAGAGTCCATCCGGCTCGGCGTATACGAGCCGCCCAGGTTCTGAAAGAATGGGCAGCCGCTCTTCGTTGGTGCGTCATGAACAACGGCCGGTGAAGGATGTGAGCCATTCAGGCTGGAGGAAACGGGGAGGAATGAAAGGGAGCACCGGACAGAATGGGTGGATTGAACTTTGCACCTGGCAACAGGGAGTGGCGTTCCTGCTGACCTGCGCCGTGGTTCTATCGCGGCGGCTGGATGCTGTTTTCCACCCACAGTTCTGGAATGAAGATAGGCATGTCTTCTTCGCGGGGGCTTGTGAATTCGGATGGTGGTCCGCATTGCTTCGCGCGTACGAAGGAGATTCCAACGCGTTTCCGCGTCTTGGGGCCGCGCTTGCGCCCCCTGGCAGGTTTTGTCGCGCACGAGATGGAAATGATGCGCATGCCACGATTCGACGCAGTGGGCAGAAAGGGAACGCAGCAGTGCTATTCGCAGTTCGCGCAACGGCCCTAGGTTTCAAATTGATTGCACGCGTCCCGGAGAATCGAAAGATTGATAAGACAAACGATCGCGGAGACTTCCCTTTGTTTGGGACAACCGTATGATCATGCGCCCCAGCTCATCCGGGAGAAATGAAACAAAGCTATGAAGCAAGGCACGGCAATCATTATCGGAGCAGGTCCTGCCGGGCTCACCGCCGCAATTGAGCTTCAGCGCAACACGGGAATTAAACCCATTCTGGTGGAGGCCGGCCAGCAGGTCGGGGGTCTATCGCGGACCGTCCGCTATAGAGACAACCGCATGGATATAGGCGGACACCGCTTTTTTTCGAAATCGGACCGGGTGATGCGATGGTGGCTCGATTTGATGCCGGTTGAGAATGGTTCAGGAGAAGCCGGCCAACTTCTCTACCGGGGCCAGCGGCGCGATGTGCCGCTCGCAAATTCGGCTCCCGACCCGCGGACGGATGATTTGGTGATGCTGGTCCGGCAACGCAAGAGCCGAATCTATTTTCTGCGCCGATTCTTCGACTATCCCATTCGCCTGACACCCGACACACTCAGGAAGATGGGATTGGTTCGCACCTTTCGCGCCGGCATAAGCTATCTGCGCGCGGCCCTGATGCCTCGGCGCGAGGAGCGGTCGCTCGAAGACTTCTTCATCAACCGCTTCGGCAGGCAACTTTACCTCACGTTCTTCAAGGCATACACAGAGAAGGTTTGGGGGGTGCCTTGCGACCACATCAGCGCCGAATGGGGCGCTCAGCGCATCAAAGGCCTCTCCCTCAAGGCCGCGGTCGTGCACTTTATCAGAAAGGCCATTTCCGCTCGACGGACTGAAGACCTTGCGCAGAAGCAGACCGAGACTTCGCTGATTGAGAAATTTCTCTATCCCAAGCTTGGTCCCGGCCAGCTTTGGGAACATGCGGCTGATCTTGTCCGCAAGGCCGGCGGCGAGATTCACTTTGGCGTCCAAATTAACCGCATCAATGTCGAAGGCAACAAGTTGATCTCCGTTGAAGGCGTCAACCATGCCGGGGAGTCCATTACTTATCGGGGCGACTACTTCTTCTCAACCATGCCGGTCCGCGATCTGATACGCGCGATCTCTGACGAAGTGCCGAGAGAGGTGCGTGAAGTCAGCGATGGTCTCATGTATCGCGACTTCATCACCGTCGGCCTGCTGGTTGCCAGGCTCGTTGTGACCGAAGATGACGGTAAGGCGCTCAAGGACAACTGGATTTACATCCAGGAACCTGACGTCAAGGTCGGCCGGCTGCAAATCTTTAATAACTGGAGCCCCTGGCTGGTCGGTAACGAAAAGAAGGTCTGGATCGGTCTCGAATACTTCTGCAACGATACAGACGAATTGTGGAAGTTCTCCGATGAGGAGATGGCGCAATTCGCAATCGAAGAAATTGCCAAGATTGGTATTCTCAAGGCCGAGGACGTTGAAGACTCACACGTAGTCCGCGTTCCCAAGACCTATCCGGCCTACTTCGGCAGCTACGACCGTTTCGATTTGATCCGCAAGTACACGGACCGCTTTGAGAACCTGTTTTTGATCGGTCGAAACGGCATGCACAAGTACAACAACCAGGACCACTCCATGCTGACCGCCATGGTCGCGGTCGAGAACATCGTTAACAGCATCACCAGCAAGGAAAACATTTGGGCCGTCAACACCGAGATGGACTATCACGAGATGAAGGGGCCGGAGAAGAGCACAGCAGAGAAGGAGAGGCACAACCCCGGTCGCAATTGACACCGGTAGAGCAACACAGCCTGAACGGTGGATCACGTGAGCACGTTTGCACTCATTCATCAGAAGATTCGTTCGTTTTGGCCTGAATGGGCGGCGCTGCTTTTCTACTCGGCGCTGGTCGCAATTGCCATCCCTTTTCATGAACCCTGGGCAGACGAGGCCCAGGCGTGGCAACTTGCGCGCAGCCTTTCGCTTGCCTCTTTATTCAAAACTTACATCCGTTATGAAGGATCTCCAGGCCTCTGGCACTTCCTGCTCTGGATTCTGATTCGTGCCCATGTCAGCTACACCGGCCTGCACTGGATTTGCGGAGGCATCGCCGTAGCGGCCACTGCGGTGCTTCTCTTCAAGTCTCCTTTCCCGCGCTATCTTAAGCTCACAATGCCATTTACAGTCTTCCTGCTCTTTCAATATGCAGTTGTGGCGCGCAGCTATGTTCTTGTTCCAATTTTGCTCTACTTGATTGCTCTCTTTTGGAAAAGAGACCCCCTGGTTCTTGCACTGCTGCTTGGCCTGCTGGCGAACGTCGCTCTCCATGCCTCAGTCATCTCAGTTGGACTCGCGATCGTATATCTAATCGAACAGTTCCGAAATGGATGCGTGAAAGACCCTCGCCGCATGCATCAACTCCTGCTAGGTGCGCTCATTCTTCTTTCGCTATGGGTTTTTACGCTCTGGACGGCATGGCCGGCGAGGGACAACTCCTTCTACGCTTCGCAGATTCGCGTGCAATCGGGGTCACATTTAATGAGGGCCGTCGCGTCGCTTTGCTGGGGAACATGCCAGCCCGGAATATTATCCCCTGCTTTCTGGGTTGCTATTGCGGTATGTCTCCGCAGTCGACGCAGCCTCTTCTATCTTTTACCGGTGCTGTTCTTTGCCGCCTTCTCCGGGTTCGTGTACGTCGGCTGGTGGCATGTCGGCCTCCTGACGCCCTTAGTCATATGCCTTTTGTGGATCACATGGCCGGCTCCGGGGCGCAAGGTTTCCTGGCGCGAAGCCGCTGGCCGAATTGCCCTCGTGGTAATGGCAACGGGACAGATTCTCTGGGCAGCTTATGCGATTGAATATGACCATTACAACGCGTACTCTCCCGATCCCGCTACTGCCGAATTTCTCCGGCCCTTGGTGCAGCAGGGCGCCACAGTTGCAGTGACTTATTTGAATGATCCGGAGGGTGAGACCCCCCGCTCGGTCGGGATCTTGCCGTATTTTGACCATAGTATCTTTGTCAACGAACCGGACGCATTCTGGTGGTGGAGCAGCCGGAATCAAACCGAGAGGATGTTCATGAAGGTCTTGCCCTCCCATCCCACGGTAGTGGTTGTGGAGATGCGCACGATTCGGCCAGAGATTCCAATCAGCCTGGAGGTCCCGAGAATTGAGATGCTGAGCCGGGCCGGTTACAGCTTCACTCATATGTTCTGTGGTGCGTGGCCTATAGGTTTTCAGCTAGCGGAGAGGAGTTGTCATTTAATCTTCCAACGCCCCGGTAGCCCACAGGAAACCTCCGTGAATCAACCAGGTACCGGCTCTGCTGCGAGGTGAGTTGTCCCGCTTGCCAGGGGGTAGACTGATGAGGGTTTGGATGCGCTGGCCACACCAAAGCGTGTACGAGGAACCGTACCTCAATGGCGAGATTTCTGGTAACAGGTGGAGCGGGTTTCTTTGGCGGCATTCTCAAGCGCAGGCTACTGGCCGGCGGGGCACGGGTGGTCAGCGTTGATCTAGTGCCTGACGCCGATCGGCATCCCGCGCTCACCAGCCTCCAGGCTGATATCCGCGACGAAAGATCCATGCGCAGCGTTTTTGCCGCGTACAATTTCGACGCAGTCTTCCATATCGCGGCGATGCTGGCGCACGGCAAGATGAACCGCGAACTGCTTTGGACGAGCAACGTGGACGGAACCGGCGTTATAGCTCGCTGTGCCCTTGAAGCTGGGGTTCGAAAATTCGTGTTTACCTCGAGCAACTGCCTGTGGGCAAGCAACATGGGCCGTCCGGTACGAGAAGACGATCCGCCCGCACCCGCTGAGATTTACGGAGAGTCGAAACTGGCTGGCGAAAGGCTGCTCGAGCAATTCCAGAACGATTTGGACGTGGTGGTTTTACGCTGTCCCACCATCATCGACAGTGGCCGCCTGGGTCTGCTCGCAATTCTCTTCGAGTTCATCATGGAGAACAAGACGGTCTGGGTGGTGGGCTCGGGCGGCAACCGCTACCAGTTCATCCACGCCGGAGACCTTGCGCAGGCATGCGTGCAGTCCCTCGATTACCGCGGTTCGGCAACCTTCCATGTAGGCAGTGACAACGTACCCAGCTTGAGGGAGTGCTATGACGCCGTGATATGGCAGGCTGGCAGCCATTCGCGAGTCAGATCGCTGCCCAAGGCACCGGCATTGGCAGCCATGCACCTAGCCCACATGCTGCACGTCTCGCCTCTCGGCCCCTACCATTATCGGATGATCGCTGAGGACTTCATCTTTGACACCGCGCGCATCCGGCAGGCATTGGGTTGGCGGCCAACCGTCACCAACAGCGAAATGCTCACCACGGCCTACCTCTACTATGCGGAGAATCGCAAGGAGATTCTTGCTCGCAGCAATGTCTCGGCCCATTCCCGCGCTGCCGACATGGGCATTCTGCGGATGTTGAAGTGGATGTCATGAACCACCTGCCCCCTTTCACTCCTATCGTTGAGGCATGGAAAACATGACGAATTCGACCCAGGACCAGACCAAAGGCGGCATTGTGCAGTTCCAACTGGGCAGACAGACTGAAATCAGGCCCTGGCAACACGGCGCGGCGTTCCTGCTCGCCTGTGCCGTCATCATATCGCGGCGGCCGGACGCAATTTTTCATGCGCAGTTCTGGGCGGAGGATGGGCGCATTTTTTTTGCGGATGCGTACAACCTAGGTGGTTGGCCTGCACTGTTCCGCACTTACGCGGGATATTTTCATGTGGTTCCGCGCCTCGGTGCGTTGCTGGCCCTGTTGGCGCCGTTGGCCGCGGCCCCTCTGGTATTGAACATCATTGCAATCCTTGTACAAGCGGCGCCGGTGAATCTGCTACTCAGTGCGCGTTCGTCGGCATGGGGCAGCCTGGGCTTCAGAGCGCTGATGGCTACAACTTATCTTGCACTCCCTGATAATGCCGAGATCACTTTTGGCATCACGTTGTCACAGTGGATCCTGGCGCTTTGTATGATCCTTCTAATTGTGGCATCGGCGCCGAAAGGATGGGTCGGCCGGGCCTTTGACTGCACCTTCCTTGTGCTAGCCGGCCTTTCAGGACCATTCTGCCTTCTGGTGCTGCCGATCGCGGTTTTTCTTGCCTGGAGGCGGAAAGAAGCATGGAGGTGGGTGCAGTGCGCCATCCTGGCGGCCTGCTCAGCGACGCAACTTTGGGCCCTGCTGATTCTGGATCCGAACGGACGCCCCAACTCTCCGCTCGGAGCGAATGCCGCGATCCTGGCGCGAATCCTGGGCGGAGACGTCTTTGCAGACGCTTTGCTGGGGCGCGTGCAATTGGCAGTGTTGCCGGGGACCGGCGCGTTCATCTTCCTGGTTTGCGCTGCGGTTGTGGGAGTGGCGATCGTGGCCGCCTGCTTCCTGAAGGCGCGGCTGGAAATGAGGCTCTTTCTTGTATTCGCAGGCATGATTTTGTTCGCCTCACTGATGAGCCCCATGGCGAATCCGCCAGCCGGAACGACGATGTGGGAGTTACTCGTCAGAGGCGCCGCCATTCGTTATTGGTTCATGCCTTCCCTGGCCTTCGTATGGTCGTTGCTCTGGTGCGCGCGGAGCGGGAGTAGGGTTCTGAAATCAACCGCCGCCGTTCTTCTATGCTGCATGGCTTTTGGCGTCCCATTGAACTGGGAAAATCCGAGGTTTGGGGATCAGCACTTTGGTGAATACGTGAAGGCCTTTGAAGCCGCACCTCAGGGAACGGTGATGATCGTTCCGGAGAACGCGCCGGGATGGACCATGAGGCTCGTGAAGCACGCGGAGAAGTAGAGGCTTGATTTTTCAGGGGACAGTCGGGCAGATTCCTGGCGGCAAGATTGCGGGCAATGCCGGAATGGCCTCTGGCTGCGAAAGCGAATGATTGGCAGGTCAGGACGGAAGCATATATCGCGTGGGGACAGGCCATTGAGGCAATGAAAAGCCGCATTGATCGGGTTAGGTCACGAATCGTTTGGCAGCGAGGTTAAGGATGGCATCTCGACGGACAACAGGTCCCGTCCGAGCGTCCGACGAAGGCCCTAGCCGTTCAATGCTGGGATATGGTTTGCTTTTCTCAGGCGCTGCGATCTATCTTCTGCCTTTCATGCGGCTCGTGCTAAGCGCGCCGGACGAAGGGACGATGCTGGTCGGTGCGGAACGGATCGTTCATGGCCAAGTTTTTGCGCGCGATTTTTTTGAGGTCATTGGACCAGGGATTTTTTACTTATTGGCCGCCTGGTTCAAAGTTTTTGGGATTTCCTTTCTGGCAGCGCGGGCATACCTGTTTGTGGATTTGCTTGCGACCGCCATTATCATTTACTTTCTGTCCCGCCGCTTCTGCCCGGATCTCGAGTTTCTTCCATGCACAGTTCTTGCAGGAACCTACTTCGGACTGTTTTCGATTGGAGTGAGTCATCATTTTGACGGCAACCTCTATGCACTGCTCGCCTTGGTTTGCCTGATTCTTTGGCAATCGAATCGCAAGGCAATCTTTTTGGCGATGTCGGGGGCACTCCTTGCCATTGCAACATGCATCATGCAACCGAAGGGCATTCTTCTGGTTGTTGCATTTTCACTGTGGTTGATAGTCCGGGAAAGAGAATTACGAAAATGGGCACTCCCTTTGACCTTGATTATAGGAAGCTATGTTCTTGTCATAGGAATTGTGCTGGCTTACTTTTGGCGCCAAGGGGCCCTGGGGAGCCTGATTTATGCCAACTGTATTTTCCCGAATCGAGATTACGGTTCGGCGAATTCAGTCTCTTACGGCTATGGCCTTTTGGGGGTTAATTGGAAAGTTTGGGCTGGTGTGTTCGGGCAGTCGGTTTTTGGAAAAACGATATCGGCACTACTGATTCTGCCCGAGATACTGTTAGCCCTCATTCCCTTCCTGACACCGATTCTTGGCGTGAAATTCAAGCTTGCATTGGATAGGCCGGAATCGCTGCTCCTCTGGCTGAGTGGTTATGCGCTATGGTTTTCCGAAATTCATCGGACCGACATTATTCATCTGACATATGGGTCTCCGATATTGATCGTTCTCTTTGCGCATTTCCTCGAGAGATATAAGTCACTTGTTGCACGTGGCGTAACAGCCCTCATTTATTTCAGTGCGGGCGCGCTCGCCTTCTGGAGCTTCATTGCTGTCACAGTTGGCGCCAAACCGATTGTTACCCGGGCAGGCACGGTGACATCAATTGACCGCACAGCGCCCCACGTCCTGGGGTATTTGGATGAAAGCGTGAAGGCGCGCGATGAGATTTTCGTCTACCCCTATTCGCCGATCTATTACTTTTTGTCCCGCACGGTTAATCCAACTCGATTCAGCATATTGATGTACGGGTACAACACGCCGGAACAGTTTCGAGAGGTCACTGAAATTCTGGACGAGCGCAAGGTGCAATATGTTGTCTGGGACACGAATTTTGTCGGGAAGGAAGAGAAAGAAGGGTTTCCCAGAGCACTCCAGCCGCGTCCGGATCAGCTGATTGTGGAACCGTACTTGCGAGCACACTATAGGAGAGTGGCGGACTACAGCGGTGTCTGGGTTATGGAGCGCGTGGAGAAATAGCATGGCTCGGCAGAAGTAGACAAGTCTGCGGCTGCGGTCGTTTTTCCGCCGTTCGGACCTCTCTCCCGTGCAGCCGGTTATGACGACGCGTGAGGTCGTACATGAAATAATCGTCATGTACGTTACAGACTGTCATCGAGAGAAGTTCAAGGCGCTATACTGGCGGCAAGGCGAACGCCTTGAGCTGTTTCAAATTTGTTTTCATGATGCGTTTTGATTGCGCCACGCGGGCGGTCGCCGGCCTGCTTCTTCTGTTCTGCGCCGCGCTCGCGGCGAACCAGCCAAGTAACTCTAGCGCGCAGGTCATCCACCCCAGCGACAAGGACCAGTCGCTGGGGACCCCGGTCACCGTGACTGTGGTCGACGAGAACGGTCAGGCGGTTTCCGGCGCCCAGGTGACGATCACCGAGCCGGGAATCGCGCCAGCGCAACTGTGGACGGATTACGCGGGAAACTGCAGCTACGCACTGCGGCAACCGGAGCCGTACCGGATGGCCGTGGAGAAGCCCGGATTCTATGAGGCCGATGAGAGCGGGATCGATCCGAGCGAGAGCAGCGTAAAAGTGGTGCTGGCGCACGAGCAGATTGTCCGCGAGCAGGTGAATGTTACCGCGTCGACGCCGGGCATCGATACTCAACAGGTCTCCGATCAGAGCACGATGAACACGCCGGAGATCGTGAACATTCCCTATCCAACTTCGCGCGATATTCGTAATCTGCTACCGTTCTTCCCCGGCGTGGTGCAGGATGCCACCGAGCAGGTGCACGTGGCCGGTTCGGAGACATGGGAGACGCTGGACACGATGGATGGGTTCGATATGCGCTCGCCGGTGGGCGGCTCGCTAAGCCTGCGAGTGAGCGCGGATGCGGTGCGAACGATCGACGCGGAGACGACACGCTATCCGGTGGAGTTCGGGCGTGCAACAGGCGGCGTGATCGCGTTCTACACGGGGATGGGCGACAACAAGTTCCGCTTCAATGCGACGAATTTTATCCCATCTTTCCGCGACCTGAACGGAATCCGCTTCGACCAGTTCGTTCCGCGATTCACGTTTTCCGGGCCCCTGAAGCGCGACCGCGCGTGGTGGTACGACGGCGTCGAAGTGGAGTACGACAACATCTACATCTCCGAGCTGCCGGCGAACGCCGATACCGACGAACTGGTGCGCGGGAGCAACCTGGTGAAGGCGCAGGTGAACGTTACTCCGGCTAACATACTGACCGCCGGCCTGCTCTACAACAACTATCACTCGCCGTACGACGGCATCTCGTCGCTTACGCCGCAGCAGAGCACGGTGAAGCACAACACCATTGCGTGGTTTCCGTATGCGCGGGACCAGCAGAGCTTTGGCACTGGTGCGCTGCTCGATCTGGGACTTGGATATGTCAGCATTCGCGACGGGTACGAGCCGCACGGGAGCGCGCCGTACGAGTACACGCCAGAGCAAACGGAGGGCAGCTATTTTGAGAACCTGAGCGGGCGATCACAGCGGCTGGAAGGGACCGCGACGTTGTATTTGACGCCACGGCAGTGGCTGGGACGGCACGATGTGAAGGCCGGACTGGACCTGGATCACATTGCGTATGACCAGAACCAGACGCGAACGCCTGTGAGTTACCTGCGCGAGGACGGAACGCTCGAGCGGAAGAGCGTTTTTGCACAGGCGCCGGCATTTGCAATGCACAATGCGGAGATTGGCGCGTACTTTCAGGATCGCTGGGCGCCTGCGAGGGGGTGGCTTGTTGAGCCGGGGCTGCGCTTCGACTGGGACGAGATTGTGCGGAGGCCGCTGGTGGCGCCGAGACTGGCTGCGGTGTACGCGCCGCCGGGAGACAAAAATACGACGAAGATCTCGGCGGGAATTGGGCTTTACTATGAGCACACGCAATTGGAGTACATGGCGCAGACGTATGCGGGGATTCGCTACGACACGTACTACGAAGCGAATGGAACGACGCCAACGGGGCCTGCGCAGGAGACGGAGTTTACCGCCAACGATGGCTTACTGCACGAGCCGCGGGCGTTGAACTGGAGCGTGGGCGTGGAGCGCAAGCTGCCGTGGTCGATCGACGCGGGCGCGAATTTCATGGAGAAGCGCACGACGAATGTGTTAACGTTTGCGAATCAAAGCGGGGCGGCGGCGCTGGCTGGAGATTATCTGCTGACCAACGGACGGGAAGATCGATACAGCTCGGAGGAGATCGATGCCCGGCGCGCATTTGCGAACGGGTACACGGTGTTTGTGTCGTACACGCATTCTTCGGCGCGGACCAGCGTTGCGCTCGACTACCTGCCGACGCCATCGCCGTTGGGGCCACAACAGAGAGGGCCGCTGCCGTGGGACGTTCCGAATCGAATCATTTCGTGGGGATGGCTGCCGGTGCCGTTCGCAAAGCTGAGGAAGCGCTGGGATCTCGTGTACCTGCTCGACGAGCATACGGGCTTTCCGTACACAGCCGTGAATGCGGCACAGCAGGTGGTTGGCGCGGCGGGAGGACAGCGTTTTCCCGCTTATGTGAACTTCAGTCCTGGACTGGAGTGGAAGTTTCACTTTCGCGGACAGTATTGGGGATTGCGTGGCGTGATGGAGAATGGCACAAACAGCGCGGATCCGGCAGTGGTGAATAATGTGGTGGACTCGCCGGAGTTCGGAACTTTCAGCGAGTTTAAGGGGCGGGCGTTCACGGCGCGCATCCGACTGATTGGGACGAAGTGAGCCGTCGTGTGCGACGCGGTGCCGGAGCGCGAGCCGAAGATAGAGAGCAGCAGGGACAGAATGGGTGGTACGGGGATGCATGAGCTCGGGAAAATGCTGTTGGGATTTGGGCTGCTGATCGCAGTAATCGGCGCGGCCATCCTGCTGGCCTCGCGCATCGGGCTGCCGCTGGGACGGCTGCCCGGCGATATTTCCTACAAAGGCAAGAGTTTTTCGCTCTACTTCCCGCTGGGGACGTCGATTCTGATTAGCATCGTGCTGTCGGTCATTTTGTATATGCTTTCGCGCTTTCGCCGCTAAAGCAGGTTCGCGATCGACCGTAAACGCAACGATGCCGCCCGAAGGCGGCATGGTGCAGAAGAAATGTGGTTTGGCAGTGCGTTACGGCGGCTCTCCAATTACTATGTGGCATTTCTGGCGCCTTTCAAGGTGGCTTTTTCTTGATGAAAAAGCCACTGAGCGATCTTGCTTCGCGCTACACCAATTGGAGAACCGCGTTAGACGCCGACGCCGAACTCGCTCGCCTGCTGCGAGCCGGCATTGGAGTAGAAGTCATAGGGTGTGCGCCTCTTGAATCTGTAGCGGTTGCGCAACTCTGCGCCCACGTAGATGCCTATCGCGGCCACCGCGATCCCCACGGAGAACCATGTAATCACACGCAAGGCAGTAGATCCCGCTTTCTCCGGTGCGGGGGACTCTTCAGCGAGCAGTTCGGATTCAGGATCGACGGACATCCAGTGCAGCCTCCTGCACTTTCATGATAGCGCAGATTCTGTCCGCCTTGCTGGCCGGACGGGTGCGGAAAACACGGAAGTAATTCACGCGATGGTTTCGATTCGGGCCAGCCAAGCGGCCTTTTCGTTTTCGGGAAGAAAACTAGCGCGGATGGAATTGGCGGCGAGCTGACGCAGTTCTTCGCGGGTGAATCCTTGCTGGGTGTGAGCCCGGAGGAACTCATTGGCGAGATCGGAGCCAAAGAGAGCGGGATCGTCAGAATTGAGGGTAACCAACAGCCCAAGATCGAAGTAGCGGCGCAGGGGATGTGCGGCAAACGAAGCGCAGACGCCGGTGCGAACGTTGGACGTGGGGTTCAGTTCCATTGGAATGCTGTGCGCTTTCAGTTCCTGGAGGAGCGACTCGTCATGGACCGCAGTGAGCGCATGGCCGATGCGTTCGGAGCCGATGGCGAGCGCTTCCCAGATAGCCTCGGGGCCAGTGGTTTCGCCGGCGTGGTTGGTGAGGCGCAAGCCGGCGGCGCGGGCTTGGGCAAAGAGGGCGCGGAAGGGCTCGGAGCCGGTGCGGCGCTCGTCGCCGCCCAGGCCGATGCCGATGATCGAGGGGTACTGAGCGCGCATCTCGGCGGCCTTGCGGAAAACGCGATCGGCCTCCTCGACGCTGAAGTGACGTACGGCGTCGAAAATCCAGTAGAGCGACAGGCCCAGCTCGCGGGTGGCACGTTCGCGAGCCCGCTCGAGGGCATCGAAGATGGGCTCGAAGCAGCGCGGATCGAAGTTGCGCCACATATAGATGACACCGACGGAGATAAAGACCTCGGCGTGGACCACGCCCTGCGCGGCTAGGTGCTGCATCATGCGCCAAGCAACGAGCTCGTAGTCCTTGGGGTCTTTCAGGCGCCGGGTGACGGCCTTGAAGGATTCGATGAATTCGGTAAAGTCGGTGAATTGGTAGAGCGCCTCGGCCTGAGCTTGGGTGAGGGGACGCGTGTCGTGACGGGCGCTAAGCTCGACGAGCGTGACGGGCAGGATGGTGCCCTCGAGGTGCAGATGCAGCTCGGCCTTGGGCAGGCGGCGTATGAAGTCTTCCATTTCCGGCATCCATTTGAGTTTAGCGAATCAGGCCGATGGTTTCGGATTACCGGGGCCGGGCAAACTCGGAGCGGTGACGGCTGTAAAAGAAGTAGATGACCAGGCCGATGACCAGCCAAATGATGAAGCGGTACCAGGTGATGATGGGCAATCCGGCCATGAGCAGGAAGCAGAAGATGACGCTGAGGGCAGGAATGATGGGCCCTCCGGGAACGACAAAACCGCGTCGGCGGCGGGGATCGCGAAGGCGCAAGACGATGACTCCGACGGAGACTAGGACGAAGGCAAAAAGCGTGCCGATATTGGAAAGGTCCGCCAGAGTGCCAATATCGAAAAGGCCGGAAGGAATGGCGACGACGACGCCGGCAACCCAGGTGGAAAAGGCTGGGGTGCGAAAGAGGGGATGTACATTGGAGAAGACTTTGGGCAGCAGGCCGTCGCGGGACATGGAGAACCAAACGCGCGACTGGCCAATTTGGTAGACGAGGATGGAAGAGATCATTCCCATGAGTGCGCCAAGCAGGACCACGAGCCGGACCCAATAGAGCGGATGACCGCCGGGCAGAAGCGAGAGCTTCTTGAGCGCGTTCACCACCGGCGCCGCATCGCCCACCATGGACTGCCAGGGAACGAGACCGGTGAGGCAAACGGCCACGGCTACATAGAGCACCGTGCAGACGACCAGTGTGGCGATGATGCCGATGGGCAGGTCGCGCTGGGGATTTCGGCACTCCTCGGCGGCGGTGGAGACTGAATCGAAGCCGATGTAGGTGAAGAAAATGATGGAGCCGCCCGTGAGCACGCCCGACCAACCGTTGGGCATAAAGGGATGCCAGTGACTGGGACGGATGAATCCGATGACGGCGAAGACAAAGATGAGGATCGCAGCGAGCTTCAGCGCGACCATTATGTTGTTGGTGGAGGCGGACTCGCGGATGCCGCGCACCAGAATCACCGTCAGGATCATCACGATGAGAAAGGCGGGAATGTTGAAGCCGAAGTGCCAGCCGGGTTTATAGAGCATGTGACCGGCCAGATCCTGCAGGCCGGAGGGAAGATAGGCAGGCGAGATCCATCGGGCGCTGGGATGCAGTCCGAACCAGTCGAGTAGATCGACCACGTGGGCGGCAAAGCCTACGCTCACGCTCATGTTGGAGCCGGCATATTCCAGGATCAGATCCCAGCCGATGATCCAGGCGATGAGCTCGCCGAGGGTGGCGTAGGTGTAAGTGTATGCCGAACCGGCGATAGGAATCATGGAGGCCAGCTCGGCGTAGCAGAGGCCGGTGAGCGCGCAAACGAAGGCCACCAACACCATGGAAAGCGCAATGGCCGGACCGGCGCCGGGACGGCCGGCCAGCGCAGTGTGGGTAATGATAAAGCTGGCCAGCGGCGTGTTGACCATGCTAGAGGTGTCAAACTGCTCGCCGGAGATGGCGGTGCCGATCACGGTGAAGATGCCCGAGCCGATCACCGCGCCGATGCCGAGCGCAGTGAGCGACCACGGTCCGAGGCTTTTCTTCAACGCGTGCTCGGGTTCTTCCGAGTCGCTGATGAGCTTGTCGATCGACTTGCGGGCAAGCAGTTGGCTGGACAGTGAAGGGCTCCTCGAAAGACGGCTTCAAGCTGCTAGCTTCCAGCTATTAGCTTATCTCGCTCCAACCGGAGCCGGTGCTTCGGCGTGGTCAGATGGGAGCTCACATCCAGCAGCTAAAAGCTAGCGGCTGTTTCTTTTACCGCTTCGACTGGCCGCGGGCCATCTTCTTCACTTTTCTCTTTTGCGAGCCGCGCGGTGTGGTCCGTTTGGCCTTGGGGGCCGCTTTTTTGCGCGCCGCGCGCTTCAGTTTCTTCCGTTCTGCTTTATCTTTGATCTTTGTGGTGTCGGCCACGTTAACCTCTTTCCATCGAATGTGTTCAGGGACTCCCGCCATGCGGGTTTTGCGACATCCATGGTAACAGGGAGATCAGGACCAGCGAAAGCGAGGCGCGTGGTTTCGCCTCTTCCCATGGCGAATTCCTACCGGGGGAGCCTCTATAGCGTACAATGAAATCAGACTTTCAAGCTGCCTGGCCTGCTCGGCTTCGGCTGTCCCACCGCTCCTGACGAGCTTCGCCCCCCACGCAACAATCACCCGGTTTGCCGGAGTTCGTCATGCGTTCTGATCAGATCCACCGCGCGCTTGCGCGTGGAATTAACCGCTTTGAAGTCTGTCAACTGGTCTCAAAGGGCGTAAAAGCCACCCACAAAACCGGCTCGCGCTTTGAAGACTCCATCAACAATGTCCTGCAGTACCTTGGCACGCACGATACGCCCAGGACGGGCCTTCATCCGGCCGTTGCGGCAGAGGTCCTGAAGCCCGCTGCGTAAGCGCACAGTCTTCACTTCACAGTACTCACTTTCAGGCGAAGCGCAGGACGGCTTTGCAACTCATGGGGAAGCGGCGGACCTTCCGCCAAACGAAAGAAGAGGGGCGGCAATCTCGCCGCCCCTCTTCTTTATTGGGCGTGAATCTTGGTTCCGAACTGGTTGCCCAGGGTTACGGCGGTTCTCCAATTACTATGTGGCGTTTCCGGCACCTTTCAAGGTGGCTCTTTCTTGATGAAAAAGCCACTTAGCGATTGTGCTTCGCGCTACACCAATTGGAGAACCGCTTTAGCCCTTAGATAACCTGGACGTTTTCGGCCTGCCAGCCCTTGGGGCCCTTGGTCACGTCGAACTGGACCTTCTGACCTTCCTGCAGCGAACGAAAACCGGTCGACTTGATGGCCGTGTGATGGACGAAGACGTCCTCGCCGTTCTCACGGCTCAAAAATCCAAATCCCTTGGCGTCGTTGAACCACTTGACTGTGCCTTGTTCCATGTGTTGCTCCTCTTAATACTGAATTACCGCCGAACGCAATGTGGAGTGTTGCGAGTAGGCGGTAACGCGGAACAGGCAAGAACTTCAAATCGAATTCTACGATTACATTCAGTTTAGCACGGATTACGGCCGGCAGCCCGAAGTTCCTTGGCCTCAACGGGAAAGGCATTTGGCCTGAACGGTTTCCGGGGGCAGACACGCGAACCTGCGCGCGGATGGGACGGCAAGGTAAACTCAAGGTCGCCAGAGAGGTGAAGCTTGAGCCACGAGCAAGGCAGGGTTCTTGTCCTGAACCCCGGAACGACATCGACAAAGTTCGGCATTTACACGCGCGACGGCGAGGAGATGGCGCGGAACATTCACCACGGCGATGATGAACTGGCACGGTTCCAAGGGCGGCCGATGCTGGACCGGCTGGAATACCGCGCAGGGCTGATCAAGGCAGCTCTCGAAGAGGCGGGATACAGCGAAAGCGGGAAGGGCGAAGAGCGCTGGGTCGCGGTTGCCGGCCGCGGCGGGCTGCTGCCGCCGATGGAGTGCGGGACGTACCTGGTGGACGACACGATGGTGGAGGAGTTGCGCCATGCGCGGCGCGGCGAGCATGCGTCGAACCTGGGAGCGGTGCTGGCTCTGCGCTTTGCCCGGGCCGCCGGTGTGAACGCGTACATCGTAGATCCGGTGACGATGGATGAGTGGCAGGCGTGTGCGCGGCTTTCCGGCTCGCCGCTGGTCCGCCGGTCGTTTATCGGCCACGCGCTGAACACCAAGGCCGTGGCGCGGCGCTACGCGCGCGGGCAAGGCCGCCCGTATCCGGGGATGCGGCTGATCGTGGTTCACATGGGCAGCGGGATCACGGTCTCGGCGCACCGCGGCGGGCGCATGATCGACAGCAACTCAATCGAGGAGGGACCGTTCGGGCCGGACCGCACGGGGTCACTGCCGGTGCGCGAGCTGATCAAGTTGTGCTTTGCCGGCACAATGACGGAGAAGGAGCTCGACCGCCATGTCTTCGGTGACGGGGGGGTGTTCGCATATCTCGGCACGCGCGACCTGATCGAGGTGGAGCGGCGGATCGATTTCGGGAATAGCGGGGCGGGCGACCGGCAGGCTGCTGCGGTCTTTGAGGCCATGGTCTACCAGATCGGCAAAGAGGCCGGCGCCATGGCCGCGGTTCTGGAAGGGAAGGTAGACGCGGTGCTCGTGACCGGCGGCATGGCGCACTCCGAGCGGCTGGTGACGCGGCTACGCGGATAAGTGGAGTGGATTGCGCCGGTGGCCGTGTATCCCGGCGAGGATGAGTTGCGGGCGCTGGCGGAGGGCGTGTTTCGCGTGTTGGACGGCGAGGAAGAGGCGAAGCGAATGGGCGTGGCCGGGTGAGAGGCGTAGCAAGCCGCGCTTCACTTGATCTCCGCCAAGAGCGTTTAGAATTCGGGGAAGAACAGGGCAAATCGGAATAAGAGGCGGGAGACTGAGTTGGCGGTTCTGGCGGTGCAGCAGATCCGGCGCATGCGGGGCGGCGCGCAGGGCCAGTTGATGCTGGGCGCGGACGGCCATGTCTACGTGGTCAAG
The DNA here is from genome assembly GCA_963799155.1 of uncultured Acidobacteriaceae bacterium. GTDB lineage: Bacteria > Acidobacteriota > Terriglobia > Terriglobales > Acidobacteriaceae > Telmatobacter. The sequence continues at coordinate 236,069 of CAWCWB010000005.1, forward strand.
TTCCAGAACAACCCGCAGCACACCCGTGTGCTGGCCAATGAGTTTCTGGCCTCGCGCCTGGCGGCGGCGGTGGGGTTGACCGTGCCGGAGACCGATCTGGTGGAGGTTTCGAGCTGGCTGGTCGAGAATACGCCGGAGCTGGAGATCGACCTGGGACGAACGCGGGCACGCTGTCAGCCGGGACTGCAGTTTGGATCGCGCTTCGTGGGCGGAATGATGCCGGGCCAGGTGGTGGACTACCTGCCCGAAGAGCAATTGGCCGAAGTGAAGAACCTCGGAGAATTCGCCGGCATTTTGGCGCTGGACAAGTGGACGGCCAACGCCAACGGACGGCAGGCGGTGTTCACGCGCCGCCAGCGGGAGCGGCGGTACAAGGCCGTTTTCATCGACTTCGGTTACTGCTTCCATGCCGGGGAGTGGCGGTTTGAAGATGCGCCGTTGCGCGGCGTGTATTACCGCAACGACGTGTACCGGGAAATCACGGGTTGGGAGTCGTTTGAACCTTGGCTGACGCGTATTGAGACGATGCCGGCGGATACGGTGTGGGCGGCGGCCAACGAGATTCCGCCGGAGTGGTACGGTGGCGACCAGGGCGAGTTGGAGGCGGTGGTGGAGAAGCTCTTGGCGCGGCGCAGCCGGACCCGGGAGCTGATTGAGGCGTTTGGGAACTCGGACCGGAGGCCGTTTCCCAAATGGGGCGCGGCGGGAAAAGAAGTGGAGGATGCGACTTGGAGGGCGGCGCGATGGGGGGATACGATGAGGGTGAATTGAGGACCGCGGACAGTGAACGGCGGCCAGTGGACCGTGAACAGTGCGCAGTGGAACAGGGATTGGGGAGCAGCGAAACAGGGGCCAGGGAATACGAGGCGGAGTCAACTGACGACGAATCGCTGATCACTGGGAACTGCGAACTGAGAACGGACTACAGTTCACTGATCAGTGTGTACTGGAAAAAGCCATGAATCGCGGAAGCGAACGACGCGCGTGCGAATTTCAACTGCTTCGGTATGTGCCGGATGCAGTCCGGAACGAGTATGTGCACATCGGTGTCATCCTGCGCGAGCAGGGCAATCGCCCATGCGGAGGTGCGTTTTACGCGTGACTGGCGCCGCGTGCGCTGCCTGGATCCCGATGCCGACACTTCGCTGCTCGAAGGGATGGAGGGCGAGCTTCGACGGCGGCTCCACGAGGGAACGGACCTCGACGAGCCTGGAGGCCGGTTGATGAGGATCCTCGAGGAATCGCTCTCGCTCAATGTGCAGATGACCGAACCCAAGGCCTACCTGGCCGAGAGCGTGCCTGCGGGGATGGAGGAGCTGATGCGGCTCTATGTCGAGCCGCCGCCACGGGAGCGCTTGCCGCGCCTGAGCGGGCGCGCGGCCATCCACGCCCGGATGCGCAGCGGAGTTCGAACATGCCGGGGTGTGGGATCTGCTGCGCAAGCGGATCGCGGCCTCGGAGTATACGCGGCCCGGCGACCCGTTGCGCATCGACATGGGGTACAGGCCCAACGGAATGGTGCGCATGTTTCATGCGGTGAGCCTCGATCCGGGTCTGGAGATGGTCAAGGTGCTGGCATTTTCGGCCGCCGCGCTGCGGGCGGGCGTGGAGCGGGTGGAGAAGGCCGAGCTGGAGCTGACCGCCGTGATTGAGCCAGCGGCGCGCGTGGGCGCCACGGAGGAAGAGCCGGAGCGGCTGGAGTTGTACCGCTTCGGCGTGGAGACGATGGAGGAACACCAAATCCGGGTTTTGACCACCTCGGACATGGGCCGCGTGGCGGAGACAGCGCGACGGGAGCTGCGCGTGTAAAGGGGGCAGGCGCGATTCGGGACCGGAAATTGAGAGGTGTTCCGCGTCTAAGTTCGATTGTTTTCAGCGCCTTGTTTTAGGGGACTGCAGTGAAAATTTTTTTGCCAAAGTTTGCAGATAATTTCCTGCTTTCGCGGTAGGATCAATCTTGTTGATGAAATTCAGGTGGTTCGAGGCTCGTTGGTCGGGCAAGCAGCGGATTTGGGACGCGGTGACATCTGACTGACCACGGAACACTGACAGTGCAATGCAAAGAAAGGCATGGCCCATGGGCGTGCCTTTTTGTTTAAGCAAGGAAGGTGCGCGTGAAGGTTGGCGAGCAGTTGCGGGAGATGTGGCGGCAGGCGACCGCCGCGGCAGGCAGGAAGGCCAGGCGTGCAGGGCCGGCAGGTCGAGCTTGAGGCGGAGGCGGAGCGCAAGACGCTGGCGCTGCCCGCGATCCTGAGTCCGGTGCAGTTTCCGGGGCGGCATCTGCCCAAGCCGACGCCCATGAACCTGCGCAGGTTTGCGGAGACGCCGGTGGTGCGGCGGGCCATCAACGTGATCAAGGACCGCATCGCGGCCATGGACTGGCAGGTGCGGGTGCGCCGCGGCGTGCGGCCCGAGGATGTGGCCTTTGCCGCGCGAAAGCTGCGCGCCCTGCGGCGCGCGCTGGAGGAGCCGAATCCGGCCGACAGCTTTCGTACGCTGGTGGAGCAGGTGATCGAGGACGCGCTGACCGGCGGCTTCGGAGCCATCGAGATGGAGCCGACCGGCGATCCGGAGCGGCCGGCGATGCTGTGGCCGGTGGACGGGGCTTCGATCCGCATCAACGCCAAGTGGGACGGGCAGGAGGATACGCCGCGCTACGCGCAGGCCATGCCGGGGCAACTGGAGTCGAGCGGCAGTGGAGCTGCTCGACCGCCAGTTGATGTACATCCGGATGAATCCGCGCAGCTTTACGCCCTTCGGGCTGGGGCCGCTGGAGGTGGCGTTCGAGACCGTAAACCAGTTCCTAAGTGCGAATCGCTTTGCCGGCAAGCTGGCGGCGAACTCGGTGGCGCAGTATGCGCTGTGGCTGAACGAAGCCACGCCCGCGCAGCACGACCGGCTGATCCGCTGGTGGCAGGACGAGATCGAGGGCACGGGGCGCGTGCCGCTGATCTCGACCGAGCAGAAGCCGGAGGTGCTGCGCTTCGCGCAGGGAACGGACGCGGACCTGAGGCTGGCGTGGCAGGAGTTTTTGATTCGGATGGTGGCCAACGCCTTCGGGCTTCCGCCGCTGATGCTGGGTCTTGAAGCGGACGTAAACCAGTCGACGGCCTCGGAGATGGCCGACGAGGCCTTCCGCGGAGCCATCTCGCCGCTGGCCTTGCTTGTAGCCGGGCACATCACGCGCGACCTCTTCTCGAAGTGCATCGGCTGGCGGGAGTTCGAGTTTGTTTTCAACGAACTGAGCGCGCGCGACGAGGAGACGGAGCTGCAGGTGCAGGTGCAACTGCTGCAGGCCGGCGTGCTCACGATCGACGAGGTGCGGGCGATGCGGGGACTGGCTCCGCTGGGGCAGAACCAGGCGGCGTTGCTGTCGGGCGAAGCGGGGAACGCAAATTAGGGAACCAAAGCACCAGGGACTGAGGGACGGCGTCCCTCGCGAGGCGGAGCGAGCATGCGATTGGAAGCGATGGCGGTAAAGATTCCTCATGTGGACAAGCATCCCAACCGGGTGCCGTTCGAGGGAGTGTTAACGGTGGTGAACGCGGCCAGCGATAAAGCGCCGGCCGGGGCTCGCGGGCACCGCGTAATGCTGACGCGCGAGGCGGCAGAAAAGGCGTTGCCCTCGCTGCTGGGCATGGCTGTGGATTACAGGCCGGGCTGGGACGGCCACGATGCACGGCGCAAAATCGGCCTGCTCACCGAGGCCGATGTGATCGGGCCGCGGCTGGTGGTGCGCGGTTACCTGTACGCCCGCGACTTTCCCGAGGTGGCGCAGGCGATCGTGGCGCATGCACCGGAATCGCTGGGGATGAGCTACGAGCTGGCCGATGCGCGCGTGGAAGATATGCGGGCCGAAATTTGGAAACTGACCCGGGTGACCTTTACCGGGGCGGCCATTCTGTTGCGGGACAAGGCGGCCTATCGGGCGACGAGCTTCCGCATGGCGAGTTAGGAAGTCAGCAATTCAGCGAGTTAGCAGGTTAGCAGAGAGGCTCCGTTCGCGGAGCCTTTTTGATTGCAGTTCAACCGAATGTTAGATCGGTTTCACAATTCGCGTGCCCTTTCCGGTGACGTGCAAGGCGGCCGCTTCTTCGTGAAGAAGCCGCTTCGCGGTCGCGGCTCCGGGTATAGCAATTGTGGAACCGCTGTGGCGAGCAAATCGCGGAAACAGGAAAGGAAGGACATGGAACAAGACGAGAGAAGCATAGTCGAGCGGCTGGAAGCCGCAACCACCGCACTGGAGAAGACGCTCAATTGGCTGGAAGAACGCCAGGGCACACTCTCCGGCGACGTGGAGAGGATCACGGCGACCGTGGAACAGAGCCGGCGCGAGGCCGAACTGGCGGAGAAGCTGGCCGCGGTGGAGCGGGAGCTGGCCGAGGTGAAAGCCGCTTCGGCGCAGAACGTACTCAACCCGCTGCGCCGCACCATGCCCGCCGCCACCGCCGAGATGCTGGCCAAACATGGCATCGGCGATGGCCCGGTGGATGTGCGCTCGCTGGATGCGGCGTTGTCCGGTCTGAGCCTGGAACAGCGTATTGCGGTCAAGACGCAACTGCTGCGGGCCGGCGCAATCGCGTAGAAGCGGCTTCCAGCTACTAGCTTCCAGCTAACAGCTTGTGAAGCGCAGAGGGTAGTCGGCAGACGGAATGCGATGGCAATTTGAAGATCGCGGATCGAGGGCCGGCGAATGATCATTCATCAACGCCAGATCAGGCACGAACAAGCTGGCAGCTAGGAGCTAGAAGCTAGCAGCTAAGCACGGCCCCATGGAGGGGGTGGAGAGAATCTATGAACGCAACCTTTGCAGACATTCATGCGGCAGCGGACTACATCGGGCCGGGCGCTATCGAAGTTCCGTTGTATCAGACCGAGATATTTGACATTTGCCGGCGCTCGAGCTCCTTCGGGCAGCGCATCAAGCAGGTTCCCGCAACCGGGCATCCGTCGCGCTTCTTCGAGGAGACGGCCATCCCCAATCCGGGCACGGCCGGCTTTGTAAATCCACGCAGCATCAGCCCCACAGTGGTGAGCCCGACGCGCGTCGAGCTGAGCGTGCCGCTGAAGGCGATCGTGGCGCAGATCAACTACAACCTATTCGACATCGAGTTGGGGGACCAGCAGAAGCAGTTCGCCTATCTGCAGGCCAAGGACCTGGTGGATACGGTGAGCGGCATCATGGTGGCGCATGACGTGGCCCTGTGGAACGGCAACGACACCAGCCTGAGCGCGCCCACGACCACGCAGTACATGGGGTGCGCAGCGCAGATCGCGGCCGGCGGCAACTCGGTGACTGTGACCACATCGATGAAGATCGTGGACACGATGAAGACCACCGTGGCGCAGATGGTGGCTAACAACGGCTACCTTGTGCGGCCTACGGCGATCTATGCCAACCCCGTGCTGCTGGACCTGATCGACCAGGAGATGAAGTCGGAGTACAACGTGGTGCTGAACACCGACCAGATCACCGGCGGCTTCCGCGTGAAGATGCTGTCGACGCAGGCCGGAGACCTGCCGCTGATTCCCGATTGGAGCCTGCCCTATACGGGCACGCCGGGAACGGGCAACGCCGTGCTTCCGGCCTACATCGTCACTGAGGATCTAATTGAGTACCACTGGCTCGGCGATCCGACGCCCCGCATCTTCCAGCTCGGCCTGCCGAATTCGCTGACCTACCAGTATGTCGCGGTCAAGTTTGGCGCTCCGGTGGTGAAGGGCGCGAACTTTGCCCACTATCAGGTCCTGGTGGATCGATAGAGATAACAGTTCATAGTTCGCAGTTCACAGTTCGCAGTTCACGGCGGCCGGAAACACCACCGACAGTCGTTAGGCGCGAGCCGAGGACTGCGAACTACGAATGATGAACTACGAACAGCAAACGGAAGGATGCGTGATGGCATATCTGGAGCCAGCGGATTACCCGAACTATGGATTGCCAGCCGGAACGACGGCAGACTGGATCACGGCGGCTACGGCTCTGATCAATAGTTACTGCAGGCGGCCCGATCTGAACGTCATTCAGTATAGCGAGCGTCTGCGCGTAACAGCAGGGGCGCAGACAGTGCTGCTGAGCTATCTACCTCTGGCGCCGCTTGCCCCGGCGACGACGCCGATCGTGGCCATCGAGGGCCGGTACGCGCGGCCTAGGCGTGGGGAAACTTTGCACGAGCCGCTCTTTGAAATCGCGTGGGCGTTCTCGCTGCCCGGGCAATGGACGTCGATCGATCCTACGCTTGTGGACTTCGACCCGAACACTGGAGAGCTGACGCTGCCCTGGAATGTTTTGGGATTGCCTTACAACGAGGTGCAGGTCGCATACACGGCAGGTCTCGCGACCATCGGCGACGACGTGAAGTCGGCGTGTGCGCAGATTGTGCGCAATGCCCAGTCCACGCCCGCGCTGAACGCGAAACGCACCAAGATGGACACCATGTGGGTGGATTACTTTTCAAGTTCGCTGATCGACGAGACGGTACAGGCATGGCTGAATCCGTACGTTGCGAACAGGCTGGGGTGAGCGATGAGCGATACGGCGTCGCGCAACCCGAGGGGAGCGCCGCAAATGCTGGCCGATGCGCTGCTGCGCAGCGTGGCAGGAGCCACGGCGCTTCTGCGCGTAACGGGCACGAACACGGATACGAGCATTTCGGAAGTGGGGCTCGTGGCAACGACCTTCGCCGATGTGCCGGTGAGCCCGGTGCTCATGCGAAAGCTGCGGCCCACATGGCAAGAAGGCGGGGAATCGAAGTGGGAGCTGCTGGTGTCGGCCACGAGCGTCGAGCAGCAAGTGAACGCGCTCGATCTGGCTTCGGCACAGGCTCTCTTCTCCATGACATTGGCGATCACCGTTGCTGGTCAGGACTATCTGATTGAGTCGATCGCTTCCAATGAAGCCTTCGGCCAGGTGTATCTCTACCGGCTGCTCCTGCGCGAGGCGCGGCAGCAAGCGGTGTAGGGACGGGGAATAGGGAGTAGGGAACTGGGAACGAGGATCACGATCGATAGCCAGTCATCTGCCTTCGTGTGGGGGCATTCGATCGCAGACGGACAATGATCAGGAAAGGCGAGTTGGGAAGTAGGGCGGAGTGATTGGGGCATGGTTGTTCTGGTCCCTGATCCATGTTCCCTTTTCCCTGTCTTCTTATGCAAAATGCGAAAGATTCGTTTTATATGGCGCTCCGCACGCGCCTGACGGTGATCAATCCGGAACGGACCATCCTGCTGCGCGGCTCTGTGAGGCCGGGAATCCTGGTGGAAGAAGCAGAAGCTCCCTTTAGTCAGTTTCCCAACGACGTGTTTGTTCTGCGCTGGCTGGGCGTGGCCGCCGACATGGATCTCGCGTCCACCATGGTGGCCGAGCAGTGCGAGATCGTCTACCAGACCTGCGGAACGCAGAGCTTCGGTGGACTGGACCGTGGCCGCGCCTTGAGCGCGATGGACGAAGAGCTGATGGCGATGCTTCAGCCTTTCTACACACCTAAGCGCAATTACGCTGCAACGCCGCCGGCAGCCATGCTGACGCACGTCTTTTGGGATGAACCTGTGTTTGCGCCCATCGTCGTTCAGCGCGACCGGCTGAGCCGCAGCGCAAGCGAGATGGTCTACAGCTACCAGGAGCAGGGGGAGTAAATGGCCGCAACTTGGTTTTCCGCGCCGGCGCCGGTGACACGGCGCGTGCGGGCTTATTTTGCGCCGGTGAATCGAGCCGCACAATCACCTGTGCTCTTCGATCCTTCGGAACAGGGCGGGTTCAGCCTCGACGCTCCGCCTGCTCCCTGGATCAACCTGGGATGGATTCAGGACTTTGTGCGCACGCCGGCGAGTAAGTCTGCTCCTCTGTTGACGGGCATTCCGGCGGCGCCGCTTGAGCAGGTACGCGAGACTCTCCAGGCGCAAGTTAGCCTCCAGTTTCTAAGCTGGACGAAATTGACGATGGCTCTGGCGACAGGCTCGCAGCATATGAACTTGCTCGCACCCGCTACTGGCGCCGCCGCTGCGGCGGATGGCGCGCAAGCAACCCCCGCAGTCACTCCGCAAAGCGGTTCCACGAGCACATCCATCTTGCTTGCCACGGCGGATGCGGCCAAGTTCACGGCCGGAACGGTGATCGCGGTGGATTTGGACTACACCGGACAGACCGGTTTTGTGGGCGCTCCGATCGCAGGCGCGTATGTGCGCCAGGCGCTCACCGACGTCGATTACATCCGCCGCGTCACGTTCAACGTTGGCTTGGTGACGCAAGCTGGCGCGACCGGGCTTACTCTTGCCGAACCGTTGCCCGGCGGAGCTCCGTCGGCGGGCGCCAAGCTGCAGGTCGTCACGGGATTTGTGGACCGCGAAGGCGGCAGCTTCTATCAGGAGTGGTCGGCGCTCTTTGTGATGCAGGGCAGCCAGGGCGAGAGAATCTTCTTCTACTACCCAAGGTTGCAGACTATGACGGGCGCGGAAGAGGCAATCACGCCGATCAATGGGAAGAGTCAGAACGGATATTCGCGTGTCCTGCTCAAAGGACAGTTTTTGGCGCTGCCCGTCACCGACCCCTTGGATGGCGAGCGAGTCGTGTGTTACCGGAGTTTCCTCCCAGTGGCCAACGCGCTCGTATAGCCAGCGGGGAGAAACTCAAGTTACCAGGTTAGAGGGTTGCAATGAAGATCTTGATTCAGGGACAGGACTACACGACTGCGCTCGACGCCGCGCGTCCGTTGACAATCACGCGCAAGATCAACGAGCCCACAATCTGTGAGTTATGGCTGACCGTCCCTTCCAGTGGCGGCCTCGCTGCTCCCTCTCGCTTTCAAACCTTCAAAGCGATAGGCGACGACGGCACGATGTACTTCACGGGCTATATTGCGGTAAGTCCGCTTCCTGAGTACACCGGATTTGGTCTCGAAGGCCCGCGTTACCGTACGGCGATCCAAGCTGTGAGCGACGAGATCCTGCTCGACCAGATACTTATGCCTCCCAGTGCGGGCACGGCCGGAGAAAACGCCGGCGCATTGCTCACCTCCCTCGTGGCTCATACCGGGTCGCCAATGCTCTCTACACAGGGTCTTTCTCTGACCACACAGGTGGGAAACTTCACTCCGGAGCCGGGCGCGAATTGGAGCAAAAGCGCAGGACAGGTGGCCAGCATGGCGCGGGCGGCATATCGTGCCCTCAACGGCGCTGTCGCGCTTTCGTCCGTCCAGGCAACCGTGCATCCACTCAACGAAACGGATGGCAGTCTGAATCTGGCCAACCTTGCCTTCACGGCCAGCACCAAACGCGCGATGGCCAACGATGTCACTGTCTGCGGCGAGAATGAGCCGGTGGCCTATGTAACGGAGTATTTTCTTGGCGACGGAGTCACTACCCAGTTCAATCTCGCCGTACGATCCGTATTTTCCGGCCGCATCGAAATCAACACTCATCAACGAGCTCTTCAACGAGCCGCAAATCAATGAGACCGTGTGGAGCGTCTCGGCCAGTGGCAGTTGCCTCACGCTCGGCCCCAATGGCCTGGCGATGAACGGCGGCAACGGCATCGACGGCCAAACGTTGCTCACTTGGCTCGATCCCATCGAGATGGGCGGAACGCTGCTGCTTGAAGCAGTTGGCGTGATGCTTTCTCCAGGCAGCACCGGCATCGTGGCCGGATTCTTCACTGACCTCGAGACTGCGTCCGATTGTACCGCGGGTTTTCAAGTCACCGCGCAACAAGGGACAGGGGTTGTGACTCTGCAGCCAATCGTGCAAGGTTCGCCGGCAGGAACGACCTTTGCGTTGAACTCCGCCAACCAATACACCCTTCGCGTCCGCGTGCACTGTCCGGAGTGCCAGCGCGCTCGGGCCGTCTATTACTCCTTTGGAGATAGCGGCCTTATCGGAGCAGGCGGCGAATGGCTAATCGCCCCGGGCAAGATCCAGATGGAGATACAAGAGTTTGTCAACGGAGTCGGTGCAACGCCAGTCACACTCTATGACGGCGCCGTCACCTACTTACCCGGAATTTGCATGGTGGTGCCGGCAAGCAGCATCAATCTGATTGGAACCATGCGCGCCGTGAACCTGACAAACTTGGGGTCGGGCTGGGTTGTAAGTACTCCACCGAATGGCGGTTCGTACACTCGGAGAGTCGGCACAACGGCTGAAGCCGCCGAGTATCATCTTGAGCGTACCGGGAAAGTCACTTTCTATACCGGCTACACGCCGGTCGCTGGCGAACAGATCGCAGTGAGTTACCGCACGACTGGGCGAGCCGTAGGACGCGCAGTCAACACCGCCAGCCAGCAGGCTCTCACGCAAGCGGGCTTGCCGTCGGTGGCCGCGTGGATCGGCTCGGTCAACCATCCGCCGGCATGTAGCTCCGCGGATTGCCGCAACGCCGCGCTGGTGATGGAGCAAGCAGGGGCCAGCGTGAGCGCGTTGTGGAGCGGAACATACAAGGGCAACAGGACAAGCTTCGCCGCCGACGTCTGGCCGGGAGACGCGCTGCTCCTCAATGCACCTTCAACTAACCTGAACGCAGAAGTCGTAGTACGCACGGTCAAGGTGACTTATAGTGCCAGTTACCCTGACTTAGTCCAGTATGAGATCGCGTTTGCCAACGACTGGGCCAACGACTTAGCCATCAAGACCAGCGCCACAGTGCCGATAAATGCTTGGCTGCCCGTGCCAGCCAATCCCACTGTGCTTGCCAATCTGACCGGACTTACGGTCACAACGCTGAACGGGAGCACGGTCACAGTCAATACCGGGGTAACTCCGCCCAGCGGTGGTGGATTTGAGATCCGGCTTCGCGATTTTGCCTTCATGCCCGGTGAGGATCCGACTTTGGTCATGCGTGGCTCGCAGTCGAACCTGACCTTTTCACGTGTGTTGGCGAGCGACCGGTTCTACGTCCGGATGTATGACGGCTCCACGCCGCCGAATTATTCCGAGTTCTCAACAGCGTTATTTATCAACCTGCCGCTGAGTGCGTAGCGGGAGCGATGACAGGTTGCCAATTGGAGTGCGGTGGATGCGCATGATGAATGAATTCGAAGCCCAAGTGCTGAGCGATCTGAGTGTGCTCAAGTCGCAGATGGCCGGCCTGATGGGCGACGGCAATGGCGGCCGCCTGGCTGAGCTGGAACGGCGCATGGACCACCATGAGCAGAACTGGCAACGCGCCAAAGGATTCCTCGCCGCCATTAGCGTTCTGTTCGCCGTGATCGAAGTGGCTGTCGAGGCATGGCACCGGCACTGAGCGGTGAGACTTCGGTTCCTCTGATAGGTTGTGGGCGGCGCCTTTCAAGACAGTTGATCCGTCAGAAAATCAATCGGGCTTCCCATTCGCGGCCCTCGTATAATCGCCTCATGAGCCAACAACCGCTAGTAGGAATTGTGATGGGCAGCAAGAGCGATTATGAAGTGCTCTCGGCTGCAGTTGAGATTTTGCGTACGCTCGAAATTCCCCATGAGGCGCGGGTATTGAGCGCGCACCGCACTCCGGATCAACTCTTCGAATACGTCGCGGCGGCGCGGGAGCGGGGACTGCGGGTACTGATCGCCGGAGCGGGCGGCGCGGCTCACTTGGCCGGCGTGATTGCGGCCAAGACGCTGCTTCCCGTGCTGGCCGTGCCGATTGCGGCCACATCGCTCAACGGCCTGGACTCGCTGCTCTCGATGGTGCAGATGCCCAAGGGAGTTCCTGTGGCGACCCTGGCCATCGGCAAGCCGGGAGCAGCCAACGCCGCGCTCTTCGCGGCCGAGATTCTGGCGCTGACCGACGTGGCTCTCTACGAACGGCTGGCCGCGTGGCGCGCGGCGCGTGCTCAGGAAGTGCTGGAGCAGAAACTGCCGGATTGAGCGGCGTTTTCGATCTTTCGCAACGGGAGAATCCGATCGCTCGGACAGAAAGATAGACCACGAATCCGCCGTAGGAACCGCGGCGGAGGAAGCGCTCAAGCGCGTTTTCGAAGCACATGACCGGCTCTAACGCGCGAGCCGGTAGAGCACATGACGGCGCAAGGGATGGCCTTCAGGTAAGCCTGGGTGATCGAAATCGTCGCGAGGATCATGCTTCATGCCGACCTTCTCCATCACCCGCCGAGAGCGCAGGTTTGCGGGAACTGTGAATGAAATAACACTGTCGAGGCCCAGCGCCTCAAAACCATAGCGGACCACGGCGCGTGCGCCCTCAGTCGCCAAGCCTCGGCCCCAACACTCAAATGCGAGCCTCCAACCGACTTCAACCGCAGGCATAAAGGGCGCTTCAAATCCCGGAACAGACAGGCCGATGAAACCCGCAAAGGTGTCGTTCTCGAGCAAATCGACGGCGAACAGGCCGAAACCGTAACGCTCGAAGTGCTCTTTGAAACGAACGATCAGCGCGTCTGACGTCTCGGGCGAAAGCAGCTTGGGCATAAATTCCATCACGCGCGGGTCGGCATTGATCCTTTGGAAGGGCAGCTGGTCCGTCTCCCGCCAGCGCCGCAACAGCAGCCGTTCTGTCCTGATCGTGTCGCGCATGGGCCATCAAGTCACTTGCCGCTCGAGCTATCGAATCAAAGCAGCGCCTGCTCCGCCTTTTCCCACCGCTTCGGCCGCTTGTTGGCCTGCAGAATCTTCTTGCGCAGGCGCAACGACTTGGGCGTAACTTCGACAAACTCATCGTCGGCAATGAACTCAATGGCCTGCTCCAGGTTGAGTGTCGTGTACGGCACCAGGCGAATGGCTTCGTCGGCGGTCGAGGCACGCATGTTGGTCATTTTCTTCTCTCGCACCACGTTGACGTCGAGGTCTTTGTCGCGCGAGTGCTCACCGACGATCATGCCTTCATACACCTCTACGCCCGGCCCGACAAAGAGGATCCCCCGCTCTTGCAAGCCGTTCAACGCGTACGTCGTCGTCAAACCCTGGCGGTCGGCGACCAGCGCGCCGGTGGGCCGCTGTGGAATCTCGCCCTGATAGGGAATGTATCCATCGAAAAGGGAATTCATCACGATGGTTCCGCGCGTCTCGGTCAGCATCTCGCTGCGCAGGCCAATAAGTCCGCGGCTGGGCACGCGAAACGCCAGGCGCACGCGCCCCGACCCGTGATTGTGCATCTTGGTCATCTCGCCTTTGCGCGGGCCAAGCTTCTCGATCACCACGCCGGTAAACTGCTCGGGCACGTCGATCGTGAGGTGTTCGACCGGCTCCATGCGTACACCGTCCACGATCTTGGTGACGATCTCCGGCCGCCCCGCCATCAGCTCGTAGCCTTCTCGGCGCATCATCTCAATCAGGATCGCGAGCTGCAGCTCGCCTCGGCCCAACACCTTGAAGCTGTCGGGCGAGCCCGTCTCCTCCACGCGAATTGACACATTGGTCAGCAGCTCCTTTTCCAGACGCTCGCGCAGGTTGCGGCTGGTCACGTATTGGCCTTCGCGTCCGGCAAATGGCGAGGTATTCACGTTGAGTTGAATCGCAATTGTTGGCTCGTCGATGACAATTAGCGGCAGCGGCGCCGGATTCTCCACGCTGGTGATCGTCTCGCCGATGGTGATACCCTCGACACCGGCTACGGCCACAATGTCGCCCATCGTGGTCTCCTCGATCTCGATGCGTTTGAGGCCCGAGAAGGTGAAAAGCTTTGTGATGCGCGTCTTATAGAGCGAGCCATCGCGCCGCGAGATGTTCACTTCGTCGCCGGTGCGCAGGGTGCCTTGAAAGACGCGGCAAATCGCAATGCGGCCAAAGTAGTCCGAGTAATCCAGGTTTGTCACCAGAATCTGTAGCGCGCCGTCGGGATCGCCAGTGGCTTCGGGAATCGTGTTCACGATGGCCTGGAAGAGCGGCTGCAAATCCACTCCGGGTCTTGTCGGATCGGTGGTTGCCGTGCCTGCCTTGGCGACGGCATACAAAACCGGAAACTCCAGTTGCGATTCGTCCGCGTCGAGGTCGATGAACAGATCGTAGATTTCATTCAGGACTTCCTGCGGCCGCGCGTCGGGCCGGTCAATCTTGTTGATCACCACGATCGGCGGCAGCTTAGCCTCAAGCGCTTTTAAGAGCACATAGCGCGTCTGCGGCAGCGGCCCCTCGGCTGCGTCCACAAGCAGCATCACGCCATCCACCATTTTCAACGCGCGCTCCACTTCTCCGCCAAAGTCGGCATGTCCAGGCGTGTCGACAATATTGATCTTTCCGCCGCCGTAGTTGATGGCCGTGTTTTTGGCGAGAATCGTGATGCCGCGCTCACGCTCCAGCTCATTCGAGTCCATCACCCGCTCGGCCACTTGCTCATTGGCGCGGAAGGTTCCCGCCTGGCGCAACATACCGTCGACCAGCGTCGTCTTTCCGTGGTCCACATGGGCGATGATGGCGATATTGCGTATCGTCTGGCTCACAAGTACGGTTTTCCTTGGCGTGAGTCCGGCCGCTCAGGCCGGCGGGCCGGTTTGGGGGATAAGAAGCAATGCGCCGCACAGCGCGGCAGACTTCATCTTATCAGCCGAAAAACCATCGACCGATTCGCGCCGCCGGCGACACCTGCTCGCGGGATTAAAGATACGCGTGGCCTGCAACCGTTTCATGCGCTGCTGCGAACTGCCTTTATCATTCAACCGGCGTTCACAATTCGCGCACCGCGAGCCCGCTACGATGAGGAAAAGCGATCCTGCCTGGCGTGCCGATGTGTCGGAGGCAACCGCTGGCAGGCGGGTCCGCGAACCATGACGTTATTTCAGATAAGCGCGCACCAGATCGATCAAGTCCTCGGCCAATTCCGGGGCAATCTGTTCTTTCGCGCCGTCCACCAGGTGGAAACGGATGTGTGTCTCCAGCACCTCGGCCATCAGGCTGTTGACGCCTCCGCGGACGGCGGCGAGAAGCATCAGTTGGCCTCCGCAATCCTCGTTGGTCGTGAGCGAGCGCTCCACGGCGTCGAGCTGCCCGCGCACCTTTTTCAACCGCTGCAAGAGTTTGACCCTTTCCCGATCCTGATGCGACATTGTCCGGTTTCTCCTCTTGACAATACCCACCCAGGGTATGGTATTAACCCTGCTGGGGTATAATTACCCCCTCCCCATTCTATGCCTATCTGCCGGCCAAATTCGTTTTCCATGGCGCCCATTCACTTGGCCTGTTCCGTTCTGTTTGCCAGCGCCCTCGCTGCCGCGCAATCGACCAGCGGCTTGCCTTCCGCGCCTGAGCCGCAGCGCCCCGCCGCGAGCGATGCTGCGAAGCAGACTCCGGCTCCGCTTCCGTTCCCGCTGCCGGCGGCTGGCCTCGCCGCAGCACCCGGCGACTCTAGCACCACCGGAACCGATGCCGCCGATGGCCAAAACGAAAACGCGCCCATTCTCTCCATGGCGCCTCATTCGGAGAACGCCCGCTATTGGGTCTCCGGCCAGGCGAACAGCATCTTCCAGATGCACAGGCATTTCCACTCGCCCTACGAAGGCCCCAACAGCCTGATCGACGATTTCGAAACCAAAGCGTCCGAGGTCGCAACGCTTTTTCTCGGCTATCAATTGCGACCCAACACCCGCAATAACACCGACTTCATCGTCGACGTTGAAAATGCCGGCGGGCGAGGCATCTCGCAGGCCTTGGGGTTGGCCGGGATCACAAATCTCGATGTGGTGCGCAACACCACGCTCAGCACGAAGCCGTACCTCGCTCGCGGCGAGATTCACCTGACCTTCGGTCTGACCGGCGAGATGGTTAATCAGGACCGCGGACCGTTCGCGCTGGCGACCAAGGTGCCTGCGCGCCGCTTTGAAATCCGCGTGGGCAAAATGAGCCTTCCCGATTTCTTCGACATCAACTCTGTCGGCTCCGACAGCCACCTGCAATTCACCAACTGGACCATCGACAACAACGGCGCATGGGATTACGCGGCCGACACGCGCGGCTACACCGTGGGCGGCATGCTGGAGTACGACGACAAGGTCTGGTCGGCGCGGTACGCTATTGCGGCGATGCCTATCATCGCAAACGGGATTGCTCTTGACTGGGCCTTTAGCCGCGCCAGCGGTCAGAATTGGGAGTTTGAGCTGCGCAAGGGCCTCTTCGCACCGCTGCTAAATGCGAAGCGCAAGGGAGCGGTGCGCGTGCTGAGCTACGTGAACCACGGGCACATGGGCGACTACCGCGAGTCGGTGCAGCAGTATCTGGCGGGCCAGGTGACGACGCCAGACATCACCAAGACCGAGCGCTTCGGTGCGGTGAAGTACGGCTTCGGACTGAACACCGAGCAGGAAGTGACCGACAGCCTGCGTCTCTTTGCGCGCTTCGGCTGGAACGAGGATCAGCATGAGTCGTTCGCTTACACCGAGGTTGGCCAGACGGTCCTTTTCGGCGGCGATTACGCCGGCCAAAGCTGGCGCCGGCTCAACGACAAAGTGGGCGTCGCGTTTGTCTCCAACGCCATCAAGCGCGACCACCAGAATTATCTTCACTACGGCGGGCTGGGCTTCCTGCTGGGCGACGGCAATTTGACCTACGGGCGCGAGGACATTCTGGAGTGGTATTACAATGCCCACCTCTGGCGCGGACTCTACGGCATGATCGGCGGCACGCAGATCGCGCACCCCGGCTACAACACCGATCGCGGTCCTGTCTATGTGACCACGGTACGGGCCCATATCGACTTTTGACAAGGCAGGGAACCGGGATCAGGAAATAGGGAACTGGCCGGTATCAGCTGTTTGCCAAAAGCCAAGAGATGAGAGCCGAAAGCTTACTTGCCCGGCTGCGTCTGCTGCTGCCCCTGTGGTTTATCCGGCAGGGTATAGATCACCTCGCCGGGCTTGGCATAGTGCAGCTTTTCCCGCGCCTCGCGCTCAATCGCGTCGGGATCCGACTTCAGGCGCTCGATCTGCTGGCGCATTCGCGAATTCTCCTGCTGCAGATCCCTGATCTCCTGCTGCAGCGCGCGATCTTCGGCTCGTTTCTGCTGCCACACGGACAAACCATGCTTGCCGTAGATCACGTGCCAGGTGACCAGCAGCGCCAGCACGACTGCGATCACGGTTCCCGTTGGCCGCCACAGCCGCTGCGCCCATCCGAGCGCCAACGTGCGCAGCGAAACAGGCTTGGCGCCCGGCGCTTCAGTCTTCACTTGCACATTCTCTTCCGGCATCGAACCTCAATCCGCGATAAGGGCCCGGCAACGGACTCTAGCTCAGCACAAACTTCTCGGCCGCCGACCGCAACGCCTGCATGTCCCGCTCGCTGCGTGCCTCGGTATAGGCCCGCACCACCGGCTCCGTCCCCGACAGCCGGTAGCAAACCCACGAGCCGTCCTCCAGAATCAGCTTGAGCCCGTCGGTCCTGACTACCTGTACGACCTTGCGCCCGCTGAGCTCCCTCGGATCGGCCTTCAATCTTTCAGTGAACGCAGCTTTCTGCTCCGCGGTCAAGTGGAAGTTCTCGCGAACCGGATAATAGGAACCAACCTTGGCAAAAAGTGCCTTCAATTGCCCCCCCAGGCTCGTGCTGCGCGTGGCCACCATCTCCGCTACCAGCAGGCCGGCAATCACGCCGTCCTTCTCCGGTACGTGGCCGCGGATGGTCAGCCCTGCCGACTCCTCGCCGCCGATGGCGATTTTGTCCTGATCGATCAGCGCGCCGATGTACTTAAAGCCCACCGGCGTTTCGTAGAGCGGCACCTTGTGATGATCGGCCAGCGCGTTGATCAGGTTCGTGGTGGCCACACTTTTAGCCACGCCGTTCTTCCAGCCGCGCGTCTCAACCAGATAGTCGAAGAGCAACGCGATGACGTAATTCGGCTGGATAAACGTGCCGTCGCCATCCACGATGCCGAAGCGGTCCGCGTCGCCGTCAGTGGCGATGGCCAGTGCCGCGCCCATCTCTTTCATCTTTCGCTTGGCGTCGCCCAGCAGCTCGTCGGATGGCTCCGGCGCGTGGCCGCCGAAGAGAACGTCGCGGGAATCGTGCACCGTCTCCACCGTCACGCCGGCCTCGCGCAGCAGATCGGACGGATAGCCGCGCCCAGCGCCCCAGAACGGATCGTAGACCACCTTGATGCCTGCTTTGGCGATGGCCTTTAGATCCACGAGCTCGGCGAGCCGCGTGAGAAAGGCCGGCTTCACGTCGACGGTCTCAAACTTCTCTGCGAAGGGGCTGGGAATGCCGCCGCCTCTGCCGCCGCTCGCAATCTGTTCAATCGCCGCTTCAATTTGTTGGGTGACTTCGGGCAGAGCAGGCGCGCCATCCGGCGTGGAGTACTTGATGCCGTTGTACTCGGGCGGATTGTGCGAGGCGGTGAAGTTGATGGAGCCCGATGTCTTGAGCATGCGCACCGCGTAAGCAATCGCCGGCGTGGGCGCAGCCTCGGGAATTACGATCGGCGTGACGCCCAGCGCGGCCAGCACGCGCGCCGCTTCGGCCACAAAACTCTCGCCCAGAAAGCGCGGATCCCGCCCTACCAGCACCCGATGCGGCGGCGGCAATGTCTGCACATATGCGGCAATTCCCGCCGTCGCCAGCCGGATATTGGCCACCGTAAACTCGTCGGCCACAATGGCCCGCCATCCCGAAGTGCCAAACGTGATCGCTGTCGTCATCGTCCTCTCCGCGCGCGGCAGCCGTGTGGGCCGCAAAGTTCATACTGCAACACCGGGCTCGGATCAGCAAGCCCCAATGCGCAACTATTAACCAGAGGTTGACCAAGAAGCCGCGGCGCGCGCCGTCGGGAATTCCACAAAATTATGCTCTCCTCTG
Source organism: uncultured Acidobacteriaceae bacterium (assembly GCA_963799155.1). Taxonomy (GTDB): domain Bacteria; phylum Acidobacteriota; class Terriglobia; order Terriglobales; family Acidobacteriaceae; genus Telmatobacter. The sequence goes on from CAWCWB010000005.1 coordinate 254,771, forward strand.
GAGCCTCCTGATAAATTGTCGAGCGGAATCATCAGCAAGGCGTCTGTGTGCATAGAAGATGTACTGGCCACAATCGGGAAGCCCACCGCGTTGTTCTTCGGAACAACCTTGAGGAGGAAACTATGCAATCGAACAGAATCGCAGCCCGTACGCACGGGCTCGCCCCGGCCGCTGTCATGGCCGCCGTCGCGCTGGCATTCGCGCTCTTGCCGCCAGGCGCAGGCGCGCAATCCAAACCGGAAGACACGCAACCCAGCGAAGCCAAGCCCGTGGCGCCAACCGCCCCTGAAACGATTCAGACGCTCTTTTTGGTCAACGCCTCGGATTTCCACGACCTGAACGACATTCAAACCGATCTGCGGAATGTGCTGCCGAAGGCGAAGATCTACGGCGTCCAAACACAAAACGCCATCACTGTGCAGGCAACTCCTGAAGACCTGGAGGCCGCGCAGAAGCTCGTTGCGGATCTCGACCAGCCGAGGAAGCTCTACCGCCTCACCTACACCATCACTGACTTCGACAGCGGCAAGCCATTAGGGTCGCAACATTTTGTGATTCTTGCCGCCTCGGGGCAAAAGTCAACCTTCAAGCAAGGCAGCCGCGTTCCCATCGTCACAGGCACAACCGACGGCCAGCCCCAAAACAGCCAGGTGCAATACCAGGACGTGGGACTATCCATCGAAGCGCGCGTGAGTGGATCACCGGATGCGCTCTATCTGCAGACCAAGATCGAGCAATCGAGCCTTGCGGAGCAAAAATCCGGGCCGGCTCCGCTGGATCCGGTGGTTCACCAGACAGCTTTGGATGAATCGTCGCAACTGGCGCAAGGCAAGCCGCTGGTCCTTGGGTCGCTCGATCTTCCGGGCACCACGCGCAGCGAGGAGATCGAAGTGGTTGCGGAGCTTGTCCGCTAGACCGTCGACGAATCTGATTCGACGCGCCGGGCGGAGCCGGGTCGCATCCCCGTGTTCCGCTTCGGCAACGCTTCTCCACGATCGAGGCTTCGACTGCCGCTTTTCCAGTGGGCGATTGCGGTGCCGCGGCAATTCCGGCGTAGAGTGGAGGCAGAATCATTTTCATCCCGGAGGGGCCTTATGCTCGAAACTACCTCATCTGCCCGCATCGTCATGACCACGGTTGTCAGCCCCGAGGAAGCCACTCGCCTGGGCCGCACGCTGGTCGAAGAGCGCCTTGCCGCCTGCGCCACGCTCCTACCCCCCATTCACTCCATCTACCGTTGGCACAACAAGATTGAGTCGTCGGCTGAGACCCTCCTGCTGCTCAAGACGGCCGTTGATCAACTGCCCGCGCTCGAATCGCGGCTGCATGAGCTTCATGGCTACCAAACCCCGGAGTTTCTGGTGCTTGCCATCGAGGCTGGAAGCCACCCCTACCTCGCCTGGCTGCACGGGTGCTTGCGCGCGCCCCAGGCATCGGTTGCGTAAGTAGCGGGGTTAAGTACCCGCAGTGTGAGCCATCTGGACGGCCGCGCACGGGCACTCTGGTATCCTTGAGGCTGTCCGTCCCATGCGCTGGCTCATGATCGTTCTTCTCGTCTCGCTCGGGGCGCTGCTGATTGCGGCCGCGGGTGTTGCCCGTCACATTTGGCTGCAGCGCTCTAAACCCAGGGACGAATTGTCTGCGGCCCTCGAGCCAGCCGAGGAGTCCGACCTGGAAGTGAAGCCGTGAAAGCGTCGTATCGATCGGCCGGCAACGGCGCGTCGAGATGGCCGCCGATACCTGGTCATCCCCTGGGCGCCATCGCCGCATCAAGGAAGCATCGCAGTCATTGTTGCCGAAAGGATCTCCCCCGTCGTGAGTACTCAGGCCCCGGATCGCACCCGCTCTGCAGTCCCAATCGAAATCTCCATCGCCCATAGCCCCGATTCCGACGATGCCTTCATGTTCTACGGCTTGGCGACGCAGAAGGTCCGCGTGCCCGGCTACCGTTTTACCCATACGCTCTCCGACATCGAGACCCTCAACCGCCGCGCCCGCGAAGAGGCATTCTACGATGTCACCGCCATCAGTTTTCACGCCTACCCCTACCTGCAGCAGAACTACACGCTGATGGGTTGCGGCGGCAGTGTAGGCGAGGGCTACGGCCCTATGGTCGTCTCCAACCGCAAGCTCGCCCCGGAAGATCTCAGCCGCATCCGCGTTGCCGTCCCCGGCACTCTTACCACGGCTTATCTCGCGCTCAAAATCTTCAATCCGGCGATTGAAACGGTCACTGTTCCTTTCGACCGCATCATCCCGGAGATTCTCGCCGGCACGTACGACGCCGGGCTCATCATCCACGAGGGCCAGCTCACCTACTCCACCAGGGGCCTTTTCAAGGTTCTCGATCTCGGCGTCTGGTGGCGCGATACCAGCGGGCTGGTGCTGCCCTTGGGCGGCAACGCCATTCGCCGCTCGCTCGGCGCCAAAGCGCACAAGATCATCTCCAAAGCCCTCCGCGAGAGCATTCGCCACGCCCAGGAACACCGCGAGCAGGCCCTCGAATACGCCATGCAGTTCGCGCGCGACCTCGACGTCACGATGGCCAGCCACTTTGTGAGCATGTATGTGAACGAGCGCACGCTCGACTACGGCCCCGACGGCCGCGAGGCCATCCGCAAGCTGCTCGCTCTGGGCCACGAGCGCGGCATCATCCCCATCGCCCCGCAAGTCGACTTCGTGGATTAACCGGACCTTCGGATCGGCGCCGCGGCCGTCCCCGCACCGATTCGGACAGGTCTATTTGTCCTGGTGTGGACACGGTACCTTCGATTCCCCGACTCCATCCAAAGGTCATTCGGTCGGCTCAACAATCTCCGGCTGATTTCTGAATTTTTTCTAATGTGAGCCGATGTATCCAGACAGGAGATTTGCCCGGATGCCTTCGCACACGTCCCCTGCATTCCTACTCGCGTCGCCCGACCCGGCTCTCCTTGGCGCCATCGAGCCCCTGCTCCTGGCCGTCGGCGCAAGCGTCGAAGTTGTTCTCTCCGCCGAAGCTGCGCTTGCTTCTATCGGTGGCGCGAATCCGCCCAGCCTGTTGCTGCTCGACGCGAGTCTGCCCGGCATGCCGATCGGCCAATTGCTCGCCGCTGCTCGCGCCCAGGGCGAGGGCCCCCGCTTCCCCATTGTTCTGATTGCCGGCGCCGTGACCCAGGAAGGGATCGACCTCCTGGCACAAGGCGCTGTCGATGACCTGATCCTGCGCTCGTCGGAATCGGCTTACTGGCAGCTCCGGCTCGACCTGGTCATCCGCAACCAGCGCCTGGCGCGCGAGGTGGAAACCCTGCGCGATGCCGCCATTCGCAACGCGCAGTTCGACCGCCTCACCGGCGTGTACAATCGCGAAACTCTGCTCGCCATGCTCTTTCGCGAGACCGACCGCGTGCAGCGCATGAAGAGTTCCTTGTGCCTGGTGCTTTTCGATATCGACGACTTCGGCCACTGGAACTCGCGCCTTGGCGTGGACGCCTGCGATGATCTCCTTTGCCAGGTGGCAAGCCGCGCCGGTTCTCTTTTGCGCAGCTACGATCTGCTGGGGCGGCCCGGCATGGACGAGTTTCTGGTCGGGCTGCCTGCCTGCAGCCCCGCCAGCGCCATGATCCTGGCCGAACGCCTTCGCGTCGACGTCTTTTCCGTGGCATTCCGCGTGGCCGGCGAAACCATCCGTCTCTCCGCCTGCTTTGGCATCGCCAACAGCCACGGTCGCTCGCCGGTAGTGGTTCTGCGCGAGGCCGAAAAAGCCCTCGAATGGGCTAAAGCCTCCGGACCAGAGTCCATCCAGTTCTTTGGCTGCCCGCCGCAGTCCACGCCCGCGCCGGTTACCTTTCTTTCAGAAGCCTCCGGAGACGAACTGCTGGCGTGGTAAAAGCGCAGGGCGCCCTGCCATGAGTGCGTCTCCGTTTCCTGCGCGGAGTGTAGGATTGCGAGAGTCCGCCGTTCAATCCCCGGCTGCGATAGCTTGCGGCTCCAGAAACTCCTGAAACACCTCATTCGAGATGAGCCGTCCCCGCGCCGTGAGTCGCACCCGTTCGCCGCCGAAGGTCAGCAGTCCATCGTCCACCAATCGCTCCACCGTTTGCATCCCTGGCTCGACCATCTCCCGTCCAAACTCTCGCCTAAGCGTGGTCACGTCCACGCCCGCATTCATCCGCAGCCCCAGGAACCACGCTTCCTCCTGCTGCCGTGCAGGTGCAAGCCATGCCGTCTCGATTGTCTGCGGCACGGCGAGATACTCTTTCAGATCGTCAGTGGTGGTCGCGCGGAGAACATCGTCAGTCCCGCTCCTTCGCGGGGTGCCCCATCCTTGCCGCGTTTCTGATTTTGCGGCAAGGGTGGGATCGCACCGGAGCATCGACGACGCATCCAACCCCACGCCCAGATACGGCCGCCGTTGCCAATAGCGCAGATTGTGCCTAGACTCGAATCCTGGCCGCGCGAAGTTGGAAATTTCGTACTGGCGCTGTCCCGCCTCTCCCAGCCGCTCGATCGCTCGCTCATACATCCGCGCAATCGCATCGTCACCCGGCACCAGCCCGGCGTGATAGCGCGATCCACCCTTGAGCACCTCGCGCCCCAGCCGCGAATCCTCGTCGACCTCCAGCATGTACACGCTAGCGTGGGGCACGCCCGAGACCACAAGCGCCTCCAGAGACTCTTGCCACGAGGCAAACGTCTGCCCGGCTAAGCCCGCGATCAGATCTACGTTCAGGTTGGTAATCCCAGCAGCGCGTAAGCGGCTTATATCCGCCTCAACTACCACACGGCTGTGCAGCCGGCCGCTCGCGTGCGCCTCGCTATCGACAAACGACTGCACGCCCAGGCTCACGCGGTTCACGCCTGCGGCTGCCATCGCTTCCGGCATCGCGCCCGCAAGCTGCCCCGGCGCGCACTCGATGGTGATTTCAGCATCGGCATCGACGTCGAACTCCGCGCGCATCGCGGCGAACAGGCGCGCCAACAACTCCGGAGCCAGCAGCGTCGGCGTTCCCCCGCCTAAATACACCGTGTCCACTCGCCGCGGCAGCTCCACTCCGAGTCCCGCGGCCCACGTCCGCGCGCCGGCCAGGTCTTCAATCACCCGCTCCACATAGCGAACGTGGTCCGCCGCCGGATACACTCCCGAAGCGAAGTTGCAATAGGTGCACTTCGACCGGCAAAAGGGGACGGAGACGTAAATCCCAAGCGCAATGCCGCCGTTATCAGTCATGAAACGATTGTTTCACGCGCGTGGGCGGCCTGCGTGCCCCGGAAATCTCCACCGCCGCACATGCAATGATGGATTGAAGGAGATCCGGTTTTGAAAGCCTGGCCTGTCGTTGCCATCCTCGTCATCCAGGTCATCCTTTTTCTTGCCCATTGGTTCGTCTATTCCACCTGCATCGCCTTCTGGCCTGGTCTAACTCCCGTTGCTATGACCAATCTGCGCACTGCGATGCTCGTTCTGGCCTTCAGCTTCGTCGCCGCCTCGCTGCTCTCGTTCCGTTTTTCGAATGTCGCCGTCCGGGTTATCTACTGGATCGCCGCGGTCTGGCTCGGCTTTCTCAACTTCTTCTTCTGGGCGTCATTCGTGGTCTGGATCGCCTGGTTCGCGCTCCGTCTTTCGCACCTGGCGGCGAATCCCGGCGCGATCCGCATGCCTCTCGCTGCCGCCATCTACTCCGTAGCGGCGCTGACCGGAATCTACGGCCTGTTCAACGCCCGCGTCGTTCGCATCCGCCGCGTCGCCGTCCAAATCCCCAATCTGCCCGCGTCATGGCGCGGCCGTCGCGCAGTCCTGCTCAGCGATTTGCACCTCGGACCGATCAACGGCGTCCGTTTCTGCCGCCGCCTGGTCGCGCTGGCCGCGCGTTTTCAGCCCGACGTTGTTTTTCTTCCCGGCGACCTTTTCGACGGCACCAAAGGCGACCTCGACCGTCTGCTCGCGCCATTCCGGGCCCTCACGCCGCCCTTCGGCATCTACTTCTCCACCGGCAACCACGAGGAGTTTACTGCGCCCGCGCATTACATCGAGGCCATCGCTCGTGCGGGCATCCGTGTTCTGGCCAACGAGCGGGTTATGGTCGACGGACTGCAGATCGCGGGCGTGCTCTATCACGACTCAACCTCGCCGTTGCGCATGAAAGCTGTGCTCGACAGCCTGCGCCCCATTGGCGCGCATCCTGAAGGCGCCCAGCCCGGCATCCTGCTCAACCACGCGCCCGTGCGTCTGCCGATTGTGGAGCAGGCCGGCTTCAGCCTCCAGCTCTCCGGCCACACCCATGGCGGCCAATTCGTTCCCTTCACGTGGATCACGCGCAGTGTCTTTGGCCCCTTCACCAGCGGCCTGCATCGCTTCGGCGCGCTTCAGGTCTACACTTCCAGCGGCGCCGGAACGTGGGGCCCTCCCATGCGCGTCGGCACCCGCCCGGAGATCGTTCTGCTCGAATTCATTTAGTGGCTTTTATTCTGCTGGTAGGTCATTCTGCAAGCATGGAGAACACTTCATTGAACCAGGAATCCTCCGCGCCAGGCCAACCCGTAATTCGCACCAGCCTTTCCGGGCTCGATCTGCTCATGAATCCGCGGCTCAACAAGGGCACGGCGTTTACTGAGGCTGAGCGCGACACATTTGCACTGCATGGTTTGTTGCCGCCGCACATAGGAACCCTGGAAAGCCAGCGTGAACGGCGCAAGCGCGTGCTCGACAGCCACCCCACGGCGTTTGACAAGTACGCCTACATGCGCGACCTGCAGGACAACGATGAGACGCTGTTCTACTACCTGATTGCCCAACACACGGAGGAATTGTTGCCCATCGTCTACACACCGGCAGTCGGCGAGGGATGCCAGCGCTTCTCAGAGATTTGGCGCAAGCCGCGTGGTCTCTTCCTGAGCTACCCCGACAAGGACCGCATCGGACAGATTCTTTCCAGCCCCCGCTACGACGACGTGCGCTGCATTGTGGTCAGCGACGGAGAACGCATTCTCGGCCTCGGCGATCAAGGCGCCGGCGGCATGGGCATTCCCATCGGCAAAATGGCGCTCTATACCGCGTTGGGCGGCATCCCTCCCGAGCATTGCCTGCCCGTGCTGCTCGACGTGGGCACCGACAACGAGGCGCTGCTCAACGATCCTGATTTACATCGGTTGGGAACACAAGCGCATCCGAGGGCAGGAATACGACGATTTTGTCGAAGCCTTCGTGACCGCCGTCGAGCGCCGGTGGCCGCAAATTCTCTTGCAATGGGAGGACTTCGCCGGCGCCAACGCAGCTCGTCTGCTGGCGCACTATCGCGATCGCCTCTGCACCTTCAACGACGACATTCAGGGAACCGCAGCCGTGACGACGGCTACGCTGCTGGCTGCTGTCAATGCCACCGCCATCCCGCTCCGCCAGCACACCATCGCCATGTTCGGCACCGGATCGGCCGGCGTCGGCATCCTCGATCTTCTTATCGCCGAAATGAAAGATGAGGGCCTGAGCCAAGAGCAGGCGCGCCAGCGCATCTACGCCTTCAACCACCTTGGCCTGCTCATCGAAGGTTGCGAGAGCATCCGGCCCGCGCAGCAGCCGTTCCTGCGCAAGCGCGAAGACATTGCCGGATGGAAGCTCTCAGCGCCAGGTTCCGGCTCCGGCGCCATTTCGCTCCTCGATGTGGTGCGCAACGCAGGCATCACGGTGCTGGCCGGCGTCAGCGCCCAGCCCGGCGCATTCACTGAGGAGATTGTGCGCGAGATGGCCCGCCACACGCCGCACCCGGTCATCTTTCCGCTGTCGAATCCCACTTCGCAATCCGAGGCCGCGCCCGCCGACTTGCTCCGCTGGACCGATGGTCGCGCTCTAGTGGGCGCCGGAAGCCCCTTTGCGCCGGTCGAAGTGAACGGGAAACTCATTCGCATCGCGCAGGTCAACAACTCCTACATCTTTCCCGGGCTGGCCCTCGGCATCCTCGTCTCTCGCGCCAGGCGCGTTACCGACGGCATGATTATGGCTGCCGCCAAAGCACTGGCGTCGCTTTCGCCCGCGCGCGCTGATAAAAGTGCTCCGCTGCTGCCGCCCATTGCTGACTCCCGCAAGGTGGGCCTGGTGGTCGCTGAAGCCGTGGGCCGGCAAGCGATGGCCGAGGGAGCCGCCGAAGCCTGCGACGAAACCGCCTTCGCTGAAAGACTCCGCGCCTATGTGTGGGAGCCGGTGTATCTGCCGTATGAGCGCATCGAGTAATGCTGCAAACACGAGTACTCGGGGCTCAAGCACAAGGCCCGAACGGCGCTAGGTTGACAGCCCGGCCCCGAAGCGTTCCTACCGCTTCTCCCTCTCCAAGCTTGTCCCGCGGCGCGCCACTGTTTTGCAATCACCCTTCTTTTGCAGGCAGCCCAAATCGAGCCTGGCGCATCCATGTGATCGACAAATAGACCGAGGGGGAGCCGGCACAGCACTGCGAGATTTTGTGAAATCTTTGGTGTCGCAAGAGTCACACCCGCACACACGAAAGACGAACGCGCTTTCGACATGAAAGGAGTGTTTGCCTTGGTTGCTTCAAGAGAAGTCCGCCTCTCTGCGGGCAGGAAGATCGTTTTCCTACTCACACTTTTTCTCGCGACTTCGGCTATTGTTCTTGCTCAAGCGCCGGCGGAGCCGGCCGGCGCACCGGAACATAACTTTTACCTTGTCGATGGCGCCGGTGGTTCGGTCGTCAACGGACCCGCCAGGAATATGACGGGGGCGGGCGGAGTTTTTGTTGCGGGAGTCGGGTGGTACGGCAGAAGCCGATTGTCCTATCCAATCAACTTCCTCATCTCCTATAACAACGTCCCAACTGCCGTGCTGAAGCAGGCGAATCAAAACAAGGGCGATGAAGACTTCCTCGTTCTCGGGATTGACCCGACATTGGCGCTTTTTCGCGCCGGCCACTGGGGAGCATATCTCTCCGGAGGGGCGGGGCTTTCCTGGAAGAATGTACGGTTCCTCGTGCCCGAATACGACTCTGACTACGGCTATGGATACTATGGAACGTCGGAATCGGAATGGAGCTTTCAGCCGGCGCTCGATGCGGACGCAGGGTTGACGTACGCCTTTCACCGCGGCAGCGGGATGCAGATGTTTCTTGAGATGCGATATCTCGAAATGTTCACGCCGCAGCGGCAATCTCCCGGATTCGCATCGGCGGGAACGGGGCTTCTGCTGCCCTCGATCGGACTCCGATTCCAATTCGGGGGAAACCGCGGAAACAGCGTTCGACCCCAGTAGAGTCGTGACGGCGTCGCAGCTACACGCCGCCGGGAGCGACTTCTTCCAGCAGCCGCTTCCACGTCTTCTGGTTCTTCCTAAATCCCTTCTTCAAATCCTCCAGAATCCGCTCGAAATCTGCGTTCGTGCGCAGATTATTCCACGCCGGATTCTTCTAGAACCAGGGATAGTTTTCGTTGCCGAGATAGATGGCGCGGCGCAGCCAGTGCAGCGCCTCGCTGGAGTCGCCGTCGACGGCAAAGTACGTGGCCAGCCGGTAGGCCATCTCGCTGTCGGCCTCGGCGGCGGCTAGCGTGTCGTCCTTGAGCAGCGCTGCGCCCCGTTCCCTTGCCCCCGTCTGCACATAGCAGATGGCCAGCGTGGGCACCGCAATGCGCAGCGAGGGATCGTCGGCGATCACGCCCTCCAGCATCTCGATGGCCGCCTCAAGGTTGCCCAGCCGCATCTGCTGGTAGCCCGCCGAGGTGCGCAGCAGGGGATGGCGTGGCTCCAGCGCCAGGCCTTTCTCCAGCTCGTCGCCGGCCAGTTCGATCTGGTTCTGGTAGTGGTACACACGGGCACGATGGTTGTAGAGAATTGCCGCATTCGCCGGATTCAGCTTGAGCGCGCGGCTGAATTCGCCCAGCGCCTCGTCATACATGCCGTCGCCGCGCAGCGCCAGGCCGGCCACCATGTGCACATTCCAGTCATTCGTAGCGCCGGTCAACAGGCCCGCGATTCCGTACCGCGCCGACTCCTTTTCGCCCCGCGACAGCAGCATATAGATGCGGTAGAGATTGGCCTCGATCGATGCCGGATCGAGCTTGAGCGCTTCGTCGAATGCGCGCCGCGCGCGCATCACATGAATTTGCCCGCCGAAGCCGTGTCGCGCGTACTGCAGCTCGGCAATTCCCATTCCGCACCAGCCTGCGGCAAACTCCGCGTCGGCCGCCGTCACGCCGGTGAACAGCGCGTGCGCGCGATCCAGATCGGCGCGAGAGCCGGTGCGGACCATGAATGAGCTCAGCAGCGCCCGCGCCTGCAGATACCTTTCGCTCACCGGGCCCGGCAACGATCCCTCGCGCGCCGGCCCGCGCTGCGCATCGAAGCTCGGTCCAGGCCGCGCCGCATCGATCCTTTCCGCCGTCCCGTGGAGAGTGGAGAACACTTCGTTCGAGACTTCCGTTTGCACCGCGATCAAATCCAGTGACGCCACGCGAATCGACCCGCCCGAGCGCACGCTCTGCGAAGCCACATCGAGCAGTTGCCAGTTAAGGTCGAATCCGTTCTCGGAGCGAACAAAGCTCCCGGCGAGCACAAACTTGACCAGCAGCTTTTGTCCTACCGCCAGCGGGTCCATGTGAGCCAGGAACTGCGGGCTGGCCAGCGCCATCAGCGCGCTCGATGGCCGCACTACCAGAGAGGGAATCCGCGCCAGCCGCGCCGCGATCGCATCCGCCAGCGCGTATCCGTAGAACGGCGCCGCCTCAGTCGCGCCCAGGTTGGCAAAGGGCAGCACCACCAGCGAGTTCTGCGCCTTCTGCTCGCCCGCCGATTCGCGAAACCGTTCCGCCAGCAGCGAAAGCAATCCCGTCGCGCGCTTCTCGGCCTCTGCACCTGTCGCTGGCACATGGGGCGCCGCGTCGCCGGGAATGATTCCGGTCTCGATGCGCAGCGCCTTCATGATGGTTCTTAGCCCTTCGCGGACCTCCGCAGCCGAGGCTGTGCGCGCCCCCGGATTCTTTTCGAGACACGCCGCAATCACGCTCTTCAGCTCGGAAGAAATCCCCGGCACAATCGCGCTCAAGTCCTCCGGCTCCAGAAACTGAATGGCGCGAATCGCCTGAAAATCCTCGGCGTCGGGCCGCGCGAAGGGGCGCCTTCCGCTTGCCAGTTCGTACAAAATCACGCCCAGCGCCCACACATCCGACTGCACGCTCGACTGCCCGGTGACAAACTGTTCCGGCGCCATGTAACGGATGGTTCCGCCGCGCGCCGTGTGGGCTGCCGCACCCGAGGCCTGCTTGACCGGCGCCGGCTTGGCGGGATCGAAACGCGCGTCCTCCGGCGCCAGCCGCCGCGCCAGTCCGAAGTCCAGAATCTTCACCAGCCCGCCGTCGGTCAGCATCACGTTCTGCGGCTTCAGGTCGCGGTGAAAGATGCCCAGCGCGTGCGCCGCCTGCAGCCCGTCTGCGATCTGAATGCCCACCGAGAGCACCAATTGCGGGTTTGCCGGCCCGCGCTCGATCAGCTCGTCCAGAGGCTGGCCCGGCACGTACTGCATGGCGATGTACGCCTCTTCACCGCTCTCGCCCGCCTCGTAAATGGCGCACACATTGGGATGCTCGATCGCCGAGGCCAGCCGCGCCTCGCGCAGCACCGTCGAGCGCATCTGCTCGGCCGTCAGCGGCCCGGTGTGCAACATCTTCAACACCACCGGACGCTGCAGAAGCGTATCGTTGGCCGCGTACACCACCCCGCTGCCTCCGGCGCCCAGCCGCCGCAGAATCTCGTAATGTGCAATTGTCTTTCGCTTCATCGCTCATCTCGAGTGTACCGGCCATCGTGTAAAGACCGTCTTAAAGCGTGTCGCGTCGCCACGCGAATCTGTTAACGTCGAAGGCAGGATGAATCGCGTCTGTGGACTCGCGGCACGAAGCAACTGGCGCCCCGCAAACGCGACGCAAAGCGCGCCGCTGCCGATGGCGAGACTCGTTCTTGCCCTTGCGGCCGCCGTGTCTTTGTCCCCGCTTGCTGCGCAGCAATCCCCGCAACAATCCCCGCAGCAATTTCCGCAGCCGGGCGGTCAACAAGCCGCGCCGCAAACAACACAGCAATCCGCACCGCAGCCGCCGGCTCCAGAATCCCAACCCGCCTCAAGTGCTCAGCAGCCAGGCGAGGGCGCGCAGCTCCGCACCGGAACCACGAGCGGCCTCTCGGCCGATGCCCGCCTGCAGAACCTGCTCGCCGACCACCAGTACCTTCGCGTGCTGGCGCAACTCAGCCAGTTGCCGCCGGATCAGGCGCAGTTCTATCGCGGCATTCTGGCCAACCGCTCCAACCACCTTGAGCAATCCGTTCAGCTCCTCGAGCCGCTCGTCGATCAGGTGGCGGCCAGCGGCGATCTGGTTCACGAAAAGCTGCTGCGCAAAACGCTTGCCGAAGACTATCTGCGCCTCGGCAACTGGGCCAAGGCCGGCGAGGCCTACCAAGCCCTCGACCGCCGCCTGCACGCGAATCTCAGCCCCGACGAGCAGGACGACATCGAGATGCCGCTCAAGATGCTGCCCCTGGCCAAAGACGATCCGCCCACGACCGTCGATCCATGCGAGCCCTTCCGGCTGCAGGTCAGCGACGATCCCCTCGGCCTCATCGATGTTCCCGTCTTCATCGACGCCAACTCGCGTAGTTGGATGCTCGACCCCACTGCGCCATTCAACCTCATCGCGCGCTCCACTGCCAACGAGGTCGGCCTCACTGTTTCCGGCGAATCCGCCACCATCCACACTCTCACCGGCCGTCCCATCCAGGTCCATGTCACGGTCATCCCACGCTTCAGCATTGGCGGCCGGCTCACCCTGCACAACGTTACCGCCTTCGTCTACGACGACGCGGATTACTACTTTCCTCATTCCGGCTACCAGGTCGAAGGTGTCCTCGGCTACCCGGCGCTTGCCGCCATGGGCAGCCTCACCGTCGGCGACAACACCATCCAGGTCCGCCCCGTTAAGGAGGTCGAGGGCAGCGGCTCAGGCGACCTTCTCACGACCGGCGCGCGCTTCTATCTCGACGGCGATCAGATGATCGTTGCTCTGGGCCGCACGCTCGACCCCACGGCCGATTCCGCTTCTCAGGATTCCTCCGCCGGCAGCTCCAACACAGGCTTCGACGATGCCCGCATGTTTGCCATTGATGCGGGCGGCCAGCAGACCTACCTTACCTCGCGTTATTTCGACGAACACGCCGCCGAGTTCAACAGCCAGAAGATGGAAATGTACTCGTTCCCCGGAATGGAATCCGCGCCGCAGCCGGCTTATATCGCCGAGACTGTCCACCTCGTCGTGGGCGATACCGGGATCGACCTCCATTACATCCCGGTTCTCACCCAGCCGCTCGGCACCGCCGCGCATGACGACGTCTACGGCGTGATCGGCATCGACGCCCTCGACCAGCTCAAGAGCTACACTTTCGACTACCGGACCATGCGCTTCAGCGCACGGCAACAGTGAGACAGGGAAAGGGGAAAGGGAATCGAGAATAGGGAGCAGATATCAGGAACTGAAAAACGAAGCGTCGGGAACTATTTCCTTTTCTTCTCCATCTTCATCTGCCCGCGCCGTCCCAATGTCAGAGCCACGATCCCAAACACCAGCAGCACCAATCCCCACCAGAGATTGGCATCGATCCCGAGGCTCTTCGCGTAGAGCGCCGTGTTGGTGCGGGTAGCCAGGCCGAACGCTGTCAGGATGGTTCCGATCAAGGTGAACAGCATTCCCATTGAAATGCGCGCATCGTAGAACATCGCCGTCCCCTTTGCTCAAAGAAAAATCAGATTTACCGCAATCGCCGCCAACAGGATCGCCCCTGCAGCCGCCTCGGGCCGCTTCCACCACGTCGCGTTTGCCGGCGGCCGCTCCCTCAGGGAGTGCACCAGCCCCTTGAGTTCCTCTTCGGGCCGCGGCTTCGTCAATGCACTCACTGCCGCGGTCACGATGAGGCTGACTGCGAAGCCCGCAAGTACCGTCCAAAAGCTCAAAGCCAGTCCGCTTTGGTAGTGGCTGCGGAGCAACGCGGCGATCCATCCCTCTCGCAATCGCGAGAGTCCTCCAAAGGGTAGCATGATCGCCGAAGGCAGAAATGTCGCGGCCATACCGGCGGCAAGCCCCGCAAAAGCGCCATGACCAGTGGCGCGCTTCCAGAACATGCCCAACAGCATTGTGGCCAGCAGCGGCGCATTGATGCGGGCGAACAGGATCGCAATCGTGCCCAGCCTCCAACCCAAAAGGCAGGCCGCGCAGGCCAACCCAACCGCCAGCACCATGCCGCACGCCGCCGTCCAACGGCCCGCCGCCAAAAGATGCCGGTCGCTTGCGCTCTTATTGAGGCGCGTTTGATAGAGATCGCAGGTGAAAACGGCGCTGAAAGCCGCGACCCCTGCCGCCACGCCGGCCATCATGCAGGCCAGCAAGGCCGCAATCCCAAGGCCCAGCAATCCTATGGGCAGAAAATGGACAAGCGCGTTCGGCGCGGCCTGTGCATAGTCAAGTAGATTGCGCCCATCGGCCCTCCGCAGCGGTTTGCCCGACTCCGGATCCATCTCGGCTGGAACCAGGCCCTGCCCTGCTTCCACCGCCGGTGGCACAACGGTGGTGTAGTGATAAATTGTGCCGTTTTCATTGTGAATCACAATGGTGGTGCGCGGCGTGGGCAGCCCGACGGCAATCAGTCCCGGAAAGACCAGCAGCAACGGCATGAGCACCCATACCGCTGCGGCGATCAGCGGAGCTCTCCGCGCCGACTCCACATCCTTCGCCGCCATTGCCGTTTGCAACAGCCTGAAATCCGTGCACCAAAAGCATGCCCCGAACATCAGGCCCAGGCCCGCTGCGAGCCCGAGCGAGGCGATTCTCCCATGCCCAGTGCCGTTCCAGTCCTGCGCGTAGGTTGATCCAGCCAAGGCAGCTGCCGACCTCAGTCCGCTCCAACCGCCGATTTGCTTGAGGCCAAGGAGGACAACAGGCAGAAAACCGGCTGCAAAGACGAGGAATTGCAGAGCCAGGTTGTAGGCTGTGCCGGCCAGGCCGGCCAGTAATACGTAGGCAAGCACAAGTGCTGCTGGGAGAACGATCGGCAATACGCTCTCCGCCCAGGTTCCGAGGCCCATCGCGCGAATCGGGCCATCGAAAACCTGCAGCGCCTTTAAGACCCGCCCCATGGTGTAGAGCGCGAGCGCCGCGCCCGTTTCCGCTGAAATCAGAAACAGGCACGCGTTGAGCAGCCGCGTCTTTTCGTCGAAGCGCAGCGCCAGGAACTCTGGAACGGTGCGCGCATTCGACCCGAAGTAAAGCGGCATCATAAAGAGGCCCAGGAAAAGCATGGCGGAAACTGCGCCGAGAGTTACGTAAGGAATACTCTCGAATCCGTACTTGGCTCCCAGCAGGCCCATCGCCAAGGGCGCCTGCAAGCCCAGGCCTGCCGCGACAAAGGCAAAACCGCACAGCCAGCCCGGCAACTTGCGCCCGGCTTGGATGTACTCCCTGCTCCCCGCGATAGCCGGCTTGAGCGAGAAACCGGCGGTCAGCATAAAAAAGCCGTAGATCAGCAGGATCAGCCAATCGGCGGAGGCAAGATTCGGAGCAACATTCGACACAGGAGTCCTTCCATCCTGATGGTACAGAACCCACTTGACGGACCGCACGCTGATTGCAAGCCTGCAGGCGCGTTCGCCCCGAGCGCACGCGTCCATACTTCATCGCGGGCCTTCAACGCGAGCACAAAAGCGGCGGCAAGGGGAAATCCCCCTGCCGCCAGCTTTTCTCTCAACTATTTCTGCGTTCGGAGTGAAACCGTCAAATCCACACCGCGCTCACACTCTCGCGATCCTTGCTCCGCGATTGTGCAGCATCGCCATTCCTGCGTTCGGCGCCTCTATTGCTCCTGCCCCGTTCCAGGTGCCTGCGATCCCGGAGCTGGAGCTTGGGCCGGAGGAGCATCTCCTGGTGCTGGCGCCGGCGCTCCCTGTGGAGGTGCCGGTGGCTGAGACCCCTGCGGCCGGTGGAATTGCCCGCCCGGGCCGCGGAACTGGCCTGGTCCGCCCACGCCGGGCCATGGCCCGCCCTGTCCCCACGAACCACGGCCATGCTCGCGCATCCGCTCGTGCTCCATCCGGTTTTCGTGCAAAGTCTGCAGTTGCGTCCACTGTTCCGGCTTCAACTGCATCCGAATGTCCAGGAGAAAGCGCGCATTTGCCTTTTCCAACTCCGCACGCGCCGTTACTACCTTGTCGATTTGTGCCTCAATCGCCGCACGGTCCGGCGTGTCGGCCTTCATCAGCGGGATCATTGCCACTTCGGCCTTTCGCAAAGTAGCCTGCAGGTCGATCAGTTTCATCCGATGATCCTGCAGAATCCCATCCATCGCCTTGCGTTGAGCGTCGGTCAGGTTCAACTGCTTCACGATGTCCGGATTGTTCCAGAAATGTCCGCCGGCCAACCCGAACGCCCGTTCCATGGGAGGCCGATGCTGCGCGAACCCAGGGTTCATGCCGGCTCCGCCGGGCCCTTGCGCGCCCGCCAGTCCGCCAGCCATCAATACTCCCGCTACCGCCAAAACCAGCCGTACAGTCTTCATGCTCCTCATGATTGTCTCCCCCTTATGTCCCAAGGGATCCTTTCTCGCCTTCTCGTGTGTCTCTTGCCCGGTCCTGTTCTTATTCTTATTCGGTCCCGTTGTCTTCGGTCCCGTTGTCATTCACGAGCTGCGCCAGCGGCTCCATCGCCGCCGGAACCTCTCGTGATACATCGCCATCAACCGTTGCCAGCAGATCCTCGTTCTTTGCGTTTGCTTTCGCCGCCGGCTGCTGCTTGGTCGCCATCGCCGCCGCGGACTGTTCGGCTGCCGCCCGATCCTGCGCAGCCTTTTGCGCCGCCGCTTTCATCGCCTCGATCCGCGCCAGCTCCAGCTGGTGATGCCGCTCGACCATCCAGCCCGCTAGGCTGCCCGAGGCCAGCACGCACCCCAGCGCCCAGCTTGCCGCCAGCCGCCAGCTATGCCGCGACGTCCTGACCGCTGTCCGGGGCCGGCTGTATGCCGCGTCGCTCCAGGCATCTACACTTGCCTTGAACTTCTTCAGCGCATCCCCCACCGGGTCTTCGAATTCTTCCGCCAATTTGTCCCTGAAATTCATCGGCTTTCCCTCAAGTGCGCGCGCACTCTACCCAGCGCTCGCGAAAGATGTGCTTTCACAGTGCCCTCACTCAGTCCGGTTGCTTGTGCAATCTCGCTCAACTCCCGCTCCTCAACGTAGCGCAGCAGAAACACTGTTCGCTGCCGCTCGCTCAGGCTCCCTACCGCCTTCCAAACCTGCGCCACCTGTTCCCGCGCCAGCATCTGCTGCTCCGCATTCCGCTCTCCGTTCGGCAGCCAGTCGCTGGCCTCGTCCACGTCCAGTGCGTTGGCCTGCGTGTGCCGCCAGAACTGCAGCCGCCGATTGCGCCAGTGGTCCTTCTGCAGATTGATGGCAATCCGCATCAGCCACGTCATCGCGCTCGACTCGCCGCGAAAGTGCTCCCAGTTCCGGTGCGCCTTCAGGAAACACTCCTGCGTCAGCGTCTCCGCCAGGTCCACGTCCCGCAGCGACGCCAGCAGGAAGCGGAAGATCTGCGGCCGATGGCTTTCGACGATGCTGGCAAACTCCTGCGCAGCAATCTCCTCCGCCGCTTCCACGGTCATGGGCTTCACTGCCGTCCCTGCTGCCATCGATTTGGTAGACGTTTCCATCCGGCGCAAGTTTACAGCACCCCAACTTCATTTTCGCGCGAACGATGCGCACAGTATAGGCGCGAAAGGGCGCCAAAGAGCCCATAAATCCAGCGTTTTCTTCGGCGAATCGCCGCGCGCCGGCCTTCCTCCCGCGCTCGTTTCTGGCGCCGTCTCCGCCTCAGGATGCCGGCTCGCGCCCCAAGTCACCCCCGCTTACGCAACGATATAATCTGTTGGGGCGATCAATGCTTCCCGTTGCCGAGGGCGAAAAGTTGAAAGCCGAAAGCGAAAGACCAAATCGATTCGAATGGAGATTGGAATGGTTTCCCGCCGGAGATTCGTTCATGGACTGGCCGCGGGCGTAGCGGGTTCGGCGTTTGCGTCCACGGCAAAAAGCTACGCGCAGATTCTCGGCGCCAATGGCCGCCTAAACTTTGCCATCAACGGACTCAACGGCCGTGGCCACGCCCATCTTGCTTCATTGCTCGCCAACAGCAGAACCGCCCGCGTGGCCTACATCTGCGACGTCGATCGCGGAATCCTCGACCAATTTGCCGCTGCCGCGGAGCAAAAGCTCGGCTACGCGCCCCGGGCTGAAACCGATTTTCGCCACGCCCTCGAGTCGAAAGAGGTGGACGCCATCACCATCGCCACTCCCGATCACTGGCACACGCCCATGGCCGTCCTCGGCCTCAAAGCCGGCAAGCACGTCTACGTCGAAAAACCCTCCAGCCACAACCCGCGCGAGGGTGAGCTCCTTGTCGCCGCGCAAAAGAAGTACGGAAAGGTCGTCCAGGTCGGCGATCAGCAGCGCTCCTCGGCTTACACCATCAAGATGATTCAGCAGATTCACGACGGCCTGATCGGCGAGACTTATCTTGCCAAGTCCTGGTACGCCAACACGCGGGGATCGATGGGCATCGGCAAGCCCGCGCCCGTGCCCGCCGCGCTTAACTGGGATCTCTGGCAGGGCCCCGCTCCGCGCAGCGAGTACAAGGACAACATTCATCCTTATAACTGGCACTGGCTGCGCCGCTACGGCACCGGCGAAACCCTCAACAACGGCACGCACGAGGTGGACATTTGCCGCTGGGCTCTTCAGGCCGAGATCCCTCATGCCGTCACCGCCAGCGGCGGCCGCTACCAGTTCAAGGACGACTGGCAGTTCCCGGACACCATCATCACCAACTTCGAGTATCCGGGCAAACTCATCTCCTGGGAAGGCCACTCCTGCCAGGGCATGCGCTTCTACGGCCGCGACCGCGGCTCGGTCATCATGGGCGCCAAGGGCTCGGTTGTCATCGACCGCGCCGGCTACGACGTCTTCGACTGGAAGGGCAAGCAGACCGACACGTATCGCACCGGCCATGAAACCTCAACCGGCGATCTGCTTAGCGCCGACTCCATGACCGACGCCCACTTCGCCAACTTTATCGCCGCCATTCGCGGCCAGGAGAAGCTCAACTCGCCTGTCACAGTCGCCAATGTCACCGTGACCATGCTGTTGCTCTCCAACATCGCCTGGTTCGTCGACCGTTTGCTGCGCCTCGACGCCGGAACCGCACACATCCTCAACGATCCTGAGGCCATGAAATTCTGGGCGCGCACCTACCAGCCGGGCTGGGAAGTGACAGTTTAAAGGAGCCAATCGAATGACGACCGGAACCGGAACTTCGCCAGCCGCACAAGCAGGAACCATTACCCTTGGCGGCGATCTCACCGTAAATCGTATGGGCTACGGCGCCATGCGCATCACGGGCATGGGCATCTGGGGCCCTCCCGACGATGTCGCCGCCGCGCTCGCCACACTCCGCCGCGCCGTCGAGCTGGGCGTCAATTTCATTGACACTGCCGACTCCTACGGCCCTTTCGTCTCCGAAGAATTGATCGCCGAAGCGCTTTGGCCCTATCCGGCCGGCCTCGTCATCGCCACTAAGGCCGGCTGGACCCGCCACGGCCCCGGAGTCTGGCAGCACAACGCCAGCCCCACGCACATTCAGGAAGCCATCGAAGGCAGCCTCAAGCGCCTGCGCCTCGAGCGCATCGAAGTCTTCCAGCTCCACGTTCCCGACCCTGCCGTCTCCTTCGACGCCTCCATGGAAACTCTCGCGCGGCTCAAGGAGCAGGGCAAGATCCGCCATCTAGGGCTCTCCAACGTTACGCTCGAGCACATTCACCGTGCGCAGAGGATCGTCCCCATCGTCAGCGTGCAGAACCGCTACAGCTTCTCTGATCGCGAGTGGGATTTCGTGGTGGATTATTGCGAGGCCAACGGCGTCGCGTTTCTGCCCTGGGGGCCGATGGCGCAGGGCCGCAAAGCCAACGAAGTGGTGGAAAGAATCGCCGCCGCACGGAACGTTTCGACGGCGGTCGTCTCGCTGGCGTGGCTGCTGCGGCGCTCACCGGTCGTGTTACCCATCCCCGGCACCTGCAAAGTCAAGCACCTCGAAGAGAACATCAGCGCTGCCGCCTTCCGGCTCACCGACTCCGAATTCGAGTCGCTGGCCGCGGTCGTGCCCAAGCCCTACTCGCTGCGCGGATAATCCCGGCGTCCGCTCAGCGCAGACGCCTCACGGCTCCTTGCGATGCCGCCGGTTATGTTCCGCCCCGCGCATCAGCAGCACCACGGGAATGTTGAGCAGGATCAAAATCCCCATCAGGAGAAATGCGTCGCCATAGCTGAGCAGCGCCGCCTGTTGCTGCAGCAGGCGGTAGATGAGCCCGCCTGCCTTGTGCGCTGCCGTCACCCGATCGAATCCCTGGTGCGCCATAAATGGCGTCAGTTGCGCCATGGCCTGTTGCCCAATCGCGCTCGATGCCGTGATTTTGTCGCCGAGGACCTGCTGATGAAACTGCTCGCGCCGGGCCATCATCGTGGTCACAAACGAAATTCCCATGCTGGACCCGATGTTGCGCATCGTATTGAACAGGCTCGTCGCATAGCCGGTCTCGGCCTTCGGGATCGGGCTCATCGTCAAAGTGGCCATGGGCACAAACAGGAATCCCAGAGCAAAGCCCTGGACGATTTGAATCCAGAAGATATCCCAGGTTCCGGATTCGAGCGTCATTCGTGCATAGCCAAAGAAGCAAATCCCTGTGATGGCGAAGCCAAGGATCAGCAAGCGGCGCGCGTCCCAGCCTCTGCCCAGCAGAAAGGCCACTAGCGGCATGCACAGCGCGGTGCCCACGCCGCGTGGACTGTTCCAGATTCCCGCGGTAGTCGCCGTCCAGCCCAGCAACGTTTGCATGAACAGCGGCAGCAGCACCAGGCTGCCGTACAGCACGAACCCCATGATCGTCACCAGCGCGATGCCCGAAGCGAAGGTGCGCGAGCGCATCAGCTTGAAGTGCACGATCGGGTCCTTGGCGCGCAGTTCACGCACCACGAAGGCCACCAGGCACACCACCGAAATCACGCACAGCGCGCGAATCAGAGTCGATTCGAACCAGTCTTTTTCCTGCCCCTTGTCGAGCATGATCTGCAGCGCGCCCATGCCCACGGCCAGCATGCCGATGCCCCACGCATCCACGCCCAGCGAGCGGCGCCGCAAGTAGTGCGGATCGTAAATGTACTGTGAGATCAGAAGCAGGCTTAGCACGCCCACCGGCAGGTTGATGAAAAAGACCCAGCGCCAGGTCCAGGTGTCAGTGATCCAGCCGCCCAGCGTGGGGCCAAGGATAGGCGCCGCGATAATTCCCAGGCTCCAGAACGCCATCGCCTTGCCCTGCTCTCTGCCTGGGAACTCCTCGAGAAGCACGGCCTGCGAAAGCGGTTGTAGCCCGCCGCCGGTCAGGCCCTGGATGACACGAAAGACGATCAACATGGGCAGATCGGGAGCTAGGCCGCACGCTAGGCTCGACAGCGTAAAGCCGGCAACGGCCAGCATCAGTACGCGCTTGCGGCCCAGCACGCCCGCAATCCATCCGGTTATGGGAAGGATGATGGCGTTCGCCACCAGGTAGGAGGTCAATACCCAGGTTGCCTCCTCGACGGTCGAGGAAAGCGATCCGGCGATATGCGGCAGGCTGACATTGACCACCGACGTATCCAGCACCTGCATCACGGCGCTCGACATCACGGCGATGGCGACCATCCAACGATGAGGCGGAATGGCCTCACCGTCGGGCGATGAAGTGGCCAGCATTGCCTTTGCTCTTGCCGAAAGCGAATTCGCGCCTTGCGCGGACCCTGCCAAGCGGGGAATGGAAACGTCAGCCACGGCTGCCCACTCCTTGCCGGGCGCAGAAAAGCAGGCCGGGATCCGCGGTCCAGGAGGAAAGCCTGGCAGCAGAAACAACGGTGGCACCACTCGGTACGCGCACAGCCAAACCTCCGCACTCTCGGGTCGTTTGGCCGGCGAGAGGGGCTCCCGATCAGTCGATGGAAAGACTAGTCGAAGGTTAACCCCGGCTCCGCGCAGCGTCAATTGCGGCCGTCACAGCGCGCTCGCATGGCCTTCTCCGCGCAAGCCTCACTTCGGCCCCGTCGTTGATCCCTGCCCCTCTGAACCCTGTTCCCCAAGCCTCTACAGCAGTTTCGGAAATGGTGCAGCCGTATTCACGAAAGCTAGGTCGGCGCGACCAGCAGCGCCGGGGTGGAGGGAGCGACGACCTTCGCAAATGCTTTGACCGGACACAGTATTTCCGAAACTGCTCTAACAAGGGCCCGAGCAAACCGTCTTTGTTCGCCCGGAGAGGCTGAACCCCGGCCGAGGATTTACTCTATTCGAGAAAGGCTATGCTGCTCGAATCCCTCCGCGAACAAGTCCTCCGCGCCAATCAGGAGATCGCGCGCCGCGGCCTCGCGCCCCATACCTTCGGCAACGCGAGCGGCATCGACCGCAGTGGCACCAGACCGCTCGTGGTCATCAAGCCCAGCGGCGTCGACTACGGCGCTCTGACCCCCGCCGACCTGGTCGTCACCGACCTCGAAGGCAACGCCGTCGATGGTCGCCTGCGCCCGTCGAGCGATCTCGATACACACACGCTTCTCTACCGGGAGTTTCCCCAGATCGGAGCCATCGTCCACACCCACTCCGAGTTCGCCACCGCCTGGGCCCAGGCTGGCCGCCCCATCCCCTGCCTCGGCACCACCCATGCCGACTACTTCCACGGCGCAGTTCCCATCACCGAGCCGCTCACCGCGGAAGAGGTCTCCGAAGACTACGTGCGCTCGACGGGCGCGGTCATCGTCCGCTGCTTCCGCTCGGGCAATCTGGATCCGGTAGCAGTTCCCGGTGTGCTGGTGGCTGGCCACGCCCCGTTTGCCTGGGGCAAAGACCTCGCCGAGGCCGTGGAGCACGCCGACGTCCTTGAGTACATCGCCCGTCTTGCCTTTCGCAGTGTGCTGCTTGGAGCGCCGGAGGCGGGAATCCCATCCTACGTCCTGGAACACCATTACCTCCGCAAACACGGCCCAAGGGCCACATACGGCCAGCGCTGACCCTCCGCTGCAAGCCCGGCCTCGCATCCAGGGCCCTGGCTGGCGTTGGCCCGCCCCCCACCCCGGCGGGCGTCGGCAGGAGAAGCTATTTGCTTCCCCCACCCCAAACCAAGCAAAAAGGGCTTAAATGCGGATTAGAATCGGTAATTAGGCTTGAGTTCGCATTGATAGACGGTGGATTTCCCCGCATCAGAACCGGTTCTGACGGCACAATTTGCCCAACTCAGGTAAAGGTCGGGACCAAGGGGGAAGACCATGTCAACGCCGTCGAACTGCGCGGAGTACCGCTCCCCGCCGAAATTGTTGAACTGGTTCGCGAAGAGCCTGGCCGTTCCGGTTAACGATGGCGTACTCACGAGGCTTATCGTGCCGCTCGACGAGCCGGGCGTGCCGCCGTCATGGATGGCGGTCCAATTGCCGAGCGTCTGGATGCTGCTCACCTTCACGGCGTCGGCCGGAATCACCGCGGTCGCGCCGCTCGCCACCACATCCACGGAAATATCGGTTACGCAAACGCCCCCCTTATCGTTCCAGACCTTTACGTGCAGGGTGTGCCAGCCGTTAGGAGAACTGACCGGGCCATCGATGCTCTGCGCGGCCCAGGCCGACGTTGACGAGCTGTTATCCAGTGAGTATCCGACGCTTGTTACCGGCAGCGATGAGCATGTGCTCGCGTCCATGTTCAGGTTGAAGGGAGAGGAAACCTGCTCTCCGTTGGAAGGGCTGGTGACGATCGTCTGCGCCAATGCGGACGCCGCCACGGTTGCAAGCATCAAACAAATATGGGAGAGGTTTCGTGCGAGTTTCATCAGAGAGACCTTTTCGGGAAGAAATACTCGCCGCCATAGGCGAGCGAACATTGGAGCAAATCGCCGCGGCCATCGGTCGCGGGATCGGCTCATCGTGCGGGTTGTTCATCTCAACGAGCTGCATCTTTGCTTCACGAGCCGGCGCCTTCACGAGCCGGCACAATGACCTGCCTGTGCTCAGCAATGCTCGATTCATTCACTCCACACCGCGGAGATGCGCACGGTCCCCATGCGTTCATAGAGCCGGGCGTCGAGGACGCCGGCGGCGCACAGCCATATTCCAACGCTCCTTCTAAGCGCTTGGCGTCAAAGAACGGACATCACTTGCGAGTTGGGCTGTTATGAGCCTGAGAAATTCGCGCGGCTCATCAAGCCTCTTTAGTGATAAGCCGTCAACCGGATGCTCGAGCTTGCGGTTCTGTTTCGGTTGCGGCCTTTTGCATCTTTCAAAAAATTCTTGCGAGATCTCGATCCCATAGCCCGCTTGCATCGGGATCTCAGTAATCTAGTTGGTCCGTGACCGACAGGCAATCAGTCGTGTAGGGTACTTCAGCAATCCTTACACGACTCGCCGTTTTTGGGCAACTGTTTTTTCGAAAGCTGAAAAGCCTGTAAGCTCGTCGGCTATTGAACAGGTGATATACGAGAAGCAGCAAATGGAACTTGCCGGTCCCCTTCAGACCCTCGAACAAGTACAAACCTGCGGTCTGGTGTTCGCTGTTGAATCGACGGTCAAGCTCCTCGACAACCCGCCGGATATCAACAGTCGGGTAGGTGAGAGAAAAGAAGCGAGCCGGATCCTTCTCAAGTGCTCTTTTTCTTCCTGTAACCGATTCGGACACCGTGCGGACACAGATTCAATTAGGAAAGGGGGCTTCTGGCTAAATGATTGATTCTATTGGCTGCCCCCCAGGGATTCACATCACTCTGATAGCATTGCGCAACAAATTGAAAGTAAAGAATTTACCAAAACTTTTTGCGTAGCTGCACTTCCAGAAGCAGCTTTTTCACCCCCAAAAGCACCCTGTCAGAACCCGCTTTATGATCGATGGCGGCCAAGGACTTCTACGGCGACGGTACTCCGCTCCTGAAGCCACTGCCGCTGCGCTCGCCGCCTTGTTTTTCTGTGCCTGCTCGCGCAGTTCTTTGGGCGACATCGATCCCGACATTCCGATGATGCGGCGAATGATCGGACCCGCCGCTTTGCGAAGCAGCCAGCGCGAAGGACTCGTCTCGCTCCAACGCCTCGAACAGAGTTCTCTCTGCCTCACTCCGAAAAGCTGTGGGCGGGGGTTTAGTTGGCGCTTTCCTAAGCGTAGCGCTTGTCGGTTGCCGCGGAGTCAAAATGAGACAACCCGCTTCCGCCGCCTGTGAGAACCATTCACCCACGATTTCGGCGTCTCGCGAATCCCGATTGGGTTCGCAAACCCCCATCACTAAGGCCCGGGCCTGGGGCTCGATCCAGCGGGTCAGCCTTCGCAGAGTGAGGCTCGTGGCCAAAGCCGGCTGGGATTGGGATCCGACCGTCATCCAGTAATGCTTTCGCGGCGCGCAACCATTTGTCGGGAGTCCAGCGTGGCGTTTGTTTGTAAGAGTGATCCCTTGCAGCCTTGCCTACTGCCAGCAGCAATAGGTCGAGCGCCTCCGATGGCGGAGGCATGCGAGGCCAAAGTACGGCAATCCATCCCGAACATGAAAGACGATTAACTTCGCCTTCAACGTCCAAGACTTCACGGATCTGTGGGATACCAGGACGAAGTTCGTCGCCTCGTGTCATCGATGAGGGTTTCATTGATGAGGGCTTCATTATAGTCGAAGCGGATTAAATTATCGGACACATTTCTGCCCCTCATCGGAAGCACGATCCGATAGATAGGTAACGAAATGCCGGCATCGCGCCAGGTTTCCGGAAGCAAACACCTCCAGCACTCGTCTGGACCCTGTGCCGTTTTCCGGGATGGATGTTCCAGGCCGAAAGGGCCGACATTCCGACCCTGGTAGACGAAGTTGCTCCCGACGACGTTCCATAGCATTGAACGAGCCAGATCTGTGATAGAGTGCCAGGGAGGATTTCGCGCCGGGTGAGTGGCGACTGGCGCCCGAGGCAAGGAAACCTGGTTCGGGACCAGGTTCTCTACCAGGAGTCCCTCTCATAAGCCTTTTAGATTCAATCTCCGGTTTTCTCCCAGTTGTTGAAGTCTATTGAATCTAGAGGATCTGACAGCTACAGAATCGACTACAGTCGCACGCCGAGAATCGTCTAGTGTGCTGAAGCGCTTTGAGAATACTCGATTTATAGGGATATCCTGTATGCCGAGCACCTGGGTTTGCACCACGCGGTCAACGTTGGAGAGTTTCGGGTCGATTGGATGGGAGCGCACGACAAACGGCAGGGTTCGATGAGCCAAATCGCGTCTGTGGCGATTTGAATGCCTGCATTCGCCGAAGACCGACTCTTCCACCGGGTCAGAAACACCGGGCCGATCATGGCCCGTTCCGGTGGTTACCTTCGAAAGCGCTCATCGAATAACAAGACTTCGGGTTCAGGTATCATCATTTCTCAATATTTGACTTGACACACAGAGGCAATCGAGGAAAAATCCGACGCAGTACCCCGTTTGGATCGCTTCTCTGGTTAGCCATGGAATCCCGCCTTTCAGCAGGCCAAGCTCCTCGGGCCAAATGGCCCTTCCAAGAGATCTGATGAACTCTGGAGCATCGCCCCATCGGCACATGGGCAGCCCCAGAGTGGACGCCATAACCGCCTGTACGGCGGAGCAGACGATGAAGGGCTGCATGGAGGCACACATCATGTTGAGCATCGGAGTGAGCAAAGTAATTCTGCCCTGAAATGACGGGCAGGATGCGGAGAGGAACTCCGCTTCTGTTCGTAAATCTGGAAGGTTCAAGCGGTTGTCCAGGTGCAAATGAGATTTAAAAGAGACTGTGGAATGAACCTTTAGGGAGGAAATGTGACAAAGACCAAGAGGTCGGCCAGCGGTCCCAGAACCGAGGACTCGCTATTATTCCTGACCGAATCGCAGCGCGTCGTTTTTGATCGCGTTATGAAGTGCATCGAGACCCTTCGCCTGGCGTCGGCCGATGCTGCAGACGGAAATGTCACCAGAGCGAGCGCGACCGAATCTGGCCTTAAATCACCAGCTTTGAATGTCCTGCGTGACCGCAACGTGATTTCGATACTGGGCGGTCGGGGCTCCGGTAAGACGACCGTTCTACTAATGGTGCTCCAGGCACTGAAAAGCCAATCCCCGAGGACAATTGTGCTGCGGCCCATATATCCGGAATCATTTCTAGTGGGGGACGATCCAATCGGCTGGATTTCCACCGCTCTCCTGGATCCAGTCCAGAAAGCGGTGGAGGAATTACGCAACAGGAAAAGGCCGAACGACGCAGATCAACTTAGGGAGGCATACGACCAGTTCAGTCATCGCGTGACAACGTATCTCTTGGCTCGGAGAGAACGGGGATTCGACTCCAGCGCTGACACAATGGTGCGAAAAGGTGACCTACTGGCGGCAGCAGGCGAGTCAGGGTCTAGTTTGATGCGGAAGCTGGAGGCGCTACTTGTGCTTCTGTTTGAGTTTGGCCGCAATGTCTCGTCAGCTAAACGAGTTGACTCTTCTCTGGCACCGGCGCTGGTTGTGTCGTTTGACGACGTGGATCTCTATCCCGACCGCGTGACGCGCATCCTTCAGGTGCTGCCTTCCTTATCCCTTTTGCCGCAGACGATTGTCATCATTGCGGCCGATCCGTCGCTGATCAAAGCGCAGTTGTCTAGGGATTGCTCAGCCTTTATGACGGAAGACCTGGCTCAAACTGGAAGGCAACTAGCCGAAGACCAGTTCATGAAGCGCATGCCTTGGGACTTGCGATTCGAACTTAGAAATCTGACCACAGCTGAGCGTTGGACATTTCGCCCTTTAGTGCAACGGGAATCCATTGTTGACGTCTTGCGCCAAATCAGACTACGACGAACAGGGTACGGACCGCAAACATTGGCCGATTTTTTCGACTTGTCGTGGAACTACGGAGATTCTGGGAAGGATCGCGATCTTCGGCCGACGCTGTACACGCGGATCCTACCGCCGGATCCACGCTCGCTGGTCAACCTGCACGGAATTTTGTTACAGCATCGCGGGATATTACAAGAGCTGGTACGCCGCGACCCGGCTGTATTCCAGAGCGATGAATATCAAATGGCCTTTCGTAGCTTTTTCGCTGACTTCGTAGAGTTCACTTCTCACCGCTACACGATCTATTCGGATGTCGTGCAGCGTGTCTTCGACTTCGAAACCTACCCCGACTCGATCGGGCTTGACCCCAGCAAGCTTCATGCGGGTCTCGCTACGTCTGAAAGCACACTCTATAGCGGCCTGGACTCTGCCGTGATTATCCGTAGTTTCTGGGTTAAATATATGGACAGAACGCTACCGCAGCCGGTGGCTGGGCTCCTTAGTTTCAGCGAGGAACTTAATTTCTGTCCCGTCCGCGTCGGGTACGTCGATCATATGGCAAGGCCGGGGGGCATAACGTCGAAAGACAAAGTGTTTGGTTCCAGAGACGGGCGCTTCGGGTGGCCTAGACCGCGGTTTGACTCATACTTGACTCACGAGGCTTTTAATTTACGGTGGGATACTGCAGTTCGCTGGTTCCGCGGAAGCGCTGCCGCCAAACTTTTTCGCAATTCGCATGGCCCGTCCGCCAGCTACCTGTTGTTCTTCTACTGGTACGTAAGTGCGCTCATCGAATCAGTGTGCGTCGGCGGCGAGGCGGTTCCGCTTCAAATATATAAGCAGGACCTCGCTAGAGACTCGGTTTGGCAGCCTCTTGCCAACCGACTCGCGCATGTAATGGTCGGCCTGGAAACGATGTCGCCCGCCGACGATTTCGCAACCAACGTCCGTGCTGATTTCAAGATCTGGGTCTCTCGTGACCTGGCATGGCTGTGCACTGAGGAGGCTGCACGCGGCGCCGAAGTCGCGGAAAGGGCTAAGTGGCTGCGGTTGACAATCTCTGCGGCAGTTCCGGACCTAGAAAAGGACCTAGAGCAAGGGCAAAGGGATGCCGATGAATGCCGCGCACAGCTTGACCAAGTTTGGCCCGTCGTCAGCTTTGACAACATAGACATTGAGAGACTGATTAGGGATGTGGTGGCCCGCAAGGACGAAGCTTTGACTCAAGCAATGATAGCTCTCCAAAGGGACCGGAGGCCATCCAGCAAGCGAGAAGCTCTTGCCGACATCATGAAGCAGTTGGGGTACAAGGTGCCGGAAGCAGAGAGTGGCCTGAAGACCGGGGAACCAATCCGGGCCTAATCGTCTGGATGACAAATGAGAACACTGCCGAAATGCAATCCGCCAAGGAATCCCACTGAAGTGGAGTTGTGCTTTATCCCATTTAATACAGCGTGCGCGTTAGAGGCCTCGCTTGTCGATCTAAGTCCTAGCAGCCAAAAACCGCTTGAGCTGGACTACATTCGGCACTGGGGCCACGAGCTCTTCTGTTCGGATGTGAGCAATATGGATCAAGTTCGTAGCGCCAAAGACCGGCTGTGGCGGACGTCGGAGGGCGGTATCGACAATTTACTGGGCTGGTTTCTCGAGCTGGTGAAGCATATGGCGCGAACGGGACATTACACCACACCGCAACTGGACGATTCCCTGGGACCGGAAGGAAGTTCTGTCCTGCGGGCGCGGGTTGACCCAATCCTGTTGCGTTGCGCATGGTGGGCCTGCAATGACCGCACCTCGAACAATCTAACAGACGAACACTTCAAGCCCCCTCCTCCCGGCAATTACTTCAGGGAAAAACTTGAGGATGCGAAAGGCCGGTTGGTAGAGACACATCTGCATATCAACTCGACCTTGACTAGTGAGATTGCTTGGTGTTGCACAGTTTGTGACGATCAGGCCGACCTGCCCCCAAAGGACGATTTTAAAGCCGGGTGCTTCTACGAGGGTGGCGGTGGTGGTTCCACGCTCATTAGCTCCAAAGGCCTGATTCCATGGTTGTGGTGGGCACGTGTCGCTCGCCTGCTGCTTTGGGAATTCCAAAGCCAACCGGCACTTCCTCCAACTGCGTTTTTAAGTTGGTGTACAACGAAGTTCGAGCGAACCATGTACGCTGGTACGGGCTTTACCGCGTCCCTTGCCTGCGAGGTTGCGGAAAATTGGAAACAGGCGCTGATGGGAAGCGCCTCGAAATGGTACGATCTCGACGAAGGGACGCTAGGGACTCTTTTGGCTCTCCTCAGACAGTCCTTTCCCGGTCGATCTGAAACGCGATCTCAGGATGCCGATGGTTCGCCCATTGACATTGACAAGCTGCTCTGGCAAGAGCGCAGATGGATAGTGGATGCATTCTCATCGGCATGGCAGCGGTTAGCCAGCGAAGGGCACGACACCCAAGCGCCGCGCGTTTCCTCGTCGTATACACCCACCGACTGGGATCGGGCCCTGCTTCAATACGTACGCGTCCGCAATCTCTATCATCGGCATCTGACGCTGCACGGGCGCAAACTTGGCTTTGCAGAGTTTTATACGGCGTTCCGACGGGGAAGTACAGTTGTAAAGCGACTCCTGCAGAAGGACTCTCGGGCGTTAGGCGTGGCGTTTAAGCAATTGGACCCCTGGGACCTTGTCGACCGAGTAGAGTTCCGGCACGCAACGCGTATAGATGACCCCGGTAGTGGTTCGGCGTCCTATCACCCATACTGCCCTGAGGATCTGAAGAAGCGCCTCGCTTCCCTCGAACTTTTCGAGAAAGCCACGCGCAAGTTTCATCGACAAGGAGGACTTATCTTTCACTTCAATAAGAAAACGGAAGTGGAAAAAGACGGCTCTCCATTACAACCGAGCACGTGGCTCGCGGTAAATAAGAGGTGGCGACTGGGGCCAGAGTTCGCCGCCCTACTAGAAGAAGCCTGCGCACTCAGTAGACTGTGGCGTATGAAAGGCATACGCTACTGGATTGTCGGGTTCGACGTTGCCAACACAGAGACCTTTCTTCCCAATTGGCCGTTCTTGGCTTTATTTCGCAAGCTTCGTAGAGAAATGGAAAGCGCAGATCCGGGACCGGGACCTGGCTTCACTTTTCACGCGGGCGAGTGTTTTGAACTTGTCCTGACTGGTCTCCATAGAATAGGACAAGTGATTGAATTCCTAAGCGATGGGATGGTCGATGGCCGGATTGGCCATGGCTTAGCTCTCAATCCAAATGAAAAATCATGCGGCCACGGAGACGTAAAAAATGAGGACTGGGCTATGGCGCTTTGCTGGGCTTATAAGCGTCTGCACCACGATTGGATCGAAAGCGAGGCACAAAATGCCGTCGAGGAAGTCAGAAGCGCCGTGGAAGGCGATGGTGGAGAAGTTCCGAGAGAGGTCTCGCAGCTCGATATCGAATCGTTGGCGCTTGCGTACAACAACTTTGGCGCGCCTGACACGTTAGCGGGTATCGGTTTTCCATTTAAAGAGCCTTTTGAGCGCGAGATTAACCACAAGGGTCATCGCTTGACCCGCATCCTGCTTTCGAGTGCCAACTACCGAAACTGGGCGAAGCAAACGAAAGAACGGGAGGATGCGTCGGATGAGGTTCTTAACAAGCTGCGTTCTGCTTTAGCCAAGCAAGCCTTTAAACTGAGGCACGAGAGAGGCATTAACATCACAATCGAGGCCTGTCCAGCATCCAATCTAGCCATAGGGATCAAATCCGAAGGGGCCGGATATGCTCTTCACCCCGCAGTACAAGCGTATTGCCATGATCGTGCACATTCCCCGTGGCGTGTTTCAATCAACACCGATAACCCTCTGGCTTTCGGAGTCGATCTCGCTACGGAGTACCAGCGCATGTCTGACGCTGTGGACAATTTGTCCGACGCATCAGCTGACAGTCCGGACATCGATTCCGGAGACCGGTATGTAGCCAGTTGGCGGAATAACGCCCGACTGTCCTGCTTCCTTCCGTCCGAACGGAAGTCATCTTACGATGAGATTTTTCGTTCTTTAGATAGCGCCAAAGCAGACCCTGATATGTGGACCATTCCTGGGGCGCACGATCTCGTCACTTGGTGGGAAAAGGGTTCTACTGGCTAGTGCGATTTGACCGCGGACAACTTGAACTCGTATCTGTACGACGCGGAAGGTCGGCGCTGCGTACCAGTCGCGTCGCAAAGTAACCGGTCACGACTACGCGCGTTGCCAATGGAAATGGAATTTCATTGGAAGAACTTGCCGTTGTAGTCGATTTTGTAGCTGTCAAAGCACCCGGGAACAATGCAAAACCACACCTTTCAATAGTGAGGCTGCAAACCATTCAATCAAAAACTGTTAGGAATGCACGATTTCAACAGATTTCAATAACTAGCTGAAACTGGTTCGGGACCAGGGGGTCGGAGGTTCAAATCCTCTCTCCCCGACCATTCTTTCTCACACAATTCAAAAGACTTAGGCGGCTTTTCTCGCTTCGTCTTTTTCCTCCATTTTCGGTACATTTGGTACAACTGAAGGCAATTCAAAGCCGAAACCGCACTT
This sequence comes from uncultured Acidobacteriaceae bacterium, assembly GCA_963799155.1. Taxonomy (GTDB): domain Bacteria; phylum Acidobacteriota; class Terriglobia; order Terriglobales; family Acidobacteriaceae; genus Telmatobacter. The sequence goes on from CAWCWB010000005.1 coordinate 287,264, forward strand.
TTCGGCCCACTTCCTGCGGAGCTCCACGTCCTCTTTAATTTTGTCGTAGAGATCGGACATGCTCTCATCCGCGTGCCCCATCCAAAACTTCCGAAGACCCTCTGGACATTCGGTTCGATTGCGCAGGTGCGTGTTCCTGAAACGCCGGAACGCGTGGTGGCCTGCCTTGTGGGTACCGGTGAACGGGTTGGTGAACCCCAATTGCTTCAGCGCCGGGTGAAGGTGCCGGCGAAGGATGCAGGATGACCCAAGCGGCTTTGCATTCCGCGTGCAGAACAGGAAGCCGGTCTTCCGATCGCCAGCGAATTTCATGAGAATCGATGCGATCGCTGGATGAAGGTCGACCTGGCGAGAAGCGCTCGCTGTCTTGAGCCTCTTTTCGATTTTGCAATGGCGCGCCTTCTGCTCAATGCTTATGGTCAAGAAGTCCGGGGATATATGCTTGTCGATTTCAAGACCAAGCGCTTCCCCAATCCTCAAGCCTGCAGCACCACACAAAATGAACACCATCCGCTCCCGTTCTTTCTTCCAGGTTGCCAAGCCCGACAGGACTTCAGGCGAGAAGCAGGGAGTGTTCTGCTTTGCCTTTTCAACCACCGGCATGTCCACGAATTCGTGGTTCCACTTTCTCGGGTAGATTTCCTCTCCTTCCTTGTCTACCGCAGACGCCACGACCATCTTGACCACTTGCGCATAGTTGTCGATGGTTTTCGGAGACAGTCCACTTTCTGACATCGTTGCAACGAGACTCTTCAGCGCCGCGTTGTTGATCTCGGAAAGAGGTAAATTCCCGATCTGTGGGTTCAACCAATTGCGCAAGCATCCGTCCCACAAATCGAGCGTTGAAATAGCTATAGGCTTCCGCTTCCTGGTTTTCACTTGCTCAAGCCAGCGCATAGCCTGTTCCTGGAAAGTGACGCCGTCGCATTCTTGCTTGACGACTTTGTTGAAGAATTGGTTCGAGTCAGCGCCGCTTGCGGCGATGATTTCACGAGAGCGTTTTTTTCGCTCCGATGCCGTTAGATACCCGACTCCGGAGACGGGACAAATCTTCGCTCGCAAATGGCGTCGATCATACTGATCGGGTACATCCATCCACCAGCGAACAACCCACCATTTACCGCTTCTTTCGATGTGGCCATTTTGACCAGTTCGGCGGGACATGCTCTTGCCTCTCCGCTTCGCTGGTGCCGCTGACATCACCTTAGAGGGTTCGCTTACGGATGGCAACTGATAAGGTAGACATCCTCGTTCCCCGAGCAACTGCGCCGGCCAAAATGACAACTGTACTGGGTCCTCGGTTCGAGGCAGACAGGCAGCTTCCGCAAAGGAGATGTTTGGACTTTGGTTGGAGGGAATTGCCCAGCATTACATCGGCGCCTCTATTTCGCTCACGGGCGTCAGACTCCACCCATCACTGCCGCTAGCCGCTTGAAACTACACGTGATTGGTGAGACGGTAGGACGAACCGAAAAGGGGCCGTGGTCGACCAGAGTGCGTGAGTTCCCGGCACCTGCTGAGGAACGGACAGTGGTCTGAGGCTCTCGCGGGACAGTTGAGCCATGAGAGGGGCAAAGTCCACACCCTGGCCGGCTTTTCAAGCAGCGTGGAGTTTTGTTACCGGCAAGTCTGACTGACCTGAGATCAGTCAGACTTGCCCGAACCCCGCCTGGGACGGGCTCATTGAAACCCTAAGTGTGCCAGTTGTGTGCCGCAAATTCCAGAGGAGCATGCGCCTTGTCGAGAGATCGTCTCGGAGTGAGGCCGCCTAAGCCGCCGTGAGGCCTCCGTCGATTGCAAACGCAACGCCATTGATGAACGAGGCCTCGTCGCTCGCGAGATAGACGAACGCATTCGCAACGTCGGCCGTGCTCGCCAGCCTTCCTAGCGGAATCTCACCCAGTCTCTCCGCCTTGCGCTCCGGATCCTTGAACAGGGTCTGCACCAAGGGTGTCTCCACCGTGCTGGGGTGGATCGAGTTGCAGCGGATATTGTCCTTCGCATAGCGCACGGCCACCGACTTGGTGAGCATGGTCAGGGCGCCCTTGGTCGTGGTGTAGGTTTCGTTCGTAAACTTGTGGCCCACCAGTCCGCATATCGACGACATGTTGAGAATGACCCCGCCGCCGCCGGCCCTCATGATGGGAAGGGCGTGCTTGATGCCGATGAACGGCCCACGGACGTTTACCGCGATCATGGCGTCGAAGGATGCCACGTCCATTTCCTCAATGTTTTTCCTGATATTGATGCCCGCGTTGTTCACGAGAACATCGAGCCGTCCGGCCCGCTCCATCACCGTTCGAAATGCTGCCGTCCAGCTCTCCTCTGAAGTCACGTCGAGCAGGATGAAGACCGCGCCAATCGATGCGGCCGTCTGTTCGCCCTCGACGCGGTTGGTGTCGGCCACAAACACCAACGCGCCTTCTTCCTGGAACCTCCGGGCAATCTCCGCGCCGATTCCTCCCGCGGCGCCGGTGATCAGGGCGATCTTGCCCGAAAGATGCTTCGCGCTCACTGGGCGCCTCCCTTGCGGACTTTGACCGCAGCGAGCTTTTCATAGAACTGGATCACGCCGCCGTGGTCGTCGCTCTGCTTTCCATCGACCTTGAGGGCTTGCATGATCTCCATGATCTGGGCGGTGAGCGGTATGGGAGTTCCGGTTTCGTGGGCCGTATCGAGAGCGTTCTGCAGGTCCTTGATGTGCAGCTCGATCCTGAATCCGGGCTTGTAGTTTCCCTCGAGGACCATGGGAGCCTTGGCGTTGAGAACGGTGCTTCCAGCCAGGCCGCCCTTAATGGCGTTGAAGACCCGCTCCGGATCCACTCCGGCCTTGGTGGCGAGAACAAAAGCCTCCGACATGGCGGCGATATTCAGCGCGACAATGATCTGGTTTGCAAGCTTGGTCACGTTGCCCGCGCCAATGTCTCCGCAGAGAACCGCGCTCGCTCCCATCTTCAGCAATACGTCCTTCACACCCTCGAAAACGGCTTCCTTGCCGCCCACCATGATGGCGAGCGTGCCGTCGATGGCCTTTGGCTCGCCGCCCGAGACCGGAGCGTCAAGCATCTCTATTCCCTTCTTTGCGAGTTCGGCGGCCACTTCGCGGCTGGCAAGGGGTGCGATGGAGCTCATGTCGACGAGCACACTTCCTGGCCTGGCCCCCTCGATCACACCGCCCTCGCCCAGCACCGCCTTCTTCACGTGGGGCGAGTTGGGCAGCATGGTGATGATGAGGTCGTTGCGCGCGGCCACGTCCCGGGGTGACGTGCCTGCCGTCGCGCCCGCTTCAACCAGCTCCTTCACCGGCGCCTCGACGACGTCGTACACAACCAGCGTGTGGCCCGTCTTGAGCAGGTTCTTCGCCATGGGCTTGCCCATGATGCCCAGTCCTATAAAACCGATGTTCATTTCTTGCCTCCTTTGAGCAGCGTCTTAACGGTATTGGCGACGGCCTCCGAGGTGAGGCCGAAATGCAGCAACAGTTCGTTGTAACCCTCCGCTGAAACACCGAAGGTGTCGGGCACGCCCACGAACTCCACCGGCGCGTGACTCACCCCGCGCAGAGCCTCGACCACCGCCGAACCGATTCCGCCGATGATCGAATGCTCTTCGGCGGTGACAATGGCATCCACGCCGCCGGCGTAGCGGATGATCGCGTCGCGGTCCAACGGCTTGATGGTGCTCACATTGAGCACCCTCACCAGGATCCCTTCCGCCTCCAGCGCCTTCGCGGCCTCCAGCGCCCTCGATACCATGACTCCCGAGCCGAATATCGCCGCGTGGTTCCCGTCCCGCAGCTGCGTCACCTTGCCGATCGCGTAGGGCTCACCCGCCGGATACACGAAGGGAAGATCGTTCCGGTTGATCCTGATGTACACCGGCCCCGGCCAATCCAGCATGCAGTCCATCATCAGTTCAACTTCGATGGAGTCCACCGGGCAAAGCACCGTCATGTTGGGCAGCGACCGCATCAGGGCGACGTCCTCCACGCCCTGGTGCGTCTTTCCGTCGCCGAAGTCGGAAAGCCCGGCGCTTGACCCGCAGATCCGCACCGGCAGGTTCGGAATGCAGATGGAATTGCGGAGCTGATCGTAGTCCCTTCCGGTGGCGAACACCGCAAAAGAATGGATGAAGGGAATCATTCCCGTAAGGGCGAATCCCGCCGCGGTGGAGGCCATGTTCTGTTCCGCGATTCCCATCTGGAAGTACCGGTCAGGGAACTCCGCCTGGAACATTGCAGACTGCGTAGACTTGCCGAGGTCCGCCTCAAGGGCTACCACCCGCTTATCCTTCTTGCCCAGCCGGACAAGGCTGGCGCCATACGCACTTCTCAGGTTCGGCGAAGTCATTGCACCATCCTCCGGGATTCTTCGATTTCGGCGAGCGCCTTGTCGTATTGCTCCTGCGTCATGATGCCGTTGTGGAAGGCCGCCGTATTCTCAGCGAATGAGACGCCCTTTCCCTTGATCGTGTCCGCCACGATCACCGTTGGACTGCCTTGGATCGCGGCCGCCTTGTCCAGAAAATCCAGGATCGCGCCCACGTCGTGCCCGTCCACGCTCAACACGTTCCACCCGAACGCCCGCCATTTGTCTTCGAGGTTCGGGATGTCGAAGATCTCCTTCGTCGGTCCGGTGGCCTGGATGCGGTTTCGATCCAGGATGCCGGTAATGGAGTCCAGCTTGTAGCGCGCGGCGGCCATGGCCGCTTCCCAAAGCTGCCCTTCGGCAAGCTCGCCGTCCCCCATAATCACGTACACCCTGGAAGAACTCTTCGCGAGCCGCAGGGCGAGCGCCATGCCCACGGCGATCGAAAGTCCCTGTCCGAGAGAGCCCGTCACCGCTTCTATCCCCGGGGTCATCATGTCGGGATGGCCCTGCAGTTTGCCCGCCAGCGTCTTCACCTTTCGAAGCTCGTCTCTCGGGATGACGCCTAGTTCCACCAGGGCAGCATATTGAATGAGAACGGAATGTCCTTTGCTGAGAAGGAAACGGTCACGGGACGGATCGTGAATAGCTTTGGGATCAAAGTGCATCTTTGCGAAGTACAAAGCCGCCACAATTTCGGCTAGTGAACACGAGCCGCCGAGGTGTCCCGCCTTGCCGACACCGATCATTTTCACGACGTCAGCCCTCAGGTCCCATGCGATCTTTTTGATTCTCTGAATCTCTTCGGGCTTTGCCATCCATCTTCCTCCGACGAAGGAGTTTCGCTCCCAGTCATCCATTGAGTTCCACTTCCGGACCCCGCGATCCATGCCGGTTTCGATTGAGTCTGAGAGACGGTCAAGTGTAGTTCCGCGATTCAACCCCAGGGCGTGACCCCGATCACAAGTGAATCGCTTTTCTAAGGGATTCCCGAAGTTTCCGCCAAACGCCTCACCCGTACAGCGGGACGCCCGGACCGGACTCGCACCAGCCGAGTCCGGGATGCTATAAAGTGATGTGCCCGGAGACACCCTGGACAACGCGACGCAAATTCAGGCGGGCCTACGCCGCCGCTGGCTCTATCTGATGCCGGTGGTCTTCGTGACCTATAGCCTCGCCTACCTGGGGCGCTCCAACTTTGGCTTCGGCGCAGCGGCAGGGCTGGCCAAATCGCTCAACATCACGGAGTCGCGCGCGGCTTTTCTCGGATCAGTTTTCTTTCTCGGCTATTTTCTGTTCCAGGTTCCCGCCGCAGTCTATGCAATGCGCAAAAGCGCCGTCCGGCTGATTTTTGTCGCTCTCATCAGCTGGGGCGTGCTGTCTGCGCTTACGGGCGTGATCCGGGTTTATTGGCTTCTGGTCGTCGACCGCATGTTGCTGGGCGTGGCAGAAAGCCTGATCTTCCCTTCCATGCTGATCTTGCTGACGAATTGGTTTACGAGCGCGGAGCGTTCGCGCGCCAATGCGATTCTCATCCTTGGCAATCCCGTGACTGTGACCTGGATGGCAGCCGCTACCGGATTTCTGATCAGGGCGGTCGGCTGGCAAATGACATTCATCCTTGAAGGGATTCCGTCGGTATTGTGGGCGTTCGTGTGGGTTCTCGTGGCGCGTGACCGGCCCCACGAGGCGTCGTGGTTGAGCACAGGGGGCAGCGAGCGACTCGAGGCAGCGCTGGAGCTGGAGCAATCCGTGCTTCCGCAATACGGAAATCTGTCCGCCGTGCTTCGCGTCCCGAGCGTCATTCTCCTGTGCGTACAGTATTTCTTCTGGAGCTTCGGCGTCTACGGACTGGTGTTGTGGATTCCGGAGATGATCCGGTCGGGATCGGCTCGCGGAATGGAGGCGGTGGGCCTGCTCAGTGCCGCGCCGTTCTTGCTGGGAGTGATTCTGATGGTGGTGGCCGCTTATTATTCCGACCGCACGCTCAATCGCAAGATCTTCGTATGGCCGCTCCTTCTGCTGTCCGGTGTCGCGTTGTTCTGCTCCTATGCGGCCGCCGGAAATCACTTCTGGCTGGCGTATGCCGCCCTGATTGTCGCCGGCGGGACGATGTACGCGCCGTATGGTCCGTTCTTCGCGATCGTGCCCGAGATGCTGCCCAACACCGTGGCCGGCGAAGTGATGGCCCTGATCAATACCTTTGGAGCGTTGGGCGGGTTCGCCGGCACATGGTTGGTAGGCCTTCTTCAGGCGCTTACAGGCAATGCGCGCGCCGGATACTTCGTCATGTCCATGTCGCTCATGCTGGCCGGCGGGATCATCTTCCGGCTGCGGGCCCCGAAGCCGGCGAGCAGTATATGAAAGACATGACGGCTTGATGCAAACCAGAGCTCGCCGTTCCTCGCCTTATAGCGGATCGCGCGTGAATGCACCGTTGACCAGGCGTCAAATACTTCGAAAAATCACTGGATTGACCTGACCCCAAATTCCGTCCAGTTCGGCGTCTGAAATCATGACCTTTTGAGGCGCCCCGGATTTCTGGACCAGTCGGAGCTAGAGTTTTTGCGGGGTTGACCCGCCCTCCCTCCGGACCGAGTTTTTTCGCGGCCGGCCGAATCCTAGACAGAATCCGAATTTCTTCCACCACTTCGTAGGTCATTTGGGAGCGGAGGGAGGGGGTTGGACGTTCAGCAGGCCCTGAGCACGCAGCCAGATCTCCAGCAGATTGGGCCACTGGTCCAGAGCGGCGTCACCCTTGCCCAAGCCGGTGCCGTGGGGTCCGTTGGCGAAGATGTGCGCTTCAGTCGAAACACCGGCTTTTACGAGGGCCTCGTAGAAGCGCAGCCCCTGTTCTAACGGAACCGTCTGGTCGTTGAAGGTGTGGTACCAGAAGGTGGGCGGCGTGTCTTTGGTGACGAACAAATCCGGAGAGTATGCCGTACGCAGCGCCTCGCAGCGGTCCATCACGTTGAAGAGCTTGCAGTAGCTCAGGTGGGAGGTATCCGAGGAGATAGCGCCGATCCACGGGTAGCCGAGTACCAGGTAGTCGGGACGGCTGGAGACGCGCTCGATAGGATCATCTGCGTCGGGGTTTCCGGGGACAAACTGCGTTCCGGAAAGCGCGGCCAAATGGCCGCCAGCGGAGAAACCGATGACCACAATGCGATTGGGGTCGATCTGGTAGTCCCTGGCGCGTGCTCGCACCGTCTGGATGGCTCGCCGGGCGTCGATGAGCGGCACAGGAAGCAGGTAGCCGTTGGAAGAAAGCCGGTAGCTGAGGACGAAGGCGCGAAAGCCTCGCGCGGTGAACCAGTCGGCTACCTGGCGGCCCTCCAAATTGCCTGACAGGTGAGCATAGCGGCCACCGGGGAAGATCATTACGGCGGAGCCGTTGGCCGTGCCGAAATGGGGCTCGAAGATGGTGAGAGTGGGCGTGTCCTCGCAGGCATTACCCTTGGCCTGGGGAGCGTCGCCGGGCCACAGGCGGACAGTCTGAATGCCGAGAAAGGTATTGTTCTCGCTGGCCTTCGCGCAAGGTTCCATCTGCGCAAGCGCCGAAGAGCAGACTAACAGAAGACTAGCTAGCGCAGGAATTAACTTGATCATTCCAACCTACTCATCGCTTGAATCATACAACCCGTCTAATCCGGAATCTCCTTTGTGACACCTTGCGGCTTCAAAGTGATGAATTAAAAGGAAACGCGGGATAAACAATGCGCCGGAGATTGAAACTAGCCGAGGGGTTGAACCATTCGGGCTAGCAGGAACCTCCGGCGCGGAGGAAGTAAATTCAATTCATCAATCAACAACCTTGCCACTGCTGCGAACTAGAACTGGTACTTCGCCGCCAGTTGCAACTGGCGCAAGCCGACATTGTTGCCAGCGCCCGTGGTATTGGTGATGCGGCCAAAGGTGGAGGAAGAGTAAGACAAGGTCGGGTTGTTCCAGTTCGGGTGGTTGAGAGCGTTGAACGCCTCGAAGCGGATCGACAATTGGTGCTTCTCGTTGTAGGGCATATTGAACAGCTTATGCAGAGATGCATCGAGATTGGTAAATCCCGGGCCTACGATGGTACCGCGAGACAGCGTCCCGAAGTAGCCCGCAGCCGCCGGAGTAAAGGCGGCCTTGTTCATCCAGGTATTCAGCGATCTTGAGCTGCCGCTGAAGTAGGGGTTTTGCCCAGTTGGATTCGGGCGATCGAAGTTGCCGCCCGCGGCCGCGATAGCGGAATTGTCATACCCGAGTATGACCGTCCCGACCGCGCCGGTTTGGTGGGTGAAGATGCCGCCGATCTGCCAGCCGCCAACGGCCGCATTCAGGGCCTTGTTCTTAACCGGCACCAGCTTGCCGGGGCCGATCGGCAGTTCGTAGAGGGCCGAGCCGACGATCCGATTGCGAATATCGAACGCGGAAGGGCCGTAGTCGCACTGAACGCAGCGGTTATTCTGCGGGAACAGCTCGTCGTTGCCCTGGCTGCGAATTCCGCTGGTGTCGTCGAGAGATTTGCCCAGAGTGTAGGAGGCGATCACGTTGAGGCCGTTGCTCCAGCGCCGGGTAGCCTTCACGCTGAACGCGTTGTAGTTGCCGGTGCCCCAGTCATGCACATATTGGACCCCGCCCATGTTCGCGAAGGGGGTCCGCGAAGCGACGGAAGTCGCCGTGCCGCCGTTTGTGTATCCGTATGGATTCGCCACATTGGCATTGATGAACCCATAGAGATGACGGTCCTCTGCGCCCTGGTATCCCATCTCGAACGACCAGTTTTGGCCGACTTGCTGCTGGATGTTCAGCAGGTACTGCTCGGTGTACGTGCTCTTGTGGCTGAGAGCATCCACGAAAGCGGTGGTGGAGGCAGGTAGATTAACGACTGCGCCGCCGCCGCCCGGCGCCGCGTTGGCCCAGGTCAGACTGGAACTACCGTAAGGCGGGGTCGAGTCCGTATTCGTATACGTCACACGGCCGGCGATATTCCGCGCCATGTCAAAGTACGCGTTGCCGATATCCTGGCTGTAGAAGATGCCATAGCCAGCGCGAATCACCAGGGTTGGTTTCGGCGAGTAGGAGATGGCCAGGCGCGGTGCGAAATTGAGGTAGTGAGTATCAAGGAGCGGGCCATTGGGCAAGGTCCCGTTGCTGCAAACCGGCGGCGACCCAAGGCCTAAGGAAGAGGCCGTCCAGTTGATGGAAAGGCCCTGATACACATTGGCAGGTGTACAGCTGCCCTGGCGGACATAGAAGGGCCATTGGCTCTGCGGGTAGGTGCTTGCGGTGTCGGTGATCTTCGGCATGACCGGAAGGTCCACAGTGAAGTTATTGCCGAAGGTATCGTTCCATGGGGGGGTCAGTTCGTACCTTATGCCTGCTGAAATTGTGAGGTTGGGACGGAGCTTGTAGGTGTCGTCGGCGTAGTAAGCCTGCACGTTGCGCACGTAGTTCGCATCCGCCACGGCCACCGCCACCACGGATTGATAAAGATCGCCGAGCAGGAAGTCAGCCATCGCATCGCCCCCAGAAAGCGAACTTCCACTGGATTGCGCAGTAGCGAGGGGCTTGGTGAAGAACTGCCCGCGCGAGAACTGATTGCCAAGCTGGTTAAAGGTCTGCCGGTTGTACTCGAAACCGAAGCGCAACGAATGCTTGCCCTTTACCCAGGAAAGGTTATCGACAATCTGCCAGGTCGGATCGGTCACAACGTAGGGGCCATCCCCGCCGATATCCCCAATTTCCTGCCAGATGGCCGGTGTTGTGCCTGCCGGTCCCGAGCTGAAGCTCACATCTGGGATGCCCCACGTGGAGGGGAGGCCGCCTTTGAGGTTCGGGATCCCGATCGCGTCTACCACATCGTTTGTGTATGCCGACAACAAGCCGAGAGAGTTGAAGAAATGGCTATAGCCAAATCGTGCTTCGTTCACAATGTGGGGCGTAAAGGTGAATGTGTTCGAACCCATGTACTGGTAGTACTGGGTAAAGATCTTGCTGCCCGCTCCCAGGAATCCTGTCGATAGGATGTCTTCGTTCCCTGAGCTGTAGCGGAAGGCATACTGCGACTTCTGCGACTGGATGTAATCTCCGCGGACTGTCAAGCCCTGGCGATTCTGAGGCCCCGAGGTGCTGTACGCGTAGTTCGCGACCACCTTCCCATTCGAGTAGAACGGCTGCGTGCTTGTCCCTAGGTATTTCAGCAACGCCGTGGACTGCGTGGCGATTCTGTTCGGGCAGATGACATTGAGTTTGCCGTTGCAGGAGAACTGCGCCTTATTCAGGCCGTTGGCGTCTGCAGTTGCCGGATCGTAGATAGTGACCGGAACTCCAGCGGCAGTAGTGAACGCCGAGAAATCGCCGCTCGCAATGGCTGGAGATGGCACAGTTGCAGAGCCCTGACCAATGGTGCGGATCTTCCTCCATTCGTCGTCGACCATGAAGAAGAATTTGTCTCTGCCGTTGTAAAGTTTTGGGATTCTGATCGCTCCATCGAGTTCGAATCCATAGTCGTTCCACTTGTAGGGGTATACGTGCGCAGGAGCAGCGTTGTAGGGGAACCAGTAGGGATTTGCGTCCGCAATGTTGTTGCGGATGAAATCATACATGGAGCCGTGATAGGTGTTGGTGCCGCTCTTGCTGACCACGTTGACCTGTGTCGCCTCGTGGCCGAACTCAGCCGGATAGACACCGGTTTGGACCTTGAATTCCTGGATACCGTCGAGAGAAGGCAGGCCGACATACGTCACAAAGTCGGGATCGGTGTTGTTCACGCCATCGAGCGTATAGTAGTCCCACATGATGCGCTGGCCGCCGACCGAGATGGACTGGCTGCCGCGATCGCCGCCGAGGCGGCTGCCAGCTTGGCCGGCGAAGGGAGAAAGCGTATTGGCGTTGGACGAAAGAGCTACCAGTGACAGGTAGTTTCTGCCGTTCAAGGGCATCTCGTTGATCGCTGCGTTCTCAACGACGGTACCGAGCGTGGCGTTTTCAACCTGAAGGAGCGCACCGGTCGCTGAAACGGTTACCGATTCCGTCACCGCTCCTACCTGCATCGTGAAGTCCTGGCGCAACGATTGCTGCACTTGCACTTCGAAGTTTTTACTCTCGGCGGTCTTGAAGCCCGAGTGCGTAACCTGAAGCCGATAAGTTGCGGGCGGAACGTCGGGAAGTGTGTAGTCACCTGCGCCGGTGGTGACCGTCGTGCGTGACGCGCCGGTGCCCACATTCGTCAGTGTGACGTTCGCGTCAGGAATCACAGCGCCCGTCGCATCGGCGACGTGTCCTGAAACTGTCCCGGTGGTCTGCGCAGACAATCTGGCAGCCGAGAACATTACGAGGATGAATACAAAGACGCCGCAGGCTATGAAAGCACTTGATCGTCCGAGTATCCCGTACGTCCTCTGTGCCATCTGTTTGCGACCGATCGATTCCTCTGTGAGCTGGGAATTGGAGGAGTGAAATGGCGCAACGCGTCCATTTCCTGATGCATCACTGCCATGAGTGTTCAACATTGTCTACCTTACCCTCCTGCTGCTTTGAGCAGCCTCATTCGAGTTGATTTGCAACCACACCCACGCTCTTACGCCGGGGGAGCAAAATCGCGTGGGCTTACGACTCCTTTCATTGATGGGGGAGCAATTGGGGGCCCGTGAATCTTCCGGGACCGGCGCCGAACCATCCTTGCGGCGTCGGCCCTGAGGTTCTATGCGGTCCTTTGAATCCGTTGAATCTCATCAGGCTTTGCTACCCCTCCTCCTTCGGGCGCAAAAATTCGATCCCCGCTACGCTTGCGCTTCAATCTCCGGATTGTGCGCTCGATGTGTTCCTCCATGAGGGTTTCCGCCAGCGGTACGTCCCGGTTGATGATGGCATCCAGGATCTTCCGGTGGTAGTACAGTCCGTCCCTGGGGCCGAGCGATTCCACGATGCCATACATCGAGATCTTCAGAATGTCTGTGATGACGGCGTTCACCTTCATGACGATAGGGTTTCCCGTCGCCTTTGCCACAAGGAGATGGAAGCTCAGGTCCGCTTCAGCGAAGGCGCGCGGATCGTTCCTGTGTTCCTGCATGGCTCGGAGGGCGCGCTCCAATTCCTCTATCTCCGCACTTCCAGCTCGCTTTACCGCAAGGGACACATTTCCTTTCTCCGCGATCTTCCTGTATTCGAGGACGTGGAGGATGTCCAGCTTATCGAGGGCAAGCAAGGGAAGAAGGGGATTGAGGAAGATCTCGCCGGTGTATTCGCGCACGTATGTGCCCCCGCCGTGCCTTGTCTCCAATAGCCCTAGGGACGCAAGCATATGCAGGGCCTCCCTGATCGAGACGCGGCTTACTCCAAGCGCCTCGGCAAGGGCGTTCTCCGAGGGAATCTTCGCGCCGGGCGCCCACGTGCGATCAATGATCCGGTCCCGGATCTGCGCGAAAACCTGATTCTTTACGCCGGCGCGCTGCACACGGGTGAGGTGAATCTTCTTCATAAAAAGTTGTAGGACATCCTACATATCCAAATGAAAAACTGACAAGCCCTATTTTTCGAACTATATTTATCGACATTTTCGATGCTTCCTGCGAGGTTCTGTGGATTGTAGCGAAGAACTGGCGCCCGCCACGCCGGTTTCCCCAAACCCTTAATCCGGCGAATTGCTCCCTTTCAGAATCTCCTCGATCAGGGACTTCGGCGCGGGCAGATGGTCCTCATTCTCTTTCAGCCACTCGTGAAAGTCCTGTTCGATTTCCGGTGTCCACCGGGCATCGATCTGCCCAGCGGTGTACTTCTTCTCTCTCAAACGCTGGTGTCCAAACATGTCCTCAAGATGGGTGCGTTCCGAGTACTTGACGACTTGTTCCGCTAGTTGGGGCGGGATAAAGATCACACCGCCATTCCGTCCCAGGACCACATCTCCCGGCATGACCAGGACTTGGCCAATGCGGGTCGGCCCATTGATGCTCACCATGGTTGAGTTGAGAAGTCTTCCGCTCGCGAGGCTTCCGAAATGATGTGAAGGATCGTAATAGCGAACAAATGATGTGAAATTCGGCAGCTCTTCCAGACCGTTGATATCGCGAACGGCGCCATCGTAGACGATGCCGTTACCGGATCTCGCATAGATCGCGTTGCCTACGTTGTCGCCGATGGATGGTCCATCCTGCTTGAGTCCGAAGTGGTCGCCTACGTAGACGTCCCGAGGCTGTAACATGTCGACGGGCCATGCGTTCGTACCTCCCTGTCGATGATCCCGTACTCCCTGCTCTTCAATCTCTTTTTCAATATCAGGTCTTCCGGGCATCCACACGGCTGTCAGTGCCCTGCCCACGAGTACCTGATCGGGATGGATGGAATACCAGCCATCTTCATACTGGTGCAAAAAGCCGTTCTCGCGCAGGGTTGCCCACGCCTCTTCGAGAGTTACAGTCTTCATGCGGTCCAAGATGTCGTCGGGCACCTTGGGCCGGCCGTCGGGAAACCTCTCCCCATTCCAGTAGGAGGTGTATTTGATCACCTGCTCCCGGGTGAAAAATTCCCCGTGAAATTCCGGAGTGGACTGAGTCGCTTCTTCCTGAGTGACGGGTCCCTGCTGCGCGGTCAGGCACGGAGATAGTGCGACGAAGGTTGCAGCAGCTAGAACAATTGCAATGGTTTTTCGCATCTTCTCTACTCCCTTGGATTGGTGCTCTTCTTACAGTTCTTAACTTTCAGCTGCGAACCACGGTGTTCCGGGGATCTGGGCTTTCTTTGCCATTTCCTCGTTCATCTCCACACCAATGCCTGGCCTGTCCGGCAGAGTGACATAACCATCCACGATGATCTCGCCTTCCTTGACCCAATTCGTCCACAGGTCCATGTGATTAATCCAATGCCACTCGCATGCCAGGAGGTTGGGAAACGTTGCGCATGCATGGGCAGTAGCCATGACCCCTATCGGCGAAACCACGCAGTGCGGCGCCACCGGGACGTAGTAGGCCTGCGCCATGTTGGCAACCTTCTGAGCTTCGGCAAGGCCGCCGACCTTCTGAAAGTCGGGCTGGATGATATCGACAGCCTCCTTGTCCAGCAGTTCCCTGTATCCCCATCGCATGTATAAGTTTTCGCCGCAGGCAATCGGTGTCGAGGTTGAATGCCGGATGTCGGCCATGGCATCGATGTCCTCAGGCGGAACCGGCTCCTCGAGCCACATCAGCTTAAACGGCTCCAGCGCTTTCGCGACTTTCTTGCCCGTCGCAGCATCGTAACGGCCGTGCATATCGCAGGCCAGGGCCATGTAGTCAGGAATGGACTCGCGCACATGCGCAACCCACTTCACCATGCGATCGATCTCACCGTTGGTTGCAGTCCAGTTAAAACTATCCCAGCGTGCGGGATCGGTGGCGTCATCAAGGTCGATCTTCATGGCCTTGAAGCCCTGAGCCTTGATCCATGGGAGCTTCCGGTCCGCTTCCTCCCCGATCGGAACGTCCATATCCGAGTCGCAATAGATCTGAACTTTATCGCGGAACTTTCCGCCCAAAAGCTGGTAAATGGGTAATCCGAGGGCCTTGCCTGCAAGATCCCACAATGCAATCTCGACACCCGACAAGGCGCAGACGTACTGCCCGGCTTGCGCCCCGGAGAATATTCCTGTGGTGCGGATAGTTTCCCAAATCGCTTCAACATTGAGCGGATCATGTCCGATGAGCATGCGCCGCCAACTACGGATCAGCGATGAGGCTCCGACCGCGGCATCTGTAGCTTCACCCTGCCCGTAGATGCCCTGGTCCGTGTAGATTCTTATGTGCGTCTGCGGCCCATGCACGACTACCTGCGCAGTGCGCACATCGGTGATCTTGAGTTTGGGCCTCTGGTAAGGCGTACTGCTGGTTTGAATAGCCCGCGCCAAGGCGGAGAGTGAAAAAGGAGAGAGTGAACCTAATGCCGTAAGAGCGGTGCCCTTCAGCATTGACCTTCTTGAACATTGAGCCATAAATTTCTTGGGAACCTTTCCTTCAGTTAACAACTTGACCGAATTCCGCGAGTAAGCATTTAACGCGCCTGACAGCTGCCTGGCAATGATTGGCGATGATGTTTATGCCAAAGTCCCGAAGGCCGCGTAGATTACAGAACTCATGGATGCAATGTCAACAGGCGAATTTCATTGGTGCGATCAATTCCTTCACACACTTGCGCTGCTTGTACTGCTCGACCGGCTTTCCCATCACGATCGCGCCCCGGAAATGAACAGCGATGGTTCCCGGCCCCAACGGAGTCGCAGTTGGAAAAACAACAACGGCGACTCCTTCTTACGCAATATCGAATTCGTAGAGGCTGACGCTAACGGGCGGGACCTGCACGGTCTCCGGAAGTCCATCTTGCGCAGTCTCAACGATCTTGACGGCGGGCTCTTTGCCCACTTCATTGGTTGAGCTCACACTGGGCGGCGCAATCTGATACAGCTTGCCCTGACTGCGCAGCTTGACGCCACTGATCCTCGGTGTAAGGCTGTGGCCCTCTTCAGTGGGGTTGACCACCGAAATGAGGAACTTCTTGTGATCGCTGGAGAACGCCGCGAGAACATCCAGAGGATAGGTAGGGCTGCCAGTGGGCTTTGTACCCCTGTCGACAAATGGCGTGCCGGACACCAACTGCTGGGGCGAATCCCCGCCGACCGCAACCGGAAGAGCGTTGATAAAGCGAGTCTGCATCAGCTTCATCACCACTCCCTCGGCCGCAAAGCCCACGGCCTCGCCGGTGTGGTCGGTCAACAAGCGCAATCCTCCCGTCGCACAGCTGGCCGCAATCATATCGGAGTGACGGAACATTTCGTGCAGGCAAAGCGCGTAGGAGAGCGGCATCAGCATTCCGGATTGCTGCATGAAGCCTGCGCCGCCGTTGCCCGACGCCGACCGGAGACGATTGCCCCATTCATCGAAGATGAATTTGATGTTCTTTTCTTTCAGCCACGGCATCTTTTCGACATACTTGTCCCATGCCTCAAAGGCTTCGCCGATGCGGTTGGCCAGCCTCCGGGCTCTGAACTGCAGCGGATCGTGGACATCGACAAACAGCTGCTTCGCAGCGTCGAATGCCAGGTCAGGATATGCGTAGGTGTGCTCCGAGAGATAGTCGATGTTGCCGGCGCACTTTTCCAGCAGCCAGCCGTCCCAGTCATATATGCTGCCGAACTCATAGGGTAGCGTTTCAGTGATCGGCGGCTCCCAGATGCTGGAGAAGAAATTGTTTTTCTTCTCCGCGCCGCCAATGGATTTTTCGCAGATGCTGGCCCCGGACACAGTCACCTTGATGCTCGGGTCCACGGTCTTCATGGCTTCGACGATGTAGTTGTGCTTCACCCAGTACTGGTCCAGCGACATGTGGCCGAACTGCCAGGGCCCATACATCTCGTTGCCAATGGTCCAGAGACGAACATTGAAGGGCTCGGGATGGCC
Source organism: uncultured Acidobacteriaceae bacterium (assembly GCA_963799155.1). GTDB lineage: Bacteria > Acidobacteriota > Terriglobia > Terriglobales > Acidobacteriaceae > Telmatobacter. The sequence continues at coordinate 304,038 of CAWCWB010000005.1, forward strand.
GTTTTCCGCCCGCATTTTGCCCATGCGCGTCGCCACGGATCCATTGCAATATTCCACTTCCTCAGCCGCCTCGCGCGCCGAACCGAATCCGCTGTCGATCGCCAAATCGGGCTCGCCTCCGACCAGCCGGCAGAGAGCAATGAATTCATGAATGCCGACGTCGTTCGACTCCACCCTGTCGGACCACATCGGTTGCACACGCGGCGGGCGCTTATCGCGATCGCCAAGACCGTCACGCCAGTCGTAAGCGGAGACGAAGTTGCCGCCGGGCCACTTGAACATTTTGAAACCCTCCTCTTTGAAGAGGCGGATCATCCCAGCGTGAAATCCCTGCACATTGTCGGCAGGCATCAGCGAAGCGGCCCCGATGTGAAACGTGCCGCTTCCGGTGCCCAGGATTTCCAGGCGCGCATCCTCACTGTCAGCCGGCGAGGTGAACTTGAGCGGGAATTTCCGGTACTCGCGGGACAGCGCTGGGATTGGAATAGTCTGAGCGTCGTTAGCGCCTGTTCCCCAAACCAAACGGACCAAAATCCTGGCGCCGGGATCGCCGGCAAGATAAATGCGGCCTTCATAAGACTTGCCGCGGCCCAGGCGCAGTTTGGACTGCTGAATGCCGCGGGGCTCGGAGCCGTCAAGCTTGACGCGCGGGCTGTGCTTGCCGACAAACGGCCGCACGGTGTCCATTGCGACGGTTCCTTCCGGCCCAACCGGCTTGAATGGCTCGTCCGCAAAGCGGCGGAAGAAGGAGTTCGTTGGCGCCGCCGCGACTGCACTGGTAATCGGGTTGGCAAATTTCCTGTCGGTCAGCATCTCGGCCCACACTCCTGTGGTCGCCGGTTCCATGTAGCCTCCGAAGATCAGCGGAGTAACCGGCTCGCCGCTCCTGGACGCATCGATTGTGACTTGGAGGTTATCTGCCGTAGCGGCGAAGGCCGTCATCCCTTGTTGCATCATTGCGGCGCCTGCCACTGAAGCCGCTAAGAATTCACGTCGATTCATTGGCATGTCATTTCCCCTTTTTCCTGGCTTAATTCGCAGGTTCACAGAGCGCTCAATTTGGACCAGAACAAGTTCAACAAAGAAAGTACCACACAGGCTCAGAGGAACTGATTCTCCTCTCCCCTTATCGCCCAGGCCAGGCCCAACCCTGCACTCCGTTCACGGAGAGCGAACTGCCGTTGGCTCAAGCTGTTTGCGAGTTCAACGCAGACTTGCCGCTTCCGGTCGCGATGCCGGCCTGCGAGGACTCATCCTGGGGCGCGCCGATCACCGGCAAACGGTACGGCGGCTTTATTTGCCCAATTCGCTCAAGGTGACGGTCAGACCCTTGATCGGCTTGTCGTTGGCATCCAGAAACCGGGCGCAGAAGTCGGTGGCTCCGCCGCCATTGTTCACCGCAGCGCGCACCACGTTTGGCCCTTTCTTGAGCGTCATCCGCTTCGAGACGCCGTCGTCGATTACGGTCTGGATATCGCCGTAAATCCCGACGACCTCCTGGCCGTTGACCCACCACACCGAGGCGGCATTGGAGCCGATGGCCAGACGCACGTCGTGCATCTCCTCCGGGCTGTTGACGATGGTGACCGCCCAGAACAAAACATTGCTCGTCGGCTTACCCAGCGAATAGGCGAAGTGATACAGGTTCACGTTGTACCAACGCGTGTCCACAGCGTGCCAGGTGAGCGTGGAGCCACCAACCGTTTCCTGGTCGCCATCGTGAGGGATGACGCTGTACTGGCCGGGAAAGTACTCCTTCTTCACCATCGCCTGGACTTCGTGCTCTGTCAGTCCATTTACGCCGATCGGCTCCAGCAGAAACCAGCGCTTGATAAATCCGTCGGCGCCGGTCAGGAGTGCGGGCGATGCGGGGCCTGTCAGCGTAGGCCCATACGATTTCGGCGCGGAGGCTTGACCAGTGATCGCAACAAGCGTCAAACCCGACAGGACGGCAAGTGCTGGTACGAGATATTTCCGGTACGCATTCATCGAAGATCCTCCGCGGACTTGCCGCATTCATTCAAGATCGATTGTCGATTCACTGTCTAAGGTCGATTGACGGCCTAAGGCGTCTTCAGCAGCCAGCGTTGCTTGTCGCTCTTCGGATCGAATTTCGACAGCGTCGCGAAGCTGGCGCCGACAGCCGAAAGGGCCAGCGCTTGCTGGGAGCCGGGAACCGCCTTGGGCATGATGCGCCAGGAGCCATCGGCAAGTTGATCAAAACGCCACAATTGCTCCGGCGCGCCGGTGAATGCGGGCCGGACCACCAACTCCGCGTCCGCGGTGGCAGCCAGCGTGCGGTCTGTGCCTGCAATGGTGATTTTGAAATAGGGAGAGCCGGGGTAGCCGCCGGCGTCTGGGACGGGTGTAATCTGCCACTTCTGCTGCGCCTGGCAAAGGTAGTTGGACATGCCGGCATCGACGTTGCCCGCAGGCCAATCCTTATCGACCTGTGCGGCATCCTGGTCCGGAATCGGTTTCCCGGTTCCAGCAAACATCCCCCCTGGGAAACCGCCGCCAGGACCGCCCGGACCACCCGGCTGCGCGCCGACGCCAGGCCCCGAGCCAGGCCCCGTCCGGTTGCCGGTCGGCGGCGGCCCGCCTCTGAGACGCCTTACCCAGCCACCTACAGGTACGCCCTCTACGGCCATGTCCAGCGCGGTACCGGTGCGCACGGATTGGATCTCATACGTGCCTTCCTTGAGGTTCTCACCGGCAACCGGCCATCCGTCTTTCCAGAGCAGCGGGCGAATATCGAGCACGCTCGCTCCGCCCCGGTCAAGATCGGCCTCCCAATGCATCGAAAACTTCTGCACACCGTCACCGAGATCGAGCAGGCCAAAATGGCCGGCCCCAATGGTTCGGCCACCCGAGCCGATCAACAGCTTGCCTCCGCCCTGGATCATGTCCACGCCCTCGGCGTCGAGGAAAGGACCTGTCACCTTCCGCGATCGCCCCACCCGGATGTTATAGCCGGAGTTGGCGCCGACGCAGCAACTGCCGTGCGTAGCCAGCAGGTAATACCAGCCATCGTGGTAGATCATGTCCGAGGCTTCGCAGTTGATCGCCAGATTGAGGGGCGGGACCTTGAAACTTAGGCGCCCGCCCGTCTTGGGATTCAGCTCGACCAGACGGATGTAGCCGAAATACGAGCCGTACACCATCCATAGCCTGCCGGTAGCCGGATCGAGAAGAATCCCCGGATCGATGGCGTTGCTGTCCTCCACACCATTCGAGTTGGCGACCATGCCGCCGTCCACCCATTTGTAGTCGGGAGAATTCGGGTCGAGGGTTTTACTCCAGATCATGTCGATCTCGGCCTTGTTCGCCATGGCCCTTCCCCCGCTCCCGCGGGCAACATACATGTAAAACCGGTCGCCGATGTGGATCACATCAGGGGCCGCTCCGGTTAGAGGCGGCGTAACCCCGCGGCGCCACGTCCAGCCGTCGTCGGAAACCAGAGAGCGGCCTCCCGTCCCATAAACGTAGTATTTGCCGTGGTCCACGACGACGGTGGAAGGATCGTGGATTCCGATCTCGCCGTCCTGCGCAAAGGTTGTGGAGGTGAGGGCGAGAAAGACTGTCAGGAGAGCGCATTTCATAGCAATGCCAGTGTTGTGGCGCATGGAATAACCCCTCGTATCTGTTGGTAAGTCCTTCAGGCTTGGCGTAGTGCTCCCCACGGACCACACGCCGGTGGGCGGCTCCAATTGCAAGGTTCGGCTTGCACTGGGACCTTTTCCTCTGCCCTGAAGTTTCAACGTCACTCCCTTACAGTGGCTCCGGATGCCGGGTGGAAAACCACCGGATTGCAGCGAATGAGCCCGCGCGACGCAATGGACTTTCATTCCCGCACAAAAGCACAGGCGCTATCGTCCCGCAGCCGCTGTCCGCAACGAAAAGAGCGAACCGCGGGCCGCAATGAACAGGGTTCTCTTATCGTTTCCTCCGAACGCCAGGCTTCCCGGACGCTCCGGAATCTCCACCACGCCAATCTCCCGTCCGCTGGCGTTGTAAATGTAAAGCTGGCCTCCAGCCACATACACATTTCCGGCGGCATCGGTCACAACACCGGTTCCTCCGCGCGGCGCGAACTCCGTTGCGGTCACGTGCTCCAGGCTGTCGAGTTTCAAACGATAGACGGCGTCATCATCCTCGCTTACCGCCAAGCGCTCATCGCCGGCATGGAAGAGCCGCCACTGGGATGCCTGCAGCATAGGCAGCCAGTTTCCCCCGGCCGTGATGGCATTCGTTGCGCCGGGAGCATAGAAGTAACTCCGCGCCTGGTTGGTGACCACCGCCACGATCGCCATGTTGCTGTGCGGCGCGTAAATCACTCCGCGATGCTCCATCTGCCACACCAGGGTCTCCATGCTGTTGTGCAATCCAACTGGCAGCATCAGATTGGTCCCACTCACCGGCGCGTCAGCGGGCTCGATCTTCGTTGCCTCTCCCGTCTTCGTGTCCACTGCGAAAACCGACCGGCTGTAATCCAAAACCAACAACGATCCGTCCGCTGCAAACCCCGCCGCCATCGGCGTCGTTACCTTGTCAGTCAGGATTTCAGCCTTCTTCGCATCCGCGTTCCATCGGTAAATCCGATGCATCGCCGCATCGGTAAAATACAGCTGCCCCGCATCGTCAACGGTGAGCCCGGAGAGATTACTGAAGCCGCTCGCAAGCTGCTCCAGCCTTGCCCCAGCCGCAAAAACATCCGCAGGCAGCGGCAACGGAGCACCAACCTTGACCGCAGAATTCAGGGTGAACACCGTGAAGTCGTGTGCCCGGACCCGGACACCGCTGGTCTGATCAAAGAGACTGTTGTCAAACGCCAGCCGGGTCATGCTGAAGTCATGCACATTCTCAAAGTAAATGCCGGTTGAATTCGCTGCTTCCACCGCATTCAGTTTGGGCAGCACGTTGCGCGAGACGCGATACATAAACAGGTTGGCGAACACCATATGATGCGCGTCCGCGAGATCCACCGAAAAGGATTCTGCGCCGGCCGGGTTCTCTTCCTCCGTTTGCAGCGCATACACCGTCCAATTTGACGCGTGATGGAATTGCGTCTCGTGGTGCATATGGTGTTCGCAAGACATCTGGTAGATCACGCTCGGCGTGGTTGTGTTTTCCACCAGCAGCCCAGCCTTCGCCAAAGTATTCGCCGTCCATATGCCGCGGAAGATCCCGCCGCCCCCATCCTTCACCCATAGGCTCGGATATTGCGTCTCCATACTCGCCGCGAGCGTTTTGTGGCGGCTGCGCAGGCCTGGGGAGATTCGGGGCCAGCAGGGTGTTTCCGCGTCCCGGCCCAAACCTGAAGTTCACATCCTCCACCATGGAGCGAGGTCCCGCACGCCACACCAGCCCCGCCGCCCGCCGATCCATATTCGAGGTTGTGATCCCGATCCCGGTAAGAATCGCTGCTCCACCTTTCGCGCTCTCGACTACCGGCACAGGCTCGCCTTCGCCCGTGAAGTTCGCCGCATCATCTGTCACCGTAATCAGCGTGGTGCTGGGGTTGAAGCCAATCAATACGCTATCCGCCCGCAGCCGCAGGGTGTTCATCACCCGGTATGTGCCGCTCGGGAAATAAAGCGCGCGATGCCCATCGATCGCCGCCTGCAGCGCCGCCGTATCATCCGACCCGTCTCCTTTGGCGCCGAGCGTGCGCACGTTCACCCACTCTTGCATCGGCGGCAGCAACGGAATATCGGAGAGAGGGAGCACGGTTTGGGCCCCTCCGGCAAGTTCTTGATGACGAACTTGCACGCCCCGCTCACGCCCGTCGGGGCCAATCTCTACGCCGATCGTCAGGTGCTCCTCGACATAAGGATGGGAACTCCCTTTCACCGCAAACATCCCACTCGATCCGGTTTCACCCTGCACCATCTGGGGCACGTTCCTGCACACCACATGTTCCAGCGTGACTTCGTGATGCGCCTTTCGCGCATCGCCAAGCACCACCGCCGACCGGCCAATGTCCTCCAGCAACAGGTCGCGTGCAAACAGCTCCTCTATCATTCCAGGAGTGATTTCGATCGCTATCGGCGTTCGCGAAATCCGGTCGCGCACCAGAGTCATGCCCACTTCCTGGGTGTGGATTGCCGCGCGCCTCTGGCCCGTCAAGCGCGAATCCATCAGCAGAAACTGCCATGCCGGCGACGTCCGGACCGAGATGATGCCGTACTCCCCACCTTCGATCTGAAGGTCGATTGCACCGTTCCCCACGTCCTCGAGCGCGGCCCGCCCGTCCCCAACCTGGAATCGCATGTGCTGAAGAAATGAGTGCTGCGCCACGTGAAACCGCACGGCAATCGCCGCCGGGTTCCCCTCGCCGATCTCGAAGTCGAGATTGCTGATTCCGCTATAGAACGTAAATTCGTTGGCATCGACCACGGGTTCGCCCGGCGCCGGACGCCGCGAGGCAAACTGCAACATGTATCGGCCTGTGCCGAGAAATTCGTGGCCCTCCTGGAACCCAGGCGTGTTTGGTCCGAGCAGAAACACGGGGCGATGCTCGCCGTACCCGATGAGCCGTATCCCTGTCCACAGGCGAATCGTCCGGCTGATCCGGTATCTCCCCTCCGCGACAAAGACGACGCCTTCCCCCGTTGTCTCTTGAACGCGATCGATCGCTGCCTGGATAGCTGCCGTATCGTCTCCCTTACCATCCCCGGCAGCGCCGAAGCTTCCACGCTCCAGGTACACGGCATGAGGGTCGTCCGGCCGCACCGGAAACACCGATTGGGCGGCCATCGGCAAAGCGGCCGCCGCCATCAACGCAAGGATCCAAATCAGGCGTTGCATCTCGAGATTCCTCCAGCGAAGGCGCAGATGTTGACGAACCTTTATAACTCATTCGCTCAAGGTGCGGCGTTTCATGAAAAAACTAGCCTCACCTCTGCTCGTCATCGATCCATCCGCATCGATGGGCTCAATGAGTTTAAAGAGGAGAATGCAACGTTTCGATTCAGATCGGAGCGCTGATGAAATCAGCGAATTCCTGATTGCTTCATCTTTGAGCCGGCGCCGGTCTCGTTGCAGGCCTTCATGGGATCGATGATCAACCATGCCGCAGCGCCGAGCACTGCCATGAAGGCAGCGGCGACGAACGACATCTCCCAGCCAATGTGGGCGGCAATCAGGGGAGTCAGGGAAGCCGAGCAAGCTCCGCCGAGCTGGCCGCCCATATTCATGATTGCGGAAACCACGCCGACGTCTTCTCCTGCGATATCAGCCGAGACAGCCCAGAAGCCGCTCTGCGAAATGTACAAGACACCCGCGCTGCAGGCAAGAGTCACTGCGGCCGTAGCCGCGCTGTTAGCGCGCGATCCCGTCACCAGAAGAATCGCCGTAAGTCCGAGCGATAGAGCGGGCAACAGGCATCGGCCCGCACGCAGGCCAAATCGGGCTGCGATCCAATCGCTCACAGCGCCTCCCCCGAGGCAACCGATCGTCATGGCGATGAACGGCAACATGGAGAAGACGGCGCTGGTCTTGAGATTGAGCCCGCGCACTTGCGCCATGTAGATGTAAAACCATGCGAAGAATATCCAGGCGACATAGACGAACGCAAAATAGCTCGAGGTCAGGGCGAAGACCTGCTTGCTCTTGAGGCTCTTCGTCCAGGGAATCGCGCGTTTTGCGTCGCGCGTGGGCTCGCCTCGAACCATGGCGGGACGGGGCTGATTCTGATCTCCGCCGATCAAGGTCTTTTCCGCTTCCCCGACAAATGGGTGTTCCGCGGGGTGATCGCGAGCCGCCAGATACCACACCAGGCTGACCACTACGTCGATCGCGGCGCTGAACCAGAAGGCCGCTCGCCATCCGTGGCGCAGTATGATCGCAGTGACGAGCGGAGGCGTGAGTCCTGCACCTGCGCCAACTCCGGCGAAGATCAGCCCATTTGCCTTGCCGCGCTCGCCCACAGGAAACCAGCGCTCGACGAATTGACTGGCAGCCGGGTACATGGTAGACTCGCCAATACCCAGGCCAAAGCGCACCAGCGCCAATACAAGCAATGCGCCGCGCAGGGTTGGAGGAACCAGCCCCGTTAAGGCAGCGAAGACGCTGCACCACGCGATGCCGAGACTCAGGACGTAGCGTGGGCCAATCCGTCTGGCGAGCAGGCCAGCGGGGACTTGAAAGATGGCGTAACCAATAAGGAATGCACTGAAGACCCAGCCCAGATGCGTATTGTCAACCGCATACTCGCGGCTGATATGCACGCCTGCGATGGAGATATTCGTTCGGTCAAGAAATGCCACCGCGCTCAGGACAAACAGCCAGAGCACCAGCAGGTAGCGTATGGGTGGAAGACTCCGATCACCGTGGTTCGAATTCACATGCCCCCTTGCCCATTTCCTGCTGCGACTTACTTGTCACAAGGTTCTAGCTGAAGCAGATGAGCATCCCGGCGTTTTCCTCTGAGATGCACATCCCACACGTTTATCACGCGGGACAATCCTATCGCACCAGGTCACTGACCGCATGAATTCGTACTTGTGCATCCCGGTTTCTCCGGTCGCAAAAACGAGACCCTGGAGACACCGTGCCGTAGCTGGATCATCATCCTCGAGACCCGGGCCACCGGCCACGCAGAAGCAGTGATATGATTCGGTTCTCAAATCAGGTTCCTGATTTGGCCGCGGTTCGGCGACGCAGCCGGCCGCGTTTTCCTTAGGATGGGCTTCATGAGCAACGTTCTCCGTTCAATTCTGTTTTTCCTCGTCTCCACGACTCCGCTCTTTTCTGCCGACCCTGTGCTCTGGTATCGGCACCCGGCCCAAAGATGGGGCGATGCGCTTCCCGTCGGCAATGGCAGGTTGGGCGGCATGGTCTTTGGAGGCATCGCAAAAGAGCGCATCCAACTCAACGAAGACACGATCTGGAACGGCAAAAAACGGGATCGCATCAATCCTGAAGCACTCAAGGCCCTGCCGGAGGTTCGCCGTCTGCTCTTCGCAGGCAAACCCGGCGAGGCAGAGGCGCTTGAGGAAAAGACGCTCATGGGCATTCCGAATCGCCAGCCGCCGTATCAGCCGTTGGGGGACCTGAACATCGAGTTTTCCGGCCAGGACAACGCCGTCGACTACCGGCGCGAGCTGAACCTGGCGACGGGAATCGTGCGTATCACTTACCGCATCGGCGATGCGACCTGCACGCGCGAAGTGTTTTCCTCTGCTCCTGACCAGGTATTGGTCGTACACATGGCCTGCGATAAACCGGGCCTTTTGTCGTTTCACGCCACGTTGACGCGTTCGCAGGACAGTCAGACCACCGTTGCCGTGCCCGATCGCGTGATCTTGCAGGGCGAGGCGATTGCGCACACCAACTTCTGGATCTCGCCGCGCTTAAGTCCCGAGAAGCTGAAGGCTGAGCAAGACCAGCTCGAACCGACGGGCGTGAAATTCCGCGCCGTCCTGCGCGCGGTGAACGAAGGCGGTCAGATGAATGTTTCCGGCAGCGACGTGATGGTATCGAACGCCAATGCAGTGACCCTTCTCGTGGTCGCCGGGACGGATTATCGTGGTGGCGATCCGGCTTCCATCTGTGCGCAGTACCTGCTTCGCGCGACCAAGCCCTATTCCGCGCTCAAAACCCGGCACCTGGCCGATCACGAAAGAATCTTCCGCCGCGTGGACCTGGGAATGGCGCCGCTGGCAGACGATCTCTCGATCGAAGCGCTCCCAATCGATGAGCGCCTGACTCGGATCAAAACAGGCAAGGACGATCCCGGCCTTGCCGCGCTGTACTTCCAATTCGGCCGGTATCTGCTGATGGGGAGCAGCCGTCCCGGCGCCATGGCGGCGAACTTGCAGGGCATCTGGAACGACAGCGTGGCTCCGCCATGGGACAGTAAGTACACCACCAACATCAATCTTGAGATGAACTACTGGCCGGCCGAGGTCGGCAACCTTCAGGAGACCACCGGGCCTCTCTTCGACCTGGTCAAAATGAACCTCGACAGTGGGCGCCGCACGGCCCGCGAGATGTACGGCGCCGGCGGCTTCGCGTTTCATCACAATCTCGATGCATGGGACGATACCGCGCCTGTCGATTACGCCTATTGCGGCGTTTGGCCGATGGGTGGCGCGTGGCTGGCGCTGCATTTCTGGGAACACTACGAATATGGAATGGATCGCGCTTTCCTGGGCCGCGAAGCCTATCCCGTCATGAAGGAAGCCTCGCAGTTTCTTCTCGACTTCCTCGTCGACGACGGCAAGGGCCATCTGGTGACAAACCCGTCCTATTCGCCCGAGAACAGCTATCGCATGGCGGATGGAACCGTGGGCCGGCAGACGGTCGGGGCGACCATGGACTACGAGATCATCTACACACTCTTCCACGCCACGATGGACGCCTCGAAGATCCTTGGAATCGATGCCGGTTACCGCGCCAGGCTTGAAGCCGCGCTCAAGCGCATCCCCGATCTCAAGATCGGAAAGTACGGTCAATTGCAGGAATGGAGCGAAGACTACGACGAGAACGAACCGGGAGTGGGCCATGTCTCGCATCTGTTCGCGCTGTTTCCCGCCGATGAGATTACGCTGCGCGGTACGCCCGAGCTGGCCAAAGCCGCGCGCATCTCGCTTGAGCGGAGGGTGCAGAATGGCGCCGGCAAAAGCGGATGGCCTGCGGCGTGGTATGTGAACCTCTGGGCGAGGCTCGAAGACGGTGACCGCGCAAACCAGTACATCAGCGACCTGCTGGCCACCTCCGCCGAGAGTTTGCTCAACGCCAATCGCAGGTTTTTCCAGATCGACGCCAACTTTGGTGCGGCCTCCGGGATCGCCGAAATGCTGTTGCAGAGCCACTCCGGAGTCATCGCATTTCTGCCGGCTTTGCCATCGGCCTGGCCGGAAGGTCACTTTCGCGGACTGCGGGCTCGCGGCGACGTCGAAGTGGACGCATCCTGGAAGGATGGCCGGGCAATTTCTGGAGCGCTGCGGCCGGGAGTCGCAGGCATGTTCGAACTTCGGCCGCCGCATGGCCAACGCATTGCCAGCATTCAGATGGCTGGCCGAACTGTGCCCGCAACTGAATCCGGCGGCGTCTGGCAAGTCCGCCTCGAACCGCATCGGGAATACGTAATCGCGTTTGAATAAGGGGGAACGTCGTAATACGTTTACCACTAGGTCTCTGACAAAATGACGCACCTTTAATTTCGTGGTTCCCAGGTCTCAAAATCGAGACCTGGGGCACCCCCGAAGGTACAAAATCAAGCGGTCAGAGGCCTAAATTTCTGTCAGGGCGCCGAGCGAGGATCAACCTGCCGGATGCGCATGGCGCCGGGGTCGGCTAAAGGTCCCGGGGCTCTGGTTTCTCCAGTGACCTTGCCGAGCATGTCGTTCTGAATGTGATTGACTACACTCACCTGTGGGAACGGTTGGCTGCTGCTGATCTTCAGCTCCAGACTGTCAGGATCAAAGTCAATCTGCCCGTCGCCCAAAGCTCCGTTCTTGTCCCAGCCGTACGTCTGGCGCCAGGTTGGCAAGTCGAGCCACTGCTTCGAGTCACCCGTGAAAAACCCGAGAAACCCGTTCGGCATGGAGACGTAGAGGTTGCCGTCGGCCTGATTGTTCTGGTTGAGGAACACGATGGCTGACTTCCCGCAACTCGTGAAGATGTTGTTCGAGATATTGTTTCCGGTAGCGGTTCCGCTGCCGGCACGATCCGGGCGTGTGATGGCGAAAACGCCGGAGTTCTCGCAGCGGCCGATCAGATTCTGGGCGATGATCAGACGATCGCTGGCATTGATGAACACGCCCGATCCTGCACATCCTCTCTGGCCGGGGGTGCCGGGCTCGGCGTTGCGAACGTTCCAAATGACATTGTTGTCGATCTGGTTCTGTTGGAGGTTCATTTCCATGTGTACGGCGGCGCTGACGGTGAGGACGTCGGCGAACACGTTGCAGGTGATGCGGCAGTTGGCGTTGCCGCTGTCGAGCCAGACCCCGTTGGCGTGGCGGATATGGCGGACCACGTTGCGGCGGAAGAGCAGGTTGCGGGCACCGTGGAACTTGGCTGCGGCGGCTTCCCAGGCGCGCTCGGCATCGGCCCAGCCGCACCACTCGATGAGATTGTCCTCGATGAGGGTGTCCTGGGTTCCCATGCCGCCGATGCCTTCGACGCCGCAGTAGCGAATGGTGTTGCCGCGGACGATCTGCGATGTTCCGGCCTGCGGCGATGGGAGCGGCATTCCAGTCGCCGTTGGCGATGTCGAGGCCGACGCCGTTGGCCCATTCGATGGTGTTGTCTTCGATGATCCAGTGATTGCCGCCGGCGGTGGAGACCAAGCCGCGCTGCGGAACCGGGTAACCATTGCCGGCGTGCTGGAAGGTGATTCCCTTGACCCGGATGTAGGCAAGACCCTTCTGCAAGGGGACGAAGGCCTGCTCGCGAGTGGTGATTTCGATGGTGTGCTCGGCGGGGGTGCCGGCGGGCAGACGGATGTGAATGCCGTCTCCCGAGTTTTCCACCCAGAACCTGCCATCCGGCGAGCCGCCGATCTCCTGCATGATCGGTCCGCCGCGCGTGCGAGGGGGCAGGCCGGTGAGGGGCACCGGTGTACCGGGAGGCAGGGGGCCGGGCAGGCGCGCGCTTGCCAACTCGCGAAGCTGCTCCATCGGCTCGAGCGGCTTGCCGTCCACGAAGACCAGTCCGCGCCGGCGGAAATACGGACCCATGTCAACCGATTTGGTATCCAGCCATGCCCGATCGCCCGGGGCACTGTCCAGTGCGAAGGGGTTGTAGGCATCGGGGAACATCGTGCCGGTGAGTTCGTGGTGCCATGCGGTGATTTCGCTAGCACTTTGGCCAGCCTGGGCCGAAACGAAACATCGAAACCGACTCCTGCTGCCAGCCGTCTTTCAGGACTTCAGAGCCTTTGATGAGAACTTTTGCCCCGGGAGCGGCCTCGTAACTGATCATCTGAGCCGGACCCGTGCCGCCGCGCATCGGGCGGACGCACTCGCGGTAGGTGCCGGAGGCGATGACCACGCGTTCGCCGGGCTGGAGAACCTGGGCGGCCTTGTTGATGGTGCGGAAGGGCCGGGCGTTGGTGCCGGGTCCGTTGTCGTCGGCTTTGGCGGAATTATTGTCCACGTAGTAGGTCTTCGAAAATCTCAGCGGCTGTTCCCAGGAGACAAACTCGGTGCCGTCGGGCAGGCGCGAGTCCGCCGACCCAACCTTGTGATTGGGTTGGGCTTCACCGGTGGCGGCATCATTTTGAGCCTGGCCGAAGACGCTTCCGCCGAGAGCAACCATCGCACCCACGCCTGCCGCATACTGGAGAAAGCTCCGGCGATCGATGGGTTGGCTGGGAAACTCATTCTTTGACGCATCCGGATGCGAGACGAATTGCATTTGCCTTGATTTCATATGAGTCCCATGAACTTGAGATGATTGCGCAACAAACAAACTAAGGCTTAACCCAGCTTTCTCGCAAGCACGGGGCCTGTATCGGAAGCCGGCGTTCTGGGCGTGTTACCTGCAATTCTGGCAATTCCGAACGCCGCAGCGAACTGCGTTAGAGCGTTTTCGATTCACTTCTCGACGTCGCCGACATCGTACGAGGTGGCTTTTTCTCGAGGAAAAAGCCACTTAGCATCACACATCCTGTTAGGAGCAGAATCGAAATCGCTGTACCGGCGCTGGCGTTCGGAACTCTCTTTCAGCAGAGCTACCTGAAAAGTCTTGGAGCGAAGTCAGCCAGGGCTCGCCGCCACGACAGCCACTCATGAGCGGTTCCGGGAGACTCAAAGTACACGTTGTTGATGCCGGCCTGTGTGAGTTCATCGCTGAACTGCTTTACGCGTGGGCCTTCCACGGAGCCAGTGGACAAAAACAGTACCTTGACCTGTTTGTTGAATGCCGCCGCATCCGCAAATGCGCCACCGCAGCTGGTCTTTGGGTCGAATGCGCCGCCGCCGAAGCTACCGCAATTGCCGCTGAAGCCGCCCAGATAGGCAAACTTGTCGAGATTTTGAAGTCCGGTGGTGAAGGTCTGCATTCCGCCCATCGAAAGGCCGGCCATGGCCCGGTTTTCGCGGCCCGGCGCGACCCGGTAGCTCTTCTCGACCATGGGAATCAGATCGGTGAACATCATCTCAGTGAACGTCGTGCTCAGACGAAACATGGGACGAGCCGGCGCCGCGCCTCCGGCAGGTCGCGGTCCGCCAGGACCTGCTGCCGGTGCTGCCGGCGGAGCTCCCGGGGGCGGCTGAGGCTGAGGCACTGCCTGCGTCAGCACGCCGCGTGCGTTGTAAATCGTTCCATCCTCACCGGGCTTCACCGCGTTCAGGTTGTCCATCACAATCAGCATCGGCTTGGCCTTGCCCGCGGCGATCAGGTTATCCATGATCTGGTCCACGTGTCCCTGGAAGGTCCAGCCCAGTTCGTTTTCTCCCCAGCCGTGCAGGAGGTAGAGAACCGGATAACGCGCCTTTGTATTCGTGTCGTAATCGGGAGGAGTGTAGATCATGCAGCGACGCCACTGTTGCGTCACCGTGGAGAAGTACCACTGATCCCGCACCACGCCGTGGGGTACATCCTTATGGCTGTAGAAATCGGCGTCTGCTGCGGGAATCTCGATGGCGCTGCTCCATGCACCGCTACCAAAGAATGTCTGCGTCGCCGGGTCGGACACAGAGGCCCCATCGATGGTGAGCATGTAGTAGTGAAATCCTTCGACGAGCGGCGTGGTCGTGGCGTACCAAAGTCCATCCGCTTCCTTCGCCATGTCAAAGCCGGCGCCAACGCGGACCCGCACCTTTTGGGCATCGGGCGCCGCCACGCGGAACATGGCGCGATGATCAGGAAAAACACAGGGGTACGGAGCCCCTGGAATGTTAAGCGACGAAGGCTTGCAGTCGGCCGGGGGTTGAGCCCAGCAGACGCCTGTAGCCAGCAGCGCTAAAACGATCGCAGTTTTCATTTGTCTCCTTTTGATGCAAGGGTGAGTCGAGCAAACGCCGACATAATGAATGCCGTGGCAAACGCCTGTTTTTACGATGGGGCACTTGTACAGCGTTTCTCCGCCGATGTCAACGCATGGCTGAAGACGGCGTATGTTCCGCAGAAACCTCGCAGGCGAGTACGGTCGCGACGAACCTCAATCCCCTTTGGCCAGCCGTTGATAGAGGGCGGGATCGAACTCTTCCAGGCCGGTGATGCTGTGCAGATGGTTGACTGAAACCCATGGCAGCCAGCTGCGGTGGGTTCCAAAACCTCTATTCATTGCCATCCCCCAGTGTTCCTGTTGCCAGCCAGGTCCCAGCAGGTCGTACGTGCGTCCCGGCAGAGCCAGCATGCTCTTGGTGTCGAGCAGAAGGATCCGCGCGACATCCAGGTAGTGCGGGTCATTCGTGTACTTGTACAACCGGGCATAGGCAGGCGCGGCCCAATCCAGGTACTCATCCACGCCGCCAGGCCCGCGCGCGGTAATACCCTGTACGCCTACGGTGGGCACGCCGCGTTTCCAGTTCAGATCGGAGTCGATGGCGCCCAGCGGCATGGGCACATTCCAGATCCAGATCCAGCTTTCGGTGTAATTGCCTGCCGCCTTGGCGCGTTCCAGCCACTTGGGATCCCTGGTGGCTTCGTAAAGATCCAGAAAGGCCTCCAGAGACAACATGCCGGCTTCCTTGTCGGTGATGTTCGGATTGTCGGTGGTGCCGCCGACGAATACGCCGCGGCTTCCGTAGTTGTCCCAAACGTAGTCCGCGGCTCTGATCGCCGCGTCGAGGTAGCGCTTTTGCCCGGTCTCCTGGCTCAATTTCACCAACATGGGTACGGGATTGTAACTGCTGGTTCCGGAGACTTCCAGCACACTTCCCGTGCCTCCGTGCCAACTCCTTGGGAAGGAGCCATCTTCCCGCTGCTGCGTCAGCAGCCAATCGGCAAATTGCTGGCACCAGGCCAGCCAGTCCGGGTGTTCGCGCCCTGCCTTCTTCTCGCGGCGATACGCGTCCAGAAGAGTGCGCATGCCCTCCGACGGCCCTCTGAGAGTCATGGTGTCGCCGGCCCAGGAGTCCGCCTTGCCCGTCCAGAGATTGAAGCCCTCACCCGCGGGAGGAGACATCGGCACGAGGCGAATGAAGCTGTTGATGATCGCCAGTCCATCGTTCCGCATTTTCTGGCCGCGCGGACCTGGATCGCGGTCTGCCTCGATCAGCAATTGATCGGCCACCTCGATGCCCTTGGAAACGAAACCCATGATCACCTTCGGCCATTGCTCCAGTTCATTTGCCTTGGGGTCAACATCGACGCCCACGTTGCGGGCCCACGCCGCTAACTCCGCGCTCTTCTCCGGGTTCAGTTCGTGAGCCGTGACCGGCATGTTGGCAGGGCGGCGGGGTGGCGTCGGGAAGGAATTGCGATAGCGGCTCCAATTGCGGTAGGAACCGGGATTCCCCGTGACGGCATCGAAGAGGAAGGGAACGCCGGAGCGGTCATCGATGGTAAGGACATGATCCGCCAGATGGTCGGTCAGCACGCGGCGGACGACTTCGAGGTCCAGGTGCATCGCCGGCGGCTTCAGGGTCTCCCATGCCCAGCGCCACGCATCGCGTTCCATGCCGGGGAAAGATGCGTCCTGCCCGAAGCGGAATCCCACCTGGTAACTCTGCGAGAACCCCGCCTTCACAGGATGATAACGGCGCCGCACAACAGGAGCGGGCGGGGATTGAAACCCACCAGTGAATTCGCTGGTCGTGCCTGGGAACCAAAAGCCGAACTCGACGCCGCCATCGGGAGCTTCACGCGCGCCAAGAGCTCCAAACTGAATGCGCTCGTCGATCACGGGTGTAGTGGTGGGAGCGGTGGACTCCGCCCATGTGGTGTCGCCGCGCGGCGCCATGTCCATCACCGCTGCCCAGCGCCCATCGCGAAATGAGAGGGCGAAGAGCGGCGCGGACAATTCGTCTTCCCGCAGCGCAAAGCGCCTGGCGCGGTAATTCAAAACACCTCCGGGAGAGTTGTCGCCGTCGTAGGTGGGATCGCCGTAGAGAACGCCCGGAGCAAAATAATCCGCGTCCGGCCATGTGATTGCGGGCGTCGTCGCGAGCCGGATTGCAGAATAGAACCCGGAGTTCTCCTCAGTGCCGGACACGGTCACGGTCCGGCTGAGTGATAACACGTTCGCCCGAAATCTTCCAGCGGTCGTCGACGGAGAATGAGGCTTCGCCCCCACCCTCCACGTTTGCCCTCGCGACGACGACACCAGATACCTTTCTGCGACGGACTGGTAGCCGGCGGCAATTTGACGCACGTCGTCGCCGCCGCGATAGACCTCGATCTGCGCGGGCTTCGGTTGCGTCAGGCGCGGAACAGCGTCGCCGGAGATTTCAATGCCCCAGCCGCCGGAGCCGGAGCGAACAAAGGCTACCACTGCGCCGTTTCTGAGCCGGCCGAGTTCCATGCGATTTGCCGTGTTCGCGACCGCCTGCTTTTGCTGCGCCGGCGTCGCAGCCGCCGCCAACAGGCACGCGAGCGCGCCAAGCACGACGGATCGAACCACGAACGATGCGGAACGGATCATGATGAGAACTCCTCGCAGACGACGCCCAATTGTAGCTCTCTGCGCGCGCTCGTCCTTTCGCCGGCTAGCAGGGACACGAAGATTGCAGACGATCGCAATAGAGCCTCGCGAGCTGATCCGGACCGGGATCGATTCCAGTGCTCTTGTGATCATGGATGTGAGTTTTCTTCCTCAATGAATCGCTTTACAACGTCGATGGCGCAAGATAAGCTCCGTCATTGGCAAACGTGTTCTCATGCACCTCAACTCCAGAACCTGTAGCAGGACAAGGTCATGGTTCATCGCACGCGCTCAAAATCTATCGAGTGAATTCGCATTGATTCCTGGCGCATTGTTCCTGGCGACTGGCTGATCAAGGGAGGTTCGAATCCATGAAATCCAGGCACGTTCTTCTGGTAGCTGCTGCGGTTCTCCTGTTTTGGCAGGGTTGCGGCGCTTTTGCGCAGGGCCCATTTCCCGCACCTCCCGCCCTGAAGCCCTTCCCGTTTGTCAGCCCGCTCTTTGGCGATGACATGGTTCTGCAACGCGGCAAGGTGGATACCATCTGGGGTTGGTCGGAACCCGGGGACACCGTCCGCGTTCAAATCGGTCACAAGACCGCATCCGCCGTTGCAGGCCCGGACCGCCGCTGGGAAGTGAAGATTCAGCCGCCTGCGACTGGCGGCCCCTACACCCTACGCATTAGCGGCCGTGAAACAGTGGAACTGCACAACGTGATGGTCGGCGACGTTTGGCTGTGCACCGGCCAGTCCAATATGCTGGTCCCTCTCGGGGGTGTGCTTCACGGCGACGATGAAGTCAAGGCAGCCAACTACCCCGATATTCGCTTCTTTGAATTGTTTGGGCATTCTGCTTACCATCACACCGGCTGGATTGCGGGGAGCTGGAAGGCCGTCTCGCCAGAGACGGCAGCACGGGTTTCGGCGGTCGCGTATTACTTTGCCCGCGAGGTCCAGAAGGATGTCCACATTCCGATCGGCCTGATCGTGGATGCCGTCGGTGGAACGCCGGCGGAGGCCTGGACCAGCGCCGCCGCACTGCGCCCGCTCAAGGACTTCGATGTTCCGCTCGATCTAGTGGACCGCCTTGCCGCCGAAGGCGCGCCGGAATACGGCAACTACATCCAGCATTGGTACGATCAGTACGACATTGGGCTCAAGGGAAACTGGGCAGCACCGGAATTCGACGATTCCACCTGGAAGCAGGTCACTCTTCCTGGCGGCTTCGCCGAACTGGGCGTGCCGGACACACCCGCCCTGGCGTGGTTCCGAAAAGAGATCGACCTGCCGGATCCGCTTCCGTCGGGCCGGGCCATGATGTTTCTGGGCATCATCGAGCGCATGGACACGGTGTGGGTCAACGGGAAAGAAGCCGGCGGCAGCGCCTGGGTTGAGAACCCACGCGTCTATTTCATGCGCCCCGGTGTGCTCAAGCCCGGACGCAACATCCTCGCCATTCGCGTTATGAAGATCAAGCCCGATGGCGGATTCATGAGCAAGCCTGAAGGCCTGCACCTGGTGCTCGGCGACAAGACCAATATTCCGCTGGCCGGCGCCTGGAAGGGCAAACTCAGCGTGGACGCACGCCCGCCTCAGCCGCTGCCCATCGCCTATCAGAACTGGCCGGTGATGCCGGCGGTTCTCTACGAGGGGATGCTGAAGCCCGTCGCGCCGCTCGCCATCACCGGCGCGATCTGGTACCAGGGAGAAGAAAACTCGACGAGGGCATATGAGTATCGCAAGGTCCTTCCAGCCATGATCGCCGATTGGCGAAACCTCTTCGCACAGGGCGATTTTCCGTTTTACATTGTCAGCCTGCCCAGGTTTAAACAGCGCAGCACAACGCCTGTCGACGGCGACGAGTGGGCCGAAACGCGCGAGTCGCAGGCAATTACGGCCGCGAGTGTTCCCAACACATGCCTGGCGGTCACCATCGATACGGGCGATCCGGACAACATTCATGCCAAGGACAAGCTCCCCGTAGGCCAGCGACTGGCTTATTGCGCGCTGGCCAGGCACTACGGCAAGCATGTTGTGTATTCGGGGCCAACCCTTAAATCCGTCGACCGGCTCCCAGGCTCGATCCGGTTGCACTTTGCGCACACCAACGGCGGGCTGGTGGTGAAAGGTGACAAGCTCGGAGAGTTCTCCATCGCCGGGGAAGACCGCAAGTGGTATTGGGCCGACGCCCGCATCGAAGGCAATACGGTTATCGTTTCATCGCCATCGGTGCCCAATCCCAAAGAGGTCCGTTACGCCTGGCAATCCAATCCCGAGGCAACATTGTTCAATGGAGCTGGACTGCCGGCCGCTCCCTTCAGGACGGACACTTGGCCCGGCATGACACAGAACGTGCGGCCGTATTGATGGGGAAAACCAAATGCGAGTTGTCCAAGGCCAGATTCAGCATGGAAAGCATCTGACGAACGCTGTTTGAGAATCTTCCGGAGGAGCCATGCAAGCTCGTCGCTGTGCAATCGCAATGCTTATTGCCACTCTCGCCCTGCCCATGGCTGGCCAACGCCGTGTGCCAAAGGACCTGAGCGGCGTAAGAGGATTCAATTACCAGTCTGCCAATTCCAATGGCCACGCTGAATTCTGGCTTCAATACAACCCCGCGGTCACGGAACGCGACCTGGACAACGCCAAGCGGCTTCAGTTGAATCAGGTTCGAGTGTTCGTCCCGTACGCGGCCTGGGAGAGAAACAAGGAGGCATTGAGAAAGAACCTCCTTCATTTTGTGCGCGCGGCGCATGACCGTGGTATCGGCGTCATGCCGACCATGCAGTACAAGTTTGGCGAGTGGCGAGATAAGGCCGCGTGGCCCAACTCGCGGGAGTTCGTCGCCGACCTGGTGGCCACTATCGGCAAGGAGCCCGGCCTCGTCATCTGGGACGTAGAGAACGAGCCCGAGTGTTGTTCGCTGCCTGCCACACCGGACAATCGGCTGCACATGGAACATGCCATGTATATGGCCAAGGTGTTCCACGAACTCGATCCCGCTGACACCGGTAACGATCGGCGCGACGTTTGCGGACAACATGATTGCCATGGGCGACTCCGTAGATGTGCTCTCGTTCCACAATTACAGTCCGACGCGCGCAGAGATCCGCGCCAGCATTGCGAAAGCGAAAGAGTACGCGGCAAAAGCCGGAAAGCCGCTGGTCGATAGCGAGATCGGATGCATCGCCCGCGCGAATCCATATGACATTGCGCTCCAGGAGCACATGCAAGCCCACGTCGGGTGGTACATCTGGGAGTTGATGATCACCGGCGAATGGGGCACGGTGCACGGCGTGTTCTATCCGGATGGCACGGTTCGCGATCCTGCCATCGTCGCCGCTCTCTTGGGCTTCTTCCGCAACCGTGGAGCGAATGTGGTGGAAGATGCTCCTGACCGCGAGAACCATCTCACTGAGGCGGTGACGAAAAACAAGGCGTGGCTGGCAGACCCAAACCCGGATTGGGAGACGGGATTGGACCTTGCCGAAGTCTCGTCGAATCTTCTCGAGGCTGCGCAATTGGCGCCCATGCACATTCTCCCGTCCAGGCAGGTGATACTCCTGCGCAATGGTCAACCCGACATGCCCGCCTTGCGCGCACTGCTTGAGAAGTTCACCTCAATACTTGAGCCGTACGAGCTTCCCCTTGGTGATCCACGGCGGTCGCGACCGCCTGGCTTCATTCGATGAAGTACCACTTCACGGAAACGTAATGGGGCAAATTATGAAGTTGACTGACGGAAGATTCTTTAACGAGTTCAACTCAAAACCGCAACTCGCGCCGCGCGCAGGCGCCGGGTACGATCACACCGCCTGCGACGAGCATCAGCGTGCATGAATTCGCGGTGATGCAGTAGCAGGCGAACATGAGTGACCCGCTTGCCGGTTAGCCAGAGCAGGGAATCGGGTCAAACACGGAATCGAGGCGTGACAGCAACTGGGTGCCATCTCGCCTTGAAAGCTTTTTGAGCACCACGCAGATGTGGAGAATTGGATACCATGTTGACTTCTAAGTTCATTCGTTCGATGCTGGCTGCGGGGTTCTGTCGAATGCGGAGACAAGTCGGCGCGCTCAAGGGGTGAAGGATGAATACGACGCTTGACCAATGGGAAGTGCTGGAAGCTGTTATTCAGACGGGAAGTTTTGCGGCTGCCGCAGCGAAGATGAACCGCTCGCAATCGACAATTAGTTACGCAGTTTCACGCCTTCAGGAGCAATTCAAGATTCCTCTTCTTGCACTGAAAGGCCGCAAGGCCCAACTTACCGAGGCAGGAAAGGCGTTGCTGGCAGATGTGGAGCCTATTCTTACCGCGTTCCGGGCACTTGAGCAAAGAGCTTCGGCGCTGGGCGCCGGCGGCAAAACAGAGATACGCCTTTCGGTCGACAGCATTTTCCCGGATAGCAGGCTGTTCGCGGCTCTTGCGGACCTGACCCGTTTGTACCCCCATGTACATCCGCAACTGCACCAGACCATGTTTCTTTCGTCCGTTCACGAGTTCGCATCGTCTGGTGCCGATTTGTGTATCTCGGGGCTACCCACGCGTGAATATTTTGCCAGGCCGATTCTCGATATCAGAATGCGTGCAGTTGCCCGCGCGGATCATCCCCTGAACAGGGGCACCCGGCAACTCACGCGCCTGGATCTGATTCAGCGTCCTGCGGTGATCATCGAGGGAACAGTCGGACCGACACCGAAGAAGCAGCCGCACAGCCCCTTGCAGCGGTATCTGGCGGTGAACACTATTGACGCTGCGATTGAAGCCGTGCGCAGCGGAATCTGTTTTGGCTGGCTGCCGGTTTACAGAATTGCGCCCTACATCGACTCGGGAGAATTGACCAGCCTGCGGCTTACGATGGGAGGCGAAAGGTTAGTGCGGTTCTTCCTGATTTGTAAAGACGTAGATTCGGCCAGCGCCGAAAGAAATTACCTTGCGGCTCTTCTGGGAGCGGACCGCGAGGTGGAAACAATCTAAATCCGGACTCAGGATGTTCTTGAATTCCGCTCAAGTGTTGTTTGTATTTTCGTCAATTCTTCTCAACTTAGCAAAATCCTGCGTACTTCGCCTTCAGGATCATCTACCATGCGGCATTCGTTGTCCCAGACCATGGTCTTGTTGCTGTCCGGGTCAGTCGGCGTCCAGGTCAAGTCTGGCTGGCTGGGATTGCCGGTAGCAGCAAAGTTTGCCCAGGCAGTGGCCATCTTCTTCGCCAGCGCCTGCGCCTCCGGTGTGTTGCCGGTGCCCTGTTCGCAGCGCTTGGTGTTATCGAAGCAGAATTGGAGCTCGGCGGTGTGCCATGCGCCGGGAACACCGTCGAGAATCGGAGTTTGCCAGGTGAAGTAGTACGTGTAGGCAGGCGCCGCCTTCAGCGCATGCTTCAATCCGGCCATTTTCACAACGTTGTTGCGCACGGCAAGGCCATTCAATCCGAAGCTGCCACTGCATATATAAGACAGCGTTTGAATCTTCTTCTGCGGATACGCCTTCTTCAACGCGGTGACGATGGCGGTAGCCTTCTCCTCGCCATAGGCTTTGGCGAGGCTGGCATGCCACTCTTCCTCGGTGGGGCGTGAGAGCATGTGGTTGCCCTCTTCGCTCACGGAGCCGATCAGCATCGGCACATTCTTCGAGATTTCAGGAGCGACGTCGAAGAAGGATCGAAGGTTGATATTCTTGCCATCGACGCACGGCGACCAGCCCACGCGCGGCGGACCGGGAGCAAATGGTCCCATCGCGCCCCGCATCGGAGGATTGATCTTGGAGACGGCCGCGTTGCCGGCAGCCACTAGCTTGGCCCACTCCATCTTCTGCAGCGATGCAAGGTCATTCGGCGCCAGTCCAAGATCCTTCATCACCTGACGGGTTACCTCTCTTTGCTGCTCTTTGGCCGGGATGTTGCCGCCGCCACCCGATTGCGCCGAGGCACGATGGAAGAGCCCCACCGCCGCAGGCATGCCCATCAGGGTCGTTACCTTCGATCCGCCACCCGACTGGCCATAGATCATCACCCTGTCGGGATCCCCGCCGAAGTTCGCAATATTCTCATGGACCCAGCGCAGTGCCGCAACCAGGTCGGTCATGCCAACGTTGACTGAGTCTTCATAAGCAGAACCGCCGATTTCGGAAACGTCGAAGAAGCCGAGGATGTTAAGGCGGTGATTGACAGACACCTGCACGACGTCATGATGCCGCGCCATCTGTGCGCCTTCGTGCGAGGGTAGTTCATAAGATGACCCGAACGAGTATCCTCCGCCATGGATGTAGAACATGACCGGGCGCTTGCCCGTCAGGCTCGGCGTCCAGATGTTAAGTTTCAGCATGTCCTCGCTCTGGTAGCCGTCATCCCAGTCCTGGATGAATGATTGCTCGATCCCCGTCCAATCATGCAGGTTTTGCGGGCAGTTTCCGCCATAGATCAGGGCAGGATACTCATCCTTCCAGGGCACCGGTGGCTTCGCTGGCAGCCAGCGGTTTTCCCCGGCGGTGTTCTGGCCATAAGGAACACCCTTGAAGGTGAAAACGCCCCCATCGAGAAAGCCGCGCACCTTGCCGTACTGCGTGTTCGCGACTGCGGAGCGTGGCGTAGAACAGTTTCCGGGCTCCTGGTGGGCTGCGGTCTTCGTGCTGTCCATTGCGCGGGCCGGCTGACCGAGAGCCACACCCACCCCGGCTGTCGCCGAAAGGAGCAGCGCCTCGCGACGGCTCAGGAGCGTGGCATCTTTGGAATTTGGATTCATTATGTCTCCATTCGTCGGTTGTTTATCTCTTCTGGTTATCGGCAGTTGGTGGTCCGCAGGTTGGTTCTCGCACTGTCCTCGCAGACCACTGCAAACGCTCCCAGGGAGAAAACGCATTCCGGTAGAGCACATTAAAGTACGCCCATTCTTTCTGTCAAACCAGGAAACCGCCTCGCGCCTCCCAGCATCCGGCCGCGGCCCCCAATGCCTTTCGAGAACGATGATCGTAAAAATCAGGCATGGGTCGCCGTCCTATTTGCAGGAGGAAGCCGCAGACCTTTGAGCAAACTCGGTGAGAACTACGACGCAGTCCTAAATATCGAAATTCTCGATGAAATCGTTTCGAAAAATGTGGCTTTTCAGTGACAATTTTTCTGGATAGGATGCCGCTGTCTTCATAAATGGGATTTAGCCTGCAGCAAATCAGTAAGCATTTACCCTCTCTAAACCGCGTCACGCCGCTCACACGTAACTGCGGGAAGGCAAGGGCAGCCACAAGAGTCGCTTCCGGTGGCTCTTCGCTCGGCGTCCGACTCGCAGCTCACCTACCCGTACCGCACTGTTCTTCGAGTGAAGGAAAAGAAAGGGAATCGAAGATGCGAAAGGTTCTGCTTGCAATCGCCATTGCGGCGGTCCCGTGCATGAGTCTGGCCGCCGATCCTACCGCAAGAGTGGAGCAGGGCTTGTTGAAAGGCACAATCGAAGAAGGACTTACGGTCTACCGGGGCATACCTTTCGCGGCGCCGCCGGTAGGCGATCTGCGATGGCGCCCTCCACAACCAGCGGCAAATTGGGACGGTGTGCGCAATGCCGACAAGTTTGGGCCGGAGTGCGTACAGGCGGGATTCGGCGCCACGCCCGATGGTCAGCAGCCCCCTCAGATGAGCGAAGACTGCCTTTATCTGAACGTCTGGACACCCGCGAAGGCGGCCTCCAACCGCATCCCGGTGCTGGTCTGGATCTACGGTGGTGGATTCAACGGGGGAGCCACCTCGATCCCGACCTACAGCGGAAAAATGCTTGCCCAGAAAGGAGTCGTGCTGGTCAGCATCGCTTATCGGGTGGGACCAATTGGTTTCCTGGCGCATCCGGAGTTGAGCGCAGAATCGCCCCGGCACGTCTCGGGAAACTACGGTCTGCTCGACATGATCGCTGCGTTGCAATGGGTAAAGAAGAATATTGCTGCATTCGGTGGGGATCCCAACAAGGTTACGATCTTTGGCGAATCGGCCGGAGGCATAGCGGTGAGTATGCTGTGCGCTTCGCCGCTGGCAAAGGACCTGTTCCAGGGGGCAATTTCGGAAAGCGGCGGCTCGTTCGGCCCTCCGCGTGCTGCCGGCCAACCGGGCGAGAACATGCGGCATCTTGCCGATGCAGAACGGGATGGCCTGAGGTTTGCCATGAACGCCGGAGCCAACTCGATAGAGGAACTTCGGAAGCTGCCGGCTGAAAAAGTGCTGGCAGCCACGCGCAGCCAGCGTGGCATGGCATGGCCAATCATCGACGGCTGGGTCATCCCTGCCGATCAATACACTCTCTACGCAGCAAAACAGTTCAACGATACGCCCGTCCTGATCGGATACAACTCGGATGAAGGCGCAAGCTTCTCGCCGGCCCATACCACGCAGGAATATATCGACGGCGTGCGGAAACGCTACGACAGCTTCGCCGACAGCCTGCTCCAAGCGTATCCGGCCGGCGGCGCTACAGTGCCAAAGACTGCTCGAGACCTGACCCGGGATGCCGCGTTCGGTTGGCATACCTGGATCTGGGCGCGGCTGCAATCAAGGCTGGGAAAGGGCAAGGCTTACTACTACTATTTCGATCAGCACCCGGACTATCCGGCAGATTCGCCGCGGGCCGGCTATGGCTCGCCGCATGGCATGGAAGTTCCCTATGTCTTCGAGCACTTGACCGGAAGGCCCAAAGAACAGCCCACCGCGGCGGACCTCGTGATCTCAGACGCCATGGCCACCTACTGGACGAATTTCGCGAAGTACCTGGATCCGAACGGCAAGGGTGTGCCCAAGTGGCCAGCATTCAGCGACCAGAATCCTGACGTGATGGACTTCTCCGGGACGCCGCATACCGGAACTGTTCCGAACGAGGCAGGGCTCAAGGCGCTGGACGCCTATTTTGCGTGGCGTCGCTCGCCCGAGGGGGTCATCGCTTCGTCTGTCGAGGACGCCCCACCCGCCAGCACCAACGTGATGGACGCTCAATATCCGCGTGTTCTTCCAGACCACAGTGTGGTTTTCGAAATCAAGGCGCCGGATGCACAAAAGGTAGAAGTACAGATCGGCGGCGGAAAGTATCCGATGACCCGTGGCCGCGACGGAGTATGGAGCGTGACCACTCCGCCCCTGGTCGTGGGCTTCCATTACTATTCGCTCCTTCTCGACGGCGTCGCTGTGAACGACCCGGGCAGCCATGCATTCTTCGGCACTGGAAAAGACGCCAGCGGAATCGAAGTACCCGAAGATGGCGTCGATTACTACCTGGTGCGAGACGTGCCGCACGGCGATGTGCGCATCCGGACTTACTTTTCGAAGACCACAGGGCAGTGGCGCCGGTGCTTTGTGTATACCCCTCCGGATTACGACACGAATCTCAGTGCGCGCTACCCGGTGCTCTATCTGCAGCATGGCATGGGAGAAGACGAGAGCGGATGGATCTTCCAGGGACACGCCAATCTGATCCTCGACAATCTGATCGCCGAGAAGAAGGCCGTACCCATGATCATCGTCATGGATAACGGTTACGCTTCACGGCCGGGGCAATCCATGACGCCGTCTGCCCCAAGAGGGCCGGGCGATTTCAGCGCCTTTGAGGACGTGATCGTCAAAGACGTGATTCCGATGATCGATTCCACATTCCGCACCATCCCTGACCGCGAGCATCGGGCAATGGCCGGCCTCTCCATGGGAGCCAACTAGGCATTGCACCTGGCGACGGACCATCTGGACACCTTTGCCTACATGGCCGGATTCAGCGGCACGATGAACGGCTTGAGCACTGATGCGCTGGATCCAGCCACGGCGTTCAATGGGATGTTCAAGGACGGAGCGGCGTTCAACGAAAAGGTGAAGCTGCTCTGGCTCGGCATGGGCACTCAGGAGCCCAATCCCTTCCCCGGAGCCATCGGAGCTTTTCGAGCAATGCTGGACAAAGCAGGAATCAAGTACATCTACTTTTCCTCGCCGGGCACGGCTCACGAATGGCTTACGTGGCGAAGAGACTTGAATGACTTTGCTCCCAGGCTTTTCAGGCCTGCCGGCAACTGAATGGACAGTGATTCAACCTGCACGGCTTTGGCCGGTGCTCGCCAATTCCGGATCGCTTCCGGGGATATCGAGTGCGGCGCCAGAGATTGATGATTCAGAGAGAAGGAGAAAATCCATGGCCCAAAGATCGTCTTGCAAAGCGTTTTTCAGCAGGCGTGGCGGCGCGATTCTGGCAGTCTGGACACTGCTCGGAGTCTATGTCTATCTCGTCAGGGCCCAGGAATCGGGCAGCGTTGCCGGGGTGGCTATTACCGCCAACATCGACGCGAGTCAAATCGCGGCGCCGGTCTCGAAGTATATTTACGGCGGATTCATCGAACAGGGTGGCGAGCTTATTTATCGCAGTCTTTGGTCTGAGATGATCGACGACCGCAAGTTCTACAATGCGATCTCGTCCAAAGAGCCCGAAGCCCCGCCCCGGCGGCAGGGTGGCGGGTTCCGCGGCATGCAGCTTCGTAGATGGCACCCCGTGGGTCCTGACGAAGTTGTGGTGATGGACAAGGGCCGGCCCTTTGTCGGCGACCAGAGCCCGCGCATACAACTCGAACTCCGCCACGCCGCACGGTATCCGGCAGTCCGGTATCGCACTGGTCAAAGGCAAGCAATACACGGGCCGAATCTATCTTCGCGGAACTCCGGGCACCAAGGTGACGGTCTCGCTGATCTGGGGTGCCGGCGAAAACGACCGCCAGACCATCACGATTGCCGCGCTCACCAATGAGTACAAGAAGTTCCCCCTCAGCTTCACCGCGCAGGCCGATGCTGCTGATGGCGCCATCGAGATTACAGGCACGGGCACGGGGAACTTCCACATCGGCACCCTTTCGCTGATGCCGGCGGACAACGTGCAGGGATTCCGGCCCGACACCATCGCGCTGCTGCGCGATCTTCACGCCGGCATGTGGCGACTGCCGGGCGGCAACTTCATTTCCGACTGGAACTGGTACGACTCGGTGGGCGAAATCGACAAGCGCCCGCCGGTCTTTGACTACGCATGGAACGCCGATCAGTCGAACGACGTGGGTATGGACGAGTTGATGACGCTCTGCAAGCTGATCGGCGTGGACCCCTACATCACCGTCAACGCGGGCTTCGGCGACTCGCATTCGGCGGCGGCAGGAGGTCGAGTACATGAATGGATCGGTCGACACCACATGGGAGCACAGCGCGCGAAGAACGGCCATCCGGAGCCGTACCACGTCAAGTTCTGGAACATCGGCAACGAGCCTTACGGATCGTGGCAACTCGGGCATACCGATCTGAAGTATTTCGTTCTCAAGCACAATGAATTTGCCAAGGCAATGCGCAAGGCGGATCCGTCGATCACGCTTCTCGCGTCGGGTGCAATGCCTGACGAAATGACGGTCGAAGGCCAGCCGCGCACGATGCACCTCGCGGATCCGCAGGTGCAATTCGGCTCGGAGGCCGACTGGACCGGTGGCCTGCTTGCGCACTGCTGGGGCAACTTTGACGGCCTCACCGAGCACTGGTATTCGCGGGTGGGCAAGCGCTTCGATTACGAACATGCAAAGAGCCTCCCGTTCGAATGCGCCCATCGAGGGAGGGTATGTGAATGTCGACGAGACTGTGCTCGAGTGGGTGCGTCATCCCTCGAATCGCGTGCACAAGAAGGCTGAAGAATGGCAGGAATACGAGAAGCGTTTCCCGGCGATGGTCGACAAGAAGATCTTCCTATCCATCGACGAGTATGGCTACGGAGGCGGTAGTCTTAAGGCGACCCTCGCCTACGGCATGGTCTTGAACGAAATGTTCCGGCACACCGAATTCCTCACGATGGCGGCGTACACGATGGCGGTTTCGACGCTCGACTATAACAGCACCGGCGCTGTCTACAACTCGAGAGGAGTCCTCTACAAGATGTATCGCGACCACTTCGGAACCCTGCCGGTTGCCGTTTCAGGGAACTCGCCGCAGCCTGCGCCCAAGTATCCGCCGTACGGCGATCAGCCAGAGACAAGCGCCGGCAGCCCGACCTATCCGCTCGACATGGTGGCTGCGCTGACTGAAGACCGCAAGTACCTGACGGTCGCGGTCGTGAACGCGACGGAAACGGTGAAGAAACTCAATCTGAATGTCACTGGCGTGCGCCTGGCAGGGCAGTCAACGCTGTGGCAGATGACCGGGGACAGTCTTGACGCCGAGAACCATGTCGGCCAGCCGCCGCAGGTCGAGGTGAAAGAGATCGCGATCGGCGACCCACCGCAGACGCTCGCGGTGGCTCCGAACAGCATCGATATTTATCGGTTTCCCGTGGCCCCTTAGGCGCACGGACGGCCGGTGTCAAGATAAGGGTTTTGGCCCCGGATAGGACGGTTAGGACGGAGAGCAGAACCAAGGGGAAAGAACAGATACGAGGCAGATGGATAGGAGAGTTTCCATGAAGACACGAATCGCCCTGGTCGCTTTGGCGGTAATGTGGTTTGGCTGCACAGCCGGAGTCGCAGCTCAGCAAGCCCAGCCGAGCGTTCCGGATCAGTTGAAGGTGACGATTGACACGCGGCAGACCGCAGCGCCGGTCTCGAAGTATATATACGGCCAGTTCATCGAGCACATTGGCAGCACCATGTATAGCAGTGTGTGGGCTGAAATGCTCGACGACCGGAAATTCTACTTCCCGATTACATCCGCCGAGGCCGAATCCCCTGCCCGGCAACAGGGCGGCCCATTCCGCATGCGGCTACGCAAATGGCATCCTGTCGGCCCCGAGGAAAACGTGGTGATGGATAAAAACCAGCCGTTTGTGGGAGACCAGAGCCCCCGCATCGTGCTCGATTCGGCCACGCCGCACGGCATCAGGCAATCGGGCCTCGCTCTTATCAAGGGCAAGCGGTACACCGGCCGGATCTATCTTCGTGGCATTCCCGGCAGCAAGGTGAAGGTCTCGCTCATCTGGGGTGAAGGCGCGAATGACCGGCAGACCATCTCCATTGCCGCTCTCACCAATGAATACAGAAAGTTCCCGCTCAGTTTTACGGCCGGGGCCGACACTTCCGATGGCGTCATCGAGATCACGGGCACGGGCAAAGGCGACTTCCATATCGGCACGCTTTCGCTGATGCCTGCCGACAATGTGCAGGGATTCCGGCCCGACACAACTTCTCTTCTGCGCCAGATCAAGATGGGCTTCTGGCGGTATGGCGGCAACTACACTTCCGGATTGATTTGGTACCACATCGTTGGCGACATCGACAAGCGCCCGCCCGACTTTGACTACGCGTGGAACGCCATGCAGACCAACGATCTGGGTCTGGACGAGTTTATGGCGCTGTGCAAGCTGATCGGCGTGGAGCCATACATCAGCGTCAACGCGGGCTTCGGCGATTCGCACTCGGCGGCGCAAGAGGTCGAGTACATGAACGGATCGGTCAATACGTATATGGGCGCACAGCGAGCGATGAACGGCCATCCGGAGCCGTACCACGTCAAGTTCTGGAACATCGGCAACGAGCCCTGGGGATCCTGGCAGCTTGGCCGCACGGATTCGAAGTACTTCATGCTGAAGCACAATGAATTCGCGAAGGCGATGCGAAAAGTGGACCCGTCGATCGTTCTGATTGCCTCGGGGTTGATGCTCGAGAACACTAACGTGCCGCGCGATCAGCGCGCCAAGTACGTGGGGAACCTCGAGAGCCTGTACGGAACCGAAGCTGACTGGACGGGAAGTTTCCTGAAGGACTGCTGGGGCAACTTCGATATCATCGCCGAGCACTGGTACGCGAGCGGCGGTCATCATTGGGATCTCGAGAAGGCAAAGAACCTTGGCGCAGACAAGCCGAATGAGGATGCGTATGTGAAAGTCGACATGTCGGTGCTCGAGTCGTCCCGTTATGCGGCCGACACCGTACGCCTGAAGGCCGAAGAGTGGCAGGGGTACCAGAAGCGGTTCCCGGCGATGGTGGAGAAAAAGATTCCGCTGTCAATCGACGAGTACGCCTACTTCAACGCCACACCCGGCGGCGGAGGCCCGTTTGGCGGAATGACGCTTCGCCAGGACCTGGCTTACGAGATGATCCTGAACGAGATGCTCCGATACACCGACTTCCTGACGATGGCGGCGCAAACCACGGGTGTCGCGCTGGTCGACTTCAACCGCACCTCGGCGACGATGAACGCGCTAGGGCTCCTGTACCAGTTGTACGGCGAGCACTTTGGCGGCGGATCGATTCCGGTCGCGCTCAGCGGGAATTCGCCACAACCAGCGCCGAAATATCCCGCAGGCAGCCCGGACCAGCCGGTGAAGACCTCCGGCAGTCCGACCTATCCGCTGGACATGTTCGCAGCGCTTTCGCCGGATCGCAAGTACCTGGTCCTGTCCGTTGTGAATGCGACGGATTCGGAGCAGAAGTTCGATCTGAGCGTTACCGGCGCGTATGTGGCTGGACCTTCGAAGCTTTGGCAACTGACCGGAAGCCATCCGGATGCCGTGAACCATGTTGGCCAGCCGCCGCAGGTCGAGGTGAAAGAGAGTGCGGCGGGCGACGCTGCGGAGACGATCACGATTGCGCCCATCAGCGTCGACATCTATCGATTTCCCGTAGCGCTGGCGCCGCAATGACGCTTCACAGCATGGCGTTAACCGGCTCCTGGAAGGCTTGGGAATGGAAGACTGAAGTTCTCTCGTGAAGCGCTGGAAAGGACGGTTTCTATTCAAGCAAGCCGTTTTTTCACAGTGCGCGCCGCTCGACGTAAACTTGGTGGCGCTCTCATCAACGGCAGAGCCGGCGCCCTGGAGAGAGGGCGCGCAAGGCTCTGTATTGAAGTCACCGAACCTATTTCGGTCCGCAGCGAGGAAGCTATGAAACATGTGGGAACGTATTTAGCAGTCGTCACTCTGATGTGCTGCGGCTGGACGATCCAGGCTCAACAGAAACCTGCATATCTTGATCCGAGCCTGCCGCCCGAGCAGCGCGCGGCCGATCTGGTGCAGCGCATGACGCTCGAGGAGAAGGCTTCGCAGTTGGTAAATGGCGCCCGCGCCATTCCCCGCCTTGAGGTTCCGGCCTACAACTGGTGGAGCGAGGCGCTTCACGGAGTGATTGACACTGGCGTAACCGAATTTCCTGAGCCGATCGCCCTGGCCGCGACTTTTGACGTGCCGGGGATTCATGCCATGGCCACCGATATTGGCATTGAGGGCCGCATTAAACATGCACAAGATGTACGCGCCGGGCATACCGGCATCATGGGAGGTCTCGACTTCTGGGCCCCGAATCTAAACCTCCTTCGCGACCCGCGCTGGGGCCGCGCCCAGGAGACCTACGGGGAGGACCCGTTCCTCATCAGCCGCATGGGCGTCGCTTTCGTCGGCGGCATGCAGGGTGATGATCCGAAGTACTACCGCGCGATCGCCACGCCCAAGCATTTTGATGTGCACAGCGGCCCGGAGCCGACGCGGCACTTCGCAGATGTCGATGTGAGCAAGCACGACGAGCTCGACACCTATGAGCCGGCTTTCCGCGCGGCCATCACGGAAGGCAAGGCCGGATCGATCATGTGCGCTTACAATGCGATCAACGGCGAACCCGCCTGCGCGAATGAGTTTCTGCTTCAGGATCAACTGCGCGGCAAGTGGGGCTTTCAAGGATATGTCGTCTCCGACTGCGGCGCGGTTCGGGATATTTTCTCCGGCCACCACTACCGGCCGACGCAACCCCAGGCCTCGGCCATTTCGCTCTTGCGCGGTATGGACAACGAATGTTTCGGCGCCGGCACCAACCCGAACGATTACGACTACAAGCCTTTTATCGAGGCCGTGCAGCAGGGTTATCTCCCCGAGAGTGCGATGGACACCGCGCTCGTTCGCCTGTTTACGGCGCGTATTAAATTGGGCATGTTCGACCCTCCGGGCACGGATCCCTACTTGAACATCGACGAGAGCGAGCTGAACAGTCCGGCGCACCGCGCCCTTGCCCGCAAACTGGCCGACGAGTCGATGGTCCTGCTCAAAGATGACGGCACACTGCCCCTCAAGCCGGGGATCCGGAACATCGCGGTAGTGGGCCCGCTGGCGGATCAAACCGACGTGATGCTCGGCAACTATGCCGGTAGGCCCACCCACACCGTCTCCTTGCTCGAAGGACTCAAGGCCGAGTTTCCGAACGCAAACATCACCTATGTTCCGGGAACGCAATTCCTGCGCAATGACGGCGAGCCGGTGCCGAACGGCCTGCTCACCACTCCCGATGGCAAACCCGGGCTCAAAGCGGACTACAGCGAGCGGGAGGGGTTTTCATTCCGTCCCACCACGAATGCAAAGCCGTTCACGAGCCGGGTCGAGCCGAATATCGACCTGAGCAGCAACAATTTGCCTGCTGAGGCGGCCGGAAAGAAATCCATCGGCATCGAGTGGACGGGCTTCCTGACCCCGCCGGATTCCGCGGATTACCTGATCGGAATTCGCGCCAGCGGCTTTGCGCTGGTGACGGTCAACGGAAATCAGGTAGCGCTTGTATTCGGCAGGAACGGTGTTGATGCGCGGCTCGGACGCGTGCACCTCGAGAAGGGCCAGAAGGTGGCGTTGAGCGTGCGGTACGGTACTGCGGGCGGAGACCAGCCCACCGCCCAGCTCGATCTGGGCGCGGTACAGCGATGCGCCGTCGCCTGAAGCCATTGCCGCGGCCAGAAAGGCCGACGTAGTGATTGCCGCGGTCGGCATCACCAGCCGATTAGAGGGTGAAGAGATGCGGATCAACCTGCCGGGATTCCTCGGTGGAGATCGCACCAGCATCGATCTGCCCGAGCCGGAGGAAGATCTGGTTGAAGCTGTCGCCGTGACCGGCAAGCCCGTGGTGGTCGTGCTGATGAACGGCAGCGCGCTTGCCGTTAACTGGATCAATGAACATGCCAACGCGGTTCTTGAAGCGTGGTATCCCGGCGAAGAGGGCGGCACAGCCATCGCGGAAACGTTGAGCGGGCGGAACAACCCCGCAGGACGCCTGCCCGTCACCTTCTATAAGGGCGACAGCCAACTGCCCAACTTTGAGGATTACTCGATGGAGCGGCGGACCTATAGGTATTTCAGGGAAAAGCCACTCTATCCGTTCGGTTATGGGCTCAGCTACACAACCTTCAAGTATAGCGACCTGAGTATCCCGGCGCAGGCTGTGGCTGCAGGACAACCCGTAGACGCCGACGTAACAGTGACCAACACCGGCAATGTCGCGGGAGATGAGGTCGTCCAGCTCTATCTCAAGTTCCCGGATGTCAAGGGCGCTCCCTTCATCGCTCTGCGCGGATTTGAGCGCATTCATCTGGAACCGGGCGCGAGCCAGAAGGTCCACTTCCAGTTGAAGAACCGCGATCTGGGTATGGTCACCGAGGCAGGTAACCCGATCATTGCCGCAGGCGACTACACCATCAGCATTGGCGGCGGCCAGCCTGATACGGGAGCGCCAACCGTCAGCGGGCACTTCCGGATTAGCAGCCAGATCGACCTCCCCGAATAGCTGAGAGGCCGATTCATTGAATCGGCCTCAACCCTCATCGGTATGGCCTGCTGACGCCTAGAGTCGTGCAGGAGTACGAAACTACATGGTTGCGAGATCCATAGGGAACGGCACTTGTATGGGTCGTGCGACAGGTGTCACTTTCACGTGGATATGGATCGTGCCCATCGGGCAAAATAGAACGTCAATGAATATCCGATGCGGAGGAATGCAATTATGAATCGCAGATCATTCTTCATGGGCGGACTCTCCATATGCGCGCTGGCTCGCATGGCACATGGATTGGGAGATTGGCAGTTTTTCCAGGGAGAAGTTCCGCGGGGCCCCTTCCTGCCATTTTGGGAGTCCTTGAAAGCGTATCGCTGCCCGGATTGGTTTCGTGATGCGAAGTTCGGGATATGGGCGCACTGGAGCCCCCAGTGTGTTCCAGAGCAGGGCGACTGGTACGCGCGGAACATGTACCTACAGGGTTCGGGTCAATATGAATACCACGTCAAGCGCTATGGCCACCCGTCGCAGTTCGGATATAAGGACATTTGTCATTTATGGAAAGCGGAGCGCTGGAACCCCGATGCGCTTGTCAAGCTCTACAAGCAGGCAGGCGCCGAATACCTCGTCTCCCTGGCTACTCATCACGACAACTTCGATTGCTGGAATTCAAGGCACCAGCCCTGGAACGCCGTGAATGTCGGTCCGAAGCGCGACATCGTTGGGACTTGGGCACAGGTCGCCCGCGCGAATGGCCTGCGATTTGGTGTCAGCTATCATGGGACTCCGCATCGCGTGTGGGATGAGTTCCTCCCTGTCCGCTACAAGAGCGATACCACAGGACCGTTGGCCGGAGTTCCCTACGACGGCATGCAGACGATCGCCGACGGCAAAGGCAAGTGGTGGGAGGGAATGGACCCACAGCTGATCAACGGCAAGCCCCACAAGAAGAACACACCATGTCCGGAGTTCGTTCAGCAATTCATGCTTCGCGTGCAGGATGTGATCGATAGCTACAGCCCCGATATCCTCAACTTCGACGACGGAGCACGATTTGGCTTTGACGACGGCGGGCCCTTCGCCCCGGACCTGAAGGTCTGGTTAGGCATTCCGGACCTTGCACCCCAGATCATGGCTTACTACTACAACAGGAATATTCTGGCGCATTCAGGCCGCCTGGAAGATGTTGTCGATCTCAAAGAGGTTGATGAGCCGGTTTGGGGCACACTCACCCGCGATTTCGAAATGTCGCTTGCCGATAAGCTTCAGGAAGAGCCGTGGCAGACGGAAGCATGTATTGGGGGTTGGCACTATAGCCGCGCGCTTTTCGAGAACCACAGGTACCAGAAGGCCTCGCTGATGATTCCCCTCCTGGTGGATATCGTGAGCAAGAATGGCAACCTGCTGCTGAGCATTCCCTTGCCCGGACACGGAGAGCCCGACAGCGATGAGATTGCCTTCCTGGGCGAGCTTGCCGACTGGCAGCGGGTGAATTCCGAAGCCATCAAGGGCACCCGCCCGTGGAGCGTTTTCGGGGAAGGTCCGTCGACCGAAGCCAGAGAGATCCCACCTTACCAGTTATCAAAAATAAAGTTCGATCACACAGACATACGTTTTACCACGAAGGGCGAGACTCTATACGCCATAGCTTTGGGCTGGCCATCGGATAACCAGGTGCTGGTCAAATCGCTCGCAGGCGCCGCACCGCACTACCAGCGACAGATTCGCAAGGTGGAACTGCTGGGGGCGAAGAGCGAGGTCAGGTGGACGAGAGATCCAGATGGACTGAGGATTTGGGTCCCGCAAGATCCGCCCTGCCGTCACGCCTACTGTTTCAAGATACTGCCCACATGACAACAGTCGTGGACCGGATCTCGGCACAGGAGAGTGTGTGAATGGGCTCGTAGTCAAGGGGAGCGCTTAGAGCGGCGAGATCGATCGGGATCGAACGCCGAAACTGGCTCCGGTCACGATGATGGCAGACCGGATTTCCTACGCGCATGGACAGCAACACCAGCGAGTGAAGGAATGGATCGCACAGGAGGAGATGAATGAAACGGCGAGATTTTTTGAAGACCAGTACTGCGGCGGCGATTGCCTTGGCCGGTTCTCAACAGTTGCTCCAGGCGTCTACCTCAGGCGAAGCCAGCCAAAGCGGCTCAACCCAGGTCGCCGGTCCGCCTGCGGCAAAAGCGGGACGCGTTTCTGACCAGGACGGGTCTGTTCCTCATCTCGGCGTTGCCCCCCAAAACGTATTCCCTCCCAAACCGCCGGTGTATGCAGCATCGCGCCTTTCGCCCGAAGTGAAGGTCTCGCCAATGCCGCTTTCGAGAGCGGCTGCGGCGCGGGATCGTCCCGCGGCAAGGCTTCTGCAGCACGATTCCCGGCACGACGGTCAGCGAAGGGCTCACCGCCGGCAATGGACACATGTATATTGAGGCGACTTGCGATCCGTACTCGGAGCAGATCCTTTTCCACCACGAGAGCCTTCTGGTGCCGTGGAAGAGGCCTTTTGAGGCTCCCAAGGCCGCGGACGTATTCCCGCAAGTGCGGCAAATGGTATTGGACGGGAAATACCAGGACGCAATTGAATTCGCGTTCAAGGAAATGAACAAGGGCCCTATCAAGCAGAACACAGGGCCGCACCCCACAGTCCCGGCATTCCTGATGCGTCTCGATCTTCCCAAGACCACGTCGGTCAAGGATTATCTGCGCACCGTCGATTTCGAGAGCAGTGAAGTGAAGGTGCATTGGAACGATGAGCGTGGCGATTGGGTTCGTCAGACCTTCACTTCCCGACCCGATGACGTTGTGGTGCAATACCTCACCGCCCCAAAGGGGCAACCGGTCAATGTCCGGATCGCGGTGCAGAAATACTCCAGGGGAAGACGGCCCAACGGATTGTTCGGGGGGAATATCGGGGAAAGCGAAGTTCAACTCGACTTCAACGAAGAGCGGCTCATTTACAAGTGCCGCTTGGATCCCTCCGCGGATAACAGCGGCTACGGCGGGGTGGTGCGCGTGGTGCGCAACGGCGGCTCGGCCCGCATGGATGGCGACACTCTGGTCGTCGAGAACGCATCTTCCGTGATGCTGCTGACCCGCATCGAATGGTTCGCCGACTACAGCGAAGACAAGGTCGAAGCGCTGCGGCAGGCCGTCGAGCAGTTGAGCCCGGACTATGACGCGCTCTTCGAGCGACACCGCAAAGTCCAGTCGGAAGCTATGAACCGGGTCACAGTGGACTTCGGCGGCGCCTCCCAATATGGAATGTCTTCAGAAGAACTGCTGGCCGATCAGCGGTCGCGGCGGGACTACTCGCCAGCGCTTCTGGAGAAGATCTTCCAGATGGGACGCTACTGGTTCATGTACACCAGCGGCAAGTATCCCACGCATGGTGGCCGAGACCAATGCCAATATCAACCTGCAAATTGCGCCCGGTGTGCAGGCTGATCTGCGCGAAGGCATGGATGCCTACTTCAATTGGATGGAGAGCCTGGTCCCGGACTTCCGGGTAAACGCAAAGAACATCTTCGGGATGCGCGGCACCCATTATTCCCTCTGCCCGCAACAAGGAGTCGGTGTCTCGTTCCATTACTCCTGGGCCGAATCGACCGGAGAGATCTGGCCTCATCCCTATTGGCTTTCCGCCGGAGGCTGGTGCATCCGCCCGTTCTGGGATCACTATCTGGTAACCGGCGATGTGGAGTTCCTGCGCAACCGCGTTGTGCCGGCATTGAAAGAGCTGGCGCTGTTTTACGAGGATTTCCTGACAGTCACCGGCAAAGATGGGAATTACATCTTCGCCCCATCCTTCTCGCCGGAGAACAATCCCGCGAACACCGGCCCAGGGGCCATGATAGCGATCAATGCCACCATGGACATCACGGTTTGCCGGGAAGTCCTGAGCAACCTGATCAACGCGTGCGAACTTCTGGACAGCGACGCCGGCAGCATTCCCAAATGGAAGGCCATGCTGGCCAAGATGCCCCCGTACTTGATGGAGCCCGACGGCACGCTGAAGGAATGGGCCTGGCCCACACTCGAAGAGCGTTACAGCCATCGCCATATCTCACATCTCTATGGGGCCTGGCCGGGCGACGAGATCGACCCCGATCGCACGCCGAAACTGGCTCTGGCCGCAATGATGGCCGACCGGAGGCGAGTGCCGGAGAGGCTGGCCGCTCACGGCCGTTGCCATCGCGCCTTGGTTGGGGCGCGGCTCAAGGACTGCTACATGGTCGACACTGAACTGCGGCAACTGATTGAGCAGGGCTACGTCGCCACAACGCTCCGCTGTTCCCACGACCCCTGGGCCTTTCCCATGCCGGATGCGCAAGGCGGAATTCCTACGATCATGATGGAGATGCTTCTCTACTCGCGTCCCGGCGTGATCGAAGTGCTTCCCGCTCTTCCGGAGACGCTCGTCAAGGGTTCGATCAACGGAATGCTGGCCCGTACCTATGCCAGAGTCAACAAGCTGGCTTGGAACATGGAAACCAGAACCGTAGAGTTGACGGTGACCTCGTTCAGAAAGCAGGACGTCACTTTGATCGCCCGCTACGGCATCGAAAACATCACCGCGCCCGCGGGCGTGCTTGCTGCGCCGATCAAACCGGGCACCGCCAACTGCGACCTGCACCTGCGCGATGGAAACCCCGTGACCATCCATCTCAAGCTGGGCTCTCACAAGCCGAATGAGTGGGTCGATCATGTGGCTTCGGCCTGACGCAAACTGCAGCGCTCGGGAGTCAGCAAATCCGCCATCGCTCGTCAGACTCAGCATCGGACGACCTCGGTGCGCCGTATCCTGGCCACTTCGCACCGGAAACAATTGGACCCATCCTCAATTACGCAGGCTCACCGAAAGTTCACTCAGTTCATTTCAGCTCCACAGGCACGTTCAACGAGGCTTCCTGAAGTATTTGTTTGGCGCACCGGGCGTGGGAATGTTGTCGGTGACCTGTGCCCCGCTGGCATGTGCCCGGGTCAATGCAGAGGTAAGGGTAATGCCGGTGCCGGAGATCTGTGCAGCGGCTGCGTGCGCAAGCGTGAGCGGCGCAGCAACGGTGATTGTAGCTCCGCCTCTGAAGGTGGCGGAGGCGACAACCGCCGTCTCATAGTCCGCGCCGCTGCCTAGGGTGATAATCTGGCCGGGGCTAAAGCCCGCCGCGCTGACGACGGGGATTACGGTGGCGCCGGCGGCGGTGGCGGCACGCACAGTTGTGGCCCCTGCCGTGCCCACCGTCGCGATGACCACAGTCTCGAGGGTCGCACCCGTATCGATCATGATCGTCTGGCCGGCGCCAAAGCCTGCCACGCTGGCGACCTTGATGTTGGTGGCCCCGTTGGCCGAGGGCGTCGATAGGGTGGTAGCGGCCTGCAACAGGAAATCGTTGCAGTTGCTGTCGCTGTCGACGCCGTCAGGGAAACGCCCCGCGCTCGTATTGGTGCCGCCGGCCGGAGCGAACAGCCCGAAGTCACCGACCGAACCGGGCACAGGCACGTAGCAGCCACTCTTCTCTAATCCGGAGGTGGCTTGGTACCCTTTGGCGGCCCATGGGTCAACAAGCCCGCCTGAGTTGAGGCTGTCGACCACCAGGCCCGAGGCGTCACGCAGCACCATGCTGCCCTGCTTGACTGAGATGGTGCGGCCGAAGTAGGGAACGTTTGCGCTGAGCTCGGGACCACCGAACCACTGGTTGGGCGCAGGCGTCCCCTGGTAGCCCGCGGTTGTGGCCGCGGCGTCGCGCACCACCGCGTTGACCGCGTGCTCCTTGGTCAGGAGTTGGTCGAGCGTGATGCCGGTGCCGAGCGCCTGGACGGGCTCGTTGCTCGAATGGGCAAAGGCCGTGGCGGGCTCGAAGCTGATTCCCGTTCCGCGATCGCTGAAGGGAAGGTTGGCCGCGTGGTTGAACTTGAGCGGCGCGGCCAGATCGAGGCCTGTGCCGGGAGCAACCACGCCCTCGAAACGTATGTGCGCCTTGGCGAGCGCTGGCGTAAAGCTCACGCTGGCGCCAGTCGGACCTGCGGCGCCGACCGCGGTGATGGTCACCGCTTCCTTGTTGGCGGGAGTGCCAACGGTGATCTTGTCGCCCACAGCGAGACCGTTCACGCTGCGGATGTTGATATCGGTCGCACCCACGCTTGCATCCGCGGAAAGATTGGTTTGGTTTGCCTGCGTGCCGACGTTCGCGACCGTGACGATCTCGATCCCATGACCGACGCTGTCGATATCTAATCTGATCTTGTCGCCGGCCGAGATATCGGCGACCGACGTCACCTTGATATTGGTCGAGCCGGCGGGCGCGTCTGCCGCCAGGCGGGCTTGCGTGCCCGGCTTGCCGACCGCGGTAACTGTGGCCACTTCGTACCGCTCTATGTCCCTTGCAACGGCCGGGTAGGCGGCACCGTAGCCGAGGGCGATCTTCTCGCCCACTGCAAAGCTTGCCGTGCTCGTGACCGGCACGTTGGTCGAGCCGGCGGGAATCGTAATCACCGGACCCTCGGGGAGGGGCTGCCACAGCGTCGTACTGCTGCTGGCTGCCGTCCCGATCTTTACGATTTTGCGGGTCTCCAAGTTGGAGCCCGTGTCGATGCCGATCGTATCGCCGGCCGTCATGCCGGCCGTGCTCCTGACGTAGAGGGTGGTATCGCCTGCGCGCGCCGGGACCACCAGCCCGGAGTTGGAGAGGCCGAGCAGGTAGAAGCCGGCGGCCGCGAGCTTCGTTCCGGCGGGGACCTTGATCGTCGAGAAGATGGCTTGCTGGGCCGTGTGCTCGGTCAATGTCCAGTCGGATATGTCGGCGTCGCTGGCACCGGCGTTGTAGAGCTCGATGAACGAGTCCGTCGAGTTGGCGGGAGAACCACTGCTAATGCGGAACTCGTTAATCTTGACCGGGCTGACGTTCCGCACCTTCTCGGCTGCGGTCTCGGATTGCTTCGCGCCGCTGGTCTGGTTTGTCCACGAGGCATTCGCGACCAAGTCTCCATTGAAGGCCTCCGGGCTCGAGGTGACTTTGAAAGTCGCGCTCACGGTCGCACCGGGCGCCACCGGGTCAGCGAACATCTTCGAGGTCTCGGTGGCGCCCTGAACAGAGGAGGTCCACTGCTTGTTCGGCACGGAAATGCTCAACGTGACGCCCACGACGGGCGCCCCCGTCGTATTCGTGAACCTCACTGTGGTGTCCTGCGAGGATCCCGGGTGAGAACGTCTGGAGTCCTGGCGGAGTGGCCGTTGCCGAAGCCGGCGCCAAGCTCAGCCGCTGCACGTCGTACCCGGCAGCCACGACGTTGGCCTGCACCAGTTGGTCAGTGGCGTCCGTCGGGAAGGTGCCCGCGGCCGTCATCGCGCCTTCATAGAAGGTGCCCTGCGAGCTGTTGCTGTTGTCGCCGCCGTTGCCCAGCAGGATAGCGCCCTGCTTGCGCATCGGGTCGTAGGTGCCGTTGACCCGCGGCCCGTCGAACATGACCGACAGCGCGCCCCGCTGCGCGTCGCCGCCCATGCGTGGTCCAATGGTGCGGTTCGCCCTTGGCCATCGCGGTCACGAATCGCCAGTCGATGTTCCGGCAGGTTCGCGCAGAGTTTGGATCC
Organism: uncultured Acidobacteriaceae bacterium; assembly: GCA_963799155.1. Classification (GTDB taxonomy): domain Bacteria; phylum Acidobacteriota; class Terriglobia; order Terriglobales; family Acidobacteriaceae; genus Telmatobacter. The sequence goes on from CAWCWB010000005.1 coordinate 346,653, forward strand.
ATCCGGGTTCACGCAACCGACGAGGTTGTTCTCCTGGTCGGTCATGATCCACGGGCCGGGAGGGTTCCCGTGATACCAACAGGGGGCGTCGCCGAAGTAGGCGGTTTCCATGGTGCCGTTGTCGTCGTCGCGGCTGTCGATCTCGGCGTTGCCATAGTCGAAGCAGCAGCCGGAGTTGAAGTGCAGGCCGTTGATGACCCAGTACTGCCCCTCCGCCTGGTCGTCCACCGCGGTGCCCTTCGCATCGTCCTCGCGCAGGCCCATGCCCGGCTCGATGAAGACGCCGTAGACCTTGTGGCCCATGATCGTAATCGGCGCCATGTCGGCGAGCGGGACGTTGTTAAACCCACCCATGGCCGGGCCGCTGAATCCGCCGCGGGGCGCCTGGGTGAGGTCGTTGTGCTTGGCCGGACTGGTCGTAGATCGTGGTGATCCAGCAGTAGGTATTGGCGCAGAACGCGTCCTGCGCGGCCGCGTCGGCGTATCCGCCCGCATCCGGACCGGCGACGCGGAGGGCTGGACAACGCCGATGTCCAGAGTCTTGCCGTCCGACTGGCGCAGGACCTGGTAGAGCGGGCCGTTGTAGGAGGCGTACAGCGCGCGTGTGGTGCTGTGGGCGGCCACGCAGGGGTCGCCGGCGGCGGCGTAGATATCACATGGGCCTTTCGGCCTGTGCGGAGGAACATTGGGTCCGCTCGGTTGTTGCGCCATCGTCAACGCGGCGCCCATCAGCAGTGAGCGCCAGTGCGAGCATAAGTGCAAAACTGATTCTCGTTTTCATATGTTTTCAACTGCGAGAAGCTCGCGCACGAATTGTAGCAAACAAACGCAATAAAGAAAGTGAGTTTAGCACGCGCTTCCCTTCACCGTATTCTTCTTCCTTGAACCTCTTCAGCGAATTTGGTGAAGCCCGATCCTGATCGGAAGATTCGTGCGGCGATCAGAAGCTCAGGACAAGTAGGTCTTTACCGTGACCGCGTACTCAAGAATTCCACTCCGCAATTGGGGCGGTATACGCTTCGGCTATTTTGGCCACCCAGGTCAGAGAGTTCTCCAGCAAGTCGAGAGCATCATCGACATTCCCCATCGAGATTGATAGGCATTGTAAACGCTTAACTTGCCTCACACTGTGCAATCAACTCGCCTTGGTTTTTCCGGAGTTGATTCGTTTTTTGGCTGCGCCCGTCACGGATGATGCAGTCCATGAGTGGGCGGACGAGCGACGGAAGACATACTTCAAAGGGACGCGGCGCTTCGGCTGTGTCTGCTTCCGTCCCGAATAATCCGCAGAGTCAAAGGGCATCAGCCATTTCTGATGCGGTCGGCCGGATTGAGGAGGGACGGTCAGTGGTCTGGCCCTCAACCCTCCCTGAACCGGAACCTGTTCGAGCGTCCCCCAGATTTGATACCTTTGTTGCCAAGACCGACTCCGTCGCGCCAGATCCAAGAAAGGACCTGGAGATAATGGCGCGACGCAGGTACCAATGCAATCAGGAGGAATCCGCGTATCTGGACGAGGACGATAGCCTTCATGGATGGCAAGAGCCGTATGAGCTGAGAGGCTCACGTACGGTTCCGTGAGAGCGCGGTGTGAAACTCCCCCCCGCTGCGAGGTGCTTGACCCGAGGTTTCGCGCTCGATGTCCTACAGTCACCTTTCCTGCATTCTCGGTACAACTTCGGTACATTTGAAGGTGAGAGAGAGTCCGGTTTTTCGTCCCTAAGCGGCACCAGATGAAGCACTTAGATTTTGACTTTCATTTGGTTCGGGACTAGGGGGTCGGAGGTTCAAATCCTCTCTCCCCGACAAGTTGATCCTACTGAGCCACCCTGCGGCCAGATTCTTCCGGCCCGGTCGGTTGGTCAACAATTGGGAGATTATCCCGCTTCGTGGCATCTTCTCCGGTTTGGCGGTAATTCAGGCACGACGAGCCGAAAAGAATTCTCAGCCTCTCGTTTCCCTGATTTGAATTATGAATCGGACGGTTCAAGCCAAGGGGATTCTTTCTCAACTGACACGAAGAAGTGGATAGAGAGGTTCTGCCTGGGCTCGAAGCGGTGATTGGGCGGCGGGCAACCACTCCTCGCCGAGACATCGGGCGGGCTCGAGCTTTTCCAGCACTCATGTCTGCGAAAGTGCTATAACCGTTCTGCGAGATTAGGAGGAACATCCATGGCACTGACAATTGCTTCCCGTGAAGTGGACGGCATTCCCGTTCTGGACCTCAAAGGGCGGATCACTCTGGGCGAGGGCAGTGTACAGATCCGCGATGCCGTTCGCGACTTGATCAGCAAAGGACAGAAGAGCATCCTGCTGAACATGGGAGACGTGAACTACATCGATAGCTCGGGGTTGGGCGAGTTGGTAAGCGCGTACACCACGGCCAAGAATCGTGGCACCGAGCTCAAGCTGCTAAAGCTGACCAAGAAGGTTCATGACCTGCTTCAGTTGACCAAGCTCTACACAGTCTTCGATATCTATGATGACGAGACCAAGGCCATCGCATCTTTCAAGTAGACCACGTCCGGGCCGCACCCGAACGGAAAGCGAGAAAGACCATCCAGGGCACCTCTGCGCAGGCTCCTGAATTTGCAGCGAAGAGACAAACGAGGCAGATTCTTCGGTAAGTCCGATTCTCAGTCGGCGATCACAGGCCGTCGCGCTCCGGGAAACTGCTTTCGGTCCTCCCAGGCAAGTTCCGGGCGAATGGTCGCCTTCCATGTAAGTCATCTGTCAAGAAAAAAGGCACGAGATTCCTTGGCGCGCTCCGGAGAGCGGGCATTCCGTCTGATCGGGTCATCCGCCTGCGCACGTGTGCCTCTCGGCTGGTGGTCCCTGCTCCCCGCAGGACCGGACATCCATTTGCTGCCTCAAGCTCCGAAGAGCTGTCGCAGAAGATTGAGTTTGTGTTCTCTGCCAGTCCCGAAACAAACCGTAGGGGGCCTCGGAAGTTGCCTTCGTCGCCCAGGCGACCAACTGCAGGACCTGGCAGCCTGCGCATCGTATGATCCCGATGTTTTTCCCTTATTAGGAAAGGTTTTTCACGCTACAGCCTTGCCCGCCATCTCTTCGGCAGGCACGAAGTCCTGTTGCCTGTGCTCGACCGCGAGCATGTAGGCCACCAGCTTTCTGGCTACAGCAAGAGTGGCCCGATTCTTGTTCCCTCGCTGGATTTCCTTCTCCCGGAGCAGGGCCAACTCGTGGGAGTAGCGGGGCGCCATCTTGGCCGCTTAGATTTAGCAGGATGGCGGTGGATGGAGTCTCCAGCGAACCGTTCTCCGGACCCAATTCCCTGCTAACAGGGAAAAATACAGGGAAATTCGCGATTTCCGCCCTAACATCTCGCCGACAGAATTCTCTATGAGACTTAATCCACGCGAGTTCCTACAACACAGCCCCGATTTTCGAGCCGCACCAATCAGGGAATGATCACCCACCGATCAGGGAATAGCATTTCCCTGATACCACCTCTCCCTTCACCCGCACCACTGTGGCCCCTTCCATTCCAGTTTCTCTTAGGCAACTGGTGCAAAACATCGGGCAGACCTGTTCGTCAACTCGCTCGTTTGCTGACTTGCCGGTTTGCTGACTCGCCACCCCTTATCCCAACGCCTCGCCTACCTTCGCTTCGGCGAACAGCCACGCATACAGAGCAACACCGATATAACAGACCACCGGAACAAGGTAGGCAGACTGCAGCGGAAGCATCCCCATCAACTTCGTCAGCGCCGCGCCGCCCAGAATCGCCATCACCAGGAATGATCCGGCGGTCTTGGTCTTCTCGCCCATGCCCTTCAAGCCAAGCGCAAAGATGGTCGGGAACATGATCGACATGAACAGGCTCGTCGTAAGCAAACAGCCCACGCCAATCCAGCTGGGATGGACGACGGCAACCAGGCACAAGGCGACATTGATCACGGAATAGACTACCAGCATCAGTCGTGCGTGGAAGTGCCTCATGAGCCACGCCGAACTGAACCGGCCCACGGCAAACGCCGCCAATGTGCCTGTCAGCATGTAGCCCGCCGCTTTGTCACCAACGCCCGTGGCCGACTCCACATAGGGGATGAAGTAACTCCACGTGCCTACCTGCGCGCCCACGTAAAGAAACTGCGCCAGCACCGCAAAGACAAAGTGCGGCTGCCACAGCCGTACATGCATCCCGCCTGTGGCCGCGCTCTCCGAAACATCCTCGCTCCCCAAATTAGGAAACTTGGTCATCAGGATCAGCACGGCCCAGAAAAATGCGAAGCAGCCCAGCACCACATACGGCGTCACCACGCGCAGCGTCTCGGAATGCAGATACGCCTGATAGGTTCCAGCCGCCTGCATGGCTGCCACTTGCGCATCGCTCAGCTTCACGCCGGAGAAGATAAAGACCGTCCCGATCAGGCCCGCGCTGATCGACCCCAACGGATTGAACGCCTGCGAAAGATTCAGCCGCCGTTCGCTCGACCCTGCCGGCCCCAGTTGCGCAATGAATGAATTCGACCCCGTCTCAAGAAACGACAATCCGCTCGCGATGACAAATTGCGCCACAAGAAAGAACCAATAAAGTCCTGCCTGCGCAGCCGGATAAAACAACAGGCATCCGCCGCCCAGCAGGCATAGCCCTGTCACGATGCCCATCTTGTAGCCGAACCTTCGCATCAATTGCCCCGCCGGAATGGCCAGCAAAAAGTAGCCCAGGTAGAACCAGATCTGCACACCCGCGGCGCTCGACCGGTTGATATTGAACGACTTCATAAATTGCCGGATCAGAATGTCGTTCAGGTTGTTCGGAATCGCCCACAGAAAGAACAGCAGCGTGACCACGAGGAACGGCAACAGCCGTCCGGCAGGAATCAACTGGGCTTCAATGTCTTCGTTATTGTTCAGCGAGGGCGAGTTGCCTTGCCCGACCGGCCCGACGGAGTTGCTCAAGGTGAATTCTTCCTCCTGAAACGAGAGATGGAACGAGGCGCCGGAACCGATGCTCACTCTACGCCAAATAGACCTTCAGCGTGATGCCAATGTCAGAGATCTTTTCGGCAGGCATCTGGACCTTCAGTGCGGCGTCGTCCCGCCTCCAGTTGAGATCACCCTTGTGCCCGAGCAGTTCAACGTTGAAAATCTTGCCCGGCTGCTGCGGGCTCGCCGTGCCAAGAGCCTGCACCACGGCTTCCTTCTCGGGCCAGCCCATGATGAAGGCGTAAAGCGTGCTGCCCGTCGTTGTGAAGCGCACATCCTCGGCGGTGAGGTCGTTCTGCTTGTCCTCGTTGAAGTTTCCGGTGACGATTTTCACTTGCGTGGAGGGGCCTTCGCCGTAAATCTTCCATGGGCGCGTCGCGTAGATGCCTTCGCTGTTGATTTGCATCCACGCGGTGATGCCTTCCAGCACCTCCATCTCCTCGAAGTCCAGTTGTCCGGAGTTGGGCAGCGGGAAATTCAGCAGCAGGTTGCCACTTTTGCTCACGATGTCGGCGAGCAGATCGATGACCTTTTTGGCGGTCTTGTATTTCTGGCCTCGCTTGTAGTGCCATTGCCCGATGCAGGTATCGGTTTGCCAGGGGTTCTCCGCGATGCCGTCCGCAACGCCGCGCTCATGGTCGAGGAGGCAGGTGCCCACCGCGCAATCCGACGGCTCTTTGCTGGTGTAGACCGCTTCGACTTTGCCTCCATGCAACTGGGCGCTCACGTTGTAAAGGTATGCCACCATCCTGAGGCCGTACTCCTCGAAGGGAAGGTGGCCGTCGGTGTAGAGAATGTCGGGGTGATACTTGTCGATGAGGTCCGTCATGCGGTTGAGATAATGCCGCCGCCACGAATCGGGAATGCCGTCGTCATTCCAGGTCAGCTTGTCAATGAACGGTACACAGCCGGCATCGTGATAGAGGTCGGCGTACTTCGGATCGACACCGTCGTAGAAAACCCCGGCCAGCGGCCCGGTCTTGTCGGCGCCGTGACTGACGGCAAACCATTTGTAGCTGATCCAAAGATGCTCGCTGACGCCGAACTTGAGCCCATGCTTGCGCGCGGCGCTCTGCCACATCCCGACAACATCCTTCTTCGGCCCCATGTTCACCGCGTTCCAGCGCGTGTACTTCGAGTTCCACAGGTCGAAATTGTCGTGATGCACGCCCATGCTGAAGAAGTACTTCGCGCCGGCCTTCTTGTAGAGACCCATCAGATGATCCGGGTCCCACTTCTCGGCTTTCCAGATGTTGACCAGGTCTTTATAGCCGACCTTGGAAGGATGACCATACGTTTCGCAGTGGTACAAATACTGCGGCTGGCCTTGCACGTACATGTTGCGGGCATACCAGTCGCCGTCTTCAATGGCCGACTGCGGCCCCCAGTGCGCCCAGATGCCAAACTTGGCATCGCGAAACCAGTCAGGGACCTTGTAGGCTTGCAGAGATTCCCTGGTTGGCAGGAAGGGGCCGCTCTGCGTGGCATGTTGTGAAGGCGCAAACCTCGACAAAGCCAAGCCGGAACATGCGCCGCCCATCCATTGAAGCATTTCCCTGCGATTCACTTTCATGAGGCCGCTTTCCTTTCCTGCGTTGGTTCGAGCAAGTGAATTGAGTTCCGCGCCGACACCTTCACGACTGCCCTTCCTACTTTGTGGCGGAAGCAGCCATCGACTGTCGGAGGCGTTGTTCCGCTTCGGCACTCGAATAGCCGCAGTCGAGTTCGAAAAAGATTGAAGTGTAAGGAATCGCGAGTTCGGTCTTGATGATGAGGACGCGGAAAGTTTGCGCGGTCTGGTCGAGCTTGGCAATGATCTGCGCGTGGGGCAGAGCGATTGTCTTTGCGAACTTAAGTAGCTCTGCGAGTTGAGCGCGGTAGCGCGAAACGCCTGGCGCATCGGCCTCCGCGACGAATTGCAATTCTTGGTCGAGATAAATGTTGGCGCGAACGTGTTTGCTGACCGCAATGGCGTCGAGCACTACGCGAGCCACCTCGATCTGGCCGGCGCCGGAGACGATCGTGTCGATGCCGGGCCTGGACTGCGCCGGATATGCCGAGTCGGCAACCACGATCCAATTGCGATGGCCAAAGAGCGGCAAAAACGCTTTCAATTGGTCTTTCCAGTCAGGTTTCGTCATCCCCGGCGCGTCAGCCATGTTTTCTGTCCTCTATCCCGGTTCATTTCAGTTCTTCGTCCGCGCACACAGCCACCTTTCCGCATTTCCCTGAGGCCATGAGCGTATAGGCTTCGCTGGCGCGCTCCAGGGGAAAGCGGTGGGTGATGATGTCTGCTGGATGCAGGTTCCAGCGCACGAGCCGTTCCACGAGCTCTTCCATCAGCCAGGTGGATGTGACCCACGAGCCGTAGAGCGTCTTTTGGTCATGAATCAAGTCGGGAGAGGGATTGAATTCGACGCGCCCGCCTTCGCCAAGGAAAACGATTTTGCCCCATTTACGCGTGGCACGAATCGCGGTGGCTCGCGCGGCGTCGTTCGCCGAGCAGTCGACGGCGCGCTCCACGCCCATGCCTCCGGTGAGCCGCTTGACTTCGGCCACGTTATCGGATCCTGACGTAAGAACGGCGTCGCAGAGGCCGAGATTGAGCGCGATCGCCAAGCGCTCGGACACCACGTCGATGCCGATGATTTGTTGCGCGCCGAGCTTGTGGCAAAGCGCGCCGGTGGCCAGGCCCACCGGTCCCAGGCCAGTAATGAGCACAGCGTGATTGCCGTTAATGCCGATCTTTTCCAGTCCCTCGTAGACGGTGCCGAATCCGCACGCAACCTGCGCGCCATCGCCGTAAGAGAGTTCATCGGGCAGGGCAATGAGGTCTTTCTCCTCGGCTACCATGTACTCGGCCATGCCTCCGTCGCGCTGCCAGCCGTAAGCGCGGCGATATTTCTCACTGGTGCAGGAGATCATGTAGCCGCGCCGGCAGTCGTTGCAGACGCCGCATCCCGAGATGTGATAGACAATCACGCGGTCGCCGGCTTTGAAGCGGCGACAGCCCTCGCCCGCAGCAACAATCTGGCCCGCTGGCTCGTGCCCGGCAATCACACCCTGGTAGCCTTCAGGGCCTTTGCCCAGGTGCTCGTGGTAAATGCAGCGAATATCGGAGCCGCAGATCGTCGACGCCTTCACGCGCAACAGAACTTCTCCGTGGCCCGGCTCCGGCACAGGCACCGTGCGCATCTCAACCGTCGAGTCGCCCGGCAAGAACGCTGCAATCATCGTGGCTTTCATTTGGATTGCTCCCGATCGATGTTAGGCGGTGCCCGAAAAGCCTCACGCGGTTTACGGCGGCGTGATCTCCCCTTTCAGATCCCAGAGATCTTCCCAGGTCTGGTCCTCTTTCCACAGGAAGACCTGGCCCTTGATCAAGCGGCAGTTGCGATCGAGGGCGGCGATGGAGCGCATCTCCTCGTCGGTGAGCGGATCTCCCACGACGCCCTCGAGGTTGGCGCGGTAATGATGGACGGAGAACGGAATGGGTGTTTGCCCGCGCTGCACCGCCCACTTAATGCATACCACCGCGGGATGAATCCCGTGGCTCTCAGCGATGCACACAATCACTGGATCCTCGGTGGGCGCTGTGTCCTCGGGGGTGCGGTCACGCTCCGGCCGTCCCGGTGAGCCGATGGGGCAGTATCCGACGGGGTTCATGCCGTTCTCGACCACGAATTTGAACAACTTCGGCTGCTGAAAATGCGGGTGCAGCTCCATTTCGTTCACCGCGGGCTTGATGCGGGCGTCGCGCAGAACAAGCTTCAGTTTGGGGATGGTCATGTTCGAGGTGCCAATGTGCCGCACCAGGCCCATGTCCACCAGTTTTTCCATCTTGCGCCAGGTCCTCATGTAGTTCGCGTGGATGTAGGGCTTGGCGTCGGGAGAGCGAGAAGTAACGTCGCAGCCTGGGGGATGAAAATTCGGGAACGGCCAATGCACCAGGTAGAGGTCGAGGTACTCAAGGCGCAGATCGGAAAGCGACCGGCGGCAGGAGGCGATCACGTCGTCCTCGCCATGCTTGTCGTTCCACAGCTTCGAGGTGATCCAAAGGTCTTCGCGTTTCAGGCCGCCGCGAAGAATCTCCTCAAACGCGGTGCCGATCTCGGCCTCGTTGCCGTAAACCGAAGCGCAATCGAAGTGCCGGTAACCTGCCGCGGCAGCGCCCTTCACCACTTGGGCGATCTCGGCTGCGGGGACGTGATCGGAGCCAAAGGTGCCCAGACCGATGGCCGGCATGGTTGCCCCACTAAAAAGAGTTCTCTGAGGCACCAGAGTTGGATCAACAGAATCTCCTGCCGAGATCCCAAGACCGCCTTGCTGTTGCATTTCTTACTCCTCTTGGCCACCACTCCTGCGGTTCAAGCAAAAAAACAGGAAACATGTGGACGGGGCGCAAATCGGACTCTGGGTCTGTACGAGATCGAATTGCGTTATCCAACCCTTTGCAACGAAGAGTATACGCTAAAGGTATCGTTATTGTAAACGCATTTTAGCGCATCCGGGGAGAAGTCTAGCCGGACTCCAGAACAAGGTTCGCATACTGAATCGTGTCACCGGTCCGAATAATCCCGATGGCATGCGGCACTCGTTTCTTTAGGTCGATGTGAGGCTCGAATTCGAGAGCAATGCCATCCAAAGCGCGCTTGAATTGCAGGATTGTCTGAGGGCTATTTGCCTCGTTAAATTCCTCAGCCATGAAAGCCCGGGCCACATTGAAGTTGCTACGAATGGCGACCAATACATCGAGAACTCGAGGTATGTCATCCACCAGGGAAATATCGACCGTCTCGACTTCCTTCCAATAGGGAAACCCCCGGTCTGCAATCACCAGCGTATTGGTATGCCGGACAAGGCTAAGTAACAAGTTGATTTTCGGGTTTAAAATTCCTGATTTCACCATACAGCGCAATCTCCCGAAGTCATTTCCATTGAATTTTCACCGTGGACTCCTGCTGAAAGCGGATGATCGTCACGCTCTCCCTCTCGCCGACGAGGACTTGCCCCGAATTCCGCATCGGGTCCTGGATGTCCCTGACCGGCTTGCCATCGATAGCCAGGATCACATCCCCGGCAGTCAACCCGGCTTTGCCCGCTTCGCTGCGCCCGGCACGCCAAAAAGAATCACTCCGGTTTCGCCCGGAGTTCCCGCGGTGGATCATTCATCCAGCCCGATGATCTTGCGCGCCCTTGCATCGGCCCAAAGAACGACCTGCCGCCTCCGGCCTTCGCTGAATGCCCCGGCTACGGCGCGATACGTTGAAGGCAGTTCAGGCAGTCTGGCAATGGCCGGCAGGAGCCCGAGATTCATGGATGCCTGTTCGTGCCCGGCGTCGCATTCAATGGCACGGCTACCTGTTCGATCACCGCTTTCTTATCGGTCGAAGCCCGAACCACAAGTTGAGGCTGAATGATGATGGTTTTGTTGCGCGGATGAGTCTTTGATTCCAGTAATGACAAGGTCAAACGCCCAGCGCGCTCGCCGATCATGTCGGTCTGTTGGTCGATGCTCGATAGAGGGATGCGGAGTTCAGTATCATAATGGAGGTTCCCGGATCCTATGACTGCGATATCCGCCGGCACTCTTAAGCCTGCATCGAGAATGGCATGAATTGCTCCAATTGCCATGGGATCGTTATAGCAAAATACTCCATCGGGACGAGGATTCAGGGCCAGCAGTTGCCGCATCAATTCGGCGCCGCTTTCCCTGCTTTGCACGTCCACCAGCCGCGGCATGGACACATAACCTGAAAGGGACTTCAAGTCGTGTTTGGCCAGGGCATTTTGATAGCCCTTAAGACGTCCGGCGCCGGGGCTATTGTCAGGACCGCGTAAGTGAGCAATCCTCTTGCACCCTACTTCAATGAGATGTTCTGTAGCCAATAACCCGATCGCCTCGTCGTCGGTGCCAACGTAGTTAGCATCCAGCCCCGTGAGATTGCGGTCTATCAAAACCAATGGCAGCCCTTGCTTTTGGATCCGCTCGAATACAGATGGGTTGGTGGATGAGGATGCGATGACGAGAGCATCCAAGCGGCGGCCCAGGAGCCGGTTGATCTCATGCTTTTCCAGCTCGGCATCCTCTTCCGAGGTCGAAATGGTGAGGCAGTAACCCTTCTTCAGAAGCGCCCTTGAAAGTGATTTTGCCACCTGCGCAAAGAACGGATGCAACAGGTCGGGCACCACAAGGCCAACCAGATAGGTCTTTCCGGTCACCAGGCCACGTGCAGCGAGATTTGGGGTGTAGTCAAGCTCCTTAACACGATCCAGAACTCGCTTCCGGGTGGCATCGCTGATGTCCTCGTGGTTCCGGAGCACCTTCGAAACTGTGACCACTGACACACCGAGGTCACGCGCGATATCTTTCATCGTAGTAGGCACAATTCCTTATATCACAGTTGCTTTAAAGTATGCGATAACTTTATCGTTAATCTTGTCAAATTTTGGGACTGGCGGACACGAGATCCTTGAGTGGCAAGGATCAGTCAAACGCGCTGAAGTCGCGTCAAGGCCATTGTGTTTCAATCGAATCTCGAGCCGGACGACTCTGCAGGCCTCGGTCGGTCAGAAGCATGCGAGCAGGCGAAATTCCGGGCAAATCGAGTGGCGGTCTAGGTTGATTGAGGGGCCCTGTGTGGTGACCATCGACGGCTGCGCATGGAGAACTGGCACAAGAGTGCGATCGGTCGTTTCTAAAACTGCCTACGCCTTTTCAATTCTGATCAGCTTCGCGTCGGCGATGGGAAGTGAGAGTTTCAGGACATCGGAGACCAGCTTGTGGTCCGCCGAACCACCATACCGAATCAGATACTCTCCCTTGTCCAAGCCCTTGATTTCCAACTCAGCCTTTTTCACCACCCCTGTCGAATCGCTGAGGCGGAGTTCCCACTGCTTTCCGTCATCGCTTATGGTTACCTGGTCGACCTCTCCCTGTTCGGCCTCCAGGTCGATTTTCTGTGGCACGAATCTCAGCCGCTTTTTCAAGCCATCCCGGGGATAGACACGAATCTCCCTTCCTGAGGATTCCACGCGGCAGCCGCAACCGATCAGGCCAAAGGAATCATCCCGCATGACGTAGGACTTCACGGCCTTGAGGAATCCAAACTGCGCGATCCCGCCATCCAGTGTCCTGGGAGGGGTGAAATCGAAGATGCCCGGCGTGGAGATGAAATGAGCAAAGCACATTCCGTCGGGAAGCAGATCGACCTCCACGCTCATCACGCCCGCGTATCCTTTGATGAATGTGTCCAGGTCGCCGGTGTCCTCAAACGCGCGCAGCAAAGCCCAGCCATTGGTCGACTCGGTGTACCAGCAGGTCAGATCGCCCTTGTTGTCATTGCCATATTGAAACCAGACGGGCTGGTTCCCTCCCCGGAGCGCTTTGATGATTTGCAGCGTCTTGAGGTTCTTCTCGGTATTGCCAAAGTAGCGGGTGAAGAAATAGACCTGTTCCTGAGCAGTTGTGTCCGCGGGGTACTCGGAAGAGTAGGGATAGGGGTCGCTGAGGAAGACCTCGTTGCACTTCCGGACTTGCTCCAATAGGGTGCGATATTCTTCCTGCCAGCCCTCATTCCCAAGGTCATCGAGAATGTTCAGGGCGTTCGAGCCTCCCATCACCCCGATGTGCCCCCAGGGTACCGTCTGAAACATGGAATGGCACGTCCGGTACGACATCCTCAGGTATTCCTCCGGGCTCTTCCGTGTCAGCAACCCATAGCGCCTGCCGATGCGGTACATGGCGTGATAAATGTTCATCACGTGAGCATAGTTGTACGATCGATAGATCGCCTCGGCTCGTTCCACCGTCCAATGGCTCCACGGGCTCGATGGATACCTGAGCTTCCAGTAAAGAGAGGCAAGGACTGCGAATGTTTCGGGATCCTGAATGTACTTAAACAGGCAATCGTCGATGTAGGCTTCCAGGGTGGCCACTTCTTTGGGAGAAGGATAGTAGACGTTCTTCTCGGCTAGGAATAAGGGCTCGGAAAATCCGAATTCGGCGTCGCTTCCGCCCACTTCTGATACTTCATCCGAGTCGAGAAATGTGCTTCCTGGGCGATGGTCAAAGGGCAGGAACATGTGATGACGGTGATAGGGATCGTCAGGGTTCTCGTAGAATTCCCGATCCACGATGAATCGTCCCCGAGCCTTGAGCAATTGCGCAATGTCCTCGATGCAGTAAAAGTGCAGGTTGGTCCAGCGGCCTGCATAGTGCAGTTTGAGGCTTTTCTGGCCCCGGCCCTTGAACGACAGCTTCAGCAGGGTCCTGTCATCGACGCGCTTCTTCTCCTTAATCGTGATGTTGTCGGAAAGGAAATCGATCTTATCCACGTCGGATTTCGATCGTACCTCCACGTAGGCATCGGTATCCTCCTGAACCACCATGGCCGGCAGAACCCGGATGCCGAGGTTGCCCGCTTTGTAAAGCTCCTCTCGAATAGCGTCATAACTCTCCACGAAGACGAAGCGCAGTCGGCAGGACCACTTCTCTCCCGGCTTCAAGACCAGCGAGGTATGCCCGTTGATCCAGGGGTTCTTATTCCATCCCCGCAGGTTCCTTGTGGCCCAGGAATGGATGGCCAGGATATTCGGCCCGTCCCACCAGTACACCTTTTCTCCGAACGAACTGCCGTCACGATAGGCGCACTCAAATGCCGTGTCCTGCATGGTATGGAGAAGAAGAAACGGCGCATCACCCAGGGGGCGCTGGATGAGCACGTAGGAGCTGTGCCCGCCTATGTAGTGGTGAGCCACGACCTTCTGCTCGTGGTACTGTTTCTGGATCCGCGGGTATTGCTCGAGATAGACGGAGAAGGGATCAGCGGGATCTCTCAGCGGGTGCTCCGTCTCGTCAGGGGGAAAAGGCTTGCCGGTTTTGGGATCCCGGTAGAATTCGCCGAGGTCATCGTTCACCATCAGGGGGAATCCGAGGTCGCCGAGCTCCAGGATTTGATCCGTGACGTTGCGAAGTTCGACATCCCAGACCAGCGAATAGCCTTCTCCGCTGCGATACTTCATGGCAAGACCGAAACTCCGGACGGCGTCCTCATTCTTCGACGTTCCCTCATAGTTCACGGCAAACGTCCCGGCGTCGAAGCTCACCTGCCGGATATCGCCGGACCTTCCGGTCAGCTCCGGTCTCCATTTTCCCTTCAAGACAAAGTTCGACCGTGGCGACCAAGAGCGATGCGCCGGGTTGGTGTCGGTAACATCCCAAACATTCGTCACCATATCTCCGGTCCAACGGGAGTTCGAAACATCCACTCCGGGCGTATTGTGTTCGTTCCCGATAAAGTTCGTCCCCAGCGGGTCGCCCTTCCTGGTGATCGAGGAGATCGAACCGTACCTTCGATCGAATGCGACGATCATGTCCCCTGCGGTCAGTTCCACGAGAGGATTTTCGTGTGGGCCCAGAGAGGCTTGCGAAGACTGGGAAGCGGATTCCGCATCGCCGGACGACTGCGGTAATTGAAGAGCAGGTGATTCCTCTGCCGCTGCCCGGCTCAACGCATTTGAAGGGGGTATTGCCTTCCCTGAACCAACGGCTAGTAGAGTCGAAGCGCCAGCTGCACCGACGTCTCTAAGGAGCTCTCGGCGAGTCATTCGCTTACTCATGGATGTCTCCCAGATCAGGGATTATCTGGCCCCAATAATGCTCGTGCATGTCCCAGCCTCAAACATGGGACATCTATTCAGGCAACACGACAGAGCCTTCTACCTCGAACGTTCCTTCGACTGTTGGAGCACCGGTATTCGGCTGTCCGCCGCCGATCGACACAGCGTATTTGCCCTCCGCGATGATCGGCTCACCCGCTTCGGTAACCATGCTCAGGTCGCGCGGCTTCAAGTCGAAGCGCACTCTTTCCGACTGGCCAGGATCGAGGTGCAGACGCTGGAAGCCACGAAGTGCACGGATCGGCGCGCCCGCGACACCTGGGAAGCTGAGATAGAGCTGCGCTACCTCGTCGCCCGCGCGCAGGCCCGTGTTCGTCACGGTGACTTCAGCTGTCATAGGTTTTCCGGCAGCAACCGGACTGGCTGGCAGTGAGAGATCGCTGTAAGAGAATGTGGTGTAACTAAGGCCATAGCCAAAGGGGTAAAGCGGTGTGCCCTGGAAGTATCGATAGGTGCGGTTCTTCATCGAGTAGTCCTCGAAGGGCGGAAGTTGATCGACGCCGGTGTAAAAGGTTACGGGCAAGCGGCCGGCGGGATTGTTCCTTCCAGAGAGTGTTTCCGCGACTGCGGTCCCACCCTCTTCGCCGGGATACCATGCATCGAGAATGGCATTGACGTGCTCCTTGGCCCAATTGACTGCGAGCGCGCTGCCGTTCGTGAGGACAAGGACAACGGGCTTGCCGGTCGCCACAACCGTTTCGAGTAAATCCTCTTCGGGCCTGGGCAGATCGAGGCTGGTGCGATCGCCGCCCTTGAAACCAGGCTCGCTCACCTGCATCTCCTCCCCTTCAAGCTCGCTGGTGATGCCGAGAACTGTTATCACCACGTCGGCATTCTTTGCTGCTTTGATCGCCTCGGGCTGCAACCTGAGATCAACCTTCGACCAGACCAGCCTAGCGTTGGGAGTATCATGCTCAGGTGGCGTGTATTCAACATGGAGTGCAGCCGGCTTGCCAGCCTCCAGGTGCACGCGGCCAAGCTTGGCTTCGTTTGGATCGCCCCCATAGGAGGACGTGACATTTTTGCCTTCAAGCTGCACGCGGAAGATTCCATTCGCCTTGAGACCGAGATTGTAATCGCCGGTTTCGGGCGCTATCAGTGAGTCATCCCAGCTAATGGAGAGCGGGTGCAAGTCAGCAGCTTCGGGCGGTAACGGCTCAGCTGCTGCATCCAATGTTGGGTAGACGCGCTGCACAACCGGTTTCATAACCTTGAGATGATTGACGTCCGACACGTCGAGCCGGGAGTAACTGACCCTGATGCCCGGCTTTCCATCCACCGTCAGCGCGGAGGCAGGAACAGGATCCGCATCGTGGCTCAGAAACTGTATCCCAGGTTGGTACTGAATGTCGGCGCCCGCAAACTCCTTGCGTAGGCCTTCGAGAATGGAAACGGTGTGTGTGGGAGTACCGTTGTAATTGCCGAGCAGGACCTTGGTCTGATTTGCGAGAGGCCCGATGACGGCGATCTTGATGCCACTTGTCCTGAGTGGGAGTGTCCCGTCGTTCTTCAAGAGCACCATCGACTCATCGGCAATCTTGCGCGCGAGATCACGGTTCTCAGCGCTGTTCAGTTGGCGATCATCGATCTTGTCGTACGGAACCATTTCCGGCGGGTCGAACATGCCCAGTTTCATGCGTGCGGTGAAGAGGCGGATAAGCGCGGTATCGATGTCGCTCTCTTTCAGGTAGCCCCTCTTAACGGCTTCGAGGTACGGCTTGTAGTCGCTAATGCCGTGTGCTTTGAAGCTGATATCGGCGCACACGTTGTCCACGCCGCGCTCAAGACTGATCGCCGATGCCTGGGCCTCCGTCGGTTCGTAGTGATGGCCTTGATAAATATCGAACACGGCGCCGCAGTCAGAAACGACATACCCTCTGAAATCCCACTTGCCGCGGAGTTGATCCTGGAGCAGGAACTCGTTCGCGCAGGCGGGCTCGCCGTTGATGCTGTTGAAGGCGCACATAACGGAGCCTGCTTTAGCCTCAGTGACGGCCGCCCGGAAAGCTGGAAGGTAAGTGTCGAGCTCATCATGCTTGCTGACCATCACGTCTGAGGTGTGACGTAATGGCTCGGGACCGCTATGCGCCGCGAAATGCTTGGGCGTCGAGATCACGCGATAATATCTGGGGTCATCGCCCTGCATGCCCCCCACGAACGCAACACCCATTCTCGCAGTGAGGTACGGGTCTTCCCCGTAAGTCTCCTGTCCGCGGCCCCAGCGTGGATCGCGGAAGATGTTGATGTTGGGCGCCCAGAAATCAAGGCCCTGAAAGATATTGCTGGATCCCCCATTCGCCCTGAGAACCTGCGCATGAAGGATGCGCCCCTCGGTACCGATGACAACGGCCATCTTGCGAATAGCGTCCGGATCGAAGGTGGCGGCCAGACCGGTGGGCTCGGGAAACTCGGTTGTGCCATCGCGCATAACGCCGTGGAGCGCCTCGCTCCACCAATCGTAGGCGGGCACACCTAATCTCGGAATCGCACGAGCTTGATTGACCAGTTGACTAGCCTTTTCTTCAAGCGTCATGCGGCGCACCAGCTCAGCTGCGCGTTGCTCAGGCGGAAGGCTGGCGTCAAGATACGCCGGCTTCTGCTGGGCCAGACCACTCCAGCTGCAGCACAACATTGCGGCAACTCCCAAATGCATTCCGAGACATTTCATAGTTTCCTCACTGAGGTCTGAAGTGATTCTGTTCCATGCGGAGACAGGGTATTCAGAGCACAAATTGAAGGTTGCCAAGTTTATCCGATGAGCGGTCGGCTAAAGATGGAGTAGTCTGCCCGCGCTACCGTTCACCGTAGGTTGCGTCAATGCAGATACTATCTGAATTCTGCATCGCTACCAGGCTATTTGAATCGCCCGGCCATGGTTCGCCCGCTGCGATCATCTTCCGTATCACCGAAGCGGTTGCCCGGAGTTGTGCGATCCGTTTTTCCGCCTCGGCAATCTGCACCTCGGCGTCAATTAAGGCGGCCTCCCATCCGGAGTGCTTTTCAACAAGTTTTCTCAACCGTCCTGTTGATAAGATCATTGAAACCTCCTATGCTGCTGATGTTTGAAAACCCATATGGAAACCGCATATCAAAGGGCGCTTGAGGGCGCTTCAAAAGAGCTCAAATCGCTTGATGAGATGGTCTACGCATTGGAATGCCAGCGTGCAAAGCTTAGGCAAGCCATCGCTATTCTTCAAACTCTTTTGGGGCAACCCATTTCCAAAAACCAAACTCTGACCGACGCCATTATTGACTTTGTCAGGGCGAAAGACTGTTATGCGGCGACCGCCGACGTGATGGATGGATTGATTTCCAGAGGCTATTCCGCCCATCCTCGAAGTGTGGCCACGATTTTGAGCAAGCTTGTCAGAGAAAAACAGCTTAAGAAAGGGCCTAAGGGCGGCTACAAATGGGCCGGAATTCCAAAGTCGGCTGAAGAGATCAGCCTCGGAGCAGCCAGGTCGATGTTGCACCTGACAGCGAAGCCGGATGCCGAATCCCCGCTTTCCAAACTTCCTTCTCGGTCTGCGAAGAACAAGAGTTGATTCTTGTCTCAAATGGGATACACCTCCCTCACGCACATCTGTGCGCCAACGAGGAATCCAATTGGAATTTACGCGGCCTCGAATGCGAAAATAGACACCTTCATTTCTCGGCATAATCTTCACTTCTTGTTGAGAACGATCGTCATCTGATGTCCAGCGTAAGTTGCCGGACGATCCAGCCCTGACTCCGAACCCATTCCGATACCGTGTTCCTCTTTCACCAGCACAATACGGAACGATTGCTTGCTTGGCATGCCCGGAAACGCACCAGCGCGATCCCCGATCGAAAGTATCTTGCGACGATCGTCCCAATGCAGGCGAATCGTTGCTCTGGCGCCCTGCTCGTATGCATAGCTGTCCCCGCTGTCTTGGTAAAGCAGGAAGTCGGCATCTTTCCCGCCATAAACGCGAATCTCAAGTGGGTCTTGCGGCTCTTCTGTGGATTGCACAACGGGCCCCATTGGGACAATGCTGCCTGACTTCACCAATATTGGAATCTGGTCCAATGGGGCATCAGCCACAATCGTCTGTCCACCGCGATAGGTCTTTCCAGACCAGAAGTCTACCCAGTCGTTACCCGCCGGCAAGGCCACACTACGACTCGTTGCATTCGGCTGTGTCACGGGACTAACCAATAGCGAATTGCCGAACAGAAATTCATCATCGACATCTCTCAATGCAAGGTCATTCGGGTAGACAAATGGCAATGCCTGCATAACAGTCTCTCCGCGGCTAGTGACGCCCGAGGCAGTGGAGTAGATGTAAGGCATGAGACGATAGCGAAGTTCATCGTATTGAGTCAGGATCTTTTCGACCTCAGGACCGTAGTTCCACATCTCAGTCTTCGATCGATATCCGTGAATTCGGAAAATGGG
Source organism: uncultured Acidobacteriaceae bacterium (assembly GCA_963799155.1). GTDB lineage: Bacteria > Acidobacteriota > Terriglobia > Terriglobales > Acidobacteriaceae > Telmatobacter. Next base: position 365,704 of record CAWCWB010000005.1, read on the forward strand.
GCAGAATGTGCCGAACTCGAACCATCGAATCAGCAGTTCGTGGTACGCTGCCGATGTATATTGGTCGGCTGGACGGAAGAAACCGCCGATATCTGTCGTCCAGTAGGGAAAGCCGGACATTGCGAAGCTGAGGCCGGCTGGGATTTGCCGCCGTAGGGTCTCCCAGTTCGCCGAGATGTCGCCTGACCACGATATGGACCCGTTACGCTGCTGCCCGGTATACGCCGACCGCGACAAGATCACGACCCGCTTGCTCTCGGTCGTAGCCCTTTGCCCGTTATAAACTGCCGAAGTCTCAAACAGTGGATATGCGTTACGAACGATCTTTCCCGGTCCCAGGTAAGTATTGTCGACTTTGAGAGGATCGCCTTCCGGTTCAGAAGCATCCAGCCACCATCCATCCAGGCCTAAACGAAACAGATTCCGGTCCATCTCCGACCAATAGAGTTTTTGAGCCTTGGGATTGAACAGATCTGCCCAATTCTCTTGTTCTTTCGTTTCGCCTGGTTCTCCCGTGCTCGCCTCACTCGTGAGAAGCAGGGGAGCGTTCTCCATATCGTGATTCACTGCTGTATCTGCGCCGAACTTCGCCCAAACTGAGATCACCATGTGGAAGTCCTGGCGATGGAGCGCGGTCATCATCTCCGCGGGATTCGGATACTCGCTTTCATCGAATTTCATGGCATTCCAGCCGTACTTTCCCCAGTACTGCCAGTCCTGAACGATGACATCGACTGGAATTTTCCGCTTGCGGAATTCGGCGGCCGTATCGAGAATCTGTTGCTGGCTCGAGTAGCGCTCGCGGCACTGCCAAAAGCCATAGGCCCACCGAGGCAACAGTGGAGCAGGGCCTGTAAGCTCACGATACTGAGCGATCACCTGGTTCGGCGCCGGTCCATAGATGAAGTAATAATCGACCATCTGGCCCGCTTGAGAGCGAAAGCCCATCGTGTCTGACGGAGCACGCACCGAGAGCTCCGTGCCGCCTCCTGTTTCAGCGGTCACCTTGTAGGCTGTATTCGCCGCCAGATGTATCTTGCCACCTGCGGACCACGGTAGCCACATGTTCTTGAGGTCGATCACTTTTTCGTCATTCACACTGAATTGAAGCTTGCCTCTTCCATTACCGCTCAGTAGAAAGCCATATTCTCCTTCCGCACCCGTCTGGAATATCCCCGCTCCATTTTCGTCCAGATTGATTGATTCCGTCGCCGGATCAAAGTCCGTCAGTGCCGCGTTGTTCCACAGAAGGCCGTATCCCTTGGTTGAAATGAGAAATGGTATCGCAATGTTTGTATTTGCCTGCAGCAGCCGGACTGGAATGTCGCGTAGGTTCAAGAATCCCTCTTGATGTTGCCCCAATCCGTAGAGGGCTTCACCAGGTGACAAAAGAAAGTCCTGGCGAATCTCATAGGTGTGCATTCCATCGACATTGACAGGCGCGATCGTACGACCGTCGTGGTCCCTCTCGCTCAACACGGGCTGCCCAGCAGCCGTCAGAAATCGCACTGAGCTCGTTGCTCGGTCAATCTCCACCTTGAGTACGCTGGTCCTTATAGACACGGTCGAAGCATTGGAGGAAATCGTGAATGAGGCTCCTCCGCACGGACGAATCACGGAGGATACGATAGATTCTGGAAACTCAACGGTTGGACTGACTTCGACTCGGATGACCCGCTCAGAGCAGACAGCTACGTGAAGAGCGCCACTCGATAAATGAAGTGTCACGCCATTTGCGCTTCGCTCGATCGCCTGGGCATTTGCATGGAACGGCAAAGTAAGGGTGCAACTGCATGCAGCCATACTGAAAGAAACAAAAAGTGCTCGCAAAGTCGAAGACATGAGTTGTCGCTCCTCGAATCGTTGTCAAATGATCTGTAGGAACTCAATGGATCTCGGCTTGAAACTACCCCGTGAGCTGCCCGATTGCGCCTCAACGCGATTACAAATTGATCAGCCGGGTTGGATCCCGTAGGGCTCATGCGATGGTCTACTGTCGGCTCGTGTCTGTCGAGAGTTGTTCGAGGGCTGTATGTGCTTGATCATCCCAACGCTTGCGCAGCTGCTGCGATATTCGAATCTCTTCTGCAGCGGCGTCCTTGTCGCCAGACTTTTCATACAAGCGGGCCAGTTGATAGTGAATGCTGCCATCCACGTCGCTTGCCAGTCCCAATTTGTATTCCGAAATAGCCGATGAAATACGGTTCGTCGCCGCATATACCTGTCCGAGGAGAACGTGAAGGCGGGGGATGAGGTCTGGATCGAGGTTCTTGCACTTGGAGAGATACGGTTCGGCCTCTTCAAATTTATGACCCTGCACCAGGATCTCGCCTGCCAGCAAATTCGCTTCAGGATCTTCCGGCACCTCCGCCAGGAGAGATTTGGTGATCTCAAATGCTTCATCTGTCTTCAGTTCGGTGAACAACACAATGGCCAGGCTGAGGCGCGCTCCGCGGCTCGTCGGATCGATGGCGAGTGCTTTTCGATACTCTGCCTCTGCCTCGCTCCAGCGCCGCTTTTGACGAAACACATCTCCTGTGAGGACATGCATCCGAGGAGAGTTGGGATCGATCTCGCCGGCTCGAGTCAGCGTGGCAATCGCCAGTTTTTGATCGGCCTTGGTTTCCCAGTACAGCCCCTGCACCAAAGTCGCAGGGTTCGCTTTTTGGTGCTCGGCGACCTTGGAAGTCGTGAGGAAATCGCCTGTGTAAAACGAGCAAGATGCAAGGAGCTGCTGTTGAGCGCTGTCCAGCTTTTCCAGCGCCGGCTTCAGGACTTGATTGCAGATCGCATACTTCCCTGCCGCATAAAGCGTTACGGCATCTGTCGGCGACGGTTCTCGTGCTGTTTGAGCTGTTCTAGCCTCATCGATTCCTGTCGCGGGCAACGTGTCGGACAGGAGCGCCTGTTCAACGATGGCGCCCAGATCGACTGAATAGGCTCCGGTGCTTTGCTGCTTTCGTGCCAGATCGGCCAGCGATCTCGCCTGGTCGGCCGATAGAGCGTTGCGAAAGAGATACAGGCTCGACTGAAGGAATCCGGAATCGTTCGCCGCAATCGCGTTAAGCGTCTTGAGTGCATCATCCGGATGTCCTTCAGCAGCCTCCGCGACAGCAATGCCAAGGGTTGCTAATCCGCAGTGGCTTTCGGCCCGAGTTTCTGTTTCGAATTGCTCACGCGCTTCAGCGATCTTCTTTTCGCGAAGCAGCGTAATCCCGAACTCAGCGTGAGCACACGGCGCCGGTGAAGCGGATGCGATCGCGACCTTGTAGGCGTTCTCCGCTTCAACGAGCTTGCCCTCTTCGGCAAATGTCTCCGCGGCCCGCAGGCTGACGAACGGCGAATGGTTGTAAGTCGAAGTCATAAGACGCGCATCGCTGTCCACTTGCTGCAAATAGGCAGTCCCGAGGCCGAGCCAGGCGTTTCCATCGTTCGGAGCCAACTGTATTGCTCTCCAGAAGGCGTCGGCGGCGCGGCCACCACGGTTCAGCATCGCGTAAGCCTTACCCAGAGAGAGTTCAGCCAGCGGATCCTTGGGATTTAGCCTGGTGGCAGTTTCGAGTAATGGCAGGGCAGCATCTGGTTTTTGGGTTTTAAGGTATTCGATGCCCAGAAACAATTGCGGAACGTAAAGAGCTGCGTTCAGGCGTATCGCCTGTTTAAAGCTCTGAATGGCGTCGGCAGATCTTCCTGCTTCGTGATACATGAGCCCCAGATTGGCCCAGAATTCCGGAACGGCGGGTTCGAGTTCAGTAGCTTTGCGATACGATTCCGCCGCAGCACTAAAATCTCCCCTCGCCTGTGCGGCAGCGGCATCTGCCAAGAGAGATTGAAGAGCTTGCTCGTCATCTTGTGCTGCAGCCATTCCGTTCACGTTGAAATTCGTGAATGGAATGGCCAGGCACAGTGCCAGAGCGGCCCACCTCAAGTGGACACGACCAATCGATATGGATTTTGAACGCCAATTCCACCGGGTCTGTTCTGCGAGTGCCCGCGGCCAAACCGAAGTGCCTATCTCCGGCGCAAATGTCTTGAGAGTCAAAGTTCGGGTGGTTGACGAAATTGAACATTTCGGCACGGAACTGAATGCGGTACACCTCGTGGATAGTAAACTTTCTCTGGATTGCCAGGTCGGTATCTTCATAACCCGGCGCCCTCAGATTCGAGAAATACCAAGGAGCGATGCTGAATGGGAACGAAGGGGTTTGCGTAATGCCCGATTCCCGGCGTCACATACATGATACCGCCCCAAGTTATCAGAACTTTCCTGCTGAGGTCTGGTAGGACGCCATTGCTACAGAGAACCCAACCCCCAAAACTCTGGAACGACTCAACCCGGGCCGCGACATCTTCTTGGCCTCTTGATGCCAAGTGCTTCTGCTGGGTCTGATTATTGACCGAGGAATTCATCAAGACGAGCCCGACCGCATTCCGGAGGCTGAGTGGCAGGTCCTGGACCTGCGTTGTGGAAACTTCTATGCTCAAATCCGCGTTGTCAGTCGGAAGAAGTGGCGCGGCGGATGTAACCCAGTCTTGCTCGGACGTTGAGGCCACCTTCAGCATGACGTTGTCTGTAACCGAGTCTCCGGCTCTTTGAACAATGTTTTCCTGCGTGGTAACGTTGAAGCCTTGCGCCGCCGACTGCCCCTTGCTTCGTTGTAAGACACTGATTTGATTGCGCCCAATCACGGTTCAGGAAATCTCAATCTCCCTGAGATGAGGCTTCCGGACAGCAAGCGGCCCCAGCGCATATATTTGACATGCACTGAGAGTAAGCGATAACTTTATTGCTATTGGCAAGGTACAGCACGGTACTGTTCGAGAGCGATCTCGAACGAAATATGGGCCTTGTCGTCGCCAATCTGCTGGAGTACAGTACCGTGCAGATGGGAACTTCCGTCGGGGGCCAGATGGAACACGCCGTTGAATTCAACGATACCCGGCAGCGAGCGGCCGCTCCTCACGAAATCCCGGCGGCTCAGATTCAAAAGACGCTTGCGGAAATCCTGGTCAGTGTTCCCTTTCGCTCGAGTAAGCAATCTCAGCAACTGCTGCGATACATTGTTGACCAGACGCTCTCCGGACACGGGGAGCTGTTGAAAGAAAGAGTGATCGGGGCAGACGTCTTTGGCAGACGTCTGGACTACGATACAAATTCTGACCCGATCGTCCGAGCACGGGCGGCGGAACTCAGAAAAAGGCTTGCTCAATTTTACGTCGGACCGGGCGCCAACAGTGCCGTCCGAATCGAAATCAGTCCGGGTTCTTATCACGCTTCGTTTTCAAGTCCGTTTAAGCCACCGGCGACAGAATCGGAGAGCGGCGGCGCCGAAACCGTCCATCATTTGGCGGCAGAGCCTGGCTTGGCTCCCTTCGCCGTTCCCCAATTCCCCTTCCCCGTCGCGGCAACCGGTTCAGACATCAAGCCTCGGCAAAGCTGGTCACTTTGGGCTGTCTCGATACTTTGTGCACTTGTTCTGTCATCATCTTTATTTCTGTTTTGGCCAAAGAGTCCGGTTGACCAATTCTGGGAACCTATTTTATCGACAAGGAAACCGGTGTTGATTTACACCGGGTCAAACCCGGTCTACCTGCCGAGCGTCGAACTCCTTGAAAGATACAGGTCTACCCACCAGCTTAATGAATTGGATGCACAGGGGCATGAATTTCTGATTCCGCTTACTCCCGATCAAAAATTCAGTGCGGGAGATCTTGCCGCCGTAAGAGATACCTATGTGACCCTCGGAGACGTGTCAGCCAACGTCGCTGTGGCTACTTTCTTGACGCGTAACAAGCGGAGCTTCGATCTTCGCTCTGGAGAAGACGTCGTATTCGGAGATCTTCTCCAGTCTCCGTGCGTTTTAATCGGCGCATTCAATAATGGCTGGACGATGCAAATGACCGGTGATCTCGGATTCGTGCTCGGTCCTGGGTTAACGATCCGAGATCGATCCGACGCAAGGCGTAGCTGGGTGCCGGTCTATTCCTCCGACAACAAATTGCTGGTCGATTATGCCATAGTGGCACGAATTCCTCACTCGAAAACCGGCGAACCCCTCTTGGCCATTGCCGGAATTACTCAAAGCGGCACTCGTGCGGCTGCTGAGTTTATCACCAACCCGCAGGAGATTAAAGAGTTGATCAAATCTGCGCCAAAAGCATGGACCAGTGAGAACGTTGAATTTGTCCTGCAGACAAAGGTCGTCAACGATATTCCTACAACGCCTATCGTCGTAGCCGTACGCTATTGGTAGGCGCCCGGCTTCAAAACGCGAACACTAAGCAGGCGAAAAGGAAGGGCCATGCCACCGGTTGTGCCGGAGATATCCCACAGCACTTCCGTCAGCATGGCCTTATGATGCTTGCGTTGCCAGGCTTGCAGAATCAACTAACCCCAGGATCCGGAACGAAACAGCATACTGACACGGCGGCTCGTCGGGCAACTGAATCTCGAGACCCTGTGCTGTCCGCGTCCATCTCAACTCGGATTTCACGCCAAGCAGCTCCACCTTTCGGATCTGGCGAGGGTAGTTTGCAGAGTTTTCAGCAAGCGCCTTGATAACCATCTTTCCATCAGACGGCCAGCCCAGGGCGATAGCGTATAGGACATCACCATTCGTGGTGAATCGTATGTCTGTGGGTTGGAATTTAAGCCTGGACAACTGATACATGGGCAACACCCTGGCCGCTTCTGTAGCGGGACCTTCCCCGTAGATGGTCCAGGGACGTGTCTCTTTAATCGCCTCGGAATTGACCTGTTGCCAATCAGCAAGTTCTCCAAGGAATGCGATCTCATCGCTGTCCGGCTCCCCATGCCCGGGTAGTGGAATGCTAAGAAGAAGATTGCCATTCTTGCTGATGACGTCCACCATGAGAGGAATCATCAAAGAGGCCTTCTGGTAAGTATGGTTCTCAAAGACTTCCCGATCGTAGTGCCAATGTCCGATGCAAGCCTCCGTTTGCCAGGGATTTTCCTGCAGCGTATCTGCTAAAGTCATTTCAAAGTCGCGGGTGAGTGTTCCCCACACAGGTTCAGGAACCTCTTTGAGGTCGAGAACTCCCTCAAGACGGCCACGATGCGCCTGCACATTCTTGTTGTAGTAATAGGCCATGATTTCCGGTGCCAGGTCTGGTATTCCCAGCCAAACACCTAAATCCGGGGCTGCGCGTCCGCCGCGATCGAAATTGAACTGTGCCCCATCGTCAAAGGTCAAGATGTCGGGAGCATAGCTGTCAATAACATCCTGTACGCGCAGGAGAAACTGCTGGACAAACTCCGGGCATGGGGTGTTCTTAGCGTGGGGCTTCCCATTGATCATCTGGGGATCCCTTCCCTCCCACCATTTGCCCTTCCCGTCGGCGATCGTCTGCATCCCATCGTAGGAAACTCCCGCGAGCGGCCCGGTCGTGTCGCTCTTGTAGCGAACGGGAAGAAACTCGTCCCATACCCGATGCGGAGTCCCATGATAGCTCACGCCGAATCGCAATCCGTGGGAGCGTGCGACCTTGGCCCAGGTACCCACGATGTCCTTCTTTGGACCTATGTTGACGCAGTTCCATGGCTGATGTTTTGAATTCCAACAATCGAAATTATCGTGGTGAGTAGCTAAAGCTACGAGGTACTCAGCTCCCGCGCGCTTGTACAATTTGATAAGCGCTTCTGGATCCCATTTTTCTGCTTTCCAGAGATGGCAAATGTCTTTGTATCCGAACTGGGAGGGATGTCCGTAGGTCTTCACATGGTACTCATATTGAGCTGATCCCTGGATATACATGTTTCGCGCGTACCAATCCCCCTGCTCCGGTACACACTGCGGACTCCAATGGGCCCAAATTCCGAATTTTGCGTCGCGAAACCAGTCAGGGCAACGATAGGACTTCAAAGACTCCCAAAATGGAAGAAATGGACCATTCGGAATAATTCCCTGGAAAAACGGCGAGTTTCCAAGCGCCTTCGCCATCCGCGACAGCGCGAACATAGATATCCCACTCGTTAGGAACAGTCTGCGGTTCATCAGTTCAACCCTTCCATAAACTGGATGTACATCTTTCGAATGGTCTGCCCGATGTTTTGTACCAGCGATCGGGCTGTTCTTTCGCTGGTTCGCATTGCAATCAATTCGCGGCGGTCAACTCATTCACGCCTTCTCAGTTTTTACGTCTGCCCACATGAACAGTTTCTGCATTGCCCGTGTAGGATACGATTTGGTCCGGCTGAAGCGTCGTATCCATCCCAGTGCCATGGCCCGGCCTTACAACGACGACCATGAATGTCCGGTCCTTGAGCATACCGGGAAACTCGCCGCTACGCGGCCCAATTGTCAATGTCTGGGAAGAATCGTCCCACGTAAATGGAATCGTGGCATACAGCCCCTTCTCGTAGTTGTAATTGTCGTTTTCGTCCTCATAAAGAATAAAAGATCCGTTCGCGCCGGGGTACACCCTCAATTCAATCGGATCTTCGGGCTTCTGCGTCGCATATTCCATCGTCGGCCCAAGAGGAAGAATAGCTCCGGCGCGCACAAACAGAGGAATTTGCTCCAAAGGAGCTGCGACATTGAGATGCTGGCTCTCTGCAACTTGCTGACCTGTCCAGAAGTTGGTCCATTTTATTGCTTCAGGTAAATAGACTGACCGTCGATCAGTGGAGGTAGTGATGGGAGCGACCAGAAACGCAGAGCCAAACATGTATTGATCGCCAATGTTATCGACATTTCGATCACTGCGGGAAATCCATAACCAGCGGACGCATCATCGTGTTGTTTTTATCAGTCACTCGCCACGCTTCTGAATAAATATAGGGCAACATACGGTAGCGGAAGTTGTCGTACATAAACAGGTACTTATACGCCAGTGGCCATTTCCACATCTCCGTTTCCGTTTTGTAGCCATGAATGCGCAGGATGGGACAAAAAGTGGAATACTCGAACCAGCGAACCAGCAGACGATTATAATCCTGTGAGCTATATTGATCTGGGGGTCGAAAAAATCCGCCCGTGTCGGTGGTCCAGTACGGCATACCCCCAACGGAAAGATTTAGGCCGGCTGGTATCTGCTGGCTTAATGCTTGCCAACTGCCATGGACATCCCCCGACCACGTAACTGCGGCATACCGCTGAAATCCCAGCGTAGCGGTTTTACCCAGTTGCACTACCCGCTTGGTGGAATCGGCCGCTCGTTGGCCTTCGTAGATAGACTCATTGGCAGCCTGGGGATAGTAGTAGGTATAGTCGTTTCCCGAGACATAACCGAGGTCGTCAACATACACCTTATGGTTCCTTACCTGTCCATTCGCCTCTTCACCGTCCTGCCACCACGCATCGACACCGAGATCAAACATGTACCGTTTGAGATACTGCCAGCGGATGCTGCGCGCTTGAGAATAAAACTCATTTACGTAGCCAGTGTCATCGATCACACCATGATGCTTAGCCAACTCATCAAGAACCTCTCCCTTGGGATCCGCCCAAACCGAAATCATGTAGTGGAAGTTCAGCTGATGGAGTGTCTTAATCATCTCTGCGGGATCCGGGTAGGCCGTAGGATCAAACTGATAGGCTCCCCACCCCCATTTTCCCCAGTATTGCCAATCCTGAACGATCAGATCCACCGGTATATGGCGGCTGCGGAACCCCTCGGCAGCATCCAGCGTTTCCTGTTGACTCGAATAATGCTCGCGGCACTGCCAGAATCCATACGCCCATTTAGGAAATAGCGGCGCAGTTCCTGTAAGCAATCGGTAGCCGGCCACGACTCTATCTAGGTTCGGACCATAAATGAAGTAGTAGCTGATATCCTTGCCGGCTTCCGACCTGAACACCGTGGTGTTCCCCAGCGGCAGGCCATAAAGCTTCGCCGTCTTACCGCCGCCGAGCAGCCTCACGGGGAAGCTTTCGCCTGCGATCAGGTGTGTTTTAACCACAGACGTATATGGCACCCACATATTCTTATCATCGTGGATAATTCGGTCGCCAACGGCGATGCCTATTTCACCGGCTCCATCCCCCCCTCTGGCAAAAAATACATATTCCCCGGTTCTTCGAGCCGTAAACACCCCCGCTCGGCTTGAAGGACTCAGGGGAATCTCCTCATTCGAACTCACTGGGTTGAATTCCGTTAGCGACTCGTTGTCCCAAAGTAGTCCGTAACCCCGGCTGGAAACCATAATGGGAAAAGCACCAATAATATTCTGACTAATGAGGTCGATCGGCATTCCCCGCCAGTTCCAAACTCCATCCTGCCCCTCTGCTATACCATAAAGTGCCTCATCGGGCGGGGAAAGAAACCCCTGCTGCAGATGGTACGTGTCTTCCTCGTTCACCGTTGCCTTCTGCATCGCTTTCCCGCCATTTTGCGGCTCCGCTAAAATCTTGTTGCCCGCTGGAGTCAGAAACGTCAGCGCTCCTGTGCTTCGATTCACTAGCATCGATAACTTGTCTCCTGCAAGGCTTATATCTTTCGAGGTCTCAACAAGCTTCAGAGGCGGATCGTATTTCTTCTGACATCCGATTACAGCGAGACTTTTGTCCGTAGAAGGTTCATCGCCTGGAGCGTAGGATACGTGGACAATGCTGTCGTTACAAAAGTGAACTGTCATCACTCCCGGCCGCATCATAAATACGGCTCCACCGTCTACCTTGTGAACCGATAAGATCGCAATGGGAGCTGCTGGCGTCATCGGTATAAGGTTGCTTTCTTTGTAATCTACATCGACCTGCTCCTCTGGGTTTTTCGTCCCGGCGGTATTTGCAGGAGTTTTTTGAGTCGCTCCGGCGGATGTTTGCCCTGCGCTTCTTAAACCCAGCCAGTGAGCGCAGCAAGCCGCGATGGTTAACACGAAGCAAAGCTTCCGCAGCCGCGCTGAAGTTGGTTGATTTGTGGTCTTGCTTTCGATACCGGCTGTGGACATCGTGACTCCTGAAAAGTGAAGAGTGGAATGCTTTGGTGAATCTCGTTCAGGATTTGAGCCTGTCGCAGAACTGTTCTAAAACCCGTGCAATGTTTTGCAACAGATTCTGGGCGGACGAGCGTTCAACGATCCGACGATTCGCCAATGCTCGAAAACCTGCGTTACTCTTTGCGTTTGACCGTCTACAAGCACTTTGCCTCGCCGGTCGTCTTCTTTCTCAGCAGTACGATGTCATATCCGGCTCAGGAACAAGGGAGCGGCGACGCCTGCGGGTCCTTCGGGTTCAGCTTTGCACCTTTTTCAAGAAAAGGGATGGCCTCATCCGGCTTTTGCATTTCAAGGTCGTCGACGTCCAAAAACAATTGAGGCACGAACAGCGATGAGTCGAGTTTGATCACCTGTCTGAGGCTTTGGATCGCTTCAGAGTGCTCACCTTTTGCGTGGTACATAAGCCCGAGGTTCGCCCAGAGTTTTGGGATCGATGGTTTGAGTTCAGTAGCCTTGCGGTACGCTTCCGCTGTGGAACGAAAATCCCCCCTGGCTTGAGCTGCAGCAGCCTTGGCCAGGAGGGATTCAATGGTTTCTGCTGGCGCTTCCGCGAAGACGATCGCGTTCACATTTGGATTCGTGAACGCGATCGTCAGGCAGAGAGCAAGTATGGTCCTCTGCGTCGATGGGGACGCTAATAAGTTAGCTTCAGCACCCCCTGCATTTCTCTAGCTCCCTGGGTGGATGAACCCTCTCCCATGGTCGTATCACCCACGCCGGAGTCGGGTATACCGAAATTGGGGTGATTGAAAGCGTTGAACATCTGCACAGCGAACTGCAGGCGGAGTTTTTCCGTGAGGTTGAACCACTTTGCGATCGTCAGATCTTCGTCCACGTATCCGGGAGCCCGCAGATTGGAATAGTAGCGAGGGCCAGTGCCGAAGGTGTATGCGGGCGGCGGGGTAAAGGCCGCTGGGTTGAAGAAGCAATATTTCGTTCCCACTGGGATGACGGGGGGGTGTGTCGGTGAGCCGCAGTTGCCGGTCTTAAAGGGTGGCCCGGTCAAGTTTGCATGCTGATTCCCGCCATAAACGGTTGAGCTGTTCCCGTTGGGGCCGATCGACATCGGGAAACCGCTCTGGACGGTGGTAATTCCGTTCACCTGCCCAGCCGCCCGCAACGGCATCCTCAACCTTGTTCATGCCTCCGCCGAACTGCTTGCCCCGGCCAAACGGCAATTCATACACATAGTTCAAAACCAGGGATTGAGGAATATCGTCACCGTCAACCGACCAATCCGCTTTCAGGTCATAGTAATTGCGGATACCGGAGCCCCCGGTGTCGCCATTGATGGAACCCCATTCCTCCGGGCCAGCTCACATCGGAGAGGAACTTCGAGAAGGTGTAGGAGGCGGTAAAGATCAGGCCCGCGCCAAAACGGTGCTTGAAGCTAGCCTGCAATGCGTTGTAGTTGTTCGTTCCGACCGGGGGTTCCCCGTCTGAGACGCTTCCGCAGAATTCCGGATACGGCGACAAGGATTGCGCCACAGTCCACGGGCAGGCCATAGGAGTAAGTCCAAGGGAGCTCAATGCGCCGGCAAACGGATTGGTGCCCGCCGAGTTGCCCAGCGCTGAGCCCATGGAAAGATAGTTCGGATTCAGTTGGTCGTAGTTAAAGCCGCCGGAATTGGTAATGCGCCTTCCGCGGCTTCCCACGTAATTGATATCCAGCACGTCGTTGGTAGTGAAGGCGTATTGGAATCCATAACTGAACTCTTGGTTAAAAGGATCGGGACGATTCGGAACCAGCACGGAGGGCGTCTGGCCCACTTGCGTCAGGCCTGCAAGCGCGTTCCCGGTAACCGGCACAAGGCCCGATTGGAATGCCTGTGCAAGGGGCGTCGTCACATTGAGCCCGTCGATCGATGAAGTCCAATATGTCGCTGTCGAATACCCCGGGTCCGGTCCATTGCCGCCATAGAAGTTTCTCGCGTAATAAATGCCGTACCCTGCTCGCATAACCAGCTTCGGCGCCAGGGCCCACTCGAATCCGAGTCGAGGCGCAAGGTCATTCTTATTTGGGTTATAAAGAAAACGGTTCCCGGGATTGTTGTAGACGATTTGCCCATAAACCGGAATCCCCGCCGCCGCGCTGATCGGATTAAGAGCATGCAAGTCGAAATACGCCTGCTGGTTATGCCGTGCAGTTGGCGGCATCTGGATTTCATAGCGAAAGCCCAGGTTCAAAGTCAGATTCTTGCTCGCTTTCCAATCGTCCTGAACGTACATCCCATGCAAGTAGTAGGTTGGCGCCGGATATGCGTTAAGCCCAGTCCAGCCGGCCGAGCCGTTCCCGGAATTGCCGGCGCCCGCCATAAAGGAAGCAAACGGGTCCCCGGTTGCGGATACCGTCGGGTTCAGTGGGTCGGGACCTGCTGTCATGGCAACTGAGAAATTGAATACCGTCGGGTTCCAGTCTGCCGCCGTCGTCGGTTTGCCAAACGCCCAAATACCCTGCCGAGAGGGAATTTGTTTTGAAAGCCTTGTTCACGTCGATGGCCAGGCTGCCATTATTCTGCGGAAAGTCGGCTTCGCCGGAGTTTTGCGTCGCTCCCAGGGGAGCATCGGGACTCCCGCCAAAGGTGTTCCCAAACTGAACCTGCGGAAACTGCGGCGTCCACGAGTCGAGCTGGGCCGGCAATCCGAGCGAGGAAGGTTTGAAGGGATAGCCCTGGACCCTGTTTCCCCCGGGATTGCGAATGAAAAACAGGTCGCTGGTGAGGACAAAGGTTGGCGTGAAAACGTGTGAATAGCCCAAAACCCCAAACATGCGGTTGTTCGGGTCATAATTGTAGGGCCCCGCAATATCGTTCGGTCCGTAAAAGGCCCCCGTTTGGACCTTTCCCTCGTGCTTATTCGAGAATTGCCCGTAGATTCGGTTATTGGCGTTGAAGTTGTGGTCGATGCGAATTCCCCACTCGTTGGAAGTCGTCGCTGCAACCACCGAGGAGTAGAAGTTGAAGCCAGCGCCCCCATGCGCTGGCGCCGGCCAGTAGTTTCCAGTGGCAAATTTGTTCGCCAGAGCGTCGATCGCCCCAACCCGGTTGTGGGTATGATGTTTCCCGGATAGGCCTTGCGGTAATGCCCCGTCCCGCTCGGGCAGGGAGCTGTCGAGTAGGGATTGTAGATGGCGCCTTCATAGATCGGGTTGCCGGCGCAATCCGTGCCCAATACCGTTGTAGTCAGCTCCGCGGAGAAGTCGGCCCCGTTCCCGTTTAGCCCCAATTCGGCAGCGGTAGGCACGTTTGCGCTGTAGGTGAGGGCGCCGTTGAGCCGCAAGCCCTCATAGTTGGCGAAAAAGAAGGTCTTGTTCGCGCTGCTTATAGATGCCCGGGATATACAACGGGCCGCCGCCGGCGATTCCGAACTGATTGCGATGGTCGCCAGACCTGGGTACGTCGTGCAGATTGTTGAAGTAAAGGTTGGCGTCCAGAGTCCGGGTTGCGCAGGTATTCGTCGGCAACGAGATGGTAGTCGCTTGTGCCGGCCTTGGTGGTAATGTTGATCGCATTGCCGGTGCTGAATCCGTATTCGGCTGAAAACGAGTAGCTGGTTACCTTGACTTGTTCAGTGTCCTCCGGGGCGGGCACATACAGGATTCCTCCCCAGCCTTGGGCCACATCGTATCCGCCCTCCAGAAGGAACAGGTTGGTTCCGAAATAGCCGCCTCCGAAGTTCAGAAACGAATAATCCTGGTCTGCGGTGTCTTCACTTCCACCCGCCGCCAACAACTGCCGGTCGCCCTGAGTGTTTACGGCGGAGTCTAATGTCGCAAAGGCGAGGTCATTTCTGAGGTTGAGGGGCAGCTCCTCAAGTTGCTGCGTCGTGAGCTCAGTGCTGATGTTCGAGTCCTGTGTTTGCAGCAGCGGCCCGCTCGCGTTGACCGTGACCTGCTCGGTTGCGCCGATCGTCAGACTGATCCCAATGTTCACCGTGTCTCCCGGAGTGAGGACGATGCCAGGCTGCCGGGTCGTCTTAAATCCCGGCGCGCTGACTTCGAGAACATAGGTGCCCTCCGGGAGAAAGGCAAAGGAGAACTCACCCGAAGCGGTGGTGGTGTCGATTCGGGCGATTCCATTTTCCGGGTTGGTCAGCTTCACCGTCGCTTTAGGGATTCTGGCCCCAGACGGGTCGGTCACCGCGCCCGACAGTGAGGCCGTTATACTTTTCGACTGCGCCTGGAGTTTCGAAAGGAACGTCAGTCCGATGGCGGCCATCAAGACCGCCAAAACTACAAAACGTAACCTGGTCATTTTGCCTCCTAAGATTCTTCTCTGTTGATATCGCTTTCGATTGGCCCCAGGTCCTTCAAGAAAGATCCAGAGCCTCCGCAGACCGATTGATCGGGTGATCTCGCCCGAACAGACCCCCAAGGACACACCCTCTTCACGCACGCAGGAAGTAAGCGCTAACTTTATGGTTATTGGCAAGGTACAGTACGGTACTGTTCGAGTGCGTTCTCCAACGAAATGTGGACTTTGTCGTCGTCAATCGGGTGGAATACAGTACCGCACAGATGGGAGCTACAGGTGGCGGATTCGATGCAACACGCCGTTGAATCCAACGATACTCTGCTAACGCCGGCCAGAAATGAGCCCAGCATCACCCCGTTGGCGCGCAGAAATCTGCGACGGCTGATGATGCCGTTTTCAAATCTGATTGAACAGGCAATTGTCTTTTTGAGTTACCCAGAATGCCCGAAAGCAATCGCTAACTTTAGCTTTATCGTGCAGCGTATAATCGGGGTGGCCGAGATGCCAAGAACACAGAAAACAAGACTATCAAATGTCGTACTCTGCCTCACCAGGCAAAATCGATTCCCAGTTGAGAGATTGGAACTATCGCTTGCAACGTCAACAGAGAGGTCTTTGTGCAAGCGTTCGTCGCAGGTCGTCACCAGACCTGTGAAGGTGTTCGCGTCCTCCGCAACGCGTGGATGGATTGCGTGATGAGTAGAAGGCGCAAGCCGGTGGATTCGAAGACAATGCGATTTTGCGTTACGGTACGAGCGTTCCATAGGATTCCTGTGATCCATTTTCTTCTCGCTCTCGCCTTGATGGCGGAATCCGGATTATCCGCACAAGAATTGCCGCCCGCGGACAAGACGACCTCGCAATCGAACGCAAGAAGCGCCGGGAATCAAGTGCAACAATCTCAAGGCGGGATGGCGACTGCAGGTCCGCACGAGGCCATTTTCGACAGTCAGCACCGTCCCATCACAGCCGGCGGGTTCGTCAAGAGTGGTCCAATCGTATTCCAGAATGTCGCGGCAGTGGCTGGGCTCACGCAGTGGCATCATACGGCCGGCACTCCCGAGAAGCGATTGATCGTGGAGGCCAAGGGCCCCGGTGTTTGCCTCCTGGATTATGACAACGATGGCTGGCTCGATATCTACCTTGTGAATGGCTCGACCTACGATGCTATGGCTGGGAAAGCCGCTCCTCCGCATGCAGCTCTCTTTCACAACAATCACGACGGAACCTTTACCGACGTGACGCAAAAGGCGGGTGTGGCTAATGACCGCTGGGGATACGGGTGCGCGGTTGCGGACTACGACAACGATGGCTGGCCCGATCTCTACGTGACCAACTACGGAAAGAACCGGCTTTACCACAACAATCACGACGGAACTTTTACAGATGTTGCCGAGCAGGCGGGGGTGGCGCTCGGAACATGGTCAACAGGTGCAACCTTCGGCGACTACGACGGCGACGGCCGTCTTGACCTGTTTGTCGCCGGCTACCTGCAACTCGATCTTGCCAATTCACCCGAATCAGTCGGGAAGCCTGGCTCTTTGGTCTGCCAATTTCGTGGTGTGCCTGTGATGTGCGGCCCGCGTGGGCTGGTTGGCGAGCATGACCATTTGTTTCACAACAATGGCGACGGCACCTTTACCGACGTGAGCAAGAAGCTTGGCGTCGACGATCCCAATGGCTATTACGGGCTAGGAGCTCTGTTCGCAGACGTCAACAACGACGGCAAGCCGGACCTGCTGGTTGCCAATGACTCCACGCCAAACTATCTCTACATCAACAAGGGCAATGGAACATTCGAAGAAGACGGCTACATGAACGGCTATGCGCTGAATGGGGACGGTCGGGAAGTTGCCAATATGGGTATCGCGGTCGGGGACTATGAAAACAACGGGCACCTGTCGGTGGTGAATACGACCTTTGCCGACGACTTCGACGTGCTCTTCCGGAATGATGGAACCGGCTTTTTCGAAGATGTCAGCTATCAGGCCGGAATTGCTGAGCCAAGCATTCCGTTTGTCGGATTCGGAGATGGATTCCTCGATTACGACAACGACGGCTGGAAGGATCTGCTCATCATCAATGGCCACGTTTATCCGCAGGCGGATCAGCACCCGGATTGGGGTCAAAGCTATGCCCAGCGCCCCCTGCTCTATCACAATCTGAAGAACGGCAAGTTCGAACTGGTCCCAGCGGTGGAGGGCACCGGCCTCGCGGAGTTAATGGTGGGCCGCGGTGCAGCGTTTGGCGACATCTTCAATGATGGCAAGATCGACGTAATCGTCAACAATATGGACGGAGTCCCGATGCTGCTGCGCAACGTGAACCCCGATCACCACCACTGGGTCGAGCTGAAGCTGATCGGGGGGCCCAAGAGCCCACGTGATGCGGTTGGAGCGACTGTGTACCTCAACGCTGACGGAATCCGCCAGCGCGAGGATGTTCTGAGTGGCGGCAGCTATCTTTCTTCGAACGACATGCGTGTCCACTTCGGCCTGGGAGACGCCACCGACGCCGGAACGGCGGAGATTCACTGGCCGTCAGGCGCTAAAGAAAGTATCAAGCTGCCCGCCGTTGATCGCATCTTCACGGTCGAGGAAGGCAAGGGAATCACAGGGGAACTCTGCACCGCGTGTGGCGCTGCAGGCAAGTAGAAAGCCGCGTGCAACCGAATGAGTGCCTGGAAGATTGATGGATCGGTCCTGCGTGTGACTAAGGAGAGCCATTACAACACAGTCTCGTGATCTCCGGCCGTCGGTTTTCTTGTAAAGGGGCCGTTATGCACAGCGTTTTCCTTGGTTTGATTCTCTTCTTGAGTATCGCCGCGCCCGCTCGGCGTTCGGCCGCCACGTGGTCTAGGCATTCTCCGCCGTCACGTCGAGGAAGAGCTAAAGAGGGATCAGGGTTGCCCCAACCTAGCGTCTGTTTAAACTAGTGGGAACAGGCCTTAGACGCGTCTCAGCGTTCAGGTTGGGATAGCGCGAATCTGAATCTTCCGCTGATCAGTGTTGTGGGGTTGCAGGCGTCGCGTCCGGCGACGCGCGATTCGCAGCCGGATCGGAAGCCGACGCCGGACTCGCACCCTGCGCCGCCGCGTTCCCTTCACCCTGTGCCTTGTCTCCCGCCACAATGTGCGCTTCCGATCCGAACAGGTGATACTGCGTAAACCTCACATCGTTCAACCGCGTCTGCACCATCACGGCTCCGGTCCGCGCATCGGGCGTCGCCTCCTCCACCGGAACCTTCGAGTAAGCCACCCCGTGAACTGGACAAATATAGGCGCGACCTCCGATCACCACCGATGCATACTCCACCAGGATCGCGTCCTCGATCGTCTGGTGCGGAGGCGTCATGTCCGCCACCGCGCTCAGACGCAGAATGCTCCCTGTAGCCGGCCCAATTGCAATCTCGCCATGATATCCGGGATACACCATTTCCAGTTTTGTCCCATTCGGAATCCCCACCATCCAGTTCGAACGATCTTCAGGTACCGAATAATGGAAGACCGCCACTGGCTCGTTCTCGCCCTGTTCCCAATGGTTCCAGGTCACCTGGCCGCGACTCGCATCCTCTAGCACTGCTCCTAACATCGGGCCAAATTCGCCATAGGTCGTTAAGCCGGCCAGCGACGCTTCGTTCTTCGAGTCTTTGCCCGCCGCATCGTGCACTTCCGAGCCGTCTCGAAAGGTCACCGTCACGCTGTACGTGCCCGTGAGATGCAGGGGCTTGGCTTCGGGCCCGCCCATCGACATACCGAACGGCCGCATGTTATGGCCTGGCAGGCTTTGCGTATTTGTCACGGCCTGTTCCGCCGACGGCATATCTTCAAAGTGCGTCGTCGCGCGCGTCGCAAAGAAATTCGGCAGCTGCGAAAACGTCTTCCTCACGTACTCCATGGCCAGATCAAACATTCTTGTCTGCGTTTCGCCATCGGGAGCGGGGTCGCGGATCACGTCCTCCCCGGGAGGCTTGAGAAAGGCAGCGCTATCGGCCAGCTTCATTAGTTCCTCGGCTGTCTTCCTTCCATTGAAGTTCTTCTCCCATCGGGCGAGCCGCGCAAGGCTTACGCGCTCCGTCAATTCCACTTCTGAAAGCCGCTGCGCAATATGGCCATCGGATTTGCCCTTATTCGCGGCCAGCAACTGCTCCAACTCTGCCACCGAAAGGCTCTTGGCCGCCATTGCCGGCAATGCCGTTCCCGCAAAAAGAAGCAGCGTCGCCCATTTGACCATCCCGCACCCGCCTTTATGACCGCGGCAAAAGTATAGCGCCTATTCGTGCTGCCCCCAGGCGGCCAAGGAACCCGGCCGGTACCCAACCGTCTAACTCATAGCGATTTGCCGCGCAGGTATACTGGCCGTGGCCCCCGACCTGGCCGGCGGACACGAGCACGTTGTGGCCCTGGCCGGCGATGCCGCCTTCACCAATGGCATCTCATTCGAGCGCTCAACATGAGGACCGGGCAGAGATTTCAGAATGAGCGATCGGATTTGTCATTCAAGACCCGCTCCTCACCTTCGGCTGGAACAACGGGAAATGTGACCCGCCCAATTCGAGCACACCCGTAATGGGACTTAACGCAGACCGGTAGTGCAATTGTTAGAGCGGTGATAGAAAGCGAGGCAAAATGACCGCGCAATTTCCGCGAACGATGATCTGGCCCATCTTGGCGTTGGCTCCCTGTCTATGGGCTCAACAGACAAACTCCTGTGCCAATCTTCTGAATTTCAAAGCTCCAGGTGTCGAGATCACCAAAGCCGCTCCCATTGCCGCAGGAAGCACTGAATCAATTCCTTTCGCCCCACCGGGACAGTCCCTTGTGCTCCCTGCATACTGCCGCGTCGAGGGAGTCATCAATCGGCGTACAGGAGTTGGTGGAGAAGAATTTGGCATCAACTTCGCGCTGGCCATGCCGGAAAGATGGAACGGGGATTTCCTGATGCAGGGCGGCGGAGGGGGAAACGGAATCGTGTATCCGCCGCTCGGCCTCACCGCGTCGGGAGATACACCCGCGCTCATGCGCGGTTATGCCGTTGTCAGCACAGACACCGGCCATAAGAGTCATGGTGGTGCCTTTGATTTTGGATTCATGAAAGACGAACAGGCCTATCTGGACTTTGCATATCAGGCCAACGTCGAAGTGGCTGCCCTCGCCAGGCAGATCATCGCACAATACTACAGTAAACCTGCCGCATACTCATATTTCACCGGATGTTCTACCGGCGGTCGTGAAGGAATGATCCTTTCGCAGCGCCATCCTACGGCCTTCAACGGAATCATCGTCGGTGACCCGGCAATGCGCACCGGTCTTTCCAACCTCGCTATCGGCGAATCGATACCTGCCGCGTTCAACCAAATTGCGCCTAAGGATGCCAACGGGAAACCGATGATTGAGGAGGCCATCACAGACAGTGACCGCAAGCTGATCATGGATGCCCTCATGAAACAGTGCGACGCTAAGGATGGAGTGGCCGATGGCATGATTTTCGATCCTCTTGCATGCGATTTCGATCCCGAGGTTTTAGCATGCAAGAACGGTGAGAACGAATCCTGCTTAGCCCCAAACAAAGTCGCTGCGATCAAGAAGGCTTTCGGCGGCCCAAAAACATCGCACGGAATTCAGATATATCCCGGCTTTCTCTATGATGCAGGGATCGCAGCCTCGACTGGGATCCGCGGACTCCTGGTGCCGGGCCCGGGCCTCTTCGGGCCTGCGCCGACAACGACCGAAGTCGACGTCGACACGGAAGCGATCAAGGACGTTCAGCCGCTTGTCGACTCAATGTCCACGAACCTGTCAACCTTCGCCGGTCATGGAGGGAAACTGATCTTCTTCCACGGTGACAGCGATCCATGGTTCTCGCCCCTCGATACGTTCAACTACTACAAGGATATGGCTGCCGCTAATGGCGGGCTCGACGCAGTTTCAAACTGGAGCCAGTTCTATTTTGTTCCGGGAATGAGCCATTGCGGTGGAGGTCCCGCGCTCGATCAGTTTGATCTCTTGGGCGCTCTGTCCAACTGGGTGGAGAAGGGGATCGCGCCGCAGTCGGTGATCGCTACCGGTAAGGCATTTCCAGGTCGGAGCCGTCCACTTTGTCCGTATCCGAAGCATGCGCAATACAAAGGACAAGGAAATACAGAAGACGCAAACAACTTCGAATGCCGTTGATACGAGCAGGCCTTCCGGATTTCTCGTGGACCCGATTCCTCGAGATAGTGACACGTTAGGAAGCTCTTCCGCAGGTGTTCCGTTGAACCGCCTGAATTTGCGGCGTGCCCTACATACATTCGTGCTCATGGCTGTGAATCTTTGAATCGGCGTTTTCATGGCGTTGATTCTTCTCTTCGGCGATGTTCTCGATACAGCGTGTGGCAATCCTACCAGTACGTGCTGGATATGCTTGTTCCTCTGCTTGGAAATCGGCATGCGCATCACCTTGTCGGCAGAACTCCTCTCAGCGCTGCATAGTCCGCAGTAGCTGATGGCTTCCTTGACCGATCGGAACCGCGTGTAATCGCCGATCTCCAGGGCCCAGGTCAGCGCGGTGATCGGGCCCACTCCGGGGATCGTCCGCAGCCGTCTTAGCCGCTCCGACAGTAGCGGATCCCGTTCCAGTGGAGCTGGTCAGCGCACGATCCAGCCGCTGCCCTCGCAGGACGTGTTCGCGGCTGAGCCGGAGCAGGGGCCGGATACTGTCGCTGATCTCCTCGTTGGTCGCGAACAGCTCGGTGAAGTAACCCATCTTGTGCAGCCGCTGCTTGTCATAGCTCACCCCGCTCTCCATCAGCAGGCCGGAGACACGGTTCTTCATCTGCACCATTTGCCGCATCACCAGGTTCCGGTAGCGCAAAGTGCGTCGCCGGTCCCGGACCTCGGTCGAGGCCATGTGGCACTCCGGCAGGAAATCGCAGCGCAGGCAGTCGGCGATCTTGCCGGCGTCGATGCGGTCGTTCTTCTTCTTGGCCGCGGCGATGGCCCGAAGCATCAGTGGGTGCGCCACCTTCACGTTCTCGGCATGCGGAAGCAGGTAATCGTAGATCCAGCCGGTGAAGATCGTCGCCTCCATGGCCATCATCCGGGGTTGGGGTAACGTCTTGATCCAGTTGTCGAGATCGCGTCGTGTCGCACCGATCTTGCCTTCCTGGTGCACTTGACCAGCCGCATCCTTCACACAGTAGCTGATCGTTTTCTTGTGTACATCCAGTCCGATGTAATACATATGGTCTCGAGGAGCCTCCGAGGTAGTTCTCTGAATCAGCCTCACGGCTGAGTTCAGCTTTTCGCAACACCTCGTGCTCCTCCTAGCTTAGGCTTGACGTACAGAACTTGATGTGAATGAGTCAAGTTTCAGGCGGCGAGTTTTGCTCTGTCTGTGGCAGCCGCCGCAGCCATTTCCTCAGCAAGGCGTCGATCCTCTCCGCCGACAGGCCATCGCAGATAACCTGCAGCCGCTCGGGCTCTTCGCAATGGAGCACTCCGTTGTCCAACGCTTCGAAGCCGATCCCTATTTCTTGCACTTCTTTGAACTCTCCATCCGCGGCCAAAATACCAAGGGCGAGTCCCGGGCGCTCTACGGTGAGCTCGTTGCTGTGCGCGAAGAGGCAACCTCGGACCTCGCCGAGAGATTCACTGTGATTCCGGCAGACGTTTTGCTTGATCTGCCAGTTCATCCGACCCCGCCGACGACGACAAGGCGGTTCGACTCCAGCCCCGCCGCTGATTTCCTGAAGTCCTTCTATCAGCAGGAGCGCCGTGAAGCGTGCCAAAAGGAGCGCCAGCACTTTGTCGAGGTTTGCCGGGACTACCTGGAAAAGTCCTTCACTGCCCGGATCCGGGCGACCCAGGACCGCGTCATGTCCCTGAAGGCACGAGAGGCCACTGCACCTGAGGTAGCGTTGGCACGCCAGCGGGCCGAGAATGACCTCACCGACCTGCAACGCACCCGGCTAGAACGGCTCGACGGCCTGAAACGCTTGGAAGTGGCTCGGCATGGTCCGCTGCGGCATGTCGCCACTGCCATCGTTCTCCCCGCAACCGCCGAGGGCGTGTCCGTTCCGACAGACCTGCTCGATGACCTCGATCCGGAAACGAAGCGCAAAATTGAGCTGGCCGCTGAAGATGTTGTGATTGCTTACGAGACCGGGCGTGGGTGGGAAACAGAAAGGGTCGGGCACCTGAAGATTGGATTCGATATTCGTAGCCTCGGCCCCGCCGACCCACAGACCGGCTTTCGCGATCCGGTTAGCGGAGTCCGGAGAATCGAGGTCAAAGGGCGCATAAAGGGTCAGCCAATCCGCCTCACGACCAACGAGTGGTACAAAGCCCAGCAACTCGGGGACTCTTTTTGGCTCTATGTGGTCTGGAATCCCCTGCAAAATCCCGATCCAACTCCGATAATGATTCAGAACCCCGCCAAGCATCTTGAGCACACGGCAAAGCCGGTTGTGTCCGCCCGCTTCTATGACATCCCGGCAGAATCAATTTTGGACGCGGCCGGCAGGCAAAGGAATCTGAACGCATGACCGATGACAAGCGTTTGATCGAAGACTATTTACCCATCGAGGCCATCTCCGCCGAGGCGAGCCGAGAGAAATCAGTCCGTACGGGGCACATCTCCACGCTGCACCTCTGGTGGGCGCGCCGGCCGCTTGTCGCCTGCCGCGCAGCCGTCTACGGTGCATTGGTTCCTGCTTCCCGGTTCGTGCCCAACGGCGGGTCGGATAAGAAGAAGAAGTCACTCGGTCGCGCCAACTCCGCAAGGTTCGTGAAAGATCTCTGTCAATACCCAGGCGGGCCGCGAGCAATCGAGGAGGCGCAGAGGCACATCCTTGTCGCCCACGCCGACCGCTTAACGCAGGAACTTGTCGACTGGAAAACGGGCAACCTAGCGAAGCCCGAATGGGTTGAAGAATTCAAATTCCCCGGTGTCAAGGTGATGGTGGAGGACATTACAGCAGGACGCGCACCTCGTCCGCGTGTTCTCGATTTGTTTGCCGGTGGCGGCGCTATCCCACTTGAAGCGCTTCGACTCGGCTGCGAAGCCTTCGCCCTTGATCTAAACCCTGTCGCACACATCATTGAACTTTGCACGCTCGTCTATCCACAGAAATACGGCAAGCTCGACGCAACGGCACGCGGCATGACCGGCCCGAAGAATCGCAAAGGAGAGCCGACATGGGGTGGGCTGGCCGAGGAGGTCCGCTATTGGGGCAACTGGATTCTCACTAAAGTCAGAGACGAAATTGGCGATCTCTACCCGCTCGTTCCCGACCCGCAATACAAAGGCAATAGGAAATCAGCAATACAGCTTGACTGGTTCAAAGATCATGATGCGGCTGAAGTTCCAGCAGGCTACTTGATGCCGGTGGCTTATCTCTGGACTCGAACTGTCAAATGCAAGAATCCTTCGTGCAGGGCGACTGTGCCACTAGTAAAACAGACCTGGCTCTGCAAGAAGGATGGCCGACTTTAATTCTTCGCTCTGCGTCTTCAACTACACCGGAGGGAGAGGGGTCAAGAACACATTCGGTAGGCCCTCGCTCCCCATGATCTGGGATTTTGCTGAATCCAACCCGTTCAACCCAGCTGGTGCAAGTTGGATATCTGGGATTGAGGATGTTCCTGCAGGACTCCGCGATGGCGCGATGGCCCTTTCTGGACATGTAGTAAGAGGAAATGCTACCGCGACGCCGTGGCAAGCAGACAGCATGGATGCTGTCATCACGGACCCTCCATATTATGACAACGTGCCATACGCGAACATATCGGACTTCTTCTACGTCTGGCTCCGGCGGACCATTGCTACACATTTCTCAGAGCATTTTGCCAGCCAAGGAACGCCGAAGAAACAAGAGGCCGTCGCCGATGCGACTCGTCACAGTGGCTCTAGAGATAAGGCGGCTCGTGCATATGAAAAGATGACGGCGCAGTCATTTGAAGAAGCTCACCGTGTTCTCAAATATGACGGTGAGCTTGCGATCGTCTATGCACACAAAACGACTCTAGGCTGGACAACTCTTGTCGATGCGCTTCGCGCATCTGGTTTCATCGTCACAGAGGCGTGGCCACTCGACACTGAGAAGCGCGGAAGGCTGCGTGCACAAGAGTCTGCGGCACTCGCATCGAGCATTTTTCTGGTCGCCCGCAAGCGCGATCCATCATCCGAGGTTGGGAACTATGAATCAGACGTGGTTCCGGAACTTGCAAGCATCGTTCGGGAACGCGTAGACACCTTCTGGGAGATGGGAATTTCTGGTGCGGACCTCGTAATCGCTTGCGTTGGGGCAGGTCTGCGTGCCTTTACAAAATACGCCCGCGTTGAATACGGCAACGGCAAAGAGGTCCCCGCGGAACGTTTCTTGGCTGAAGTGGAACTTGTGGTTCTTGAGGCCATCATGGGCAGACTCTCCAAAACGGTAGGTTCGAAGAACGGCCAAACGACTCTTGCCGGGCTTGACTCCGCCACAAGGTTCTATGTCCTTTGGCGTTACACATACGGCAATGCGGAACTGGATGCTGGCGAGGCAATTATCTTCGCTAATGGCACACACGTTGAATTGGAGGGACAGCATAGCCTTACCCAAGGCGAACGCGCTCTGCTCGAAAAGAAGAAGAGCAAATACAGGTTGTACGACTACACGGAGCGCGGCAATGAAAGCGCCCTTGGGCAACCATCAGAGGTTGGCGTTTCCGCTCCGGCTGTGGACACCTTGCACAGGATTCTTTGGCTCATGGAGCATAAGCCGCTCAAGGTACCCGATTTCCTGAGCGAGGCTAGGCCGAACGTGGAGCAAGTCCGTCTGGTCGCCCAAGCCCTCGCGGGTCCGGCCCTGAGTGGCGGCGAACTTTCCAATGTATCCTCCACCGCCGAGCAATCTGCACTTGGCAAACTTCTGGCGAACTGGAACACGGTGATGATCGGTAAGGCGGCGGTGGAAGAGCGCCGCACCGGACAACAGTCTCTATTCACGAACTAGGGAAAAGACATGAAAAACAGTCCCAAGCCTTGGATCGAGTCGGTGCATCTGCATCCCGACGTGTTGAAGGAGAACGCGGATACCGATATCTTTGCCCTTGATCTCGGCCCTCTGGCCGACGGGTCCGGCAAGGTCGCGCCGGTGTACCGGGATGCCGAATCTTTCTTTCGGGCATCCTATGTCACTGTCGGTCTCAAATCACTGCTCGAAGATGTGCTGAAGCGCCTTGCAGGCAAGGGCGGAGCGCCAGTGTTGAAATTGATGACGCCATTCGGTGGCGGCAAGTCCCACACTATGGCCGCTCTGTTCCATGCTGCCAGGAGCCGGAAAGCGCTGGATGTATTGCCCGAAGCAAAGGGGCTTGAGAGTCCAACTGGAGTCCGGGTCGCCGTGGTGGATGGCCAGTTCTTCAATGCTCAGCAAGGCAAAGAGTCCGATGGCATCCGTCCGCTGACCCTGTGGGGTTGGGTGGCTTTGAAGCTTGGCGGAAAGGCTGGATACGAGGCCATGCGCGTCAACGACGAAGCGCGCGTCTCTCCCGGCGGGGATGACCTGGTCAAACTCTTTGGTGACAAACCGAACCTCATCCTCTTGGATGAACCTCTCGAATACCTGATCAACGCCGGCGGCGTGAAGGTTCTGAACACCGATCTCCGTGAGCAGACACTCAACTTCCTGAAAGAACTGACCGTGGCAGCAGCCAATGCGCCGCGCACGGTAGTCCTGCTGGCCCTGCCTTCCAGCCAGCCCAGTGAGACGTTGCAGCATAGCCAACTCCTCCAAACACTCGACCACTTTGTTGGCCGGAAGGATGCACTGCGCGAGCCGGTTGAACAGGACGAAGTCTTTAAGGTCATCCAACGCCGCCTATTGGAGAAGATGCCCGAGGAAGAGGTCGCCGGCGCCGCGGCGTCTGCGTTCCAGCAGGTCTTCATGCAGATGCGGAAGGCCTACGCAGAGAACGCTGCGGAGGAGCTGCAGGCCGCCGAAGAGGGCATCCAACTGCGAGACAGGATGCGGCTCGCATATCCATTCCACCCTGCCCTGCTCGACCTGATGCGCCAACGGTGGGCTTCCCTGCCGGAGTATCAACGAACGCGAGGCGCATTGCGGTTTCTGGCCACTTGTCTGCGGGCGCAGCACAAAGTGGGCAAGAGCGGTGTCGTACTCGGTCCCGGTGACGTGCTGCTGAGCGATCCGGAGGTCCGGCGGGCTTGCATCAAAGAACTGAGCCTGATGAACCGATATGACGCTGTTTTCCAGGCCGATCTGGTAGGCCCAAACTCAAGAGCCGGACAAATCGATAAGCTGCGCGCGAAAGCCAATCCCGCGGAGGTGGGAAAGGGTCTTGCCAGTCGGCTGGCCACCGCGATCTTTCTCTATTCCTTCGGCGGCTTGCGTCGCGAGGGGGAAAACACAAAGGAAGTCCTGCCTCCGGGAGTGTCCGAAGCGGAACTTCTGGCAGCTTGTGTCGGCCCGGACCTCGACAGCCTCACGGCGCAGGCGTGTTTGGCCGAACTCAGACGCTCATGTTTGGATCCACGTCCTCAAGCACAAGCTGCACGCTGAGATGTGCCGAGTACGACGGGAAGCTGTCGGTTGCGCGCAAGAAGCAGTCGCCGCTGCTCAAGGCTTGCGTAAGCTGGGTACACAAATCCACAAGGATCTCAGTCCGAGAGAGCCCAGCGGTTTCTTGAATGATTTCATCCCTCGTCAAACCAATTGAAGTTTGCTCGATTTGTTCGGCCACGGCGTCTTTTCTCCTTTTTGTGCTTCTGTTCTAACTTTTCCCATCTATCTCGCGTTCTCTTACTCGGGCAGCGTGCCGCGGTTTCGATCTTGCTGACGGTGCTGCGATCAACTTCCAGTAGCTCGGCAAAGTGCTGCTGCGTAAGCAGATTCCGTTTTCTAAACTTCTTCCACTTTCTGGCTCGCCGTTGGCGCAGATACGAGGTTTCTTTGGGCATGCGCCCATCTTACGTTCCACAGGGAACCTTTGGGCTACAATTTCTCCTCGCTGATCTTGCGCATCCGCAAAAGTATCCCTTCTACTTCGGCGGCCGTTTCTTCTTCCAGTTTTTGCAACCTTAGCTCTAACTGCGAGTTAAACTCAGAATCGAGTTGCTTCAATCTCGACTCCAACTGTGACTCAAGCTCTAAGTTTCGTTTTTCCAACTCCAACATCAACTCTGGCCGTTCGAACTTTGCTACCGTTGATCGACGCGGAGATACGTGCCCGTTTTCAATCCGCGACACCTCTGCTTCGCATATCCCGAGCAGCCTCGCCAGCTCTCTCTGCGTGAGTAAGTTCTTCTTGCGAAACCGCTTCCATCGTTCCCCCTGCCGTTCGCGTTCTTGTTGATCCTTTTTGGGCACTTTGCGCCGTCAAAGAAATTCTGGCGAGTTTTGGCCGCACTTCGGGTTCGTGCAGCGCACCTTCCCGCCACCCCAGTCCTTGACCGGGCTCTCACAGCGCGCGCAGCTTGTACGCCTCTGCTTTTGCGGTATTGCGCTCTCTGCCGCAGGTTCTTGTGCCTCTAGTTCCACTCCCTCGCCAACTCCAAACATTTCGTTGTCCGGTTCTTCAGCTTCCGACTCAGGATCTACTTCCAGAACTTCCACCAGCTTCGCCTTGTGCCTTGTCGGCAGTGCGCTGGCCGGCTTCACAATGCCAGTCCGTTTCAACACTTCAAGAGATGAAATCGGCTTTGGCTTTTCCGACGCTTGTTCTGGGTTCAGTCCATGTTCTTGCAAAATGCGCAGGCAGTAATTACCAAGTTTCTGGCGCGCAGCAACCGCGTTGGCCTTCAGCTCCCACAACACCTCATCGGGTACCTTGAAACTTAGATTCGCCGCCATCACATCTCCATACTTACATTTTCTCAAGATCACATTGTTCTGAGTTTTCAGGAACAACTTTTTCATGTCAATACTTATTTTTAGCTTGCGCTTGTTACTTATAGAATTACGCCTTAGTTGCGCTCCGTACCTGCCCAACCCAACTTGCTTAACTTATAAGTTGCGCTTTTATTCTTACGCATTAGTTGCGCCTTTAGTCCAAGATGGTTGAGAAACGAAGGGCTCAAACACGTCATTGACATCGCCGCATCGCATGTCCTGGACAACCTCGGAACTACCGGCGACAACGAACCCTCGCATAAATACGGCCTTTCCTCGCCCCCACAAGCCCCGTCTAGCCTGCCTTGCTGCCCTATCTAAAGGATTAGCAGCGCCCTTTGTTTTCAGCGCGAATCAGACGCCAATCGACGGCCGATCCCGCCCCTAAGTAGGCTCTCTAACTCGCCCCCGATCCGCGCACCATCTGCGAACGAATTGCGCCTGTTTTGATAGCGGCCTAAGAAATGCGCTGGTGGCGCCCAAGGTTTTGTAACTTGCAACCTATTCACCGTTGCCCCGGCACTGCGGTGCCGATAGGCCGACAGGAAAAGATGGTTGTGAAGTTGTTATTGGGAAGGTTGCGGGGCAATCAAGGCGTAGACGAGAGGAAGCTGCTCAAGGCACCAGCTCGGCGAACTGCCCCGCAAATTGATGTTGACTTGAAACCCGCATCGTGTCAAGGTGATTTTGCTCAAGGTAATCAGCTTCAGAGATAGAGGCTCTGACGGTTGCTTCCCAGCACAGCTTATCCGAACCCAAAACAACGGGCTGGTTGTTTCAAAGCTACAGGCAAAGGCACCTGATGGAAGTGCACACGGCGAAATCCGGGCAACGGCGCGAGTGGTTGATCTCGCGGAAAACCCCTACGCCCCGGTCCACTGGCAAACCCCGCAAGGGTTGAGTAAGCCGCAGTACGCTTCTAAGAGCTTCGCTGGTTACCCGCGCGATCGCAGTTTCAGGCTTAAATGCCGAGGGATGGGGTCCGGTGAGCGTGGCGCAAGTTAAGCGTAAAGTTAAGGGATCGCCAGATCCCAGCCGCACAGCGGGCAGTGCACAAGGCCCGGCCCGGCTGGCCTGGCTTCGCGGTCACAGCGTGGGCAGGAATAAACCACCCGGGCCCGGCGCACGCCGACAGGGATCACGCGCCCACTCTCCACCGGCTCCCCGGCCAGCCCACGCTCTAGCGCTTCGATCATCACGCGCGAAAGCGTCTCTTCGCTTCTCTTGGCTGCCTTTTCGATCCGCGCGTGCAAGGCGTCCGGCAAGCGCAGGTTGATTTTGCAGCTCATGGAACGACTGTACTACACCGCAAACTACGTTTGGAGCCGTATCCTACATATGATACGATCAACTGCATGACGCGAAGGCTACCGCCTACTTGCGCTCGCGGCCACCTGCTGATCGAGAAGAACGGCTCCGACACGGAAAACGTCGGGTATTACCCCGGCTCAGGCCATCGTTACTGTAAAGCGTGTAAAAGAGAACAGATACGCGAGCGCCGCGCTGCCGCTCGCAAGAAGCATCCTCGCAGACCTAAAAAATAATTGCTATCAGAGTACGATCTCGCTTGACAGTGTATCCTACTTGGGATACAGTATCGGTGTAGTCGAAAGGACTCTCCGATGCCAGCCGCTCCACGTCGGACCTACCCAGAGAAGATGCACTTTGTGGGAACGTACACGGTCAGCCAAGCCAAGGACCGCCGTTTCCTTTTCTTTTGTTCCACGGTTGCGGACGCGGTCGACTGCCTGGCCGCTCGCTTCCCGCTCACTGAAGCGCAAAGAGCGCAAGTGGCCGCATCGCTGTCGACCGGCCGGAAGCTTGCGCATAAGGGCATTTTCAATGTTCAAGTCACGCCATGCGCCTGCAATGATCCCCAGCTCCACGTCGATTCAACCCAACATAACCGTTAACCGGCGCCCGACCGTATCGGGCAGGGGTGTCAGCCCTGAAAGGAGCAACCATGAATTACCACGATTTCACTTCCGGCGCGGCCATCAACCGCACGCAACAACCCTTAACCTTAGAAGCGCTCCAGCACTATGTCCCGTCCGCTTTCGCCACAGAACCGCATGAATCGCGCTCTAGCCGGTATACCTACATCCCCACTGCTGAAGTGATTGCCGGCTTGATGCACGAAGGTTTTCAGCCGTTCAAGGCGATTCAGTCGCACACCCGCATTCCGGGCAAGGCGGACTTTACCAAACACATGATCCGCTTTCGCCACCCCGACGCTATGCAGGTGATGAACGTGGGCGATTCGGTGCCGGAAGTGATTCTGATCAACTCCCACGATGGAACGTCAGCCTATAAACTCTCCGTCGGACTCTTCCGGCTGGTGTGCTCGAACGGGCTCATGGTCTCCGATTCCACAGTCGAAATGCTCTCCATTCAGCACAAGGGAAACATTGTCGACCAGGTCATCGAAGCCAGTTTCGAGATCGTCAAGCAATCCGAGAAAGCACTGGCCAAGGCCGATGACTGGGGCCGGCTGCAGCTAACGGCCGGCGAACAAACCATCCTTGCCAACACGGCGCGGGAACTCCGCTTTGCGGATACAGACGGCAAGATCGACACCCCCATCACCGCAGAGCAGATCCTTCGCCCGCGTCGCTTCGAAGATCGCGGCGAGGTTCCCACGGTCCCCAAACCCGATCTGTGGCACACGCTGAACACAGTACAAGAAAACGTCATCAAGGGCGGGCTCCACGCCTGGCAGCGGGCTGCGGATGAACGCGGCCGGCTGACAACGCGTCGCGTGACCACCCGCGAGGTCAAGGGCATTGACCAGGATGTCCGCTTGAATCGGGCACTCTGGATGCTTGCCGAGCGGATGGCTGAATTGAAGGCCACCGCATAACATCTGCTGTCGCCATGCTTCTTTGGCAGGCAGATCCTCACGGATGACACCGGGGGCCGGCTAGGCAACGCCGGCACAAATCAACTAAGCGGCGCCAACCGCAAAGGAGCAACCATGAATGCACAAGATGAGATTTTCGGAGAAGTGATATATAGCTACACGCGCGCCCAAGCCATCGAAGACGGCGTGCTGGTGGACTTGACCGATCCCAGCTTTACCTTCCGGCTTGGTCTAAACATTCTACGGGAAGCGGGGATCAAGTACCCCGTCGCCATGACGTCGACAGCGTTCGCCCGCACAGTGCAAGAGCTGGATGAACCATTACCGCCCGCGCAAGATATCAGCGCGAGACTTTGGGATCTTCTAACCAAGTTCAAACTTGCCGCCCGCAGGGGCGGAAGCGAAGTCCATTTTGCCGTGCGCGTGTGGAACTGGGTGCGCGTGAATGGCCAGCGCACAGAGCGAACCAAGCATGAGGACGTCCAGCTCAAGGCCCTGTGCGGCCCTGGCGATGATGCCGAGCCCGTCATCACCATCATGCTGCCCGATGAAGATTGAAAGCGAACTAAACCACCCACCGCGCCGGGTTCGGGGCGTTGGCCTGAAAGGAGACGCAATGAAAACACAGATTCTTACACCGATCGTGAAGCGGGCACTCGTAGAAACGGTAACGGATATCGGCCAGCTCACGCCCGCGCAACTGCGCGAACTGAACGATGCCGTCGACGCGGGGTATCTCGCCAAAGGCAAGGGCGGCCCATACCCTAAATCGAAAATCGTTTACGCCCATCCAGGCTTTGATTTCGCCGCGGAGCGCGAATTCTACCGCCGTCAGTTTCTCGTCTGGCAGGCTTTGGACCTTGCGCACGGTACAGTAACCGACGCCCCGCCCGGCGAGCCCGATTCCTCTGAACTGTTCGCAGCAGAAAGTCAGGTGGCGTGATGGTTGCCAATCTTGAATACGATCTCGCCCGGCCGCTGGGTAGTGCTCTGAAGGCCAAAGCGCCTTACGTGGGGATTCCGATCCCTGGACATGCCCCGCTGATCTTTCACCGCTCTAAACTGCAAAACGCTCTGCGCGGCGTGAAGCCTGTTTACATCGACGTGGCAGTGCACGAAAACGGCGAACGGTCTTTGATCGTGGAAGGCGTCGCCGGCCCGCGCTGCCGCACGTCGATGCGGATGCTCTCGCTGCAGCGCCATGTCTTTCACGACCGCTACTCTGATGCCTACCGGGCAATGGAGAAGTGGAATCCGCTCAAGGCTGCTCCGGTACGGGTTTCGAAGTACGACAAGGCCCGGGCGAAGCTGGAAAAGCAGCTCGCCAAGCTGGGCAGCCGGCCACAGATCGCCAATCCCTGTCTGACTAACAGCGAGCCCTACTACCGCGATGAGTTTCTGCGCTGGCACCAGGAGAAAGATCTTCGCCGGCAGATCGGGAAACTTGCAGTCGGGGTACGCGAGGGCAAGATCACGGCCCGCGAGTTCTATGTCGAGCTAGCGAAGCTCACTACGGTCAGGCGGTATTCAGACTTCACAGAAAAAGAACGCGAACGCATCGTGGGCAAAACCCCTTGGGGGCACAACGGGTTCTTTCTTTATGCAGATCCCAAACACCTGTGGAAGTTCCTGCCGGATCTGGCCCGATCCTGGCAGCACGCGCGGCCCCGGCTCTATTGGGGAACGTGGCAGGAATGGCACCAAGAGCACACGAAAACGGCCTGGGGTGCGAAGCGGTACGAGCCGGTCTTGGAATGGTCGCGGGCGCGGCAAGAGCTGCTTTCGCAGATTGAAGCTATCCGGGAGATGGCAGCGTAACCGACCACAGCGAACCGAATCGGCCACGGCCGGCCAGAACGGAACACCCAATGACAGTGAAGGGTTCACACTACGATTACACTCGCCAAGCATGGACGGTCGACGGTCGCTATATCCGCTGTGGCTATCCTGAGTCTATGGCGTGCAATTGCTACGGCAAGGCACACGCTGGCGAGTTGGCGCCGATTGAGAACCTCCCCACAGCACTCGAAACCGGCTTTCCGGTTGCATCGGAGTCCAGCGAGACACTGCTCTCCCGAGTCACTCGGTTCTGTAACAGAAAGGGGGTATAGGTTCCCGTCCAAATTGATGACAGTCCATTTTGATAGTGGTTCAAAAACCCAACCCCGCGCTGGACAGAATCCGGAATAACTTTGAAGGTGGTGAAAGATGGGAGACGGTTCACAAGCCGTTCAGAATGCTCGTGCGAGCGAGACATTCGAAGCCGATCTGAAAGAACTGCTGAGAAAACATCCGGCAGTATGCGGCATCATGGTCGCCTGGGTCTGCGGCGATCCGATGTACAAAGCTGAGCCCGCATGGGAATTTACAGATCTCTCACTGGCGGAGCCCGTGATATTCCCCGGTTGCTTTTCCAAGCTCGGCGCCGGAGACGATAATGCTTTGCCGGCAGGCGTTGCCGAAGTGGCCGCGGATGCGTTGTTTCGCAACCTCGCTCTAGCTCTGTTTATGTTCGGCCACGATCAGGCGGACTTGGTTCTAAGCGAGTACGCGCAGATGCGGTTCCCCGGACAAAAAGTGAGACCGTTACCGTGGCCAATTGACGACGGATCGATCCAATAACCCCGTGCCGGGCGGGTACCCAAACCAAAAAAGTGAGAGCCGTTGAAGAAGAATAAACGGGAGCAGCAAAAATGAACATGCAACCGATCCTGCAGCAGCTCAGCACGGAAGATTTTAAGAAAATGCTGGCCGCGTGCCGCAGCGCACGCGAGCGCTTTATCCTTCAACTCGCTCGCCTCGACCCGGCCTTTGAATACCACATTGACATTCCGGGCCCGGACGGACCGCAAGAACCCGAACCCATGGAGAAGTGGCTCGCCGACGAAAAGAGGTTTCCCAATGCTTGAAGTCTTCGCGTACCTTCGCGTAAGCGGCAAGAGCCAGGTCCACGGCGATGGATTCCGGCGGCAGTTCATTGCGATCCGGCAATACTGCGCCGCCAACGGCCTGCGCATCGTGCGGGTTTTCAAGGAGCGCGGCGTCTGCGGCGCAACCGAGCTGGAAGACCGCCCCGCGCTTTCGGAACTTTTCAATGCCCTCGAAGAGAACGGCATCAAAACTATCGTCATCGAGAAGCTGGACCGGCTGGCCCGCGATTTGATGGTGCAGGAAACCATCGTTGCCGACATGGAGCGCTCCGGCTACACGCTGTTTTCTACCTGCGAACCCGATCTCTGTTCGCAAGACCCCAGCCGCGTTCTCGTGCGCCATGTCTTTGGTGCGATTGCCCAGTACGAAAAGGCGATGCTTGTGCTGAAGCTGCGCGGCGCCCGCCAGCGCAAAAAGGCGCGGGGTGAAAGGGGCGACGGCCGTCACGCCTATGGCGAGAAGCCCGAAGAGCAGGCGACACTGCAGCGGATGCTTGTCCTCCGCTCCGCTGGCACGAAAACACGAGCTATCGCCGCTTCTTTGAACGCCGAGGGCCTTCTCTCGCGTTACGGCAAGCCCTGGCACGCAGCAACAGTGGCAAAAATTCTTCGCCGGGAGAAAAAGGGCAACTAACCACCGCAAACTTTGCGCCTTCCTTGTTCGTAAACTCAACGATTCCAAGGAGCCCAGAGTCTGGACTGGCGGCTCAATTTGTGCGCGAAAGAACCCAACAATCTACAACGGAATTTGCGTTATATTTTCAAGTTAGTTGCTCAAAGTAGCCAGCGAACGGAGCTGGGAAGCTATGACATGGCGGCAGGCGACACGAATCATTCACGGGCGATACCATCTGGCGTTCCCGCAATGCAACCGAGAGGGACAGTGGCGCATTTTGAGCCATCCACCTACGTGGAGAGATTCACATCCGATTACGCCCTACTATCCTAGCTTCGAGGCGGCGATGGTTGCCGCAGCCGAGGCAGTGATTGAGCACCCGCCTACCGAGCCGACAGTATCCCCGGCAGTTCCATCTGCCGAGGGGCCGGCCTGTTCGCCAGCCTCCGTCATTCTGGAGTCCAAGGCGCCTTAACAACCGACACGCTGATATGTTCGGTGCCCTTGTGTTGAGTGAATTCCAGCACAGTCTTGGAACCGCACTGTTCGCACTCAAAGCTGAGAACTACCGCATCCCTGCGACCGCTGGGATTCCCTTCAACCGATTTGCTGGTTACGATGTCCACGCCTCTGACCCAGGCGTGAATACCTGTCGCAGAATCTTCAGCGTCACGCCGATAGACCTCCACATCCCGCTGGTGCATGAAATCTCCGCCACAGTTGGCGCAGCCGACGAAAAACTCTCCAAGCGGATATTCAGAAATCGCTCGCTGTTTCTTTGACGCTTCCATGCTCACTGTCCTTCAGCCGGCTGAGGCCAGCGCTTCATGTGGCTGTGATAGGGCGCTTACCAAGTTGTGCAGAGAGACTGGGAAAATTTCGGCGTGTTCCCCCTTGGCCTTGTAAAACGTCTTGGCATTCACGGCACAAGGTTTGATGAATCACCGACATCCGTTTGGCTTCGAGCGTCCACGCCCCAAAGAGCGTTTGTAGGTGATCGTTTTTGCTTGCACGGCACATTTTACGGGCCATTGCTTCCGCGCTCTTGAGTTGGTACATCGTTGGACACGCCACGGCTAAACCCTCTGCAGTCTGCGGCTAAATGATTGTTCCGCGGGCTCGTAATTCACGCGGTTAAGACGGATAACCTCCGTAAGTTCGTTGTCCTCGATCTTCCAGTAGAAAGAGTTTGGTGGTTCTGCGGCCTTCAGTTCGAACTGCATTTGCCGCACTTTCTGTTCGTCATTGACGACATGGGCATCGATCAACCACTCAGCAAACCCGGCGATAGCTCCAGCACCGCGTAGGCGCTGCGTAATGTTGCCCTCCAGGTTTTTATTCAGGTGGTGGACAATCCCAATCGCAGCTCCCGATTCGTCTTGGATACGAACGAGTTGCCCCATAATCTTCGACATTTCTGTGTTGTCGTTCTCATCTGCGGCGTGTAGGCGGTTGAACACGTCAAGGACAACCAATTCAAGCCCCAATCTTTTCAGATCCGCAATAAGTTCAGCTACATCTTCTTCGCAGTCCAAAAAGAAATGGGCGGTTTGCTGGCGCGAGTTGATGTATAAGTTGTCTTGGATAAGTTGTGGGCAAAGACATTGCTTCGTCGGAAAGAGATGCTTGAATCTCGAGGCGGTGAGCGCGGGATTGTCCTCGCGGGATACAAGTCCGCATTTCACGGGAGCCTTGATATCGAACCCCATCCACGGACAGCCAAGCGCCAATGAGATCAGCATGTCGAGGGCAGCATAGCTCTTGCCGCCCTTTGGGGGCCCGCAGAAGAAACCGTTAGCTCCACGCTGGATTACTCCTTCTACTAACCAGTCGATACGTTCATCGGAGCAAGTTGCAAAATCAACAGCGGGGACAAACACCGGCCGGTGCTCGACTTCAGCAGGATGCCACTGTGGAGTAGAAGTAATCAGTTTGCGTAGATCTTGTTCGGTATGCGACTGCATCCAATCGGTGACATCGCCTTTCTCCGGTAGTTCCGGGAAAGAGATGCGTCGAACCGAGTGCGCGAATTTGTAGACTTGTTCCGCAACATAGTCCGCCCACGCTCGCCCCGAATCGTCATTGTCCTCGAAGAGGACAACGTACTTGCCGGCAAAGTACGGGCTGTACTGGTCAAGCCATTTTGGGGAGTGGCCTGGCTGCCAAGCGCCTTCAAAGTTCGTCGTCGCAGCAACGCGCACATCAGAATGCCCAGGGAAAAGGTCCAACGCGTCCAAGGTGCCGCAGTCTTTCTCGCCTTCGCAGAGCAGCGCAACGTTCGACGTAACGAGATCGGGCAAGTTGTACAGCAGGCGCCGCGTCCGGTTTCCTTCTTTAGGATCAATCCCCGGCTTCCACTGGCCATTCACGGGATGGAAGACACGAAAAGTTTTCTCACCGATCTCGGGCTCATAGCGCCGCTTCTGGAATCGAGTCACGCCATTTTCGTCGCGGTAGTCGTAAATCACCACCGGCGGTCCGAGGTCGACTTCACATTCTTGCCGCGCAACCGGCGTAGCTCCGGTGATCTGCGCGACATTTGCTTCCGCTTGATCCAGTGAGCAGGAGGAGAACCGGGCCTCGAACTGGAACAAATTGCCCTTTGCGCCACAGGCGTGGCACTTGAATCCGCCGTTGCCATCCAGGAAGACAGTCGCCGAGGCAGTTTTATCACCATGAAGCGGGCATCGGACGGCAACCTTTGCCCGCGCCGGCAGGGACCGCGCCAAGCGCTGCTCAAAGTAACTGCGGATCTGTTCGTAAGTCAACTGCATTTTTTGACTCCATCCGAGTGCAGTTTGCCAAAAGCGTCTAACGGCCCGTCGGCGTAGCGGTGGACACGGGAAAGGATGTCCCGCACACTCCAAGCGGGATTGACGTTCTGGCTAATGAACATGTTTTCAAGCCAACTCCACCAAGTGGGCTGGTCGACGTCGGGATGTTCTTTGAGCCACGCTTTCAGGTTTTTGCCAGCCGTCGCATCCATCGGGAACGGTTTCTCAGCATGGCCGGGAAGCTGTTTCCAATAGTTGTTCAGGTCCTCGATGAAGGGCTTGTAGCGGAGATCAACCGTCGCTTTGGCGACAAGGTTTTTATCTGCCCTCTGCCCTCTGCCTGTGTGACGTTACGCGTAACGCCGTCACAGGTTCGCGTAACGGGTGGAGTATACGAAGTAAGATACGCGTGACAAAGATCCAGTTTCGGCAAGTGTACGGCTTTCCCGTTTTCAATCAACCCGACCAAGCGATTGCATGAAAGACAAAGCAGGCCGCGCCCCTGGAGGGTTGTGTGGTTGTGATCTCTGACACCATTCTCGTTAATTTCCGCAAATACGACGCCGCAGCAATCACAATGCGGCTCTGTCTCTTGCGAAGAAGGTCTGGAGGGACGGTCTTGAAGAGCGGCCCTGCGAGCGCGCATCCGTCTCATCCGATCAGCAGCAGAGTGATCCTTATCCCGGTACTTCATGAAATTCAGGATGGCGAAGCCGCCGTCGTGCGGATCATGCGGCGACCTTCGAATGCGGTCGACCGGCTTTCATCCTCGGGTTCACCAAGCCGACGCAGGGCATCCATGCCGGCTCCGCGCTCGACACCAGCGCGATTGATGATGGCAAGCCCGGCCGCTGGCACAAATCCGTACCAGCCTGGCGGCGCACAAAAACCGGTCGGTTGGAGCGTGGTGACTTGGATCTGCTGGAGAGCGGCGCAGAATTCGCGTGGCTGCGCCATCAGCAGCGCGGTGATGAAGATTTCGCGGAGATCACGGTCGATCCAAAGCGTGCTGTCAAGGATTCCCGTGTCCAGCTTTACGAATGCCACGCATAGTCCGTTCCCCTCGGTGTGCCTCACTGACGATCAGCGTTTTTATTGTGGTCAAGATTTTTCTTCAATGCAAGCCTAATTTTCTCTCCTTGACGAAGTCCGCGAAAAAGCGCAACGTTGGACTGTGGGGCTCGGGTCTCTTGCGTGTCCTACCACGTCCGTTCTCGACGATCAGCAAGTCAGAATGACGTACAGGGATCGCCCCACACTTCTACGAGAGCGGGCCCCGGTTGCAGCATGCCGGGGCTCTCTCTTTGAGACAGTGCGTCGAGTAGATGCAATGTCGGACCCTCATAACCTCACTGAAGTCCGACGTAGTAGCAATGGGTTTTAAGTGCATCGGGCAGATGCAACGCGCGCATCCATCTACGCCAAGGTCGCCGCCGGCGAAGTTGCAACGGACTTAGAGTGCATCGAGCAGATGCAACGCCCATGCTCGTTCTCACGCTGCATTGATGCTCTTGCATGCAGCCGGACGCCCCGGCCGGATGCAGCTCATGCATCGCGCTTTGCTCATTTTCAGAGCCAAAAATCTTCCTGCCACACTGATGCTGATTGATATGCTCAGTCCAGAAGCGTGACGCCGCGCCAGCGTGACCTCTGTGCGGCGATCAGGCACTATTCTCCAGCGATCCTGTGTAACTTCGGATGTCGGCGATACGAAAGCGCGGGCGGAATCTGGTGTCGCTGCGCGAAAAGTCAACATAGGGCAGCGAGCCTGCGCGTGCCATTTGCAGTACGGCCCGTGGCGAGCAGCGCATCAACTCTGCCGCTCCTTGGGGCCCGATCATTTCCTCGATCACGCCGTCGTGCGCCAGCATCTGCCCTTTTACCTGCGCGGCAAGTCCCAGGCGAATTCGGCCCTTCCCGCGTTGGCCGCGCAGACGTTTGGGCGGATTGTCGGCTAGCGCTGCTGGAGCCCCCAGAGACGGCGAGACCCGCAGCGGGAAGCGTTCCGGGTGTCTCAAGACCGTCACTAAGGTGCGCGTAACCTCTCTTTCCACTCTCTCCTCCACGGCCGCTTTTTGATTGGCCTGAACTAGTTCTGCGTTTTTGGCCGACTCCGCCTGCTTGAGCGGCGCAGTGGGTCTAGCTGCAATCCATGCCTCGATCTCACTCCGTTTCCAGCCAACGGCGCCGGGTTTTTCGCCTTGACGAGTGCGGCGCGTCCGGTCAGACAGCAAGACCGGCTCGGGGAAACGGCCGGCCGCGATCCACTGATAGATCCGGGTGCGCGACAGCCCGATGATCTTTTGCAGGTCTCTCATGCGGATGATTGTTTCCATCAGTGCTCCTGAATGC
Organism: uncultured Acidobacteriaceae bacterium; assembly: GCA_963799155.1. GTDB lineage: Bacteria > Acidobacteriota > Terriglobia > Terriglobales > Acidobacteriaceae > Telmatobacter. Next base: position 406,324 of record CAWCWB010000005.1, read on the forward strand.
AGTATTATCCCGCGTTGACGCGCATCGCAAGAATCTTTTTATCACCACGCAGGTCGTCCAGAAGGTCAGCCCATGCCTGCATCAACTTGCGGCGATCCTCGACATACTTTGCGAAATCGTAGGCAACGCTTACTTTGTCGCGTTTCAAGTGGCTGAGTTGGACCTCGATGTGCGCCTCTGGGAATCCCTTCTCGTGCAAGAGAGTTGACGCCAACGCGCGCCAGCCATGCCCCGTCATTCTGCCTCTGTAGCCCATGCTTTCGAGCGCGCCAAGAATGGTGTTGTTGGACATGTGACGCTCAGGCTTCCGATCGTGGGGGAACATCCATTCCCCGTGGCCAGTCAAGCGATAGAGATCCTGCAGCAGTTCGAGTGTCTGTCTGCTTAGCGGCACCAGATGCTCATCGTCCATTTTCATTCGCTCGGCCGGTATGCGCCACAACCGCTCCTTCCAATCGATCTCGGTCCAGCGGCCTTCAATCATTTCCCGTGTGCGCAACCAGACGAGGCTCAAGAGTTCCAGGGCCAGCCGGGTCACCGGCATTCCGTGATAGTTGCGCATCTTGCGCAGCAGCTCCGGCAATTCGGCCACAGGAACTTTGGCGAAATGCCCCTTCTTTCTTTGCGGAAGAATGTCGCGGAGTTCGGCATCGCCTGCCGGATTGTGTTTGGCATAACGCCGGGGAATGGCAAAGCGAAAGATCTGATCGACAGTCTGGTAGGCGCGGCGAGCGACATCGCAGGCACCGCGCGCGGCGATGGCGTCTAGCATTCCCACCAAGTCTGGATTTTCGATTTCGGTCATGCGCCGCGCGCCCAGCGCGGGAAGGATGTCGCCGCGCAGGCGCTTCTCGACGTTGGCCACGTGCTTGGGACATTTATCGGCACGCCACCAAGCGAACCACTCTAGAGCAACGTTTTCGAAGGAGTCTTTGGCGGCGAGCTTGAGAGCTAATTTCTTGGCTCTGCGGTCGGCCAGAGGATCGATCCCCTGCGCACGCAGGCTCTGCGCGTGACGGCAGCGGTCCCTGGCGAGTTCCTTGCTTACCGCAGGCCATTCGCCGAAAGCAATGGCCTTCTTTGTTCCCGCAAAGACATAGGACAGGCCCCAGCGTTTGGAGCCGGCGGGAGTGACGCGTAGGAAGAGACCGCCGCCATCGCGGAGTTTGTAGGCTTTGGCTTGCGGCTGGGCAGCGCGAATGGCCTTTTCGGAGAGCAGTTCGATGCCCGGCATTTGGTCTCCTTTCCAGGGGTGGTTTTCAGAAATCCGCAAAACCACCCCCTTTTTTAGGGGGTGAAAAAGAGCATATCCTCCAAAACAACCCCCTGTCAATTCGGCATTCCTATTGCCGTAGGAAAATCCCTAATAGGGATTCCTGTCGGGAATTTTGGCTAAGTGACTGATCTGATGCGTCCTAATTGTACTCTTTTGCGCAGGAAAGTCTCAATTGAATAAGGGCAGACGGACTCGAGAAGGGTTGTTGGCTGCCCCCCAGGGATTCGAACCCCGATATGCTGATCCAGAGTCAGCTGTCCTGCCATTGAACGAGGGGGCAACAATCGCGCTTCACGGCTGGTCTTGCAGTCGATTGGGTCGACATCAACGCCGAGCGCTCAAAGCCAGCTTTTTCATCTTAAGTGCATTTCCGGCCGCGGTCAACGGCGCGAACTCGATGAAAGCACGACGCCGCGCGTGAGGAACTCAGCCCCGGCCAGAAGCTGACAGCACGCTTGAAGTTGAGCGTGAGATCGCTATAGTTTATGAATCTCCAAAACAATCTCAGCCTGCCGCACTTGAATTTCCCTACAACGTTATAGTCACAGCACCTTTCCGTTGTCATTCATTGCTGATATAGAATTGGCAGTGGGAATGGAGCTAACTCTCAATGTCGGTTGGGCTTTGGTTGCAGTAGGGATGCTGTGCGCGTGGGTGCGCTTGGCGTCACGGGAGGCATTCGACCGCCGCGCGCAGTTCGTTGCTCTGGCGGTCATCATTCTGATTCTCTTGCCGGCGATCTCCATCAACGACGACCTGATCGCAGCCCAGAATCCTGCGGAAGTTGACTCCAGCGTGCGCCGCGACCATGGCCACTCCAGCCCTCATTCGATCATTGCTGTAGACTTTGCCCTCCCCTTGCCCGCTTTCACGGGTCTTTCGATTGCTGATGTGCACATCGCCGCGCCCAGCCATCTCTTCGACCCCTTCGTTGAACCTCCTGCCCTGGGGTCGATTCAGAATCGTCCTCCTCCCGCCGCCTGATCCCTCCTCTCCGCTCGTTCTTTGTCGTTTACCTTGCATTCCTCCCTGTCCGCCGTGCAGCCCACGGCGCAAAGGCGTTGTATGAAGCGGATTTTCCCTTCCCTTCCGGTTGGGGCATTGGCCGTGAGCATGATCTTGGCGCCGAATTATGTCTCTGCTCAGCAGGCCCTTACCTGGGATCAGGTCAAGGCGAGGTTTGAAGCCGGCAATCCAGCGTTGAAGGCCGACGCCGACAACGTGGACGAGATGCGCGCCGAAGAGATCACGGCGTACCTGCGGCCCAATCCCCAGCTCACGTTCTCAGCGGATGGCACGCAAATCGTGCCTCATGACAACGTCTGGCAGCCATTCAAAGGCACGGACTTTGTGCCGGCCTTCAGTTACCTGCACGAGCGCGATCACAAGCGCGAGCTTCGTTTGGAGAGCGCGCAGGAGGGCACGCGCATCTCTGAATCGGAGCACGAGGACCTGAAGCGCAATCTGGAGTTCGCGCTGCGCGCGGCATTTGTGCAGACCCTTGAGGCCAAGACAGTAGTGGACTTGGCCAAGGCCGATCTTGATTATTACGACAAGATCATCGCCATCAGCCGCGAGCGCCTGAAGGCTGGCGACATCGCGCAGATCGATTTCGATCGCATCGAGCTGTTCCGCGTCCAGTACGAATCGGAGCTGCAGACGGCAATCGTGAACCTGCGCACGGCTAAGATCCAGTTGCTCCAACTACTGAACGACCGTACCCCGTTGGACCAGTTCGACGTGACCGGGACATTCGATTTCTCCGATACGCTGTCGCCGCTCGAAGACTTCCGCCAGATCGCGCTGAGCGCGCGGCCCGACCTGCAGGCTGCGCTGGAAACGATTCAACAATCCGAGACCAACCACAAGCTGGCTATCTCCAACGGCTCGACCGATCCGACGCTCAGCGCCTGGTACACATGGAATTCCTCGAACAACAATCCCAACGGGCTGCAGACGCTGGGCGCCAGCGTAAGCATTCCGTTGCGCGTCTTCGACCGCAACCAGGGTGAGAAGAAACGCACTCAGATCGACATCGAGCGCAGCAAAGAGGCCAGCGAGGCTGCGCGCGCACAGGTGTTTTCCGACGTCGATACGGCCTACGAGCTGGTGCGCAGTAATGTCGAGCTCCTCAAACCCTACAAGGCCAAATACAACGACCAGGCGCCGAGGGTGCGGGACACCGTGACGTATGCCTACCAGCACGGCGGCGCTTCGCTCATGGACTTCCTCAACGCGCAGAGCGATTACCGTCAGGTGCAACTGGCCTATGTGCAACTGATCGGCGCCTATCTTACCGCCGCCGGACAACTGAATCTTGCCGTCGGACGCGAGGTGATCCCATGATGAACACTTCCCTTTTGAAAACCGGCTGCTGTCTGGCCGCACTGCTTCTGTTCGCGAGCTGCGGAAAGAAATTCAACCCCGCCAGCGGCGCGTCGTCTCCGGCGCAGGTAATCGAGACAGGGAACGCGGCGCTTGTCACCGTCGATCATCCGGAACAGTTTCCCACCGTGGCGGCAGACCGGATTGACGAACCAGGCAAGCTGAACGTGACCGGATCGGTGTTCCCCGACATCTCGCGCGAGATTCCCGTGATCTCCATGGCCAACGGCCGCGTTGTCGACATCAAGGCGCGCCTCGACGACAACGTGAAAAAGGGCCAGTTGCTGTTCAGCGTGCAGAGCCCGGATATCAGCAACGCCTTCGATGTGTATTTGAAGGCTGAGGCTGACGAACAGCTCGCCGGCAAGGCCTACATTCGCGCGCAGGATCTCTACCAGCACGGAGCCATCTCGCAAGCCATGGTCGAGCAGGCCGAAGACGCGGAAGCGGACGCCAAAGCCGACTTGGCGGCAGCCGATGAACAGTTGAAGATTTTCGGGGTCAACAAGGCGCATCCCAGCCCGGTGGTGAATGCGTATGCGCCGATATCCGGCGTGATTGTGGCTCAAAACATCACCAATGCGGCGGCCGCGGGCGTCGCGCTTTCAGGAACGGCGACGGCCTTCACCATCGCCGACCTGAGCACGGTGTGGATTCTCTGCGATGTGTACGAGACCGACCTGCCCAAGGTCCGTCTCGGCCAGGAAGCACAAATCAAGCTCACTGCTTATCCCGACGAGGTGCTCACTGGCCGCGTAAGCGATATCGGACCGGTTCTCGATCCCACCATCCGCACCGCGAAGGTGCGCATTGAAGTGGCCAATCCCGGCATTCTCCGCCTGGGAATGTTTGTCACCGCAACTCTGCTGAGCCGCCAAACCGTTACTCGCGCCGTGGTCCCGGCCAGCGCCATCTTGCACCTGCACGACCGCGAGTGGGTCTTTGTGCCCGCGGGCCAGGGGCAATTCAAGCGCGTGGAAGTGGACGGGGCCGACATCCTTCCCGGCGGCCGGCAGGTGATCTCGTCCGGCCTTGCGCCGGGTCAGCAGGTAGTGCGAGACGTACTGGCGCTTGAAGAGACGCTGGAGGCGCAATGATCCGAAGGCTGGTCGATTTTGCGCTGCAAAACCGCCTTCTCGTGCTGGCGATCGGAATCGTGCTCTTCGCTTGGGGCATCGTCTCCTTCCACAGGCTTCCCGTGGAGGCCTATCCCGATGTGGCCAACAACTATGTCGATGTGATCGCGCAGTGGCCCGGAATCTCCGCCGAGCAGATCGAGCAGCAGGTCACCATTCCCATTGAAGTCGCGATGAACGGCATGCCGAGGGTTGCCCATGTCCGCTCGTGGTCGATCTTTGGGCTTTCCACCGTGGAAATGGTGTTCGGCGAGGACACCACGGACTTCGAAAACCGCGAGCGGGTCCTGGAGCGCCTTTCGCATGTGACGTTGCCGCTCGGGGTGACTCCGCAGATGGGGACCGACTGGAGCCCGGTTGGACAAATCTATTTCTACACTCTCGAAAGCAAGAACCCAGAGTACGACGTCATGAATCTGAAGTCGCTCGAAACCTGGGTGATCGAGAAGAATCTCAAGTCCGTCCCCGGTGTCGTAGACATCAACCCCTTCGGTGGGCCTACCCGCGAGTATCAAGTACGCATCGATCCCGACAAACTCATCGACTATGGGCTCAGCATCGGCCAGGTGGAGCAGCAGCTCACCAACAACAACGCCAACGCCGGAGGCAGTTTTATCGAGGAGGGCCAGCAACAGGTCAACGTGCGCGAAGTGGGTCTGGTCCGTGACATCCACGACATCGAGAACACAGTGCTTACCACCAAGGGCGGCACGCCGGTCCGGGTAAAAGACGTTGGCGTCGTCACCCAGGGTCCGATGATTCGGCTGGGCCAGTTTGGCAGAGCTGACCATTTACCCGACGGCAGGATTATCGACAACGACGACGTGGTTTCGGGGATCGCTGCGCTGCAAAAGGGCGACGACGCGCAGCCCACGCTGGAAGGCATCCACAAAAGAGTTGAAGAGCTGAACACGCAGATTCTGCCCAAGGGTGTAAGGATCAAGTCCTTCATCGATCGCAGCGACCTGCTCCGCTTCACCACCCACACAGTGCTGCGCAACCTCACCGCGGGCATGATTCTGGTTGCCTTCATTCTGTTCCTCTTCCTCGGCAACGTGCGCGGCGCCCTGATTGTGGCCCTCACCATCCCATTTTCGTTGCTTTTCGCCGCCACCTGTCTGGACCTCAAAGGGATTCCCGCCAATCTCCTCTCGCTGGGCGCCCTGGACTTCGGCATGGTGGTGGAGGGAGCCGTGGTGATGGTCGAGAACATCGTCAGCCACCTCTCGCACAACGGCGACGTCCGCACACCGCAGGTGAAGATTCGCGACGCTGCTCATGAAGTGCAACGGCCGGTCTTTTACGCCATCGCCATCATCATCGCCGCCTATCTGCCCATCTTTACGCTGCAGGCCGTGGAAGGCCGCATCTTCCGCCCTATGGCTTGGACGGTGGCATTTGCGCTCCTGGGCGCGCTCATATATTCCATCCTCCTGGCTCCTGTCCTGACCAGCATGTTGCTCAGCAAAGGCGCAAAGGAGTGGAAGAATCCGGTGATGGAGTATCTGCGGGAGCGCTACCGCAACGGCGTCACCTGGGCCGTTCATCATCAGCGGGTAGTGCTCACCGGAGGCATGGCCGCGCTTGTCTTGGCAGTCTTTCTGGCTTTCAGCGGCGTCATCGGCTCCGAGTTTCTTCCCCATCTGGACGAGGGCGCGCTCTGGGTGCGCGGCACTCTCGACCAAAGTGTGGGCCCCACCGAGAGCATCCGTGTTGCCAACCAGGCAAGAGTACTTCTCTGCTCATTCCCTGAAGCCACCGGCTGCACCAGCCAGACCGGACGTCCGGATGACGGCACGGATCATTCGGGCTTTTTCGATACCGAGTACTTTGTGGGGTTGAAGCCGAAAGAGGAGTGGCGTCCGGTCTTTCACCAGAATAGGGATAACCTGATCGCAGCAATGAATCTTGAACTCACCAGGAAATTTCCCGGCGTCATCTGGGGCTTCTCGCAGCCTATCGAAGACAACATGGAGGAAGCTGTCAGTGGGGTAAAGGGCGAGCTGGCCACCAAGGTCTATGGGAGCGACCTGCATACGCTCGAAGATCTGGCTGGTCAGGTCGCCGCTGTGATGAGTGGCGTGAGGGGCATTACGGACTTGGGCGTGCTTCAGGTCACCGGTCAGCCCGACCTGGTCTACGAGGTGGACCGCAAAGCAGCCGCGCGATGGGGCATCAACGTCGCCGATATCCAGGACGCCATTCAGACCGCGGTCGGAGGCACTGCCCTGACCCAGGTTCTGAAAGGCGAGCAGGTTTATAACCTCACATTGCGGTATCTTCCTCAGTATCGCGATACCAGGGAAGCGATTGATAACATTCGCCTGTTATCACCCTCCGGCGAGCGGGTTTCGCTGGCCCAGCTCTGTACCGTTAAAGAAGCGGACGAGGGTTCGGAAATCTATCGTGAAAACAACCAGCGCTATGTGGCCATCAAATACAGCGTCCGCAACCGCCCCCTGGGCGATGCCGTACGCGAAGCCATTCAGAAAGTCAACGCGCAGGTCAAACTTCCACGTGGATACCACATCGGCTGGGAGGGCGAGTACCAGAGCGAACTGCGCGCCGAGGCGCGCATGGCCATTATCGTGCCGCTCACCGCGCTGCTGATCTTCATCATTCTCTACTCCATGTACAAGTCGTTCAAATGGGCGTTGCTGATTCTCGCCACGGTGGCCATGGCCAGCATCGGCGGCCTGCTGGTGCTGCTGGTTACCGGCACCGAGTTCAGCGTCTCTTCTGAAGTGGGCTTCCTGGCGCTCTTCGGGGTCTCCGTCCAGTCAGGTGTCATCCTGCTGGAGTACATCAACCAGTTGCGCTCCCGCGGCAATTCCATTGAGACGGCTGCCGTGGAGGGAGCCGTGGTGCGCCTCCGTCCCATCATCATGACCATGCTCGTGGCCACGCTCGGTCTGCTGCCCGCCGCCCTCTCGCACGGCATCGGGTCAGACACGCAGCGGCCGTTTGCGATTGTCATTGTGGGCGGACTGATGACGAATCTGGCGATGAGCGTCTTCCTGCTGCCCACGCTGTATGTGTGGGTGGCGCGCGAAGACGATGTGCTGCCAGAGGCTGAATCGGTTGAAGAGTCCTGAGAGCGGTTGGACCTCAGAGCTAAGGGACCCCGACTCGCTGCCCCGCAAGCCCCTCCTCGCTCATTTTCCCCGCCAACCCCCTAGCTCCGCCAACCCCGCTGCCCTCCCGATGTCAAGCCCCCCGCCGCCTCGAAAGCTGTCCAACTGGCCCCTAAGCCTTTCGTTTTCTAATCACTAACCACTAACCACTAATCACTGTTTTCCTTGCATATAATTTCCCCCTTTGAGCGCATACTCATTCCATAAGCGTTCAACCAAGCCTTCTTTGCGGCGGAGAAATCCGCCGCGTTCGCGTCTTTGCGCTCGCTTTCTCCGGAAAACAGGCGCAATCCGCGCCGCAAGGCCTCCTGAACGCCCGTAACTCCTTTGCGGAGACACATCTGCAGGGAAGTTCCTTGCAATCAGGCGGATGGCGCACCTTACTTGCGCTAACCCTCTGAAACCACTGCACTTGTTTTCAGACGCCGGGGGAGGCACCCCCGTAATCAACTGGTTAACTGGGACACTCTCGCTGCGAAAGCTCGTTCTTACCCCATTTCCGGTGTTGTTCAGCCAGCCGGAGAGGAGATTCTTCGATGTACAAGAAATGTCGTCATATCCTGCCCGACGGCGCGCGCTGTCAGGCGGCCGCCCTCAAAGACATGCCCTACTGCTATCACCATAACCGCATCCACCGCGCCCTCCTCCGCCAGAAATCGTCGTCGAAAGCCAAACTCGAATTGCCCGCTCTCGAGGATCGCGGTTCCATTCTCGTGGCCCTCTCCCAGGTCATCGGCGCTCTCGCCGACGGCCGCATCGACGCAACCAAAGCCGGTCGCGTTATCTACGCGCTCCAGGTCGCCGCGCAATTCGCGCACTCCTTCCCCAGATCGCCCTCGAGCGACCAGGTCGAATCCATCACCCTCACCAGCGACGGCGACGAGCTCGCACCCGAGGAATTCAAGTGCTTCCAAAGTGATGACTGCGATACTTGCCCCTACCGCGACGAGTGCGAAGGCGAAGAATCCGGCGAAGAAGACAAAGATGATGACGGCGAAGAGGACTCTGATGACGAAAAAGAGGAGGAGGATCAAGATGAGGATGTCGCCGCCGACAGCAAATGACCTCTGATCTCTGGCCTCTGTTCCCTACTCCCTACTGGCTATTCCCTGTCTTTCTGTTCCCTGTTCCCTGCCTTTTTCACTCCTCGCGCAGCACTTCCAGCGGGCGCAGGCCGAGAATCCTGAAGCTTGCCAGCCAGCCCGTCGCCGTAGCCAGCACCGCGGTTCCGGCGAGCGCCACCAGCGTCGCGCCCCATTCGATTTGAAAATTCACTTCAATCCGGTGCAAAAGCACGCGCGTGAGCAGGTTGGCAAAAACCACGCCGACCGCGCCTGCCAACAGACCGAGAACGCTGAACTCCACGCTGAAGGTCCGCACAATCCGCATGCGCGTGGCGCCCAGCGTTTTCAGCACCACCGCCTCCTGCATGCGCCGGAATCGCGTGCTGGCAATGCTCGAAGCGAGAATCGTCAAGCCCGCAAGAATGGAGAACCCGGCCAGCAGCCGAACGACAAAAGTGATCTGGTCGACGACATTCTCGATGCGCTCCAGCACATCGGCGACGTTGATGACAGTGATCGTCGGATAGGCCGCGAAAAATGCCCGCTCCATTGCCGCCACCTGTTTGGGATCCATGTGCGCGCCGCCGTACCAAGTCGACGGCTGGTCGGAGATTTGTCCCGAAGGCAGAACAAACGGCACACGTGCGCTCAAGTGCTGCCCGTCATTGCGAAACACCGCGGCAACTTTGAGCGTGCGCGTCGTTCCGCCGGTCTCGAGTTCCATCGTCGAACCGACGCCCAGGTGCAACCGCCGCGCTACGCCGTCGCTTACCGCGAGCTGCGCTGCGTTGCCGTTCGTCCACCACGCGCCTTCGGTCACTTTGTCGCCTTCGGGCGGCGCATCGGCCCAGCTCAGTTCGGCGCTCTCCAGCATGCGGCGCGGATAGTGCTGATCTTTCATCCCTTCCACAGGCTGCCCGTTGATCGAGATGAACCGTCCCATGACCACGGGAATCAGATTCAGCGGTTGGCTGACGCCCGGCTGATGCGCAAAGAACGCCTTGACGCCCGCAACTTCTTCGGTTCGCACATCAACCAGGAAGACATTGGGCACACTCGGCGCAGCGGTCTCGCGAAGATCCCGCAGAAGCCCCTTCTGCATCAGGTAGACCGTCAGAATAAGCATCACCCCCGTGCCCAGCGCCGCCAGCACTGCCGCCGACTGGTTGCCCGGCCGGTAGAGATTGGCGAGGCCGTGGCGCAGAGCGGAAGGCAGGTGAAGTCGAGTGCGATCGAGAAGGAATCGTATGATACGCAGCGCAACAGCCGCCAACACCAGCAAAACCACCAGCGTGATAGTGAACAGCAGCGCAAACCACGCGCCCACCTCGGGCGAGTCAGAGAGCGCCCAGGCAATGGCGCCCAGCGCGGCCACCACCGCAGCGGCAATTGCGAGTTGCAACCGGCGCGCCCACCAGCGCGCAAACCATCCTCCGATGCCGCCCGGTCCTTGCTCGACCAGTCGGCGCAACACTAGCACCGGCCTCACGGCGCGCACATCGAGCAGCGGAGGCAGACAGAAGAGAAGAGTGGTGAGCAGCCCGGTTCCCAGGCCGGCCAGCGCAGACTGCCACGGGAACTGGAGAATCACATGCACGGGAAGCAATTGGCCAAACGCCGCGGGCAGTGCGGCCATCACGCCGACCCCGGCGGCAACGCCAAGCAGCCCGCCAGCCAGGCCGAGGCCCAGCGTCTGCAAGAGGAAGATGCGCAACAGATCGGAAGAATCCGCGCCAACGGCTTTGAGGATCGCCAGCATATCCATGCGCTGTTCGAGATGCGCGTGCATGGCCATGGCCACGCCAATGGCTCCCAGAACCATGGCCACAAGGCAGATGAGGCTCAGGATAGAGGTTGCGTTGTCGAGGCCGCGCGTAAGCGCGGGATTGCCCTCGCGAAAGTCCATCACTTGCGCATCGGGCAGCGCCGCTTCTAGTTGCTTGCGGATCGCAGCAGCTTCGGCATCCGCAGTTAGCCCTTTCGGCGGCGCAGAAGGGAGTTTCATGAGCAGGCGCCGCGTGGCACGGCTTCCCGGGGCAAGGAGTCCGGTGCGTGCCAGCGATGCCTCCGAGATCATGACGCGCGGGCCCAATCCCATTCCGCTGGAGATTCGGTCAGGCTCTTGCTTGAGCACCGCCGCGATATGGAAGTCCCTGCCGCCCATCCGCAGCATATCGCCGACGTGCGCATTCAGCCTGATGAGAAATTCATCCGCCACGACTGCCGAGTCGCCTTGGAGGGCCTGCTGCAACGGCATCGCTGGTTCCAGTTCGGCCTTTCCGTAGTACGGATACTCGGTGGGATCGACAGCCTTGAGCGAGACCAACAATGGCACCGGATACGACTTCACTGAGGCCATGGATACGGTTTCAGTCACCCATGTGGAGCGGATTCCTCCGGCGCTTTGGACTTTAATCGCCTCGATTTTACTCAATTCGTCGGGCGAGGGTGCACGCAGCATGCGCGCGCTCAGATCGCCAGCCAGCAGCGAACGCGCCTCGGCGTTGAGCGTGCCTCGAAAGCTGTCGCTCAACCCTCGCACGCCCACCAGCGCAGCCACACCAACGGCGACCGACAGAATGACGAAGGAGAACTTGCCGGGCGCGGACTTCAGATCGCGCCAGCCGATGGCCGCGGCGCGCTTCCAGCTCAATGCCCGCTTTGCCATTGTTCTCCTTGCTGCGGATGCGGGTCGGGCGGAAACGGGCCCGGCTTTGAATCCTCGACGACGAGACCATCTTTGAGTACGATCCTGCGGTCGGCGCGGCTGGCCACTTCGGGATCATGCGTGACCAGCACCAGCGTCGTTCCCGCCCTGCGCTTTCTTTCCAGAAGCAGATCGAGAACCATCAGGCCGTTCACCGAGTCGAGGTTGCCGGTGGGCTCGTCGGCCATCACGATTGGCGGCTCGGCCACGAACGCTCGCGCCAGCGCCACGCGCTGCTGCTCACCTCCCGAGAGCTGCACGGGATAGTGATCCATGCGCTCCTTCAGGCCTACTTCATCGAGCAAGCGGCGAGCCTGCGCCAATCCGCTGCCCTCCACGTTGAGCTCGTAGGGAAGCAGCACATTCTCGAGCGCAGTGAGCGTTTGGATGAGCTGGTAGGACTGAAAGACGAAACCGATCTTGCGCCCGCGCACCGCGGCCAGTTCAGCTTCCGCCAGGTTGTGAATGGGCACCCCATCCAGCCAGATCTCGCCTTCGCTCGGCGTGTCGAGCCCAGCCAGCAACCCCAGCAGTGTGCTCTTTCCGCTTCCGCTCGCGCCGACGATGGCCACGTACTGTCCAGCCGGAATCTCCAGCGAAATCCCCTGTAGAATCTCCACGCGCCGCGCGCCGTTCTGGATCCACTTCTTCGCGCCCTTGACCTGAATCAACTCGCCCTCCCATCATTCGCAGTCTACAGCGGTTTCGGAAATGGAGTATCCGCATTCACGAAAGCTAAGTCGGCGCGACCAGCCAGGGGTCCCCAACGACGGGCCTTTGTCGTTGGGGTGGGAGCAGCAGGGAGCGACGACCTTCGCAAACGCTTTGACCGGACAAAGTATTTCCGAAACGGCTCTAAATGGCCCCTCTTAGCGCACAGAGATCTTTGTGCCCTCTGGCACGCGCCTACACTATATACGTGGACGTTCGCCGCACGGTTCTTGTCGCATGTTGCCTGCTGTTGTTGGCCGCACCGCTCCAGTCCGCCGATCGGCCGATCCTTGTTTGCTACGGCGACAGCATCACCACCGGCCACGGCCTTCCCTACGGCCAGTCCTATCCCGACTTTCTTCAGAAACTGCTCGATGCTCAGGGCTACCAGTACAAAGTCATCAACCAGGGCACCAGCGGCGCCACTACCAAGGATGCGCTTGCCGGCCTACCCTTCGTGCTGCGCCTGCGCCCTGCCATTGTGATTGTCGAGTTCGGCGGCAATGACGGCCTGCGCGGCCTGCCCGTCGACCAGACGCGCAGTAACCTAGACCAAGTGCTCTCTGGGCTTGAGAGAGCCCACGCAAAGATCCTGCTCGCCGGCATCACCCTTCCGCCGGATTACGGCCCGGACTACATCCGATCGTTCGATCAGATCTTCCGCGATCTCGCCGCGCGACACCACGTGGCCTTTGTTCCCATGCTCTATAAGGATCTGATCCATGTTCCGGGAACGATTCAGGAAGATGGCATCCATCCCACCGCTAAGGGTTCCACGATCATCGCCGATACGATCTTTCCGGTGCTTAAGCCGCTGCTGCGCAAGGGTCCTTGAACCGTGACGCAAGATGCGTTGCAAGCTTGTCGAATTGCGTCCTGTCGGCGATGGAAGTCATGCTGAAACGACATCGTTACGCAAACTGTCGCGAAACGAGACAGACTATTACTTCGACGGAGACGGCCGATATCTGTCCGAATATTCAGAAGCCCCTCATAATCCAGAAAGATTCCAAGTTACGAACACAACTTGGCGATCGAATTCGCGGGACCGGCACTCCCACCTCGCCTCGGATCTGCGCGCCAAGGTTGCCGCCCCGATTCTGGAGATTCCATGAGCAGAATTGCTGGCGTCGCGGCGTTGACGCTTTCTTTCTTCGCCTTCCCCGTCCTCGTTTCCGCGCAGGAGCCGTTGCAGCGTGAAGCCTACGCTCCCACCGCCGTCGAGGCGGCCGGGGTTCCGAACCCGCTCCGCCAGATCCCATTTCCGCGGCCTCTGCAACCGTCGAAGTAAAGGCCACATACAATGACGTGCACACGGCGCTGGCGCCGGTGCCGCAGATCGCCGGCGAGGAGATTTGCTCTTCGGCGGGCACTTACGGCGACGTGTCCCGCTACTTGCAGGTGTTGCCCGGAGTTGTTTGGAGTTCGGACTTGTCCAACGACGTGCTCGTGCGCGGTGGGCATCCGGAAGAGAACCTCTTTGTCATTGACGGTGTTGAGTTCCCCGGCATCAGCCACCTGGCCTTGTCGGGAACCACCGGTGGATTCACGTCGATGATCGACGCAACGGCCGTTGGCGGCATGGAGATGCGGCCAGGCGTGTACGACGCGTCCTATTCCAGCCGGCTCTCATCGCTCATCGAGATCCGCACCCGGACGCTTGGCGAAGCGCGTCAGGAGCGGAGTTTCTCGCTGGGCATCTCGGGCGTCGGAGGTCTCTATCAGCGCTCGCTGCCCGGCTCGGGAACACTCCTGCTCTCGGCTCATCGCAGCATTCTGAATCTAGTCACCAACGACATCGGCATCAACGGCGTTCCTATCTACAGCAACCTTCTGGCCCGCCTGGAGCTTGCGCCGGGCAACTGATGCTCTTCAACATGGTCGACACGCTGGGCCAAGCCTTTGTCTGGCTGCCGCTCACCGGAACGGGCTCGGCCCGTTCGCGCGGCCTGGATGCCGAGCTGCGCACTCATTTGCGGGGCCGCGTGACTCTGCAGCTATCGGCCTCGCTCTCGCACTCCGACTATCGTGCGCTCGACGGCGTCCGCCGCACGGGCAACTTCGACACTCCTGTGTCAGTCAGTGCGCTGAGCAGCTTCCTCTTGCCGGGTGGGATCATGCTCCATAGCCGGGAGTCGTTTACCAGCGGACGCGTCTATTGTCCCTTCGACACCGCCGACTCTCTGGCGCAAGACCGGGGAATTTACGACCTCAGCCGCATCAACGCGGTGCGAGGACCGGCATACAACCGGCTTGACGTGGAGTTGGAGCGCAGATTCCGCTTCTCAAGAAGCGATTTGGAGTTGCAGGCCGGCGCGGAAAACATACTCAATCGCGGCAACTTGCTGGGATACGTGTGGCTGCAGGATTGCACGCCAGGGCTGCCGTGCTTGAATGCGCAGGGGTTGCCGATCGTGAAAGTGGACCAGATCGGACGGTACCCCGTCTTCAGCGCCCGATACCGGTTCTGACTCCACGTCCGAAGCCAGCGAGCACAGGAAACCGCAGCGGCGGCAGGCAAAGTACACAATCCTGGGCAAAGAGTCGGGACGAATTACTTCATCTTGGGGGCCTTCGGGTTGGCCGTGGTCGCGGTCGCCAGAGTCTTCAGGCGCGCGTTCAGCGGCTTTTGTAGCGCGAGACAGTGTTGGAGTGAAGTACGCCTTTCTGCACGCTCTTGTCGAGAGTCGAAACCGTGGCGCTGTACTGCGCCTGGGCGGCCTTCACGTTGCCCTTGACCAGCGCCTCGCGCAACGCCCGCAGGCTGGTGCGCACGCGGCGTGCGGTTGGCGCGGTTCACTTCGGTTCGCGTTTCGGTCTGGCGGGCGCGCTTGAGCGCCGATACGTGGTTTGCCATGGCTTTGCTTCAATCTCCGAGCCTGAATTTCAGGAGGGTATGGTCCTGTTTCCAGAGAAAATGATGCGGGGTGGTAGGCAGCTCGAGCCGCAACCCTCGCAATCTCTTAGTCTACGGGAATCTGGGGGATGGGTCAATCAGGCGCGCGGTGCGAAAAGCAGCGTTGAGAGAACTCTCGCCTGCGCGCGACATCCGCCAGAAGTCGCACTTATGCGCGCACTTCTGTGACAGGCGCGGGCCGGTTTGACCCGGTTTCGGCAGCCCGGTATACTCGAATTTGCGTCAAGCGGGAGTAGCTCAGTGGTAGAGCATCGCCTTGCCAAGGCGAGGGTCGCGAGTTCAAGTCTCGTCTCCCGCTCCATTCCGCATCGCCCCGGTGGTTTTGCGCCGGTTGCAGAGCGGGGTGGGACGCTCCGCATTCCGTGAGGCAGGCAGCCCGAGGCGCGGTACCCAAGTGGTAAGGGAGAGGTCTGCAAAACCTTTATGCGCCGGTTCGATCCCGGCCCGCGCCTCCAATTCCTCAAGCGCCCGCACTCCTTCAGTCATTCCGCCGCAAGTTCAGCCGTGCCGTCGGGGCGTGTTTTGTTCCGAACGAACGAGGATCGTGTCATGACCGAAATCGAAGAGAGGGATCTGGAGCAACAGTTCGCCAGCGACAACTACGCAGGAATCTGCCCTGAGGCGTGGCAGGCAATGGAGGCGGCCAATCGCGGTCACGCCACCTCATATGGCGACGATCCCTGGACCGCCAAAGCGGCCGACGCGTTCCGCAGCCTGTTTGAGACCGCCTGTGAAGTCTACTTCGTCTTCAACGGCACCGCGGCTAACTCGCTCGCGCTGGCATCGCTGTGCCAGTCCTATCACAGCGTGATCTGCTCCGATCAGTCGCACGTAGAAACCGACGAATGCGGCGCGCCGGAGTTCTTCTCCAACGGGTCGAAGCTGTTGGTGGCAACGAGCGCAGAGGGCAAGTTGACGCCGGCGGCCATTCGCGAGTTGGCCACCAAGCGTCACGACATTCACTATCCCAAGCCGCGCGCGGTGACGATTACGCAATCCACCGAGACGGGCCGCGTGTATACGCTGGCAGGAGCTGCGCGCGATCTCGGAAGAGTGCCGTGCGCTCGGGCTTTCGCTGCACATGGACGGCGCGCGCTTTGCCAACGCCTGCGCGAGCCTGGGCTGCTCGCCGGCGGAAATGACGTGGAAGAGCGGCGTAGACGTGCTGTGCTTCGGCGGCGCGAAGAACGGCATGGCGATGGGAGAGGCCGTGCTGTTCTTCGATCGCGCGCTGGCCTCGGATTTCGATTACCGGTGCAAACAGGCAGGGCAGCTTGCGGCGAAGATGCGGTTTCTCTCGGCGCCGTGGGTGGGAATGCTGGAGAGCGGAGCGTGGCTGCGCAACGCCGCGCACGCCAACCAGTGCGCGCGGCAATTCGCGGCGCAAGCGGCCGCGATTCCGGGCGTGCGGCTGGCGCAGGCCGTTGAGGCGAACGCGGTGTTCGTCGAGGCAAGCGAGACGGTACTGAGCCAACTGCGCGCGCGCGGATGGAGCTTCTATACCTTCATAGGCGGGGCGGCGCGTTTCATGTTCGCCTGGGACACCGATCTCAAGCGCGTGGATGCGCTGAGCCGCGATCTGCGCGAGTGCGCGGCTGCGGGACGACTTGCGTAGAAGGGTCGCGTAGACGGACCGCGTAGACGGACCGCGTGAACGGCGCGCCAGCCAGCGCGCAGCTTGCGGAAAAACTCGTCGAGGGAGGAGTTTTGTAAAAGGGCATGACTTCAGTCAGGCCGTAAGGGCCGCCAAATTATCGAGGGCTTTAGCCCCTGCGTCATTATCCCTTCGGTTTTTCGCACAATCTCTGGACTTTTTCAGCAAGCTCCGTAGAAGCGCCGCCGGCTGCAGTGCTGCCCGCGTAGACGGGCCCCGTGAACTGCGCGCCAGCCAGCGCGCAGCTTGCGGATCACGCGTGGTTGAAAGCCATGGCGAGCGCCTCGGCGGAGTTTGCGGCAACGCGCACCAGATCCCTGTTGCGGGCCTCGATGAAGCCCTCGGCAACCGCTGTGTCGAGGAAGGCGAGCAACCCGTTCCAATAATTCAGCGTGTTGATCAAAATGCACGGCTTCGAGTGGAGACCGATCTGCGCCCAGGTGATGGCTTCGAGCAGCTCGTCGAGGGTGCCATAGCCGCCGGGCAGCGCAAGGATGGCGCCGGACAGCTCATGAATGCGGGCCTTGCGCTCGTGCATAGTGGCGACGATCTCGAGCGAGGTGAGACCGGTGTGGGCGATCTCGCGGCCCTTGAGCGCATCGGGCAGCACGCCGATGACCTCGCCGCCCGCGGCGAGCGCTGCGTCGGCCAGCACGCCCATCAGGCCGCGGCAGGCTCCGCCGTAGACCAGGCCCAGGCCGGCTTTGGCGATGGCGGCGCCCAGAGCTTCAGCCTCGGCGCGAAAGGCAGGATTGTTGCCGAAGGCCGATCCGCAATAGACGGCGACGCGGCGAAGAGGCTTGCCTGAGTTGGTCATGGCTCTCTCAGAATAACGGGCGAGGCGAGGTTCGCAGCGAGCCAGCCGTCAGGAGGCCAGCGGGTTAGCGGGTCAGCGAGTTAGAGCGCGCTTCATAAATCTGCTTTGGATCAGGGCATGACTTGCCGCCGTCCCCTGCGACAGGTGGCTCGAAGAGCCGGTGTCGCTGGGCTGGCTTGAGTCGTGCCGAGAGAAACGGGCTTTGTATCAGGGCACGACTTCAGTCGTGCCGAAAAAGACCGGAAAGGCGAGGGGTTTTAACCCCTGAGGGATGACATTCGGGATTCGGTGGTCATTTATGAAACACGCTATAGCGACTAGTGATTAGTAGTCAGCCGGGGTAAGTGGCCCTTCCGGAATGGCGGTGATTCGGGCGGGACAGTCACTAGGAGCCGACTCTTAGTTACCTACTTGCTAAAGGCGCGCGGACATACGCTGCCGCGAAGCGGGGCGTCACGTCACCTTTAACAGCCAGGGGAGTGCGCACCCGTGGGGTCTTAAAGGAAGCAGCTGACTAGAAGGAAGGGGTCCTCATGATTCAGTCGTCCTACCTTTTTGGCTCCGCCTACTGAGGTCAATATGTAGAGGGCAACAGGCCGTTTGCGCGCAGCACGAAATAGCAATTGAGCGCACCTTCCGGCTTCGTGTTCGACCGCACGCGCTTCGCTCGGAGATCGGGAAGATCATTCGGGAAGCTCATCATCTCTTGGTATAGGTCTGGGGCGCTCTCCTGGAGAGCATCGAGAATGCGCATGAAGCGTGAGCGAAACTCAACATTTTTGGGGCTATCGAGCCGCAATGCTTGCCGTAGCTTCTCGCCGTCTTGATTCAGCGATACCACATGTCCGTCCGGAGCGATACTGAGGCAGTCACCGAACGCAATCTGGCACGGATCAGGTATCCCGACGATCGCTTTCTTCGCCTCATTGCAGGCGGCACACGCATACAGAAGGTTTGTGTACACACAAATACTGCCGGGGTCTGACTCCACAGGGACGAGATGATCGATATGAAATGTCGCGCCTCGCCCATACCATCTTTCTCGATGGAGACAATACACGCACCGGAATAGAAACTCATCGCGCAGCCAGTCACGATAGCTTTCGTATTCCGAATATCCGGCCGGGCCGTGACGTCGAACCTGAGGCTGCATCGGATATTGAAATCCGTTCGTCAACTCTTCTCACCCCCGTCAATCAACCTGGTGAGAAGTTTTCTTTCCAGTCCGTCCAATTCGTTGATCGGTACGGGTGCGACCTGGTTGATGTGATAGTCCGCATATTCCTGTAGAACCTCCAGCCGGGCTCGCTGGATATCGTCCAGCCCGCCAGCGATTTGTCTGTCGATTAGCAGGCCGCGTTCGCGATTGGTTCTCGGCCAGTTTTCTTCCAACTTCCTGAAGTCTGCGAGAGACACATCAGCGCGAAAACCTTCCGGAAAATAGAAGGATTGGACGAACGGAACGCCAACTCGCTCCCATCCCGTGAAAGTTTCGAGGATGAATCGCTCGAGCCTAGCCGGGAGCGCATAAAGGCGGAGCACCTCGCAGTCAACATCCAAGAGAAGATCTTTCAGCCTAGGGGAACTGGGGTTCGATGACGCCTCCTCAACATATCGGGTTGCGGCTGTCTCCAATGCTCCAAACGAAGCCTTCATGGGCATGGGCATCCTTCTGACGTCCCCGACCACGTTATCGCGCTTTCCTAAATGCGCGAAGACGAAAACGTTCGCGACTGGTGAATTGAGAAGGCCCCAAAGGGCAAGAATCGAATAGGGTTCAACACTCGGGCGAACGACAATAAAGCGGCTCGACACCGGGTGCCCCTGCGAGTCCAGAAGGGCCTTCAGACGCCATGGCCCGCGACTCGAAGGCGCGTAGTTTAGGAGCACTTGCGGAGCACCAACAACCGTTCCACTTACAGCACGTCGAATTACCCTAGGGTCAAGATTGAGCCAATACCGAGTAGGCAGCTCGTGAAGCTGCAAACCCTGATCGAAATGCACGAAGCCGGGTTGCGCTCCGAGAAACCTCTCGTCGGCGAACGTGCGACTCCCCCTTGGGAGCTCAGCACCGTGAAATATGAGACCCTGCCCTGCGGATGCTACATCTTCCAGTTTGGGATTATCTGCGCAATAGGTCCAGACCTCCTCAAGGTCGGCAAGCCGCAGCGACCGATTCCGCTCGTTGGTGAACCTAGACTGACTAACGGTTACGGTGGTTGAGGCTTCATAGGTTGCGCGGAAAGACGGCAACTGCCGCTCGCGCACCCGACGATAGCGTACAGAACCTTTGTACGTTGCTTGTCTGCGGCGTCCAAGAAGTACTACGGATTCGGCATCGGAGAAAGAGAATACCTTGTCGGGGAAGAGACAGATCTCTCGCAATTCAAACGTGCTCACGAGCATTTTCCGCGCTTCCTTAGCATTGTTGTTGTGCAGGAACGATTGCGGTAACACGAGCCCAAACACCGCACTCCCTCGCAGTTTCGGGAGAGCGCGCCACAGCATCTCCACGGATTTGTTGACGAAGGTTAGTGCCGAGTTCTTCTTTCCGTAAGAAATCTGTTCCTCCGGCGAAAAGTTGTCGAACGGAGGATTTGCAAGAAGGATCGTGCTCGCTTTCGCCTGCTCACTGAGCCCATCGCCGAGAAACATATCTCCGGCTTTCAGGTCCCAGCCGTCCGGGTTCGGAATATCCGTCAAAGTAAGGGAAAGCCGCGCCAATTCGAGTGCAAATGAATCAATGTCGGACCCATGCAATCGGCTGCGCAGATACGGTCCCCGCTTACGCGGGGTCGCCCGATCCTGCGGCAGCAGTTCAGTCAGCAGCCGCATGGCAGAGACGAGGAATGCTGCGTGGCCGCAAGCAGGCTCAAACACGCTCCTGTCATCAACGGGTATTTCAGCTACCCAATCGGACAAATTGCCGACCACATAATCCACCAGAAAAGAGGGAGTGCTGTGCGTCCCAAGTTCTGTTCGGCTCTTTTTAGAAATCAGAGTATTCTCGTACACGTATGCGAGTGACTCAGTTGTAGTAAGTGCAAGACTGCTGAAGCGGCTGATTGTCTGCGCGGCGCTCTGGAGGCCCTCGCGCTCCCTACGGTTCCGAATCGCAAGCGGCGCTTCCCCGTAGTGCGCAGCGAGGCGGGCAAAGACCTGGTCCACATCTGTCAGCTCAAGTCACGAAATGCTTCGACCTGCTTGTCATGCAGGATTTTGCCGGACACCAGCCAGAAGATGGTTTGGAGGAGCCAGTGACCGGTAGCGGCAGAAATGTTCGGTCGCCTAAGACAATTCTCAAGGTCCGATACATTGCGTTCAATGAGGTTCGCGAGTGACCTTCCCACTTCCTCCTCGACCAAGGGCATCAGTCCCAAATCCACGAAGCTTAGCTGGTATTCCGTCTTGAAGCGGCCCCATGTCTTGGCACGATAGACAGCCTCTGGAGAAAATTCGATCTTGCGTCGATCAAAAAACTGCTCTACGTCCGCGACTGGGATGCTCTCAAGGAATTCTGGCGATTTGCTCCCCTGTTTCCACCACTGGAGCGTATTTCCCGCGCATACAAAAACGATCGGGGCCCCGAGAGGACGGCACTCCTCAGCTGCCAAGCGGGGATCTCTGGCGGCCGAGGTGACCGCGACACAGGACGAGCGAGAGTCTGTCGGGGCTTGCGCAAACCCAACAATAGGCGCGGTTTGACCACGCCCGAACTGGAAATTGGAGCGGAGAAGATCGGGCCTGTAGCCGCACGCCATAAGGGGAGCTTTGATTGCTTGGGGTTGAATAGCTGTGGCCACCGTATGGCTCCGTCCCCTCCTCAAGGCACCATTTCTTGTGCATCTAATTCTCGCACGGGTCACCGAAAAGGTGCATTTTCTGCGGCTGCGGGGTATCCAGGTAACAAGGCATTTTAGCGAACAAAAAGCGAAACGTCAAGGGAATTGTTCGCAGGTCGTTCCGGCTTGGAACGGTGCGGATCAGTCCCGGCAAACGCCGCAGCGTCCGGGAACGGGCTGGTTTCCGGGTTGCGGGCCATTCGGGGGCTCCTGCATCTGTGGCGTGCCAGCGGGCGGCCGGAGCGGGGACAGAGATCAGAGATCAGGGATCAGAAGGACAGGCGCGCGGCAGGCCGAAACGGACGCTTCCAATGCAATTCCTAACTTTTCTTGGTGCGTGTCACCCTCAAAAGCTAACCTTTCTAGGTTACGAATCCTCTAAAACGCAACTTTTCTAGGTGCATGTCCCCTAAAAATGTAACCTCTGGAGGTTACATTTGGGCCCCAAAGCTAACCTTTTAAGCGAACATTTGAGGGGGTTCCGGTACCGCAAATGCGAACATTTGCCTTGATTTACCTCCTTTTGCGGCCCCTCGCAAAAAACCCATCACCGAAATCAGTTTTCCGCTCGCCCCGGCTTCGCGAGCAAATGCGCCGGGAGGAGTACTATGGCTCCAGTCCACGATGAGGTCATGATCAGAACGCCTCCGGCAAGGCAAAGGGGCAATGTGCTCCTCGCCGAGCTCGGAGGAGAACCCGACGGAGGGGATCTTGGAAAGCGAAACGCACGGAAAGAACTGGCAGAAGATCCGGATCGAACAACACACCTTTATGGGGCTCGCGTGGTGCGCCGCCTGGCTCTTCACGATTGGGTTCCTGCACCTGAGTTTTTGGAGAGGTGTTCTCGCCATCATCCTGTGGCCGTATTACATCGGTGTCCACGCCGGCGCCTTGATGCATTGATCCCGGTTCGCACGGATGCCGGACGACGATGATCAAAGGGGCACGGGGAAGATTCACGGCCTGAGAGCTTGCTGAAAAAGTCCAAAGATTGCGCGAAAACCCGAAGGGACAATGGCGCAGGGGCTAAAGCCCTCTTATCCTCTCCGCCACTGTTGCGGCCCGGCTAAAGCCGTGCCCTTGTTACAAAACATGCGCCATGACAGGGGCTAAAGTCCTCATTAATTCTGCGGCGGTTACGGCCCGCGACCCGGCCCGGCCCAGAGGGCGCCCCGGCGCCCCGGCACCCCGGTGCCCCGGAGCCAGGATGGGGCACGCCGCATGTGACCAGCCGGCTCGGCGGGCGGCGGGTGGCGGGTGGAGCGGCCGGCGAGTGAAAACATGCCGCTCAGGATTATTGCGAGCCGCTTTCGGGCGGGTATTTCTCGCTGCCGCCTTGTGTTGCGACCACTTGCCGCCTCGACTTGCGATAGACGTTGGCTACGGCCAGCGTCCAAAGAGGAATGAAGTCGACGCCGGGCACGAGTTTAGCGAGAAACGACGGCGCAAACTCCCAATGCCAGCCAAGAAGAAGCGTCAGCACGCCGCCAATGGAGAGATCGAGAATGTCGTCATAGGGCGATGCGGCGCCCTCGACGAATAGAGGGGCGACGGCAATCTGAAAGATATCCGCGACGATGGCGAGAATGAAGGCGGCCTTCAGGCGCGGACCCGCCGAAATGGTGACGGCGCCCGGGTTGGCATTGGTCTGGTGCGGCATGGTGCTCCTCGATCCAGTATCGCCCACGCGGAGGCGGGCAGGAAGGTTCGCCCGACGAGCGGCGGCTGAGCGGCGCCTGCCTGGATCACCACGAATGCGACTACACTGATGCCGAGGCGAGAACGATGGCTCACGGAACGGCCAGCGCCAGCTTTCGCTTTTATGCCGAATTGAACGATCATCTGCCGCCCAAGTTACAGTACGCGACGGCAGAGAAGCGATTCTATGTGCCGGCCTCGGTGAAGGACATGATCGAGAGTTTCGGCATTCCCCATGCAGAGGTGGATCTGGTGCTGGTGAACGGCGAGTCGTCGGATTTTGCGCGCCTTGTCAAAAACGGCGACCGCGTAGCCGTGTATCCGGTGTTTGAATCGATCGACATTACGCCGGTGCTGCGCGTGAGGCCGCAGCCGCTGCGTGAGCCGAAGTTCGTGCTCGATGTTCACCTGGGCAGGCTGGCGGGATATCTGCGCATGCTCGGGTTCGACACAGTGTATGCCAATGAGGCCGGCGACCTGGAGCTGGTGCGGATTTCGGCGGAACAAAGGCGCATCCTGCTGACGCGCGACCGCGGCGTGCTGAAGCACTCCGCCGTGACGCATGGCTACTGGCTGCGCGAGACCGACAGCCGCCGCCAGGCCGAGGAGGTAGTGAGGCGCTTTGACCTGGCGCGGTCCCTGCGCCCGCTGACGCGCTGCATGGTTTGCAATGAAACTCTGAAAGAAGTTTCGAGAGCAGAGGTCGAGGAGCGGGCGCCGAAAGAGACTCTGGAATGGTGCAATGAGTTCCGGGAGTGCGGAGGCTGCAGGCGAGTGTACTGGGAGGGTTCGCACAGCCGCCGGATGCGGCAATGGATCGGGCAACTGGCCGCGACGGCGCAGGCAACATGATGGGGTGAGGAGGCCGCAGTGCGCAGATTCGATTTGTTCGCCCTGAGCGCTTTAGTCGCGCAGCCAGATCACGAGGGCGGTGAGACCGCTGACCAAAATCGGGAACCACACCTGCGCCACCCACAGCACGGGGATGAGGAACAGCACATCGGTGTTTAGGAAAGACGTGGGCCAACCAATAGTCAGGCGCAGCCAGATGTAATAGGAGAAGTCCCAGAGAGCGAATGTCCATAGAAACGAAATGAACTTTTCCTTCGCCCTTTGCCCGGCAAGAAAGGCGATGACGCCGAGCATGACGATGGTTGCCGCTTCCCGAAAACACTCGATTCTCAGCAAGGCTGCCGGGAGGACAAGCGCTTTCGCTGGAGGCCCCGGCCACAATCCCGTGGCGGCTCTCAAATAAACCACAACCGCCGCTTCAACGAAGCCGAAGGCTACGGCAAAGAGCGCAACGACAAGAAGCCGCTTCTTGCCGATGCGGAGCTTGCCTTTTCTCGATAAAAGATAAGGAACGACGGGAATGAGGATGAGAAGGTTCACCCACCAGGGCGTAGCGAACAGGACAAAGCCGGACATAACCCGAGTCTATGACAGGGACTTGAAAAGGACTTGAAAACAGAAGCCTGGCGGATTGCTTACGCGGGCCGGCGTTCGGTTGTTGCGGCGAGCGCACCGGACGCGCACTCCCTGCGCTTGATCTTTCTGCCCATGATCTGAGCGTGCCGCGCGGGGCCGGACCGTTCCCGGGGGGTGATGGGCATCACTGAAAGATGGTTCCTTTCGCGCAGAATGTTTGTGTCAGTTTCCGAGGGGCAGCCGCGGAGTTGGGTTTTCACGATGAGGTGCTGCCGCTTCGAGGAGCCGTTTCGATCCGAGGCATGCCTTCCTCCCGCGGAATGGGAGATCCCCCACGCGGCATGCAGACAACCCGCCACGAGGTCCGGAGAAACCTATGGTTCTGGCGTCTGAATTGCGGGAAGGGATGGCGCTCCGGATCGACCAGCAGGTGTACCGAGTTCTTGAAGTTGAGGCTAAGGCCGGAGCGGCCAAAATGGGAGGCACGGTGCGGGTGCGCCTGGAAAACGTTCGCAGCGGCCGGCTGTGGGATCAGCACTTTCGTCCCCTGGAGCGATTAGAAGACGTAGAGCTGGAGAAACGCAGGGTAGAGTTTCTCTACAGCGATGGCACGAACTGCATTTTTCAGAGGATGGACAACTTTGAACAAGTTGAGTTTCCCACGGCGAACCTGGGCCTGGCGGAGAAGCTTCTGCAGCCCGGGGCCGAGGTTGCGGCGGAGTTTTTCGAGGGAGAACCGGTGAGCATTGTACTGCCCGATACTGTGGAAGCTCGCGTGGTGACCACCGCGCCTGCCGCGCGCTCGCAGCAAGATTCAAGCCGGAAAGAAGCTACGCTCGACAATGGACTGACCATTTTGGTTCCCGTGTTCGTTGCTCCGAGCGAGATGGTGAGGATCGACTTCAAAACCGGGCGCTACGTGGAGCGTGTGCAAACGCAACACAAGAAAGGTGTATAAAAGAACTCCTGAAGCGGAGGAGACACCATGATCGATCTGCTGAGCGTGGCGATGGAGATGCCGGCGGAGGCCAACATCATTATTGGCCAGTCGCACTTTATCAAGACGGTGGAGGACATCTACGAAGCGGTCGTGACGACAACGCCGCAGGCCAAATTCGGTCTGGCGTTCAACGAGAGTTCGGGCGAATGCCTGATTCGCTCGGACGGAAACGATCCGGCTCTCCGTGAAGTTGCAATCCGGAACGCCAAAGCTCTGGCTGCCGGTCATGTTTTTGTTCTGATGATCCGGAACGCTTATCCCATCAATGTTCTGAATGCCCTGCGCAATGTTCCGGAGGTGTGCTGCATCTTTTGCGCCACGGCCAACCCGGTCGAGGTCGTATTGGCGCGCAGCGAGCAGGGAAAGGGCGTGCTTGGAGTGATCGACGGAAGCTCGCCCAAGGG
Source organism: uncultured Acidobacteriaceae bacterium (assembly GCA_963799155.1). Classification (GTDB taxonomy): domain Bacteria; phylum Acidobacteriota; class Terriglobia; order Terriglobales; family Acidobacteriaceae; genus Telmatobacter. The sequence continues at coordinate 432,497 of CAWCWB010000005.1, forward strand.
GATTGAAGGAGAAGCGGAAGTGGTGTGGCGGCACGATCTGCTGCGCAAGATCGGCTACAAGCGATAGCCAGCCAGGAGCGGAGCAGGTCCGGCTGCGCGCTGCCGATTGCCACCGGAAAACGACGAGGGCGTGGGGTTGGGGCCGCCGCGATCATGGCAACGGGCACAAGAATGCGACCGGACCAGGAGGTGGTTATGGCACTCGCGAGTTTGACGGAATTTCTCGACGCGCACAGCGTCGCGTACGTTGTTATCTCTCACTCGCCCGCCTACACGGCACAAGGTGTCGCCGGGCTGGCGCATATCTCAGGTAAGGAGCTGGCGAAAACCGTGATCGTGAAGCTGGACGGCAAGCTAGTGATGGCGGTGCTGCCGGCGAAGTTTCACGTGGATTTTGAGTTGCTGAGAAAGATGGCGCATGCGAAGACGGTTGCGCTTGCATCAGAAGATGAATTCAAGGATCGATTTCCCGAGTGCGAAACCGGCGCGATGCCGCCCTTCGGAAATCTGTACGGGATCCCTGTCTTTGCCGATGACAGCCTGGAGAACGACAAGGAGATCGCGTTCAATGCGGGAACTCACAGAGAACTGATCCGAATGACGTGGACGGATTTTAAAAAGCTGGTCCAACCCAAGGTGATCCGATTTGCCGCGGGGCGGCAAGCCGAAGCAGCGTAGATCCCAGGATTCTTCATGCCGAACGCACGGCGCGCCTTTTGCGGGAAGGTGGCGATGCGCTCACCAGCGGCGATGGGCTCCTGGGCTCCTGCGAGCCGAAGAAAGGCATGGCGATGTCCCTGGCACTGAAAGCAAATGCGTTCGCCAATGACGGTGAGATTCCAAGGAAGTACACCTGCAGCGGCGCCGACCTGTCACCCGCGCTGATTTGGAGCGGCGTGTCGCCCGCGGCGCACTCGCTGGCGCTGATCGTGGACGATCCTGACGCGCCCAGAGGCACATGGACGCACTGGATCATCTGGAACATTCCCGCGCATCTTACGTCTTTGCCGGAGGGAGTGCCGGCGGTAGAAGCGCTGGAAAGCGGCGCGCGCCAGGGCAGGAACGATTTTGGCCGCATCGGATACGGCGGCCCGTGCCCGCCACCCGGCAAACCGCATCGCTATTTCTTCAGGCTGTTTGCGCTCGATATTGCGCCCGACCTGCAGGCGGGTAGCGGCAGAAAAGAACTGGAACGCGCCATGAGGGGACATATCCTGTCCGAGGCGGAGTGGATGGGCACGTTTCGGCGCTGAATCTTCGCCGGCAAAGGCGCGAGGTTTGTTCTCTTGTTCAAAGCCGCCCGAGCGAGGGTGGACTTATTTCCTAGCGGATGCGCAGACGGACGCGACCTGTGCCGGCTGAGGACTGGAAAAGTACTGGCGCTGGAAGAATAGCGCTACGTTGACCAGTGCAATCATCACGGGCACTTCGACCAGCGGCCCGATGACGGCCGCAAAGGCGGCTCCGGAGTTGATGCCGAAGACGGAGACTGCGACAGCGATGGCCAGCTCAAAATTGTTGGAGGCGGCAGTAAAGGAGAGGGTTGTGGTCTTTGAATAGTCGGCGCCGAGCTTTCGGCCCAAATAGAACGAGACCAGGAACATGACTACGAAGTAGATAAGGAGCGGCACGGCGATCCTGAGGACATCGAGGGGGAGACGAACGATGTAGTTCCCTTTGAGCGAGAACATGACCACGATGGTGAAGATGAGGGCCACGAGAGTGAGCGGACTGACGCGCGGAACGAAGTTGCGGTCGTACCATGCAAGGCCCTTGGCGCGGACGAGGATGGTGCGCGTGAGGAATCCGGCAAGAAAGGGAATGCCCAGGTAGATGAAGACACTCTGCGCGATTTGGCCGATGGAGACGTGGACGACCGCACCGTGCAGACCGAGCTTTGCCGGCAGAACCGTGATGAAGACCCACGCGTAAAGCGAGTAGAAGAAGACCTGAAAGAGAGAGTTGAAGGCCACAAGTCCGGCCGCGTATTCGGTGTCGCCTTTGGCCAGTTCGTTCCAGACAATGACCATGGCGATGCACCGCGCGAGCCCGATCATGATGAGTCCGGCCATATACTCCGGATATCCGCGCAGGAACGCGACCGCCAGAACGAACATGAGGACCGGCCCGATGAGCCAGTTCTGCGCCAGAGAGAGACCGAGCACCTTCTTATTGCGAAAGACTTCATGCAGCTCTTCGAATCGGACCTTGGTGAAGGGCGGGTACATCATCACGATCAGGCCCACCGCGATGGGGATCGAGGTGGTGCCGATGCTGAAGCGATCGAGAAATGGAACGACGCCGGGGACGAGCCATCCGAGCGCAACGCCGGCCACCATGGCGGCGAAGATCCATGCTGTGAGATAACGATCGAGAAAAGAGAGCCGGACAGTCACCTTCATGAGCAAACCTCAGACGATGGAATGGGAGTGCAGCCTTGCGGTGCACGCCGGTCAGGAGCGGCCGATTCTATCGATTTCTCGCTGGATGGCGAGCTGCTCGAGCGACGCAAGCGGCAACGAAAGGAACAGGCTGATGCGCCGGTCGAGGATAGAAAAGGCGTCGCGGAAGGCGCGGTCAATCCGCTCAGGAGTGCCAGTCACCGCGGCGGGATCGGGGACACCCCAGTGCGCGGTCATGGGCTGGCCGGGCCAGTAGGGACAGGTTTCTTTGGCAGCGTTGTCGCAGACGGTGAAGACGAAGTCCATTTGCGGCGCGCCCGGCGCGGCGAACTCGTTCCACGATTTGCTGCGCAGGCCCGCTGTGGGTATGTGCGCAAGGTCAAGCTGCTTCAGCGCTTCGGGCCGGACCGTCCCAGAGGGATGGCTGCCCGCGCTATAGGCAGTGAAAATGCCTCTGCCCTTACGATTCAAGATGGCCTCAGCGAGAATCGAGCGGGCTGAGTTGCCGGTGCAGAGAAAGAGGACATTGTAGTGGTTGGGCATGAGGGCTCTCCTAAGCCGTGGCGGCGGAGCCGCAGCATCCGGGCGCACAACACGCGGGTTGAGGCTTGACTGCACGGATGAAGGCGCTGAGGAACTTGGCTTCGACTTCGGGAGCGATGGCGTCGACATCGATGCCGGCCTCGGTGAGAGACTGGCGGGCGTCTTCGACGTTGTAGATGCGCGTGGGCTCGATGGAGACATCGGCAAAGCCGGCCGCAATGAGCTTGCCGCGGTAGTCCTGCTCTTCAAGCGCGCCCGCCATGCAGCCCACCCACAGCAACATGCTCTGGCGCACGGATTCGGGGACGGCGCCCCGCACTACGATGTCGGAGACGGCAAAGCGGCCGCCCGGCTTGAGCACGCGAAAAGCCTCGCGCAGGACGCGGTCCTTGTCGGCCGAGAGATTGATGACGCAGTTGGAGATGATGACGTCGACCGAATTGGCGGGGAGGGGAATGTTCTCGATTTCGCCCTTGAGGAATTCGACGTTTTCGACGCCCGCCTTGCGCTGATTTTCTCGGGCCAGCGCGAGCATCTCGCCGGTCATGTCGAGCCCGTAAGCCTTGCCGGTGGGAGCCACTCGGCGCGCCGAGAGCAGCACATCGATGCCGCCGCCGGAGCCGAGGTCGAGCACGACTTCGCCGGGCTTGAGCTCGATGAGCGCGGTGGGATTGCCGCAGCCGAGCGACGCCAGCACGGCTTTCTCGGGGATGAGCCCCTTTTCGAGGTCGCTGTAGAGATCGGTGGTGATGGGGTCGCAGCAGCGCAGGCCGGGATCGCAACAGGCCTGCGGGCTGCCCGAATCTGCCACGGCGCGCGCCGCGCTGCCATATTTCTGCTTCACTTGCTCTTTTACGTCCGCGGGGGCGGCCATTGGGGCCCTCCTTCGTATATGCTTAGACAAATATATTCCTGGTGCTCATATTTGTCAAGGCGTATATTTAAAGACATGGCCCGCAGCTCGAAAACAAACGACCTTTCCCACCTGTTTGCGGCACTCGCGGACCGCACGCGGCTGCGCCTGCTGAACCTGATGAACGGGCGCGAGGTGTGCGTGTGCTATTTCGTGGAGATCCTGAAGCAGAGCCAGCCGAAGGTATCGCGGCACCTGGCGTACTTGCGGCGGGCGGGCATTGTGCGGGCGCGGCGTGAAGGAAAGTGGATGCACTACCGCATCGAGCGTCCGGCCAGCGCCGGTGCGGCTGCGATTCTGGATGCGACGCTGGCATCGTTCGGATCGGATCGAGAGATGCAGGCCGATTTGGCGCAATTGGACAGGGCTTGTTGCCGGCCGGAACGGTTCGTGACCCTCCAGGGCGCACCGGTTCCCACCGATCTCCAATCAGACGCTGCTTGACGCGCAGCAATCGGCGCGCGGCTCCGGCAGGCGCGGAGTGCCGCGGGCAAAGCAGACCGGTTTGGCCCTTTTCAGGACGGACCTTCTGTGTCATGCTTGCACGCATGGGAAACAAAGATAAGGGCAAGAGAGAAGCGAAGAAGGCACCCAAGCCGAAGCCGAAACCGGAACCTGGACACAGGCGTGAGATCTTCGCACCGCCGCCGGCGCCGCCCAAGTAGGCAGCGGTTTCCGGCCGTGATACAACGCGCTCCGGAAGGGCCGGCGTAGGGAGGGGTGTCGGCGTCGGCGGTGGTTTTTCGCGCTGGTCGGCGTGACGTGCCTTCCTTCCCTTGCGCCAGAAAGCGGCGTGCCTGGCCCGGCCCGGCCCAGAGGGCACCCCGACGCCCCGGCACGCCGCCGCCCAGATGGGGCAAGCCGATTTCTCAAACGATTGCGCAAGACAGAAAGGCCATCCCGAGTACGGACGGCCTTTTTGCTGAGTGCGGATGATCGATGGGATTACGGTTGGGAGGCAACGCCCTGGGATCCCGTAGCCCGGGCTTGCGCCTTTTCGGCGAGCACCTTGTGCGCATTGTCTTCGAGGGCCTGGGCCTCGGGCATGTAGGTGAGCGCCTTCTGGACCATGGGATCCCAATCGGCGATGACGCGCAATCCCGCGAGCTGGCCGAATTGAATGGTAACGATGTCTTTCTTGATGTGCGCCTTAAGCCAGTCCATGCAACCGTTGAGGTCGGCGTCGGTCCAGTCGACATCTTGGCTGGTGAGGAACTTCTTGAAGTCGGAGAGGACAGCGTCGTCGACCTGGAAGTTCTTGTCGACTGTGTGCGTGCCCACGTAGACCGGCGCAAAGTGGAAGAAGACGTCCTTATAAACCAGCTCGTCCTGGAAGCGATTGGTCTTGGGGGGCTCGATCTTTTCGTCGGGAGTGATGCCGCCGCCGCCGTAGACGGTTCGGCCTGAGTCAGTGAGCTTGACCTCGCGGTTGGAGGAGTCGGTAGACTGCCCGGCGCCGGCGTGGTTGTAGTAGTCGTAGAGCGAGACGCCCTCGTAGTTGCGCTGAATGAGGCGGCCGGAGGGCGTGTAGTAGTGATAGGTGGTGAGGGCGAGGCCGGTGTTTTCGCTGAGGTTGTAGACGGTCTGCACCAGGCCTTTGCCGAAGGTCGTTTCACCCACGATGAGGGCGCGGTCGTGGTCCTGCAAGGCGCCGGAAACAATTTCGGCAGCCGAAGCGGTGTCGCGATTGACCAGCACAACGATGGGGAAGGTTTTGCCGCCATTGCCGTGGGTGGCGACGTAGTTCTGATCGGAGTAGGCGCGGCCGCGCTGGGTGACGATGGTTTGACCCTTGGCGAGCAGGCGGTCGCAGACGTCGACAGCCTGGCTTAAAAGGCCTCCGGGATTTTCGCGCAGATCGAGGACCAGGCCCTTGAGGTCGCCGAAGCTGTTGATGGCGTCGTCCATCTCCTGGCCGGTCGTCTCCTGAAACTGCGAGAGATGAATGTAGCCGATGCCGGGACGAATCTCGAACTTGAGATCGATGGAGGGGTGGGGAATCTCGTCGCGGATGAGGTCGAAGACCAGCGGCTTGGGCTGGCCATAGCGAATCATGCTGACTTGAACATGAGTGCCTTTGGGGCCTTTGAGCGCCTTGGCGACCTCGTCAGAGGACCAGCCGTCGGTGGATTTACCGTCGACCGCGGCGATCTGGTCGCCGGGATGAATGCCCGCGCGGAACGAGGGCGTGTCCTCGTAGGGAGTGACGACATAGACTTTGCTCTTGCCGTCATTGTCGTTCTGTTGCTGGATGACCATGCCGACGCCGTAGTAGTGGCCGCGCTGATCTTCGCGCAGGCGGGCATAGGCCTTGGGATCGTAGAAATGCGAGTGCGGGTCGAGGACCTGCAACATGCCGGGGATGGCGCCGTCGTAAATGACGTCATCGGCCTTGTCGGGGGTAATGGGCTCGGCGTAGTTCTGCTCGACAAGCGCGTAAACGTCAGTGAAGGATTTCAGGCTGTCGCGAAGCTGGCTCTCGTCCTGCGAAGATTGCGCGCCGACGCGGCGCTCGAGAATGGAGCCGGCCACGGCGCAGACGGCGAAGAAAAGTGCGACGGCAAAGAGGGCGCGGCGGGCGCGAGGAGTCATCGGCAAACCAAACCTCCAGACGGCGTGTCCGCCGGGCGCCTGGGAGCGGACTTCCGATCGCCCGAGAGCGAATCCACTTGCTCGAGGATTGCCGCTCGATAAAAATTGACCTTGCCCGGTACCGGCAAGGCCAGGGAGATGGAAGAGCCGCTCGCGGGGAGCCCGCGAGGCCGTCTTCGGCTAAAGTATAGCACCGCCGTGTTTGACGCGCACGTGCGGGGTCCGGTAGCGGAGCCGCCTCATCTGCCACATCTGTGGGATTGTCCCGGAATTCCTGTTGGAACGCGGCTTGATGCGCCGCCGCTAGCGGGAGGAACCGCGCCGGTGCTTTCCGTTTATGCTCTCCGGGGATTTACAATGGCGTCTATGACTGAGACCGCGTAATTCGGTCGACGGGGCAGGAACGGATGATGGCATTCAAGAGAATTCCACACTTTTGCAGCTTCGCAATCACGCGGTCCCGGAGCGTGCATCAGGTGGCAGAAAATCGCGCGCCCGCGACCGGGCCAGCCGCTGATTTTATCACTTTGAGACTTTTGCGCAGCTCCGCAACGCTGGTGTTTGCCGCGGCGCTGCTTGCGGGCGCCAGCCTGGCGCGAGGCCAAGCGACTGAGCCGCAGAGCCCTTACGGCGGGACAACCGTCGAGGACATCATCGCCCGCGTCAACGACCAGATCATCACTCAGTCAGACTACGACCGTGCGGAAGCCGAGCTGGACCAAGTAGGACAGAAGAACGGCGCATCGATGCAGGAGATGGCGGCGCAGCGCAAGGAGCTGCTGCGCAACCTGATCGACCAGCAACTGTGGCTCTCGAAGGGCAAGGAACTGAGCATTACTGGCGAGACGGAACTGGTCAAGAAACTTGACGAGATTCGCAAGCAATACAACCTGGATTCGATTGAAGACCTGGAAAAGGCAGCCAAGGAACAGGGCGTGTCGTTCGAGGATTTCAAGGCCAACATCCGCAACCAGATCATCACCCAGGAGGTGATGCGGCAGGAAGTTGGCGAACATCTCCAGATGACGCCCGGCGAGGTGGAGCACTACTACGAGGAACACAAGCAGGATTATGTGCAGCCGGAAAGCGAGCGGTTGAGTGAGATTCTGATCTCGACGGGCCAGGGGGGCGCAGACGATCCGGCCAAGGTGGCGGCGGCCAAAGCGAAGGCCGACGACATTGAGGCCAGGCTGCACTCGGGCGGCGACTTCGCACAGTTGGCGCGCAGTTTCAGCGACGGCTCGACGGCTGCCTCGGGCGGCGATCTGGGGCAGTACAAGCGAGGCCAACTGCCCAAAGTGCTTGAGGACAAGACATTCGATCTGAGTGCGGGGCAGTACACCGAACCGATTCTTACGCGACAGGGCTACATCATCCTGAAGGTCACGCAACACACGCCGGGCGGACCACGGCCATATAAGGACGTGCAGGAGGATGTGGAACAAGCGTATTACGTGAGCCGGATGGAGCCGGCGATTCGCGACTATCTGAACAAGATGAGGGATGAGGCCTTCATCCAGATCAAGCAGGGATACGTAGACGCCGGGGCGACGCCCGCAGAGTTGCATTCGAGCATCAGCTTCAGCGCGTATGTGCCGCCGGCGCCAAAGAAGAAGGCAAAGGTGGAGCGGACGCGGTTCCGCGAGAATACGCACACCTTCAGGGAAAAGGGGGGTGCGGCTGCGCCGGCGCCTGAGCCGGCGGCGCCGCCGGAGACAAGCGGCGCGCCGGCAACGACGCCTGCAGCAACATCGAGCAAGAAGAAGGGCAAGAAGGCCGAAGCGGGTGCGGAGAAGCCCGGCAAGAAAGAGAAGATCCGGTTTGGCCAAGCGCCGCGCGAGACGCTGCCCTCCGCGACGACAGATTCACACACTGAGAATGCGGGCGCGCTGCCGGAGACGGTCTCGAACGCGGAGCAGCCGGCCAATCCGCTGGAGCCTACTGCCCCTACACAGAAGACGCGGTTCAGCGAACGCGCGCGGACGCCAAAGAAGGCGAAGGCGAGCGAACACAATGCGAAGGCGGGCTCAACTGCGCCGCCGGCGCCGAATGCGGCCGAGGTTGCCGACCGCCAGACGCAGTCAGCTCCGTTGGGTATAGCGGGCGACAACTCGACCAAAAAGAAGAAGAAGACGTCGAATGCGACCGCCGAGAAGACACGCCTGGCGAACGAGAAGAAGAACCCGGCTGAATCGGGTCCGAAACCGGTGCAGCAGCCGGCGCCGATCCCGCCAGTACCAGGAGCGCCTGCGCCCTCAGACCATCCGGAGGAGCCGCAACCGCAGCAGGGGCCGCAACCGCAGACCCAGCAGTAACGCCGCAAAGGCAGACGAAAGGGCGAACAGGCGGGCCTGGGAACTGATTTCCGGGTCCGCGGCGTTTTTTGGCGCGGTGGTCGACGCTGTGCCTGGGGACGGCGTTCTTTGGCACAACGGGTCAACTGCGTTAATCTTCTCGGCAGAATGAAAGACATCTACATTGCCGATCTCCTGGGCTTCGACGAGGGAAGGCCTTTCGACAGCTTCTTTCTCGTGTTGGCCAAGCAGCAACGAACCACCAAGCAGAACAAGCCGTACCTGAACCTGGTGCTCGGCGACAAGACCGGGCAGATCGAGGGACGGGTGTGGGATCCGGGCGATCCGCGCATCGCCAAGGACTTTCGAGCGCGGCGACCTGGTCAAGGTACGTGGCAGCGTTTCCCGGTACGAGGATCGCGCCCAGGTGAAGGTCGATCAACTGCGCACGGCGCTTGAGGGTGAAGCCGACAGGATGGACATGCTGCCCGCAACCACACGCGACGTGGGCGAGCTGTGGCGCGTGCTCGAGGCAAGCGTCGCGAGCGTGACGAATCCCGATCTGAAGCGGCTGCTGACGGCGCTGCTTGCCGATCCTGCGATTGCGCAGGCATACGCGAAGCGCCGGCGGCGCGGCAGCTTCATCATGCGTGGCTGGGTGGTTTGCTGGAGCACGTGGTGAGCTTGCTGGGGCTGGCCGATCGCGTGGCCGCGCACTATCCGATGCTCGACCGCGATCTGCTCATCACGGGCGTGATTCTGCACGACATCGGCAAGATTCGCGAGCTCGAGTGGGAGACTGGATTCGATTACACCGTTGAGGGCGTGCTGCTGGGGCACATCCAGATGGGCGTCGATCTGGTGGAGAAGACGATTGCCGGGCTGCCGGATTTTCCTGACCGCCTGCGCACACTGGTGCTGCACATGATTCTGTCGCATCACGGCAAGCTCGAGTTCGGCTCGCCCAAGCTGCCCATGATTCCCGAGGCGCTGGTGCTGAACTTCCTCGACGACCTGGACGCAAAGATGCAGGCCATGGCCAGCGAGTTTGAGCGGTCGGCGCACGAGGGCAGAGCGCCGGATGAGCTGACGGGCAAGGTTTGGGCGCTGGATCAGCGGCAGTTGCTGAACACGAAGGCGTGGCTCGCGGAAGACGGGGAATAGAGTGGTTCTGGCACCCGACTTTTATCAGTTCATTTTCAGTCCTGTATTCACCTGCCCTTTCACGCGACAAGCCAATCCCACTGTTCTTTGGTGAGCGGAACGACGGAGAGGCGGCCGATGAGCAGCAGCGGCGAGCGGGCAAAAAGCTTTTCGGCTTTGATTTGGGCGAGGGTTTTCGGATGCTTGAGGCGCTTGCCGGCCTTGACGCGCACGATGGGGACTTTCGGGTCGGTCGCGTCGACACTGAGGACCGTTCCTGTGCCCACGGCGGTGCGTTCGTCGCCGGTGTGGTAGAAGATCCACTTCGTTCCCGGCTTCATCTCGCGCAGATTCTTGACCGCCGTCGGATTCGTCACGCCATCCCACACGGTCTCGCCGTCGCGCAGGAGGTCGTCGAAGGAGTAGACGCCGGGCTCGGATTTGAAGAGGAAGTAGGGCATCACAGTGGTTAGTGGTTAGTGGTGAGAGGTCAGTGGTTAGTCGTTAGTGGTTAGTGAACAGTTGTCAGTTATCAGTTGTCCTTTGTCAGTGTTGTGCAAATCGGCGAATGGTAGCCATTCAACGTTTTCTGTTCCCTGCTCCCTACTGGCTACTCCCTGTCGTTCTATTCCCTGCCCTTTTTGCGGATCTCGATATTGAGGCGCTTGATCTTCTGGTTGAGCGTGGAGAGCGGGATGCGGAACTGCTCGGCGGCATCGGTCTGGTTCCAGTTGCAGCGCTCGAGCTTCTCGACGATGATGCGGCGCTCAATGACTTCGAGAATGTCGAAGAGCGAGGAGTTGGGGTTGTGCTCGAGGAGAGCGTCCTGGAAACTGCGGCCGGTGATGTGGCCGGGCAGGAGATCGGCGCCGATGACGGGGTCTGAAGAAAGCACGACGCCGCGCTCCATGGCGTTCTCAAGCTCGCGGACATTGCCGGGCCAGTCGTAATCGATGAGGGCTCGCATGGCGTCGGTGGAGAGTTTGCGCGGTGCGAAGTTGTTCTCAGTCGCGTAGAAGTCGAGGAAGTGCTGCGCGAGGAGGGGAATATCCTCGCGGCGGGCGCGCAGCGGCGGCAGGTCGACGGTGATGACGTTGAGGCGGTAGAAGAGGTCTTCGCGGAAGCGGCCGTCGCGCACAGCCAGGCGCAGATCAACATTGGTGGCAGCGAGGATGCGCACGTCCACCTGAATCTCCTGAATGCCGCCGAGATGCATGAAGCGCTTGTCCTGCAGCACGCGCAGAATCTTGGACTGCGTGTCGAGGCCCATGGTGGCGATTTCGTCCAGGAAAAGCGTCCCGCCGTTAGCCACCTCAAAGAGACCTTTCTTTGAGGCGACGGCGGAGGTGAATGCGCCTTTGACGTGACCAAAGAGCGTGGATTCGAGCAGTTCGGAGGGCATGGCGCCGGTGTTGATGGGAACAAAGGGCTTGTCGCGGCGCGGCGAGTTGGCGTGGATGGCCTTGGCGATGATCTCCTTGCCGGTGCCGCTCTCACCTTGAATGAGGACGGTGGAACGGCTAGGCGCGACCTGCGCAACGAGGTCGAAGACGCGCAACATGGAATCGCTTTTGCCCACGATGTTGGTGAAGTTGTAGCGCTGCTTGAGGGTGCGTTTAAGCTGAAGGTTCTCTTCCTCGGCGCGGCGGCGGGCAACGGCGGAGCGGATATCTGCGAGCAGCTTCTCGTTGTCCCATGGTTTCTGAATGAAGTTCTCCGCGCCGGAGCGGATGGCCCCGACGATGTTACCAACGGTGCCGTAGGCCGTGATCATAATGATGGGCAGCTCGGGCTGGCGTTCTTTGAACTGGGGCAGGAGCTCGATACCGCTCTGGCCGGGCAAAGCGAGGTCGAGGAGGATGAGGTCGAAGCTCGCTTGATCGAGCAGGCGCAGTCCCTCTTCGCCATTGGCCGCGGTCCTGACGGTGTAGTTCTCCAGCGAGAGCAATACTTCGAGCGATTCCCGGATGCCGGCCTCGTCGTCAACCACCAGGATGGAGGCAGTGGGCGAATTGCCGTCGTGCGTGGACGCGGAAACCGGCGCGCTTACGGGCAGGGCATCCTCAGCGGTGGGCTCAGGCATGGACGGAATTCCTTAATAGGGGAAACTCGAGGTGGAAAGTGGTGCCGGAGCCGACCGCGCTTTCAACATGGATTTTGCCGGCGTGTTCCTGAATGATCCCGTAGGAAACAGAGAGGCCAAGGCCGGTGCCACGCTGATTGCCTGACAAGTTCTTGGTGGTGAAGAAGGGATCGTAGATGCGCTTGAGGTTTTCGGGAGCGATACCGGAGCCGGAGTCGGAGATGACGGCCTCGACGTGGCCGTTGAGGAGCGTGGCAATGCGCAGGCGCCCGCCGCCGGGCATGGCGTCCTTGGCGTTCAGGAGCAGGTTGAGGAAGACCTGTTGCAGTTTACCCGGATTGCCGTGGATGGGGGAAGCTCCTCGGCAAAATTGAGATCGACGATGATCTGCGCGGTCTTGAACTGGTGCTCGAGCAGCGAGAGCGTATCGCGGATGACCTGGTTGAGATCGGTGGCGCGGAACTCCGTGGTGGAGGTGCGGGAAAAGTTGAGCAGGCCGTTGGCGATCTCGGCGGCGCGGAAGCTCTGCTGCGTGATCTTGTCGAGCACGGGGCCGAGGCGCGCGTCGCCGCGCAGTTGCTTGGCCAGCATCTGCGCGTAGGAGGAGATGACGGCGAGCGGGGTGTTGATTTCGTGGGCCACGCCGGCAGCCAGCAGGCCAATGGAACTGAGTTTGTCGGCCTGGGCGAGCTGGGACTCGAGTGCGACGCGCTCGGTGATATCGTCGACCAGGACGATGCGGCCCACGGGAACGAAGTCGCGCGAGAGCAGCGGCGCAATGGCAATGTTCGCAGTGCGCAGCTCGCCGGCGCGCGTGTTGAGCCGGAATTTGTAGAGGTGGTGCACTCCCTGCTCGCTGCGGAAGTCCTCGATGGCCTCAATGAACTCCAAAGGAAAGACGGAGGTAAGCGGCTGGCCGATGGCTTCTGCACGGCTGAAGGCGTACATGGCCTCCATCTGCGCATTCCAGCTTTCAATGCGGTCGTTGAGGTCGATGGCAAAGATGCCTACGTTGATGGATTCGACGATGTTCTCGTTGAACTCCTTGAGACGCTCGAACTCGACGATTTTCTCCTCCAGGCGGGCGTAGAGGCTGGCGTTCTGGAGGGCGATGCCGATGTAGCTGGCCAGGGATTCGAGAAGCTCGACGTCTTCGCTCGACAGGAAATCGCCGCCCAGCGTGCGGCCGAGACCGATGACGGCGATGGTGCGGCTGGCGGCCTCGCCGTTCTCGAGCTGCACCGAAGCCACGCGGCAGGGCAGATAGTAGTTGAGATCGAGGAGGGCGGCGGCGCGCTGCTGGTCAGGCGGCAGATGAAGCGCAGCCTGGGCGTTTTCGAGAAAGATGTGGGAGTGGTCCTTGGCGCGGTCGAAGTTGAGGAAGCCGAGGGCCAATCGGTCCTGAGCTGCGCTGACCTCTTCAGGCAGGCCGTGAGAAGCGGCCAGGCGCAGGCGGCCAGACTCCTCAGTGAGGAAGATGGCGACGCGGGCGACCCGAAGGGTGCGCGGCAACTGCTCGACGATGGAATTCAGCAATGCCTGGAGGTCGGTTTCAGAGCTGAGGCCGTGGCCGAACTCGACCAGAGCCCTGCGGTAGTCGTAGCGATGGCGGTCGAAGGCGCGGTCAACCCAGCCCTGAATGCGGCGCTTGAGGGGATCGAAGACGGCGGCGGTCACCAGGATGGCGATGACCAGCGCCCACTCGCGCATGGTTTCAGGCAAGCGCTGGTGGACCACTTCGGCGATGATGGCGATGATGCCGAAGTACCCGCCGAGGATGAGGGCAGTGGCCAGCGTATAGGCAACGCCACGCTTGAAGATGAGGTCAGTGTCCATCAACCGGTAGCGGACGATGGCCCAGGCGAACGTGAGAGGCAAAAAGATGAGCGAAAGGCCGGCCAGATTGGTGAGCAACTGCGGCGGATTCAGGTGCAGCAGATAGGGGACGGCGTAAAAGAGCGTGAAGGGAAGAACCGCGAGCAGGGTTCCACGGGTGACCCACTTCAACTGCTGGCGCAGCAGCGGAGTGGTGGCGCGGCTATAGCTGCGCAAGAAGAGGAGCGCAGCGGATACGTAGAAGATGGCGTCATACGCGGTAGCGATCTGGTTGAGGCGATCCAGCAGCAGCTTGGTGGCCTCGCGCGTGGCGATGGACCAGAGCCACAACCCGAGCAGACCGGCGCCGGGCGCGTAGACCAGCGGCAGGAGCCAGCGGCGGCGGCGGCTTTTGAACCGTTCCTCAGGGAAGCTGAGCGCGAAATGGAGGAAGAGCGCCGGCTGCAGCGCTTCGGCCACAATATTCGTCCAGAAGACGGTCCAGTCGAGAGTGTCGAGCTTAGTGGTGTACTTCAGCGCATAGAGCGCGAATGAGACCAGGCAGAAAAGGTAAAAATGCGTGGAGCGGGGCGCGCCCCAGCGGCGGAAGAGGACGTAGAAGCCGATTACGAGATAAATGAGGCCAATGATACGCAGACCAAGCTCCAGGCTGCGATCGAGCGGCTCGGGAATGACTTTGACGGGCGCCTCGAGGGGAATGCCGTCGCGCGTGATGGTGAAGTAGACCTGGCCGTAAGGACCTGCGGTGTAGAGCGCGCGCTCCAAGTCGGCGACGCGCGAGACGGTTGAGACACCCGCAGTGGGGGATTCGCTGACTCCCGTTAGCAAGTCTCCGACCTGGATGCCGGCGCGCTGACCGGGCTTGTCTGGCAGAACCTTTTCGGCTTTCAGGCCGCCAACGGCCTCGCCCCACCATACGCCGTCGTCGGGCTGCGGGAATTGGCGCTGCTCGAGGAGATTCAAGACCGCCAAAACGAACAGCGCTGCTGTGGCCAAGGCCAGCAGCGTAGCCTGCACGCGGTTGAGGAGGCTTGTCTCCATGGGTGGGAGTTGTCTACGTCAATCGGTTTAGTAGCACGTCAGTTGCCACGCAGGGGACAGCCGGCCGCAAGCCGACACCCATGCGCCAATCGTTTGAGAACAGGTGTGATATGGACGTTAGGTTTCTTGAAAATGTTAACTGCATGTGAAGCAAATCACCTCTCGGATGCAAAAAACCAAAGCCGGCATCCGCAGAAGAGAATCATTCTATGAAAAATGGTAGCACGATGAGCCGTGGCAAGTTACCGGGCAACTGCCCGGAGAGCGGACGGGCATGATAAGCCCTTGGGGCTGTCCTAGATAACTAGCGAAGAGCTAACGTGTCTAGGATGGCGAAGATGCACAAGAGCCGGCTGCTCTGGAGCCAACAGCAACGGCTGATGGAACACTTTGTTGCGGGTACGACAGCCCGCACGGCTGGCGTGCTGGTGCGCGTTAACAAGACGACCGCAGCGGAGGCTACTGCGCGTGAGCGCGCCAGGACGCCCATTCCGCCCCGGTCCTTTGCTTTCAACACGTTGACGCCGCAGCAACCTTGGTTACCGCGCCGGTAACCACGCACAGGCCCTTTCGCCCTGAACTCGCTCATTCCACTCGCGTTGACGCGCGTAAACACGTAAACGCCAGTATTTGCGCGGTCGCCGCCCGTATCGTTCTGGCGCTGCTCACGTTAACTGCAGAGGAACCGCAGGTATCTTCGCAGCAACCCGCCGGGGGTGACGTGTCCCTATCCTGCCGCTGCTTTAGCAGCGTTGCTTTTCGATTTGACGAGGCAGAGGCCCCGGACACAACACCCACCGGCGCGCCTACGGGCCTCCTAGACGCACCACAGCCCCTACTCGTCGCCGATCTTGGTAACGATCAGATGCGGGTTGGCGACGTTCAACGGCGTCCCGTCCTTGGTGAACTTCACTTCCAACACATACTTGTGCCCAGACAACGCAGGGAACTTTCCAAGGAACTTGAAGATGTTGTCCGTTGTATATTTGTCGTCGGCATGAGTTGTGCTCGATCCGCTCGATGCGACTTTCCCATCCTCCCAGACGGTCCAGTCTGCTCGAAGCAACCGATCCCCGAGAGGGCAGTCCTTCCAAGATTCGGGCGAGTCATCAGCGACCGCCATCATGCACGCCATTTGCTTGGTTGGAAGAGGCTTCTCCACCTCAACCAGTATCCAGTACCAACTCGACGGAGGAGAGAACTCAGGCGTTCGAACGGTCCCCACCGCGAGCGACACCGGAATATCCACGACGGAGTACCGATATGGATGATCTTTATCAGAATAACAATGCTTGATCGGTTTGATCTCCGTGGTCACTTTAAGATCGTGGACTTTGGGAAAAGTCTCCTCGACGGTATAGCAATGCTTATTGCTATTTTGACTGTGTGCCGGTGCGCTGCATAGCAACACGGCAAAACAAAAAATGGCGGCGATTACTGTGCTATGGCTGTTTCTGACTAGCTGTTCCATCGTTCACCATCCTTGTTCATATCTTGTTGTCTTGGTGCCCCGTTACCGATCTTCATCTAGTGTTCCGCCCACAGGACTCCGCCCAGGATGGCTGGGCCGAACACCTCAGCATGAGGCACACCCGAAACCCCTCCCGCATGGAGGACGCTCTCAACGAATTGCGCGCAGTTATCGAAGATCAGATTGTAGTGGCCGCCATTCGCATATCGTTCCGCAATAGCTCCCCTCGTTGCTGAGGCCTGGTCTGCCGAAATCGGGATGTGGAGATAGGAATGCGGTGCAACCTCGCCGCTGGGACTGGTATGCGCTTTAAGATCATCTTCGGGTGTTCCAGCAGGAGCCCCGAACAGCCGCTTCCACCAAGGAGTTTTTGGATTGGCTGTAGAAAATCCTTGAGTGTCGTCGGTATCGACACCTACACCGATATGCCCAAATCCTCCGGCACTCTTCGGCCAGTAGGAAACGCTCACATAATCTGTGCTTTGGCTCGTAGTCGTTGTCGTCGAAGTTGAGTTCTGCTGTTGGGCCGGTTGAGCTTGCGGAGCGCTATTTTGCGCAACCTCCTCCTGTGCTGGCTCTGATGCAGCATTGCCAGTGCTTGCTGCCGCTTGGGCAGAGGCTGCCTCGACTTGAGCTTTATAGGTGTCTTGGGTTACACCGCCGTTGGTTTCGAAACACCAATCGCCGCCGCTGAATGAATTGCAGGTCTGATTGTTCCCCGCGTTCCCCCCACCGAAATAATTAGTTACAAAAATCACCTGGTCGAGCCCCAGCATTTGGGCGGCATGCCCATCCGCGTCCACTCGGTTTAGCGGCCCGTTCTCCACGTAGCTGTAGAGGTTCAAGGTCTGCGGGTCGCCAAACGCAGCATAGGGCACCGCCGTCGGCTTGGCGTCCCAGTCCGGCGTCATGAACCGCCCCAGAACGCTGTCGTAGTACCGGGTCCCGAAGTCGTCCAGGCCGGTGTTCGGGTCCCGCTCCTTGCCGCTGAACCGGTAGTTGTTCGCCGTGTCGTTCTGCTGCACGATCCGCTCCACCCCATAAGGGAAGAACAGTGATTCGTTCAGCACATTGCCCGCGGAGTCAGTCTCCACCTCCGTCGAGCCCACATTGTCCGTCACGTAGTACTTGGCCGTGGCTCCGGGGTCGACGCAGGCGATCCGCGCTCCGTTAAAGAAGATGTACATCGTCGGGTGATTGTCGGTGGTGTCGGTCTCCATCAATGCCGTCGAACCCACGCCCTTCCAGTACAGCTTGCTGCCCGCGTTGGCCACCCGCTCACCCATCCCGTCATAGGTGTATACCGTGCCCATGCCGTTGATCATATGGCCCTCGGCGTCGTACGTGTACCCTGCGCCGTTCAGCAGGTACAAATTCCCTGCGCTGTCGTAGTTCGCCGAACCAAGCTGGTTCCGGGCGCTCGCGGTCGTTGGCGTCATCAACTCGCCCTGGCACAGGGTCGAGTTCTTCGCCGTCAGGTTTCCCCATGCGTCCACGGTATAAGTACTCGCCCAGTCCTTCGTCCTACCGAGTTCCTGCGCACAATTCGTTCCGGTCGTCTTGGCCGTATTGAGCCTGTTCAGGGTATCGTACGTGTAGTTGACGCTTCCATTGGGGCGGTTCAGCCCGAGCAGGTCCAGACCGTCCTGCACCCCATAGAGATTGCCGTTATCTTGGGAGCCGAGATGGAAATCGTAAGTCCGGCTGAATAGCGTGTTCGACGGGCTGATTTGGGTAGCCGTCGTCTGCAGCGGATGAAACGCTGACGATGCTCAGGGTTGAGCTTGGAGCGAGACGAGTAGCCGATGACCGAGGAAGATCGCGACGCGTCATCGTTTCCCAGGGTCGTGGCTGCTGCCGGCCGCGTGGTAACTCAGGGAATTCACGTCTCCCGGTTTCCTCGAGCGCGTGGCGGCCCAAACGTGGTAGCTGTTGAAGAGGAACTGCCCGCCAAGAATGAGCAGCCAGACCCAAAGGGCAAAGCGCAGCGGGCGGCGCGGAATGCGCGAACTCAGAAGCGTTCCTCCAATTGCCCCAACGACGCCGCCGACGATCAACTGCGCCAGCAACGCGGGATTGGTGGCGTGCGTGAACCAATGCGCCCCGCTCCCGATAAGCGACACGAGGAAGCCGAAGACGATGTCGGTGCCGACAACCTGCGCAGGGGCCAGCGGAGTGAGGCTGAGCAGCGCGGCACTGCCCAGCGCGCCTGCGCCCGCGGAAGAAAACCCAACCTCCGCGCCCACGGGAAACATGAGCCAGGTGAGCAGGGGGCTACGGTCACGCGCGTTGGAGTTCGGCCGCATGGGACGGAAGGAATAGAAGAAGCTGCCAGCTCGCCGTGCTTACGAGTATGGCTCCCAGAATCGCGTTCAGTGTGTTTGCTGAGCCCGCGTTGATCAAGTGCTTCAGGAACAACGACCCCAGCAGGACGCCGGGCGCTCCGCCGAGCAGCATATAGCCCAATGGCCGCCAAGCCACGTTCCGGCGCGCAATCTGCGCGGGAGCAAGGATCAACTTCACCGCCGCCGAAAACGCGAGCCCGATGCCCACCGCAACCGGCGCCGGGACGCCGAGAAACAACACCAGGACCGGCACAGTAATGGTGCCGGCGCCCACGCCCGTGAGCGCGATGAACAGTGCAATCAAGAATCCGATAATGTATGGCATCCCCTGGGTCCTCTGTTCTCGATTGCGCGCATTACTGCGCCGGCGCTGCCTGAATGTGAATGCCGCACTCGACCTTGCGGCCTGCCCACCGGCCCGAGCGCGGATCGTTGGGATCGAGCGGCAACGAGGTGCACGGCTCGCAGCCAATGGAGGTATAGCCCTGCTCATAGAGGGACAGAAGCGGAATCCCAAGCTGCTCGCATGCGTACCAAACGTCGCGCGCCGTCCACGCGGCGAGCGGCGCAAGTTTCAGCACCTGTTTGCCGCCGGGTAGTGAAAACTGCGCCGACTCTTCCAGCCCCGCGCGGCTCTTCGCCTGCTCGCGGCGGAGTCCGGTCAGCCATACGCGATATTGGGCGAGCGCCTTAAACAACGGCTCGACCTTGCGCAGGCCGCAGCAGCGGTCGGGCGCGGACTGATACAGCAAACCGTGTTCGGCCTCCTGTTCGGCCACCGTCTTTTGCGGCAACAGATTGATCAGGTTCAGACCCCAATCACGTGCGATGCGGTCGCGATAGGCATACGTCTCGGCGAAGTGGTAGCCGGTATCGAGAAAGAGAACCGGAATCCGCGGGTCGAGCTCGATGGAAAGTTTCGTCAGCAGCACATCTTCGGCTTGAAAGCTGCAGGTCAGGCAGACGCCGCCCGCGCCCGTCACTTGGCGCGCCAACGTGGCTCGCACCGCGTCGAGCTTTGCATTCACTGCAGTGGCAATCTCCGCAATGCTCATCACAAATCCGCCCCTTCTGAAGAAATGAAGATCCCCGCGCGGCGCAGAAGCTGGTGCACCTCGGCGACGGCGTGCATCCTGTTGCTGGGGTCGAGTGAGATCTCGAAGCCGCCTGCGCTTGCCGTCAGCGAGCTGTCGTCGACGGCGCGCACAACGAAAGTGATCAGTCCCGACTGGGTTTGCAGGTCGGTGACAACGTCAAGAAGTCCAAGATGCTGCAAGGACGCCCGGTCGCCGGCATCGATGCGGCAGGTCACGGCGCCAATCGCAAACGATGAGCGCTCAATGGCATCGATCAGCTCCGTGGGGCCTGACAATTCCAGCACGCCGCCGCGGTGTCCCCAGCGCGCCTCCCGTTCGCCGGCGGTCACGCGGCCCCACGCGGCGGCTTCGTCTTCCTCGCCCGCGGCCGCCTGGCCTTGAGCGGCGGTCACCATTCCCGCCGCGACGGTGGCGTTGGTTTCGGGATCGATGAGAATCAACGCGCCGGTCCCGCGATTGTCGCGATAGAGATCGACTGCGATGGGGCGCAGCAAATACAGCGAGACCGCACCGATGTCGTTCATGCGCAGCACCTGCGCCGGCTCACGCTTAAGCTGGCTTAAATTGACGCGGTAATCAACCGACGAAACCAACGCGGGTACCGTCTGGCTGGTGTGCTTGATTAGATAGCGGCGATTCAAATCGAGCGGCCGCTGATCCATCCACACCAGCGACGCCTTCACACCGCGGGCCACGATCGGCGCTGCCGCAACCCCGGAAATCAGATCGCCGCGGCTGATATCGAGTTCGCGATCGAGCACGAGCGTGACAGAAAGCGGCGCGATGGCCTCCTTGAGATCGCCGTCAAATGTTGCAATGCGCTCGATTTTCGCCGCGCGTCCTGATGGAAAAACCGCAATCTCGTCGCCAGGGCGCGCGGTTCCTGAAGTAATTTGCCCGGCGAAGCCGCGGAAGGTGTGGTCGGGCCGCAATACGCGCTGCACGGGAAAACGGAAGGGTGCGCTCCTCGTGTCCTTTGCGGAGGGCAGCGATTCCAGCAACTCCAACAGCGACGGGCCCTCGTACCACGGCATCGGACCCGACTCGGACCGGGCTCGCCGCACCACGTTGTCGCCCTTCAGGGCGCTGATGGGAACAAAATGAGCTTCGACCGGCGTGCCCGTGCCGGCCGCAATCCGCTCGAGAATCGCGCTGAAGTCCGATTCGATTGCCTGGAAAGCGCCCTCGCCGTAGTTGATTAGATCCATTTTGTTCACGGCCACCAGCAAGTGCCGCACGCGCAGCAGTGAGGCGATGTAGGCATGACGCCGCGACTGGATCTGCACGCCCTTGCTCGCGTCGATGAGTACAATCGCCGCGTCGGCCGTGGACGCGCCCGTGGCCATGTTGCGCGTGTACTGCTCGTGGCCGGGCGTATCCGCGATGATGAACTTGCGCCGCGCCGTGGAGAAGTAGCGGTACGCCACATCGATGGTGATGCCCTGCTCGCGCTCGGCGCGCAGTCCGTCGGTGAGCAGCGCGAAATCGATCTGCCCTGGCGCGGTCGTGCCCTTGCCTTCAATCGACCGCACCTGATCTTCATAGACCGATTGCGTGTCGTAGAGCAGGCGGCCGATGAGCGTCGACTTGCCGTCGTCCACGCTGCCCGCCGTGGAAAAGCGAAGCAGGTCCTTCTCGCGCTCGGCGAGCAGGAATTCTTCGATGGAGAATCTGGGAGCAGTGAGAGTCGCCACTTAGAAGTAGCCCTCCCGCTTCTTGATCTCCATCGAGCCTTCCTGGTCATGATCGATCACTCGGTTGGCGCGCTCCGACGAACGGAACGAGATCAACTCCGCAATGATCGCGGGAAGGGTATCGGCATCGGAGCGGATGGCGCCCGTGCAAGGGCTGCAGCCAAGCGAGCGCAGCCGGCACTTCACCATCTGCGGCTTCTCGCCCGGGCGTGCCACAAAATCCTGTTCGATGGGAAGCAGCGCTTCCTGTCCCGTGCCGATTGGGCGAACATACATGGGCCGCTCTTTCGCAAAATAAAGGTCGACCACCGGAATCTTCTCTTCGTGGATGTACTGCCACACGTCCATCTCTGTCCAGTTGGAAAGCGGAAACACGCGAATGCTCTCGCCGGGATGGATGCGCGCGTTGTACAGATTCCATAACTCCGGCCGCTGATTCTTCGGGTCCCACTGCCCGGCAGCGTCGCGGAATGAGTAGATGCGTTCCTTGGCGCGCGATTTCTCCTCATCGCGCCGCGCACCGCCAAAGGCCGCATCGAAGTTGTAGTGGCGCAGCGCGTCCAGCAGCGCCTGCGTCTTGAGCAGCCCGCAGCAGCGCTTGGTATCGAGCACGATGGGGTTCGTTCCCGCGGCAATCGCC
Organism: uncultured Acidobacteriaceae bacterium; assembly: GCA_963799155.1. Taxonomy (GTDB): domain Bacteria; phylum Acidobacteriota; class Terriglobia; order Terriglobales; family Acidobacteriaceae; genus Telmatobacter. The sequence continues at coordinate 454,591 of CAWCWB010000005.1, forward strand.
GGCTCGTTGCGCCACACCAACAGCTCAGCGCCCACCTTGCGCGCCGTCTCGTCGCGGAAGGCCAGCATCTCGGCGAATTTGAAGCCGGTATCAATGTGCAGCAGAGGGAAGGGAATCGGCGCGGGATAGAAGGCCTTCTGCGCCAGCCTGAGCATCACCGACGAATCCTTGCCGATGGAGTAGAGCATCACTGGCCGCTCGAACTCCGACGCCACCTCGCGCAGAATATGGATACTCTCCGCTTCAAGCAGACGCAGATGGTTCAGCTGCGCGGATGTGACAGTTGGCGTTCGCGGCGATGTTTGGACCGTTTCACTTTCGGCGACCGGCATCGTGACCTCTCAATTCGGGGAACTTCTGAAGGCCGGTGCACACGAAGACAAACCCGGCATTCAGCTACGGGTGCGTCTTCTGGATCGATTGTGCTCAGGAGAACGGACTAGCGGGGACACCCGTCGAAGATGTTCGACAGGCGACAACAAGAGCGGCTTTGTGAAGCGCGAACCATGTGTAAAGAGATAGTAACAAAACCCGCCTTCCGAGACAAGAGGCCAAGTTTACGATGCGAAAAGTGCGCACGTTTCGCGGGAATGACGTAGGATGGGTGCGTCCCACGCTCTTGCCCTCAAGTGAACGCGCACGGCAGACCTCCGCTTGACCGACCGGCGGCAACCACCCGCCGAAGAGAATCCATTTCTGCGCTTTTAGGCCTGGCAATGGTGGGAGCGCTGGCTCTTTCGCTCTGCCGGGCTGGACCTGCCGGGAGGCTCATCTCTCACTTCGGGCCTCAGGCTCGGGCCGGGGCGATCCCCGCCCGACTGGACCAAAGCCGGCCGCACCGGGCCTGGGGCGATCGCTTCGGCGACGGAACGCCGGACTTCCTGCGGTTAACCGATCCCGCGGACCAGGCGGCGTTTCGCCGGTGGTTCACGATCATCGCCGAGTACCAGGCCATTCGTCCCCGGGCCCAGGCGCCGGAAGAGATCACCGACTGCGCCAGCCTACTTCGCTACTCCTATCGCGAGGCGCTCAAACGCCACGATGAAGGCTGGTTTGAGACCAGCGGAATCGAGGTTCCGGCTCCGCCCGGCGAGATTCGTGCCTGGAGCTATCCGCACACCCCGCTAGGCACGGCACTCTTCCGTGTGCGGCCTGGCGCTTTCCAGCCGGATGATCTGGCCAACGGCGCTTTTGCCCAGTTTGCCGATGCCAAAACGCTGGTGGAACGGAACGCGTATTTTATCAGCCGCGACGTGCGCGCTGCGCTGCCGGGCGACCTGCTCTTCTATCGCCAATTCGGCCAATCGTCGCCGTGGCATTCAATGATCGTGATCGGCGGCGGCGCCGCGGCGGAAGTCGTCTATGACACCGGGCCGGACCACGGCAAGCCACGCCACGGACCCCGGCTCTCCGAGCCACCCGTCCGTGGGGACCCCGGCGAACCGGGTCATCTGCGCCGTGTTCTCCTCTCCGACCTCCTCAACCATCCCCAGCCGCAATGGCGGCCGCTCGCCGCCAACCCCAACTTTCTCGGCGTCTATCGCTGGAACATTCTGCGAGGAACTTCATGATTGACCGAAAAGCGCCCTACGGAAATCCGAAGCTCCCTAAGCCGCTCTTTGCCGCCGTGCTTTTGCTTTTTTTGGCCGCAGGCGCAAGCCGTGCCGCCGCCAGCGACGCGCCACGCTCGTTCTCGCTTTCTACCACGCGGACCTTTGCGCCGGGCGAGAGCGTGAAGATCCACTCTTCGCCCGCAACGTGCCGGAGCTGGAGTTTCGCGTGTACAAGGTGCGCGATGCGGAGAAGTTCTTCGCCGGCCTCAAGGACCCGCACAGCTTTGGCACGGAAAGCTACGCGCCGGAGGAGCAGATCGAGCAACGCACCTGGATCGAGCGGCTGCACGACTTCAAAGCGCATCTCTGGTGGATGATGCGGCGCTTCTTCCGCGGCCAATTCACCGACGAGGCGCGCGATACGTTCCGCGAGAAGCAGGCCAGCCTGGGCAAGCGCAGCCAGGTCGTGGGCGCGACACAGTTCGCGCAGATCCCCCTGCTGAATGCGAGCCAGTTGGTGGCGCGATGGAAGCTCGAAACTCCGCCCGCCCTGGTAAGCGAGACGCAACAGTTGCCGATCGACGGGCTGGGCGCGGGCGTGTACCTGATCGAGGCCACCGACGGAACTTACAAAGCCTACACCGTCGCCATCGTTACGGCGATTGCCGTGGTGGAGCGGACGGAGAGTGGCGGAGCCGATCTCTACGTGGCCGACCGCAAGACCGGCGCGCCTGTGGAGGCCGCGGATGTGGTCCTGTGGGCGAATGGGCAACTGCAATCGTCGGGCAAGACGGGCAGCGACGGTTTGGCTTCGCTCACGATGACGGTGCGCGGAGGCGCGCAGGGACCGGAACCGGAAAACGTGTGGATCCTGGCGCGGCACGGAGCCGACGCAGCAATGGTGACTCCGTGGAGCTACAACTTTACGGGGAATGGCGCGCAACAGGAGCGCGCTTACATTTACACCGACCGGCCTGTTTACCGGCCCAGCCATACCGTGCACGTCAAGGGCATTGTGCGCAAAGAACAGAACGACACGCTCATGCTGCCGGACGAGCGGACACTTACCCTGCGTGTAACCGGCCCCGACGACAAGGTCGTGTTCAACAAGGACCTGCCCGTCTCGGCGCACGGAACCGTGGCGGCGGACTTCGATCTTGCGTCCGACGCAGCGCTGGGCTACTACAACATCGATTTCAACGGAAACGATGAGACTGGGTCGGGCAGCTTCTACGTCGAGGAGTACAAGAAGCCCGAGTACCAGGTGACCGTAACGCCGGCAGCGCCGCGCGTGCTGCAAGGCAACACGATTCAGGCAACCATCGAAGCGCGCTACTTTTTCGGCGAGCCGGTTGTAAACGCCAAGGTCACCTACGTGGTGCATACGTCCACGCATTATTGGTGGGATGAGGACGAGGCGGACGAGAACGGCGGGGATTCGGAGGCGGAGTCGGACGAATCCGACGAGCCGGACTACGCGTGGGGCCAGACCGAGCAGCAGGAGCACCAGGGCATGCTCGACGCGAACGGCCGCCTCACGGTCACGCTGCCCACTAAGATTGACGGCACGCACAACGACCAGGACTATCGCATCGAAGCGCGAGTGACCGACGCGGCGAACCGCGAGGTTGCCGGCCACTCCACCGTGCTGGCCACTTACGGATCGTTCCGCGTGAGCGTGGAACCCACAAGTTACGTTCTCCAGGCCGGCCAACCTGCGCGCGTGAAGGTGACGGCGCAGGACTATGACTCGAAGCCGGTGCAGACGCAAGTGCACGTAGCGGCCGCGCTGGAGACATGGGATTCCGTCACGCACCAGCGGACCGATACGCCTGCAGCAAGCAAGGACGCCGTGACTGGCGCGGACGGCACAGTGCTGGTGGATCTGCCTCTCACCGGAAGCGGCGACTTTCAGGTGTCAGCCAGCGCGCAGACGCCGGAGGGCCGGACCGTTGAAGGCGATACCTGGGTGTGGGTCTGGAACGGCGCCGGCACGTGGTACCAACCTAACGCGCAAGCGCAAATCGTCGCCGACAAGAAGACCTACCAGGTGAGCGACACCGCGCACTTGCTGCTGGTGACCGGCCTGACCGAATCGTGGGCCGTGGTCACGGCCGAGGGCGACAGCGTGCAGGCACGGCGCCTGATCCACTTGACGGGAGCGAGCGCCGCATTCGATGTGCCCATCACACAGCAGGCGCAGCCTAACCTCGTCGTCAGCGCGATCATCGTGCAGAACGACCAACTGATGACCGCGCAAAAAAGCCTCAAAGTACCGCTCGTCGAGCGCACCTTGACCATTACGGCCACGCCCAACAAGAGCCAATATGAGCCTGAAGAGAAGGCCGCATACGATGTGCTCGCGGTGGATTCCGCGGGCAAGCCAGTGGAGGCCGACCTGAGTTTCGGCGTGGTGGATGAGGCGCTCTACTCCGTGCGTCCCGACACCACCCCCAACATTGTCGCTTCTTTCTACCCCAAGCGAGACGTCTATCTCGAACCGCAGACTTCGTTTGAGTTTTTCTTCTCCGGTCAGGCAGGCACCAAGAGTCCGCTACTGGCTGGTTTGGCGAATGGTCTCTACCATCCGCGAATGGCGCAAGTGAAACCGGGATCTGACCTGGTGGTTCCCAAGGTACGCAAGGCCTTCCCGGATACGGCCTACTGGAATCCGAGCGTGCACACGAGTGCAGGTGGACACGCGCGCGTGGAATTCAACTTCCCTGACGCGCTCACCACGTGGCGCACCACCATCCGCGCCATGACCGACGACGGCAAAGCCGGCGGCGTAGTGACCCGAGTGCTCGTGCGCAAAAACCTGATCGTGCGCCTGGCCGCGCCGCGCTTCTTCCGCCAGGGCGATGAGACGGTGCTGCGCGTGATCGCGCACAACTACCTGGCGACGGCCAAGGACGTGACCTTCGCGCTCGACGTGAGCGGGGTGGATGTCCTGAGCGGGCAAACGCAGAAGGTAAACATTCCCGCCAAGGCCGAGAGCTACGTGGATTGGCGCGTGAAGGCGCGGGCGACGGGAAATGCCGTGCTGACTGCCAAGGCGATGACCAACGAAGAATCGGACGCGCTCGAGATGACGCTGCCTGTGCTGCCCTATGGCGTAAAGCAACGGGCCGCAGGAACGGGAGTGGTCTTCTCGGGAGCGGGGCAGAACCAGTGGTCGTTCAGCTATCCGGCCGGATCGGACGCTGGGTCGCGCTCGCTCACCATAACCGTTGCGCCGTCCGTCGCCGGAACGGTCTTTGATGCGCTCGATTACCTTACGAGCTATCCGTGGGGCTGCACCGAGCAGACCATGTCGAGCTTCCTGCCCGACGTAATCGTCGCGCAAGCGGTCGACAAGCTGCACCTCAAGCCGCCCATCGACCCGAAGACGCTGAACGACATGGTTCAAGCCGGTTTAGAGCGGCTGTACAGTTATCAACACGACGACGGCGGCTGGGGATGGTGGCAGGACGACCCGAGCCTCGTTTTCATGACCGCCTATGTGGTGAGCGGACTGGGGCAGGCGCAGACCGCCGGCTTCACAATTGATAGCGACCGGGCAAACAAGGCACGGGCCTGGCTTGTCGCTACGCTCAACGCGCATCCCGACATGATTCCCGACCTGCGCGCCTACACGGTCTACGCCTTGGCCACTACGGGAGGCGCACCGAAAGATGCGCTCGACAAGACATGGGATAGCCGCGACAAGCTGAGCGACGAGGGGCTGGCCCTGGCCGGGCTGGCGCTTGACGCGGCAGGCGACTCCAGGGCGCACCAAGCTGCGGAGCTGCTGGAAAAGAAGGCCCATGCGACGGACTCTGACGCGTACTGGCAGGGCAACTATGACGGCATGCTGGAATTCTGGGATGATACTTCGCCGGAAACCACGGCCTTCGCGCTCAAGCTCCTCATACGGCAAGATCGATCGAGCGGGCTCCTGCCCAAGGCCGCGCGTTGGCTGGCCGAACACCGCGACGGCGACTATTGGTACTCGACTAAGCAAACGTCGATGGTGATCCAGGGGCTTACTGATTACCTGGTACTGAGCGGCGAGCTTGCCAACAGCTCCGACGTGGAGGTGCTGGTGAACGGCGCGAGCGTAAGCAAGCGCCACTTTGGGCCCGAAGATGCGTTCGCCGCGCCATGGCAGATCAAGGTTCCGGCGACGCAGGCGGCCAGTGGCGGCCAGTTGACCATCCGCAAGAGCGGGAACGGGATCACCTATTGGTCTGCAGAAAGCAGTTGGTACTCCGCTGACCGCAAATCTTTCCAGCAGGGCCAGCTCGCGCTCAACATCACGCGCGACTATTACCTGTTGCAGATGCGACAGGACAAGCCCACCGATCCGATCACCTACGACCTGGTACCGCTGAAAGGCCCTGTCCATATTGGCGACATCATTGCCGTCAAGCTGGCGCTCAATGGAACCGATTGGAAGTACCTGCAGGCCCAAGACCCAATCCCTGCGGGCACTGAGTTCCTGGCCGAGACCGGCCTTTACACACTGAACAATAAGCCCGACTGGTGGGCCGACCTATTTACGCGCAAGGAATTCCACGACGACCGCGCAGCGTTCTTCAACACCGAATTCAGCTCACGGAGTGTGTACGTCTACCTGCTCCAGGCTGATAATTCAGGTCTATTCCAGATCAGCCCGGCGCAGGCCGGACCCATGTACCAATCGAACATCGAGACCACCACCGATCCCGCAACGCTGGAGGTGCAGCCGTGAGTGATGTCGCAGCCATTGGCATTTTGAACGATCTGTTTCGCCGGCTCCGCTTGAGCCTTTTATGGGTTGCGGCCCAGTTTTGGGCTACGCTGCTGCTCGTCCTTGCGGGAGTGGCATGGACACGCCTGCCCGACAAGTACGCATGGCAGGTAGGATTAACATTGCTGCTGCCGCTGGTGCTTCTTGCCGTGACATTGCTGCTGGAGGCCGGAACCATGCGCAAGCTGCTCAACCAGGAGCAGGGACGTGCCCCGTTCGTAATCGGTGCGATCACGCTTTTGGTCTGGGTCGCAGTTGTCTGGGCCATGTGGGCGATCCTCGACTGGTGCGACGACCAAATCCCCATGTGGGCGGGCTATCTCAACTCTCGCGCTTCGGCTCACTCGCGGGCCACACTCTTCACCTACGAGCACATTCAGAGTTGGCTTACGGTCCTCGTGTGGATCTTTCGCTGGATTGTGGTACCGGCGAAGGTGATTCCACATGCAATGGCCTCGGCGCAATGGGGCTGGCGGCTGCCGTGGCGAAAACTCATCCGCCTCTTGCTGAATTGGCGTTGGTGGCTGGCGGTGGTGATTGCGGCGCTGGTGGCCATGGAGTGGCCGAGCCATTTCTTCACTGGCGTGCCGCACGGAACGGTGACCCATCAGGTCTGGGCCGTGATTTTCAAACTTGCCGGAGCTTATTTGTTGGCCGTTGCAAGCTGGGTTCTGCTTTTGGCGTGGGGGGCGGTGCTGCTGGGCCGGACTCCAAGCATCAAGCCACGTCCGGAAGACGAATCGCTCGTCCCGGCTCCCGTTGGCGCCGGCCCGCTCGGCAAGGATTCAGTTCGGTTGCCGCTGCCCGAGGGCGGCGACGACTCCGGCGGGAGGGCCTGAACGCAGCCACTCGAGCACCTGTGCACGGCCGTAGCGCGCGAGGAGCTGCGTTGCATACCAGGCAGCGGCGCGGTGCGCGGCTGCTGACTCAGCTTCAGTCGATGCATGGGCCAGCGCGGAGTCGATTGCATCAAGCGCAAGCGCGGGTGCAGGTGTGGATGCGGTTGCACGCTGTCGATTTGCGGCGCTGCTATCCTCGCTCCACACTTCCACGAGTCCTTCGCGCAGCCAAAGTGGGGCGTGGGCTCCGGCCTGCTGCTCCACCAACGCGTGAAGAAACTCGTGGCGCATTGTACCGGCCAGCAAATGACGCCCAGCCAGCGTACGCAAGGGCTGAGTTCCGATCCAGTTCCCTTCATCAAAAGCCGCCACCCAACCTGGCGCGAGCGTCTCCTCGCGAAATGCCGGCGTAGAAGCGAAGGCTCGCACCGTGATCGGAGGCGTCGCGTTCAAGCCGGATCGCGCTGACGCCTCAGCGCGCGCGCGATTCAGATCGGGCAGGTACGCGGCGTCGGCTTCGTTGAGAGATTCGAGAACAAAACCGTCACCCGCGACCCTCCTCCATGCAAGCCCGGTTGCTTCGTCGGCAGGCTCGGAACCGGGAAAATACTGCTCCAAAATCTCGCGCGTGGAGCGCCCCCGCGCGGCCATCGCCGCTGCACCCTTCTGGCAAAGGCCGACGCCGTTGCCCCATCCGCGCCCATGAAAGTCGAACCGGTCGCCCTGGCGGCTCACCTCGAACCACGTGCTGGGAATCCGGTTCCATCCCAGTGACTCGCCCACAGCCAGCCGGAACTCTTCGGCGGAAATCTCGCGCCCGTCCAATCGCAGGGTGACGGCGCGGCCCGATTCGCCACGCCGCGCGACGGTGAGGTTCTGCCATCCGGGCGCGGCGAGCCCATGGGCTGCAAGGGCCGCCGTCAGTTCGGTGCGGGTGATTTCCGCTGCCCACTCCCTGCCGCCATCGGCAGTGCAGAATCGGTCAGGTTGCGAGGGCAAATAGGGAACCGGCTTGGCATGAGGCCACACCTCGGCCGGCGATGCCGTGCGCCCGCCGCAATCCTTGCCAAAGTAAGCCAGAGCCCGCTGGCCGTGAAACCACAACGTTTCGCCGGCCGTCGCCAGCACCGCTGCGTGAGCCGCAGCCCCACGCTCGCCGCTTCCGCCCCAGTGCAGAAGCTGGCAGTGCGTCGAGTCGCATACGTCGTAATCCGCGTGTCCATGCGCCTCGTGCAAAGCGAAACTCCGCACCACAATCGCCAGAGCCTTCAGCGACTCCGCGCTGTCCGCCGGATCGCTTTCACTGGCGACCACCCGTTCCACGTAGCTCTCCACGGGCAGCGTAACCACGATCACGAGCGCACCGGCCTTCGCAGTAATGGTCACGGGATTTTGAAGCGTTACGGTTTCGCCATGCGCCGTAAGCATGACTGCGCCGGCGACCAAGAGACGCTCCGCAGGTTTCATTCTGCCCGCGGCCGTGAGTGCGACAGCATCTCCCACAGCTTTGACGTGCACAGGTTGAGTAATCGTGAGGGGTGCACAGCCAGCGCATTTCCGCAGTGTGGCTTTGTCGTCCGGCCCGGCGGGCGCCAGCACCACTTCGCAGTCATGCCACAGCGTCCACATTCCTACGCGCAGCGTCGAGCGCGCAGTTGGCTGAGTCGCGGCGGCGCTCACGGCAAGCTGCTGCGTGGGTTGCACCCCGCTGACCGCCGCGCCGGTTGCGGCCAGCAGGCTCATGAGTGCTCGCCCGACGAACCGCCGGTTCACGGCCGCTCCAGAGGGGCATGGACGAGCACGTCGCCGGCCATACGCGCTGCATCGACGCCGCGGCCGGCGGGCAAATAGACAACAATCACTACTTTAGGTTTCTGCGCGGGCGCCAGGCCCACAAACCATCCGTGGGTCCGGCTTGACGCAATGCCCTCTGCCGTTCCCGTCTTGCCCAGGACCGGGACGCCGCCCAGGCTCGCCTGCCCGGCCATGCCGAAGCTGGCCGAATCAGCCAATCCGGCGCGCACCACCTGCGTTGCAGCAGAGTCAGGATGCGCGGCCAGCTCCAGCGCCAGCCAGCGATACGCCACGGCCAACTCCAGCGGCGTCACGCGCACGCCTTCCACTCCTAGCAACGCCAACTGTTCTGCCTCTTGAGACTCCGGCTCGCGGAACTCCGCAGCCGCTTCATCGCGTGCAAGACCGGTGGCTCCGAGCAACCCGGTAGGCCGCAACAGCCGGCCCAGTTCGCCCGGCTGGAGCGTCCGCGCCACCGCGGCAAAGTAGGAATTGCACGACCACGTGAGAGCCTCACGCGCATCGAAAGGCGGAGCGGGCGGATGCGTGCACGCCAGCCGATGGCCGGCGACCACGAGTTGCCGGTTGCAGGCGATGCGGCTCGCGGGGTCCCAGCGGCCCGCGCTCACCAGACCATACAGCACCAGCGGTTTCAGCGTTGAGCCCGGAGCAGCCAGCGTTCGTGCCGCATCGCCGAGCCTGTACGCGCCCACCAGGCGCCCGCTGGCGATGTCGAGGACGACGATCCGCGCCTCCGGAGCCTGCCGCGCCGCACGCTCAACTGCGCTCTGCCACGCGAGCGCGCTCGCCTGACAAAAGACGCCCGAGGCCCCCCACGCCGCCACAAGGACAATCGACCGAACCATTCCGTGCACATCAGAAGTATGACCTATGTGCAGGCGTATATGCGCTTCGCATCAACGGATTCCCGGGTCATCCGTCGCAACTCGACCGTTGATCGCCACAAGCGAGAGCCTTAGGATCGCAGAGTGCCGCCGGCGAACGGCCACGTCGACGACCCGGGCCCCGACGCGTATCTTCGTCACCCGACCTTAACACCAGGAGTGCGGCGACCTTGCCGGCATGAGAGCCGGCGCTCACGGGTGCTGCACGTTCCGGGTGGGAGAAGGGTCGCCATAGAGGACGCCGCGGCCATGGGTGCCAACGTAAACTCGCCCGTAGAGCTGCGGGTCACCGGTAATCTGCAGGATCAGTCCCCATTGATGCTGATCATCGTTAATTCTTGTCCATGTGCGCGCCTCGTCGGTTGAGCGGAAGACGCCGGGCTGGCCGCGCACAGTGCCGGCGAGGTAGAGGGCCGGATAGGAGTGGTGAGGAGCGGCTTTGCCGAAACCGAAGGCCTGAATCTCCTCGACGCCCGGCAGGCGGTCGAAGGGGCATGGTAAAGGCCGTCGAAGACAGCGAGCCAAAGATCTCCCACGCGACCGGGGGTGGCGTAGATTCTGTCCTGGCCGCCTCGCTCGTCGCCGCGCACAGACGAGGAATCCGTGGGGGTGGCATCGGCGAGCGTGAAATGCTCCGAGGTAAAAGTGGCGCCGCTGTCAACGCTGCGATAAAGCGTAAGGGTGGCGAGGGAGATAGCGTAGAACAAGCGCGGATTCACCGGGTCGGCGATAACCCGCAGCCCGGCGGGGAGACCTTGCGCGGCGATCCAGGTGAGGCCGCGGTCACGGGTCAGGTAAGCAGGCTCGCCCTCCGGTATCCACATCCAAACGCCACCATCGGCGGAGACGGCAATTGAGCCGGCGTGGCTTTCGGGTGTGGGCGCGGCATTGGTTGGCTTCCATGTGCGGCCGCCATCGAGCGAATAGGCAATGCTCTGGCCGGGCTTGTGCTGCGCGCTGTTGCCGACCCGGACAACGACCAGGGGCCGGAGCGAGGCGGAAGCGACTCCAGTGGTGTTGCCCATCCGCGGCGGCGCCGACGAGCCGGCAAGCGCCGGCCGGTCGAGATCCCAGTGAACAAAGCCACCGTAGTCGCCGATGGCGCTGATGAGGTGCGCGCCACGTGGCGGGCTGTCGAGATCAAGCGCAACGCTCTCCTCGATGCCCTCTGCAAGGATCCTCCAGTGGCTGGGCATGCCGCGATCCACCGCAGTCAGATCAAAAGTTTCCCATCCTCCGTAGCCGGTGGTGAAGACGGCGTGATCGGGGTTGGCGGGATCGATCTCGATATCGAAAAGCCAATGGATAGGCGTGGGCTTTACGTAGGGCGCGAGGCTGTAATCGAATACGCCGCTCGCCCTCCCGGCGCCAAAGATCGGCTTCCACGTCGCGCCTCCATCAGTGGAGCGAAAAATGTTATCGCCGCCCGGGCGGCCGTAGGTGCTGGCGATGATTGTGCGCGGATGTTGCGCATCGACGGAGACAGCGGCGTAACCGAACTCACGGCTTCCGGCAGTGGGCCGGTCAGGAGTGATATCGGTCCACGCGCCGGTGGGGGTATCGAGCTTCCAAAGCGCGCCGTTGGTCATGTGCGACGGACCGGGTGCGGCGCCGTAAGCGACGTAGAGAAACCCGTCGCTTGCCAGCACGGCACGAGTGGGCCGGTACTGGGTTGGCTCACCCGCGATGGAATGCCACGTTGCCCCGGCGTCAGTGGACACGAAGAGATTCGGCCGATTCATGAGAGAGACGCCGACGTAGATGGTCTGCGTGGCGGAAGCTTCGGTGTGCCGTCCTGGCGATGATGCGAATTTGACGAAGACAATGCCATCGCTGGGCACAGGCATGCGGCGCCGGTGCTGCTCAGGAGTCTCGCCGGGGACTGGACTGGGCGCAGGTGGAATGGCCTCGGTGATGTCGGGAAAGCTGTCGACGCGTGCCCACGTCGCGCCGCGATCGTGCGAGCGCCAAAGTCCGTCGTGGCGCGTCCCCAGGTAAAGGATGTGTCCGTCTTGTGGGTCCACGGCCAGCCGCTCGCCATTGCCGCGGCCGTCCTCGTTGCCGCCGAATTTGAACGGCACATCGGTTCGTTCAAATGTCCGGCCACGATCGTCAGAACGGAGGATGGCGCCAAGGGGAGCGTCCGGCCGCGTGTACATGCCGCACGCCAGGTACACGCGATTGGGATCCGCGGGATCGACTGCGATCGACTCCACGCCCATCAGGTTGCGGTCCTTGAGCGAGACCCAATCCAGAATCGGCTGCCAGCGGCCGGCGCCAGCATCCCAGCGGTAAGCGCCGCCGATGTCGGTGCGTGCATAGCGCACGTCGCGCGCCGTGGGGTGAAAAATCACTCCGTCGAGAAAGCCCGCGCCAACAATCTGCACGTTCTTCCACAAATAAGCCTCCCGCGAAGGAGACTGCGCAAAAACTGACGCCGCGAACAGCAGAAGGAGAAGAGCCGACGCTCGATATTGTTTGATCACAAACTGCCTTTCCTTGCATAAAACAACGGAGATACACATTGCCGCGGCCTATTGCAGCTTGAGCCGGATGGCAGTGCCTGTGTAGTCCACGCTTCTGAGCCGGGTGGGTGTAAACGGAAAACCGGCCGGATGCGTCTTGGTCACCAGTACCACCTGGAAAATGCGATGGCGCAACATACCGTCAAAGTCGCCGCTGCGTTCGCCGATGGTGAGCGTTGCTGTCTTGTCGTCCCAGCGGATGGGGATCTCGGAAAAGGCGCCTTTCTCGTAGTCGAACGTCGTGCCCTGATCTTCGTACAGCGTGAACTGGCCGTCTGCGCCCGCGTAGACGTAGAGCGTGATGGGGTCGCAGGGCTTTTCCGCGACATACTGCATCGCAGGACCGTAGGGAATGATCGAGCCGGCGCGGACGAAGACGGGAATCTGGTCGTAGGGCGCCGGGGCGGAGATCGTACCGGATGCGGCAGGCTGGCCGGTCCAGTAGTCGTACCAGGCGGCCGCAGGCGGCAGGTAGACGCTGCGTGCGCGTTGCTTGTACTGGGTGATGGGAGCGACCAGGAGGGCGGGGCCGAACATGTACTCATGGTTCGACTCACGGGCGGTGCGGTCGTGAGGGAAGTCCATCACCAGCGGGCGCATCATGGTGTAATCGCGCTGCGAGGTCCATCCGGCCAGCGAGTAGATGTAGGGGAAGAGGGCATAGCGCAGGCGGTCGAACTTCAGCTCGGCGTTGTAGGCGGGGGAGTCGTCGCCGAGGGTCCACATCTCGCGCGCCCGCAATTCGCCGTGGACGCGCAGGATAGGGGTGAAGGTGGAGAGCTCAAACCAGCGCGCATTCAACTCGCGCCACGCCTCTTCGTCAGCGGCGGTCATCGGCTCGTGGGCGAACTTGTACTGCATGGTGTAGCCGCCGGTGTCCATCGTCCAATAAGGAAGGCCGGAGATGCTGGCGCCGAGGCCGGCGGGAATCTGCTTGGCCATGCGCCGTCCAGGTGGAGGTGATGTCTCCCGACCAGATCGCCGTGGAGTAGCGCTGGATGCCCGCAAAGCCCGAGCGCGTGAGGATGAAGACGCGCTGATTGGGCGCGGCCTGCCGCTGGCCGGTGTAAACGCCCTCGCTGTTCTCCAGGGCGTAGCCATTCAACATGCGCGATCCCGTGCCGAGGAAGGTGGGATTCATGTGGGTCTGCTGGCCTTCAAGCGTGGGCGGCGAGGGCATCAGGTCGGGCTCGGTCGCGTCCATCCACCATGCGTCGATGCCCTTCGAGAAAAGGGCGGTGTCGATCTGCGACCAGAAGAGTTTCCGCGCGCCTGGATTGAAGGCGTCGTAGAACGTGTAGGGCTGGTCGATCCAGTCTTTGATGTGCTCTTCGAGATTGGGCAGATACAGATAGCCCTTGGCAGCCATCTCCTTTGCGTTTTCGGTGTTGGGATTGAACTTGCCCCAAACGGAGATCATCAGGTGGGCGTGCTGGGCGTGAAGAGCCTTGATCCAGCCTTCGGGATCGGGAAAGCGCGCGGGATCGAACTGGTGCGAGCCCCACGCATCGAGAGGCCAGTACTGCCAGTCCTGCACGATGTTGTCGAAGGGAATCTTCCGCTCGCGGAATTCCTTGACGACATCGAGCGACTGCTGCGAGGTCTCGTAGCGCTGGCGCGACTGCCACAGGCCGAAGACCCAGTTGGGCAACATCGTTGCTTTGCCCGTGAGCAGCCGATAACCGGCAATCACATGGTCGATGGATGGGCCGTAGACGAAGGAATAATCGATGCCGTCGCCCACCTGCGACCACAACGACGTATCATCGTCCGGCGCAGGAGTTTTCCACGCGAATTCGAGCGTGTCCTGCTGCTCGGGATCGTTTTCGATCCGGATCGAATACTTGTGGCCGGCATCCAGATGCACGCGAATCTGATCGTTGGACGTGAGCCACCTTTGCCGCCAATGGTCCATCACCAGTCTGCCATCGAGCCAGACATGGATGCCGCCATTCGAGTAGGCGCGAAACTGGTAGTCGCCGGTTGCAGGAGCAAGAATCGAGCCGGTCCAGGATAGCTTCTTCCCGGTCCAGTGTCCGGGTATGGTTTCGGGATGTTGGAGCTCAGCGGGGCTGAGGCGCAGATCAATGGAGATGTCCGCCGTTTGCCGGGGCGGCTGCGAACCGTCCGCCGAAGCGACGGTCAACCCGCCCGGCTTGCCATCCGCGTCGTAGAGATCGGCTGCCGGAATCGCCGTGAAGGGGCGAAGATCGCCAAAGCGGGTAAACGAAGTGTTGTCCCAGAGAATGCCGTACCCCTTCGATGAAACGAGAAAGGGAACCACAACGTTGGTGTTGTGCTGCCACAGATCGAGGTCGTAGCCTTTGATATCGACGACGCCCAATTGCATCTGGCCCAGGCCATAGAGCGATTCATCGTTCTGGGCCCGCCACTTTTGTTGAATGTGAAACGTGTTTTCACCCTGCACTTGAGCTGGCTCGAGCGTTCTGCTGCCTGGAACTTCAGAGAGCAGCAGATGCCCGGCGCGATCGGCAAACGAAACGGCGCCCGTTTCGCGGTCGACAGTGACGCGTAGCTCTGTTGTGGCTAGGGCGAACCCCGCGGGCGATTCGCTGACTGCAAATGGCGTTGTGCCTGGTGGAAGAGCGACCCTGTCAATTGAGGCTCGGCTAAAAAATTCCGGTGAGCTGGAGAACTCGACCCGCACCAAGCCTGCGGAGACCACCCGGATGCGCAGTTCGCCTGTTGCCAGACGCAAAATCATGCCGTCGGATTGCTTTTCCATGGTTGGAGGAGCGGCGGAGGATGCGTATGCCGAAAGACCAAGACAAATCAAAAAAATGAAGCTGTGGAAATACCGCATGACGCGAGAAATCCGCAAAGTAACATTGATCTTGCTGCACAGAATGAGCATTTGCTTTTGTCATCTCCAGAACCAAAGATATGGCCAGATGATTGCCAGCACCAGCCCTTAAAGGTCGTCTCCACCCTCGCGCGATTGAGATCATTCGAAGCTTCAGGTATTGGCGCAGAGTATCTGAACCGCCGCGGATCTCAGGAGACTGCAGCTGCGAGGCAGAGGCTCTCCTGCCTCACGGACACAGGCGAAAAGTCCCAAACTGGAGATTATATTTCAGCGGGAGCTCGATGATCCTTGCGCAGCCTGCGCCGGAGTTAGGAGACTCTTGGATCATGACGCCCTGGCGCTCTAATTCACGCCCAGGATGCTGCTGTTGACGAAGAACGGGTGACCGCTATCGTTTGTCCGATACTTCAGCCTAAGATGGTTCTTTCCGCCGAAGCCCCACAGCGAGCGATTCACAAAGTCAAACGCCGAGGCCCTTCACCCTAGCCACGCGTGTGGATGGCAATTACGGCGGTTCCAGGGTAGCTATGCCCATTTCTGGGTTTCCTCAAGGTCGCTGCTCCGTGGTGGTCGCATCGACTTCCACCCCCAGCGACCAAGACCTGTCGCCGGGGACCCCGGACTTGAATGGAGTGGCTTCGCGGTGCAGTAACCCTGGAACCGCTAAAGAAAGCCGCCCTAATCTGCACTCTCGATTCCGTGCCGCCGGCCTGCGCCCCGGCGCATTCCCAATCGAACGTGAGTTTACGGAACGAGCGTGATGGTTATGCTGCTTGAACCGGAAGCGTAGTTAACTCCTCCTGCATAGGTTGCAGTAATCGTATGACTGCCCGCGGACAAGTTCGAAGTGGTGTAGCTGGCCTGGCCGGTACTGTTGACCGGCACCGTCGCCAGCAGCGTTGAGCCGTTGTAGAAGGATACGGCTCCATTGTCGTCGGGCGGGCCTGCGCTCCACGATGTGATTGAAGCCGAGAAGGTGATGCTCGTGCCAACGGTGGTGTACCACGTGGATGGGGTGAGCGAGACTTGAACGGGAGCGGCCGTGACGGTGAAGTTATTTGTTTGCGGCGCGGCAGCGGCGTAATTGGTTTGTTGCGCATAGCTGATCGCGACGCTGTGATTGCCTGCGATGGGTTTGGTGATGGTGAATCCGGCGCTGCCGTGGCTCAGCGCCACGGCGACCGGTGCGCCGCCGTCGAAACTATAGGTAATGGCGCCTTGCGCCGCGCCGGCATTCGAGCTCACGTTGACGGTGCATTGGTAATTGGCGCCGTACGGGAAAGACGCGTTCCAACAGGAGGCCGACATGTTCACCGGTACCGGGCTCACCGTAAGCACGGTTGGATCGGATGATCCGGCGGGGTTGTTCCTGTCGCCGGAGTAGACCGCGGTGATGACATGAGTGCCGGCGTTCAGACCTGGCGAGATGTACCAGTAGGCACAGCCATTGCCCTGCAGGCTGAGCGTGGTGAGCACCATAGGACCGTCATCGATTTGCACCGTGCCGGTGGGTGTTGCCCTGGTTGCCCCGGCCACGCAGACCGTCACGTTGGTGGCGCCCGGATAGACCAACTGCGTGCTTGCGAACTGCAGCGTGATTGCAGTGTCGTAGACGCTGAGCGCGAGGCTGGCAGAGGACGCAAGGTGGTTGGCGTCACCCTGGTATTGCGCGCTGATCGAGAGCGCGCCCGAAGCCGATGGCGTAAACGAGCAGGTTGCCACGCCGGAACCATTCAGCGTGGATGTGCAGAGCGTCGTTGCCGCGGAGAGAAAGACGACCGTTCCGCCGGGCTGGCCCGCTCCGGTCACGGCAGCTGTGAGCGTCTCAAGCTTTCCCTGAACGGCGGGATTGGGATTGGCGGTGAGAGTCACGGCCGACATCGCTTTGTTGACCATCAACTGCACAGTTGTGGTGACCGGTGTGTAGTCGGTTGTGTCAGCGGGCGTGAAGAGCACGGAGAGCAACTGCGATCTCGCGCCGAGCACCGTTCCGGAACCAGGAGAATAAACGAAAGTTCCGCTCACCGATGCGGTTGCGTCGAGTTGTGTTGCGCTCAGTGGTGTGCCGTAGGTGATGGCGGCGGGCGTGATCCAGGTGACGGTAGGTGTGGCTTGGCCAACCATGAGCGTTGCCGTCGTGGAACTCGATGAGGCGTAGCCGTTGCTGCTGGTGTAGGCCGCGGAGACCGTGTGCGAACCTGCCGTGAGGCCACTGACCACGGTCGTCGCAGTGCCGTTCGAGATCGTGGCGCTGTAGGTGGAGCTGTCAACGGTGAACACGACCGTGCCCGAGGGTACGACCGCAGAACCGGAGACCGTGGCGCTCAAAGTTACGGACTGGCCGTAGATCGGCGATGCGGGCGAAAATGCGCCGAGGGTGGTCGTCGATGCGGGCGGAGCCGCGGGGCCGGTAAGCGTGAGCTGAATCGACGCCGGCGTGGACAACGCTGCGTTTGACAGATTGCCGTTGAAGCTGACCGTGTCGGTGGTGGTGAGGTAGGTGGTTGGCGTGTAGGTCGCTGTCAGCGCGCAGACGCCGCCGATGGCAAGTGTTCCCGACCCGCTGCTCGAAAGTGCGCAGTCGGTGGAAGCTGCGGGAGTCAGCGTGTAGTCGGAAGTGTCGGTTTGCGTGAAGGCGCTTGCGATGTACGCCTGGTTGCCCGATTCGAGGAGGTTGACGGTCTGTGGCGTGGACGATCCGGCAAATTGCTCATATCCCTGCGTGCGCATGAGCTTGAGCACGGCGCCGGCTGAGCCGGTGTAGAGGTCCCCGGCCGAATCGACAGTCAGGGCGGAAGGTGGGGCGGCAGCGACGGTGAACGCAGCGCTATTGCTGCTGGCGGGCACTGCCAGGATGGAAGATGTGTCGGCAATAAGCAGGTTTCCGGCTGCGTCAGTGAGTACGGCCGAGGGCGCGGCCGCCGGAGTGGAGACCGTGGTGCGCGTGCTGGTTTCGAGATTGAAGCGGTAAACGGCCGGCGCACCGGGATCGGCGACCAGCAGATTGCCGGAAGGATCTATAGCCAAGCCGGCGGGGGAAACGAGCGTTCCCAGAGCGAGTGTTTGCTTCACGCCAGTGATGGGATCGATTTGATAGACGGCTTGCGCGGCGGAGTCGGAGACATAGAGGTTGTTCAGCGCATCGACCGCAAGTCCAGCGGGCGAGTTGAAGGTGAACGGCAAGAGCGTGGCTGCACCGGCGGGCGAGATTTGCGTCACCGTGGCCGCGGAGGTGTCCGCAACATAGACGTAGCCGCGCTCATCGACGGCGATTGCGCCGGGAGCCGTGAAGGCGCCCAGAGCGCTTCCCGTCGCGCTCGCACCCTGGGATTGAGCGGCAGGAGCGAAGCGGAAGACCTGCTTCGTATTCGAGTCGCTCACGTAGATGTTTCCGGCGTTGTCAGCAGCAAGACCAGCGACTGTGAGATTCGATCCAAAGCTGGTTTGGGCGGCAGGGTCAAGGGTTGCGCCAGCACCAAGGCCGTCTCCCGTGAGGCCGAGAAAAGCTACGTTGGCTTCCGCGCTGTTGACGGTGAGCGGCGTGGAGCGTGCGCCGGGAACAGCAGGCGTGAAGCTCGAAGAGAGCAGGCAATCGGCGCTCGAGTCGGAGTTGGTGGCGCAGGCGGGCGCGGTCAGCGACCACTCGGCCGAAGTGTAGGCGAGGCCGTTTGTGGCAGCCAGCGTGTCGCCCGGGATGAAGTGCAGCTCGACAGGCTGCGTGGCGGTGACTGCGGTTGCCGTCGCGGGCGAGGCGAGGCCGGTGATCGCCTTGCGAATGCGAGCGTTGAGCGTGTCGGAGATGTAGAGGTTGCCGAGCGTATCCGTGCCCACGCCGATGCCATTGCCGCCATCTCCGATGACAGCTTGAGTGGCAGGGCAGCCGTCGCCGAAATTGTCGGTCGCCGTGGAGCAGTTGCTGCTCGTCTTACCGGCGATGGGGCGAATGTTGGCGGTGTGCGCGTCGAGGAACCAGGCGACACCGTTGCCATCGGAGATGTAGATGTTTCCGCTCAGGTCGACGGCCAGCTTTTGCGGGCTCATGCTGACGTTGGTTGCGAGGGTTGGATATGGGCCCGACGAACTGCCTCCGCCGGCGATGGTGTAGATGTAGCCGTTCTGCGGCGACGCGATGCCCAGCGTTGCCAGCAGCGCATCCAGGGGCGAGCCTGTTCCGCAGGTGACGCAGACAACGCGAATCTTCTGCGAGTCGGCGATGTAAACGTTCAGATTGACATCGGTCATCACGCCCTGCGGGTTGTCGATGGTGGCCGAAGTAGCCAGGCCGCCGTCGCCAGACGACGAAGCGGTCCCGGTGCCGGCGAATGTATGAATGTTGCCGGCGATGTCCACGAGGCGAATCTTGTTGTTGCTGGTGTCCGCGATGTAGACGTTGCCGGCCGTGTCAGCCCACACACCGCGCGGTCCATTCACCTGCGCCGAGCCGGCTGGCCCGCCGTCACCGGAGCTGCCTGCCGCGCCCGTTCCCGCCACAAGGTACAACAGGCCGTCGGAAACGTTCACCTTGAAAACCTTGTGGCTATTGTACCCAGCGATGTAGATGTTGCCCTGAGCGTCAGAGGAGACGCCGCGCGGCTTGTCGAGGCTCACCTCCGTGGGCGGGCACCCGGTGGTCGTGGTGGGCGAGCAGGTCGAGCCGCTGACCCTGCCGGCAAAGTCGGTAATGATGCCGTTGGGCGCAATGCGGCGAACCACGCTGGCCACTGCGTCGGTCAGGTAGACATTGCCGAGGGAGTCGGCAGCCACGCTGCGCAGATCCACAGAGCCCTTGAAGACCATCGACTTGGCCGGGCAGCCGTCGCCGAAGCTGTCGGTCTCGCTGGAGCAATTGGCTGTCGCGCCACCAGCAAGGGTAGTCATGGTGTAGGGCAGTGCGATGGGATTGCCGGGCAGCGGGAGAATGGCGCCCGCTGTTACGGTAAAGGCCATGGGCGCTGAGGCCGAGCCGGCAAAACTGCCACTTGAGGAGTAAGTCGCCGTAACATCGTCTGCGCCGATGGGCAAGTCAATGCCGGCCGTGGCCACTGAGGCGTCGGGATTCGACGAAGCAATCAGCACCGCAGTGGTGGCTTGCGGTGTAGCGCTGCCCGTCGTCGTGTAGGTGAACGTGACGGTCCCTGTAGGCGCGCCCACGCCAGAGGTCACGGTCGCAGTGAGCAGGACCGGGTGCCCGAGCGTAGTGGTGGTGGCGTTAGCTGATAGCGCCGTGGTGGTGGGCGCGGGAGTCACAGTTACCGACGCGGTGGTCGAAAAGGATCCGTCGTTGGCAGCGTCGCCGCTATAGACGGCGTAGATGCCGTAAGAGCTGGTGCTGTAGGGCAGGCTGATCGTGACCGAGGCCGACCCGGCGCTGACCGGCGCGCTCTGGTAAACCGTTCCATTCACAATGAACTCAACCGTTCCCGTGGGATTGCTGCCTGTGATTGTTGCCGTGGCTGTAAACGAGCTGCCGTAAGCGATCGAGGCCGGCACGCCGGACAACAACGTCGTGGTGGCGCCCAGGCTGCCGGCGTTCACGGTCACAATGTAGGGTCCGGCTGTCGAATAGGAAGTCTGGCCTGCGCCAAGCTTGTAATTCGAATCGCCGGAGTACGTCGCCGTGAAGGTGTGCGTGCCGGCAACAAGGCCAATGAGCGGAACGAAGATGGTGTCGGTAGTTCCCGGCAGAGTAACGGCCGTTGCGGCGCTGGTGAGTGCGTCAGTGAGCGAGACAGTGCCCGTGGGATATGCGGCGCCGCCCACTGCGGGCGTCAAGATCACCACGGCCGTTGCATTCTGGCCTTCGGTGATCGTCTGCGGCTGGTCGTTGGGGCCGGTCAGCTCCGGCGCGATGTAGGTGAAGCTGCACGCGGGCGGGTTGAGGCCGGTTGCGGTGATGTTACTGGTCACAGTGTTGCCGTTGGCGCCGGCAAAGGTCGCGTAATCGGAGATGAAATCGCTTGACACCTGCCCCGGGCCATAGCTCAGCGCGGCCTCGGTGGGCGCGGGGCTGAACTCCGACGCCGGGAAGGTGCCCGAGAAGCTCACATTGTCGAGCGTGAGCTGGAGCGGGTAGACAGCGCTGTTGTCGCTGGTGCCAGTAAGTTGCACGGTTCCCGCAGTGAGGAACGCAAGGTTCTGCATCAGGATGTTCTGCAGGTTCGGCGCGAGAGTACCGGTCGTAGCCTCGTAGTTGGGGCTGAAGACGACTTCGGCCTTGTGGTCCTGGAAGCAGGAATTGGAGTACTGGATATTGGTGACCAGGCCGCCGCGATCGTACCCGGACTTGATGCGGATGCCGGTGGAGTTGCTGTCGGCTGTGTTGTTGATGCTGCTGCCGCTGCCGGCGATGCCATTGCCGGAGAGCATGTTGCTGTCGAAGAGCACATTGCTCACGCCCGCCTGCGTGTAGCTGCCAATGGATTCACCATGGCCGGCGAAGAAGCGGTTGTTGGTGACGGAGATGTTGGCGGCGGGCGCCGAGCCGGCGGCGCCCACGGCCACGTTGTCGTCGCCGTCAGAGATCCACGAGCGCGTGATGGTGAAGTTTTGCGCGTTGCCGGGATCGATGCCGTCGGTGTTGCGCGAGCTCGTAGGCGTGACGATCTTGATGTCCCAGGCGGTGAAGTTGGAGACGGCGCCGGTGGTGGAGACGTGGAAGAGCGGCGAATTCCGGATGGTGATCTTGTATAACGTGATGTTGCTCGAGCCCGAGTCCATCTGGATGAAGCGGGGGTTCTGCTGATTGCCGCCGCCATTGGCGATCGACGACAGGCCCCACCAGCTTTGCCCCGCAAAGCTCGCCGGAAATACGTTGAGCAGCGGGTCGCCGCCGCGGCCATCGAGCTTGCCGTAGCCCATGATGCCCACATTGCTAACGCCGCTGGGAATGTCGATGAGCGGCAGGCAGCTCGCCGTGGCGCTACTGCTGTTGACGGTGCCGCAGGTGTGCGTGCCGGGAGCGGTGTCGTAGTCCTGAACGTTGCGCGAGAAGAACAGCACCACTCCCGGATCGACAAGCAGCGTCACGTTCGATGGCATGGAGAGCGGGCCGCTGAGATACGCGTTGTTGCCGCCGCTGCCGAGAGACAGCTCGACCGCCTGGCCTGTTGCCGCGCAGCCATTCAGCGCTGCTTGGATGCGCGCCCCATCTGGGTTGGTCACTGTCGCGTCCACCGAGGCGGGAATATCGTCGTTCACCATCGCGAGGCCGGCGTTCAGCGTTGTGCAGACAGCCGGAATGGATGGTTCGGTCACGCTGCGGCTGTCGCCGGTGGCCACATACTGTTCGATCGTGAACGATGCCAATGCGCTCGAAGGCGCGTAGGTGTTGGTGACGCCCGCGTAGCTAACCGCGATCGTATAGTTGCCCGGCGCCAAGTCCGAGAGGCTGATCGCCGCCTGGCCCGAAGCGTTGAGCGTAGGAGTGCTGGAATAGACGACGGTATTTCCTGAAAGCGTGATTGCGGTGACGGCAACTGAGATCGGGCTGCCGCTAGGCGCGGCGATGCCTGTGACCGTTGCGTTAAAGGTCGCCTCTGTGCCGCTGGCCGCATACAACGCAGTGGCAGGCCCGGTGAGAGACATGGATGTTGGACCGGCGGGCACGATGTCGCTGAAGCTGACCGAGCCGATAGCAGGCGCAGTAAGGAATGAGAGCGTGTCAGTGTATGACGTTCCGGGATTCTGAAGCACTGCTGAAGACAACGTGGCTGTAACCGGGCAAGCCAGGCCGGCCGCAAAAGCGTTGCCGGCTCCGATGCTGCAATCGCTCGCCGAAAGCATGAATGCACCCGCATTCGTTTGTGTTGTCCCGGCGGCGGCTTGGTTGCCTACGTTGGTCAGCGTGGCTGCAATGCTGGTGAGCGGAGTCGAGGTGGAACCATAGGAACTTCCGTCGCGCACCACCTGCGCAATGTTCGTCTTCGCCGCGTCGGCGCTGTACACATTGCCCAGCCCATCGACGGCGACGCCCGTTGGATTCTGCAATCCCGTCAGCACGGGCGTTTCCGCCCCGCTCACCGGGATCTCAATCACCGACGCGCTGCTCTCGTCCTGCACGTAGACGCCGCCTGCGGCGTCGGTGGCCACGGCAACAGGAATAACACCAGACACGAGCGTGATCTGCGTATAAGCGCCGGTGGTGCCAGGTGCAAGCTTGTACACCGCGCCCGCGCCTTTATCGGCCACAATCACGTTCCCCGAACCGTCCACGGTCAGCGAGACGGGATTGACGAACCCTGTCGCCACTGTCGCTTGTGCGGGAGCTACAGTATTTCCGAGCGAGAGACGGTAGACCGCATTGTTCAGCACCGATCCCTGGTTATCCGCCACGTAGACATCGCCGGCGTTGTCGACCGCGATCCCCTGCGGTGCAGGAGTGCCATTGTTCACCGTGGTGTAGGAGATTGTGACCGATGTGAAGGCCGCCGGATCGCCCACCGCCGCCGGAGCCCCGCTCACTTTCAGCTCCTCAATCGATGGCGTCCCGCTGCCTACGGCAAAGACATCGCCGAGTTCATCCACCGCGATCTGGCTGGGATTCGCAGGCAGGTGCGTCGCGATGGGCACGCCGGCCGCGCCCTGCACCGACTCCAGAATCGATCCGCTGCTTGCGTCGATCGCATACACATTGCCTGCGCCATCGAGCGCGACGCCTTCCGGCGTGATCGCGCTGAAGACAGGATTGGTAGTGGGGACAACGGGCGTGGTCACGTTGTTGGCCGTGGTCGACGCGTTGTCTGCCACCAGCACCGAGCCGGGAATGATTCCGTTCAGCGCCGCACTTCCCGATGCATTCTCCCAGCTTCCCGTGGGCAATGTCACCGTGAGCGTTGCCGAGCGCAAGCCAACCGCCGAGGGCGTCGCCGTTACCGGCACCAAGCAATCGATGGAATCATCGGCGTTCTGCGCGCACGCCGGCGAACCGGCCGTCATATCCGGAGTGGACGTGAGCGCTGCCGTGGCCCCGCTCACCGTGCCGGCGCCGGACTCCGGCAGATGAATCTCGAAACTCTGCGTGAGCGGAGTGCCCAGCGTCTGCTCCGCAAGTCCCTGCGCCAGCACCTTGCGCACCAACTGGCCGCTTGAGCTGCTGGTGCCGTCATAGAGATAAAGATTGCCTTCGCCGTCGACGCCGACACTCAGGCCGTTGCTGTTGCCAAACTCAGCCTTTGTGGCAGGACAGGCGTCGCTGTATGCGCTCAGGGACGTTTGTCCCGCACTGCCGCTGCAATAGTTGCCGGCTGCAACATTGGACGATGCCTGCGCAAAAAGAATCCGGATGTACCCCGTGGTGATGTCGTAGAACAGAACGCGAGTCTTGTCACCGATAAAGATGTTCCCCTGTGGGCTTACCGTGAGCTTGGTTGTCGAGGAATCGAGCGCGGTGCGGCTGTTGCCGAGTGCAGGCGTGGTGGAAACTCCGCCCGTGGTTCCGCCCCCGGCCAGCGAATACACGAATCCCAGCTGTGGGGTGGCGGGACTCATGCCCACATTGTTGACTTCAATGGCGCTTTCCATGGCCGCGCCGGCGCTGCCCGCGCCGCTGACAAACAGCACGCGCAGCAGCCCATGGCCTGCGTCGGTGAAGATCATGTTGCCGGCCGCGTCCACACCCACGCCCTGTGCATCGCTGGTGCTGGCAAAGACTGTCGCGGCCGTGAACAGGCAGCCGTCGCCGTCGCTGTCCGTCGCCGTTCCACCGCCGGCGCAGCCCAAGCCCTTGGTCGTTGCAGTTGTGCTCGCGCCCGCAACCGTGTACACATACCCCGCATGCAGCGGGAGCGTTGTACCGTTGTACCACGAGGAGTTTTGCTCCAGAACAGCCCACAGAGGATTGGTGACGCCGTTGTAAATCTGCGGACCCAGCACCACACGCCAGCGCTCGCTGGTGGTGTCGGCGAAATACACGTTGCCGTAAGAATCGGCCGTGGCCCCACGCGGCTGATCCACTTCACCCAGCGACGTGCTGCACGCCGAGGAGCTGCCGCCTGCATTGACGAATGGCGAACCGCTGAATCCCGCCGTGGGCGTCGTAAATCCCGGCGTGTTGTCCACGCCCACGCCGCTCACGCCACTTGACCCCGAGGAATAGGCGCAGCCCGCAATCAGGCCCAAATTGCCGATGGGAATCTGAATCGGATTCGCCGCGGAGGGTGCGCCGCTGCCGCAAAGAGGGGAGGCGTAGCGGCAGATCATGTGCACGAAGTGATCGTTGTAGCCAGCCAGCAGCACGTTGCCGTAGGGGTCGATGCCGACGCCACGCGCGTCGGCTACAGGTGTCGTTGGCGTGCCCGTTGCCGCCGCGCAACCATCGCCCGAAGAGTCCTCTTTATTCGAGCAGGCTGTACCGCCGCCGGCGACCAGGTTCATGATCCCCGAATTGGCATTGATGATGTGAAGCACACCCTTGATGTCGTCATTCACCAGCACATTGCCGAAGGGATCCACGACCACGCCGCTAAAGGCGCTCACGCCGAAGATGCCGTTTACCGCGAGGCAGCCGTCACCAAAAGCGTCTGACGACACCACCCCTGCAGGCAGATTCGGACATTGAGTTCCGGCCGACGCTGTCATCGGCGCGAGTCCGCCGATGGTGGTCATGGTGTAGGGCAGTGCCACGGGAGCCTGCGCCTCCGCGTTCAAAACGGCGAGCAGGCACACAACGAGCATGATGACAAGGGAAATGCGTCGCATCGGCAGTACCTCCGAAAGGGCCGCTCCGCTCAATAATCACGATCGAGCAGGAAACCGGGACGAAGCAAAACGGGCAGGGAAAATGGTCTGACCTTAGAAACGCCCGAATTATCCTCAGGTATGCACGTAGATGTCAAGAGAAAAAACACGATCCTCGAAGAACCTGAATAAAAATGGGTTTTTTCCGGTTTGCTCGAGACGGACGGCGAAATTGAGTGGTCTAACCACAGACGCGGCGTGACGGCCAAGCAGATAGCAATTCAACCAGGCTCAACAGCACATTCCCGCCGCAATTCAGGTTGCGCATGAAGCTCCACGGCTTCACGCGAACGATGCTGCCCGGCACGACTTGATAGAAGGAGACGAGGAGGCACTAGCCTAAACGCTGGCTCCCCGCCGGGTGTTTCTGTGATTTCTCTTTTCCTTACAAGCTGAATGCCACCGGTTCTGGCCGGACTGTGGCCAATTTTTCCACAATCCTGGCCGGTGCCAAACTGAGATTCTTGAAAAACCTAAAACCGAGTTGTCTTCCATTAGGTCAATCGATCTAGATATACTTCCTTAGGTTTGCTTTCGCAGTTTCCATGTTGACTCTCCATCATGGCGCCGCGGATCCCGAAGGGCGACGAAATGCTGCCGGCTTTTGCAGCAATTCGCGGACGCGAATAGTAGACTCGATAGGAAAGGAAGGACTATTCTTTAAGTTATTGATTATAAAGGGCGGGAGTAGTTCAGTGGTAGAACGTCAGCTTCCCAAGCTGAATGTCGCCGGTTCGATCCCGGTCTCCCGCTCCATAAAATCAACAAGTTACAGATAATCGTTAAAGTGGAGAAACCCTCAAAACCCCGCCCCCTGCGCCGATGGCGCCAATTTCAGTACTGTTCACAGCAGCAGACCAGCCAACCCAACGCCAATTCGTAGCCTTGAGGGTACTGATGACCGGGTTGAGGGGATTGTTCAGGTCTGTCTCCTGGAAGCTGTCTAGTATAGGGTTCTGTTGGCGAATCCCCGAAGCGGCCTCTGCGAATTACTGCAAACGCCGTTTTACCGGCGCTGCAAAGCAGCAACCGTGATCAAAACGTCCCTGAATGAGTGACTTGGGCTGTTTTGCGCGGCGCATACGACGCGCAAATCTTCACCAACGACCGCGAGAAGCTGGGGGGCGGCGCTGGGGCATGATGTATCGCACAGCAGCGCCCATGTGCCGGAGATGAAGCCGGAACAGAAGCAGGAGCAGGCCGTCACGCCGCAGCGGGAGATCGCGCCGCAGCATGAGCAGAGCTTCGATTTTGGTTTGGGTCTCTAGCCAATGTTTTTGTCTCCATTGGGCTTGTAGTTGATACGTACACGACCGATGGACCACATCAATGTAAACTGGGTCGTGCAGCCGACTCGACCATGATTAGGCCCCGAACTGTAGTCTGTAGAAGGTGACTTTATGCACGTGTCTCGCTCCTCGTCGAAGCTCCTACTCAGCACTGTGCTGGCCCTCAGCGCGTCAGCTTCAGCCCAAACCTCGAAGCCTTCCGCTGTGCATTCTTCGACGGTTCAGAAACCCCATGTGTTTGTCTCGGCCATGACTCGACCCGGAGCACACGTAACCGGCCCCCAGGAATATCAGTACCGTTTCGACCGGGCTTTGGAGAAAGAGGTTGCCAAGAAGTATGCGCTGGTTCCCTATGACACTAAGCCCGCACTCCTGCAAACACTCATGAAGACTGAGAACTATTACTGGGTGGGCGGCAGTTCCGGCAGTTACTCGGCCTATGCTGCTCATCCCCGGTATACGTTCGCGATGAATGAAGCGAAACCCTGTGACATTGTGGGCACCCCAGAGAAATGCGCCACAGAAGCAGCGGCCTATGTGGATGAAATCATCCGAGAGGATAACGGTTACGAGAAGCCAGAATCCACCAAGGTAGATTACTCATCCCAAGCCATAACCATCTATGCGCACTACGAACACGAAACGACTCAGCATAACGTCATCGTTGTTAGCTGGGTAGACAACCAGGAAGCCGTTACATGCGCTCGGATCGTGGGTGGCTTGGATCAATGGGTGCAATGGGCTGGAAGGACCGTCAACCTGGGGGTAGTTCTCTGCTTTACAGGCGCAAAGGTGGGAGGGCATGGCTTTGGCTCCGAGACATGGTACATGACCCAGAATTACCAGGTGGGATTGGATGGAGGCTTCACCAAAAACTCACTCCGCGACAGATTGACTCAAGCCGCTATCCAGCAAATCACTACGATCTTAGGCACCAATTTCAGCGACAACATAACCCACCCAGTACAAACGGCAACCGAGCAAGACTGGGAGCAGGTAAAGCAGGCTCACGATCAATATGCGCAGGTACTCCAGAAACACCATGAGGAGTCAGTTGCGCAGGCACCTGCTAAGTTAGCCGAACTACAAAAGCAGGAGCAGGCCCTCACCCAGCGAAATGAGTCGGACAAGGCCAACCTACACCAATTGGTAATGACCCCGGTCGTTGACAATAACAAGCAGACCGCTGATCTGCGCGCTCAGGCAAAGACCAACCCCGCTGGACTTGCGGCCATGCTCCAGGCTCAGACCGACCAGTATCAGCAGGGAGCAGCCGCTCAGACTCAGCGGGCCAGCCAGTTGAATCAGGACATGAAATATTGCTACCAGGAATTGGACAAGGTGCACAAGCAGGAGCAGGAGCAGCAGGCCATATTGAAATATGCGTCAGTTACGCCGAAGGTTGATGACCTTCCCATTCCTGGCCGAAAGGTAATCCCCCCACTTTGGCTGCACAGGCAAGCGCCTGAATACACCGAACAGGCACTTGCCAACAAAATCAACGGTAGCGTGCTCCTTTCCATGGTTGTAGATGAAACGGGCCATCCCCAGAACATAAAAGTGCTCCGTGGACTCGGCTACGGTCTGGATGAAAAAGCGGTCTCTTCCATGGTCGGAAGTGTGTTTCAACCAGCCAAGGACCATGGTTCCCCTGTGCCTTTTGATATGCAGGTCGAGGTAAGCTTTGACCTTCGCTGACCGGCGGAGCAGGATTAATTCCGCCGGTTTGGGCGTAGCCCCAATGTGATAATTGACTATGAGCGATACACCAATGCTAACCGTTACGCGGATTGACCGCCACCCTGTCAAATTCGTTGTGATCGTGGAGAATTGGACTTTCCCTTATTTGTCTCCGAATGATGGGGAACTGACTGAGCAAGAGCTACGAACGCTCTTGGCCGACAAGTACGGAAAATCCTCATCGCAGATTGAAGCACTGATACAGCAGGCAAACGAACATCCGGCACTCAAACCCCAGCCGTCCCCAAAAGGGTAGGTTTCATGACCGTTAAGAAGCTGACCTCCACCAATGAAATCGAAGCCGCAAACCGAGCGGAAGTGACCGCCATCCTTATTCGTGCCGGTTATCGAGTGTATCGGCCAGAAGCCGACGTATTCGGTGAGGACTTGGTGATCCGCATACCGGATGGAGAACTCCGTTCGGTTCAGATGAAAGCCCGTCCTCTTGTTCATTGGAAGCTCTACGGAGGGAAGCGCGCCGGGGGAAATGACATATGGATGCTGTTCCCTGACCCGGCTGGCGACATACCCGGTCGCCCCTGGTTCTTCATTAAACACGATGAGCTATTCAATTGGTATAAGAAGCTCCATGGAACAGCGCCGGGCTGGGTGCAGCGGCACAAAGCAGGCAAGGTGGAGTGGTCCGAAAAAGGTTTGGGCGTCGATTTACGCAAGTTTCTACAACCGTTCATGCTTCGCACAACCGCGTCCCATAAAGGGTAAGTCTTGACCCACGACCGCCGCCCCGGGTTTTCAAGGGCTTGCATGGGTCAAATGTCAAGGCCATACAGCATCAGTATAGGAATCAAACCCCTCGGAGCCTGCGGGCGCCGCTGGTCCTGGCTGAACGTGCGACTCCGCCGACCACGGACCGGCTCACGCCTGTCCTCATGACACGGGTGGGCATCGCGGCCAATCGCGCTTTGGCGATCGATGCGGGCCGCAGCGCGGACTTCGTAATCTGTCGGGAATAAGGCTCCATGGTATTTCTGAGGGGAACCTCTCGGGAGAATCACCAGGCCAACTAGTTGGCAGTTCCAATGGGGTTGAAAACGGGGTGGAGAAGGAACAAGCTGAAGCCCGCATGTTCACTGGGTGAAACCCCTCTTTTGCCCCCGCTGTAAGAATTCCTTTGCTTCCATTTGCGTCTGTTTCGATACTTTATACTTCCGGCAAGCTATTGATAATACATGCAATAGACACTTTCCCAAGCTGAATGTCGCCGGTTCGATCCCGGTCTCCCGCTCCAATCTCCTCCGCACCACGCCACCGCAACTGCGCCGCTCCTACAAAACCTCCTGCACCTTCATCACCAGGTAGGTCATCGTGTCCTCTCCCTTCACCAGCATCTGATGCGGCAAGCCCGCAGGCACGTGCACTAAATCCCCCGCCCGCAGCGTCTGCCGCGCGCCGCCCTGGATCGACGAACCACGTGTTTCTCCCGGCGAAACTGTCCGCGCTTCGGTCACAACCCCTCCCGTTACGAGCGTTGCTTTGCCGGCGAGCACGCAGAATAAATCGGCGAATTTCTCGTGCACTTCCGCCTCGCCGTCGCGGCTGCGGAACGAAAGCATGGCGCAGTGCTGGGGATATTCCTTGAGCGTCTCCGATGCCGACCCGTCTCCGTGCTTCGCCATCTTACGCAGATACGCCGCACGCTCCAGCAGAACCGCCGGAGACCAATGATCGACCAGATTCTTCGGCCGGCTCGGTTTTGGAGCGACCTCCTCCAGATTCACATCCTTCAAAATTGCTTTCTCCAGCCGATCCATTGCTTCTCCTTTCGCCTACGCGCCCAGCCCGCTTGGGAAGGGCAACCGAGGCCGGCCGCTCACAGTTCCGCCAGCCTGCGCGCCCGCATGAAGACGTCGTACAGCATCTTTCGCGTCAGCTTGCCGGTATTGGTGTTCTGCAGCGAGGGATGGTAGCTGGCAACCGCGATCAGTCCGCTCGGCAGTTTGTACTCGGCGCCATGCGCGAAAACAAACTTCGCGCGCGCCTTCAGTGCCCCTGTCCGCATCACATGCGCCAGCAAACCGTCAAACGCGATGCGCCCTAAACAAACCACCACGCGCAAATTGGTGAGCAGCTTCATCTCCTGATCGAGCCACGGCGCGCAGTTGCGCAGCTCCTCCGTGGTTGGCTTGTTTCCCGGCGGCGCACACCGCACCACGGAGCAAATCCACAGTCCGGTCAGCTTCATGCCGTCGTCGCGCATGGTCGACGCCGGTTGTGAAGCGAACCCAGCCGCGTGCAACACGGGATACAGAAAGTAGCCCGATCCATCGCCCGTGAACGGCCGCCCGGTGCGATTTGAACCGTGTGCGCCCGGCGCAAGCCCCAGCGCCATCACGGACGCGTTGGTGTCGCCGAACGACGGCACGGGACGTCCCCAGTACTCCCAGCCGGCATAGGCCCGGCGCCGTTTGCACGCCACTTCGGCGCAATGCGCGCGCAACCGCGGGCAAAGCTCGCACGCCACAATCCGCGCGTTCAGCACTGCCAGAGTTCCAGCCCCGCCCATGAGGAAATTCTACGGCGCGGCGGCAGAGCTTATGGCAAACTTGGTGCGGAGGAATACTCGCGATGAAATCCGCAAAGCTATTGCTGCTCGCCGGCGATTTTGTTGAAGACTATGAGATCATGGTTCCCTTCCAGGCTCTCCAGATGGTTGGCCACACGGTCCATGCCGTCTGCCCCGGAAAGAAAAAAGGCGATCAGGTCCGCACCGCAATCCACGACTTCGAGGGCGATCAAACCTACACCGAAAAGCGCGGCCACAACTTCACGCTCAACGCCACATTCGACGAGATCGACCCCGCGCGCTACGACGGCCTCGTCATTCCCGGCGGCCGGGCCCCGGAATATCTCCGCATCAACGCCAGAGTTCTCGACCTCATTCGCCACTTCGCCAGGGCCAACAAGCCCATCGCCGCGTTGTGCCACGGTCCGCAACTGTTGGCCGCCGCGGGCGTGATCAAAGGCCGCAAGCTCAACGCGTATCCCGCCTGCGCTCCCGAGGTCGAGCTGGCCGGAGGAACCTATGTCTCCGTCGACATGACGAGTGCGGTCGTCGATGGCAACCTCGTCACCGGCCCCGCCTGGCCCGCGCATCCGGCCTGGCTCGCCCGTTTCCTTGAAGTGCTGCAAGCCGGTCTGGCAGACTGAACCGCTGGCGATCGCCGGTCCCGCCTTCGCGTGCCCTGGTGATAATCTGGTGGCCATCAAGCCAAAGGGGCCCTCATGGCAGCTTTACGCAATGCTGCGACGACTGTGGCGAGGGGCATTCCGCGCACCGTTCTTGCCATGGTTGTTCTTTGTCTTTTGAGCCGATGTGCCTTGGCAGTGCAATGCACTGTCCTTCACCATGGCCCACCCGCTGAGGCTGACACGGCGCTGCTGGCCGCGGATTACGTGAAAGCGGAGAGCCTCTACCGGGCGGCGCTGGCAGCGAATCCCGGCAACCTGGAGCTGACTGAAGGCTTGGTTCACGCGCTGCTCCGCGACCAGAAAGTGCAGGAGGCTGCGGATGCAGTAAAAGCCGCTTTGGCCTCCGCGCCGGGTTCGGCTGCGCTCATCACGCTCCGTGGCGAAGTCGAGTTCCGCCAAGGCGAGCCATGGACTGCGGCTCAGTCGGCCGACGAGTCGTTCAGACTCGATCCCTGCAACCCGCGTACCCACCTTCTCTTTGCTGATCTGTTCAGGCTCAATTCCCTCTATGCTTCAGCACGCAAGAGCATCCTGACCGCGCATCAGCTCGATCCCCAGGATCCAGAGATTCGCGCGGAATGGATGATGACGTTGCCGCTCAAGCAGCGCATCCCGGAGGTCGAGGCCTATCTTGCCGAGCCGCGCGGCGACGATGCGGAGGATTTGCGTCATTTGAGAGATTATCTGGAGCATATGCGGAAGCTGGCGCTCGAGCCGAGGAAGCCTTGCAAGCTGGTTTCGCAGACGACAGCCACCCAGATTCCCTTTGCCTATTTGATGCGGGACGCTATGCACGTCGAAGGCTTCGGTCTCGACGTGAAGCTGAACAACCGCAGTGCCCGCCTTGAAATCGACACCGGCGCGGGCGGTCTCGTGGTCACCAACTCTGTTGCGAAACATGCAGGCCTGGAGGAATTTTCGCATCAAGAAATCGGGGGCATTGGCGACGAAGCAAATAGGAAAGGCTACACCGCGTACGCCGACTCAATTCGCATAGGCGATCTCGAGTTTCAGAATTGCGCCGTGCAGGTGATCGACAGCCGGTACATATCCGGGGACATTGACGGACTGATCGGCATGGACGTTTTTTCGCAATTCCTGGTTACGCTCGACTATCCCGTGCGCAAACTGTCGCTCGGGGCGCTTCCGCCACGTCCCGGTGAAGACCCGGTCTCCGCCGGCAAACTTAAAACTGAAAATGATGACGAGGACAGCGAGGAACAGTCATCGCCACAACCGGCCCAGCCCGGAGCCGCTGCTCCGCCTGCGAATGCGGTAGGGGAGAAGCCGAAATCGCACGGCCCGTACGACCGCTATATCGCTCCGGAGATGAAGGACTACACCAAGGTCTATCGTGTGGGCCACGACTTGATTTTGCCGGCCGCTCTGAACGCCTCCAAAATCAAGCTCTTCATCCTCGATACCGGCGCATGGGCGACGACCATCTCTCCGCAGGCTGGTCGCGAGGTCACCAAGGTACACGGTGGCGCTCCCGTTGGGGTCACGGGCATCGATGGCGACGTCAAAAAGGTTTACACCGCCGACGAAATCACCTTTCGCTTCGCGAATCTCTCGCAGAAGGCCGATGGCGTCGTGGCCTTCGACACCTCGAAGATATCGAAGGACGAGGGCATGGAAATCTCGGGTTTTCTCGGCACCACCACGCTCTTCCAGTTGACCATTCACATCGATTACCGTGACGGCCTCGTGAAGTTCGACTACGATCCCAAACGTGGTTACCGTTTTTGATTTCTGCTATCGTGTGTTTCCGCGTGTGCGCGCCATATCGTCTTCCGAACGGCGTGCCGATCCGCAGGAAAGTGCTGCACGGATGCTCCGCGTTACTCCGGCCGCAGCTTCGCGCTATGCCATACTGAATCTGTCCCCGCATTCCCCGGGAGTTGCATTCATCCCGTATGACCGGCCAGCCCAATCCGGAGTTCATGCGCCGCGCCATCGCGCTGGCCACGGAAAATGTCTCCGCTGTTCGTGGCGGGCCGTTCGCGGCGGTCGTCGTGCGCGACGGCAAAATCGTCGGAGAAGGCGTCAATTCCGTCACCGCCAGCAACGATCCCACCGCTCACGCTGAGGTCAACGCCATCCGCGCCGCTGCCAAAGCTCTGGGAACCTTTTCGCTCGCCGGCTGCGAGCTCTACACCAGTTGCGAGCCGTGCCCCATGTGCCTCGCGGCTGCCTACTGGGCGCGCCTCGACGCGATTTACTACGGAGCCAGCGCCGCCGACGCCGCCCGCGCCGGCTTTGATGACGCGGTTCTCTACGAAGAACTTCGCAAAGACAAGGGCCAGCGCAAGCTCCGTGCCACGCAGTTGCTTGATAACGAAGCGCGTGCCAGTTTCGCCGCGTGGATCGCCTCGCCAAGCAAGATCGAGTATTGACAGCCGCTTCCATATACAGGAGGCGCTCCGTCCTTGACCCCACGTGCCCGCCTTGCGTATGCTGCGAGCGTTTACGCCCGGCGAAAGACATCCGAATTCACGCCGCATGGTGAGAGCCTGCATGAGCACCGTTGCCAATGCCGCAACTCCCGCCCCGCAAGGCCGGGGTCCCCACAGACAGGACTTCGACTGTGGGGTGGAAATTGGCTCCAAACCGCTGCTCGTCCGCCGTGCCGCCGTTCTCGGCGCCGGGACTATGGGCTCCCGTATCGCCGCTCACCTGGCCAACGCCGGCATCCCGGTCTTCTTGCTCGACCTCCCTCCAAAACCCGGAAGCGCGGAGCCGCAGCTCGCTCGCAAAGCTCTCGACGCACTCTCGAAATCCAAACCCGCCGCCTTCTTCGAGCCATCGCGCGCCTCGCTCATCACTCCCGGCAACTTCGACGACGACCTGCCTAAACTCGCTCAGTGCGACTGGATCATCGAAGCCGTGGCTGAAGATCTCGAAATCAAAACGGGGCTCCTGACCCGCGTCCTGCCGCATCTCGCCGCCCACGCGCTCCTTACATCCAATACCTCCGGCCTGCCCATTGCGCGCATCGGCGCCGCGATTCCTAACCTCCGCAGCCGGTTTTTTGGCACGCACTTCTTCAATCCCCCGCGCTACATGCACCTGCTTGAAGTCATCCCCACCTCCGAAACCGATCCCGTCGCCATCGCCGCCTTCTCCGCATTCGCCGATCGCATCCTCGGCAAACAAGTCGTCTTCGCTCACGACACGCCCAACTTCATCGCCAACCGCATCGGTATCGCGGTGATGTTCAATGCCGCCAACCTCATGCTCGAGCAGAGACTCTCCATCGAAGAAGTCGACGCGCTCACCGGTCCGGCCATCGGCTGGCCCCGCACCGGAACCTTCCGCCTCGCCGACCTCGTCGGCATTGACATTCTCGCCCACGTCGCTGCCAACTTTCCCCAGGGCGTCGCCGGCGGCAAATTCTCCTCAATTCTCGATGAACTCCTCAAGCGCGGCTGGCTGGGTGATAAATCCGGCCAGGGATTCTACAAGAAAGTCCGCGGCCCAAGCGGCACTGATTCTGCCGGCAAAGATGAGCGCCTGGTCCTCGATCTCTCCACCTTCGACTACCGACCCGCCACCAAACCCGCTCTACCCTCGCTCGAGATGGCCAAAAATGCCGCCACGCTTCCCGAACGTCTGCGTCTCCTTCTCGCCAACGACCCCGCCAAAGACAAGGCTGCGGGTTTTCTGTGGCCTTTTCTCTCCTCGCTCTGGAACTTCGCCGCCGACCGCATCGGTGAAGTCGCCGATGACGCCCCTTCCATCGACGCCGCCATGCGCGCCGGCTTCAACTGGGAGCTCGGACCCTTCGAAATGTGGGATGCGGCAGGCGTCATCGACACCATGAGCCGCATGAAAGCTTTTCATCTGCCGGTGAGCGGCCGCGTTCTGGAACTGATCGCTGCCACCCGCTCAAGCTGGTACTCGCAGGACCACAAGCAGTGCTTCGAGCCGGTCACACGCCAAACGATCGCCATCCCCCCGTCCCCGGACACGCCCGCGTCGCCGCCTTCCGCAGCACCCAGAAAGTCGTCCGCTCCAACTCCGGCGCTTCACTTGTCGATATCGGCGACGGCATCGCCTGCATCGAGCTGCACTCGCTCAAAGACGTCATCGGCGGCGATGTTCTCGCCCTCATCTCCGGCGTCCTCAACTCGTCCTCCGATGCGGTCCGCGATTTCACAGCCTTTGTCATCTCCGGCGACCGCGACAACTTCTCTGTCGGCGCCAACCTCATGCAACTCCTGCTCGCCGCGCAGGAAGGCGAGTGGGATGAGCTGGCCCATGTCATTCACAACTTCCAGCAGATGACCGCGGCCATCAAATTCTGTCCGCGGCCGGTTGTCGTCGCGCCCTTCGGCCTCACTCTTGGGGGCGGCGCGGAGATCTGCCTGCACGCCGCGCGCCGCCAACCCCACGCCGAAACCTACATGGGCCTCGTCGAAGCCGGCGTCGGCCTTATCCCAGCCGGCGGCGGGACGAAAGAGATGCTCCTCCGCGCCCTCGACTCAGCCGCCGCGCTCGCGCCGCCCGAGCCCAGAGACCCGCCGTCGCGCTTTGCACAATCCGCCGAGCTCGCCACGGCTCTTAAGCGCGCGCTTGAAACCATCGCCATGGCCAAAGTCTCCACCTCCGCCGCTGAAGCGCGCACACTCGGCCTGCTTGCGCCCGCCGACCGCATCACCATGAACCGCGAGCGCCTGCTTCTCGACGCCAAAGCGCAGGCCGCCGCGCTGACCGAGGCTGGTTACGTCCCGCCGCAACCGCGCACGCAAATCCCCGCTCCGGGCAAGGCCGCGCTCGCCACTCTCGAAACGGGCATCTACCTCATGGGCGAAGCCGGTTATGCATCCGAGCACGACCAGAAAGTCGCGCGCTGGGCCGCGTACATACTCTCCGGCGGCCGCGTTACACCCGGCACTCTCGTCAGTGAACAGTACTTCCTCGATCTTGAGCGCGAGGCATTCCTTTCCCTCTGCGGCGAGCGCAAAACCCAGGAGCGCATCGCCTTCACGCTCAAAACCGGCAAGCCGTTGCGGAATTGAAGTTCCTTAGTGAGCAGGGAAGCGCGAGTTGGAGCGCGTTTAAGAATGAAAACGGAAGAGGTAGAGATTCGACCCACGAATGTACCTGCCCAGGGTCCGCTCATCTTCCATACCCGGCGTGGAGCGATCATTGCTTTCTGCATAGGGATTCTTCTCACATTGAGGAACGTCCGCTATCTATTCGAGCTTTACGTGCCCGGACATACAACCTGGCTTACGCGCTATCGATTCCCGTCGTCTCTTTTCGATATCATCATTTATCTCTGGTGCGCCATCTTCTTCGCTGCCTTACTCGTCTTCATCCTGCGGCGCGCGCGAAGCGCCGAGCGCGCATACCTGGCGATCTTCGTCGGCGTTGTCATTTTCGCGCCGCTGAGTGACATTCCTTCACTCGCAACAATCCACCTCTATGCGTGGATTGCCGCGCTCATGGAACTGGCCCTCATCGCAAGCGCAATTCAGATGTATAAGACACTTCCTCCTCGTCGCGGCCATTTGGAGGCGAAGCTAGCAGGCAGGCGCTAGAATGCTCGTGAGCTTTGAGCATGGTTTCGACCACTCCTAAATCGCGAATCGCTTTTGCTTCTATTCTTGCGCTCGCAGCATTTATCGCCCCTGCTCAAAACTCCGATTCTGGAAGCCTCAATGTCTCCGGTCAGGTCTTTGTCGACGGCCACGCCACTCCCTACCTCATCCGCCATCTTCCCGTGAACTCTTTTCCTCAGCTTCCGCCTGCCGTCCAGGATGCGCTCGCGCGCCGCGGCTGCCTCATTCCACAAACTTACGAGGCGCACCAGCCGGAGAACGTTGTCCACGCCAGTCTCGAGCGTCCCGGCTCCTCCGATTGGGCCGTCCTTTGCTCCGTCAATGGAACCGTCTCGCTGCTCGTCTTCTTTTCGATCAATTACAGCGAACCCATGGTGCTGGCCTCCGCGCCCGAAACCGAACGCCTCCAATCCCATGGCTCAAGCAATGTTCTTGGCTTCAACTGGGCCATCGATCCTGCATCGCCTGAGGACGTCCACGAAGCGCAATTCGGCATGAGGCATCCCCCGCTGCGTCTCGACCACGATGCCCTGGCCGACTCTATCATCGACCAGCGCACCGTCTACCACTTTTGTTCCAACAACGCCTGGACGCTCATCGACACCCAGGATTAGCATCGCGTCGAGAGCCAGTGATTTGCCTCAGCCCCGCAGGATGCGCAATACCAACCGGGGCGGTGCTGACTCGCTGACTTGCTTACTCGCTATCAGGAGCCACCCATGCCCCGAGCCGTTCTCGTCGCCGCCGTCCGCACGCCCGTTGGCCGAGCCCCCAAAGGCGCGCTTTCCACCACCCGCCCTGACGATCTTGCCGCAATTGCATTGAGCGGAGTTTTGGACAAGGTCCCAGCCTTGGAAAGAGCCTCCATCGAGGATGTGATCCTGGGCTGTGCCCAGCCCGAAGGCGAGCAGGGCTGGAACATCGCGCGCATGTCTGCATTGCGCGCCGGCCTGCCGGTCGAAATCCCCGGAGTCACCGTCAACCGCCTCTGCGCTTCCGGCCTCGAAGCCATCGCGCTCGCCAATCACCGCATCCGCTCCGGCACGGCGAGCGTCATCGTGGCCGGCGGCGCCGAATCCATGAGCCTGATTCCCATGGGCGGCAACAAGCCCAGCCCCAATCCCTGGTTGGCCGCCAACTACCCCGCCTCGCTTCTCACCATGGGCCTCACCGCCGAGCGCGTCGCCCGCCATTACGGTATCTCGCGTGTTGACCAGGACGACTACGCCCTCCGAAGCCATCAGAAAGCTGTCGCCGCGCAAGCCGCAGGCCGCTTTACTGAAGAACTCGTCCCGGTTCCAGTCACCACGACAACCCTTGGCGACAAGCCCGGCAAGCTCATCACGAAGGAATTGCTCTTCGCAGCCGACGAAGGCCCCCGCGCCGATACCTCCGCCGAAGCGCTCGCTCAACTCAAGCCCGCCTTCCACGCGCAAGGCACCGTCACTGCTGGCAACTCTTCGCAAACCTCTGACGCCGCCGCCGCCGTCGTTCTCATGGAATCCGGCCGCGCGCGCGCGCTCGGAATTCGCCCGCTGGCTCGCCTTGTCTCCTACGCCGTCACCGGCTGCCTTCCCGAGGAAATGGGCATCGGCCCCATCACCGCCATCCCCAAGGCCTTGCGCCTTGCCGGCCTCAACCCCAACGACATCGACCTCATCGAATTGAACGAAGCCTTCGCAGCGCAGGTCCTCGCCATCATCCGCACCCTTTCGCTCGATCCCGCGCGCATCAACGTCAACGGCGGCGCCATCGCGCTCGGCCATCCTCTCGGCTGCACCGGAGCTAAACTCACAGCAACACTCCTCCAAGAGTTGAAAGCGCGGAGCGCACGCTACGGCATGGTTACGATGTGCGTCGGCGGCGGCATGGGCGCTGCCGGCATCTTCGAGCTACTGAGCTGAATCCTGCGCTCACTGCGCAGCCCGGTCCGATTGACTCGCCTCCGCTGCTTGGCTATGATGTGACCCTCCCCGATTTCTTGGAAGGGAACGATTCATGCGATT
Organism: uncultured Acidobacteriaceae bacterium; assembly: GCA_963799155.1. Lineage (GTDB taxonomy): Bacteria > Acidobacteriota > Terriglobia > Terriglobales > Acidobacteriaceae > Telmatobacter. Next base: position 494,351 of record CAWCWB010000005.1, read on the forward strand.
TCGACTTGCTCGTGCATGGTTGGCCATTGTCTGCGCGTTAGCGGGCTCTGTTACCTGCTGGGCCCAAAATGACAATGGTGCGGCGGGTGCGGGTGCAGGCTGCGCAGCATGCAGCGGTTGCGGCAGTCTGTTTCTGGTGTTTTGGCTGGGCTTGATCGCGCTTCAGATTGCGCTGCTGGTTTGGGTCGCTCGCGATGCCAAGGCCCGAGGCATGGACAGCGCCGTCTTATGGATGCTTCTGGTCATGTTCGTCCCGTTAATCGGACTGCTGATTTATATCTTCGCGCGGCCCCAGGGCAATATGATTCAATGCCCCCATTGCAACAACAAACGTCTGGCAGCGAGCGTGAAATGCCCGCATTGCGGCATCGGTTCCTAAGACCTGAGCCTTGGCTGGGGGCAATTCTGCTCTTGGCCTTGCTCTTCGGGGCGGACGCGCTTCGGCCGCCCCAAAGCCAGATCAGCGTGCGGCTATTTGCCGCCTCCGTCGCGGGCTACCACCGCTACCTGCACCCCTTCAGCGCCCATTTCGCCCGCTGCCGCTACAACCCCACGTGTTCCAACTATGCCGTCCAGGCGGTACGCAAGTATGGAATCGCCAAAGGTGGATGGATGAGCCTGCGCAGAATCGCATCGTGCAGGCGAAATGTCCCCATGGGGACCTTTGATCCCGTCCCCTGAGCGGAGACAGTTTCAAAGGCGTGAGTTGACTCGTCTCCGCATCACGCCTGATCCCTGAAACCTGATTCCTGACCCCTAGTTTTTAAAAAACTCCCCATGCCCTCCGTTCGCCCACGGGTCGTAGTGCAAGGCAAAATTCGCGCGCCTCGTCACGCTGGGGTGGCTGTAGAGCCAGAACTCAATGAACGGGCTCGGATTCGGGTCTTCAAGCCACGATTGGCCCAGCGCATTGAACGCAGCGACCGCCGTCTTTTGCGGGTCCGCAACAATGCCATGAATTGCCTCCTGCCCGAACACATCAGCCTGGTGCTCAAAGTGCCGGCTGAAGGCGTTGCCAGCAGGCTGCAGCAGGAAGCTGGCAATTGATATCGCGAACAACAGCACCACAAATCCGGTCCGCGATGAGAGTTCAGTCGTGCCCCAGCGCGACCCAAACCGCCGCACCATCCACGCCGCAAACGCCGCGCAGGCCCAATACACAAAAAACAGGCCGAGCGCATTGCCGGCGATCTCTTTGGGAATGTGGTGCAGTACGTAGTGCCCGCTCTCGTGCCCGAAGACGAACATTACTTCGTCGTCCGGCAGTTGCTCTGTCGCCGTATCCCACATCACGTAGCGCTTCGTGGCTCCCATCCCGGCCACGAATGCATTGATCCCTGTAGATTTCTCGCTGGCCTTGATCAGATACATGCGCTGCGGCGGAATGTTGATTCCCGTGCGCGCCACCACGGTCTCGAGTTTCGCCACCAACGCGGCGTGATTCTTCTCGAGTGGCTCCTGCGTATAGAACAGGGGGACGAATAGCGGCACGAGAAACGTGACGAAGACCAGGATGGGCAGCGTCACCACCCAGAGCCCGAACCAATAGCGCCGTGGCCAGCGCCGCACAATCCAGTTGAACAGCAGCAGAACCGGCACGCCAAACAAGAGCGTCAAAGCCAACCCCTTACCCTCGTCTCCCAGCCAGCTTCCCCATCCCTGCACGCTGATTCCATAACTGCGCTCGTAGTGGTTGCTGATCCAGTCCAGCGGCAGACCGGCCACGGCGCCAATGATGAGATACGCGGCGAAAAAAACCAGTCCCTGAATCCATCGCCGGCTCACGATCCGCTGCGCCCATCTCTCGAGGCCCGCCCACGCCCTCGTGGCCAGCAACAGCCAAACAAAAACAATTCCCCAGATCGATCCCGTAATGTTCAGGATGTTGCGGATGCGGCTGATGGCGATCGCTTTGGCCAGCTTGTCTGGCGGCAGCGAGTACGCTTGTTGCGGATTTGCCTGCGCAGGCGCGGCCTGGGCCGCCGAAGCTGGAGGCGTCGGCGTGGCCGCTGCGGGCGCCGGTGCCGCGGTCGTTGCGCTACTCTGCGCAGCAAGCGGCAGGGAAATCATTCCCGCCGACAACGCGGCGGTACACAACGCCAAAACTAACCGCCAGGGAAATCTCACGCCAATTCTGCTTTGCCGGGGAACTCTGCGACAATCGAGCATACAGATGCTTTTACCCGAATCCCCGAGCCTCACGCCACCCCATTCTTTCCATGTGCCTCGTCGTCGAACACCCGGCCTCCGGTTTTTCGCACCCGCGGCCGCTGCCATTCTCATGCTCGCCCTCCCATTCACAGGCCGCGCCCAGCAACCCGTCCCCGCAGTCCTCGACGCCATGACCACCGAGCTGCATCGCGCGTTCACCTCGCTCGGCAGGCCCGCCCCATCGCAGCCGGCCGGCCCCGCCGCAGCCCCCAGCGACCAGCAGTTACCGCCCTACTTCCTCAGTTACACGGTTCGCGACAAAAGCTTCGTCTCCATTCGCGCGCTCTATGGGGCGCTCGCTGAGAGCACGGCCGGCCGCACTCGCGCCGCCGACGTGCAGGTCCGTGTCGGCGACCCTAAGCTCGATAACACCCACGGCACGCATCGCGGCTCGGCCGTCAACAGTCTCGAGCTTCCACTCGGCGATGACCGCGAAGCCCTGGCCCGTTCGCTCTGGCTGGCCACGAACACCGGCTACGGCGCCGCACTCGACAACTACTTTCGCGTCAAAACCGAGGCCCAGGTGCGCGCCAAGGAAGAAGACACCTCGCCCGACTTCAGCCAGCAAGTCGCACAAACGCACATCGGCGCCATCGCTCCGCCCGTCGCCATCGATCGCGCCGCATGGGAGCAGCGGGTGAGGGAACTATCCCGCATCTTCCGCGATTTCCCCGACGTGTACGAAAACATGGTCTTTCTAACCGTGCAGAACGAGACCGACTACTTCGCCTCCTCCGAAGGGTCGCAAATCGTCATGCCGCATTTGCAGGCGCGGTTGATCGCTGTCGCGGTCACGCGCGCCGATGACGGCATGGATCTCTTCCGCGAGCAGACCTTCGAGGCCGAGACCGTTGACGGCCTGCCCAAACAAGCCGATCTCGAAGCGGCCGTGCGTGAGTTGGGCCAGAGTCTCGAGGCGCTACGCAAGGCTCCGGTTACCGAGCCCTTCGATGGTCCCGCCATTCTCTCCGGCCGCGCCGCCGCCGTCTTCTTTCACGAGGTGCTCGGCCACCGGCTCGAGGGCCAGCGCCAGCGCGGCGACGAAGAGGGCCAAACTTTCACCAAGGACGTCGGCGAAGCGATTCTTCCTGACTTCCTTTCCGTCGTTGACGACCCCACGGTCACGGCCTTCGGCAGCTCCTGGCTGAGCGGCAGCTATCAGTACGACGACGAAGGCCAGAAAGCTGAGCGCGTCGATCTCATCCAGGACGGAGTGCTGAAAAACTTCCTCATGTCGCGCCTGCCTATCGCCAGCTTCGCCTCATCGAACGGCCACGGCCGCGCCGAAGCTGGCCACGTGCCGACCGGCCGCCAGGGCAACCTCATCGTCACCTCAATTAAAACCGTCTCCGAATCCGAACTGCGCAAGGAGCTCATCGAAGAGGCCAAAAAGCAAGGCAAGCCCTACGGCCTCTACTTTGAAGACATCTCTTCTGGCTTCGCCGTCACGCAACGCTCCTCACCGCAGGCCTTTCAGGTCATTCCCCTCGTCGTTTGGCGCGTCTATGTCGATGGCCGTCCCGACGAGCTCGTCCGCGGAGTCAGCATCGTCGGCACGCCCCTCGCCGCCATGAAAAGCATCATCGCCACCGGCGACAAGAGCGAAGTCTTCAACGGCGAGTGCGGCGCGGAGTCGGGCACCATCCCCGTCAGCGCCGTAGCTCCTGCCATGCTCCTCAGCGCGATCGAGACGCAGCGCCAGCCGCAAGGCACCGCGCGCCCGCCCATCCTGCCCATCCCCGGCGCGGACTCTCAAGCGCCCGCAACCAAGGAGGCGCAATGAATCCGGCGCGTTCTCTCGCTGCAGGCCTACTCGTTGCGGCTCTCGTTGCTCCGTGCCTTCATGCTGAGCAACCCGCCCGCGCCGACGCCGAGAAAGACCCCATCCTCAAGGCCATGCTCACCGAGCTCGACCGCAGCATGAGCCAGTTGGAGTTGAAAGGCTTCGCCAAGCCGTTCTTCATTCAATATCGCATCGAAGAAGTCGACGATTTCGAGACCAAGGCCGAGTACGGCGCAAGCGAAGGCTCTGACCACGCGCACCAGCGTGTCGCGCGCGTCACCGTGCGCGTCGGCGACTACAAAACCGACAGCTCCGGCGCCCGCGGCGACGGCTCGCTCGAACTTACTGCGCTCGACAACGATCCTATCGCCATCCGCACCTCGCTCTGGACCGCAACCGACCAGGCCTACAAAGCCGCGCTCTCTGCCTATGCGCAGAAGCAGGCGGAACTGAAAGAAGTCCAAACCCCGCCGCAGGCAGACGACTTCAGCCAGGAGAAGCCCATCATCTCGCTTGCTGATCCCATCGTGTTGCACCTTGATGAATCCGCGTGGGCCCAACGCGTAGCGCGCGCAAGCGGCCTCTACCGTAATGACGCTTCGGTCAGCGCAAACCAGACAGCGGTCCCCGGAAAGCCCGCATCTGGCTTGCCGGGGTGGGAGCGCGACATCGAGTACTCGACCGCAAATTTTCGTGCCCGCGCCACTACCACGTGGCTTGTCAACAGCGAAGGAACCATTGTCCGCAAATCCTCCGTCGAGTATCAGGAGTCCTTCGCTGCCGGCACGCAGGCTCCCGACGGAATGCGCCTCGACCGCTCCTACTCCTCGGCCGGCGTGTCGCCCGCCGACCTCGACTCCGAGGCCGTCTTCAACCAGCACGCCCTCGATGAGATCGCCTCCCTCGCCGATCTGCGCAAGGCGCCGCTCGTCGAAGAGGAGTATCACGGCCCGCTGCTGATGAGCGCCGACGCCGCCACCGATACGCTCCGCAGTCTCCTAGCGTCTGCCGTCACAGCCACGCGTCCCGCTCTCGGCACTGAAGCGCGCACCAACGGCCCGTTCGCGTCCAGCTACCATGCGCGTGTGATGCCGGATTTCCTGAATGTGGTCGACGACCCCGGCCTCAAGAGCTGGAACGGCAAAGGCCTCATCGGCGCCTACGATGTCGACGACGAAGGCGTTCCCGCCCGGGCCGTCAAGCTCGTCGATGGCGGGCGCCTCGAGAATTACCTCATAGGCCGCCAGCCCGTCCGCGACTTTCCGCAATCGAACGGCCATGGCCGCGCCGGCATTACCGGCCCCGCACGCCCCATGATCGGCGTCCTCAAAACCACTGCGGAAAATGGACTCTCAGCGGACGAACTCAATCAAAAGCTCCTGGAAATGGCAAAGGATCGCGGCCTCAAGAGCGTCTATTTTGTCCAAACGCTGGGCGGTGAGCGCATGCCGCGCCTGCTCTACCGCGTTGGCCCTGACGGCAAGCGCGAATTGGTGCGCGGCGCCGTACTCAACGACATCGACGAACGCACCCTTCGTTCCAGCGTCGAAGCCGCGGGCAAAGATTTATGGGTCGCCAACTACTTCGGCGACCCGCCAGTCACCGTTCTCGCCCCGGCGCTGCTCTTTGACGATGCCACCGTCCGCCGCGCCAACGAGAAAAACGACAAGCTGCCCTTCTATCCGCCGCCGGAATAGCGCCGCGGGCCGTCGGCGCTACCCTTAAACTCATTGGGCCAACGGTGGTTGATTTGCTCACGGGTATGCAAAAGGTTGTGCTCCATCTCTGGTTCGCCTATCCCGCCGATCTCTCCGATCCCGGAATCGCTGATGCCTGCGCGGCGCTCCTCAATGACGCCGAGCGCGCGCAAGCCGCCAGGTTCCGCTTCGAGCGCCACCGGCACGAGTATGAGGCCACGCATGCCCTGGCGCGCATTGCGCTCTCGCACTCCTATCCCATCCCGCCGCAAGCCTGGAGCTACTCCTTCAACAAATACGGCAAGCCGGCTCCCATTCCAGACTGCGGCCTGCGCTTCAATCAATCGAACAGCATCGGTCTTGCCGTCTGCCTGATCGCGTCTCCTGCCGCGCGCGCCCCTCACGTGAGCCCAGCCGCAGGTCCCGGCGCGGGTGTTGCGGTGGGGGTCGATGTCGAGTCCTCCAGCCGCGCGGAAGAGATCGTCGACTTAGCGCCTCATGTCTTTTCGCTCGCGGAGCAGGCACAACTCGCGGCCCTGCCCGCCACAGATCGCCCCGGTCGCGCTCTCTCCCTCTGGACCCTCAAGGAGGCTTACATTAAGGCGCGCGGCAAGGGCCTCTCGCTCCCGCTGCGCAAGATCTCCTTTCTCTTTGGAGGCTCGGAAGGCATTCGGCTGGAAGTCGAAGCGAGCGTCGACGACGACCCCGCGCGCTGGCGATTGTGCCTGCTCAACCATATGGAGCACTGCGTCGCGCTGGTAGTGGAGGGCAACTGCTCCCCCGAGTTCGAGGTATGGGAATCGCGTCCGCTGTTGTCCACACCCAGACGCCTTCCTGACCGGGAAGAACCTTGGTTTCCCATCCTTCGCGCCGAGAGTCAGCTCAACGAGACCGGATAGCCCCAAGCACGCCGGTCTTCGCCCTATTCGTCTCAATCTATGAACTTTCCCGAACCCCAGCCGCCCGTTTCCGCATCCATCCATATATACGTGCCGTTGACACGCGGGGCCGATTTCACACATTACAATCGGAACGGAGGAAGATTTCCCCTATGGCATACGAATTACCGCCGCTTCCTTACGACTACTCCGCGCTCGAACCCTTCATCGACGCCGAAACCATGAAGCTCCACCACGACAAGCACCACCAGGCGTACATCAACAACGTCAACGCCGCGCTCGCCAGCCACCCCGCGTTGGCCGCCAAGTCCGTTGACGACCTGATCCGCGATCTCAACGCGGTCCCCGAAGACATCCGCACCACCGTCCGCAACAACGGCGGAGGCCACTCCAACCACAGCATGTTCTGGACCATCATGGGCAAGGCCAACTCCCCCGGCATCGGCGGCCACCCTACCGGCGCCATCGCCAAGCAGATCGCCGCCGACTTCGGCGACTTCGAGGCCTTCAAGAAGACCTTCAACGAAACCACGGCCAAGCAGTTCGGCTCCGGCTGGGGCTGGCTGGTCTTCACTGGACGGCAAAGCTCAAGGTCATCACCACCGCCAACCAGGATTCGCCGCTCTCGCAAGGCCTCTATCCCCATCCTCGGCAACGACGTCTGGGAGCACGCCTACTACCTGAAGTACCAGAACCGCCGTCCCGACTACTTGGCCGCCTGGTGGAACGTCGTCAACTGGGACGAGGTCAATAAGCGCTTCGCCAAAGCCAAAGGATAAAGCCAGCTACTGGCTTCTAGCCCTCAGCTTTTGGCTCCAGGCTTACTGCTTCGCCCGCGTAGTTGATGAACTTTGTTCCCGCTCGATGAGCCAAAAGCTAGGAGCTAACAGCTAAGAGCCAGCAGCTGAAAGCTGTCGCTCGTCCTCGCCGGAGGTTGTTTTCTCAATGGCCACCATGCAAGTGAGCGTCCGCTCCGAGGATCTCTCCCAGGTCCCTCAGGGCGCGGAGCGGATTCCCGACCCTGGGATTCTTGTCATCTTCGGCGCTTCCGGCGATCTCACCAAGCGCAAACTGCTGCCCGCGTACTTTCACCTCTTTCAGGCGAATCTCCTGCCCCAGCAGTTTGCCATCGTCGGCGTGGCGCGCCGCCCGCTGGGGGATGCGTTCGCTGCCGAAATGCGTTCCGGCATCGTCGAATTCGGCGGCGTCGAAGCCACCGACCCCAAGCTCGACGACTTCATCTCCCACATCGGCTATTTCCCCCTCAACTTCGACGACGCATCCCATTACGCCGCGCTCAAGACCGAGCTCGATCGCATCGCCCAGGAGAAGGGCATCGGTGACGACCGCCTCTACTATCTCGCCACGGCGCCCGAGTTCTTCGCCAACATCATCGAGAACCTTGGCGCACACGGCATGGCTAGGCCTGAAAAAGGCCGCGTCGCCGTGGTCATTGAAAAGCCCTTCGGTCACGACCTCGACTCCGCCCGCGAGCTCAACCATAAGGTCAACGCTGTTTTCAGCGAGAGCCAGATCTTCCGCATCGATCACTACCTCGGCAAGGAGACCGTCCAGAACCTCCTCGTCTTCCGCTTCGCCAACGGCATGTTCGAGCCGGTCTGGAACCGCAACTACATCGATCACGTACAGATCACCGTCGCCGAAACCCTCGGCGTCGAAGGCCGCGGCCCTTTCTATGAAAAGGCAGGCGCGTTGCGCGACGTCGTCCAGAACCACATGATGGAGCTGCTCGCGCTGGTCGCCCTCGAGCCGCCCTCCAGCTTCGAGGCCGATAGCGTTCGCCGCGAAAAATTCAAGGTCTGGCGGGCCATTCCGCCCATACCTGTCCTCAACACGGTGCGCGGCCAATACGGGCCCGGCATCGTCGATGGCGAGCACGTCGTGGGCTATCGCGACGAAGATCGCGTCAATCCCGAGTCCGGCACTGAAACCTTCGCCGCTCTTCGCCTCGAAATCGAAAACTGGCGCTGGGCAGGCATCCCGTTCTATCTCCGCGCCGGCAAACGCATGAAGAGGCGCGCCACTGAAATCTCCATCCTCTTCAAGCAGCCGCCGCTGCTCATCTTCAACCGCATGGCGCTCTCCGGCCCATGCTCCGAGATTCAGCCCAATCTGCTCACCATCCGCATCCAGCCCGACGAAGGCATCTCCCTGCGCTTCGGCGCCAAGGTGCCCACCGCGCCCGAAATGACCGTGTGCCCCGTCTATATGGACTTCGACTACGAAGCCGCCTTCGGCAAGTCCAGCGCCAACGGCTATGAACGCCTGCTCCTCGACGCCATGCTCGGCGACCAAACCCTCTTCGCGCACCGCGACGGCGTTGAAACCACCTGGGCCCTGTACACACCCATTCTGCAGGCCTGGGCGGCGAAGAACCCTGAGGTCTTTCCCAACTACTTTGCCGGTTCCTGGGGTCCCGAGTGTGCCGATCACCTGCTCGAGAACGACGGTCACACCTGGCGCAACGACCTCGGCCGAAAGACGTAAGAAATGAGAATTGAGCGGAGCGACGCCAGATTTGGCGAAAAAAGAGCTTGACTTCGGTATTCGGTGGTAGAAAATGGGGCCGTAGGGCCTCAGTTCCCCTTATTCGATTTGTCAATTCGCATCACGGATGCCACGCGCGGGCCGCTGGAGGCGGTGTTTCGGTTTCGCGGCTGCTTAAATCCTTGCGGTGTGGAGGAACTTTTGGAACGGTGGAGCGAACCAGCGGCGGCTACGCATCGGTTTCTCAAACGAAAATTGCCCTTGTCAACAGCGCTCGCATTTGTAGTTGCCGCGGCGGTCTTTTTGGAGATGACGGGGTGCGGTCTTCGAACTCTGCCTGAAACCGAATACGTGTGGAGTCAGGACCTCAAATCCCCGACGATATGGCTCAATTCTTCGTCGGCGGGTTTCTGCTACCTGACGCGAATCTCTGGAGAACTCACAAGTGGCGCCGAATCTGTGCACGTGGGCGTGGCGCCGAACCCGGTCAATAATTTCTCGTGGTGGGAACTCGATGGCACTTCTGCCACCAAAGATGTGACCGCCACCGCGCGATGCACTTTATGGTCAAATTTCGACCTCAAAAACGACTCGGTCATGACACCACCATCGGTCAGCGCAACTCCCAGCTACACTCCGCCGCAGCCCGCGCAATTACCGGCCGGTGGGTGCTGCCCGCTGGGAATTGAATACTGCTATGCAAACGAACCTGGAGAACCACTTTGTCCGTCAGGGGGAGCCCCGGGCTTTTGGACCGAAGGCATTTCTGACGAGCAATTGGCTTCTGTCAATTCCTTCTGCTATCTGACCGGCGTTCGCGGGGCGCTGAACGGATCAGAAACGGTAACAACCTTTGAAGTCATACCGGGTACCCCGAATCTCTTTCACATTCGGGTCGACGCCGACACGCCGAATCAAACCATGTCAGGGTCCGCGGGCTGCGTTGCGTATAGCCCGACGAAAGTGCCCGATCCTCATATCAGCGTCTTCACCTGGTCGCAGGGCAGCCCGCCTGTACAAATGATCACTGGAGCCCAGGGCGTCTGCTTCCTTACGGGAATCCGTGGCAAATTCCGCGGCAGTGGGGAATTTGTCGAAATCGACCACGATCCCGCCAATCCCCTTTCCAATAATCCGCAGATGCTGCTGGGGCACTCAGACCAGCAAGGTGTTCTTGCAAACGCCATGTGCGTCCGATACAAAGCCCCTTAGAAGTCAGGAGACGTCGCACACCGGTTTGGGCTAGGCTGGCAGTCATTGGGTGGCCAAATGCGGGGAAATGACAAAAGCGGCCAATCAATCGATGTGACGCGAAGGTGACACCCGTGTACTCCAGGACCCGAGGCTGGCGCGCTAGCCGCCCGCCTTGATCCCCTTGTCCATCGCCGCGTTCGCCAGCCGGTCCGCTTCCTTGTTTCGGCTGCGCAGCGTGTGCCGCATCTCGAACCCGTCCAGCTTGAGCGCCCGCCGCTGCGCCTCCTCCCACAGTGGCCGCAGCCCCGGATTCTTCACCTTGTACCGGCCCTTCATCTGCCGCACCATCAGCTCCGAATCGGACGTCACCCGCAGCTTCCTCACCCTGTTCACAAGCGCCCACTCCAGCACCGCCAATAAACCCTTGTACTCGGCGTAGTTATTCGTCTGGCGCCCCAGGTACTCGCTCAGCCGTGCCACCACCCAGCCCTGCGGATCCTGAATCACGGCTCCAAACCCCGCTGGCCCAGGGTTTCCCCGCGCCCCGCCGTCGCAGTGCGCCGTGAACCACCCGCCAACCCCCTTCGACCGTTCGTCCTCGACACCGTCAAACAGGTTTCCGCTCATCGCCTCCCAGTGTAACGGGCATTGCCGGCCCGCAGCCCGGTCGTCTGGCCGCCCGACCGGCAAACGCATCCCAAACCTCCGTAACCCCCGTCCCGGTTGACCAAAGCCGTGATTCCACGTCTATTCCAACAAGCACTAGCTTCATCTTCCTGGAGCAGAGAAGCGATGGCTACTGACGCGGTCGGTGTTTCCATGACCCTTGGGCAAGCAGCTGGCACTTTGGCTTGGCCGGCAGGGCGGAGGGTACAATCCTCTCCAGGCATGGCTGCGACGAGGGCAATGGGCGGAGCGAGCCGGCAAGGCTCAAGCCAGGACGACGCGAGCCGCACAAAGGAGCGCGTGCACAGCCGCGCCCTCGAGATGGACCTCATCCGCGAGGCCCAGGCCGGTTCCCGCGCCGCCTTTGACGCGCTGGTCCGCCAGTATGAGCACCAGGTCCTCCGCCTGGCCCTGCACCTCACCGGCTCGGAGCAGGACGCCGAGGACATTTACCAGGAGGCTTTCCTCAAGGCTTACCGGTACATCGGCAATTTCCGCTTCGAGTGCTCGTTCTATACCTGGATTTACCGCATCGTTACCAATCTCTGCCTGGACCAGTTGCGCCGCCGCAAGACCCGCCGCGAGGACCATGCTGTGGTAGTCGACCGCACCGGCGATGAGATCGACGTCCTGGCGTCCGTCTCTGACAACCGGTCGTTTTCCAATCCCGCGCGGGAGCTCGACCGCAAGCTGCTGGGCGCAAAGATTCAGGCGGCGCTGGGCAAGCTCACGCCGCGCGAGCGGATGGTCTTCGAGCTGAAGCATTACCAGGGGCTCCGGCTGCGCACCATCGGCGAAATGTTGAACACCACGGAAGAGACGGCCAAGAACACACTCTTCCGCGCCACCAAGAAACTGAGAGCGCAGTTGGCCGATTTGAGATAGCTGGAAGCTGCATTTTGAGGCTGGAAGGACGTAACCATGAATTGCGAACTTGCACAAGAATGGATGGTGACGGCGGCGTATGGGGAGCTGTCCGACGAGCAAGTGCACGAGCTCGAGCGGCACCTGTCCGCGTGCACAGGGTGCCAGAAGGAGCGGGAGCAGGTTCTCGCGCTCAAGCTGCTCGCCGATGCTCATCCCATCGCCGATCCGTCTCCGAATCTCGTGGCGCGTGCTCACCTGCGCCTCGATGAGGCGCTCGACACCCTGCCGCCCAAGCGTTGGTATGAGCGCCTGGGTGAACGGATCCTGAATAACTTCGCCAGCCTGCAGGCGGCGCCCGTTGCCGCGCTGCTTCTGCTCGTAGCTGGAGCCGGAGCTGGCGTTCTCGGCGGCTACGAGTATGCACAGGGCCGCGCCGCCCACGCTGCAACCGCAGCCCAGGCGGCCGCTTCCCCCGGCGCTCAGGTGCTTCCCGGCGCGCCTCTGCCCGAGCTTGCCAACGTGGCCGGCATCTCCAGCATTGTGCGCCAGCCCAACAGCGAAATTGTCGACGTCAGCTACAACCAGGTTGTCCCGCGGCAGATCGAGGGCTCGCTCGACGACCCGGCCATCCGTCAATTGCTCATGCTGGCCTCTGAGAGCGCGGCCTCGCCTGGCATTCGTGATGACTCCGTGGCCCTGCTTGCGGCCGAGTGCCGCGCCGGCCACAGTTGCCAGCCCTCGGGCATCCGCGAAGCGCTCATGGTGGCCCTACGCTACGACCGTAGCCCCAAAGTCCGACAGAAAGCCCTCGAAGGCCTGCAGCCTTACGTGGCTGACGATGTGCGCGTCCGCGACGCCGTTCTTGAAGCCGTGTTGAACGACAACGACCCGGCGATCCGGACCGCTGCGATTGGCTTGTTGGAGCCCGTCGACGCCGATACCAGCGTCCGGCAGGTGCTCTATTCGGTCTCAAACTCGGACCAGAATGCTCAGATCCGGAATGTTTCCCGGCAGGTTTTGAGCCGGGTGCAAGAGATTCAGTAATTTCGCCTATCCTTCCGGCCACTGCGCCGTCTTTAAGAGCGCGGACCGGTTGATGAACTACCGGGGGAGTAAACGCAATGAATCACCTTTTGAGGCCGTACCGTACATCCCATCTAAACCTCGCTCTTGCCGTATTGGCGGCCGCCGCAACCTGCCTGCTCGCCGCGCCGCGCTCGGCCCACGCCCAGGCGCAGGAATTCGCGCCTCTCTTTGAGGATCCCAGCCCGCTGCTGGCCCACGCCAGCACGCCCGGCTACCTCGGGGTCGATGTGGCCGACGTTGATGCCGACAAAGCGCAGGCGCTCAAGCTCAGGGAAGTCCGGGGCGCCGTCATCACCCTTATCGACCACGACGCACCTGCCGGACAAATCGGGCTCAAGGTCAATGATGTCGTCCTCGCCATCAACGGCCAGAACGTAGAGGGCGCCGAGCAGTTGCGGAGTATGCTCCGCGAAATTCCGCCCGGCCGCAAGATCAGCCTTGAGATCAGCCGCGATGGCAACATCCAAACCCTGGCAGTGCAACTGGTCGACCGCAAGGCGATGGAACGCGACATCTGGGCCAAAATCGGCATCGATGCCGATGGCATCGCGCCCGTTCCGCCGCCGCCCAGCATGGGTATCGTCGGCACTGACGCGCCCTTTTCGAGCGGCTTCCACATGTCCATCTTCACCAGTACCCTCAACGTCGGCGCCCTGGTTGAGCCGCTCACCTCGCAGATGGCCGAGTACTTCGGCGTTCCGGGTGGTCTCATGATCAAGCAGGTGGCACGTAAAAGTGAAGCCGCTGCCGCCGGATTCAAGGCCTTCGACGTGATTCTCAAAGTCGGCCCCGAATCCATCAACACCTCCGCCGACTGGGACCGCGCCCTCCGCTCCAACAAAGGCAAGCCCGTGCAGGTCACCATCCTGCGTGACAAGAAACAGCAAACCCTCACACTCCAGGTCGACTCTAAGCATCGCAGCGCCGTCAGCGCTCCTGCTTTCTTTCGGCAGCAATCATCCACCGGCGCATTCGTTTAGCTGCTCCATTTGCGATTGAGCATCGAATCCGCATTCATCCGGGCGCCGCATCATCATTCGGCGCCCTTCGTGTCTCGCGCCGTAAACTGAATTCCATGGAAGTTCTCTACGGCCTGCACCCGGTCGAGGAAGCTCTCAAGGCAGGCAAGCGCCGCTTTGACCACGTTCTCGTCGCCCGCGAGCGCCACGACGACCGCCTCAACCGTCTCGTCGCCCAATGCCGCCAGGCCGGCATTCGCGTTCGCCACGAGCCTCGCGAGCAGCTCACCCTCGCCGCTAAAACACCCACTCATCAGGGCGTCGTTGCGCTCGTCCGTCTGCAGGAGTTCCTCTCCCTCGAAGACCTTTTCGCGCCCGATCCCGCCGTAAGCAAATCCTCCCCCCGCCTCATTCTTGCCCTCGACGGCGTCGAAGACCCGCAGAACCTCGGCGCTCTGCTTCGCGTCGCCGATGGCGCGGGTGTCGACGGCGTCCTCCTCACCGAGCGCCGCTCCGCGCCCTTGAGCCCCGCTGCGGTCAAAGCCAGCGCTGGCGCAGCCGAGCACCTCCGCATCGCCCGCGTCATCAACCTCGTCCGCGCCCTCGAAGACCTCAAGCGCCACAACCTCTGGATCGTCGGTCTCGACGAGCGCGGTCCCATCGACTACGACCAATTCGACCTCACCGGCGATCTCGTCATTGTCCTTGGCCGCGAGGGCGCTGGCCTACACTCGCTCGTCCGCCATACCTGCGACCACCTGCTCCGCATTCCCATGGCCGGTGGCGTCAGATCGCTCAACGTCTCGGCAGCCGGCGCCGCTGTTCTTTTCGAGGCCGCCCGACAGCGCCGCGCCGTTGCTGACGGAACTTCCCTCACACCCGTCCAAAAGACTGCTGCATGCAATGCGAAAGGCCTCGGTTCATGAAGATCGCTTCGATGAGCGCCGCACATCTTCTCAGCGTCGCCGTCTGCCTCACCGCCCTTCCCGCCTCATCCCAAACCACCCCCTCTGCGCCCTCGCCCCCGCTTGATCAACAACCCCACGGTCAGGTCATCTTCTCCCGCTCCATCGACGAAAACGGCCAGACCACCATTACTAACGGTCCCGCCGCGCCGCAATCTGCAGGCCAGCCCGTCTCGGTTCCAGTCGCCACTGACGGCGAGCGCGAAGCCGTCACCTTCACCGCCTTCGACATGGACGTACATCTCCGTCCCGCGGAGCAGCAAATCGCCGTCCGTGCCCTCATCACCGTGCGCAACGACGGCGCATCTCCCCTCGCCCACATTCCGCTGCAAATTTCCTCCTCGCTCAACTGGGAAACCATTCGCCTCGCCGGTCGCGACGTCGCCTTCACCGTCGCTACCCTCAACTCCGACGTCGACCACACCGGCCAACTCCACGAAGCCGCCATCGCCCTTAATGCCCCGCTCGCCCAGCCGCTCGCCCCCGGCGCAAGCCTCCAGCTCGATGTCACCTACTCGGGTGTCATCCCGCAGTCCGCGCAGCGCCTCATCACCATCGGCACGCCCAACGACGCCGCTCTCCACACCGACTGGGACTCCATCGGCGTCGAATTCACCGGTCTGCGCGGCTTCGGCAACGTTGTGTGGTATCCCGCCTCCAGCGTCCCCGTCATCCTGGGTGATGGTGCCCGCGTCTTCGATGAGATGGGCGAGCACAAGCTGCGCATGGCCGACGCGCGCTTCCGCCTGCGCCTCACCGATGAATTTCCTCATGGCCAGGCGCCGACTGTCGCCCTTATCAACGGCCACACTGCTCCGCTCACGCTCACCCAACCCTCGACCTCCGGCGCCGAAGTCTCCGGCGTCGCTACCGCCAGCCTCGACAGCGCGACCCTCGGCTTCGAAGCCCCCAGCCTTTTCCTCGCCATCCGCACTCCGCGCCAGGCCACCAACACCGCGCTCTACACCCTCCCCGAAGACGAGCCCGCCATCGAAGGTTGGGCCTCGGCGGCCGCCTTCGTCACGCCATTCCTGCAGATCTGGCTCGGTCAGGCGCCCCGCTCCCAGCTCACCATCCTCGACCTGCCCGATTCCGAAGACGCGCCCTTCGAGACCGGCGCGCTCCTCGTCACCAGCATTCGGCAGGCCACTCCCGACCAGCTCGACGGCATCCTCGCACACGCGCTCACTCACGCGTGGATGTCTTCTCCCCGTGCATGGCTCAGCGAGGGCGTCGCTCACTTCATGGGAACTCTCTGGATCGAAAAACAGTCCGGCCGCCAAAAAGCTCTCGAATCGCTCGAGGCCGGCCGCACCGCCCTCGCGCTCGCCGAACCCGCCAGCCCCGGAGAGAGCTCCGGCCAGCCCCTCGCGCAGGCCATTGCGCCCGCCTACTACCGCACCAAGGCTGCCTATGTGTTCTGGATGCTCCGCGACCTCGCCGGCGACCCCGCCCTCTCCGCCGCGCTACGCGCCTACTCGCCCGCAGAGGACGCCGCCCGCGGCCTCAGCCCAAATACAGGCAGCACCTATTTCGAGAAACTCATCGAGCAGGCGGGCCTGCGCCGCGATCTCTCCTGGTTCTTCTCCGATTGGGTCGATGCTGACAAGGGCCTGCCCGACATCGCCATCGGCGGTGTCTTTCCCTCGCAGACCGAAGGCGACAGTTGGCTGGTTGCCGTCAACCTCTCAAACTCCGGCTACGCCGCCGCCGAAGTCCCCGTCACCGTGCGCAACGCCGACACCTCTGTCACCCAACGCGTCCTCGTTCCCGCGCGCGGCAAGGCCACCGAGCGCATCCTCATCCAGGGCCGTCCCACTCAGGTCCAGGCCAACGACGGCACCATCCCCGAAACCGAAGCCAGCATCCACATCCGCAGCCTCGCCGGCGACGCCACGCCGGCCAACTCGTCATCCAGCCAGCCCGCCAGCGTCCAGCAATAGGAAGGTACACGCGACCCCTCTCAAATCGCCCTGAATGAATAAAGCTGCGCAGCGCGCAGCACTTGCAGTCTGCAAAGGAACGCAGCGCGATCGATTTCACGGATGCGCGCAGCAGTACAATTCTCGCCGCGACGCACGACGCGCCGGGCGCCACCCCAGTCACGACGCTTGCTAATTCCTGTTCCCTCAGCTCCGCGCCCGCACCTTGAACCACACCGGCGTCCCCTTGAACCCGAACGCCTCGCGAATCTGGTTCTCCAAAAACCGCTCGAACGCGAAATGCAGCTTCACGACGCGATCCGTAAACAGCACGAAGGTCGGCGGAGCCACTGCCGCCTGCGTCATATAAAAAATCCTGATTCTTTTCGCCATAGGCACCGGCGCCCGCTGAAAATCGATCCGCTCCAGGAACCGGTTCATCGCGCCCGTCGACACGCGCTTGCGCCGCTCCTTGGCCACGGCCACCACCTCGCGCAGCACCCGCGTCATGCCTTTTCGCTCCGGCCCAATCGCTTCCAGCGCCGACAGAAAAATGACCGGCGCATAGTCCAGGTACTTCAGCGCCGAGCGCAACTGTTTTTCAAAAATCTCGCGGACTGCGGGCTCTTTCCCATCTTTCCGGCCCGTCGTGACCAGGTCCCACTTGTTTACGATGAGGATCACGCTGCGCCCACTCTCGTGCGCGTACCCTCCGATCGTTGCGTCGCTCGCCGTCACGCCTTCCGTCGCGTCGATCATCACGAGCGCCACGTCCGCCGCCTCCAAGTGCCGCCGCGCCATCACCACGCTCAGCTTTTCCGCCATCAGCTTCGTCTTGCCTTTGCGCCGGATCCCGGCCGTATCTACAAATCGCAGCGTCTGCCCCTCGAACTCCACCACCTCGTCTACCGCGTCGCGCGTCGTCCCCGCAATCGGCGTCACGATCGCCCGCGTCGTCCCCGTCAGCGCGTTCAGCAGCGTGCTCTTACCCACGTTCGGCCTTCCGATAATCGCTACCGACGTCTCGCGCTGCTCAAACTCCCCATGCGTGCGGATCTTTTTCTCGCCCTTGTCCTCGCCACGCTCGCGCCCCCTGCCTGAGTCTTTGCCTGCACTCTCCGCCGGCTCTTCCGCCCGCCCGGGAATCGCCTCCGCAATCGCATCCAGCAGCTCGCCCACGCCCCGCCCATGCTCTGAGCTCACCGCAAACACATCGCGAATCCCCAGCCGGCGAAAGCTTTCCGCCTCCGCCGCCAGCGCTTCGCCCTCCACTTTGTTTACGGCCAGCAGCAGCGGCTTGCCGCCCCGCTGCAACAGGCGCGCCAGATCGTAGTCGGGCCGGGCCAGCTCCGTGCGCGCGTCCACCACCATCACCAGCGCATCCGCTTCCTTCAGCGCCACCTGCGCCTGCGTAAAGATCGCCGCCGCCATCTGCTCCGGATCGTCAGGCACAATCCCGCCCATATCCACGAGCCGGTAGCTCCGTCCCGCCCACTCATACTCGCCGTAGATGCGGTCGCGCGTAATTCCCGACTCGTCGCCCACAATCGACCGCCGGCTCCTGGTGAGCCGGTTGAACAGCGTGCTCTTTCCCACGTTGGGCCGGCCCACAATCGCCACCAATGGCAGTTTCGGGGCCCCTGCTTTCGCCGGCACAACCGATCTTCGATACGTCGGCAAAATCTTCTCTCCCACGGCCGCTCTTGCGCGAACGGGCGCAATTGCTTCTCGAGCGCGCTGCAGCCGTCTTGTTCCGCAAAGCCTGCCCCATCAGTTTACTGTCCGGTCGTAGCGGAAGTATGCGCCGCCCGTCGCGCTTCCTCAGGAAACGCGCAGTCCAGCGGCAGCACTTCAGATGAGCCTCCTCTTATTCCACCGCGCCAACTCCGGCCTTCGAATTGCCCTCCCACTCCCGGGAGGACGCCATGCACATCCATCCCGCTGCCATCGGCCAGCACCCCATCAATACCTACGCTGCCGGCAACCAACGCGCCGCCGCGGCCGAGCGCGCCGCCGAGATCCGCAAAAAGCTGCTGAAGAGCGCGCGAACCATCGAAGCCGACGCATCCGCCGAAGAGGCCCTCCTCATCGGCCAGTGGCTCGACAGCCGCCACAGCCAGGTCCTGCCCGGCGACGAATACCATGCCGCCGCCGCAGGCAAAGATCCCGACTTCGGCTGATTCGCAAGCCTCGATTAAGCCGCTGAGTCAGCCTCCCTCCTTGTCGCGCCGGCCGCCTCACTATCATGGAATGAGCACCTGGCCCTCATGCCCTCCTCCGACGCCTCATCCCGCGCCCTCCCCACACTGCACGAGTTCTTCGCGCCCGGCGGAATCCTCGCACGCTCTTCGCTCCCCTATGAGTACCGCCCCGGCCAGTACGAAATGGCCAAGGCCGTCGAGCGCGCCCTCGCCGAACGCAAGCATCTGATCGTCGAAGCCGGCACCGGCACCGGCAAGACCCTCGCCTATCTCCTGCCTGCCCTGCGCACCGGCCAGCGCATCATCGTCTCCACCGGCACCAAAGCCCTGCAGGACCAGCTCTTCTTTCGCGACGTTCCTTTTCTCGAAACCCTCCTCGGCGAGCTGCGCGTCTGCTACATGAAGGGCCG
This sequence comes from uncultured Acidobacteriaceae bacterium, assembly GCA_963799155.1. GTDB lineage: Bacteria > Acidobacteriota > Terriglobia > Terriglobales > Acidobacteriaceae > Telmatobacter. The sequence continues at coordinate 513,719 of CAWCWB010000005.1, forward strand.
CGCCAACTACCTTTGCCGCCGCAAGCTTTTCGCGCTGCGCGACCAGCCCATTTTGTCGGGATTGGATGAAATCGACGAGTACCGCCAGATCGCTGAGTGGGAGCGCACGACCGAAACCGGCGACCGCGCCGAGCTCTCCGCCCTGCCCGAAACCAGCGCCCTTTGGCACAAGCTCGATGCCCGCTCCGAAGCTTGCCTCGGCTCGACCTGCCCCGACTACCGCCGCTGCTTCATCACGGAAATGCGCCGCCGCGCCCTCGAGTCCGATCTCATCATCGTCAATCACCACCTCTTTTTCGCCGACACAGCCGTCCGCCTCGCCGCCGCCAACGCGCCCGACGCCGGCATCCTGCCCGAGTCCGCCGCAGTCATCTTCGATGAGGCCCACGAGCTCGAGGAGGTCGCTTCGCAATACTTCGGCCGCTCGCTCTCCAACCTCCGGTTCGAAGACCTCGCCCGCGACACCGACGTCCTCGTCCGCGGCCACTCCGGCGCCACGCAAATCCCCGCCCTCACCCAGCAGCTCCGTGAGCGCGCCCGCCTCTTCTTCGCTGCACTCCCCATGGACGGCGACGGCCGCCACCCCTTCACCAACCGCGAGGAATTCCTCGAGTCCTCCGGCGACCTCTACCTCGCTGTCCGCTCCACCCTCACGCTCATCGAGTCCGAGATGGATCGCCTCGCCGATGTCGAAGAAGCTCCCGGCCTCAAAACCCGCGCTGCTGGCCTCCGCTCCGACCTCGAATTCATGCTCGAATCCGCCGCCTCGAATATGGTCTTCTGGCTCGAGCGCCGCGCCGCGCCCTCAGAACGGCGCTCTGGATCTCCCACTGCACTCGTCCAAAAGGCTGCCGTACGCAGTACTCTCCAGGCCACGCCCATCGACGTCTCTGAGCTCCTCCGCGAGCTCGTCTTCGACCAGATCCCCACCGTCGTCCTCACCTCGGCCACCCTCACTGTTCAGGGCGGCTTTGAGCATCTCCGCCGCCGCCTTGGCCTCACCGACTGCCGCGGACTCGTCGTTCCTTCTCACTTCCGCTATGGGGAGCAGGCCGTCCTCTATCTTCCGCCAGCCATGCCCGACCCGCGCGCCGCCGAATTCGTCGAGGCCGCGGCGCGCTGCATCGAGCGCGTGCTGCGCATCACCCGCGGCCGAGCTTTCTGCCTCTTCACCAGCTACAGCCAGATGCACGCCCTCTACGAGCTGCTGCTGCCCGTACTCGAATTCCCCATCCTCCTTCACGGAACCGCGCCGCGCAAAGCTCTCCTGGAGGAGTTCCGCGCCACACCGAACTCCGTCCTCTTCGGCACGGCCAGCTTCTGGCAGGGCGTCGACGTCCAGGGAGAAGCTCTCAGTTGCGTCATCATCGATCGCCTGCCCTTCGCCGTCCCCTCCGACCCCGTCGTTCAGGCCCGCATGAAGGCCATCGAAGAAGGCGGCGGCCGTCCCTTCTTCGACTACCAGGTTCCCGAAGCCGTCCTCACCCTCAAGCAAGGCTTCGGCCGCCTCATCCGCTCGCTCGAAGACCGCGGTGTCTTAGTCCTCCTCGATCCCCGCATCAGGACTCAGAGATATGGCCAAATCTTCCTGCAAAGCCTCCCTCCGTACCGCGTCATGACTTCCATCGCCAACGTGGAAGCCTTTTTCGCATCCGAGCCTGCTTGAGCGGACGCTGCACGGTCGCCCGCGGCGTATGCCCGGGATCGAAGTTCAGTTGGGTGGTTGGTCCGGGTGCCTGAGGAACCTGGTGAGCTGAAAGCCGAGAGCGCGGATGATCCCCTGGATCTTGCTTCACCGCGCTCTGAAACGGCCTTCACCCTTTTAATTGCGAAATCGCCAGCAAAAGGGGCTCAACTTTTTTCAAGTTTTTTTGGTGTCTGTATGGCAGGGAATCAGAGACCGGGGATCAGGCATCACGCCTGGTCGAGAGGCCGGAGGTCTTCGCGCCCGCGCCAGCCACAGGATCACAGCTTGGCTATCGAGCTTTGCCGGTCGCCCGCCCGAGCCAAATCGGAAGTAAACGCGCGTGGCGCGCCCGGCGAGAGCCGGCCAGAGAAGAGCCGCTCTCAAGAGATTTAGATCGCTTCCGCTTCCTCAACCGTAGCGGCAATGGGAATGATGGCGTCCACCTTTGCAATTCTGAAGACGTCGCGAACCTTCGGGCTCAATCCTGCGGCAATCAGCCTGAGGCCCTTACGCCGGCAGCGGACATAATGAGTCACGATGATGCCCAGGCCGGAAGAATCCATATAGGGGCAGTCCGTCAGGTCCAGAATGTTCTTGACCGGCGGCTCCTCGCCTGGCAGGGTTTCCAATTCGAGCATCTGGTTCAGCGCCGTCGGCGGCAGAGAGCGTGTACGCGTCGCGCAAAGTAAAGGGTCCGCTGAAACGGAGAATCACCGTGCCCGGCGCTTTGCCCGGTCTGCGTTCAATGTTGAAGGCAGTGCTATTCCATGTCTGCCACGCAAATGTCGTCGCCATTACAACCCCCGATCCGAGTCAGACACCTTATTCGGCGTCCGCATGAGCCGCATTTTGAATAGGATTTAAGATCTTCCGCGCCGCGTTCGCCGCGACCCGCTCGGGACCTCCCCCGGCCGGCGCTGAATACTTCGGATTGTCATCGAGCTGTGCAGGGAATTGCAAGAACAATTCATCGATTGCGGCCGAAAAACGGCATCGGGCGCGCCATTTCCCGCTTCTCGCACAAGGGAACTATCGAGATCATGCCGGGATTGCCGGCCGAGCCGCAAGTTCGGGTGAAGTGAGACAGCTTCCAGCCCCTAGCTTCTAGCTCCTAGCTAACGCACTGCGGTTGCGGTGCGATGGCGGGCTTGCGCCGCGCTGTCTGTTCCTCGAAGAGGGCGAAAGAAGAGCGAACCATTGGATTCAATCTTTTCAATCACTTCCAGTTGTCACATATGGGGGTGAGAGAGGTCAGGCCGCCGGCTTGGGAGTCTTGGGCTGGCTGCGGCCCGCAACGGCGGCGCCCCCGGCACCCTGGTCCCCAGCGGGCTGGCGCAGAGCTTTCTTCGAGGCTGCCATTTCCATATAGACTGAATTCCAGCGCACCCATGAAGGACTCGATCTACGTTTCGAAGGAGAACTACCTGAAGGCCATTCTGGAGGCAGAGGCGGAGGGGCGGCAGGTCATCCCAGCCATGCTGGCGCACTGGCTTGAAGTTTCGGCGCCGGCAGTGACCATGGCGCTGAAGCGGCTGAGGCGCGACGGCTTCGTGAAGGTGGGCGAGGACGGCATTGTGCGCCTGACTCCATCAGGCCGCGAGACTGCCTACCACACGGCGCTGCGCCACCACATGATCGAACGCATGCTGAGCGAGGTGTTCGGCATGGAGTGGCACGAAATTCACGAGGAGGCGGAGCGGCTGGAGCATGCGGTTTCTCCGGCTTTCGAAGCCAAGCTGAAGGAAAAACTGGGTGAAACCGGCGCCTGTCCGCACGGCAATGCGGTGCTGCCGTTGAATCCGGCCAAACGCAAGCGGCGGGGGGAGATGCAGCTTTCGCAAGCCGCCGCAGGCAAGCGCTACACGGTTGTGAGCCTGCACGAACGCGATCCCAAGTTACTCAAGTTTCTGCATGGCGCCGGCATTGGGCCTGGCAAGAGCCTGCTGGTGGTGGCCCAGAACTACGACCAAACCGTTTTGATTGAACTGCCTACAGGAACCTCGATCCTGGGACGACCGGCCGCGGAGGCGGTCTGGCTGCGGCCGGAACGGTCATCGTAAGTAAATCTAAAAGAATTAATTAACCATAATTAATAAGCTGTGGCATACTGGAGTTGAGGGACAATTGCGGTCTCTCTCTCCCAGAAATCAATGTCCACAGAAGTCATCTCCCGAACCGTGCTTACCGAGCCCTCCTTGCCGGAGGTTCATGCGAGCGTGCGCATTTCGCGCTCGCCGTTCTATTGGCGGCGGCTGCTGGGGTTTGTGGGACCGGGATTCCTGATTTCCGTGGGCTACATGGACCCCGGAAACTGGGCTACCGATATCGCCGGCGGCTCACGCTTCGGCTACACGCTGCTGTTCGTCATCATGCTATCGAGCCTGATGGCGATTTTGTTGCAGAGCCTGTCGCTCAAGTTGGGAGTGGCCACGGAGCGCGACCTGGCGCAACTTTGTAACGAGAGCTACGGCCGCGCGGCAAGCTTCGCGCTGTGGATCCTGGCCGAGATTGGCATCGCGGCGTGCGACCTGGCCGAAGTGATCGGGTCGGCAATCGCGCTCGAATTGCTTTTCCACATTCCGCTCTTTTACGGCGTGCTCATCACCGGGCTCGATGTCCTGCTGATCCTGATGTTGCAGCGCTGGGGATTCCGGTACGTTGAGGCGCTGGTGATCACGCTGATTGGCACGATTATTGCGCTCTTTGGCGTGCAGATGCTGCTTTCCCGGCCGGAGTATTTGCCGGTGCTGCGCAATCTGGTGGTGCCGTCGCCTTCCATTCTTACCAACGGCGCCATGCTCTACATCGCCATCGGCATTCTGGGCGCGACGGTGATGCCGCACAATCTCTATCTGCACTCGTCAATCGTGCAGAGCCGCCGCTACAAGCGCACGCCCGAGGGCAAGCGCGAGGCGGTGCACATGGCCAACATCGACTCGGCCCTAGCGCTGTCCATCGCGCTGTTTGTGAATGCGGCGATTCTGATTGTGGCCGCGGCGGTCTTCTATCGCAGCGGGCATTTTGACGTTGCCGCCATCCAGGATGCATTCAAGCTGCTCAGTCCTCTGCTCGGCGTGACCGGAGCAAGCACGCTGTTTGCCATCGCTCTGCTGGCCAGCGGCCAGAACTCCTCGATCACCGGAACTCTTGCCGGGCAAGTGGTGATGGAGGGCTTCATACATATCCGCGTGTCGCCGTGGCTGCGGCGGCTGATCACGCGTTCCCTGGCGATTATTCCGACCATCATCGTGGTGGCCGTCGCCGGCGAGCGGGGAACGGAGAAACTGCTCATTCTGAGCCAGGTGATTCTCTCCTTCCAATTGAGCTTTGCCGTGGTTCCGCTGGTACTATTCACCGGCGACCGCAGGAAGATGGGCGAGTTTGTGAACGGACGGTGGCTGCAGGCGCTGGCGTGGTTCACCGCGGCGCTCATCGCGGGGCTCAATGCGTGGCTATTGGTGCAGATCGCTATGGGACGCTGATTTCCGCAATTCTTTCCCGATCTTCCCTCGTTTCCCCGGAGGTTCTCATGAAGCACAGTTCGACAAGCCGGCACCTTTTGGCATTTTGCCTCTTGTTAACTTTGGTTAACTGCCGCGGGCTGGCAGCGCAGAGCGGCACATCGAGCGCGATTGCCGGAAAGGTCGTGGATGCGTCGGGCGCGGCGCTGCCCAATGCCGACGTTTCAGCCACCGACGTAGACACAGGGGCGGTGCGCACGGAAGAAACCAATGGCGACGGACAGTTTCTTTTTTCCCAGGTTAATCCGGGAAACTATGCAGTGACGGTGCGGGCAAACGGCTTCGCAACACAGACCTCGCGGTCGGTTGCGGTCGAGGTGGGGCGCACCGTTACGCTGAACTTCGATCTCGCCCTTTCCGCCGCGGTGCAAACAGTCGAAGTGAAGGGTGAACAAGGCCTGTTGAGCCTGGAGAACCCGAACACCACGACGACGCTGGAATCGAAGACCATCGCCAGCCTGCCCAACGCAGGCCAGGACCTGACGTTTATCACGCAGTTCGCGCCCGGCGCACTGATGAACACCGCGGGCTCGTCGAACGACGCGAAGGCGGCGGGCGGTTACGGAAACGTAGAGTTCAACGGCCTGCCCGCCACGTCAAACGGCTACATTCTCGACGGATACGACAGCAACGATCCCTGGCTGGGGCTGAATATCGGCCTGTCGACAAATCTCGTCATCGGTCTCGACGCCGTGGACCAGGCGACGGTGAATACCAACTCCTATTCCGTCGATCAGGGACGCTATGGCGCATCGCAGGTGAATTACTTCACCAAGTCGGGAACCAACGCGTTTCACGGCGATCTGTACGAGATGTGGAACGGGTCACTTTTTAACGCGGAAGATTATTTTCTCCACGCCAACGACACGCCGGGCAACGTGGCGAAGAAGCCGCGCTCGAATGTGAACGAGTTCGGGGTCAGCGTGGGCGGACCGATCCGCAAAGACAAGCTGTTCTTCTTCGCGCATTACGAGGGGGTGCGGATTGCGCTGCCGCTGGTGACGCAGACCGTTGTGCCTTCGCCGGCGTATCAGCAATATGTGCTGCAGCCAATTGCCGCTGGGCGGGACCGACCCGATTACGGGAACCAGCCTGCCGGCGGAACCCGCGGAGGTTCCAGTTTTACGAATCGATGTTCAAACTCTATCGCAACACGGCGGGAACGCCGGTTCCGGTGAGCTCGTGCCCGCTGGACGCGAGCGGCGCACTGCTCCCCGGCACGCAGACGAGCGGCAGCCTGTTCAACGGAGACGGCTGCGCCAACCAGCGCGAGGAGTCGCTGACCAACGACGACAGCGAGAATCTGATCGTGGTGAAGATCGACCAGACCGATCGACGCCAACAACACCGTGTGGTACCGCTTTCAGCAGGACACGGGGTTGCAGGCCGCATACACCGATCCGATCAGCCCAATCTTCAATTCGTATTCTCCCCAGCCGCAGCGCACGCTGGTGGCCGGCTACACGCGCGTTTTCCGCTCGAATCTCGTGAATCAGTTCAATCCCGGCGCAAGCTGGTATTCGAGCATCTTCGAGCCGGACAACTACGCGCAGGTCCAGCAGACCTTCCCCATCGTTTTGATGGCGGGCAGCAACAACGCGCCGTTCACAACGCGTTGGCGGCAACGATAACACCTATCCGCAAGGGCGCAATGTCACTCAGTGGCAGATCAACGACAATCTGGATTGGACGCGCGGGAAGAATTCCTACCGGTTCGGCATCAATACACGGCGGATCGACGTGAGCGACTACGACCTCGGCGAGGGAACCGTGCCCACCGCAGTCTACAACGATCTAGCCGAGTTTACCTTTGGCGCGGCCTACACCGAGAGCGCAACCTTTCCCATCGCGCTCAAGGAGCGGGTGGCCGCAGGCAATCTCGACCTCTATGCGATGGATACCTGGAGACCCACGGCGCGCGCGACGCTCACGGCCGGATTGCGCGCCACATGGAACACGAATCCCGTGAATCAACAGCGCTTGTTTGCGCGCCCCGCGGGATCGTTTCTCGATCTCTCGCACAGCCTGAGCCAGCCGCTCGACCAGGCGATTGAGACGCAGGTGCACGGCTTGTTTCCGGCTACGCCTTTGCTGGTGTGGCAGCCGCGCGCGTCGATCGGCATATCAAATTGCGCGCGGGACGGTGGTACATGCCGGGTTCGGCGTGTTCAACGACATCATTCCCGCGCAAATTGCGGATCTTGCGGCGACGAATGCGCCGTACGCGCCGACCTTCGTGGGTGGTCTCGGCGGGCAGGTGGGAGGCGTGGCCATTGCGCCCGGAGTGCCCAATAGCGCGGCTGATGCGACAACGAACGCCAACCGGAAGTTCCAATCGGCGTTCGCCGCCGGCGCCACGCCCTGCGCAGGAATCGCCGCCGGCGCGCCAGACTGTCCGCTGGCCGTGAGCCTGAATACTTTTCCGACGGGGACGCTGAAGACGCCGTACTACTACCAGTACAACTTGGGGATCGAACGGCAATTGGGCGCGCACGGTTCTGCGCGGATCGATTATGTGGGCACGCGCGGAGCTCATGAGCCCTTTCAGGTGGGAATGAACGGCTACCAGACGGTCTGCGCAGGTTGCTTTGCGCCTTACCCCTACCGGCAACCGCTCGACCAGCGATTCGGCAGCGTGAACGAGTTCCGCACCGATGCAAACAGCAGCTATTCCGGCTTGCAGGCCAGCGTTTCAGAGCAGTTCCACAGCCTGGCGCTGCGCGGCAATTACACATTGAGTCACTGCCTGGACGAGGTCTCGAACGGCGGTCTGTTGTCGTTTTCGTCGCAGGGTATTTTGTCGCCGCTTCCCGGCGAACTCAGCCGCAGTTACGGCAATTGCGATTACGACGTGCGACAGAACGTTTCGGCATTCGGCGTTTACCAGGTTCCGTTCTCGTCGCCCCACACCTTGTTGCGCGCGCTTTTTCGCGATTGGTCGTTTTCCGAGACGGGATTCTTTCATACCGGCCTGCCGTTCAGCGTGCTGAGCCAGCCGTACACGGCCAACGGCAACGGCGTCTTTCAGGCCAGTGGGCCGCAGTTTGCCCGCCGCGTACCCGGTCAGCCGCTCTACCGCAAAACAGCGGTTGACGGTGTGACCGTTGCGGGAACCCGGCAATGGCTGAATCCGGATGCGTTTCGCTCGGTGGTGGATCCCAGTACGGGCGCGTGCACCGGAGGAGACTCTCCCGTGAACTGCCAATTTGGCGACTCGGGCCGCAATGCGGTGCGAGGGCCGCACTTTGCGGAGTCGGACATCTACTTCTCACGCAAGTTTCCGCTCCGAGAACATGCTTCGTTCCGCTTCGACGTGCAGATGTTCAATGCCTTCAACCACCCGAACTTCGCCTTGCCCAACAGCGTGGAGGCCGGCGTTCCCGGCGAGTACATTCCGCCCAAGTTCGGCACGCTGGAGAGTACCATTTCGCCTCCAACGGGGCTGCTGGGCGTTGGACTGGGCGGAGACAGCTCGCCGCGCATGATCGCATTCCAGGGGAGAATCGAATTCTGACCGTGCCGCAGGGGCGGCCGGTCGGCCAGTGCCCGCGGTAAGTATCAGCAGATAGATGACTTGCTCACGGGGCGGGCTGGAAGCCGCTTTGGCGGTTGATACCGCTTTGGGATGCCGTGTGTGCCATCACACGGAGTGGTTATTGCCGCTCCGCCTAGTGCGTGGTTCAATCGCAATGGGTTCTTCAGGCTTGATCTCTCAAATCACAGGGTTAGGGCCTGCTTGATGAGCGATGTAGTCCAACTCGAGGCAAGGGAAACGGGTAAAGAAGGCGGCCCAGAACAACAAGCAGGCGGGGCGGAAGCGGTCTATCACGTTGTGCCCTACGCCGAAACAGCCCGCGGGGAGGATCTCTTTGCCTATCGTGCCGCCATGGCTGAGCCCGAAAAGGCCGCGGACACTGAGCCGGAAGAGACCAAGCCCAAACGGAGATTCGCCCTGCTGCCGGTGGTCCTCATCCTGGCGATCGGGGCGCTCTTCGTTCTGGTGCTCCCGAAGTTGATCAAGTCGAAACCGCCTGCTCTCTATATCGACATGGGAGCCCGGAGGTTCGATCCGGCGGGGTTGTCCGGCCGTCTCATCGTTCGATGGGAGGGAAGCGCTGCGTACGAACTGTACCTTGACCCGCTGGACCAGCAACAGGTGTTCGAGTTTCAGGCCGTAGCCCAGGACCCTCCGCACCCGCTGTCCGTCGTGATCCGCCTGCGGAATCCGGCAGGTGTCGTTGCGTGTCAGAAGGAGATCGTCTTTCCCCCTCCTGCGCCACAGGGAGGCCCTCCAGACCACGCGCTGGCGCTGGCGCCACGGCAGACGCCCGCTGGAGACACGGTACAGAATATGGCCGGGCCCGACGGACAAATCGCGGAGATCACGGTTTCAGGCAGCCTTCCATGCTCGCTTAAGGCGTATCAACATTTGGCTGGATGGGATTTCTTCACCAGCTTTCCCACCGTCGATGAACAGGAGGACTGGCTGCGCCACGAGAATGGCTTAACCGGGAGCAGAAGGCCAGATTCCGCCGGCGGCCGAGGGGCGCCGCTGCATGTGCAGCGCTTGCCGGGTCCGGTTGAAGGTGATGATGTGATCGTTGGCGACAATCCCTCAAGGGGAACCGTGGATACCGGTGAAGGGCGGGTATTCTGGGTGGGCGTCGACGGGCTGCGCAACCGAGCGCCGGAATGGCAGGTGTTTCCCGCCGCCATTCATTTCCACTGCGACAAAAATGGGGCTTGCGTGCTGACCCGCGTTAACTCAAGAACCGCGTTGCAGGCGCGCTTGATGAGGTAGCCGGGCCAGAGCTCACGGTGCCTGGTTTTTCTTTACCCTTCATCCCGCAGCGGCAATCCTTGTCGTACCATGAATGCGATGCACGTTCTGTCCGCAGCCGAGATGCAGGCCTGCGACCGCACCACGACGGAGCGGTTTGGAGTTCCGTCAATTGAGTTGATGCGGGCTGCCTCTTCAGCCGTGGCGTCCTTTGTACGGGAACAGTTCCCCGAGGCGCGGCGCGTGACCCTGCTGTGCGGCAGGGGCAACAACGGCGGCGATGGCATGATGACGGCGCGGCTGCTCGCCGGCACGGGCTTGGAGGTGACCACGCTGTTGCTGGGCGCGCCGGATGAGCTGGCGGGCGACGCGGCCGTTGCGTGGAGAGAGCTGACCAGCCCCAAGCAGGCCCGAGTGCGCGTGGTTGCGAACGCCCAGGATCTAGGCAGGAACAACGATGCGCTCGATGCGGATCTGGTTGTGGATGCCGTGTTGGGCACGGGGTACAAGCCGCCGATGAAGGGTCTGGCGCTGGCGGCCCTCGAGTGGTTGCGCGGCAGGCGCGCGCAGGTTCCGGTACCGATTGTCGCCGTGGACTTGCCGTCCGGCTGGCCTGCTGACGGAACCGTGGCAAGTTTTTCGGGCCCGGTTTTTCCCGCCGATGCCGTCATCACCTTTACCGCGCCCAAGCCGGCGCACGTCTTTGGCCAACTGACGCGCCGCTGGGATCAGCCCATCGTTGTAGCGCCTATCGGGTCCCCGGATGCGGCGATTGTTTCGGCACTCAAGCTGGATTGGGCCGGCTCATCGTTAATGCTGGCGCAGACGCCGCGCGCAGCCGCAGCCAACAAAGGCAACTTTGGCCACGTGCTGGTGGTGGGCGGGTCGTTGGGAAGCGCTGGCGGAAAGGCTGGCGCTCCGGCGATGGCGGCTCTTGCGGCGATGCGAGCGGGCGCCGGGCTTGTGACAGCAGCGGTTCCCGCACCGGCGCTGCCGGTGGTGGCGTCGTTTGCGCCGGAGTTGATGACCTGGCCGCTGGCGGCGACGAGGGAAGGCCAGATTGCAGCGAGAAATCTGCAGCCGAAACAGGTTGCCGCGCTCATGGCTGGGAAGACCGTGCTGGCTATCGGGCCGGGGCTGGGACAGGGCGCGGAGACCGCCAGATTCATCGCGGGACTGCTGGGCGCCACAAAGATACCCGCGGTCATCGACGCCGACGCGCTCAATCTTCTGGCCGCCAAGCCGGCACTGCGGGCCAAGCTGGCCAAAGGACGCACCATCGTGCTCACGCCGCATCCAGGCGAGATGGCAAGGCTGGCTGGAACCACTGTGGCCGAGGTTCAGGCGAACCGGCTGGAGACAGCGCGCAAATTTGCCCGGCGCATGGGCGTCACGCTGGTGCTGAAAGGCGCGCGGACGCTCATCGCGCATCCCGACGGCCGTGTGGCCGTGAACACCTCCGGCAATCCGGGCATGGCCAAGGGCGGCAGCGGCGACGTGCTCACCGGGCTGATCGCCGGGCTGCTGGCGCAGTATCCTGACGATCCTGCGCGCGCCGTTGAGGCTGCGGTTTATTTGCACGGGCTGGCGGCGGATTTGGCTGTGCGCTGCCCAGAGGGCGCCCATGACGAGCACACGTTGCTGGCCACCGATTGCCTGGCGCAGCTCGCGCAGGCGTTCCATTCTCGCGCGCATCGCTTTGATGTGGGCGGCAAAAACGGGTATGTTTGGTTGCAAGGGGCATTGCATGGAGCGGAGTAAAGGCGCGCGCAGCGGACCAAGTACGCAAGCAGCGGAGTAAAGGCGCACGCAGCGGAGCAGGAGCGCGTGCAGCGGGCTAGAAACGCTTGCAGCAGAGTAAGAACGCCCGAAGCGGGCTGAAAACGCACACAACAGACCTGCATGAGGTTCAAGAATGACCGAAGCCGCAACTCTAGCAGAGGGCAGGATGTACGAGTTCACCACGCAAAGCGGCGCGGACACTGTTGCGGTGGGCCGCAAGCTCGTCGATTTGCTCAAGCCGCCGCAGTTGCTGCTGCTACGCGGCGAGTTGGGCACGGGCAAGACGACGCTGGTGAAGGGCATTGCGCAAGCGCTCGATGCCGCCGAGCCCGACGAAGTGACCAGCCCCACCTTCACGCTGATTCACGAGTTCGATGGCTCGCGCGAGGGAAAGCCGGTGAAGCTTTACCATCTGGACGTCTATCGCCTGGAGAGCGAGCGCCAACTGGAGACGCTGGGCCTGGACGATCTGCTTACGCCCGACGCGCTGGTGGTGGTGGAGTGGGGCGAGAAGTTCAAGAGCATCCGCAAGTGGGCCACGGGCGAGATCATGATCACCTCGGAGGGCGGCGACGCACGCAAGATCACGGTGACGCTCAAAGAGGCAGCGAGTTAGCGAGGCAGCAAGTCAGCGAGTCAGCCGTGGATGGCAGTTGTTTCAGGAGTTCAGCGTTGAACCAGCGTCGCGTGCTCTTCTCTTTCACTTACATGGCCTGAACCAAGTTCATCAGGGCAATCATGAACCGCATTCCATTCGAGGAAGTGCAGTCGACACTGGCAGGCGTCCTGCGCAGGCTTGGTTTTTTGAGCCATCGCGCGGAGACTTGCGCGCGGCTGTTCGCCGAGACGACGCGCGACGGCGTGTATACCCACGGCATCAACCGCTTCCCGCGCTTTGTGGCCACCATTCGCAACGGCTGTGTGGATCCCGCGGCCGAACCCGAGGTGGCGGCGCGGTTTGGTGCTCTGGAGCGTTGGGACGGCCGCAAAGGCGCGGGCAATCTGAATGCTCTGGCCGCGATGGAGCGCGCCATTGCGCTGGGGCGCGAGCACGGCGTGGGATGCGTGGCGCTGGGCAACACCAACCACTGGATGCGCGGCGGGACCTACGGCTGGCAGGCCGCCGAAGCCGGATTCATCGGCATCTGCTGGACCAACACCATGCCCAACCTGCCGCCATGGGGTGGAGTGGAGCCGGTGATCGGGAACAACCCGCTGGTGATTGCGGCGCCGCGCGCGGGCGGGCCGGTGGTGCTCGACATGGCCATGTCGCAGTTCTCCTATGGCGCTCTCGAGAGTTGCCGCAAGCGCGGCGAGATGCTGCCCGTGGGTGGAGGGTTTGATGCGGAGGGCAAACTGACGCGCGATCCCGGCGTCATCGAGCAGTCGCGGAGGCTGCTGCCGGCAGGCTACTGGAAGGGATCGGGGCTCGCCGTTGTGCTGGACATGATGGCAGCCATGATGTCGCTGGGCCGGGCGACACACGAAATTGCGCCTGACCCGGTGCTTGAGACCGGGATCTCGCAGATGTTCCTCGTCCTCAACCTCGGGGCGTTTGGACCGGTGGCGGAGGCCGAGCGGATTGCCGATGCGATTGTGGCTTCGTTGCACAACTGCGCGCCCGCCTCGAATGGCGGAAAGGTTCGCTATCCCGGCGAGCAGACGCTGCGCATGCGCGCTGAGAATATGCGCCTCGGCCTGCCGGTTGAGCCAGCGGTATGGGCTGAGATTCTGGTGATGTAGTTGCCCAGTTGGCGAAACAAGGACCCGCTCAGTACCCCATGATGTTATAGCCGCAATCGACGTAGAGCGTCTCGCCGGTGACGGCGCTGGCCAAATCGCTGGCCAGATAGAGCGCTGTGCCGCCGACCTCAAGCTGATCCACGTTGCGGCGCAGAGGCGAGCGTTCGGCGTGGGTTTTCAGCATCTCGCCCAGAGCGCCCACGCCCCGCGCGGCCAGCGTCTTGATGGGCCCGGCGGAGATGGCGTTGACGCGGATGTTCCTGGGGCCAAGCTCGAAGGCCAGATAGCGCACGGCGGACTCAAGCGAAGCCTTGGCCAGGGCCATCACGTTGTAGTGGGGCACGACTTTTTCCGCCGCGTAGTAAGTGAGCGTGATGATGCTGCCGCCTTCGGTCATGAGCGGCACGGCGCCGCGGCTGACGGCGATGAGCGAATAGACGCTGACGTCGTGCGCGATGCGGAAGCCTTCGCGGCTGGTGTTGATGAACTCGCCCCTCAGGTCCTCGGCGGGCGCGTAAGCGACGGCATGCACGAGGATGTCGATTTTGGCGTACTTCTCTTTGAGCGCGGCGAAGAGGGACTCGATCTCCTGGTCGTTGGAGACGTCGCACTGGAAGCCGCCGGCGCCGGAGAGATCGTGGATGAGGTCTTCGGCCTCGGCCTTCATGCGCTCATTCTGGTAGCAGATGGCCAGGGTGGCGCCGGCCTCGTGGAGTTTTTGGGCGATGCCCCAGGCGATGGAGCGCTTGTTGGCCAGCCCGAAGACCACGGCCGTCTTGCCCGCCAAGTTGATCATGCTGTTCGAGTTCCTCCAGGGTCTTTGCTCGATGAGGGGAACGGTGAACGACCCGATTCTCAGAATATCAGAGCGATTTTCGTGCCAAGTCGCGGGCCGTGGCGGGGTGTCAGCCGCCCAGGTCGATTAACTCCACGTGGCCCACGGGCTGGCCAAGAAAACGCGAGCCCAGCCGCTCGAATTTCTCCACAGAGTCGGTGGCAAAGCAGCGCACCTCGGTTTGGGCAGCAGTGCCGGCGGCAGCCTGCGCAACGCGACCGTTGATGAGTTCGACGGCGGCCTGGGCGACGGACTCGGCGGAATCGATCACCTTGGCTCCGGGACGCACTGCTCCTTCAAAGAGGCGCCTGAGCAGCGGGTAGTGCGTGCAGCCAAGGACCAGCGTGTCAGGATCCATGCTGTGAGCCGCGGCCTCGGCGCGGAGCTCGTTCAAATAGATCTCGATCACCTCGGCGGTAACGGGATGGTTGATCCAACCCTCCTCAACCAGCGGCACCAGCAAGGGGCAGGCTTTTTCGATGGCCCGCAACCCATGGGCGCGGCAAGCAGCCAAATAGGCGTGGCTTTGCACCGTGGCCTCGGTCGCAATCACGAGCACGTCTCCGGTGCGCGAGGCGTCACGGGCAGCGGCCGCCCCCGGCTCAATCACGCCCAGAACCGGCACGGAAACCGCATCCTCAATGGCGTCGAGGGCGAGGGCGCTGGCCGTGTTGCAGGCGATCACCAGGAACTCCGCGCCCTGCTCGCGGACGAGAAACTGCGCGCTTTGCGCCGCGTAGCGCGCGATGGTGCGGCGCGATTTGGAGCCGTAGGGCAGCCGCGCGGTGTCGCCGAGAAAGGCGAAGCGGGCGCGCGGAAACCGCTCCATGAGCGCGCGCAGCACGGTCAATCCGCCGAAGCCGGAATCGAAGACGCCAATGGTGGGCACGGTCATTTCCAGAGCAGCCTCCGGCAACAAGGCGGCTCGCGAAGCCCCGCTCGACAGCGCGGGAAACCAGTTTCACTGGCCAATTTTCCTGAGATACCCATTCAATTCCTCATCCGGCTTTGGGCTGATGCATGTTCCCCCGCGCTCAAGCAGGCAAACTCCCCTCCAGCACTGCAACTCGGTGAATCCGGAGGGAACGCCGGGCGCGTCGCGCGGCGCAATCAGAGCATTGAAATCCGGAGCATCCTGCGCGAGCTCCGCCGCGCTTCCTACCTGAACCATCGGAACATCGCGATGCAGATGCGTGTATCCTCCCGACTCCCACCAAATCCGACCGTAAATCCCCACTCCACATAAGCCTGGCTCGCGGCTGAGACGATCGAAGGCGCCGATGCCCCAGGGGGTTTTGTACCAATCCGTGCATTGCGCCGCCAGCATCGCCGACGACCCCAGAAGGAACGCAACACCGATCGCCACGACCCATCGGGGATTGTCCAGGAACCTCACTCCCCGCTTGATCTCCGCCAGGAGATCCACAACTCCCATCGCAGCCAGAGTAATGGCCGGGGCGAGAATCGGATAGATAAAACGGACTTCCTTGTGCGGTATGACGCTGTGCGACACCACGATGATGGCGCAGAAGATTGCCAGGAAAGGGCTTCGCCTGGAGCCATGAAAAAGAAACAGGACAGCCGGGCCGATCAAAACCAGAAGAACCAACAAAAACCAGTACCAGGGCTGAACCAGGGTCAGCTCTTTGCCGGGCCCTCGCACGACATTTGCCTCATAGTAGCGGATAAACGACTGCCACGGATAAGACCAGGTGATCCAGTCAGCGGCTCCGAACAGGAGCACCGGCGCTGAGACTCCGACGATCACAGCGGGAGTTCTCTGGCGCCACCGCGGATAACAAAAGAACACCAGCGCAAAGGCTATTGCGGGAAGCAATTGAATGCGCAGACATGCGGCCAACCCGCAGAGCAGCCCCGCAAGGAACAGCCGCTTTCGTTCGCCCAACTCCTGGCCGTAAACGCCAAGGTACAACCCAGGCAGCATCACGTGCGCGGCCACCACCTCACAGAGAGCTTTGGGGGCAAAGTAAACCAGGCCAAAGTAGAAGGAGCACGCCAGCGCCGCGACAACCGCCGCAGGCGTTCCGCTTGCGCGCTTCGCCCACGCATAGCCAAACCACACCGTGGTGAGCGAAACGAGCGCAAGAACAATCGTTGTTCCCAGAAGGTACCCAGCCGAAGCCGAGCCCATCCACGCTGTGATGCGCATGACTCCGGCAAGGAAGGTAGGAAACACCCAGGAGCGAATTCCAAGTCTCCACTCCCAGGGAATGACGCCATAGCCATACACCAACCGGTGCGCCGGCTCGAGCGTCTGAAAAATCTCATCGGGGAAAAAGATGTTGGGCGAGCCCACTGCGAGACTGATGCGCAACGCAAGAGCAAAGCTGAGCAGCCCCGCCCAGGCAGAGATTTTCTTTGCGCGTGTCACGGCCGGTCACCCCCGGCTGCTCCCAGGTCCGCGCTCGTGAGATAGGTGCGGGTTAAGTCGGCGTGGCCGGCGAGCGTGGCGCGAGGTTGGCCGTCGACAAGAAACCGCACTCGGGCGACGCGCGGCAGGTTGGCGTTCAACGTGGCGCTGATGGAGAGCACGGTGAGCGTCTCGGTTTCCAGACCGGAGGGGTGGCTTGCGGCGAAGGCGCCGGTCAAGTTGACGACCGCAAGCTCGGGGCCGTTTGGCGTGACTTTCCCGCCGGCATCCGCAATCGGCAAAAGAAATACCTGGAGACTGAGCTTGCGCCGCCGGGCACGGGATGCGCGGCATCGGGAGCAGCGTAGAGATCGAGCAACTTGCCCAGCAGGGCGCGGGCGCGGGCCTCAGGATTTTGCGGCAGGGGCAGCGACAGGATCCGGGGCTGCACGGTGTTATCGGCATCGCTGGCGACCAGGAGGGTGGCCTGCTCGGCCGGGGCCACATGGGGCGCTTCGGTCGGCGCCGAGTCCTGACCGGCGAGCAACCGCTCATGGGCCCGGTCGCGTAGATGCCAAAGCACCGCGCCCATGATGACGGAGGCAGTGAGCAAGAGCGCGAAGAGGACGGTTTGGTGGCGTGGGATCACGGCTGGCGGTCCCCTTTTTCCTCGGATCGCCATTCGACCAGCGCTGCGGCCAGCGCCTCGGCTACGCGCGTCTGGTAGTCGGGATCGTCGAGGCTGGCCGGCGCATCCGATGATCGATCCGGAGCGACCTCAATGGCTACAACCGGACAGGTCATGCTGTCGATCGCAGGCAGTGTGGTACGTCCCAGGGTAACGGGCACGCTGGCGTGAGAGAGCGCCGAGTTGAGCACGCCGGCGAAAGACAAGCTGCGCGTGATCCACGCAGACTGCGCCGTCTTCCAGGGAAGAAAACGCGCGGCTTCAGCCGGCGCCAACGAAGAGATAAACAAATGCACGCCGGAGCCGCTTTCTGTCGCGTGCAGGCTGAGGCAGGCCTGCGCGTTGGCATGATTGGCAATCTCGGCGCGGCGATCGGGATTCAGTGTCGCGTCGGATTCGCGCGTGGTGACCACGGCAAAGCCGCGCGCCATGAGCAACGAGCGCAGCCTGACGCTGAGGGCCAGCGTGTAGGCCTTCTCCGCCTGGTTGCCGAGGCGAGCCCCGGGGTCGTCACCGCCGTGGGCCGCGTCAAGCACGACCACAAAGCGCGGAGCGGCACCCGGCGGGGCTTGCGCTGGTGCCAGTTGCGAGGCTACCGCCAGAGCCTGCCAGCAGCCAGAGCGGGCGGCCTAAAGTAGCCACACCCCATGCTCCTGGATTGCAGTGTGCATGGCATCGGGAGCAAGGTCCAATTCACCAGGCCACGTCACAGCGCCGCAATCCAGCCTGACCTGTGCGAACAGAGATGGGTCGGCAAGCGCGGCGTAAACCCCGGCCTTCGGCGAATGCACCATGCGAGACATATCGACCATCCCCGTGAGGCCATCGGCAAATGCAACCCGCAGCCGGAAACCCGGAAGAGCTTTGACTTCGGTTACGCGCCATGGCGACCTTGGTGCGACTTCCCCGATCAAGGCAACGGGAGAATCTTCATTGGCGTTTGATTCTGCGCGCATAGTTCCCAATCCTTTCTGAGTTCATCGCGGTGTTGTTGTGCCCATTCCAGCACCAGCGCCATTGCACGGCCAGGCAAATCTCCACGGACGATCTCGAACGTCTGGATGTCGATCAATGCCTCAAATTCAGCATACAGCGCGTGAAAGTGAGGTGGAAGATGGTCGCCGAAGTACATCTGAATCAAGATCCCTTAAAACCTGCTGATGGTTGGCATTGGTCTCCTCGGTTTCCTGCCCAATCAGTTCGGACCTTTGATTAATGAGTTCAAATGGAACAGCTACCGCCCAGTTCTACACGCATAAGCGCAATGAGATTCTTCCGCATTCCCCGCTCACTCCAACGCATAGATGGCCAGGCCGCTGAGCAGCTTGGGATAAAAGTCAGTGGACTTTTGCGGCATCACCTCTCCGGCGAAGGCCACTTCCCTCAACTGCTCCATGGTTACGGGTTTGGTAAGGAAGGCAATATCGGCCTCGCCGCTGCGAACCTGTTCCACCGCTTCCTGGGCGTCGCGTAGATAACGGAGGTTGGTTTGCTCGCGCACGATGTCGGCGTCCAGGCCCATCAACCGGTCGAGGACAACGGAGTGCAACTGGGTGAGGTCGAGTTGCCGCTGGCGCTCAGGCAGGCCGGCGAGGGCTGCTGCCATGGCTTCTGGTTTGGCGCGAAGCAGGCAGGCGCCTGCGCAAGTGACGGCGACAAATGCAGTTCCCGTCTCGCGCGTCAACTCGTCGATGAATGCCGAGGCATCGAAGGGCGGCAGCGATTCCACCGCAAAGTACGCTTCGGCGGCTCTAAAGAACGCGGTCGCGAAGAAGCCGGGCAGGCCGTGCACCACCCGATGCGTGGGCAAAATCACCAATCCATCAGAATCCATATTGACGAAGGTCATCATCGCCGCGGACTCGGGGGTTTCAGGCTGTGGCAGGTGTTGGGTGCTCGACCCGCCCTTGGCCGAGGCTCCGCCCCTATGTTCCTTCGAATAATTCAGTGCAGTCTCGTAGCGGTGGTGGCCGTCGGCAATGATGAGCTTCTTGTCGGCCATGGCCGTGATGAGCAGGCGAATGGCAGCCGGGTTGTTCACGCGCCACAGCCGGTGCAGCACGCCGTATTCATCAGTCACTTCGGCATCGGCAGCGCCGTTGCCTTCGTAGAGGATCTTCTCCACGCTGCCGGCGGGGTCAGAGTAGAGCATGAAGATTTGGCCGAAGTGCGCCCGGGTGGCCCTAAGCAGGTTGAGGCGGTCGCTTTTAGGCTTCGACAGCGTTTGCTCGTGCCGGAAAACCACCTGGTCGGCGTAGTCATGGAGCTTGCCCAGAGCGATAAAACCACGCCGTTCCTTGACGATTTCGGTTCCGGGAACCTTGAAACGCTGGGCGTAGGCGAAGATGCATGGGTCGTTTTCCTGGATCAGCACGCCCTGGCCGCGCCAGGCGCTAAAATCGCGAGCCGCGCGCGTATAGACGTTTTCACCCTGCTCCGCGTCAAACAATTCAGGCAGTCCCAGGATGATGCGGACCAGGTTGAAGGGGCTGCGCTGGTAATACGCCTGTTGCATGGCTGGCGAAATCTTGTCATAAGGCTGCGTGACCACGTCTTCCAGGCGGACCGCGGAGGGATTGTAGCGCAAGGCGCGAAAAGGATAAACACGAGCCATGAGGAAGGTCTTGCTCCCCCGTTGAAACGGTGGAATTTGAGCCCCCGTCATGCCGTGACGCTGGTTTGGGGGTGCGGGGTACGCTCAGGCTCGATTGTATCGCAGCGCCTCGCGCGGCCAGCCTTCGCGAATTTGATATGCGGGATGCCGGAGCGACAATGGGATCCTGGAGTGACAATCTGATGACAGCGGAGACGCACAGTTAATGATAATATCGCCTTCAACACCCCCAGGGTGACGCATGATAACGCTTCCCCAGCACGTGATACCAAAAGAGGGCGGCAACTTCGTGTTGCTTCGCCGCTGCCTGTGGATTTGCGCCTTCGCCGCGGTCTATTGCCTGGGGCAAGCTCGCGCACAGGAAGATCAGCTCAATAAGGTGCACGTAGCGCCGCCATCGGCCTCCTCGGCGCCGGTGAGCGAGCCCAAGGGAACTGAAGCGGCTCCCGAAACGGGCCCATCGTCACTAAGAATCCATCCCGGCTCGTTTATCCGCGTGGATGTCGACATGGTTCTGGTGCCGGTCACGATCACTGACCCGTTGAACCGCCTGGTTACGGGCCTGGAAAAAGAAGACTTCCAGATCTACGAAAACAACGGCGAGCAGAGGATCGCCAGCTTTGCCAGCGAGGACGCCCCGGTTTCGATCGGCATCATCTTCGACCTTTCCGGCTCCATGACGTCAAAGCTGATCCGCGCCCGGGAAGCGATCCTGCAGTTCATCAAGACCGCCAATCCGCAGGACGAGTTCTTCGTCATCGGCTTCAACGACCGGCCGGAGCTGATCGAGGACTTCACCAGTTCGGTCGAGGATATCCAGGCGCGCCTGGCCACAGTCCACGCGGCCATCGCACCGCGCTGCTGGACGCGATCTACTACGGCGTCGCCAAGATGAAGGATGCCCACCACGAGCGCAAGGCGTTGCTGGTGGTCTCTGACGGCGGCGACAACCGCTCGCGCTACACCGAGGGCGAGGTGCGGGCGGAGGTGCGCGAGGCCGACGTGGAGATCTACTCAATCGGCATCTTCGATCCCTACGCGCCCACTCCCGAGGAACGCACCGGCCCGCAGCTTCTCGACGACATCAGTTCGTCGACCGGCGGGCGGCTCTTTCGCGTCGACGACATGGACGAGATGAGCGACATCGCCGAGAAGATCTCCACAGAGCTGCGCAACCAGTACGTGATCGGCTACAAGCCCAAGGATCTGACCCGCGACGGCAAGTGGCGTAAAGTGAAGGTGAAGGTGAATCCTCCTCCGGGACTGCCTCCACTGACGGTTTATGCTCGCACCGGGTACTATGCGCCTTTGCAATAACGCGATTCTCGCCGCATTCCTGGCCGTAGCGGTGCTTACTCTGTCCGCGCAATCGGCTCCCGCCCCGCAGGCAGGGACGCAGGCGACGCCCGTTCCCGCCACCGGCCCTCACGGTGGATACCGATCCGGTCCGTTCGCCCGACGTCGTAACTCCGGCCCCTCCACGGGTCCGCTGCGCAAGCAGGGCGAGGGCTACCTGCTCCACACCGATGTGGAAGAGGTGGTGCTGAACGCCACCGTGCTCAATGGCACGAACCTGGTCCAGAACCTGACCAAGGACGATTTCACAGGTTTACGAAGACGGGGTCAAGCAGACGCTGCATCAGCTTCCAGCACACCGATCTTCCCGTCTCCATGGGGCTGGTGATCGACAACTC
Source organism: uncultured Acidobacteriaceae bacterium (assembly GCA_963799155.1). Classification (GTDB taxonomy): domain Bacteria; phylum Acidobacteriota; class Terriglobia; order Terriglobales; family Acidobacteriaceae; genus Telmatobacter. The sequence continues at coordinate 535,434 of CAWCWB010000005.1, forward strand.
GGGGTCGATGTACCGCAAGCGTCCGTCGGTGAACAAGAGCGCGCTCGACCTGGTCCTGGCCTCGAACCCGCAGGACGAGGCTTTTGTGGTGAATTTCTCCGACGAGGCGTTCATCGACTAGCGACTTCACCTCCGACATGAACAAGCTGCGCGACGGGCTGTCGCACATCGACTCGCAGGGGCGGCACCGCGCTTTACGATGCGGTGGTGGCCTCGGCGGACAAGCTGGCGGCCGACGCCAAGCGGCCCAAGCAGGTGCTCATCCTCATCACCGACGGCGAAGACAACGCCTCGACCCTGAACCTGGAGCAGACCATCCGCCGCGTGCAGCAGCTTTCCGGGCCGGTCATCTACTCCATCGGGTTGCTCTTCGGCGACGAGATGAGCCGCGCCGAGGTGCGCCACGCGCGGCGCGCGCTGGAGATGCTTTCCACCGAGACCGGCGGCATGGCGTTCTTCCCCAAATCCATGGACCAGGTGGACCAGATTGCCGCCGAAGTGGCGCGCGATATCCGCAGCCAGTACACGCTGGGCTACCACTCCACCAAGCCGACCACGGTGCCGGGTTTCCGGCGCATCGAGGTGACGCGCTGAGGCCAAGGGTATGGGCAAGCTCACGGTCCGCACCCGCACCGGCTACTTCCCGGTGGTGCGCACGGTCAAGCAAACGGCAGAGCTCGAAAAGTAGCAGGGAAGGTTCCGTAGGGAAGTCGCGGAGGTGGCCGCTGTGAAGCGCAAGATGCCCGCAAAGCCCTGCATACGCTGCGAAAATCTGACGATCCGCCGCCGCGATGGCCGTCCCGTCTGTCTGCGCTGCTGGATCGAATTGACCGAGCGGAAGCAGGACAAAGAAATCCGCAAAATGGGCAAGCTGAAAGGTACGCACGGGTCGCCCTTGTAGGCTGGGTAGGCGTGGTGCTGGGCCTGATGAATCGGCGAACTCGAGGGCGCGACGCCTTGAAAGCGAGTGTACGATATGGCCGACCAAACGGAGCGTGAGGCGCAGCTCGAGCAACTAAAGCACCTGAAGGCGATGGGAGAGAAGGCCTACGACGATATGTACGAGGCGCACTCGCCGAGCGGCGCAACCGCCTGCTATAGCGACGCCAAGGAATGTTTTTACGACGCCATCAGGCTGGCCGGGCGGCTGGGGCTGAAGGAAGAAGCCGAGGCGCTGAGCGAACGGCTCGCGCATATCAAGGCGGTGTTTCGGAGCCAGTTTACGTAGCGAGCCGGCTTTCGGCGTGGTTGACCGCTGTTGATAGACGAAGGGAGTCGTGCAGTGCCCAGCCGAAGAGGTTCTTCTCCTCCTCCTCGCGATAAGCTAGAAGCTAGGAGCTAAGAGCTAGAAGCTGACCACCATGTCCCCATACAAGTACTCAACTCTTGCCGTCCATGCCGGGCAGCACCCTGACCCGCTGACGGGCGCGGTGAATGTGCCCGTTTACCTGTCCTCGACCTTTGAGCTGACCGGCATCGGCAGCGACCGCGGCTGGGACTACTCGCGCGCCGGAAACCCTACCCGCGACCGGCTGGAGATGGCGGTGGCCGCGCTCGAAGGTGGCGCCAGCGGCCACGCGTTCACCACCGGGATGGCCGCCATTGCGGCCCTGGTTGCCATGCTGCGCGCCGGCGATCACATCGTCTGCTCGCGCGACGTGTATGCCGGCACGGTGCGGCTTTTTGACCAGATCGTAAGCGGATACGGGATCCAGATCGAGTATGTGGATACGAGCGACCTAGCCGCAGTGGAAGCCGCCATGAAGGCGAATACGAAGCTCGTGCACATTGAGACGCCGAGCAATCCGCTGATGGTGCTCACCGACATCGCCGGCGTGGCCAAGATCGCGCACGCGCGCGGCGTCGAAGTGAGCGTCGACAACACTTTTCTGTCGCCTGCGCTGCAGCGTCCGCTGGAGCTAGGCGCCGACATCGTGATGCACTCGACTACGAAGTATCTGAACGGCCACTCGGACGGACTCGGCGGCGTGCTCATCGGGTCAAAGCCCGAGCACAAAGAGCGCTTTCTGCTTATCCAGAAGGCGGCCGGGGGGGTGATGTCGCCCTTCGAGTGCTTCCTGGTGCTGCGCGGCATCAAGACGCTGCCGCTGCGGATCAAGCAGCATGAAGAGAACGGCCGCGCGGTCGCGGATTTCCTCTCCACGCACCCGAAAGTTTGCAAGCTGGCCTATCCGGGCCTGAAGACTCACCCCCAATATGACTTGGCCGTGAAGCAGCAGAAGGGCTTTGGTTCGATGATGAGCTTCGAGCTCAAGTCGCGCGAGGAAGCGGCGCGGTTCCTTACCGCGATCAAAATCTTCATCAATGCGGAGTCGCTGGGCGGCGTCGAGTCTCTGGCGTCCCACTCGGCTACGACAACGCACGGTTCGGTTAGCGAGGAAGTGCGCCGGTCGATGGGAATCAACGAAGGCCGCATCCGCCTTTCCATCGGCATCGAGGACAAGGAAGATCTGATCGCCGATCTCGATCAGGCACTGGCCGCCGTGTAAGGAGAACCCGTGCCGGAATCGCGGTTGATTCTCGGGATTGATACCTGCGGACCGTCCGGCTCCGTAGCGCTGGGGCGGCTCGCCGGCCGGGATCTCGAAATTCTCGGGCAAATCGAGATGGCTGGGCGCACCTACTCGGCAACGCTGGTTGCGGCGGTGGACGACCTGCTCCGTTCCGCGGGCACGGAACTCCGTGGGCTGGGCGGCATTGTGGCTGTCAACGGCCCGGGGAGTTTCACCGGCGTCCGCGTCGGCCTGAGCGCCGTGAAAGGCTTGGCCGAGGGCACGGGGATTCCAGTGGTTGCGGTTTCAAGGCTGGAAGTGCTCTCGCGCAAATCCGGAGTGCCCTCGTCGGCGCTCGATGCCCATCGCGGCGAAGTGTTCCTGCGGTTGGAACGAATGGGCTCCGGCCCAACAGAGCTTCTCGCCGGTCCCAGGGAACTTGCGGCCATCACGCACCGACCCATGCGGGTGGCCGTGTGTGATCACGGCATGGCGGCGCTGCTGGCGGCTGCGTGGCCGGACGCTCGACTTGTGAAGACGCCCCCGCCGGTTGCGGCCGATGCGCTCCGCTTGGGCGAGGCGCGCCTGACTACGGGCGCAATCGTCGATTTGGCGCTGCTCGACGGCCACTACCTTCGCCGCTCCGATGCGGAGATCTTTGGCACCGAGGCCGTTGGCGAGTCGGCCGCGGCGGGATCGCAGGGCGCGTGAATCTCCCCGCCGAAACCGTTCGGATTCGACTCATGACCGCAGCCGATCTGGCTCGGGTGACGGAGATTGCCGCGAGTTTGCCGGAGGCGCCGCAATGGGCCGAATCGGCCTACCTGGCCGCACTGAACCCCGCGTCGATGCCCCACCGCGTCGCCCTGGTGGCGGCCGAGCCACAGCCGGTGAACGTGCATGGCTTTATCGTGGCGAGCCTGATGCCCCCGCAGGCCGAACTGGAGACGATAGCTGTCGTTGCCGGGAGCCAGCGGCGCGGCCTGGGCCGGCAGCTTTTCGACGCACTGGTCACTCAACTTCGCACAGCAGGCGTACTCGAGATCGTCCTCGAGGTGCGCGCGTCGAACCGGGCGGCATTGGCCTTGTACCGATCCGCCGGCTTTAGGCATACCGGCCTTCGCCGGGCCTACTATGTTGATCCTGTTGAAGATGCGATGCTGATGGGGCTCCGTCTCAGGTGAGCCGGAGCCGGCGCGCGCCCCGGAGCCCACCGAAACCCAGGTTTGAATTACGCTGCCAGCCGCACAACATGCACGACCCGGTCAGCCGTCTTCCCACCCCTGAAATTCACAGCGTCAGGTTACTTTTAGCGGTTTTCTGGCTTGCCGTTTGCCCTACGGCGGCGATATATGTAAATGTTCTAAGAAAATCGGCGGTTCCAGGTTGTCCGGCCTGATCCGCCGCACCGGGGAGGTGCTTGATGGATGAAGTACAGGGTTCCACGCTGAGCGAAGAGCTCGATCGCCTGCACGCCGAACATCGCCGCTACGCTCAGCGTTTGGAAGAGTTGCTTCAAAAGCCATACCTTACCGAAGATGAACAGCTCGAAGAAGTGCGCTTGAAGAAGCTCAAGCTTCACGCCAAGGACTTGATCTTCGCGCTCGAGCGCCGCGCGCCCGCGGTGGCGTAGGCGCCAAGGTATCTGGCTTTTGCGGCACGCTAGCCGAGTGGAACACCTCGGCGGTATAGGTTTGCGCCCTCTGTCCTCCGCAGCCCTGCGCCCGCTTCCTATCTCCTGAATAAACGTATAATCGTTGGGAACGATGGTTCGCGACGGTTACATCTACGGCTTGGTCTTTTTAGGGGTTGCGGCAATCTGCTGGTGGTTCACCAACAGCCTCTTGCTCGTCCTGCCCCCGGTACTCCTCGCCGCCTTCTTTCTCTGGTTTTTCCGCGATCCTCAGCGCACGATTCCTGCCGGTGAGGGATTGATCGTCTCGCCCGGCGACGGACGTGTTACCGAGACTGCCTCCATCTTGACTCCCGACGGCTCGCGCCAGCGGGTCAGCATCTTTCTGAGCGTTTTTGACGTACACGTGAATCGCGCGCCGATCGGCGGGGTGTTGAGCCGCGTCCGTTATCAGAAAGGCAGGTTTCTAAATGCCATGAATCCGGCCTCGGCCGAACGCAACGAACAGAACGCGGTCACGGTGCGCGGCCAGGGCGCGGACGCGGGCTTTGAAGTCACTTTCAAGCAGATTGCCGGGCTGTTGGCGAGGCGCATCGTCTTCCGCTGCGGTGAAGGCCAAACGGTGGAGCGCGGCCAGCGCGTGGGGCTCATCAAATTCGGTTCCAGGGTGGATGTCGTGATTCCGGCCGGCGCGGTCTTGCGGGTGAAGGTGGGAGAGCGTGTCAAAGGCGGCTCCAGCGTGCTGGCGGCCGTACCGCGGAGAGAGAGCGCATGAACCACTTCGATCCCGCGCGAGCAAAAGGCAAACCGCATTTACGACTGCGCCGCGGCATGTACCTGCTGCCATCGTTGTTCACCGCCGGCAGCCTTGCGGCAGGGTACTTCTCCATCACGCAAACTCTCGCCGCTCTTGACGGCAGCGGCGAAGCGCACATGCATTTGGACTGGGCGGCCATCGCCATCCTGCTTGCCGTTCCCTTCGACGCGCTCGACGGCCGCATCGCCCGCATGACCAACACCGCCAGCGACTTCGGCAGAGAGCTGGATTCGTTAGCCGACGTCGTCACGTTCGGCGTGGCGCCCAGCTTGCTGGCGTTCGTCTGGGGCTTCCATTTCCTGCCCGATTCGATGAATCCGCAACTTCGGCTGCATCTGATCCAGGCCGGCATCTTCATTTGCTTTCTTTTTCTTCTTGGCGGAGCTTCCCGGCTGGCCCGCTTCAATATCAGCCCCGATGCGCAGCCGCGCAATCCGGGCCGGCCGGACCGGAAGTATTTCGTGGGCATGCCGATTCCCGCGGCGGCGGGGCTGCTGGCTGCTACCGTTCACTTCTTCAATGCCTATCCGGTGGAAGAGTGGTGGGTTGCGGTTCCTTGGCTGCTTCTCGTCGGATTGTGCAGTTTTCTCATGGTCAGCACCTGGCGCTTCTGGTCGGCCAAGGAGATCAACTTCTCGCGCCGCCATCCCTTCCAGTTGCTTGTGCTCCTGGCGGTAATCGCCTACATTGTGCTCCGTTACTCGAGTGTCGTCGTGTTCCCGGCTGCGCTGGTGTATATGTTTTCGGGCATTTGGGCGCGCGCGGCGTACGGTTGGTCACGGCGACGCCGCAGGAGGCCGGCAACCGTGCCCGTGTCGAGCGCTCCCACAGAGCCGGAATCCTTGGGGCACAGATTTTCCGATTAAAGCGGTTCTCCAATTGCTGTAGCGCGAAGCACAATCGCTAAGTGGCTTTTCCAACACCGGGGTCCCCAGCGACAGGTCGTCGTCGCTGGGGTGGAAGTAAAAGCCACCTTGAAAGGCGCCAGAAACGCCACATAGTAATTGGAGAACCGCCGTTAGCTTCTTGACGGCATCGCCGGCCCGAGGAGGAGTGAATCCTGGCTGGCGGGGTCGCCCGTAAACTTGCTGTTTCACTAAAGGATGCCTGTGTACAAGATTGCAATTGCCGGTGCTTCAAGCCTACTGGGCCGGGAGTTGAAGGATGTTCTCTCCGAGTCGCCGCTTGCCTCGGCCAGTTTTGCCCTGCTCGACGAGGAAGACGCGCAAGGCCAGTTGGATGAGGTGGGCGACGAGATCACCTTCATCCAGGCCATCAGCGCCGAGGCCTTCGACCATGCCGACTTCACCTTTTTCTGCGGCAGCGAAAGCCTGACGCTCCGATACTGGCGGCAGGCCCTGCGGGCCGGCTCAACGGTCCTCGATCTTTCCGGGGCGCTTGACCGGGAGAGCGGCGTGCTCGTACGCGCCCCGTGGCTGAGAACCGAGACGGTGGCCGTCGACCTTTTCACGCCCGCAGTCGTTCCTGCCCATCCCGCCGTCATCACCCTGGCATTGCTGCTCGAGCGGTTGCACCGTGCCGCGCCGATGCGCTTTGCCGCCGCCACGGTGCTGGAGCCGGCCAGCGAGTTTGGCCGCGCGGCCATGGACGAACTGCACCAGCAGACGGTGAGCCTGCTCAGCTTCCAATCTCTGCCGCGCGCTGTCTACGACGCGCAGGCCGCCTACAACCTGCTCGGCGGCATGGGTGAAAGCGCCACGGTGAACCTGCCTGCTGTGGAGGCGCGCATTCGGCGCCACTACGAGGCGCTCACCGCAGGGCGTGGCCCCTCGCTGGCCGTCCATGTGATCCACGCGCCGGTCTTTCACGGCCACACCTTTTCCATTGTCGTGGAGTTTGACCGGCCGGTGGAGATTGTGGCCCTCGAAGAGGCGCTGACCGGCGAACACGTCGATCTGGTGCTCGAAGACACCGATTCGCCATCGAATCTGGCCGCCACGGGCCAGAACGACGTTCTCGTCCGGCTGCGGCCGGAGCCGCTGGGCCGTAATTCCAGCCTGACCTCTCGATTGTGGCTGTGGGCTGCAGCCGACAATCTGCGCCTCCATGCACAAAACGCATTGCAGTGCGCGCTCGACCTGCGCCGCCTGCGCCCGCAAGGGACGGTGCAATAGATTCAATCGTCAATCGGCCAAGGTTCTCGTCGCGTGCTTTTCGTGTGCTGAAAACTCATTCTCGCAGGCCGCACGCTCCCTAACCCAAAAGGATTAAAATGCGGCACCGAGGAGGGAATGATGAAATTCGACGTCAAAGCTTTGGCTCTGGCATCGGCAATCCTTTGGGGAGCTGCCGTTTTCGTGGTAGCCGTGGTCAACCTCTTCTGCGGCTGCTACGGCCAGCATTTTCTGGAAATGTTGTCCTCCTGGTATCCCGGCTATCACGCAACCCGCAGCATCGTCGAGGTCCTGATCGTAACCGTTTACGCATTCTTCGACGGACTGATCGGCGGCGCGGTCTTCGGCTGGCTCTATAACCGCCTTGCCAAAACGGCCTCTTAAGGGTGACCGGAGCGGCGCTCTTTCGGCTATCCGCGGCTGCACCTGGTCCACAACTGCACAATGTACCTGTCCGTCATGCCGGCGATGTAGTCGGCGACCGTGCGGGCCAGACCTTCGGTGGGGATCTGTGCCTGGTGGTCCTCCGGCATCAGGGCCGGATCGTCCATCAGGTGCTGAAATAGCTTGATGACCACCTCTTCCGCGCGCGCGTGCTCCTGCTCCTGGCCGGGCGAGTTGTAGAGGTTTGCGTAGAGAAACTCCTTGACGGCGACGCGCCGAGCCTCCATTTTGGGGCTGAGCGCGGCTAGCCTTTGCGGGGCGCGGCGGATCCCACCGAGAGTTGTGGCGCCAAGCGCAGTCACGCGAGCGCAAACTTCCTCGATCAGGTCGGTGACAAATGCGTTCAGCACCCGGCGAAGCGCTTCGTACATATTCAGCCTGGGCGCGGCAGTTGGGAAGCTGGCCAACGCGGCGTCGTGGAAGCTGCGGAAGAAAGGCACAGCCTGGCGCACCTGGTCGAGCGCGAGAATGCCGGAGTCCAGTCCGTCATCGAGATCGGCGGTCAGATAGGCAATCTCGTCAGCCAGATCGATCAACTGCGCTTCCAGCGGCGGAAGTTCTTCGAGGAAATACTCGGCCAGTTCGGGGTGATCCGCGGGGGTGTAGTCGTGCGAGTGTTTCACGATGCCCTCCCGGACGGCGAGCGTGAGGTTGAGTCCGCGAAAGGCCGGATAGCGCTCCTCAAACCAGGTGACAATGCGCAGGGCGTGGAGGTTGTGGTCGAAGCTGAGGCCGTGAGCGCGAAGGGCGCGGTCGAGAGCCTTTTCGCCGGCGTGGCCAAAGGGGGGATGCCCGATGTCGTGCGCCAAAGCGAGGGCTTCGGCAAGCTCTACGTTCAGCCCCAGAGCTGCGGCCACCGTGCGCGAGATCTGCGCGACTTCGAGGGTATGCGTGAGGCGGCTGCGAAAGTGGTCGGAGAGCCCCTCGGCCGGCAGGCGGGTGAAGACCTGTGTTTTGCCGGCCAGGCGGCGAAAGGCGCGCGCGTGCAGGATGCGGGCGGCGTCGCGCGCAAACGGAGTGCGATAGGCGTGGGGCGGCTGGGCATAGGCTCGGGCAGCCAGCGCACTGTCCGCGCTCCCGCTTACGGCGACTCCAGCGGGCAGCAGGGCGGAAAACTCGCTCTTGAGGGCAATCATCTGATCCGGCCTTCGCAGCGTGAACGCAAACCTCGCAGTTCACGTCTGGTTATACCGCAAAAGGGGATGATGCGGTGAAGGGAACGCGCTTTTGTGCGCGGAGTCACCATGCCGTGCTGCCTGCGAATGCTATAAAACCACCGTGTGCCGGAGGATGGACAACGTCAACTCGCTGGGAGTACTATCCTGCCGGAAATTCGGGGAGCTGGCGCAATCACCGAACCACAGGCGCCGCCCACAGCGGCTTTTCAGGCCTCAAACGGAGGTAGCCATGAAACGAATCAAGGAAACAGCGCTGGCGCTCGCGGCGCTGGCAATGGTGTTGATCCCGGGATGCGGGGCAAGGCACTCGGTGAAAGAGGTGTATTACCTGGTTGCAACCAACGTCTCGTTGCCCTACTGGCAGACGGCCATAGCCGGATTCAAGGCGGCCGCGGCGCAATACGGCGTGACGGCCAAAGTGGCCGGGCCCGACACCTACGATCCGCAGAGTGAACTGGCGGAACTGAAGACGGCGGTTGCGGCCAAACCTGCCGGAATTCTGGTCTCGGTTTCCGACGCCGGCGTGTTGCAGCCGGAGATTGACGCGGCGGTGAATGCGGGCATTCCAGTGATCACCATGGACTCCGACGCTGCGAGCAGCCGCAGGCTCTACTTCATCGGCACCAACAACCTTGAAGCGGGGCGTCTGGGAGGCCGGAGGGTGATCGAGAAGCTGGGAGGCAAGGGCAACGTGGTCTTCTTTACGCTTGCCGGCCAGCCCAATACGGAAGAGCGGCTGAAGGGATTCAAGGACGTCTTCGCAACGCGGCCGGGCATCAACATCGTTGAGGTGATCGACATCAAGGGCGACCCGACGGTTGCCTTTGACAGGACCCAGGCACTGATGGCGCAAACCGGCGCCAAAAAGATCGACGCCTTTGTGTGCCTGGACTCAGCTTCAGGCAAGCTGGCCGCTGACGCCATCAAGCGGGCGGGCGACACGAGCAGGCTTCTGGTGGCGTGGGACGTGAATCCGGATACGCTCGAAGGCATCAAGGACGGAGTCATCGACTCGACGATCGTGCAAAAGCCCTTCACCATGGGCTACATCGGGCTGAAGGCGCTGGACGAGGTCTTTCACGATCCGCCCGCGCAGCTCAACAAGGACTACAGCGCCGACGCCTTCGCGCCCTTCCCGGTCTTTGTCGACACCGGCACATCGCTGGTGGACAAGAGCAACGTGGATATATATCTGGCTGCGGTGGCAGCGCACGCGCAGTAGGCGATGACCTAAGCAGTCCCAGCGCAGCAAGCTGCGTTTGCCGCTGTCTGCGCTGAGCCTTCCCGGTTGCATGCAGCCGCTTCGATGGCGCGCGTGCAGTGAGCCGTGCTTACTCCGGCTTGGCCGGGCCCGCGGAGTCCTCCTCCTTGGCCAACCGTACGCGGGCGCTTTCCAACTTCTTTTGCACCTTGGCCACGTCACCCGGCTCAATATCGGCAGGCGACGACTTGGCGAACTCGTCGAGTGAAAGCTCCCACTGCGCGGCGGCCAGCCGGATGCGGCCGGTCTTCTCATAGAGATCGCCCAGGTGCATGTGTACCGTGGGATCGGTTTGGTCGCGATTCACGGCCTGGCGCAGGTTGTCCTCGGCCAGTTCATACTCACCCATCTTGAAGTAGACCCAGCCCAGCGAATCGAGATACGCGCCATTCCCTGGGTCAATGTCGACGGCCTTGCGAATCATCTTCAAGGCATCAGGCAGCTTGATGCCCTTGTCAGCCCACATGTAACCGAGGTAGTTCAGCGTCATGGCGTTCTGCGGATCCAGATCCAGCGCCTGGCGGAAAGACTGCTCGGCCTGATCCAGATGCTTCTGCCGTTCGGCCCACTCGCCGCGCATGAAGTACAAATACGTGCGGTCTTCCTTTTTGGTCACCAAGGGCTCTGCCTTGTCCAACGCATCCTCGGCGTCCTTCCAGCGGCGCAGCCGGATGTTCATCTGGGCGATGGCGAGCCAAACGCCGCGCTGTTCGTCAGGAGTGGCTCCGTCAAGAAGGCTCTTGGCCATAGCCAGACCCTCGTCGGGATGGCCCTGGTCGGCAAGCTCTCCCGCCAGCATCAGCTTCAGGTCACGATCTTTGGGATCGGCCGCCACCGCCTTGCGGGAGACATCGATGGCCTTATCGAACTCGTGGGCGTTGCGATATGCATCCACTTCCCCCTGGTACCCACGGACGGCGGAGCTGCCGCCCATTTCGATCATCTTCTGGTACGCGGCAACCGCCTGATCGGTCTTGTTCTCCTCGACGTAGACCGCTCCCAGCCGCTCCAGGAAGATGCTGCGGTTGTTCTTCTCATCGTCCTTATAAATGCCGTTGGGGTGCGAGGTGGCGTCGACCATCTCCTGATAAGTCTGCACGGCGTCGTCGAAGCGTCCCAGTATGTCGAGCAGAGCCCCTTCGTTGTAGCCCGCTTCCAGTGAGTTTGAATCGATCTTGCGCGCCTTGCGCACCGTGGCCAGCGCCTCTTCGTACTTGCCCTGACGGCGATCGATCTCGGCGATATGAACCAACGGCTCGGCGTCGTCGGGATTGGCGTCGGCAAGTGCTTTGTACTGCTTGAGCGCTTCGTCGAGCTGGTCGTCGCTGAGCAAGGCTGAAGCGAGCGCATCCATAGTTTGCAGGTCGCCAGGCTCCAGATCCTCAGCGCGCTGATAGGCGGCGATAGCATCCTTGGGCTGCTTCAACTGGTCATAGAGCGCGCCCAGCGTGAACTCCATCTTGGGGGTGCGCCCGTCCTCGGGAACAGCCTCAATCGCCTTCACGGCGTGTTGCAAGTCTCCGCTCTCGGCGTAAAGCCGTGCCAGGTTAAGCACCACTTCCTCTGACTCGGGCTCAATCGCCTGGGCCGTCTTGAATTCGGCTTCCGCTTTCTCGGGCAGGTGTTTGACGGTGTAGAGCTGTCCCAGCACCATGTGATCTTCCACGCTTTTGGGCTGGAGGGCGACGATCTTCTCGAACTCGGCGATGGCCTGATCCAGCACGTTGCTCGAGCTCGAAGCCGACGCTTCTCCGTTTTCTCCCTCGCCCAGTTGACGCAGGTAGATACGTCCCAGAAGCTTGTGTGCGTCGATGTCGTCAGGCGAGCTCTTCAGCAGCGCGTGCGCCGTGACTTCGGCATCGTGGACTCGGCCGACGCGGAAATAAAGATCGGCCAGATCGTCGTTGAGCTCCGCTGAATTGGGATCGGCGTTGAGCGCCAGCTTGTACTGCTCGATGGCCTGGTTCACTTCGTCCGTGCGTCCATCGGAGACGGCGTCATCTTCATACACAGCGGCCAGGGCCAGGTGATAATACGCCTGAGCCCGGTTCGGCTCCGTGGTGGCTGTGGAAGCCGGCGCGGCTGGGGGCGCCTGGCTGCTCTGGCTCGGCTGCGCACCGCTCTTCGGAGCCTGCGCCGGAGATGCCTGGGCCGGCGCAGCACCGGGCTGGGCCTGCTGGCTCTTCGCCGGGCTAGCCGAGGAACCGCTGGCGGGGCCGTTTTGGGCGCAGACCAGCGCAACCGGCAACAAAAACAGGACGGCGACGGCAAACTTACGCCCGATGGTTGGTCTCAAAAAGCTCTTTGTCATCATTTACGGGATTCCCCATGCGCTCAGCCGGCAAAGCAAAAAACTCTCGAAAAACCGAAAGGCGGCGAAGGCAGCCGTTCCAAGCAACTCTGCCTACTGTTACAGACGATTTTACCCGCCAATGGTCGCAAATGCGCGCCAGATTGCGGGATTTTCGTCAAACGAAAGTGGCACGCGCTACTGGCAGGTAGTGACCTGGGCGAGCTTGCCCGGTCGAACGTGATCGCGTTCAATGCCGGAAGTGGCGTACCCCAGTGAAGACCATGGCCATGCCCAATTTGTCGGCGGCCGCAGTCACTTCCTCGTCACGCACCGAGCCTCCGGGCTGGATCACGGCTGTGGCGCCGGCTTGGGCAACGGCCTCGAGACCGTCGGGGAAAGGAAAGTACGCGTCCGAAGCGGCGACGCAGCCTTTGAGCGGCAGCACGGCTTTCATGGCTCCAAACTTCGCCGCATCCACGCGGCTCATTTGCCCTGCGCCCACGCCCAGGGTCTGCCCGTCCCGCGCGTAGACGATGGCGTTCGATTTCACGTGCTTCGACACGCGCCAGGCAAAGAGCAGGCTGCGAAGCTCTTCAGCAGTTGGCGGCCGCCACGTCACGACCTTCAACTCCGATTCAGTCACGCGGCCCGTATCGGCGTCCTGCAACAACAGTCCTCCCGAGACGTGCTTGACTACTGGGCGCGGATCCGCGACGCGAACCTCCACGAGGCGCAAATTCTTCTTCGCGGCAAAGCGTTCGCGGGCCTCGGGCGAAAACTCCGGTGCCGCGATGGCCTCGACAAACAGCTTTGCGATCTCTTCGGCCGCGCCTCCGTCCACCACGCGGTTGATCCCGATCACGCCGCCGAAGGCAGAAACCGGATCGCAGGCCAGAGCTTTTTGATAGGCCTCAAGGATCGTAACGCCGGTCGCCGCGCCGCAAGGGTTGGTGTGCTTGACGATGATGACGGCGGGTTCCTCAAACTCCTGTGCCAGCTCCCAGCAAGCATCAAGATCGACAAGGTTGTTAAAGCTCAGCTCCTTACCCTGTAACTGCGTTGCGCCGGCAATGCCTCGGCCGGAACCGTCGGCGTAGAGCGCAGCGCGCTGGTGCGGATTCTCGCCGTAACGCAGCGGCTGGGCCAACGGCAGGTTGATGCGCAGCGTGGCGGGCAGCGCCGCGGAATCCAACGCAGCGGGAGCCTCGGGAGCGGGAGCTTCCGGAATGCGATCCAGCGTGTTGGCGATGGCCGCATCGTATGCGGCAGTGAGCGCAAAGGCCTGCTTCGCCAGCCGCCACCGTGTTGCGCGAGTCAGGGCCCCGCTGTTCGACTTTAGCTCCTCAGTGAGCCCTGCGTAGTCCGCAGCTCGCGTCACGATCGCCACGTCCTCAAAGTTCTTGGCTGCGGACCGGACCATGGAAGGCCCGCCAATGTCGATGTTCTCGATGAGGCGCCCGAAGGCGACTCCAGCCTGAGCCGCCGTTTTCTCGAAGGCGTAAAGGTTCACCACCACCATATCGATGGGCTGGATGCCGTGCGCGGCCACCGCGGCTTCGTGCTCCGCATTGCCGCGAATGTAAAGCAGGCCGCCATGCACGCTCGGGTGCAGCGTCTTTACGCGGCCATCGAGCATTTCGGGAAAGCCAGTCAATTCGCTGATATCCTTCACCGCCAGGCCGGCCTCACGCAAAACCTTGGCCGTCCCGCCGGTCGAAACCAGCTCAACCCCGAAGCCGGCCAACGCCCGCGCGAATTCAACCAGACCGGTCTTGTCGGTGACACTGAGCAGCGCGCGGCGAATGGGCTTCGCGCCAGTTTTGCCTGCTTTCCTTTCTGAACTCACGGTTCCGCTCCTGGTTCGAGAATCCGCGCAGGCTCGTCTCGCCGTTGCGATGCGGCGCTGGGCGCGGACCAAACTCCAGACTACATCGGGAAGCCGGACCGGATTGTGAACGGAGGAGTCAACCCCCGGATGGTGCCGCGCTGCATTCTTTCCACAGGCGCAATCCCCAACCTGCCGCGCAGCCGGAATGCTTTAGAGTTGTGATATGGGAAGTTATCCCTCGACCCCCCAGCCGGAGGTTCTTCCTCCTGTCAGCGAGCCTGTGCCGCCGGCGCGCCGGCGGCGGCCGCTGTGGGCCGCTGCGCCGGCTACCTATGTGCTGGTGGGCATCAATTGCGCCGTGTTTCTGGCCATGGTGGCCCGCGGCTCCAGCTTCTGGATGCCCACCACCGAACAACTGATGGGGTGGGGCGCCAATAGTGCTGGCAATGTAGTCATCGGCGGAGAATGGTGGCGCATCGTTACCGCGATGTTCGTCCATGTCGGCATCATTCACCTAGCCACGAACATGTGGTGCCTGTGGAACCTGGGACTGCTGGCCGAGCCGCTCATGGATTCAGTGGGTCTCTTCGCTGTCTACATCCTCACCGGTGCGGCTGGCAATCTGCTTTCCACCTTGTACAACTGGTATAAATTCCACAACCTGAATATCTTTCCCGCCGGCGCGGGAGCCTCAGGAGCCGTCTTTGGTATCGCCGGCGCACTGATCGTGCTGCTGAAATCGCAACGCTTGCCTGTGCCGCCGCAGGAAATTCGGAAGCTCCGGAAGTCCGTGATCTACTTTGCTGCGATCAATTTAGTAATCGGCCTCTCGGTTAACTTCGGCAGCGGGTTCACCGGCGTAGAAGTCGACAATTCGGCGCATATCGGCGGTTTCCTGTGCGGGCTGCTCTTTGCGGCTCCGATGGTGCCGCGCATTGGCTCGCCGCGTGGCGAGTTTCAAATGAGGTTGCGCCTGACTGTCGCTCTGGTCGTGCTGCTTCTGGTGTTGTTCGGATTCTTTGTGGCCCGCCTCGCGCCGTAGAGCTGAAGCCGGCGCAGCGAAGGCATTTTAGGAAATAACGTGAATTTTTTGCCGTCGTGCAACGTCGTCGCTCCCTGTTGCTCCCACCCCAACGACAAAGACCAATCGTTGGGGACCCCGGGTTGGTCGCGCCGACTTCAGGGCAGCGGTCTCGTCTTACAGAGTTTCCTAAAATGCTTTACCGCGTCGCCGTCGCGGCGAACTTCTTCACCATGGCCAGTAGCAGCTTACGGTCGCTCTCATTCAGGTTCGAGGAGTAGCGCCGCAACTGCGTGAGGAAGCGCAACTCGTCGTCGGAGAGATTTTGCGTGTTCATTTGGCGGGAGAGGGTGTCGCTGGCGAAGAACTGCGCGATGGGCAGGTCGAGGGCATGGGCGATCTTGGCCAGAGTGTCCAGCGAGGGCACGGTGTGGCCGTTCTCCACACGGGAGAGATAGCAGCGCAGAAGGCCGGTCTTCTTTTCGATGTCTCCCTGCGACAGTCCCTTCTGCAGGCGGTAAGCGCGAATCGTGGTCCCGATCTTTATGCTCATTTCACTTCCTGTCCGATGCAACCCTCGGTTTACTAGCGTGTTAGCAATCAGGAAACTATTAGCTTGAGAGTTAACATATGGGGGCGGCGATTGCAAGTGCAAAACTCTGCTCCGCGCTCCATTGGGCACCTGCGCCGGCGGGCGGGCGCGTCCCTGGCCCGCGCGGCGCGCTGGTAAACCTTCGCGGCGCTCGGCTCGTCAGACTGAATACTGGTAAGAGAGGTCGGGTTTCGCAATGCGGCAGGCAGCAATTTGGCGTGCGGGTGCGGCGGGGTATGTTTTGGCCGCTTGTCTGGCTGCGTGGGCGCAGACTCCGGCGGCGCCCGGCACTCCAGGCATCTCTCCAGGCTCGGCGGCCAAGGCTGCGCAAGCCAGCGAAGCTCCGGCCACGGCCAATCCGGGAACGGCGACACAAACTCCAGCAGGCCTGGCTCCGCCGGCTCCCGCTGCGCCGCCGGCGCCGGCCTCCGCTCAATCCGCGGCCGGCGGTCGCTTGCACGGCGTAGTCAAAAGCGGCACCATCCCGCTGCCCGGCGTCAGCGTCACGGCACAAAACACTCTCACCGGCAAGCGGTACTCCACCACCACCGACATGACCGGCGCGTGGCAGATGAGTATTCCGCAAAACGGCCGCTACGTCATCCGCACGCAGTTCGCGGCCTTCGCTGGAGGGACGCAGGAAGCCGTTCTGAACGCGGCCAGCCACGACCAGATGGTGAACTTCGAGCTGATTCTGGCTTCGCGGCAAGCCGAAATGGAGCAGCAACAGGCCCGCCAGAGCAACCAGCAAGGCAACGTAGAAGAAGCCATCCGCCAACTGGCAGGCAATTCGCCCGAGAATCTAAGCTTGATAAATACACTGACAGCCGACACCGATGTTGGAGCCGGGACGGCGGGCGTCAGCGGCGCCGCTTTGCCTTCGATTGCCGGCAAACCGGACTTCAGTGACGAGTCGGTGGCGATTACAGGGCAGGCGGGGCAGGTGAGCGCGCTGGCCGGTCTCGATGTGGACCGTCTGCGCGATGCCATTCAGACCATCCAGGTGCAGGGCGGATTGAACGGGCAAGGCGGCGAATCGGGTCAGGGCGGATTGTTCGGCGGATACGGCGGTAGTGGAGGGTTGGGCGGGGCCTTTGGCGGCGGCGGCTTCGGCGGCGGCGGCGGCTTTGGCGGGGGTGGGGGTGGATTTGGCGGAAGAGGCGGTGGAGGAGGAGGCCGCGGAAACTTCCGCAACCTCAATCCTGGCCAGCCGCACGGCGCCATTGCCTGGAACGGAACGAACTCGATCTTCAACGCGCAGCCTTTCGCGTTGCTGGGCCAGCAGCAGAATCAGCCGGCCAATGGGACAAATCGCTTCACGATCTCGTTCATGAGCGCGCCGTATATCCCGCGTGTGACCAAACCCAGCGGAAAGGACACCGTCTTTCTGACTCTTTCCGGTTCGCGCTCGTCAACGCCGGACGACTTTTACGCCACAATTCCCACCGATGCGGAACGCATGGGCGATTTTTCGGCCGCGGGATTGCCGCCCATCTACAATCCCGTCACCGGACAGCAATTCATCTACAACGGCACGCCGAACGTGATTCCACCCACGGGAGCCGCGGGACAGTCGATCTCCCCGCAGGCCGCCGCGTTACTGCAGTACTTCCCTCAGCCGTTGCCCAACGGCGAAACCATCAATGGCTACAACTACCATCTGCTGACCACCGCGCAGTCGAACACCACGCGGGCCAGCATTCGTTACAACCGCAGTCTGGGCGCCAATGCCACGCAGTTCGGCTCCCGCGGCGGATCTGGCGGCCGCAGAGGCGGGCAGAACGCGAACCAGGGCCTTCGCCAGAGCATCAACCTCAACTACAACGGGTCCCACTCGGCCGCCGATCTGGTGAACCTGTTCCCACAGTTGGGAGGCAAAAACGCCTCAGACTCCTATTCTCTGCAGACCGGCTACACGGTGGGCTACCATCGCTTCACCAGCATCTCCAACGTCAACTGGAATCGCAGCAACAGCCACACGACGAACTTTTTTACCAACACCCCCGCCAATCCCGCTGCGGCCGCGAGTGTGACTGTGCCCAACAACGTTCCGCTCAACTACGGTGTCCCCGACATTTCGCTCAGCAACGGCATCGAGGGCCTGAGCGAAACGCAGCCGAGTTTCTTCATTGCGCAGACCATCTCGGTCACCGAAGTGCTGAGTTGGATTCACGGCAAGCACAACATGCGGTTCGGCGGCGACTACCGCCGTGTCCACCGCGACTTTCTTGCCGGCTCGAACGCCACGGGGGACTTCGCATTCACCGGATTGTTTACCGAGGACTCCGCGCAGGACCTGGCCACCGGCTCTTCCATCGCCGATTTTCTGCTGGGATTGCCGCAGTCCACCACGCTCAACTCATCGCTTGCCAAGAGTTACCTGCGAGACAACGTTGTTGACGCCTTCGCTATGGACGACTGGCGCATGCTGCCCTCGTTCACGGTCAATTACGGCGTGCGCTGGGAGTTTTTCGCTCCGTACACCGAGAAGTACGGGCATCTGGCCGACGTGGCCACCAATCCCGGCCAGGGATTCACCAGCGAGACCGAACAGATGGCGGGGACGTACGGGCTGCCCGCCTCACTCGTTTTTCCCTGGCAAAAGGCCTTTCAGCCTCGCGTGGGGCTGGCTTGGCGCGTGCCCAAGATCAAGCAGACGGTGGTGCGTGCCGGATTTGGCACCAACTACACGGTGGGCGAGTACGCCGGCTTTGCAACCGCCATGGCGCACGAGCCGCCCTTCACCAACGAACAGACCAATCAGGAGGCTCTCGGCAATACCGCTTCCTCTGCATGCGCGCAGGGCGTGCCCATGACCTGCTTCACGCTGGCCAGCGGTTTCCCCGCGCCCGCCGCGGTAGGCAACTACGCGCTTGACCCGCACTACGGTCTGCCCTATGTGATGACGTGGAGCCTCGACATTCAAAAAACGCTGCCCTGGGGCATTGTGATGAACCTCGGCTATAACGGATCGCGATCCAATCATCTCGATGTCAAGCTTGCGCCGCGCGCTTTGCCCGGCAGCCCCGGTACAGACCCTACCGCCCTGGTCTTCAACTACGACGAGGCGGCAGCATATTACAAGATGAATGCGGGAACGGTGCGAGTGAACAAGCGCCTCGCCAAGGGCATCTCCATGGGTGCCAACTATCAGTACGGTCACGCCATCGACGATGCCTCGTCGGTGAATGGAAGTTCGGGATCGGTTGTTCAGGACTGGGAGGACGTGCCTGCCGAGGAAGGGCATTCGGTCCTCGACATTCGTTACCAGGTGAGCGGCAACTATCTTTTTGAGCTGCCTTTCGGGCCGGATAAATTCTGGGTCACCTCGGGCGTAGGCTCCCACATCCTTGAAGGCTTCTCGGTCTCGGGCAGCTTCAACTTCGCCACGGGAACGTGGCTCTCGCCGGGTTTTGAGCCAACATCGCAGAGCGTGGAGTGCGGCAATTCGAGCGGACTGCGGCCCAATCTCCTGCCGGGTGTTTCGGTGACTTCCGGAGGCGGCGGACTGCGGAAGTGGTTCAACACGGCGGCCTATTCTGCGCCAAGCAATACGCCGGGCTATTGCGACTACTTCGGCAGCGCCCCTCGCAATTCGATTGAGGGACCGGGGACGGTCTCGAACAATATGGCGCTTTCTAAAACCATGCAGTTGGGCGAAACACGCAGCATGGAGATTCGCGCGACGATCAACAACGTGTTCAACACAGTGCAGTACTCGGGCGTGAACACGACCGAGGGCTCACCGACCTTCGGCGAAGTCACTTCGGTGGGCCAGATGCGGTCGTTTCAGTTTATGGCGAGATTCAGGTTCTGAAGAGAAGCGAGTTAGCAAGTTAGCAAGCTAGCGAGTCAGCGGATGAACAGGCTGGCTGGACAGCGAGCGGAATGAAAGCAATGAAGGGTCTGGTGCGAATGCTTGGTGCGGTGCTTGGGCTGCTGGCGCTGATAGCGCCGGGTGCGCTGCCTACCTCTGCGCAAAACGCCGGGCAGGCCACCAACACCCCAGCGGCACAGATTCCGCCGGCGGGAACCCCGGTCAGCAACACGCCGCAGGGCGGATTCACGTTGAAAGCAAACGCCGATCTTGTGCTGACCAATGTGGTGGCCCGCGACTTAAAAACAGGTGAGTTGGTCAGGGGACTCAAGCAGAGCGACTTCAAGATCTACGAGAACGGCAAGGAGCAGCAGATCGACACGTTCGACTTTGAGAGCGTAGATATGGCCACGCCGCTCAACGAGGCCACAGTGAGCGGGCTTGCTGCAGGCCCTACCGGCAGCAAAGCCGTGGTGGTGGCCAAGCCCGAGGAGCTGCGCAACCACCGCCTGATCGTCATGTTCTTTGACCTGACGTCAATGCAGCCCGAGGATCTGGAACGGAGCGCGGATGCGGCGCAAGCCTTCTTGCGCACCAAGATGCAGCCGGCCGATCTTGTGGCACTGGTCTCGCTTGGCGACACGCTCTCCGTCGACCAGGACTTTACCGCCGACAAAAATACGCTCATCAACGAGGTAGGCGCCTACAACGGCACCGAGGGCCAGGGATTCGCTCAGGGCGCCAACTCCAACACCAACCAGGTGGAAGATACAACCGCCTACACGCCCGACGAAAGTGAGTACAACGACCTCAACACCGACCGTGAGCTTTTCGCGCTGCGCGCCGTCTCCCAATCCCTGGCGAAGATCAATGAGAAAAAGTCGCTGCTCTACTTCTCCGGGGGCATCTCGCGCGACGGCATTGAGAACGAAGCGTCGCTGCGCTCGGCCATCAACGCGGCAGTGCGCGCCGATCTGGCCATTTACAGCGTGGACACACGCGGCTTGCAGGCCGTGACGTCGCTGAGCGACGCCTCCACCGGCAGCTATCGCGGTCAAGGCGCATTCAACGGCAGCGCGCTTACATATAACATGAACCAGAACTTCGCCACGCAGGAAGTGATGGCGACGCTTTCCAGCGACACCGGCGGCAAAGCATTTCTCGACTCGAACGACTTTGCGCCGGCCTTTGCACAGGTGCAGAAGGATACATCGGCCTACTACGCCATTGGATTCCACTCGTCGAACCCCGCGCGCGACGGCAAGTACCGCAAGCTGACGGTCAAGATCGATCGCCCCGGCATCAAGCTCGAATACCGGCCCGGCTACTACGCTCCGGCCGACTTCCTGCACGCCGGCAAGGAAGACCGCGAGCAGGAACTCGAGGATCAGCTCGCCAGCGATCTTCCGGCCACCGACATGGCCGTCTACATGGACGCCATGTACTTCCGTCTCGACGCAAACCGTTTCTTCATGCCGGTTTCGCTCGTGGTGCCCGGCTCGCAGATTCCCTTCGTGAAGGGCGGCGACAAGGACAAGGCCACGCTCGATATCATTGGCGCAGTCATCGATGAAGCCAAGCGGCCCGTGGGCCGCGTACGCGATACGGTTAAGCTTAACCTCGACCCATCGCTGCAAGCGCGGCAAAAAAACATTCAGTACACCACCAGCTTCAACCTTCCGCCGGGGAAGTACGAGATCAAATTTGTGGTACGCGAAAACCAGACCGGGTGCATGGGATCATTCATCGCCGAGGTCACGCTGCCCGATCTCAAGAAGGCTCCGCTGAAGATGAGCTCCATCGTGCTGGCGTCGCAGCGGGAGCCGAGCAAAAAACAGGATCCTCTGGTGCGCAATGGCGAAGAGTACGTACCCAACATCAGCCACGTTTTTCGCCAGGACCAGCACCTTTATCTGCTTTACGAGATCTACGATCCCGCACGGGAGAAACCAGCGGATAACCAACCCAAGGGGACCAAGCCCGGGATCAACCTGCTGAGCAGCCTGGAGCTCATCCAGGGAGCGGCCAAGGTTAGCGAGACGCCGATTGTGCAGGCCAAATCGATCAATGCGTCAGATCGCGGCGCGGTGTCGATCGAGCTCGATGTCCCGTTGAGCGGGCTCAAGCCGGGGTCGTACGTCTGCCAATTGAACGTGATCGACGACGCGGCTGGCAGCTTTGCCTTTCCCCGCTTTGCCGTGCTAGTGCGTGAGGCGGCCGCGGCGCCGGCGCCAGCACCGGCTGGCACGCCGGCCGGAACGCAATCATCGTTAACCGGCGGGTCCGAGTAAGATCGCCGCGCGCCCCGCCCCTTCTGCGGTCTCGCTGCGAAAAGGGCGGGCAGCCGTCATGCGCGTTTGAGCAGGCGGAGGATCGCCACTAAGACGATCGCGCCGCCCAGGGCGATCAGCGTGCTGTAAATCAATCCGCCATGTACGTCCAGTCCAATTTGGCGCGCGATAAAGCCGCCCACCAAGGCTCCGGCAATGCCCAGCAGGATGTCCACGAAGAACCCGTACCCTGAGCCCTTCATGATCTTCCCTGTAAGCCAGCCCGCGATCAGGCCGACAAGAATCCAAAGAATGATTCCCATTTTTCCTCCTCGATCTCCCGGTGTTCTTCGTATCTGCGGCGTCGGGCGCGGGGGACACTTCGGCAGTGCGAAGGTCGGTCTGCCCTCATCCGCAGGTCTGGATTTATAACACCGCAAGGGCACATTCAGCCAGCAAGAGATCCCTTGCCGTGGCGCGCCAAGCAGGCGTCACTCAGGTTTTGTTGGGCTAGATGCCGTGGCCGGAGTCTCTTGATACGGGCAGTGCCGGCATCCTGACCCGCAGCAAGACCCGCGCTTGAGATGATACGTGGCGGTAAAAACCAGAAGCGGTCCCTCGAAGTAATAGTCCTCGGGCGCAAGCTCGGGCGGGGCCTGTGGCGCGCCCTTGGGAGGAATGCTGTCCATGTGCCTATTCTCGCCTGACGACGCGAGAAGTTCGGAATCGCGGGCCGGAAGCGGCCGGTACAATCGAACCATGACCCCTTCAGCGCAAGATCGCGCCCGCAAGATCAAGATTGTCCTTTTCGACGTGGACGGCGTATGGACCGACGGCACAATCTGGCTCGTTCCGGGTCGTCCTGCGGACGGCAGACTTCTGGACGAGATTCGCAGCAAGGAAAGCATCGGCTTCGGCGTGCAATCGGCGACTATGGTCGAGGCTAAGGGGTACAGCGCTCACGATGGCACCGCCATCTCGCTGGCGCGGCTGGGGGGGCTGAAGTGCGGGGTGATTACCAAGCGGATCAGCGAGACTGTGGCCACGCGCGCCCGCGACCTGAAACTCGAGTTCGTCTACCAGGGCTGTGCCTTCAAGATGCAGGCGATCCGCGAGATCATGGAAAAGGAAGGCGCAACACTGGACGAAATCTGCTACGTGGGCGACGACGTGATCGACCTGCCGGCCATGCGCCAGGCGGGCTTCGCAGTCGCCGTGGCCAACGCGCGCGAGCGAGTAAAGGCCGAGGCGCACTATGTGACGCCGAACGCGGGCGGCTACGGCGCCGCGCGCGACGCGATCGAGTTCATTCTGGAGGCCAAGGGCGTGCTGGACCAGTGCATCGATGCCTACATTGACGAGCGCAACCCGATCCCTCCGTCGATGGACATCGGCCGCGGTGGCGATCTCAAGTAGCTTCGTTTGGCGGACTCTTTAGCAAGACTGTCATCCTGAGCGAGTCGCCGCGGCGACGAGTCGAAGGATCTGCGGTTGCTCTTTGCAGTCAAGACTGAGTTGATCGAATTCGGCTGATTGAGATCTGAAATGGACGCGAAGAAAAAAGCCGTTATCCTGCTCAGCGGCGGCCTCGACTCGGCCACCGTGATGGCCGTGGCCAAGAACGAGGGCTACAAACTCTATGCGCTCTCGTTTTCGTATGGCCAGCGGCATGCGTGGGAGCTGGAGGCCGCCAAACGCGTTGCCGCATCCATCGGCGTGATGGAGCACCGCATTGCCACCATCGATCTCCGGGCTTTCGGCGGCTCCGCGCTCACAGATGAAATGCCTATCCCCAAGGGCCGCGCAACCCAGGAGATGGCCCACGGCATCCCAATTACATATGTTCCTGCGCGCAACACCATCTTCCTCGCCTTTGCGCTGGCGTGGGCTGAAGTGCTGGGCGCCAATGATATCTTCCTGGGCGTGAATGCCCTGGACTATTCGGGCTACCCCGATTGCCGTCCTGAATATATTGCTGCCTTCGAAAAAATGGCCAACCTGGCGACCAAGGCCGGTGTGGAAGGCCGCCAGGCGCTGAAGATTCATACGCCGCTCATCGCGCTCACCAAGGCGGAGATCATCCGCCTGGGGCGCGGCTTGGGCGTCGATTACGGCTTGACCAGCAGTTGCTACGATCCCTCCCCGATGGGCGTGCCGTGCGGCCAATGCGACTCCTGCCTTCTAAGGCAAAAAGGCTTCCGCGAAAACGGGATCGACGACCCGCTGCGAACCCGGGAAACGCAGGCATCGCGATGAGCTACGCAGTCAAGGAAATCTACTACACCCTCCAGGGCGAGGGCGCGCAGACTGGCCGCCCGGCGGTTTTCTGCCGTTTTGCCGGGTGCAATCTATGGTCGGGACGCGAGCCGGACCGCGCGACGGCCATCTGCAAGTTCTGCGACACCGATTTTGCCGGCACCAACGGGCGTGGCGGCGGGAACTTCGCCTCCGCCGCGGCTCTGGCAGCAGCCATTGAACGGAAATGGCCCGGCGGCGCCGTGCCCGGCAAACGCTTTGTCGTCTGCACCGGCGGCGAGCCGCTGCTCCAGCTTGACACCCCCGTGATCGACGCCCTGCACGCCTGCGGATTCGAGATTGCGATAGAAACCAATGGAACCATCGAGGCGCCGGCCAGCCTGGATTGGATCTGCGTGAGCCCTAAAGCCGGCACGGAGCTTAAGCAGCGCAGCGGCGATGAGCTCAAGCTGGTCTATCCGCAGGTGGGCGCGGAGCCGGAGCTTTTCGAGGCGCTGCCCTTTCGCCATTTCTCTCTGCAGCCCATGGACGGGCTAAGCCGCGATCTCAACACGACCCTTGCGTTAACTTATTGCCTCGATCACCCGCGTTGGCGGTTGAGCTTACAGACCCACAAACTTTTGGGCATTCCGTAGAGCGCAGAGCAAAACCGGGTTTGAATCGCTACTCGATTCTGTCGCGTTTTTCGAGATTGTGCCGGGCGCAAAGGATTTGAATATTCTCTGGATCTTTTGAAGATCCGCCCTTCGAATAAGGGATAATGTGGTCGAAATGAAGCCCAGTGCTCGCGCCACACTTGCGACACTTCCCCTGGTCGCGCTTCCATACATCAAGCTTTACCGAGCTAGGTATAAGCCGATCATCCTCTAGCTTTAACAGAACAGTCGTCGGGTGCAGGCGATCTTTTGCGGCCGCGACTCTAAGTTTGAACTTGAAGACCCTTCGCCCTCCCGAGGCCTCTATCCAGCAGTCAATCAACTCGAACGTTCCGTTATAGACCCAAATGCCGGAGCGAATTTTTTCGTAGACGCTAACTTTCTCTGGCGCGGCCCCAGTCTCTTTGTATCGGCGCACCGACTCCGCGAAGAGTCCATTCTGGGTCAGTGAACCGCCGGGATTGTAATTTGGTTGATCGATCCTTTTAGGATCAGGGACGTTCATGGTCTTGGCGCAGTCGTGGCCCTCATAAATCAGAGTTCTGCCCTCGTTCTCGACCCTATCCGCATAGGGAGCGCCAGGCCGAACGCTCATCAGAATGACGCTTTGACTACCGCGCAGGCGAAAGTTCATTCCGCGCTGCAAATTCACACCAACCCCCGAGCACATCTCTATGTAGGAGATGACATCGCCGGGCTTGAATTCGACTGGCAAATCGAGTCGATTATACGGTCGACCGCCGAATCAACCCTCTTGAACCTTTCCCTGTTGCTCGTCGCGCTTCCGGGCCTCGGCTTCGGCCAGCCATCCGCGCCGCAGCCTTTCAGGGGGAATGCTCGACAGATACGGCTTGATGTCAAGCACCGGCGTCCCGTCCAGCATGTCCACGCCGCGCACGTGCAGCGAGGCGCCATCCCGGCGCAGCAGCTCCACCACCGTCAGGCCAATCGGATTCGGCCGCCGCGGCGATCGCGTAGGGAAGACGCCGTGGGGCCGTCCTTCGTCGGTGGGCGGGTGGGCGATCAGATCGTACCCCTCCGCGCGGTCGAACTCCCAAATTACAAAGAGATGCGAAAAGCCCTCAATGTCAGCCAGCCCCTGTTCGTATTCGCGCAGCAGCTCGATGACGCCTTCGGCTTCGTGCTTGGCGCCGAGACCCTTTGGAATGGCCGAGGTTTCACGGTAGGGGCTATACATGAAGCCGATCGGATGGGCGGTAAACATGGCCGCAGAGCCTCCCGAATCCATGGTAGCCGTGGAGACCGGCCAAGTGAGGCGGGCACTCCATCCTCTCAGCACATGAAAAAGCCTTCCCGTGACACCAAAACACCCACCGAGCGTGATCGGGAACACTTCAACGGTCACCGGTGTCTAAGAAGAGTAGGCGTGCGGGCTGTCGGCTCGTAAGTCGAGCCCCTCACGCCCGGGGTCAGCAACGCGCATCCGTCGGCTAACCGGCCGCTGGAAATGGCCGCAACCGGCATCGAATCATGGGTTCCGGCCTTGGGTCCCCATGACGCGTGTGATGCGCGCACATGCAAACGATGATCGATTTGCGGTAACGTGGGAGGACACGGAATTGCAGACGGACCTCACCATGGGCAATCTAGCAGGTGCGCTGGCGCTCCAGTCGGATGAGGCGGCTCTCGTCGAAGAACTGCGAGCCGGCTCCGAACAGGCTTTTGCCTGGCTCATCGCGCGCTACCATCAGCCCATCTACTCCCTGCTGGCGCGCACCGTGCGCAACTCCGCCGACGCCGCCGATCTCACTCAGGAAGTCTTCGTCAAGGTCTTCCGCGGAATTCGCGGGTTTCACGGCCAGTCGTCGTTGCGAACGTGGATTTACCGGATCGCGTTGCGCGAGGCTTCAAACCAACGGCGCTGGTGGAAGCGGCATCAACAGCAGGAGATCCCCATCGAGCAGGAGATCGCGGGGGCAGAGAGCGGCAGGCCGGTGCGGCTGAAAGACATGTTGGTCGATCCCGCTGAATCGCCCTATGATCTGGCCCTGCACGAGGAGAACCGGGCGCGGGTGGAGTGGGCGCTGCGCCAGGTGCCCGAGCCATTCCGCACCACGCTCGTCCTGCGCGATATCGAGGGATTTGTTTACGAGGAAGTGGCGGCCATACAGGGTGTCAATTTGGGAACGGTGAAGTCGCGGCTGGTGCGCGGGCGCGCCTATTTGAAGGCGCTGCTGACGGCGCCCAGGCCCCACCCCAGCAACCAGGACCTGTTGCCCCCCCGCTGCGCGACCCCGGCGCCGGGTTCGCGGCCCACAGCGCTGACAGGGACCGAATTGTCCCTGGGAGAGGATGCGCGATGAACAGCTGCAATGAAGTGCAGGCTGGCTTTACGGATTATCTGGACGGCCGGTTGAACGGACGCGAGATGCAGGAGCTTGACGCACATCTCCAGGATTGCCGGGAGTGTGCGGGCGAGTGGAAATCGTTGCGCGATTTGCAGGCTGCTTTGGCCGGGCTGGGTCCGGTGACGGAGCCAGCGGATCTGCCTCTGCGAATTCGTGTCGCGGTCAGCCAGGAACGGGCGCGCAGCCGCCGCAGTGTCTTCGCCGCATGGGATTTGGCCTGGAAGAACACCGTGGGACCATTCCTGTTGCAGGCCGGCGCGGGACTCGCCAGCGCGGTGCTGCTGTTGGGAACCATCACTGTGCTGGTGACCGTGCTTGCCCAGCCGGAGGCGGCGCAGGCTACGCCCGACGAGCCTTTAGGCAATGCAACCGCCCCTCATTTGCTCTATTTTTCCAATGCTCCGGGCAGCAATGAAACCGATGACATCTCCAGCCCCGTCGTGGTCGAGGCGTACGTCAACGATCAAGGCGAGGTGTACGACTACCGCATCGTCTCCGGGCCCACCGACGCGGGAACTCGCTCCCAGGTGGAGGACCTGCTCCTGTTCAGCCGCTTTGCGCCGGCGCGCTGGTTCGGCCAACCGGTCCGCGGCTTGGCGGTGCTCTCGTTTTCCGGCGTCTCCGTGCGGGGATAAAGGCAGGGATTAGGCTCCCTGTTTTCCTCCCGTTTGACGGGCATAGCTATACGCAGGGGAAAAATTCACCCCTCGTTACCGGTTTTAGAGCAAAAGCAGAATCTGTGATCGAAAGAGTGACTGACGAATAGCCGGCCATCCGGCCGGAGGGGACTTAAGCGCGGATGTCAGGTACCCTGGAAGATCTCCTGGCGACGCACACGAAGAGATGGTGTTCGGCTTCGGCGATCTACTTCAACCTCTTCACCGTGATTTTTACATGTCCTGTCATGTCCGGGATTCCCTGATTTGTGGCGGCTGCAGCGGCGCTGGCGGGAACTCCATTCGGAACGGGCGGAGCTACTGCAAACGCATTGGGGGCGAGAGGCAAATCGTATTCAGTCGACTGGAAGTCGCCCCCAATGAGAATGGTTAGATTCCATGTCTCATTGGGCCAAGGCTCTGCTTGGTTCACCCACTCTCCCGCGGAATAGATCGAGCACTGAAACGGGTGATTCTCCGGCGACGGGTTGACTGTCTGGCTAGTGAAGGGTATAACAGGCGCACTGGATGGATTCGCGCCGGCAGCCCGGGATATCATCGGGAGAAGGCCGCCCCCACTCAGGATGGCAGAGTAAGTGCCTTGTCCAAAGCATTGTTGTGCGCGAGGAACCAGCAAACTATGCGTCACATGCGCATTTTCGATTTTGCCCTTGAGAAAAGGGACATTTACTGAAAAATATAGATTTCCTGTCGTGTCATACGTCTGACCTCCAAGGGCATACCTTTCGGTGATGTGAAAGTTCCCATACCAAACGCTCTTGCAATAGGGCTGCAGATGATTCCGGAGGTCACTGATAAGAGACGCTAACTCGTCCGATGCGGCTTGTTTCTTTTCAGCGATGGGCTCTTCAAAAAAGCCCGAGAACGGCCAGGTATAAGAGTTAGCCTCGCTCAACATTGACCAGACGAACTGGTCGCTCACGTAGTATGGGGCCAAATCCGCCAACTGATCAACCTGCGTTTGCAGTTTGTCAAGTTCGCTTGGCGACAGTTGGTTAGGTCCGCTTGGCGGATTCACGTCCAGACTGTCCATGTTATGCGCGCAATACTTCCAGGCCGCGATATCGGCCAGCAAGATATCGTCAGCGTCACCCAGCATCCAGGCCTCAATGAAATTGGCGGTTCCCGTTAGCAACGGGCCAGTTGCCCCGAAAGCCTCTGCCGCCTCGCTCTCCCCGCCCGCAGCATTCGACCATTTCTCGATGTCGTCATACGATTCGCCGACAGTCTGTGCACCCCAGACGAAGTTGGCGGTCGCCGAAGCCCCCTCCTCTTCTCCCAGGCCGTTCGATCCCGGCGCCCCACCGGTCTCTTGAATACCTGATCCCGTAACATCGCGGACCGCTCGAGAATATCCGGCCAGGAGCAGGTGCGGGGCATCCGTCAGGTCTCCAGTGGGAGCCGTTCCTGCCGCCAGTCCGCGTATTTTCTGGACGAGATCAGGCGAAAGCGAACTATAGGGCACAAAAAAGCTGGCCGTATAGGAACTGCCGTTGGCAGCCCTTGTTGTTTTCATCCCATAGACTCGTTCTCCCTTGCCCCCGGCCTTCAATTCCTGGGCTGTCGGAGTGTAAAACTGGTTCGGCTGTATCGTGATGGTTAGCTCGGCAGTTGCTTTTGTCGGGAAGAGAAAAGAAAAGCGAAAGACGTTCTTTTCAGCCCCCTGGTCTTCCAGCGTCACCTTCGTCTGAGCTAGAAACTTGTCTCTCAACGACTGAACCGTCGGCGTTGCGGGAGCTGCGGCAGGTGTGCCCAACATCAGTGCGTCGAAACCTCCGCGCTGGCTCCCGAGCGATGCCTCGAGACGCGCAGTCGGATTGCAGGCCTGGGCGTTGGCTCTCGATAGGGCCAGCAAGGCAAATCCGAAAACCCAGAGGGCACAAAACGGCAGATACAATCGCCGGGGAAAAGACATGACCGCCTCCTTCGGCTTCTCTTAGCTGGAATCTCCTTCTTCCACAGTCATTCGCTGGAGTCGCTCCGCTTCCCAGGAGTATTACGAGACCATGGATGCTCTTGCAAGCGAAAAACCGGGGATGATCGCGCCATGATGGACCCGAGCGCGAAATCGAGGGCGTCTCTTATCGATTTCTCCGGCACTTTTCCCGGGCGCTCCATGAAGGTGGGGCGCCGCGGTCGAATGGTCCTGGTTCCTTGCTTCACTTTGCCGAAGGGACGGGGACGGCGATGAAGCTGATGTCATCCAGCGCGAAGTCATTCCAAGCCGTGTCTGTGTTCAGGTCGTAGAGAACAAGATCCGCGGTTTGGCTGGTGCCCGAGTTCCACGTGAACTGGTAGTTTTGCCATTGACCACCGTTGTCGGGACTGACTGCCGGAAAGAGACTGCTTCCAATGACTTTGCCGTTGATACTGAGCGACAGGTGCGGCAACGACGAACTATCGTGATCTACCTCGGCCCCCCAGTAGGAGAAGGTATAGTTTGTGGAAGTGGTGACGGTTACGGTCTCTTCCCAAACCGGCAATGATGCGGAGCTGGCCCCATTCACGATCATCATCTTTCCGGTTCCTGTCGTATGGTCGCCGCAGTTGCACCAATCCCCAAAGGCTCCGGGGGCCGTCGACGGGTTGGTACCGATGGCGTACCCGCCTGGGCCCGAAACATCGCCGATTGAGTATCCCGTGGTAAAACCGTTGTTGCCGTTTTCAAAGTCGCCGTTGATCACCAGGTTCTGGCCCGTCCCCGCTCCTACGGCCAGCGCAGTCGCCATGAACGCAAGTGCTCCGATAACAGTGAACGCCTTCCATCCCAAACGTGACTTCATTGCGAACCTCCTTTTCTCCAAACTGATTCGCCAGATTATAACGTTGTTCGGTGAAACTGGCGGATCGAATCTGCGTCTCCGGTGGAAAAACAGAGCGATTCCGGGCTGTTCTGGACGCGATGCGCAATGGAGAATGTTCCATTCCGATTCCTTTCGCTCATTCCCGGCCGCAATCGGTATCAAGGGCCGCTGCACAAAGTGCGAATGAGCTTCCTCGAGATTCCTGCATCAGTGGATCCGTTTGCAGGCCCCTATCTCTCTGCCGTTCCTGCTTTTCGCATGATCGTTCGGCCACCGCGCATATTACCACTTGATGAATATTTTGACCGGGCTGAGAGGGGGGTGCACTTTTGGAAGCCCCCATCCCCCTACCCCACTCCCGTTTGACCCTGTCGTTGCGTCTAACTAGACTTGCAGTCAGGGTTCCTTCATGACGCCGCGCCGATTGCAGTTCTTCGCTTTCCTTTCCGCCGCATTTCTGTGTTTGCTGGCCGGCTTGGCTCCTGCTCCGGTGTCGGCTCAATCGTCCTCGAGCTCCTCCTCCAGCCAAAGCTCGTCCTCCACGCAGATGTATGCGCGGGAAAAAGCGCCGTCGCTGATCGATCCGGCCGGGCCGACCATCTCGCTCATCAGTTCCGAGCCGGTATTCGTCATGGCGGCTGCGCTGAACGCCTGCGGCTACGACGAGGGCTTGGAGCAGAGCGCACCGATCCGCAAGCACGTCCGCGACGAAATGAATCAGGCCTTGGCCCAAAGCGAGGACGCTCGCACCAAGCGCGACGCCCTGTGCCTTTACATCGCCCAGCACCGCATGACCGGCACCGAGCGCGACATCGCGCAGTACATCTCGCTGGCGCTTTACCTTACGTCTCCTCCCGAGCTTGAGATCACGGCAGACCTGACGGAAATGCCGCCCGACTCCACGCAGGTGGCCGACATCGTTCCCATTCTCCGTGCGTTCGCCGCCGCAGTCGACCTGCACGGCATCTGGCTCGCCACGCACCATGTCTACGACGAGGAAATCGACAAGCTGCACGATCCGCTGTCGCAGATGATCGTGGCCGCCAACCTCTACCTCAAGATGCCCGCCTCCACCTACGATGGCCGCAGGTTCATCGTGGTCATCGAGCCGCTGCTTTCCCCGAGCATGGTCAACGCCCGCATCTACGGCACCGATTATGTGGCCGTGGTTTCCCCGGTCGACGGCAAGGTTCCCATGAACGACGTGCGCCACACCTACCTGCACTATGTCATCGATCCCTTGCTCATTGCGCGCTCCAGCGCCATCGACCGCGAGCAGCCGGTTCTTAAGGAGATTCGTGACGCGCCGCTCGAGTTTCGCTTCCGCTCAGATACAGTTTCGTTGACCATCGAGTGCCTGATCAAAGCCATCGAAGCGCGCACCATGGACACCGGCATTCCCGAGTACAAGATTCCTGCCGGTGTTGACCGCTCGCAGTTGCCCCGCTACCAGCATGAGCGCGAGCTCTACCAGCAGAAAGTGGATGCCGCGAAATGGGCCGCCGTCGGACACGATATGAGGCAAGGGTACGTGCTCACCCAATACTTTTATGAGCAGTTGCTCCAGTTTGAAAAAGATCCCGCCAGCCTGAAAGATACCATCGGCGAGATGGTCTATGGCATGGACGTGGATCAGCAGGTGCACCGCGCGCGCCAGACCGAGTTCGACAAAGAGGCCGACGAAGACGTGCTGCAACGCAGCAAGCCGCGCCAGTTGACAGGGCTCGACTTGGCTGAGGCGAAGCTGGCCGGCGGAGATGTGGCCGCCGCGGCCGCCATGGCGCAAAAGGTGCTTGCCCAGCAGACGGACAGCGTTGCATCCACAGCCGATGCGGCCCGCGCCCACTTCATCCTGGCCCGCGTGGATCTGCTGACCGGCCATCCGGATCAGGCAATCGACGACTTTCAGAAGACTCTCGCCACCAGCAAGGAGCAGCGGTTGCTCGCTTGGTCGCACATTTACCTGGGCCGAATGCTGGATCTGGAGTGCAAGCGCGACGAAGCCCTGGCCGAGTACAAGGAAGCATTGGCGGTGCGCGACGGCCAACTCGATACACGCCTTGCCGCCGAGCGGGGCGTGAAGGCGGCGTACGTGCAGCGAGGCCACGAGCACGACTGCGATGACGATACCGAAGACAACGATCCCGGCGCACCACCCCAGCAACAAAGACCGATTGCTGGGGCCCCGGCAACGCTGCTGCGCCCAAGCCCGGACCGCAGGCGCAGGACGGCCCGGCGAAGCCGCAATAATCCTCAACCGCTACCTGCCATCATGAACAGATTCTGGTTGGATGTGCCGAAACTGCTCGGTTACGGGGTTCCCGCCCGGCAGCGCGAACGGCTCGTGGATTGCGTCTAAATTGATTAGAAGAGGTTGAAGGCGAGAAAAGCGCGCGTGGAAGCGAATCACAAAGAGCTTGAAGCCGCACTGGGACATGAGTTCTCGCGCCCTGAGCTGCTGGTGCGCGCGCTCACGCACCGGTCGCTGGCACACGAACTTGCGCAGGCAGACGGAAGCGAGGAGTCAGCCCAGGCCGACAATGAGCGTCTGGAGTTTCTCGGCGACGCCGTACTCGGGCTTGTGGTTGGCGAGGCGCTGTTCACGTGGCATCCGGAGTGGCACGAAGGCGAATTGACGCGCATCCGCTCCGGGCTCGTCAGCCGGCAACACATGGCGCAAGTGGCCGAGGAGATCGGCTTGGGCAAACACCTGCGCCTCAGCCGCGGGGAGGAGCGCAGCGGCCTGCGCCGCAAGAGCACTGTGCTTTCGAATACCATGGAAGCTGTGATGGGTGCGCTGTTTCTTGATGGCGGCCTGGAGCCCGTGCGGGCCTTTGTCCGCCGCCAGGTGATGGGCGAAGCGGCCGAGCGGCTGGCCCTCGAACTGCGCTCTGGAGCGGCTTTGGGAAACTACAAATCTGCACTTCAGGAGCGGCTCCAGGCAGCGCGCACCGGGGCGCCCGTTTACCGTGTGCGGAGCGAAAGCGGTCCCGACCACCACAAACGCTTTCTGGTCGAGGTCCGGCTGAAGGGCGAAGCCGGAGAGAAGGGAAAGCCGCTGGCTCGAGGCATGGGACGCACCAAGAAGCTCGCCGAGCAGGATGCGGCGCGCCGCGCATTGGAACATCTGGCGAATCCTGGCCGTCTTGACGCCCTCGCGGACGATGCGGACGCCACACCGGACTTCGATCTTGGCGCCGAAGAGGAGGAGCAGCGCACGCAATGAGCGATCCTGCTCCAGCGAGGATGCCGATCCTGCACCAGTTAGCGCCTGTGCGTGCGCACCTACCCACCTTGCCGCAGGCCCTGGCATCGCTGCTGCAAACCGTGGTCGTGGCGCTGTTTTTGCTCACCTTTGTGCTGCAGCCGCTCCTCATTCCCTCTGAAAGCATGGAGCGCACGCTCCTCGTGGGAGATTTTCTGCTCTTCAACAAGCAGGTTTACGCGCCCGCCGGCGTCCTGAGCCGGTGGTTCCTGCCCTATCGCCCGGTCAAGCGCGGCGACATCGTCGTCTTCCATCACCCGCAGCCGCCGATGCTCATCAAGAGAGTGGTGGGCGTGCCCGGCGACCGCCTGCGCATCGCCGAAGGACAGGTGTTTATCAACGGCCAAGCCCTCGACGAGCCCTACGCGGCCTTCGAACCTGTACCTCCCAATCCCGCGCGCGACAACTTTCCCGGCAAAATCTACACCGATCCCGAGGTCGATCCCGAGTGGTGGCGCCAGATGCAGAGCCTCACCCGCGATGGCGAGCTGGTGGTGCCCGCGGGCGAGTACTTCGTCCTTGGCGACAATCGCAATCACAGCAAGGACTCCCGCTTTTGGGGTTTCGTGCCGCGCCAGGCTATCGTAGCCCGTCCGCTGGTCATCTATTTCTCACTCTCGCGCCCCTCGTCGACCGATGTGCAGCCGCCTGCGCAACAAGCCGCGGATGATAAACTCGGACACGAACGAGATCTCACCGCACGTCTCACCGGATTTGCGCGCTGGCGGCGCATCTTCCGGGTGGTGCACTAAATTGCTAACTCGCTGATTTGTTCGACAACCGGCCCTTCCCAATCCCGCAAAGAGCGACAGACAGAATGGCAAAGAAGAAATCGCGAGCACTCAAAGAGCCCCCGGAAAAACGCCCGGAACCCGTTCCCGAGCCCGCCAAAGTGGAGGAAACGCCGTTTGAAGCGGTGGCCAGTATCTGCTCGGTGCTGGTGGTGGGCCTGTTTATTCTCACCTTCCTGGCGCAGAACTACGTAATCCCCTCGGGATCAATGGAGAAGACGCTGCTCGTCGGCGATCATCTCGTCGTCGATCGCATCACGCTTGCCCCGCCTGCCAAGTGGATACCCTTGGTTCACTACCGCGAGCCGCGACGCGGAGACATCGTCGTCTTCATCAAACCCGTCCCCGAGCCGGAGCCCGACTCCGAAGGCAAACCCCAGTACTTCTTCCTCGTCAAGCGCCTCATCGGCGTACCCGGCGACCACATCCATCTGCGCGATGGCATTGTCATCCTCAACGGCGTCGCGCAAGCCCAGCCGCACGCACAGCCCACGACACCGGAAAACTATCAGGTATTTCTCGATGAATTTCCCTCTTTGCCGCCGCCCGATAGCCCTCAGGTTCCTGATTCGTGGTCCAAAGTCGACTTTCCCAACCACGTCGTTGACGGCGATCTTGTCGTCCCTCCGGGGATGTACTTCATGATGGGTGACAACCGGCACGACAGCCTCGACTCGCGCTTTTGGGGATTCGTGCCCCGGCAGAACATTGTCGGCCGGCCGCTCTTCAACTATTGGTCATTCCCCACGCCGGAATCGGTGTACAACCAGACCGGTATTGGCCCCCGCCTGGCCTGGATGGGCCATGTGGCGCTGCATTTCCTCACGCAAACGCGCTGGAGCCGTACCTTCCACCTGACGCGGTGAGAGAAACAGCCCTTAGCCATTAGCATTTAGACTTTCCCTGCAGGAACGTAGTTTTGGCTCACGTTCGGGCTGAGACCGCTCCCAGCCTCGCGCCTGCTTCTCTCGCGACTGGGCCAACAGCCATAAGCCAAGAGCTAAAAGCTAGAATGCATACAGACAATGACAGACGGCGCCGGAGGCAAGGAACGAATGCGTCGCTGGCTGCGGGTAGCCCTCGCCGCCATCGCGGTCCTGGTGCTTGTGCTCGTCGTGCCTCCGCTCATCAGCGTCAATCGCTACAAGAGCCAGATCACGCAGCTTATCGCGCAGTCGCTGGGCAGGCCGGTACGGCTCTCGGCCGTGCAGGTGCAGCTTTTGCCCTGGCCGGGATTCGAAATCTCCGACCTCAGTGTTGCCGAAGATCCGGCCTACGGCGCCGAACCGGTCCTCCACGCCAACGAGGTCACTGCGTCCCTCCGGCTGCTCGCTCTCTTCTGCGGTCGCGTCGAGATCGGCAAGATCAGCGTCGACGAGGCCAGCCTCAACCTGGTGCGGGCCGGGCCGGGACGCTGGAATCTCGACCCGATCTTTCGCACCGCCGCCGCACAGACTGGTACCGCGCCGGGCACGCGCCGCGCTGTGCCGCTGCCCTACCTTGAGGCCACCGACTCCCGCATCAACTTCAAGAACGGAGAAGAGAAGCTGCCGTTCTCCCTAGTGAACGCCGATCTCTCGTTTTGGCAGGAGAATCCCGGCGAGTGGCGCATCCGGCTGCGCGGTCAGCCGGCCCGGACCGACGTAAGCCTGTACCTCGAGGAAACCGGAGTGGTGCGCATGGAGGCCAGCATGCGCCGCGCGCCCACGCTCCACCAGATGCCACTGCATGTGGACCTCGACTGGCGTGAAGCGCAACTCGGCCAGCTTGCCCGCCTCATCACAGGCTCCGACCCCGGCTGGCGCGGCGACCTGGCCGGCGAGTTGCACCTCGACGGCACCGCCGATGCAGCCCAGATCACCACGCGCCTCCGCGCCGCGGGCGTACATCGCGCCGAGTTCACCCCCGCATCGCCCCTCGACTTCGACGCCAACTGCCGCTTCGTCTACCACTACTCGAGGCACAGCCTGGAGAACCTTGCCTGTGACTCGCCGCTGGGCGACGGCCACATGCATGTGACTGGAGAAAAACCGGGCGAAAGCGCGCCGCCGCGCTTTTCCATCGAGCTCGATCGGATTCCCGTGGCCGCGTGCCTTGACGCGCTGCGCACCTTCCGTAGCGGCCTCGCGCCAGATCTCGATGCCAAGGGCACGGTAAGCGGAAAGATCGTCTACGCAGCCGGCGTGGCTGGAGACGCGGAGCTCACAAAGCCCGCGAAGCCGGATGGGAACCATCCGGCGAGAGAAAGCTCGGAACCGGCCGGCCCGCTCACGGGCAGCCTCACCGTTGCGGACTTTGCCCTAAGCGGCGGCGGCCTTGGCCGTCCCCTTCAAGCGCCGAGGTTCACGCTGGAACCGGCGGCGAGTGCGTCCGCCACCCCACATCTGGCCGTCGCGGGGGAGGAACCGCGATGGGACGATTCAGCCCAGGCACTTGCTGGCACGGTCGCCATTCCCGCCGGCGGAACCGTTCCGCTCACCTTCAACCTGCAGCTCTCGCTCTCCGGCTATCGGGTCGGGGTGCGCGGCCAGGCCAGTTTCGCTCGTGCAAGGGAGCTTGCCCGCGCAGCCGGCATTCCGGAGACTTCGGCTCTCGCGTCGCTTGCCGGCGAGCCTATGGCGGTGGACCTTTCCGCCGAGGGTCCATGGATACCTGCCGAGGAGATCCCGCTGAACATCGTCTCATCGGCCGTAGGACCGCCCGCAAATGCCGCCGAACCTCAGGCTTCTGCTGCGCCCGCAATTCCCGAATCGGACACACTCTCCGGAACCGTAACCGTGAGCAATGCCAACTGGAAGACCGACTTTCTGGCCGGCCACGTTGTCATCAGCCAGGCCACGCTGCACCTCGGCAATGGCAATTTCCGCTGGGATCCGGTGGAATTCTCATATGGTCCCCTGAAGGGCACCGCAAGCATGACCCTCCCCGCAGACTGCCCGCCGCAGACGCCGCCACAGCCCTGCCCGGTTCAGTTCCAGATGCAGTTTGCCGATCTAGACGCTGCCGCATTCGAGAGCGCGCTGCTCGGCGCGCGAGAAAAAGGCACCGTGCTCTCCGACCTCATCGGCCGTCTCCATCCCTCTTCGGCGCCGCCGTGGCCGCAGCTTGAGGGCACGGTGACTGCCGACTCGCTCGTTCTTGGCCCAGTCACGCTCCAGGGAGTGTCGGCCTCACTCAGGATTCTTCCTACCGGCGCTGAGATCACGAGCCTTGATGCAGGCCTTTTCGGCGGCAATGTGCATCTTGGCGGAGCGCTCAGCAAGCCGGTCACCGATGAAGACAAGCCGACGTACACACTCAGTGGCGATTTCCAGGAGCTCAACGCCTCTGATGTGGGGCGCTTGCTGGGACTGCGCTGGACGGGTGGCACGCTCAGCGGCAACGGTAATCTGGAACTCTCCGGCTACACCGGTGAAGATTTGGCCGGCTCTGCCAAAGGCACACTGCACTTCGAGTGCAGGCAAGGGAGCATCGCGGCCGCAAAGACCGCGATTGCCGGCGGCACAACCAAGCCTGCGGCGATCCCTCCGGCGCTGGCCCACTTCGGTCGCTGGACCGCCGGCGCCTCGATTGCCAATGGCGCCATCGAACTCGGCAAGAACCAGATCATCTCCGGCGTGCGCAAGCGGTCCGTCGAAGCGGCCATCACCTTCGGCGACCCACCCACGGTCACCTTCCCCGCGCCAAAGGAGACGCGCGCGGAGAAGCGCCGGTAATTCCGCGCGAATCTAGAATCAATCCATGGGCCTGTCCACCGCATCTTCCCCTGTCCTGATCCGCTGCAAAGGTATCCTCTTTGACGTGGACGGAATTCTGATTTCCTCCATCGCCTCGGTCGAGCGCAGTTGGACCAAGTGGGCGGAAATGCGTGGCGTCGATCCCGCGCTGGCGCGCAAAACCGCTCAGGGCCGGCGCGCAATCGAAACCGTCGCAACGCTACGCCCCGATCTCGACAGCGAAACCGAGCTCAAGGTCATCGAAGACATCGAGGTCGCGGACAATGAAGGGCTGACCGTATTACCGGGAGTGCTGGATCTGCTCGCGGCGTTGCCTCCCGGCCGCTGGACCGTGGTGACCAGCGCCACCGAGCGGCTGGCGCGCATTCGTTTGGCCGCGGGAGGCGTTCCCGTGCCCGAGCGCCTCGTCACCGCGGAGCACGTCACGCACGGCAAGCCGCATCCGGAGCCATTTCTGGCCGGGGCGGCGGTGCTCGGTGTGGCGCCCGCGGACTGCGTCGTCTTCGAGGACTCGTCCTCAGGCGCCCAGGCCGGCAGGAGCGCTGGCTGCACCGTGGTAGCCACCACGTTCTCCGTTCCTATCGCGTCGCTGGATGCTGCGCACTACGTGGTGCGGGACCTGACCGGCGTAGGCGTGGAATCGGGAGAGGATGGCTTGGTCTTGAAGCTTAGGCCATTTGCTGATCTCTGATCTCTGTGCCTTGGCCTCTGCCGTTACTCGTTCGCTTCAATCCGCCGCCCGTGTGAATCCTGAATCGGGCGTGTGTTCATCTTGAAGAGGTTCGCAAAGGCGTTCAACTGCGCCCGGCTCATGCTCAAGTCTTCCTCGAAGACGAACCAGCGCACTCCCTCGGTGCAGGGCGGCGTGACCTCGGAGCCGAGGTAGGTCCAATAGCCGCGGTCCGCGGGCAACAGCCCGCCGGCGCTCACCATGTCGGTGATCTTCGCGGTCGCGCCCGCTTTCGTGGGCAGGTGCTCCCAAAGCGTGGCCAGAAGGGCGTTGGGAAAGCCCCGGTCCTGGTTCAGCCGCACGGCAACAATGGCCATCTTGCCGTCCTCGCTGCGGTACACGAGGTCGACTTCCATGTCGCTGAGCTTGCCCTTCACAGGGTGTTCGCTGGGATGATGGAAGTCGAGTTCGATAAGGCGGTAGCGCACCCCTCCGGCCACCATCAGGCTGCCAGGATCCACGTGGGCTACGATCCCGCGCCCGGTGTTTTCGAGCGTCATCGGCCCCGCGACGAAGTGGAACTGGAGGGGATCGAGCGCCTTGTTCAGGTGTGCGCCGCGAATGTCGACGGGCGATTGCTCGTGGCCCTTGGAACAGGCCTGATATGCCGGATCGAGCCTGCCCCACACCAGAGGGCCGGTTTTTCCTTCGTAGTTCCAGGTTGCCCCGGTTTGCGCGGTGCAAACGGCGGCAAAGCCAAGCCCAAGTATAGCGATGGCAGGAAGACGCATAAGTTTCTCCCTTAGAAATGCGGCGTAATCGCCCCGGAGAATTCTAAGGCATCGATGCAGGTAAACGAAAAAACAATGGGACCCGCCGAGCGGCGGATCCCATGGTTGAACGGATCGATTTCACCTGCCGGCGGCGCGTCCCTTACTTTGCCTTCACCGGCGCAGCCGCTCCAGCCTGCTCAGCCAGCTTGGCGGCCACGTGAGTGGACTCCCACGTGAACTCCGGCTCGGTGCGGCCAAAGTGCCCGTACGCCGCGGTCTTCTGGTAGATCGGCCGGCGCAAGTTCAGGTACTCAATGATGGCCTTGGGTGTGAGGGGAAAGTTCTTGCGGATCAGCTCGGTGAGCTTCGCCTCGCTCAGCTTTCCCGTGCCGAAGGTCTCCACGAGCACACTCACGGGCTCGGCTACGCCAATCGCGTAGGCAAGCTGCACTTCAGCGCGGCTGGCGAGTTCCGCGGCCACGATGTTCTTGGCGATGTGGCGGGCCATGTAGGCTGCCGAGCGGTCCACCTTGGTTGGGTCCTTGCCGCTGAAGGCGCCGCCGCCGTGCCGCCCCATGCCGCCGTAAGTATCCACGATGATCTTCCGGCCGGTCAGGCCGGTGTCGCCCATGGGACCACCGATGACGAATCGGCCTGTGGGATTGATGTGGTACCTGGTGTGTTCGTCGAGCCATTTTGGGGGAAGAACCGCCTCAATGACCTGTTTGTGGATGTCGGCGTGCAGCTCCTCATTGCTGATGGCCTCAGAGTGTTGGGTGCTGATGACCACCGCGTCAATCCGCGCCGGCTTGCCATTCTCGTCGTACTCCACCGTGACCTGGCTTTTACCGTCGGGGCGCAAGTAGGGTAGCCTGCCGCTCTTGCGCACTGCGCTCAACTGGCGGCAGAGCTTGTGGGCCAGCGAGATGGGCGCAGGCATCAGCTCCGGCGTCTCGTCGGAGGCGTAGCCGAACATCATGCCCTGGTCGCCCGCGCCGCCGGTGTCAACGCCCTGGGCGATGTCGCCCGACTGCTTGTTGATGCTCGAAATCACCGCGCAGGTGTTGGAGTCGAAGCCATAGAGGGCGTTGTCGTAGCCAATGGAAGCCACCACGCCACGGACCAGGCTCTGGAAATCGACGTAGGCCTTGGTGGTGATCTCGCCGGCGATGACCACAAGGCCGGTGGCCGTCAGAGTTTCCGCGGCGACGCGGCTGTAGGGATCCTGCTCCAGGCAGGCGTCGAGGATAGCGTCGGAGACCTGGTCGGCAATCTTGTCCGGGTGGCCTTCGGTGACGGATTCAGAGGTAAACAAAAAACGGTCGCTCAACTTCAAACTCCTTCCCATGGCAGGGATTCAACTCAGTGCTGCCGAGATGGCCGACCGACCCCGGATTGGGGGCGCAGCGATAGCCACCATATACCTCATGGATCAGAGGCGGATGTGCACACGGTCTATTCGGCATGCCCGCACGCGCAGGTTCAAACCAACGGTGCATCTATCTATGGTAATTGTGGCGGGTGGCAGGGAGCAAAGGCACGCAGCGTACGGCAGGCAATGGGCGTTCAACGGCTAATTCGGGCCTCTGAGCCGGGCACCGGTGCAGCGGTATGAGCGGCTAAATTCGGGACAGGACGTACGCAACCGCGCTGCGGGCTGAGGACCAGGCGCCATGGAGCGCGGAGGAGTCCTCGTGCATCGGCAACATCGTCCGCCACCAGCTCTCGCGCACCCCAAGGTAGCGCACGGCCAGGAACATAGCTGTGGCCACCGCCAAAAAAAGCAGGATGGCGCCGATCCAGCGCAAGCGTACCTCGGCAGCTTCGCGGTGCAGAATCCGCGCTTTGCCCACGTTTGAGGCGAAGGTCGTCCAGCCACGATCCTCTTCAGCCGCGTTGCTGGATGCGTTGCAGGCCTCGAGAAAGCGCTCTGTCCATTCCTGCGGGTCCAGCCCGAGAGCGCTCGCGTAGCCGCGAACAATGCCCTTGCTCAGAATCCCGCCGGGCAGCAGGCGAAACCTCTCCTGCTCCAGCGCTACCAGGTAGCGCTGGCTGATTTTGGTAACCGCCGAGATGTCTTCCAGCGCAACGCCGCGCGAAAGGCGCTCCTTGCGCAGGTCTTCTCCAAAGCTCCCCATTGGCGACCGCAATCGAGCATTAACCCACGAAGAATCTTTATCTTCACGATAATCCTGGCTTTACCGCGGGTCAAAGCGATTCCTTGCCAGAAGCCGCTCATTTTGCGGGTTTGAACCCACTTTAGTAATAGTGTCAAACCGGTATTCCCCTCCGCGCTGCCGCAAACCGCCATCCACCTCAGGCTGTTACCCTTAAAGACGAGGGCTTTGCGCGCATCTCCAGACCGTGTTTGAACATGAATAAGCTCATCTTTGCCAACTTGCTGCACCGCCCCATGCGCTCCATCATCAGCGTGCTCGCCGTCGCCATTGAAGTCATCATGATTCTCTCCATCGTGGGCGTTTTCATGGGGATCCTGAACGATCAGAATCGGCGGACCAACGGAATCGGGGCAGACATCATGCTGCTCCCATCGAACGCCAGCCTCTTCAACGGCGTGGGCGGCGCGTCCATGCCGGTCAGGGACGAGGAAGCTCTCGTCAAACTGCCCCACGTGGCAGTCGTGTCGCCCACCATCCAGAAGATCTCCACCAGTGGCGGAGTCGAGATTCTCTACGGCATCGATTACCAGAGCTTCAACGCGCTCAAGCCCTTCGTCTTTCTGGCTGGCGGCCCGTTTCAGGGGCCGAACGACGCGATCATCGACAGCGTGATTGCCGGCGGCGGCACGGGCTATCGCGTGGGCGACACGATCATGATCCTTGGCGAGCCATTCCGTGTGTCGGGCATTGTGGAAGCGGGAAAAGGCGGGCGGAAGCTGATCCCCCTTGAAACCATGCAGGAGCTCATGGGTGCCGAAGGCAAGGCCTCGCTCTTCTATATCAAGTGCGACAACCCCGCCAACAGCAATCTGGTGATGCAGGAGATCCACGGCGTGCGGGGCTTTGGCAACAACACCATCACCACGGTCGACGAATGGCTTGATCAGATGACGCCCGCCAAGATACCCGCCTTCAATATCGCCTTGGAGATCGTGACCGGCATCGCCGTCATCATCGGCTTCCTGGTCATCTTCCAGTCTATGTACACGGCTGTCCTGGAGCGCACCCGTGAGATCGGCATCCTGAAGTCCATGGGCGCATCCAAGGCGGCCATCGTGAGCGTGGTGCTGCGCGAGTGCGCAGTGCTGGCTCTGGCAGGCGTCGTTGTAGGCATCGCTGGCACCTTCGGTGTGCGCTTGCTCATGGCGCACTTCTTTCCCACAACGCACTTCGAAATCACCGGATTGTGGCTGGGCCGAGGAGCGGCGATCGCTTTTGTGGGATCGATCTGCGGCGCGCTCTATCCGGCATGGATGGCCGCGCGCAAAGATCCCATCGATGCGCTGGCGTACGAGTGAGACACCCAACAGCGGACCGTAAACATTGGACCGTGGACCGCAGATGACCGAAGGGGCGCATTTGGTTTCTCTGGACGACATTCGCGCCGCCGCTGCGCGCATCAGGTCCATTGCCGTGAGAACGCCGCTGGTGCGTGCCGCATTTCCGGGCATCTCAGGCCATGGAACGGACAGGGAAATCTGGCTCAAGGCAGAGAGCCTGCAGCCGATCGGGGCCTTCAAAATTCGCGGCGCGGCGAACAAGATTCTTCAACTTACATCGGAACAGATTGCACGCGGTGTCATCACCTACTCGAGCGGTAACCACGCCCAGGGCGTAGCCTATGCGGCGCGCGAGGTGGGAGCCAAGGCCGTCATTGTCATGCCGTCGAACGCGCCGGCCATCAAGCGTGCGGCCACGCTGGCGCTGGGGGCCGAGATCGTCGACGTGGGCGTGGCTTCGAGCGAGCGGCTTGCCATGGCCGAGCAGTTGGTCCGCG
This sequence comes from uncultured Acidobacteriaceae bacterium, assembly GCA_963799155.1. Lineage (GTDB taxonomy): Bacteria > Acidobacteriota > Terriglobia > Terriglobales > Acidobacteriaceae > Telmatobacter. The sequence goes on from CAWCWB010000005.1 coordinate 579,191, forward strand.
AGCACGGCTATGTTGTGATTCCGCCGTACGACGACGAGCAGATCATCGCCGGGCAGGGAACCTGCGGGCTGGAGATTGCGGAGGAGTTGCCAGACGTGGACCTCGTCGTGTCGCCGGTCTCGGGCGGCGGGCTGCTGAGTGGTGTTGCCACGGCAGTGAAGCAACTCAGTCCAAAAACCAAAGTCTTCGGCATCGAACCGGAACTGGCCGGCGATACGGCGGAGAGTTTTCGCACTGGGAAGATCGTCACCTGGCCGGCGGAGCTGACCGGCCGGACGTTTGCGGACGGGTTGCGCACGCAAAGCGTGGGAGCGCGCAACTTTGCCCACATTCAAGCTTTCGTTGACGGCGTCATCACGGTGACGGAAGCGGAGATTCGCGCCGCCATGCGCGCCATCGTTGCTGCCACGCGGCTGGTTCCCGAGCCCAGCGGCGCCGTATCGACGGCCGCGCTGCTGTTCCATTCGGCCGATCTGCCGGTCTATCGAAAGGCCGTGGCCGTCTTGAGCGGCGGGAATGTGGATCCGGCGCTGCTGGGTCAGGTGCTCACCGAAGGCGCGCTATAGCGTCGTTCAACTATGATCTTGCATGTCATGAAACACAGGGTTTTCTTGATTCGTGCCTGCGCGCTCGGGCTGGCGCTTGTTTGCGCGGCGTGGCCCGCATACGGCGACAAGAAGCCGCAACAGCAGGTGAAGCCAATGGCCGGCCCGCGCGCTACGGTCCTGCGTATTACCTGGCTTTACATTTCGCCCGACATCCATTCGCAAAAGGTCGACAAGGAGCAGATCGGCCGCGAGATGGTGGTCGCCGAGAAGAGCGGCTCCTGGATGCGCGTCTACGCCAATACGGACATCGAGGAGCAATCCAACGACAGGGACACGCCGATGGTCGGCAGCGACGAGACGCCGCCGCCGATTTCAGGGTGGATTGAGGGCAAAGGAGTGGTGGAAGAAACTACGCCGAACGGCGACCAGATCCTGATGGGCACCGCGGCCACGCAAGAGGCGCTGGCTTCGAATCCGCGCGGCCCTGCCAATGCTGCGCAGAGCGCGCGCTTGCTTTACCGTCGCATCGCGGAGATGTTTCCCAACTCTCCGCTCGCGCCCGAAGCTTCCTGGCGCGCAGCCGACATTCAGTGGCAGTTGGATAAGGCTGACACCGAATCCTTGCCCTCGGCTCACGAAAGGGATCCGGTTTTCCGCCAGCAGATGGACGAAGATGCTTTGAGGAAGGTCATCAAGTACTATCCCCACACTCGCTGGGCAGCGCTGGCAGCCTTCGACCTCATCGACAACAGACTCTGCGGCGATTGGGAAGGCTCGACCCAGTGCCCTGAGAAAGAGGCCGACCTTTACCTCAAATACGCGGCTGAATATCCCGATGGTCCGCGCACGGCGCGAGCGCTTTACGAAGCGGTTTACCGTCTTGCGGTGCTAAACGACATGTTTGCCGCTAACGGCGATGACCGCAAAAGCAGCGATGCGCACAACCAGGCGCGGTCCGTGGCTGCGCAGGCTGAAGGCTCATTTTGCCGATTCCGACTACGCCATGCGGGCGGCCGCGCTGGTGTACAAATTGGATGAAGGCATTCCTGTTTACGGCATCGAACGGGAGTAAGCAGCTCACGGCCTCCCGGACGCGTTACCTGACGCATGAGAAAGACAATCAGGAGGCTTCTTGAGCCCATATATTCTGTCCATTCTTTTGGGAATCGTGGAAGGTTTAACCGAATTTTTACCGGTCAGTTCGACGGCGCATTTGCGCATCGCGGAAGCGCTGATGAAGATTCCGCTCGACGATCCGTACTGGGCAATGTACACAATCGTGATCCAGGTGGGCGCCATTTTGGCGCTGTGCCTGCTCTACCTGGAGAGAATCGTTAACTTTCTCCGCAACTTTCCCAGAGGCGAAAACGGCGACCGCACCTGGATGAATCACCCTATCTCGCTCATGCTCATCGCCTTTGCGTTCACCTCGTTTTTCTCTCTGCTGTTGCGCAAGTTCAGCGAAGAGAATCTGAAACACCTCGATAGGATCGCCTTCGCCCTGCTCATCGGTGGCATCGTCATGTGGATCATCGATGCCCGGGCCGCTCGCCGTGAGTCCACTACCACCCACGTCGAGGAGATGTCGCTGCAACAGGCCATCTGGATCGGCCTTTGCCAGACACTCTCCGCCATCTTTCCCGGCACCTCGCGCTCCATGTCGACCATTGCCGCCGGTCAGCTCGCCGGGCTTGACCGCCCCTCAGCTCTCGAGTTCAGCTTTCTGCTTTCGATTCCCACCATGATTGCCGCAACCGGCTGGGATCTCATCGAAGAAATTCATCCCAGCAAGGCCACTGCCGCCGGTGTGGCCGCCGCACACGTGGCCATGAATTCGGAACGATGGATCGTGCTGGTTATCGGCACTGTCGTGTCGTTCATCGTGGCGCTGGGTGTGGTGGAGTGGTTTCTTTACTGGGTGCGAAAGCACGGCTTTACTATGTTCGCTATCTACCGCATTCTCCTCGGCGGCGCTTTGCTGCTATGGGGCGCGAAGTGGATCACCGGTTAGTCCGGCAATCTGAGGCCCAATGCGAACCTTCGTACGCCACTACATTGTCCCTCTGGTGCGCAGGCGTCGCTGGAAGGCCATTTGCGAGATCGGCGCCCGCAGCGGAACCAGCACGGATTATCTGCTCAAGCTGCCACTGGATAGCTATACCGTCGTCGACCCTTGCTTCGACGGGGACCTCCAGGCAAAGTACGCCGGCGACTCCCGCGTTCATGTGGTGAAGTGCAACAGCCTGGACGCGCTGGCTCCTGACGGGCGCATCGGCCCGGACTCTGAATTCGACTGCATCCTCATCGACGGCGACCATAATTGGTATACGGTCTTCAACGAACTGCGCCTCATCCACGAGCGCGGTTTGCTGCGGCCCGGAGGATTCGTCTTCCTCCATGACGTTGATTGGCCGTACGGCCGCCGCGACTTGTACTATCAGCCCGGCACCATTCCCGCGAAGTTCCGTCATCCGTTCGCACAGAAGGGCGTCGTTCGCGGCCAAAGCGCTTTGGCTGACGTTGGCGGCTTCAACAGCCACCTCATGAACGCATTGCAAGAGGGCGGACCGAAAAACGGCGTTTTGACCGCCATTGAGGACTTCCTCGGCCAGTACCCGAATGACTACAGATTCTTCAGGATTCACTACCAGTGGGGCTTGGGCGTTCTGCAGCTTCGTTCCGGGCGTCCGCTTTCGGGCTTCCCATTTCATGCACTTCGGGTCAAGGCGTTGGTCTACGCACCAGTTTCCCGTCTGGTCCGGTCCGTCAAGTTTGCCTTCAAACCGCAATCTGCGTCGTGATCTACGCCGCGTCTTCGCCTCGCCATTTGCCTTATCTCGAAAAGGCGGATCTGCGGCAAATCCACGGTTGATGCCGCTGGTTCCCCTTGCCTCCGTTTTGTCCGGATTCGCCCCTTCGGACGCCGATAATAGAACTTGCTCTGGGACGATTTGTCTGCTCGATCGGCCTGCCTACACAGCTTTCTGCGGCAGCCGGTGAGCGGAACCGCCCTCGTCATGAAGCCCATCCGCATTGTTCTGTCGCCCACGCGCAGCCGCCCCGCGAACATGTTTCTGGGGCTCGTGCTGGTGCTGGTCGCGCTGCTCCTTTTCCTCGCTCTGGCAACCTATCGCGCCACCGACCCCTCGCTGAATACGGCCACGGATTCAGCCGTGGCCCGCAACTGGATCGGCCTCTTTGGCGCATACCTCGGCGACCTGTTGCTGCAATCCCTGGGCCTGACGGCCTTTCTCTTGCCGCTTTGGCTGGGCGGCGTGGGCTGGACGTGGATGCATTCCAGGCCAGGCAGCTCGCCCGTCCTGCGCTGGATCGGCACGGTGCTCGCCCTCGTCTTTCTGCCCGCGGTCTTTGGACTATTGCCGTGGCATTGGCGCTGGCTGCACACGATTCCGGTGGAGGGTGTAGTTGGGCGGCTGATGGCCGGCCTTCTCGTGGTTTACCTCAACCTGCGGGGGGCATGGCTGGTGGCCATCGCACTGGCTGCCGCCGGACTCTACTTTGCCTCGGCTATCAGCTTTGAGGCGGTCCGCGAGAGCATTGCCAATCGCTCGGCCAGCTTCGCCGCTTGGCGTGACCGGTGGCGCAGCCGCCGCGAGGAGCGCGCGGAGCTGCGAGCAGACCGCGAAGCATTGCGCGTGGAACGCAATCAGCCCGTACCCTTCAGGCAACTTGCTCCCGCAGACGGCCCCGATGTCGATGAGGCGCCTCCTGCAGGGCGGCTGCAACGCCTTCTCGCGTTCTTCACTCGCAGGGGCGCCTCTCGGGAAGACCCGCTCGACGAGATTCCAGCCTACTGGCGCACGGAATTTGAGCAGAGGCCGGTCGAGCGGACCGAAGCGGCGATTCCGATTACACAGCGCAAGCCGAGTATTTGGGAGCGCAGCGACCCGCAGACGCCAACCGCCGCGCCTTCGCCTGCCGCGACTCCGTTGCGGTTCCAACCCATGCATGCGCAGCCCGTTCCCGCGCACCCGGTGGAACCGTGGGCAGCCGCGCGGCCCGAGCCGGTACCCGCCCCGCCTTCCCGGCGCGCGGAGGAAATTGCCATTCACGGCCGCGCCGATGCCGAGGTGCGCACCGTCACTGTGGCGCCCAAGAATTTGAGCGGTTACAAGCTGCCTTCGAGCACGCTGCTGAACACGGGTGAGGGCCCGCAGACCGTGCGCGAAGACGAGCTGCGCGAAGAAGCCAAAGTGCTGGTGGAAAAATGCGCCGAGTTCGACGTGCGCGGCCAGGTGGTGCAGATCAACCCCGGACCTATGGTCACCACCTTCGAGTTCAAGCCCGAGGCCGGGGTCAAATACTCGCGCGTCACCGGCCTGGCCGACGACCTCTGCCTCGCCATGCGCGCCGAGAGTATCCTCGTCGAGCGCATGCCGGGCAAGAGCACGGTCGGAATCCAGGTGCCCAACCACGATCGTGAGACCATCCACCTGCGCGACGTCATCGAGAGCGAAACCTTCGTCAAGGCCCGCTCGCGGCTCACGCTCTCCATGGGCAAAGACATTAACGGCCGCATCGTGACCGCGGACCTGGCCGTAATGCCGCATATCCTCATCGCCGGGTCGACTGGCTCGGGCAAATCCGTGGCTATCAATGCCATGATCATGAGCCTGCTTTACCGCACCACGCCCAATCAGGTGCGGCTCATCCTCGTTGACCCCAAACGCGTCGAGCTGGGCATGTACGAGGGCATTCCGCATCTCTTCACGCCCATCATCACCGAGCCCAAAGCGGCCGCGAACGCCCTGCGCAACGCAGTGCGCGAGATGGAACGGCGATTGAGACTCCTGGCCAGCCGCAGCGTGCGCCACATCGACCAATACAACAAGCTTTTCGAGGGCTCCATGCCTTCGCTGTTCGACGATGGCGAGCAGGAAGAGCCGCTTCCCTACATCATCATCATCATCGACGAGCTGGCCGACCTGATGATGATCGACCGCGCCAACGTCGAGGAGTCCGTCACGCGCCTGGCGCAGATGTCGCGTGCCGTGGGCATTCACCTGATTCTGGCCACGCAGCGCCCCAGCGTCGACGTCATCACCGGCCTCATCAAAGCCAACATTCCCACCCGCATCAGCTTCCGCTTGGCCACCAAGGTCGACTCGCGCACCATCCTCGACACCAATGGGGCCGAAGCGCTGCTGGGCCGCGGCGACTTGCTCTTTCTGCCGCCCGGAACCAGCCGCCTGATGCGCTTGCACGCTCCCTACGTGAGCGAAAAGGAGACAGCAGCCGTGGTCGATTTCTGGAAGTCGCAAGGCAAAGCCGAGTATGTCGAGGGCTTTCTTGACTCGCCCAAGGACGAGCGCGCCGCCATGGATGGAGAAAGCGACGAGGCCAACGAAGACGATCCCATGTTCGACGATGCCGTCCGGCTGGTCTTCGAGTTCGGCAAAGCCTCCACGTCGCTCCTGCAGCGGCGGCTGCGCATCGGTTACGGCCGCGCCGCGCATCTCATCGATCTCATGGAGCGCGACGGCCTGGTCGGCGGCGCCGACGGCTCGCGCCCCCGCGAGCTGCTTAAAGCTCCCGGTTGGCTGCACGAGGTCGCGGTCGGCAACGATTAGGCTGTATCGACATAGAGGTTTTCGGTAAGTTCTTGATGAGTCAGATAGGTTTTCTGCAAGTTCTTGATGAATCAATGAACTGTCATCCTGAGCGAAGGTCGCCGCGGCGACCGGAGTCGAAGCACCTGCAGTTTGCTCGCATCACACATAACTTCTTTGTGTTTCCCGCGGTATTCTTTCCACCCGCGCCTGCTTAAATTTCGATACGGCCTAATCCATGCATCTGCTCCAGGGGAGCCCGCATTTACCGGACACTTTTCGTGCCATGCTGCCGAGGCAATTGCCCAAAGCATGTGGTGGCGCCCTGCCCGGACACAGTATTTCCGAAAACGCCGTAGACGGCCCTGAGCCCTGCCATCCTAACCCTTTGGTCACCTAAGCCAAATCCCGTTCCGGAAACCCTTACTCAACCGGCTTTACTTGGGTTTTTACTGGATTTCGTGCCCGGTCCACAAGCTGTGAATACGCGAAATGTTCTTCGCGACGACGCACTTTGCCGCTTGACAAGTGTTCGAGTAAAGCAATTTACTTAAGGGCGAACCTTTCACCGCGTTTGCCGACACATTCTCGGCTTTTTGTGTAATGCCAATGTTCGGATTGGTCCTGGCCTCCACCGGCGGCGGTTTTTTCGGCTCTTTGCCGTCCCTGCTCGCTTTCAGCGCGCAGCCGCTGGCGCAACTGCGTGTGCTCGACATCGTTGTCATCGCGCTCTACTTCGGCATGGTGCTATGGATCGGCTTCTACCTCAAAGGCCGCGCCAACACCGGCGAAGACTTCTTCATGGCTGGCCGCGAGATGACCGCGTGGATCGCCGGGCTCAGCTTCGTCAGCGCCAACCTCGGCTCGCTGGAACTGATGGGCTGGGCCGGCTCGGCCTACCAATACGGCATTCTGGCCACGCACTGGTACTGGATTGGCGCCATCCCCGCCATGCTTTTCCTCGGCTTGGTGATGATGCCCTTCTATTACGTGTCGAAGACGCATTCGGTCCCCGGCTACCTGAACCTGCGCTACGGCGAGCACGCCCGAGTCCTCGCCGCCATTTCCTTCGCCACGGAGATGATCCTGATGAGCGGAGTGAACATGTTCGCCATGGCCGTGGTCATGAAGGTCGTGCTGGGCTGGAGTCTCACCTTCAGCATCGTGATCTCCGCGCTCGCGGTTACGCTTTACGTCGCCCTGGGCGGGTTGCGCTCCGCCATCTTCAATGAGGTGCTGCAATTCGTGCTGATCTGGGGCGGCGCGCTGCTGGTGCCCATCCTGGGCCTGATACAGGCCGGCGGATGGGCCGGCCTCAAGGCCAAAATTCTTGCCAATCTTGGCTCCGACAGCTACTTCCACTTGTGGCGCGACACTGGCAGTTTTTCCGCCAACCCCATGGGGGTGCACTGGACCGGAATCGTCTTCGGCCTCGGATTCGCCATCAGCTTCGGCTACTGGACCACTGACTTTCTTGTTGTTCAGCGCGTGCTGGCCGCGCACAACCTGCGCGCCGCTCGCATGGCGCCCATCATCGGTTCGTTCTTCAAGATGGCGGTTCCCTTCATCGTCATCCTGCCCGGGCTGCTGGGCCTGGTGCTTCTGCAGAATCCCGACGGCAGCCGCATGGAGCTCGGTGCCTCAGGACACATGGAAGGCCTGCGTTCCGCTCTCATTCACCGGCGGCGCCTCCCAGGCGGATATCTCCAGGCAGACCGGGGAGTGGCGGGCAACCTGCGCTCCACTCCTCGAACAGACCAAACTTTCCCCGGCGATCCAGAAGGATGTGCTGGATCAAAAAGAAGGGGCGGCGGCGGAGATGCACAGCTATAACGAAGTGTTGCCCCTGATGATGGTGCGCTATCTGGGCCCTGGCCTTCTGGGCCTGGGCATCACCGCGCTGATTGCCGGCTTCATGAGCGGCATGGCCGGCAACGTGAGCGCCTTCTCCACCGTCTGGACCTACGACCTCTACAAGCCGCTCATCAACAAGAAAGCCTCCGACAGCCACTATGTGCTGGTGGGCCGGCTGTCGATCCTCTTCGGCGTGGCGATCTCCATCGGCGCCGGCTACCTGGTGCAACGCGCGCACGGCATCATGGACTACGTGCAGGCGCTGTTCAGCATTTTTATCGCGCCGCTGCTCGGCGTCATTCTCTTCGGCATGTTCTGGAAGCGCGCTACCAGGCTCGCCGGTTTTCTGGGCCTGCTGTTCGGGATCGCCTTTTCAGCGAGCCTCTTCTTGTGGGTTCACCTCAATCCTGCGAATCTAAGATACGTAGCGCTTTCAGATGCAGCCAAGCCGATGGCTGAAAACGTGTTCCGCGCATTGTGGGCGTTTCTATTCACAGCCATCGTGGTCATCGTTGTGAGTCTATTCACCACACCGCGGCCGGTGGCGGAATTGGACGGCCTCGTCTACGGCGCGACCACGCTGCCCAAGGAAGAGCCGGTGCCGTTTTACAAGCAGGAGTGGATGTGGGCAAGCGTGGCGGTCATTATCTTTGTCGCGCTCAACGTTATGTTTTGGTAGCGGAAGGGAGTTTCTCACCGCGGAAGATTTGAGCGGCTGAGAAGTGAGAAGGAATAGAAGCCTATGCATGGTTCCGGAATTCCGATCTGGTTTTTCATCGGCGTGCTGTTGGTGGTTTATGGCGCCATGATTCTGGGCTACGGTGTTGTTGAATGGACGACAGGAAACTATGCCCCGGGCGTGCAGTTAACCAGTCTGCACATGCCGGTGTGGTGGGGCGGCCTTCTCACAGCCCTGGGCCTGTTTTATACCATGAAGTTTCGTCCCGGTCGCGCGCGCAAGTAAACGTCCTGCGCGCCAGTACAGTGTTTTTTCGCAGCAACAACGATTAAAAGGAGCAGGAAGATGGCAGCGCAACGCAAGATGACATTTGGTATCGTGGTGGGCAATCGCGGGTTTTTCCCTGATCACTTGGCCAAGACCGGCCGGGAAGAGATCATCTCCGTCCTCGAGGCGGCAGGCGCGCGGCCCATTGTGCTCAGCCCGCAAGAGTCGAAGTACGGCGCGGTGGAAACCTACGCCGAGTCGCAGCGATGCGCCGAGCTCTTCAAGAAACACGCCGAGGAGATCGACGGCATCATCGTTACGCTGCCCAACTTTGGCGAAGAGCGCGGCATCGTGGACGCCATCCGCCTCTCCGGGCTCAAGGTTCCGGTGCTGGTGCAGGCCACGCCCGACCGCTCCGACAACATGACCATCGCCGTGCGGCGCGACAGCTTCTGCGGCAAGATGAGCGCGTGCAACAACATGATGCAGTACGGCATCAACTATTCGCTCACCACGCTGCACACTGAGACGCTGAATTCGGCGGAGTTCAAGTCCGACCTCGAGTGGTTTTCGCAGGTCTGCCGTATCGTGAAGGGGCTGAAGAATCTCAAAATCGGCTCCATTGGCGCGCGCCCCGCGGCATTCAACACCGTCCGCTACTCCGAGCGTATTCTCGAGACCGCGGGCATCTCCATCGAGCCGATCGATCTTTCCGAAATCTTCGGCCGCATCAACCGCATGAAAGACACCGACGACTCGGCTCAGGCCAAACTCGCGGCGATCAAGAAATACATCACGACTTCCGGAGTTCCCGAAGCCGCTCTGCTCAAGATGGCCAAGCTGGGCGCGGTTGTCGACGGCTGGATGAAGCAGACCAACTGCACCATCAGCGCCGTGCAGTGCTGGACCTCGATGGAAGAGTTCTTCGGCGTGGTGCCGTGCACCGTGATGAGCATGATGTCGAACGACCTCATCCCCTCGGCCTGCGAAGTCGACGTTCCTGGCACCCTCAGCATGTATATGATGGCCCTGGCCTCGGGCACGCCTTCGGCTCTGCTCGACTGGAACAACAATTACGGCAGCGATCCCAACAAATGCGTCTGCTTCCACTGCTCCAACCTGCCTAAGCACTTCTTCAAGGAAGTCAAGATGGATTTCCAGCAGATCATTGCCGGCACGGTGGGCAAGGAGAACACCTACGGCACGCTCGATGGCCTTATCAAGCCCGGCGCGATGACCTTCGCGCGCTATTCCACCGACGACCGGCGCGGCGTGATTCGCGGCTATACGGGCGCGGGCCGCTTCACCGACGATCCGCTCGAAACCTTCGGCGGAGCCGGCGTGGCAGAGATTCCGCAGTTACAAAAGCTGCTCAAGTACATTTGCCGCGAGGGCTTCGAGCACCACACCGCCGCAAACTTCAGTGAGGTGTCGAAGTCGGTTCACGAGGCCGCGCGCTACCTCGGCTGGGAAAGCCACTATCATCCTGCGCTTGAAGACTGAGCAATTTGCGGCGCGTACACCGGCACTGGCTTGTTGACTCGCCGACTTACCAACCTGAAAACGGAAAAGGCCCCGAATGGGGCCTTTTCGCTTGGATGCTGACTTGGCAGCCTGCTAGCTCCGCTCTCCCGCCTAAAGCGGCTCAAGCGTCAGCCGCGCCGCCAGCACCACCAGAGTGGACCACAGCACATCGGCGCCGAGCAGGTGCGCGATTTGCAGCCACACCGGCGCCAGAAGCACTACGTCGAGGACGCCTAGCGCATACTGCACGGCCAAAAGAATCAGCACCAGCGCGGAAAGGCCACGATTGTCCCAGTGCGTACATTGCCGCATGGCACATACTACGAGCCAGATGACAAAGATGCTGGCCGCGAAGGCCACCGTGGGATGCGTCCAGCGCCAGCGTACCAGCCAGCCGCTTGTCGAGGAAAAATCCTGCGCCAATGCCGCCCCCAGCGAACTGGCCGGGAAAAGCGTGTCGCCTAATGCGGCCAGCGATCCGGTGACACCGACAATCAACAAGACAACGACAGATGCGATCGCAGCGAACGGTGCGGCGAGGCGAATCCCGCCGCGCGAATAGCCGCTGCGGCGGCTGAGCAGGTGCGCAGTCAGCGTCAGCGCGGCCAGCAGCAACAGCGTGTTGGTCAGGTGCAGCGCCAGGTATGGCGCGCGCAAGGGCGAGCGGCTCTGCGCGGTCAGGCCGAGCTTGACCAGGAAGGCTCCTAGCGCAGCCTCGATCACCGTGAACACCACGGCGGCGACCGCTGTTATGCGCGCCAGGTGACCGCGCACCGTGCGCGCGAGCGTCCACCACAGCAGCGCTACGACCGAAAAGAACGAGAGCCCGCTGGTGATGCGATGCGTGAACTCGATCATCGTGTCCGTTCGCGCCGAGTGCTGGATCACCGTACCATTGCAAAGCGGCCAGTGGTCGCCGCAGCCGGCGCCTGAGCCTGTGGCGCGGACCAGCCCGCCCCACAAAATGACGGCGATGAAATACGCAAGCACGCCCCAGGAAAACCGCCGCAGCGCGAGCGAAGGAAGACGAGGAGCGTGCACGGGAGCGGCGGTCGCAGACATATGAGATTACTTCGCGGCGAACTCACTAGTGTAGAACAATCACGCTTCGCGATGGTGGACACACTATTTGGGCACTACAGAGTGCGCGCCCGCATGGGCGTTTCCTTCGCGCCTCACTCGCCCAGCAGCCGCACCACGTGGTTCACGATCATCAAGTCTTCGAGCGGCGGAATCACGCGCACCGTCACCGGCGAATTTTCCGCGGAGATCACAGCCTCGCCGCGCACGTTGTTGCGTCTTTCGTCGAGCACGATGCCCAGCGCGCCCAACCCCGCGCAAATCTCGGCGCGCGAAGCGATGTCGTTTTCGCCGATGCCGCCGGTGAACACCAGCATGTCGAGGCCGTTCAGCTCGGCCACGAAGCTTCCGATCCAGCGCGCGATCGTCCAGCAGAATTTGTCAACCGCCAGCCGCGCTTTCGCATTGCCCGCCTCGATCGCCTCGCGCAAATCACGCATGTCGTTCGAAAACTCGCTCATACCCAGCAGGCCAGAGTTCTTGCTGACTACAGTCTCAAGTTTTTCGGCGGCTTGGACGGCGTCTGGCGTCGTCTCGGCTAGCTTTTTCAGGATGAAGATAACGATGCCGGGATCGATGTCGCCGGTGCGCGAGCCGCTGATGAGTCCGCTCGTCGGCGTCAGAGCCATGGAGGTGTCGAGGCATTTGCCGGAGCGGATGGCGGAGATCGACGCACCGTTGCCAAGGTGCGCCACAATCAGCTTCTCCGGGACATTGGGCTGCAACTGATACACGATCGACTCGTACGAGATGCCGTGATAGCCGTAGCGCCGCACGCCCATGGCAACGTACTCTGCGGGGATGGGCATGTGCGTGGCGACTTCGGGCAAAGCGCGGTGGAAGTAGGTGTCGAGAATGGCAAAGTTTGGAATACCCGGAAACAGCCGCAAAGCCTCGCGCATAATGTAGACGGCGATGGGCGTGTGTAGCGGCGCCAGAGCCGCATAGCTATCGATCTCATCGATCAACGCGGGTGTGATCGAGCTGGTTTTCGCGGACCGTCGGCCCTCCGCAGACGGTGCGATGGCCGATGGCCGCCGGAGCAGGGAACTCGCCGGAGTGCAGCGCGTCCGCCACCAGCTTGAAAGCGACGGAGCGGCTGGGCACAGGCGGCGTCTGATCCACAAGCTTTTTACCATCCGGGTCTTTGATCCAGAAACTGCCCAGATCGGTGCCGATGCCATCGACCGCGCCCTCGAAGAGCCGCGTCCGCTCGCCGTTGCCGGCCTCATACAACGAAAACTTAATCGAAGAAGAACCGCTGTTCAAAACCAAAACTGGCAATGAAGACATGGATTAGAACCTTTCAGGATGTCAACCGAACGAACCATCAGCCTTGCGGCCAGCATCGATCCTTGATCTCTCGTATACCGTCGCCGTCCTCGGCCGCGGCGCACGATCCTCGATGCTCCACGAGACCTGGAGAATCGCCTCAAATCAAGCGTAGCAGCGGCTCCGTGAGGCGATGGGTGACTCATGTCACACACTGGAATGACGACGTCACCTATTCCTGAACCCGACAGACAGGTCTGGTTGCATCCGAGAAACCGAACCGCAACGTGTCGATCGCGGTCCTAAAAAAACCGCTTCAACTTCAGAATTTGCGACTCAAAACCATACCACAGCGCTGCTGCTACCAGTGTGGTCACGACTAGCCGGAAGCCCACAACCGCTAGGTTGCCGCCCATCCCGTAGGCATTCATGCGTGCGTCGAACCATCCGAAATAGACGAAGACAGAAATGTGCGTCATGTAGAGACCGTAGCTGATGCGCCCGTAGAAGGCCAGCGGCCCTCGACGTAGCACCACATTGAGCGGGTTGCCTGCGCCCGTCGATGCAGCAGCCGCTACCATCGCTCCCGCAAAGCCCACGGCAAGCGCGGAATCCAGATACTCCGTGCCGCCCGCGATGGTGGCCGCTGCCGCAATGCCCAGCGCGAATGCCGCCAGGCCGATCCACAACCATGCGCGTCGGCTCAGCCGGAGCGTGTACATCGCGAGCGCCAGCAGGCTACCCAGCGCGATCCCGTCCAGATGAATCAGCGTGTTGGTCGGCGTCATCCAGTGCAGATTTGCGTGCCGTAGAAGTGGCGATGCAACCAGCGCGGCCACCAGCACTGCAGCCATCATCCAGGGCCTCCGCAACACGCGCACCAGCGGCGCCCACACAAAGTAGTACTGCTCCTCAATGGCCAGCGCCCACGTGGGGCCGAGCGCAGGTGGCAGGGTAAGAGGAAACAGGTTCTGCACGCAAAAAATGTATGCCAGCCACGGAGCGGCCTTAACCGCCTCCCACACGCTGCCGCCCACAAACCATGGCGCGTTCAGGTAAACCACTGCCAGCACCAGCAGGTATATCGGCCACACGCGCAGCACTCTGCGCGCATGAAAGTGATGGAGGTAATGTGGCTTGTCCCGCGTCCCCAGCAGGATGCAGGTGATCAAAAATCCGCTGAGGACGAAGAACATGATCACGCCCGCCCATCCCCACAGGCTGGCGGAATAGATCCACGTTCCTTTGAGACGCGGTTGGCAATGATAGAGGACAACCGCCAGAATCGCCAGGCCGCGCAGCCCGTCGAGTTCCGGCAGGTAAGAGGGAAGCCACGTTGGACGTTGCATGGGCAAAATCGTTCGCCGGGAGAGAAACCACGTCAGCGAGGAGTCATCCGGCCGCCAACTGCCGCGCGCGCTCCGTCGCCCGCATCACCGCCTTGATCAGCGTCACGCGCAATCCGCCCTCCTCCAGCTCCAGGATGCCGTCGATGGTGCATCCCGCGGGCGTGGTCACGGCGTCTTTCAGCAGCGCCGGGTGGTAGCCGGTCTCGAGCACCATCTTGGCAGCGCCGTAGGCGGTCTGCGCGGCCAGTTGTGTGGCGATGTCGCGCGGCAGGCCCACCTTCACGCCAGCCTCGGCCAGAGCCTCGATGATGATGTACAGATACGCCGGTCCGGATCCCGAAAGCCCGGTTACGGCGTCCATGTGCTTCTCGTCCAACAGCACTGTGCGGCCCACGGTCGCAAACATGCGCACGGCGAGCTCCATCTGCGCATCGTTTACGAAGCGTCCGCGGCACAGAGCGGCCACCCCGGCGCCCAGCGCCGAGGGTGTGTTGGGCATGGCGCGGATCACAGCAATTTCCATGCCCGCCGCCTCTTCAATCGCGCGGGTCTTGACTGATGCGGCGAAAGAAACCAGCGTTTTGGCCGGTGTAAGGGCAGGCTTGATCTCCGCCATTAGATCCGGAACCTGGAACGGCTTTACGCCGATCAGGATCAGGTCCGATTGCCGGGCTGCTCCCAGGTTATTGGTGCTTACGTCCACGCCCCATTGCGTGCTCAGCGCCAGCGCCCGTTCGGCGTGGCCCACGGTGGCGTGAATGCGGTCAGCGGCAAACAGGTTCTCTTTCAGAAATGCCTGCAACAAAATGCCGCCCATCTTCCCCGCGCCCAGAACCGCAACGCGGAGCTGGGGCAACTGCGCAGGAGTTTGCGGTGCTTCGACGGCGATCTCGGCCATGTTCTCTTTTCCCTTCGTCCAGGATGATTTCGGCGCGTAATACGGTCTACAACATCTCAGGATACTCGCGTCGGGTGCGCCTATCCGTGCACGGCACGGCGGAACGTCGCTTCAGCGTCCCAGTTCAGTTATTTGCGCGAGCCTTCCGCGGCTGCGCCAGCCAGCACATTTCCGCCCAACCTGGTATGCGTACGCCTATTGGCTCAGCAACGCTTCGTTCGCCAGGAAATCCTTGATCGTCGCTGCCACCTTGTCGTTGCGCTCAGCTTGCGGCCAATCGGAGTCCCAAACCAGATATGCGCCGGGCAGCGTGAGGAACTTCTGGCCACTGGTCGCCGCTGCGATCGCGGTAACCGTCCACGCGTCGGACTCGAGGACGTAGGCTGAGATTTGCTCATCTGCAGATTGCGGGTTGCGCAATTCGTACACGTGCTCGCCCATGTGAATGACGGCCTTCGTCAGCGAATCTTCCTGCAGGCGATCCGAGTTGAAGGTGCAATTGAAGAGGACGCCGTCCGGGGAGTCCTTCGTCCCCATACCCTCATCCTTTGGCGAAGCCTCGTTCGCCGCCCCATAGTTGACGTTGACACCTGTCGGACGGTCACCCTGCTTTCCGTAAACCGCCGCAGCCTTTACTGCGGCGTCTTTAGAAGGGCCCGCGGCGAGCCCATCAGCGGCTCTTTGCGCGGCGGCAATCGCACCATAAATATCGATCTCGTTTCCCCCCGTCTCCCCCATCGGCATGCCCTTACTCTCGTCGTCGTTCTTTGAGAAGTCGATCTCCTTCGGTGTCACATCGGAAACCGACTCGAGCACCAGGCGCGCGGGATAAGCGTTCATGTTCCCAAATCCGCCGAAGCCCACGATCTTGGACGAGGCGTCATACTTCAGCGACGCGTCAGGCACGCCATCCAGCCGGCCCACCAGCGTGGCAGTCACCTCGTAGCGCGTGCACCCCAGGCACATGTCCGCGCCCTTCTCGTGCTTCTGCGCGAGCAATGAATCGAACTGCTTGAAGTCCTTGCTCTTGTCGAGGGTCACAGCGGCGCGCGTGGGCGGCGTGTACTTCCCTGTAAAGTTGCGCGCCGGCTGCACCACCAGCATGGCCGCCGGTCCCGCCTTGCCCTTGCTTCCCGGCGGATAGGAGAGCCAGATCGCATTGACAGGATATCCGCAATTGGGATCGGTCGAATCCTTGATCACGAACTCGTCGAAGCCGGCCACCACTGTGCCCTTGATGCGCACGATCTTGCCGTCGAACGCCTGCGGCTTCTTCACCACGTCGCAGACCGTCGCATCCATGACCTGCGCACCGAGGCTGCAACCGTATCCAAATACTAAGCAAGCCAGAATGAAACAACGTTTCATAAAATCCTCATCCTCGTTGCAACGCGCAACGCCAGCGAAAATTGATGGCGGCTACAGCAGTTTCGGAAATGGTCTATCCGTATTCACAAACGCTAAGTCGGCGCGACCACCCCGGGGTCCCCAACGACGGCTTCTCGTCGTTGGGGTGGGAGCAGAAGGGCCGGGGTCCCCACGGACAGGTCTTGGTCCGTGGGGGTGGAGGGAGCGACGACCTTCGCAAGCGCTTTGACCGGACACAGTATTTCCGAAACTGCTCTAAAACCGCCGTGAACATGAACTCGAAAGAATACCACGCGAGGACTCTTATCTTCTTGCCTGCGCATGTGCGCGAGGAACCTCACCACATCTGCTTTTCCGGTCAACGCGCTCGTTGCGCCTTTCGGTGAGTCCGCCATTTCGCGGGGCGAAGTGCGCAAGATCGTGCAGAAGCGCGCGCATAGTGGGGCGCATAACGTGTCAATACTCCGGTTATAGGCGGAGATTCTGAGAAATGCGCTCTGCGATCAGTGGGCGTTTTGTTGCGCCGCGATCGACACTGCGATCCAGGCATCGATGCGCTGCTCGAGCACGTCAAGCGGCAAGGCGCCGGCGTCGAGCACCTGGTCGTGGAAGGCGCGAATATCGAACTTGTCGCCGAGCGCCTTCTGCGCGCGGTCGCGCAGCTCCAAAATCTTGAGCTGGCCGACCTTGTAGGCCAGAGCCTGGCTGGGCCACGCGATGTAGCGGTCGACCTCGGACTGGATGCTCGGTTCGTCGATGTTCGAGTGGTCGTGGAAGTACTGGACCATCTGGTCGCGGGTCCAGCCCTCAGAGTGCACGCCGGTGTCGATGACGAGGCGGATGGCGCGCCAGGTTTCGTTCTCCAGGCGGCCGTAATCGGAGTAAGGATCCTGGTAGAAGCCCATATCCTTGCCCAGCCGCTCGGCGTAGAACGCCCAACCCTCTGTGTAAGCCGTGTATTCCTCGTACTTGCGGAACTCGGGGATGCCCGTCATCTCCTGGGCAATGGAGATCTGCAGGTGATGGCCGGGAATACCCTCGTGGTAGGCGATGGATTCGACGTTGTAGAGGTTGCGGCCGGTGACATTGTAAGTGTTGATGAAAAGGCGGCCGGGGCGGGAGCCGTCAGGCGTGCCCTCTTCATAGTACGCAGGCGGCGAGCTTTCTTGAGCGTAATCGGGAACGGTCGCCACTTCAAACGGCGCCTTGGGCAGCGTGCCGAAAAACTGCGGCAGTTTTGCCTGCATCGGCGTCAAGTAGCCTTTGTAAGCCGCGACCAGCGCGTCGGCCGAGGCCGGGTGCTCTTTGGGGTTGGTCTTGAGGCTGGCGCGGAAACTAGCTAAATCCTTGAAGCCGAGCTTCTGCGCGATGGCCAGCATCTGGGCCTCGTCCTTCGCCACTTCATCGAGGCCGATCTGATGAATCTGCGCGGCGGTCAAATCGGTTGTGGTGGTGCGCTTGATGAGGAACTCGTAGTACTTCGCTCCGTCGGGCAGAGCGTCGATACCTGGCTTCAAGCGCCCGGCGGGGATATAGCTGACCTCAAGGAAGCGGGCAAAGCGCGAATAGGCCGGCAGCACCTCCTTCGAGATCGCGTCCAGCATCTCGCCCTTGATCCGCGCCTGCTCCGCGGCCGAGATCGACGCGGGGAAGTTTTTGAGCGGCAGGGCCAGGGGCGAGTCCTCGGGCTTCTGGCCGGCCAACTGCTTCACTTCTTCGAGCGCCTTTTCCAGCAGATATTTGGGCGGCACGCGGTGGTCGTCCATGCCGATGGACATATTCTCGGTAACCTGGGCAAAGGCTTCGGGCAGGGCGTGCAGGCGCGCGATCCAATCGTCGTAATCCTTGACGGTCGAGAAGCTCAGCTCGGCCACCAGGCGCGGATAGTCGGAGTAGATGCCGCTGATCTGGTTTATGGGCATCTCCCACTCTTTGAACTCCGCGGCCTCTTGATCCTCCTCAAAGGTACGAATCAGCAAGTCCTGGCTGGTCTTCTCCTGATCGGTGAACCCCGTAGGATCGATTGCGGCCAAACGCAGCAGGAAGGTCTGCTCGCGCGCCAGCTCGTCGTTCACGGCGCGGACGGAGTAGTCACTGATCTGGTCGTTGTAGCGCTCGTCGCCGATGGATGAGGCGAATTCGGGATCGTGCTTGAGCTGGTCCTCCCAGTAATCGTGGAATAGATCGTTGAGGGCTTTGCGTCGGTCTTCAAGGGAGGCGGGGGTTGAAGCGGGCGCGGCCGGCTGGGCAGCAAGGGCCTGGGCGCGGAGCGGGGGCGCAAAGGAAAGCAACAGGAGCGAGGAAACGGCGAGTGCACGGAAGTCAAATTGTTTCAATGGAGCGTCCTTTGTGGGGAAATGGCCTTGAGTCGAGTGTAGAGCATCGAAGCAGGGGCAAGTCAGCAGGTCAGCGAGTTAGCGAGTCAGCGTGCTTAGCGGGCGCGGACGTAGGGACGCGGGGCCAGGGACGTAGGGAGTAGGCCGAGGGAGCGAGGCAGCGTGTTGGCGAGCGCGCGGGAGGGGATGTTGAGGGTCGGCTTGTTGAGAACGATCGGCAGGCGTTGAGCCGACGACCTGCCCTCGCGGTTTTCCGAATGTTTAGTGCCTGCGCGCAATCTTTCCGCTTTCGTACCTATCGACGAGGTCCAGGAATTGCGTGACAAGTTTTGACCCGAGCGTTGTGGAGGAGAGGAACGGGCCAGACTTCCCGCGAGGCGTCCAGCCATATTCCCGAGCGCGGGAGATCTCTGGGTCGTAGACTGTCTCGCGTATCGTCTCAGGCGGAACAAGATGCATGCGCTTGCCCAACTCGCGGTGGAATATTAGTCCCCCGTTCAGCTCCCGGACGGTCAGGCCACTTTTATCTAGGAGGTTGCTGAATTGTTGGTGCCAGATGACGCTCATACCGACTCGGTCGTTGGTCAATAGGCAAAATTGCTCCTGATTTCGTTCACGGATAACTGTCTCTTGCCTTACGAGCGAGTGCCCGAGGCTATTTACCGCGTTGCATTGGGCCTCGATCTCATGGAATAGGAGCGTCACGCTCTCGAGGATCTTCTCAAGCCCCTCGTAAGAATTCATCCGGCCCCTGGCGGCTCGGTAGGACTCGTCCTCTCTCAGTATCTCCGCCCGCCGCAGGGGTGTTGCTTCGGTTGGCTGGCCCCCATTTTCGAGGACGCGCGCTTTGATCGCGCCAGCTGCCTGTTCGAGGCCGAAGTCCGCCCAGTTGTAGCGCAGGTGATAGTCGGGGAGCCATTTGGGAAGGACGCTCGTTCGATCGAGGGCGATAAAGAAGAGCCTCTTCCATCCGCCGTTGAAACAGGAATCCTTAATTGCGGTCTCTTCGATCGCTGTCCATCTCGTCTTACCCCAGCCGTCGCGATAAAGCACAACCATTACGCGGCAGTCTTCAAGGAAAGGCGTGCGCATCGACTCCATTCCGTCCGTCCCGGCGAGGTCCTTTTGCCTCTCAGGGAAGAAGAAAACGTTGAGCGTGTCGCTCAGTTCCCGGGAGAGCGCGCCCGCAGTGGCCTCGTCCTGGGTCATGAACGAGATTGCGACGTCGAATTTTGGGTTATCCAGTGGCATAGCATTGATGCAACAATTCTACGGCTCCTCATGTGGCGATTCGGCGCCTTTGGTTTAGCTGCCTGCGGGACTACTTGCACGAGCTTAGCTCCGTCTTCGGCGGTCAGCAGTTTTGAAGGTCGGCCAGAAGCTGCGGTTCTGTCAGCGCCTGGCAGATTGTCTTCTTCGCGGCCTCGCTGACGAGGGCGTTCGCGTTGAGCGGGTTTTGGAGGATCTTTAGCTTTGACTTGAAGTCCGGTGTCGCCCCGTGGGCGATTGCGCTGCGATATTCATACATTTTTGACCAGAGGATATCGTGCGATGGCGCCGCGAAGTTTGAGTAATCAAGCGGTGGTTGCCATCTCCTGTTGAGTAGTGCCAATTTCTGCTTGATCTGCCGGGTGATGGAGTCGTGTCTGTCTTCTGGATTGGGCCGATGCGTAAGAATTGACTCAAGAACAGCGAAAAACCCCAAGACCTGAAGGGGGGAGAAGTGGGGGAGGTCCTTCAATTGGAAGAGCAGTTGAAAAACTCTGTTTAGGTCTACGACGTTGTGGTCGTGGGCCTTCAGTGCCGCATAAATCTTGCTGACTTGTTCGACATCGGCGTTCGTGAGGCTTTGACCCGGCCCGTCCGCGGAGTACAGCGCGTCCTGCAGCGCCGAGAGTGATTGGAAGAGGCGAGGCGGGCTATATATGCAGGCGGGAACTTTCTTTGTTCCGAAGGTTGTGCTTGAGAGAGTGAATCCAAGTTCGATTCCGCACGGCGCAATGCTGAGCGCCTTTTCGAGGAGCGCGAGTTCCTGGTTGTCGCCGCTGAATTCAATGACAAAGTAGCGCCACTGGCTTTCAGGGAGGGTCACGTATTTGCCTTTCCCCGATTCCGGCCGCCGGGTCTGCCAGAGGTTGCCGCTGAAGTGTGTGCCGAATATCGACTCAATCAGCTCTTTAATGGATTTGATCTCTTCGATGGCAGCTTTTCTAAGGGTCCGGCCGGGGATGATTTCTGTAGTGCTCCCTGCTAGAACTGGACACATGATTTAGATAAGGTAGAGGCCTCCGCCAAAGGAGGCGCAGATGGGGCGTAAAGCACGTGTACAAAGGACTGTTGAAGAGAAGTGGCAGATCGTGTTGGAAGGTCTGAAGAGCGGCAACATCGCTGAGACCTGCCGCAAGTATGAGATCGCGCCGAATCTTTACTATCGTTGGAAAGACGAAGTGGAGCAGGGCGCCAAGGCTGCGCTTGGGGGGAGAAGCGCAGCCGCGCACCCGGACCAAGAGCAGGCCAAAAGGATCAAGCAGTTGGAGCGGGCGCTGGGCCGCAGCGCGCTGCAGATCGAGATACTAAAAAACGTGCTGGGCGAGTGAGCTGCGGGCAGGCACATTCGCAAGCCAGAGAACTTGTTGCCCAGGGCACGGAAGCCAGTCTGGTGGCCGAGACGCTGTCGATCAGCCGCTCCAGCCTTTACTATCGGAAGCGCCCGCACACGAGCCGCGCTGACCGCTCCGAGGACATGCGGATCGTGGAGGCGTGCGGTGAGAAGCCGGCCTACGGCTATCGCCGCGTGGTCTGGTGGCTCAAGCGCAAGCAGCAGCTTGAAGTCAACGGCAAGCGTGTGCTACGCGTGATGCGTGAGCGCGGCCTGCTCGTGCGCCAGGGTCGTTATCGCGTCATCCGGAAGAAGGACTGGAGCCGCGTGGAAGCGCCGCAACCGAACCTGGTCTGGCAGTCGGACATGACCAAGGTCTGGGCCGGACCTTCGACAGGATGGTCTTATCTGGTCAGCGTGATCGACTGCTGCACGCGCGAGATCGTTGGCTGGGATCTGAGCCTGCGATGCCGCTCTGCCGAGGCGCTGTCTGCCCTCGACAGCGCCGTGCTTAACCACCTGCCACGCGGCCCGCGTGGAGCTCGGGCTCACGCTCACCACCGACAACGGCACGCAGTTCACCTCGGCGCGCTACGTGGAAACCCTCAACCGGCTTGGCATCCAGCATCGCCGCACCGCTTACAATCATCCCGAAGGCAACAGCTACATCGAACGATTCCACCGCAGCCTGAAAGAAGAGGAGGTCTGGATCAACGAGTACCAGAGCTTCGACCATGCACGGCAGTCCATCGCTCGATGGATCGAGGAATATAATCACGACCGTCCGCACCGCGGACTCCGCGGCCGAACTCCGCACGAAGCAAGTGCGCAGTTCCAAGCCAAAACACTTACTTCAAACTCGGCCTCTAATGTCTAAATCAACAGGGAGCACTACATTTCCAACGCCTCGGCGCCCACCAATTCTGAGACGTTTAGGACGAAGCAAAAAGGCGGTGGCGCGATTTTGTTTGGAAAGTAGGACACCACGTTCTTGGAGGACGGCATCATTTCGAGGGTGTTCGTTAAACTGAGCATGTGGCGGAAGTTTAGCCCATTCAGGCGATTGAGTCGAGGGTCGGTTGTGGGGCGGGTTGGTTTGCGGGTTAAAGGCGCTGCGTGCGCCTTTCAGAAATCGTGCGGATGGTCGATGAGGGCGGAGGCCGCGAGAGTGGGATCGGCGGACGGCGGGGATGGGATGGGGCTGGAGGAATTTGTAGCCTCGGTTTGCGCGCGGAGGCGGGCGACGGTTTGCCAGTTGTCCTTGCGCGGCTGATCGGAGAACCACTGCGGCAGAGGCATGACGAGATAGCGGCTGAGAGCCTCGGCGTATCCCTCGTAGAGCGCGCGCATCTGGCGGAGGCGCTCGCGGGAGGATTCGTCGTAGCAGAGCTGGATGCCGCTCGCGGAAAGCATGTCGTAAAGCTCGAGGCAACGGCCGGGCGGGAGGCGGTCAGGAGCGTTCAAGACAGGGCGGCGGTTGAAGATCTGCGAGAGGTCGACGAGCGCGTGGCGGGCCATGGCGAAGGTGAGCTGGGCCTGGCGGGCTTCGTGGCCGCGAACGCCGGCGATGAGGAGCGACGAGGTGTCGAGGATGGCGGTGAGGGCGCTGAGCCAGCTTTGGTTGTTGTGCTGGGAGCGGAAGTAGCAGAGAAGCGGATAGGAGATGTGGCTCTCGAGGAGCTCGGCGGACCAGCGTTCCCATTCGACGAGGAGAACCGAGAGCGACTGCGCGGCGCCGTCGTAGGAGTGGCGGCGCATGAGCTCGGCGGCGGTGGGCGGCGAGCCGGCGCGGGCGTCGAGGAGCGCGATGCTGACTTCGCGGCGGGAGAAGGCGCTGTAGAGGACGGGGAAATACCCCATGACGACGGCGAGGAAGCCGAGGCCGGTGCCGCTCTCGAGAATGAGGAGGGCGCGCGCGACGGGGCTGTGCGGCGTGACGTCGCCGAGGCCGAGGGTGAAGAGGGTAGTTCCGCTGACGTAGAGGTCGGAGGAGAAGCTGGCGGGCTGCGCGGCGTCGTTGAAGGGACTGCCGGCGGCGAAGTAGATGAAGCCGAATCCCAGGACCATGGCGGCGGCCCAGACGACGAGAAGAAAAATGAGCGAGAGAGGACCGTAGTAGCTGAGAACGGTTTCGCGCCGGCGCGGATTGCGGAGGCGGCGGGCGAAGAAGACCCAGGGGTTCCAGGTGGCGATGTAGAAGAGGCGGGTGAGACGGAAGCGGCCCGTGGCGCGGCGGGGAAGAATGATGGTCTGGAAGGCATCGAAGAGCACGATCGAGAGGCAGAGAATTCCGGCAACCAGAGCCAGAATGCGCATGAAGTCTCCTTGGCGCTAGAGCGGAACCAGAGTAACCGTGTCCTGTTGAGTTTCGCGCAGGGTCGCCGCTCCCTGATGGTCGCGTCGACTTGAACTCAGTGCTTTCGCGATACGCCGACTCTGGTTCCGCTGTAGGCGGCCGGTGGGAACGGGGAACGACGGCCGTTGCATGCATTGTAGACGGAATGGGCGGAGGGGAGGGAGCGGGGTTAGCGGAGTTGGCGGTGATGCGGCGGTTCCGGCGTCTGAGGGGTCCGGGCGGGGGTGGTGGGTCGGCTTGGAGAAGCATTCCCTCAGAGGCCGAAGCCCCGACGTATTTGTTGCGATATTTACGGCATGGCTAAAGCCAAGCCCTGATACAAGGCGAAGGGCAGCCGCAGGTCCCTCGAATTGTTGCTCCCTGCCCCAGCACCCAAAATCGCGCAGAGAACGGCGCCAATAAGCCCGGTTAGGTGCGGTGAAGGCCGGCTAAGCCCGCGCAAACACGCTATTCGTGAAATTACCTTGGACCATTCCTCACGAAATGTTCAATATTCTTTGACCATTTGGCCCTGTTTCAGGTAATTCCCTTGGCCATCACTCGGCATTTCGGAACAGAATCTTTGAACATTTGATGGGTTTTGTTCAAGGATCCTTGAACATTTCGCGGGGTCGAGGTCGAGCAATATCGAACATTTCGTGCCACTTGAGCCGCCTTCACCCGTCCCCGGAAAAATGCGCCCACGGCGTTTCGGCATCCCGCCCTGCCTTTTCAAGGCACATTCAAACTGACCCACGGCCGGCGGAAGAAAAAGCTTGCCCACAGGGATTGGGTGTGGTTAGAGTCTGAAGAGCGGTATTCCCCCCTTACAACGAGCGACTCCGGAGAGAGCGATACAATACGGGCGGTCGGGTTCCCCAACTACTGAATTTGCAGTTTTGTGGATTTGCAGTTGCAGGCGCGCGCAGGCGGCTCAAAGGCGAGCGAGTCTCCGGATGGGATTGCCGTGCCCCGCTGATGCGCTCGAAGAGCAAAGTTCCGGCTGGAGGAGAGGATGAGAGCGAACTTTCGAAGTGGATGGATGGCGTTGGCTGCGGCGCTGCTTTGCCTGGGCGTGGCGGGATGCGGAAGCAAAGTGTCGGGGCACACCTATGCGGGCAACGGAAACGTAGTGACGGTCGAATTCGAAAGCGGCGGCAAGGCCTATACGAGCATGGGGCCGATGACAACGTCGTGCACGTACACGCAGAGCGGCAAGACGGTTTCGCTGGTATGCGAGGGCGAAACGACGGTGCTGACGTTGCAAGACGACGGATCGCTCGACGGGCCTCCGGACGGGATGCTGGCGCATTTGACCAAGGTGAAGTAAGGCGGCCAGCGAGCGGAGTTAGCGGAGTTGGGCGCGCGGCGAGTTAGTCCGCCGCGGCGGACGAGCCAGCGTGCGGGTGGGACGGACGGGCGGGGAGTTCAGAGCAGGTTCAAGCGCAGCCGGGTGGGTGAAGGGGCCGGTTTTTTCGTTCTCATTTCTTTACTTTACTTTTGCGAGCGGGGGATGCTACTTTGTTCAACATCCCCCGACCCCCCACCGAGAAGATAGGAGAATGGCTATGATTTGTCCGCGCTGTGGCACAGAGTCCCAGGCAGATAACAAGTTTTGCAAGAATTGCGGAGCGGCGCTGGGCGCAGCAGGCGACGCGCAGGGCGCAGCGCCGACCGTGGCGGCAGCTCCGCCGGCAGGCCAGCCTCCGGTTCCGCCGGTACCGCCGGCGCCACCGGCGTATGCCGCACCACCGCCGCCGCCGCCGCCGGGGATGATTCCGATGGTGTACCAGGCGTACCCTGGGGGTCCGCAACAGGTGTATTACGTGCCCGCGCCGGGAGCGCGCCCGCGTGCAGGTGGGGGTATGATGGAGGGCCTGGAGTCGAAGATCCGGGCCCTGGCCTCGACGGACAAGCTGGAGGGATTCAGCTTGAAGGAGCTTTTCCAAGAGACGTTCACGAGGCGGGGGTCGGATGCGGTGGAAGACTACCTCAGTGCAGGCTCGTCGCGGACGACGCCGCCGCTGGAGCTGGTGGACACGAACTGGCCCAAGCCGTGGATGTTTTTCCGCGTGCTGGCGGGCTTAGCCATTGCCTACGCGGCGTATTACGCGCTCTTCCTCTATTCCCTGAATGAAAAGGTATTGATAGGGACCATCGTGCTGGCAACGTTTGCGGTGCCGGTCGCAACCATGACGCTCCTCTGGGAGATGAACGCGCCACGGAACGTTTCGATTGCCAAGTTGATGGAGGTGTTCGTCGTCGGCGGCGGAATCTCGGTGGTGTTCGCTACGCTGTGGTATTTGATTCCCATTTTCGGCAACTTACCTGGCATCGTGGAGGAGACCTCGAAATTGCTGGCGGTGATCCTGGTGACGTACAGCGTGCGGGGCTCGCGCTACCCATATCAACTGAACGGAGTCCTGTTTGGGGCGGCAGTGGGGGCAGGTTTTGCGTGCTCGGAGACGCTCGGCTACGGGTTGGACGTGGTTTTGCAGTTCCTACAGGGTGGCGGGTTGCAACAAGTGATCGCCGCAAATCCGCAGGGAGTGACGTTGGCGGTGGTCCTGGAGACCCTGCTGAAACCCATAGTGAGTGGAGCTGAACATGCGTGCGCTCCTATCGCCGTTCGGGCACCCGATGTTTACGGCGATCTCGGCGGCCGCGTTCTTCCGGGTGAAGGGGGACCGACCGGCAAGCGCGAGTATGCTTCTGGATGGGCGGTTCCTGCGGGCGTTCCTTATTCCCGTGGTGTTGCACCAGATTTGGGACTCGCCGTTGGCCGCTGGCAGCAATAACACGGTGGTCCAGTGGGTGGGGGAGAGCGCCGTGGCCGTGATCGGGTGGTACGTAGTGTTCACCATGATCCAGCAGGGCCTGCACCAGGTGAGGGACATGCAGAAGGCGCAACTGCAGCACACATTGCAACACGTGGAGGCGACGCTGGCGCTGGGAACGGTGAGGCCGCCTATGAGTCCGGCGCCGGTGGGTACGGCGCCGGCGGCATGAAGGCAGGGATCAGGTTTCAGTGGTCAGGTTTCAGGGAACCGGGAACAGTCAACTTGGAGCGACATTCGAGGAGAGAAAGCATATGGCAACGTTTTGCAGCAAGTGTGGCGCGCAGTCGGACGGCAATGAGCGCTTCTGCGTGAAGTGCGGCAACGATTTGGCGGCAAAGGCGGCGGCTCCGGCGGCGGCGCCGTATGTGGCGCAGGCACCTGCTCCGTATGTGGCGTCTCCGCCGGCCGCTCCGTATATGGCGCCTCCGCCGGTCGCTCCGTATGGGGCGCCTCCGCCGGTCGCGCCTGCTCCCATGCCCTTTGTGGCTCCAGGGCAGGTTCCGATGTCGGTGGCGATACCGCCGCAAGCTCCGGCGAAGAAGAGCGGAATGATGTGGGCGGCGATCATCGTCGTCGCTGTGGGAGGGTACTACTACTACAACCACTATTACGAGCCAACTCATCCATCGACGGGGGGGACCCCGCCGCCGACGCAGCCGACCACCGCGCCGCAGCCGGCCGGCGCGCCCGGAGCTGCGCCGCAGCCCGCGGCACCCGCACAGCCGGGAGGTCCGGGTCCGGGTGGACCGAACGCGGCGCTGGTGCAGCAGCAGCAGTTCACGGGCACGCCGGCGTCGGTCAATGGATATGTCCAGGTCCAGAACGGGAAATGGACGAACGGGTCGACTGTCGCCATTCAGTCGGCGGTGCTGGAGTGCGACCAGTACAATACCAGCCAAGCGGTCCTGGCGCAGAATCAAACCAACTTGACGCTGAACAACCCGCCCCTTGGCCCCGGGGGCTACGCTACCTTCAACCCATTCAACGTGGGACAGATCGTGCAGGGCGCGAACTCCGCGAACTGCGGCATCGTGGCCGTGACCCCAGCGCAGTGAGGCAGG
The DNA here is from genome assembly GCA_963799155.1 of uncultured Acidobacteriaceae bacterium. Lineage (GTDB taxonomy): Bacteria > Acidobacteriota > Terriglobia > Terriglobales > Acidobacteriaceae > Telmatobacter. Next base: position 606,771 of record CAWCWB010000005.1, read on the forward strand.
CGGGCAGCGCGGAGCAGGCTGCAGTTCGGGCTTAGAGCGGATTGGGTAACCTGTGTGCGGTCAATGGGCTATTCAGGGACGCCATTTCTTTGGGTCGCGGCGACTTGACTTTCCCGAATGCGGATAAAACTTTGCCGAAAACTGCTTAGGCGTTCGGTGCGTTGATACCGGTGAGACGCTGGTGGACAACGCCGCGCTGCCGCCTCACCGCACTATGCGATGGGCAGCAGGCGGCGCGATCCGACCTGCAACTGCCGCGCGATCGAGGCCTAGAACCAGAGGTTCGGCCGCATCACGACCGACTGCGCAGCGATGGTTGGCGTTGAGCCCGTTGCGGGCGGGAATAGCCAGCCGTTCACGGAAACGAACTCACCGTTTGCGAGGCCATCAAAGCTGTCCGGGCTGAACCCGGTGTAGCTCGTCTGGCTGGTTGTGTCCACGTCGAACGAAAAGACTGCGGTGGTGGGCATGGGCCAAGGGGCGAAGAACGGTCCGCCGACACCGAGCGTAAAGCTCGTGGTGCTCGAATCGGTCGCGGTAATCATCCCCGTCATCTGGCTTGGCTCCAGCTCCACGGCTGACGCAGTAAAGGAGACCGATCGCGGAGGCCCCCACGCGTTCGGACCAGGCCCCCCACCGGTATTGGTCAACGAACCGGGCGTGACGGTGACCTGAACGGTTTGGCCGACGAATAGGTTCGCTGCTCCGGTAAAGGTGAGGCCTGAGGGGATGGTGAAGCCGTTGTTGTCGATGGAGAAGGTGGTTTCGGGATTTGAGCCCGATCCCGGGCCCCAGACTGCGACCGAGGCCAAGCCGCCGATGGGCAAGCCGGTGTTGCTGGTGGGGTTCCGGTGGAGGATAAGCTCGATGATGGTTTCGCCTGCAGGCAGCGGGAGTGGGGGAATGCGAACAATGGTGCCCTCCACCGTCTGCGCAGTGGCCTGCTGCACGTACGTCACCTGGCTCGCCGTGAGCACACCGCCGCTGGCAACGCCGGAAATCTGCACCTGGACAACCTGACCCTGCGCCAGGCAGCCGATGCCCGCCGTGGTGCAAGCGCTCGACGGGAAGTTGTTAAACGTAGTGCTGCTGGTGGTGTCAATCGTGAACGATCTGCCCCACTGTGTTTGCAGCGTGAACTGACTGTTGCTGGCGGTCACCGTCCCTACCGTGCCGGTGAGGAAACCGAATTTGGGCGCAGTTGGAGCCGGTGGAAGCTCGGAGATCGTCACGCCATCGGTCACGCCCAGATTCACCGACAAATCGGATTGGATGACGGTGTTGAGATGGAAATCGATCAGGAATCCCAGCGGCGAGCCGGCACTCACCGTCACCGGGAAAGGAGACGTAGTAAAGGTCAGCGGAGAGGAACCGCTGTCGACCGTCGGCGTCAACTGGCATACGCTGCCCACCGCGCAGGTGCTCGCAATCGACGCATCAGACTGGTTGAAGATGACCAGTTGCGGGCTGGCAAATGTCAGGCTCAGGCTGTTGTACGTTCCCGCGGCTACGTCCGCCGTGCTGAGAAACGCGGAGAGCGCCTGCAGTTGCGTGACGTCAATCTGAATGGGCGTGTTGTTATTGAGGAGCGATACCGGCGAACCCGTTGTGGGCGTCAGCGTGGCATTGGTGAGGCTGACCTGAAAGAAGAGGACCGATACGCCTGCCGGCGGATCGTCGGTCATAGAGATGGAAACAGGAACTGTCCCCGCCGATGTGGTGACAGTAGAGCTGGTCATGTTGGAGCTGCATCCCGCCAGAAGCACAGTCATCATGGCGGGGACGAAGAGGAAGGGCAAAGTCTTGCGCATCATGATACCTCCTGATTTCGAGAAACCATGGCAACTCTGCACCTGTTTTTCTCTAAGTGCGTAGCCGATGCAGGAACTATTACCGGGTTACGGCGGTTCTCCAATTTCTGTGGAGTGTCCAGCATCGTTCAAGGTGGCGATTTCTTAAGGGAAAACGCCACTTAGCGAAGGTGGCTTCGTTTTACAGCAATTGGAGAACCGCTAAAGGCCCCGGTTTTTCGAACTTCGCGCTTGTCAGGCTCCGTTGCAGGAGTGCCGGGAGCGAAAGACACACAGAAACTCGAGTTACATCTAATACGCCATTTTAGACGAAGATTCCACCGGGAAGGTTACGGCGGCTGCTGTTTTCTGATTGCCCTCTTTGGGGGCGCAAGTCCGGCGAAGATCCGTTCGGGAGCGACTTTAAGGCGGTTCTCCTGCAACTATGTGCCATTTCCGGCGTATTTCAAGGTGGCTTTTTCTTGGTGAAAAAGCCACTTAACGATTGCGCCTTGGTCTACACCTGCAGGAGAACCGCGTTAGCGGGAGGCATCCGCTGCTGTGGGATTCAAGTTCGACTTTTTTCCGGAGGAGCCGGTCGCTGTGGAATTCGCATTCGGACTTCATCGTGCGGCATTCCGATGGCGATCGGTGTGTGGCAGGCAATTTGGGAAACAGTTCTGTCGCCCCTACGAGGCTCTTCGCATTCATTTTCGCGGCTTTCCCAGGGCTGCCACTTCCCCTTCATTCGCCGCGGCGAACGAAGGGGAAGTGTTGCCCCGGGCTAACTTCTCTCGCTCCCTACGGGAGCTTGGCAGGTGGGCGGCGGAGCGGAGGGTTGGTGCGATCCGCGCGAGGCGAGGTTATTCGTAGCGGAGGGCTTCAATGGGGTCAAGGTTGGCGGCACGGATGGCGGGGATCATGCCGCTGACCAGGCCGGTGACGATGAGGATCCCGGTTGCTACGACGATGGAACCAGGCGTGATGATGAGGCGGATGTCGGCGGACTCGGCGTACTTGGCGATGGCGCTATAGAACGTGATGCGGCCTACCAGAATGGAGGTGAGATAGGCGAGGGAGATGCCGGCGATGCCGCCCACGCCGGTGATGGCGAGAGCTTCGGCGAGGAATTGGATGAGGATCTGATGCCTGCGCGCGCCGAGAGCTTTTTCGATGCCGATTTCGCGCGTGCGCTGCTGCACGGCGACGAGCATGATGTTCATCAGGCCGACGCCAGCAATGCCAAGGGTGAGCGCACCCAGAAGCGAGAGAAGAATCTGGAGCGCTATCGAAAGAATCTGGAACTGGTGGAGCTGGGTGCGGAGATTGAAGATGTGCACGGCATCATGGTCGGTAGGCCGGAAGTTGTGCGCCGCGGCCAACGTCTCCCGGATCGTCTTTTCGATTTTCTGGTAATCGCCGTGATAGCCGATCCAGACACCGTCGAGATAGTGGGTGTCTTTGAGGTCGCTCATGGTGTTGAAGGGAATATAGACGGTGCGGTTCGTGTCGTCATTGGTTTCCTGCATTTTGGGCTGGACGGTACCGACGACGGTGAAGATGACGCCGTTGATACGAATGCTTTCGCCCACCGCCCAACCGCCGGAAAAGAGCTTGGTCTTGGCTTCGGAACCCGAGGACGCACACGTGGGCGCGCTGCTCGTCTTCGGCGCCATTGAAGAAGCGGCCCTGGTCGGGGGAGAGCTTAATGATATCGGCGTAGGATGTGCGGGAGCCGATCACAGTCCAGGTGTAGGTGTGCAGATCGTTCTGCACGGTCGCCTCCTGATACTCGGCGGGAGTGATGTGTGTGATTTCGGGGAGGGCTGCGGTGATGCGATCGACATCGTCGAGGGTGAGGCGGACCTGGACACCGGCTTTATCACCGCCGGCCTGCTGGGTAGTGCGGCCGGGGAAAAAGCCGATGGTATTGGTGCCCCATTGAGCGAAGATGGTCTCGAGGGCGTTGGAGAAGCCGTTGCCATAGGCGAGGAGCAGGACGACGGTGGCGATTCCCCAGGCCATGCCGATCATGGTGATGGCGGTGCGGCGGCGGTTGTAGAGCATCGCTTCCCAGGCCTGAACGAGAATGTCTTTCAGCATTTTTTAACTCCTAGCTGCTAGCTTCCAGCTTTCAGCTTCGAATTCTCAAAACGCGGACCGTATTTCGTACACCTTGTTGAGCCCACAACGTTCGTTCTCCGCGACGAGGCTGAAAGCTGATGGCTGATCGCTGCATTGTTTACTCGCGGCGGAGGGCTTCGATGGGGTCAAGATCGGCGGCTTTGCTCGCCGGGTAGAGCCCCGCCGCAACACCGCAGAGGGTAAGCGATCCGAGGGCCAGAGCCGCCGTCCAGGGCACAATGCGCGGCGGGTCGAAGCCGGGGATTTTGTCAGTGAGCAAGGCCTGGAGCACGGCCATGACCGCCTCCGAAACCAAAACGCCGATGAGGCCGCTGAGGCCGGTGAGCAAGAGGCCTTCCCAGAAGAACTGGGCGAGGATCGCGCGCCGCGTGGCGCCGACCGCTTTCATGACGCCGATGTCGCGGGTGCGCTCGGTAACGGAGACGAGCATGATGTTGATGATGCCGATGGCTCCGAGGCCGAGAGTGACGATGCCCACGCTGCCCAGGAAGACATCCATGGCGGTGAAGATGGCGCCAACTAAGTGGGACTCAGTGATGGTGTCCCACTCGTTGAAGGCGTCGAGGAGCGAGGGATCGAAGCCGTGGTTTTGGGCAATCACCTTATGCACGGCGATGTCGGCGGCAGTGTTGTCGTTTTTGATGGTGGGGTTGTATTGGATCGAAGTGACCGCATCCTGAGGGATGTTGTCGCCCTTGAGGGGGAACAGCTCGAGCATGGTGGTAACGGGGATGAAGATCTTCTCGTCGTCGTAGGTGTTATTGCCGCGGCCGATCGGCTTGCCCACGCCGATGACGGTGAAATCGACACCGTTGATGCTGATGGTTTCGCCGAGCATGGGGCGCCCGGGGAAAAGCAGCGAAGCGGTTTTGGAGGCAAGGAACGCGACGCGGCGCGACTCGCGGACGTCTTGTTCATTGAAATACCGGCCGGCCGCGACGGGAAGCCAGCGGACGATGGGGTAATTGGCCTCGCATCCAGAAAGGTGGCCGGAGGTGTTGCCCCACTGGCTGACTTCGTAGGGGTCAGATCGGGCGAGTTCAGTGGTGACGGCGCGGACCTCAGGCAAGCGGCGGATGTCGGCCTCGTCGCGAAGGGTGAGCTCGTAGGGGCGCATGCCGGTGTGCTGGTTGGCCAGAGCCGGGATGGTGCCATTGAAAACCATGACCACGTCGGTGCCGAATTGAGCCAGTTGCTTGTGTTGGCCTTCGCGGAAGCCTTCGCCCAACCCCACGAGCACGAGCAGCGAGAAGACACCCCATGCAATGCCGAACATGGTGAGAAAGCTGCGCAACTTGTTGGCCATGATGGCGCGGAAGACCTGGCCGAGGGTGTCGGAAAAGCTGGTGTGCATGACAGTAAGACGGAGGAGAGCCGGCTTGGCGTGCCCCGTTCAAAGAAGAATACGTTAGAGGCGGGGGGCCGGTTCCGCCAAAGAGGGTTGGCCGCGCGGAAGGGAGCCGCGTCCCGCGACTGGTTCAATTCCGCCAAGTGCGAAGGGGCGATTTGCCTCACAGCGTGGAGCCGCGGAGGAGGCGGGTAACCCGGCCTCCGATGGAACCGCCGCCCGCCGATTTGCGTAGTTGGCAAATGTGGGTTACAACGGTGCTCAGTCACCGTCTGAAATCTTGACCGCTCTTATTTCCACCAGCGTCCGCCGGGAGAGGCCTGCTCTCGCCGGAATTTGGGGAGGACTCCGTGGCTAATTCGCATAAGAACAGACGACTCTGGATCATCCTGGGCACCGTGTGCGCTCTCATCGTCATCGGGGTGGGCTTCGCCCTCTTTCGCCTGGCCAAGGGAGATCCGATCGATCCCAACCGGCTGGCCAAAGTCACTCGCGGCGACGTTGCCCGCTCCGTGGTCGCCACCGGGCAGATCCAGCCCATCACCAAGGTTGAGGTCAAAAGCAAGGCGTCTGGCATCGTGGAGAAGCTCTACGTGGACATCAACGATCGCGTGCGCAAGGGCCAGGAGCTGGCGCAACTGGATCAGCAGGAGATCGTGGCCCAGGTGGATGCACAGAGGGCGCAACTGGCCGGCGCAGAGGCCAACGTGACCACCTACCAGGCGGACATCGAGCAAGACAAAGTGAACGCCGCGGCTCCCGACCTGCCCATGTACAAGGCCACACTTGACCGCAACCTGGAGATGCACAAGGACGGCATCGTGAGCAATCAGACGCTGGACGACGCCAACCGCGACTATCTTGCCGCGCTGACCAAGCGCGACGCGGCACAGGCCCAGATCGGCGTGGACACCGCCAAGCTGAAGCAGGCCCGCGCACAGGTGATGCAGAACCAGGCCGGGCTGAAGCAGCTCGAGGAACAGCTTTCGTATACGACCATCGAGGCTCCCATGGACGGCGTGATTCTGTCGCGTGACGTGGAGATGGGCGACGCCGTCAGCTCGATTCTGGTGCTGGGCTCCACGGCCACACTGATCATGACCGAGGGCGACACGTCAGAGGTGTACGTACAAGGCAAGGTGGACGAAGCCGACATCGCGCACGTCTACATGGGCCAGCCCGCGCGCATCAAGGTGGAAAGCTTCAGGGACCGGCCATTTTACGGCAAAGTGACCAAAATCGCGCCCATGGGGGTAGAGAAAGACAACGTGACGACATTTGAGGTCCGCGTGTCGATCAACAACCCGGGCGGCGAACTGAAAGCCAATATGACCGCCAACGCCGAAATCCTTCTGGACGAGCACAAGGGCGTGCTCACGGTGCCGGAGAACGCCGTGATCTACGATGGCCAGAAGAACGCTTCCGTGCAGGTTCCCGACAAGCATCAGAAGGACGGCTTCCGCAAGGTTCTGGTGACGGTTGGGCTCTCGAACGGCTCCGTCACCGAGATTCTCTCCGGCCTCAAAGAGGGCGACCAGGTGGTGCTGCAGCAGTAAGGAAGGCGGCGAAGTCGCCGCTGCATCTCATTCAAGCCCCGATGGACTCGGGAAGAAGAGGAGCATCCTCGATGCGCAGACCTGCGGTCATCCTGCTCGGCATCGTCGCGCTGATGGGCATTCTCGTGGCGCTCGAGGTTTCGATCCACAAGCGCAATCCGCGGATCGGGAAGGTTACCGTCTCGCAGCCGGTGACGGTGGACTACGGAACGAAGGAGCAGATCATCCGCGGCTTTGGCGGGTCGACGGCGTGGCTGGGGCCGCTGACGACCCAGCAGGCCACGGCGCTGTTCAACCAGACGAACGGACTGGGGCTGAGCATCCTGCGGGTGAGGATCGATCCCCAGGGGTCAGCCTCGAACCACTGGGTCACCTGGCAGTGGACCGATGAGCTCACCAACGCGACGGAAGCGATCGCCGCGAATCCTCATGCGATCGTGATTGCGACGCCATGGACGCCGCCACCGGCGTTCAAGACTGGCTCCGCAACCGGCGAGCCCTACACAAACTGCAACAATGGCCTGGCGCAGGGGTATTGCGGAGGGTCGCTCGATCCGAGCCATTACGCGGACTACGCTAACTACTTGAAGGACTTTATCGACTATTTCCAGAGTGGCGGCGTGAAGCTGTACGCAATCTCGGTCCAGAATGAGCCGGACGCGAGCGTGCATTGGGAGTCCTGCTTCTGGTCCGGGAACAGTTACAGCTACCACCGGGAACAGACGTCGAACGCCGGATCCGCCCTGGATGCGTGGATTGCAGGGAATGCGTCGGTGGTGACGGCGACCGGGACCAGGCTGATGATGCCGGAATCCATGAACTTCAACACCAATTTTGCGACCGATTCGCTGAATGACCCGAAGGCCGCGAAACAGATCAGCATCATTGCCGGTCACGTGTACGGCATAAACCCGTTTTATTACGCGCAGGCCGAGAACGCCGGCAAGGAAGTGTGGATGACGGAACATTGGCTCGACGTTTCGGCAGACAATTGGTTCGGCCCCTCCCCATCGACCTCATCCATCCGCGATGCACTCAACGCTGCAGAGGAAATCCACAAAGCGATGGTGACGGGGCAATACAGCACCTACGTGTGGTGGTGGATCTGGAACGATCCGGCGGCGGCCAAGGGCGTGAACAACGGCCTGATTGACAGCAACACAACAAATCCGGCCCCGACCTACTTCGGCGATGCGATCGGGCAGTTCTCGAAGTTCGTGCAGCCGGGCTATTACCGGTACGACGTTATGGGCAGTCCGGCGAGCGGCATCTATATCTCGGCGTATTCAGGAACCGACAGTGCCGGGGCCAAGCACTACATAATTGTGGCGACCAACGAAAACCGCACAGCCGTGAGCCAGACCTTCACGATCGCCAACGCGACGGTGACCTCCATGACACCGTACCAGACCAGCCTCGGCCGGCGGACTCAGGCCGCAGTCGGCGGTCTCGGTCTCTGGCGGCAGGTTCACCTATAACCTGCCGGCCGAGAGCATCACGACGTTCGTCGAGTAAGCGGAAGTTCGGGCCCGCCGTCAGCCTGGGCGCTGGCTGCCGGCAGAACGGCAGCTGATCCGACTCAAATCGCGCGGCGTGAGTCCTTCACTTCAGTAGTGACGTTTGCCGGGAATCGGCGCAACAGATGTGTCGCTCTGCCCGCGTGTCTCTCTGCTGAATCACTTCGCTCGGGCCGATAAGAGCCGAGCCGCCTGACCGTGTTTCGTTTCCTCTTCATAGACTGGGCAACGTTTTGCAAAGACATTGCCGATGCGCCGGCTCTCGACGTTGGTGTGAGCTTTTTACCGAGGAGTGGATCAGGAAGGGAGGCGGCGCGGTTAGTGCGCCAGGAAACTCTCGTTGGCGAGGATGCGGTAAAGAGTGGAGCGGCTGATACAGAGCTGGCGGGCGGCGCGGAGCTTATTGCCGCGGTTGAGGTCGAGGACGTACTGGACGTGATGGCGGATGACGGCGTCGAGGGAGAGGTCGGCGGCGCGGAGGGCGGATTGCGGTGAAAGCATGGCGTTGGGGTTGGCCCAGGGATTGGCGACGAGGGGCGGGTCGAATTGCGAGCCGGGGGGTGGTTGAAGTCCGTCGGGCAACGCGAGGTCAGCAGGGTGGATGACGCCGTTGCCGGCTTCGAGGAGAGCATTCTCGAGAACGCTGGCAAGCTCGCGGACGTTGCCCGGCCAGGGGTGCTGCAAGAGGCGGGCGAGGGAGCCGGGTCCGAGGACAACGGGGCGCTGCTGGTAGCGGGCGCAGATGCGGTCGAGGAGGAACTGGGCGAGCGGGGCGATGTCTTCGCGGCGCTGGCGCAGCGGCGGGATGGCGAAGCGGATGGCGGTGAGGCGGAAGGCGAGGTCGGGGATGAGAAGTCCCTGGCCGGCCATCTGGCGGAGCGAGGTTTGCGAGGAGGCGAGGACGACGGCGCGGCCCGGGGGACGGTCCTGAAGGGTTTTAAGGACGCCGAGGAGCAGACCCTGGCCGGGAGGGGCGAGGAGGTCGACGCGATCGAGATAGGTGAAGCCGGCTAGGGTGGAGGCATCGGCGTCGGTGGCCAGCCACTCGCGGGCGTCGCGGCGCTGAAAGGTGAGGCCGGTGAGCGGAGATCGGCTAAAGAGGTAGCGGGCCAGGGTGCGCTTGCCACTGCCGGACTCGCCTTCGATGGCGGCGACCTGGATATGGGGCGCGGCCATATCAGCTTGCATGAGCAGCTTGCGCCATGCGGCGCTGACGCCGACGATCTGGATGGCGCCTAGGGGCGAAGCAGGCGAGGGATCAAGCTCCACGAGCGCGAGGCCAGAGACGGAAGGCTGCGAGTGGATTGGTGCGGAGTTCTGCATGGGTCTCAACGTGCCTCGCCTCCGTGGCAAAGGTGTGCCAAGCCTACACACGGTTCATCGGCGGGGTGATGAAAAACATGAAGTTAGAGGAAGTTCATGGAGGCGGGGACCGGGGATAGCCAGTAGCCAGTGGCCGGTAGCGAATACAGGGAGGCAGGGACCAAGCCACCCCCAGCGGGCACAAATCGCCCGCCGAGGGGACCGACGGAGCGAGGGATCCTTCGGCTTGGCTCAGGACAGGCTTTGGGACTAAGGGGGCGAATGAGTGGGAGCAAGGTATACTCGATGACATTCCAACCGAGGCGAATTCCAAATCCAGTTTTGGCTGTTTGAACAGCCTGAGTCATGAGGAAGGTGAGCGGAAGCTCCATCAGAAGAGCGTTGGGGCAGATCGGTCGAATGCAGGAGCGCGTTGTGGACGGCCAGGGACCGCGGACAGGACGGGCAGAGGGGCTGCGGCGCTGGGGCTATGTGGCATGGCTGGCCGGGATCGCCGGCTTCGCAGCGCTGCACGCGTGGCACCTGAGGGCCGATTTTCCCAACGGTTCGCCGTGGATCTTCGATTGGGCGAAATACACCGACGAAGGCTGGTATGGCAATGCAGCCGTGCGGGCGCACCTGTTTGGGAACTGGTATGTAGCCGGGGATTTCAATCCGGCGGTCGCAGTTCCGGTGTGGCCGTTTGTGGAGTGGGTGCTGTTCTTCTTCACGGGCGTGACGGTGGAGGCGGCGCGCGGGCTGGCGGTTACCTGCTTCATGGCCAACCTGGCGCTGACTTACCTGCTGCTGCGCCACCGGGGACCGCGCTCCCACCCCGCGGATGAAGACCTATCCGCGGAGACCCCGCGGTGGATGGCGCTGCTGGGAGTGACGCTGGCGGTGACCAGCCCGTTTGTCTACTGCTTCACCCGGCTGGCGATTCTGGAACCCTTGGTGACGACTCTGACGCTGGCGGCGCTGAACCTGGCGGTGCGACTGCCAAAGATGAAGCGGCCGGTGACGGTTTCGGTTGGGATCGGCCTGCTGTTCGCGCTGATGATGCTGACCAAGACGACGGCGTTTTTTCTGGCGCCGGCGGTGGGGTGGGCGATGGTGCTGCCTCTATGGCAGAGGCGCGGCCTGGCGTTCAAGTGCGCCGTGGCGGCGGCGGCGAGTGCGGCGGCTGCCTATGGTGCGTGGATGGCGGTGATCAGCAGGGCTGGGTTGATGGGGGATTACACCTATTTCTTTGTTGTGGCGAATGCCTACCCCAGCCCATCGGGGTTCACCTGGCCGCTGGCGGCTTTTTGGTGGTCGTTTCACGGGCTGCTGTGGGTGGATCACAGTTTGGTGCTGCTGGCGGGAGCGCTGGCGCTGGGAGCGGCGATGGCGTGGCGGACGAACTGGGCCCGAAGGCTCAAGCGCGATCCGGTGTTTGGCGCATCGCTCTGGGCGATTGCGGGGTATGTGCTGTTTATGACCGTGAAAGACCATCCCCAGCCGCGCTACTTCGCTGTGCCTGCATTCTTTGTCTTTCTTGTGGTTGCGCTGGGGGTGGAGGCGCTCGTCGCAAACGCAGGCGGGGCGCGCCGGCTCGGTTGGGGCGCGGCTTTGGTTGCCATGGCGGCGGCGGGGGTTCATGGAGCGAAGACGATCGGTTATGCGACGCACCCGGAATACACATTGGTGAACGCAGCCACGGGGCTGACGCAGTATATTGATGCGCATCCCAACGGCAAGCGATTGATGGTGTCGATCAGCGGCGATGAGATCACGCTGGTGACCCGTCTGCCGACGATCTGCGACGAATTGAGCACCGAGGACCTGGCGCAGAAGGTGGGGCGCTACCAGCCGGGGTGGTTCGCATCATGGAACGACATCGACCCGACAACGCTTGCGGAGTTGCACACGCGATTCTCGCTTGAGCAGGTGGCGGGCTTCAGCGCGTTCGACGATCCGGATCGTGACCTGCTGGTGCTGTTCAAGCTGCACCCGCTGCCCGGCGGCGAGGTGCGCAACCCCAGCGACCCAAGGCTGAGTGACGTGATGCCGGGGGACAAGATCGACGTTCCGGTGGAGTGAAAACAGGGACGTAGGGACTAGGGACGCAGGGACGTACGGACATAGGGAGCAAGGGAGCGGACAACTCAATAAGGGATAACCTTCATCTGACAACTGAAAACAGGGGGGATTCCGGGGCGAAGGTGTGAGCCGACCGCGGGGATTTCGCATCGCGGGATCGCTCTGTAAGCGCGATCCGGAATGGGACGAGATCAAGCCGGGAATGGGGCAAATACGGCCCGTGACAGCAATCACTCGACAGCCGTGTATCCGGATGATAGCCTTCCCGTGGCAATTCCCCAGGGTGATTCGCGAGGTCCGTTCCGGGGCCGTGCGTCATACGGCTTCAAAACCTTAAGTATGGAGGGTATGTGACTGTACTGGGTTGGGTGTGCTTCTTTCTCGGCGTGAGCGTGTTCTCGCTCATTGTGGCCGCGTTTTTTGCGCGGCAGGTGATCGGATCGGAATCGGCATGGCGGATATGCAGAAGATTTCCGCCCAAAGCCGGCGAGCGGGCATCGGAGGGCGTATGAAAAGCAATTTATTTTCGGGCGCTGGGGGAGATTGGCCAGCGTCATTGCCACACTGATCCTGCTGGGTAAAGGCGCAGCTTTTGCAGCGCCTGTGGAGGCGGCCGGAGGCGAAGCCAATCTGAAGCTTCCGGATTTGACTCAGGTCCAGTTTTTGGGCATGAACGGCCACAGCCTGCTCATGTACGGGCCGCTGTTTTGCATTTTAGGAATGGTCTTCGGCCTCTTCATGTACGTCCACCTGAAGGGCCTGCCGGTGCATCGATCGATGAAGGAAGTGTCGCAGTTGATCTGGGAGACCTGCAAAACCTATCTGATCAACCAGGGCAAATTCCTGCTTCTTCTCTGGTCCTTCATTGCGGTCGTCATCCTGGTGTATTTCGCTGTGCTGCTTCACTTCAGCGCGCTGCGCGTGGCCATCATCCTTGGGTTCAGCGTGCTGGGGATGGCGGGCAGCTACTTTGTGGCGTGGTTTGGCATCCGGTTGAACACGCTGGCGAATTCGCGCACCGCGTACGCTGCGCTGGGCGGTAATGCGTATCGCACATTTAGCGTTCCGATGAAGTCGGGCATGAGCATCGGCATGATGCTGATCTCGATCGAGCTGCTGATGATGTTCAGCATCATTCTGTTCGTTCCGGGAGACTATGCCGGGCCGTGTTTCATCGGCTTTGCCATCGGCGAATCGCTGGGCGCCGCCGTGCTCCGTCTTGCCGGCGGCATTTTCACCAAGATTGCCGACATCGGCGCCGACCTGATGAAGATCGTGTTCCATGTGAAAGAGGACGATGCCCGCAACCCGGGCGTGATTGCCGACTGCACGGGAGACAATGCCGGCGATTCGGTGGGACCGACTGCCGACGGTTTTGAGACCTACGGCGTGGTCCAGGTCGCTCTCATCGCATTCATCATGCTGGGCGCGAAGAATGCTGTCGTTGGAGTGCAATTACTGGTCTGGCTGTTTGCGGTTCGCGTGGCCATGCTGGTGGCCGCAGTTGCGGGCTATTACATCAACGAGCTGATCGCCAAGGCGAAGTACGGCAAAGCGCAGGAATTTAACTTCGAAGCGCCGCTCACCTCGCTGGTGTGGATCACTTCCGTTGTGACCATTGCGCGTAACCTATCCGGTCACCTATCTCCTGCTTTCCAATTTGGGTGGAGACCCCACACTCTGGTGGAAACTGGCGACGATCACTTCCTGCGGGACCGTGGCGGGCGCTCTCATTCCCGAGCTGGTGAAGGTGTTTACATCAACCAAGGCCCGCCACGTGCAAGAGGTGGTGGCGTCGGCAAGGGAGGGTGGAGCTGCTCTCGGTCTGCTGTCCGGGTTTGTCGCCGGGAATTATTCCGCCTACTACCTGGGAGGCGCGGTCATCGTTTTAATGGCCCTTGGCTACGCGGTGAGCACCGCTGGGATTCGCTAATGTGATTCTGGCTTCGCCGATGTTCGCTTTTGGCCTGGTTGCTTTCGGCTTCCTGGGCATGGGACCGGTGACCATCGCCGTCGATTCTTTTGGACCGGTGACGGACAACGCGCAATCCATCTACGAGCTGTCGCTTATCGAGAACGAGCCGGGCGTGCGCGAGGAAGTGAAAAAGCAGTTCGGCGTGGAGGTGGATTTCGAGCGCGCCAAGAAGATGCTGGAGGCGGGCGACGGTGCGGGCAATACCTTCAAAGCCAGCGCCAAGCCGGTGCTGATTGGCACGGCCGTGGTGGGCGCCACCACCCTGATCTTCGCCACCATTATGGCGCTTACCAACTCGCTCACCGAAAATGTTGACAAGCTCTCGCTTCTCAACGCTCCCTTTCTGCTCGGCCTGGTGACCGGTGGCGCGGTGATCTACTGGTTCACCGGCGCTGCCACGCAGGCGGTGACCACAGGCGCCTACCGCGCCGTGGAGTTCATCAAGAGGAATATCCACATTGAAGGAACCGAGAAAGCTTCCACCGAAGACAGCAAGAAGGTGGTGGCCATTTGTACGCGTTACGCGCAAAGCGGGATGTTGACCATCTTCATCTCGCTGTTTTTTGCCGCATTGGCTTTTGCCTTCCTGGATCCTTTCTTCTTCGTCGGCTATCTGATCTCGATTGCGATCTTCGGCCTGTACCAGGCCATCTTCATGGCCAATGCCGGCGGCGCATGGGATAACGCCAAAAAGATCGTCGAAGTGGATTTGCACGAAAAGGGAACGCCTCTGCATGAGGCGACGGTGGTGGGCGACCTGGTGGGCGATCCATTCAAGGACACGGCCGCCGTGGCTCTCAATCCGGTGATCAAGTTCACCACACTCTTTGGCTTGCTCGCAGTCGAGTTAGCGGTTCAAATGTCTGCGACCAGCGGCGTGATGTGGACGCACGTGCTGGCGGCGGTATTCTTCGCTATATCCTTCTTTTTCGTCTACCGCTCGTTTTACGGTATGCGCATCAAGAGCGACGAGCCGGCCAAAACGTCTCACTCCAAGTGAGAGGTTGGTTTGAGGCTGCCGGTGCAACACGCTGCTGACGGTTAAGGCGTTTTCGATTGACTTGGTAACGTCGCTGGCACTGTGCAAGGTGGCAATTTCTTGAGGAAATTGCCACGCGACATTCCACATTCAGGTGAGAGCTGAATCGAAAACGCTGTGGCGGTTGAGCCGGCGGCCGGATTGCCGATGGTGGGGACGGCTGGGTGCCGGAGCGGATAGATATCGCTTGCAGGGCTGAGTTATCTTCTAGTTAGTAACCGCCGGTTACTTACTTTGGCCCACTGTCCTTCCGTAACCTGATTTTTGTATTAATAAACTGTGCTTCCCCCTTGCTTTTAACGAATTTCGAGCTATGCTGCAGCCATTCCCCGATGGATCGGGCGGGCTGATACCTGCTGTCTGTAAAGGGCCGCGGCTTTCCCACCTCCCCCGCCCACAATACCGCGCTGGAGACAGCGTCGAAGAGGAGGCGTATGCCAGCACCACAAGTGAAAGCAACGACGTCGAGCGTTGACGATGCCAGCGTAGCCAGCGGCCCCACGCCATTGACGTGTGTCATCGACAATGCACAGCCCAACGTGACGATCAAGGAAGCAGATTACACAATTAATGGGGGCGCGAAGACCCAAGCGGTCATTGCGCCTGACGGGCAGAGTTTTCAGGTTCCGATCACCACGCCAGGCAATTATGTGGTCGGCGTGACTGTGAGTAGCATTCCCGCCCCGGTCAATATCGTCACGAGCGTCGCAGGACAAAAACTCCTGCTGTTGTCTCTCTACCCTGAAAACTTGTCAAAGAATGGCACGTTCACCCTGGAGGTGACTTGATGAGCGCCCGGATGCGAGATTTCGGCGTGGTGATGTTCTTTGTGCTGGCAGCGAGTCTGTGCTCCGGCCAAGGCGCACCCGCCGGGGCACTGCCAGACGCCTGTACCAAGCTGCTCAACGACGTGTGGATAAACTACAACAACCTCAAAAGCGCGGGGATCGCTAACCCGGCACAAGCAATTCAAACTGGGATCGACGCCTTGCGCGAGGGAAACGCAGCTTCCTGTTTACAATCCTTGGCCGAGAGCGACCTTGGCGATGCTGCAACCCCTAGCGTTCTCAAACCCGAAGACATTGCACCGGCGCGAGCAGACCTTTTGGCAGCAATCACAAACTACTCGTCACAGGCGCAACAAGGTGCAACAACATCGTCAACGTCGGTCGTCAGTCCGGTCTCCAAGTTGCTTGGCTTCAGCTCGATCGCAGAGGAGTTTGCGGGAGTGAACGTCTCGAACGCCTCCAATTCGATGACGCTTAGCCTTTCGTTGCAATCGTTGTTGGAGGACTTGGTCCAACAGCGGGTGCTGCTGCCCTGCTCGAATTCACTGAACGTGAATTCGGGATGCATCAAGCCGAAGTTATATGACTTTATCCGGGGGTTTACGCCGAGCGTTACGGCGAGCAGCTCGAGCGCCATCAAGGGAACAGCAAATTCCACGGCGACGCCGACACCCGTGACGCTTTCCACCCCAGGCAGCACGTGGCCCTCATTCGGAGGCTTCGGATTAAAGGGCGTAGCCTGGTATCGAAATGGCGCGGCAAACACGGGCACAAAAGGGAGTGGGAACGCCAATGCTGGTGTTAGCCCACTCATGAGTAGTGCTCTGGACGTTGGTAGCTTATCGTGTCCAGACTATGACAGTGCGCTGAAAGCCTTGGTTACAAAGCTGAGCCAGCGGGCGAGCGATGGCGAGAGTGCTTTTGCGGAGGCGTTCGCCAACGGGTATCCAAGCCTGACGGGAGCAGTCAAAGCATGCCTGGATGAAAACGTGGCAAACTCACAGACATTTCGCAAGTGGGTTGCCGAAGAAGTCATTTCTACTGTGGCCGATACGGATGCGAGTACGACCCCGGTGCTGGGATTTGAATATGACCTGAGCACACCGCTGAACCAGCCATCCTATTCAACGTTCAAGGGCAACTTCTCCTGGCAGTTTGGCAAATCTCCGGCCGCGAAGAACGTACCGCAAACGGCTGCAAAGGGAGGAGGTTCGCCCGGAACGCCACCTAATACACTAAAATCCCAAACTATTCAAAAGCAGAATTGGGTCGAAGAAGTGTACGACACGATCGAGGGTTCGAAGAGCGCGCCGGTCGCGTGCTCCAACGCTAATGCAGGGGCAAAAACAGCGAACTGCAAGACCACCCTCGCGGCAGGATCGACAAAGGCCGTTGCCGGCTCAGATACACCTCCGCTGACAATCAATTTGATGGTCGATGGGGAGTTCTACAATTCTCAGCCACCGAGTTCGGTTCCTTCGGCGCAGCGTTTGCGGGACGTCCAGGTGGGCTTAGAGATCGACTACATTCTCCGCGGTTCCGGTTCCAAAAACTGGCTGGCCAACTTTATCGGAGACTCGACTCTGAGTGGCAGCTATCTTTACCAGGACCAAACAAGCCCATCAATTGTGAATGCGCCGCCGTCGGGGATCAGTTTCAGCAATCTGCCATCGACTGCGACAACGGTTTACGCGTCGCGTGGGCCGATCAACCTTGGACAGATCCGCTGGGGGCTCGGAACGGGCAGTAACCTGAGCTTCCCGATCGCTTTTACCTACTCGAACCGCTCGGCGTTGATTGATCACCCAATCAAGGGACTGCAATTCGGCATAAGTTACAATCTGAGTTCGCTGTTCTCGAATAATGCTGGCAGTTCTAAGGCGGCTGCGGCAGGCCCGGCAGGTCTAAACTGATCCAATTTGGCCTAGTGGCCGTGAGAGACCAGGGCTTCGGGCCCCAATCCCACCTCCTGTTCTCCACACTTCCACATCTTTCCCACCCGAATTGCACCATTCCCGCGTCTTGAACCTGCCCGGTATCGGGTCTAACGTCATATCAGGACCAGGATTCGCCCGTTTTTCTGTCCTTCTGGCCCGTTCCGGCGCAGCCAGGCCCGCGCGGGGCAAGGCTGTTTGCGACTTTCCACAGGCAAATGGCGGTGTTTAGAGGGCAGATGCGCGAAATGTGAACAAAATACTAGATGTTGTGGTTTTGTGTTGACACGCACCATGGACAGAGGTATTTTTTCATCTGCGGCTGTTAACGGGCTGTAAAGAAACACCGGCGCAAATCGAGCAATTCCCGAGTTCAGGTGCTCCTTTTGAGCGTCGCCGAGGCGGGCACTGGCCCGCGGCGAAGGCGGCTACAGAGTACGGTGACGAGGAAAGGGCTGGAAGCGACGGCAAGCCGCTGACGACACAGAAGCTCGCGGAATTTTATACCCCGTCTTCCGTTTGTTTTCAAGATGTTGCGGGTCATCCCGCACTCCGGCACCGGCGCCGGAGATAGGGCTTTTTAAGCTCGATTTTTGACCTTTGGAGAGGATTCCGATGAACGAGGCTCACACTCAGACTTCGACCGCTGCCTTCCAATCCACCCCGCGTACCCAGCAGGGCTTGACCTTTTCCCGGCGTTTCTCGACGGAGGGGGTATCCCCTTACGACGAACTCCAGTGGGAGCGCCGGACGGCATCGATCACCGACACGAAGGGCAACACGATCTTCGAGCAGAAGGACGTGGAGGTTCCGGTGGACTGGTCGATGACGGCGACCAACATCGTGGCTTCAAAGTACCTGCACGGGCAGGTGGGCACGCCGGAGCGGGAGGCCGGGGTCCGGCACCTGGTGGCGCGCGTGGTGGAGACGGTGCGCGACTGGGGCCTGGCCGGCGGATACTTTGCCACGCCCGTGGATGCCGCGATCTTCCACGACGAGCTGGCGCACCTGCTGCTGACGCAGAAGGCGGCGTTCAACTCGCCAGTGTGGTTCAACGTGGGCTGCGACCGGCTGGAGCCGGAGGCGGACGGACAGAACTGGCACTGGGATGCGGTGACGGGCGGCGTGCAGTATGCGGCGACCGGCTATAAGAATCCGCAGTGCTCGGCTTGCTTCATCAACGCGGTGGACGACTCGCTGGACTCGATCCTGACGCTGGCCAAGACGGAAGGGATGCTGTTCAAGTGGGGCTCGGGTACGGGGACGAACCTCTCCTCGCTGCGTGGGTCGATGGAGCTGCTGTCGGGCGGCGGACAGGCGAGCGGGCCGCTGAGCTTCATGCGCGGGTTTGACGCGTTTGCCGGAGTGATCAAGAGCGGCGGCAAGACACGGCGCGCGGCCAAGATGGTGATCCTGAACGTGGACCACCCCGACATCGTGGAATTCATCGAGTGCAAGGCCAAGGAAGAGGCGAAAGCGTTCACGCTGATCAAGGCGGGCTATGACGGAAGCGGGCCGGATTCAGAGGCATTTTCTTCCATCTTCTTCCAGAATGCGAACAATTCCGTTCGGGTGAGTGACGAGTTCATGCGCGCTTACGAGGCCGACGGCGACTTTACGACGTACACGGTGAAGGGCCACGAGCCGGTGAAGACCTACAAGGCGCGCGAGATCATGCAGAAGATTGCCGAGTCAACATGGCTGTGCGGCGATCCGGGCATGCAGTTCGATGACACCATCAACAAATGGCACACGTCGAAGAACACGGCGCGCATCAACGCGTCGAATCCATGCAGTGAATACATGTTCCTGGACAACTCGGCGTGCAACCTGGCGAGCCTGAACCTGATGCGGTTCGTGACGCCGGCGGGGACATTCGACATTCCGGCGTACCGGCACGCGATCTCGGTGATGATTACGGCGATGGAGATCCTGGTGGACAACTCGGGCTATCCGACAGAGGCCATCGCGCGGAACTCGCACGACTACCGGCCGCTGGGGCTGGGCTACGCCAACCTGGGCGCGCTGCTGATGTCGTTTGGCCTGCCGTACGACTCCGAGACCGGACGCGACCTGGCGGCGAGCATGACGGCGATCATGACCGGGCAGGCGTATCTGCAGTCGGCCATCATTGCGGCGCAGTGCCCGCCGCTGGCTTCGGCGACGCCGCTAACCGCATCGGTGGAGCACCAGGGCGGAGCGTGCCCCGGCTTCTATGTGAACCGCGAGCCGTTTCTGGACGTGATCCGGATGCACCGCGCCGAGGTGAACAACATCGGCAAGTCGCGGGCTGCCGGTGAGCCGTTCACGGCGCCGCAGCTCGATGCGCTGATTGACGCCAGCCGCGAGAGCTGGGACATGGCGCTGCTCTACGGCGAGCGCTACGGATACCGCAACTCGCAAACCACGGTGCTGGCGCCGACGGGAACCATCGGCTTCATGATGGACTGCGACACCACGGGCATCGAGCCCGAGCTGGCGCTGGTGAAGTACAAGAAGCTGGTGGGCGGCGGCATGATCAAGATCGTCAACCAGACGGTGGCGCCGGCGCTGTTCAAGCTGGGTTATGGCGTGGACGACGTGAACGCCATCGTCAGCTACATTGACGCGACGGGCACCATCGAGGGCGCGCCGGGGATCAAGCCGGAACACCTGGCGGTGTTCGATTGCAGCTTCAAGCCGGCAAAGGGCACGCGGTCGATCCACTACATGGGGCATATCAAGGTGATGTCGGCGGCGCAGCCGTTCCTTTCGGGAGCCATCTCAAAGACGGTGAACCTGCCGCACGAGGCCACGGTGGAAGAGGTGGCCGAGGCCTACGTGGCAAGCTGGCGCCTGGGCAACAAGGCGATTGCCATTTACCGCGACGGGTCGAAGGGCACGCAGCCGCTGAATACCAGCATCGACGCCAGGAGGGATCCCTCGGCGCTGGACGCGGTAGGCAGCCGCGCGCTGGGACATATGGCCGCGTCGCAACCGGCCGCCGAAGCCGACCTGAAGACGCTGGAGACGCACGGCGCCGACAAGGTGGAGGTGAGCGCCCAGCAGTTGCTGGCCGCCGCACGGGCGTTCCAGAAGGCGCTCGATGAGATCGCCACGGCAGCGGCGGTGCCGGTGTTGACGGCCACTCCGTCGCTTGACGCGGGCGGCGAGACGGCCAAGGATGAGCAGGACCTGAACGCGCCGCCGCGCGCGATACGCCACCGGCTGCAGGAGGAGCGCGCGTCGATCACGCACAAGTTCTCCATTGGCGGCCACGAGGGCTACATCACCGTGGGGCTCTATCCCAACGGCCAGCCGGGCGAGATTTTCATCCGCATGGCCAAGGAGGGATCGACGGTATCCGGCCTCATGGACGCGTTTGCGACGTCGGTCTCGCTGGCGTTGCAGCACGGCGTCCCGCTGAGGGTGCTGTGCGAGAAATTCGCGCACACGCGGTTTGAGCCTTCAGGCTGGACGGGCAACGAGCAGATCGGCTACGCCAAGAGCCTGATGGACTACATCTTCCGCTGGCTGAATCTGCGCTTCCTATCGGGCCAACAACTGACGCTGTTCGCCGGGCTGGCTCCCAAGGCTCCGCAACTGCCCGCCTCGCCGAGCATGACGCCGGAGAGCGATCTGGATGAGGAGGAGCCGGTCTCGACGCAGCGGCACATTGCGCGCCTGGCCGAGGAGGTAGCCAAGCGGTTGAACCAGGTGGCGACGGCGGGTGGGCACTCGGGCGGCGGAATCGCCCCGGAGCCGCAGGCCGAGCCGGGCAGCGCGCCGTGGCGGATCACCGATACTCAGCTTCACGAGGCCACGCCAGGCAGCCAGACGCACAGGACCGGCTTCGAGGACCGCGGCCTCTACCATGAGGCCGACGCCATGCGCGGCATGTACGACATGGGCGACGCGCCCAGTTGCAATGTGTGCGGCGCCATCATGGTGCGCAACGGCAGTTGCTACCGCTGCATGAGCTGCGGGTCAACGAGCGGATGTTCTTAGGAGGGAACGGGTGCAATTTGGATTGAGATGGTGCTCGGGAGTCTTTAGTCTCGATCGAACTTTGGGGGATTTTCAAAACTTGATCGTTAGTTTATAGACCTCGACACTGGAACTCAGAGACCAACAACGATAGTGGTGGCGGGTGGGGTCATATTCTTAGCCCTGCCCTTCTCCATTTGGGGTGAATGATTTGTCGATAAAAAAAGCCCATCAGAATCTCCGATGGGCTTTAGGATGTGTGCCTGCGCACCGAGATGTCTCGACGGTGTGCTCGTGTTCGGGCCGGCGACCACCGGCCCAAACGTTACGTGCTGATGCACCCAAGAGCCGGACCACGCTTAGTCACAGCCGGACTACTTGCTTGTGCAACGGTCGAAGCATATTCGTGAGCGGCTGTTGATGTCAAGCATTTTTCGCGACGGTATCTAGATTAAGAATGGCGGCTCCTGGTCACCAAACAGGAGCAGTCATGAGCTGGGACTTTCAGAGAAGTAAGGAACGACTTGCAAAGGAATGGGCCCGCATTCAAGAAGCCGGGCTGAATATTCAGCGATTAAGTCGAGAGATGGACTTGACCAATCTCTCCCCAACCGACGCGCGGATTGTCCACGGCGCTCATATCTATTGCCACATTGCAAACTTTTCAGAGGTCATCGACTCGCCTCTAATGCGAAGAGATGATTTCAAGCGCCTACACCGCCTGCTTCACGTTCTCAGGATTGAGCAGCGGCATGTGCTGCAGCAGATTTTCGACGGCGATAAGATCCAAATCCAGGGCCCGAAGTTTCACGGCCTTCTTTACAAGCCGTATGACGATGATTCCGTGCTCGCATGGAAGTCGGTTCTGGCCGCCTTGGCGATTAAGTTGATCAGCACAGAAGCGTTGCCCTTCGTTTTCCCTGAATATCCAAAACTGAAACCATCGCTTGGGCTATCGATTGGCGACTGTCTTGTGGCCAACATTGGAGCGCGTGGTGAGCGCGAGTTGATCAGCGTTGGTGCAGCAGCTAATTATGCTGCGAAAATAATGAATGATTCTCATCCGATCACTATCAGCGCAGACCTATATTCGAGCCTGAGCAAGGAGCGTCAAAAGTTGTTCGCGGCATCGGGCAAGGTCTATGTGCTCGATTCCGCTTCAGTTTCCGACCCAACCAAGCTGTTAAAGGACGAGGGGTATGCATGGGACGCCGAAAGCTCATCAGAGCGCATTGCAAAGACGCGTGATGGTTTGCCGCTGGACGACATTAGCAGCAGCGAAGCACAGGTTCGGATCGATTTCGACCTGTTGGGGCCGAAGAGCATAAAGACCTGCTCAGGCGCCTCACTGTTCGTGGACATCGACGGATATACAGCGACCATCGATGGGCTGTTCAAAGACGAGCAAAAGCTCGGAAAAGCCTTGCAGTGGTTGCATTTGTTTCGATACGAGATGCGACACGTCACGGTGGATAAGGACGCTGTCCCAGTCCAGCACCAGGGCGACAGGCTGCAGGCTTTATCTCACACTCCCTCGGATGATGAAGCTAGCGCGATGCGTCGTGCTGTGGAACTATCCATCGATTGCAATTCGTCGATGGAGGAGGTGCTAAACGAGTATCACGCTGATCTTGGGAGGCTTCATATTGCAATCGGCGCCGCGTTTGGAAAGACCGTCGCGGTCCGATCCGGGGTTCGCGGCGATCTGGACGCCGGCTGTCTCGGGAAAGAGGTTGGCCGAGCGGAACGCCTACAGCTCCGAAGCTCGGGAGGCCAGATCAAAATCAGCAAAGGGCTGTACGAAGCCCTGGACGACGAAGTCATCCGGCAAGAATTCGTGACGGATGACGGTGGAAACACTTACGTTGCAAAGGGCCTGACCTGGACGAAGATTGCCGACCTGCGAAAGAAGCGGAACTACGAATCCAAGGCTAGTGTCGGGTTCGATACGCGCAGTTCGGGAATTGTGTTCGGAATCGACGCAGGCAGGTCTCCCGACGTCATCCCCCTAAAACAGACTCGTCCATGGGGGACAGAATGAGCCCTGAGCCGAATCCGTTTGTGTGGGCAACCAAGCGCGGGGCTCTTTGGAGTCCCGCGCGGATCGACTGTGAACTTGCGTATTTGCGGTCGCAGCGTTTCTTTCAACACCTCGGTCACTCAATTGAGCAGGGGTCTCTGAGGATTCAAGGCAGGATCGGCCTAAAACCGCAGGAGACTGGGAAGCTCCAAACGATGACAATTAGAGTGGAGTATTCCGCTGCGTACCCGTGGGAGGTCCCCAAGGTCTTCGACCACGAAGGACAATTTCAGCCTTCAGCAAATGGACATCTGTTCTCCGACCACAGGTTGTGTCTCTCCTTCCCCCCGCGCGGAGAGTTCGCGGTCGGCTCTGAGACGTTGGCTTGCGAGGTGCTCGGGGCCTCGCTGATCTGGCTCGATAAGCGATTCATCTTCGAAAGAACGACCAAATGGCCGGGTGAAGCAGAAGAACACGGGTGGGCGAAGCCACTGCGGAAGCTCCTGATTGAGGAGGCGAACAGATCTGGAGCCATTTCGCTGAAAGCATGGACCAATTGGGTTGTCGAGGACCTGGTGACGCCGCAATACGACGGAGGCTGCCCATGCTGCAGCGGAAGAACATTCAAGCTGTGTCATCGCAGGATGGCAATTCTTGCATGCCTTTATGCTTTTTGGAGTCGAGAGGAGGAAGAGCTGCATGGACAACGAACAACTTTGGAAGCTGCTTGATTCCATTCAAGGGCACATCCGTACATTCGACACAAAGGCCCAAGTTGCACTCGGCCTGAATGGTTTCTTGGCCGGGCTGCTCGGAAATCAGGTGTCGAGGGGCCTTGAGCTCTCGTCGTGGCACTTCGACGGCGCAATGATTTCGTTCTGTGTTCTCGCGGGATGCTCGATTGTTGCTCTTCTTGGCTCCGCCCTGTATGCGATCAGGACGGTCCTTCCGCGTCTCCACCTCAGCCAACCGAAATCTCATTTCTTTTTCTGCCATTTGGTGGAGTTGTACGGACACAAGTTTGATCACGCAGCGAAATCTCTAATTGCTCTAAGAGGCGATCAGATTTCCTACGAAATTGCAACTCAAGTGCAGACAAATGCGATCATCTGTGATGCGAAATCTGCTCGATCGCGGAAGGCACTCCTCCTCATGACTTTGTCTCTCGCCTTCTACCTTTTCTCGTTTGCTCCGCTGAGTGCGATAGCCCACCGCCAGGCCTCAGGGACCGGTCCCGCTTCAACGTCGCCCTGCGCCGTTGCGTCCAATCACCGCTAGGGATGATTGAAGCGTGGACCTAATTGCGCTAGGCGCCCCATCGTGGCGGGCAAAGGCGCCTTGGCCTTCGCTCCGTTTTGAGCGGTTCGGGCTGAGCCGACGATAGGCAAACGCTGTCAAGATCCCCTCTTCGCGGATTTGCCCCCAAACCGCTGAAAACACTCCCAAAATTCTCTTTGCCAACTTTGCAGTCTATTTCTGCCAACTTGCTACACTGGTCTTAGGTTCAGAGTCTTGATCCCTGATCTCTGTTTCTGTCCTCTGATCTCTGTTTCTGTTCTCTGATCCCTGATCCCTGTTCTCTCATCGCCGCTCCGGCTCGAAAGACAGAAAAATAAATAACTAAATTTTTTCTATACCCCCTGGGGGGTATGTTTTACGATAGTAACTCCTTTAGAATTGGCATGCCGCCCTCAAAAAACGGTCAAAAACGGTCGAAAAGGCCAGTAATTATGTAGTAAACATTCGCCGCCCGACCGCTCCCTTCGCTCCCGCGCGGCCCGACCCAGAGGGCACCTCGGCGCCCCAGAGCCAGGATGAGGCACCCGCTTTCGGTTTCGCGGGTCGCGACTGCTGAGCCAAAACCGGACCTCATTGCCGCGGAACCGGCGGCGGCTCTCCGCATCACCGGGACTTTGGCGCAGCCAAAGTGATTCGCAACCAGAGTGGGGTGCTGGTCTGGCGCGCGACGGTCATTTGCCGAAAGCCTGGATCTGCGCGGCCACATAGTCGTGCACGAACATCAGGCTGGTTGGCGACGTGACGGTTTCCGCGTCTCGTTGCCCGGCGGCGTGAATGAGAAGGACGGGCCGCGGGTCCCAACGGCCGCCATTGGAGATGCGCTCATCCTCGGCGCTCCAGCCGGGTGTAGGGCGCCAGATGTAAGTGCGCCAGGAGTGATCGCCCTGCACGATCAAGGTTGTGGCGGCCCATCGCGGCTGGGCTTCGAGAATGTCGAGCATTTGCCCGAGTAGCCGGTCGGCATAGTCCAACGAATCGAGATACGATCCGCCCACGGCAAATGTGTGCGTATTGCGGTCCCAAAATTCCGGGGGATGCGGCGCGGGGAGGTGCAGGTAGATGATGTCGGCCTGGCTCGTGGCAAGCGTCTTTAGCGCGTGCTGGCTGAGATCCCTCACCGTCTCAATGTGGCTCTGGGATTCCCAGCGCGCGGCGTCAGCCCAGGCCATGCGCGGCGCGAGGAACTGCTCGGCCATGATGCGCAGCGGGAACCAGACGTCTTCGGCAAAGGCGGCGTTGCGCGACGGTGGATTGCCGAGTTCCGTGTCGTCGTTGCTCCAATAGCACTCCTTGGCTGCGGCCGCGAAGATTGGGCAGTAAGCGAGGTACCAACCAACAATGGAGGTGTTCAACCCGCGCAGTTTCGCGACGCCCAAAAGAGATGCATTTACGTCGAACGGCTGCCAATACGGGGAACCGGCGGTGCGGACGAGAAAGCGGCTGTCGGCGGTAAAGGTGGAGCTTTTCACAATGTGCCCCAGAAGCAAACTCGGAACCACAAGGGTCGTGTGCGAGCCGATCGGGGTCACGTCCGTATACAGCGTGCCTTGGCTGCGGAGACGGTCGAGGTTGGGAAGGGCAAGCGAGGGGTCGCGCGCTTCAAATGTGGGTTGATACGCAAGCTCGTCGAAGATAATCCAAACCAGGCGGGGCTTGGTTGACGGCTGCTGAGGAATGGGGGGTGTGAAAGCTTGAGGAGCGGGCCGCCAAAGCGCTACGTAGGCCAGTTGCCAGCTCACGACGAGAGCAAACACGACGAAGCCGGTGAGTACGGCGCTTGCGAAACGAAAAAGTCCGGAGGCGATCGCCGGCGCGCGGAAAATGAGAAACGCCAGCACGACGATCCAGGCCGAGCACATTGCGAGTGTGGCGATGCCGGGGACGTGGAACGGAGCCAGGCTCAGATTGCGCGCCCACAGGTAGACCGGAAGCAGAGCCAGGAGAATCCAGCGAATCTTTGTCCACACTTTCAGCTTGCGCAGGAGCGCCATCAGTCCCGCAAAGGCGAATGCCACAATGGCCAAATCGACGAGCTGCGCCAGAGCGAGGCGTGTGAGCGGCCAGGGAACGTGCATGCGCGCATCGCCCATAGACGAGGTCAAGTCAACGTAGCTTGGCAGGAGCACAATTGAGGCAAAGCCCCAAGCCTGGGAGATCCGCTTGATCATGCCGGATGAGCCTTTGGAGATGAAGATATCGTGATGACTGGTGCTGGACCAGAATACTATCACGGAATTTCCATTTTGCTTGCCCAGCCGCCGGAGAGTAAACCCCGGAGTGCCCGGCTCGCCACGTTTTTCGCATTCGTTCCAACGGCGAAGACCTTGTCGTACCCGCAGGTTCACAGATTGCGTCAGCACCTCAGTCTCAAACCAATGGAGCCGCAAGGGCAGATGTCAGGGGCGGTAGTGTGTCTCCCGCGTACCATCACGCAACGCGGCTTCCCACCCCGCCAGCGGAAGCAATGCCCTATCCCGCTCTGCTCATTTTTGGCTGAAGGCCAGGAGACAATCTTCTGGCCTTTTTGCTTCTGAAGGGAGCGAAGCCGCAAAGTGCGGGCGCTGCTGGAGCACGATGCGCGGACGCGACCCGCGCGGCTCAGGCGTTGCCGAATACCGGGATGGACGCGCCGTGAATGACGCGCGCCCGGTCGCTCGAGAGGAAGAGCACGACTTCGGCAATGTCTTCGGGCTTGGGCCATTTGGAAAAGTCCGCGTTGGGCATGGCTTTGCGGTTGGCTTCAGTGTCGAAGATGCTGGGCAGGATGGAGTTGACGCGGACGCCGGTGCCGATGAGGTCGGCGGCGAGCGAGTCCATGAGGGCTACGGCAGCGGCCTTGGTGGCTGCGTAGGCCGATGCTCCGGCGGCGTGATCCCAGGCTGCCTTGGAGGCAATGTTGACGATGACGCCGTTTTTGCGGGCGAGCATGGGAGGCACGGCAGCTTTGGCAAGCGCGTAGGATGCGCGCAGATTCAGGTCGATCATGCGCGCGAAGACTTCGGGATCGAGTTCCCAGAGCGGCGTTCCGCCCGCATAGCCGCCGACTGTGTTGACCAGCACGTGCAGCTGATTCGAGCGCGAAACAATCTGGCTGACGAGGCTCGGCGGTTTGGCGCGTGTCGGTGACGTCGACGTTGAATCCCGAGAGGCGGGTCGCGCGATCCTGGGCAGCGGCGATGAGGGACTGGAATTCAGCCTCGTGACGCCAGGTGACGGCCACGCGAGCACCTTGCCGAAGGAACGCGAGAGTGACCGCGCGCCCGAGGCCGCCGGTGCCGCCGGCGACGAGGACGACTTTTTCAGAGAATTCGGAAGCCATCGGCTGTTCCCCTCGAATCGTCTCGAATCCAGTATCCCATGATGGCGGAGGGGAACGTGGGACTGCGAAGTGCCGGGCCGCGGATTTGCCGTGAATGGAACTTACCGAAATTGCGGTAGAATCTTCGACAGGTAGCTTCCCCCCCAATCCCCAATCAGGTGCAGAAAGCCATGACGGAGCAAAGACGGACCCGCATTTGGGTGGTCCTCGGAGCGCTGGCGCTTATCGCTTTTGTGGTTACGGCTGTGCGGGCGCAGCAGGAGACGACGCAGGAACCGCAGCCGTCGCCGATTCGCTTGAGCGGGGGCGTGTCGGCCTCCACGTACACCGACGCGGCTTCAGACGACTGCGAGAAGAGCAACGCCAATAATCCATATGCGGGAATGAACCCGCTGGTCTGCCATGGCGAGATGATGCCGCCGGAGGGGAGGAACGGTTGCAACTTCCCAGGCATGCAATTGATCAAGCAGGAGGACGACAGTTGCTTTTACTGCCTGCCGCTGAACCCGCCCATCGTTGGCATCATTCTGCCCATCGATCTGGCGGGACTTGCGGAGGAGCAGGGGTTTCGATGCGGCGAGGACCAGGCCGATGCATGCATGCTGATCTGCACAGGAACGGGAACGTTCAAGCCGCCGGCGGGCGTGCGAATCACTTCGCCTCCGCCTGGGCAACCAACTCCCAGCCCGCAACCTGGTCCGGCGCAGGCGTCGACGCCGCCTGAACGACCCAGCCCAACTACGCCGCAGCCCACGAATCCCAACATTGACTGCTTGGCAGGTTTTGTTGCCGGCGTTGGCGACTGCGTCCAGGGCACGGTGAATACGATCGCCGGCGCCGGCTATTTCTTTCTGGGGGACTGGCAGAACGCTTCAAAAATGTGGGGACTCCAGCCCGGCCAGAGCGTCGTAATCAACAGCCTCAAGGGGATGTATCGCGACCTGAGCACTGTCACGAGCGGGGATAACGTTTCGGTTTTCGCGAAATGCCAGATCATTGGGCGACAAATCTGCACCTTGCTGGTCCGCCGGGTCGCGCAAAAGGCTGTCGCCGCAGCAACGAAAGGTAACGGGACTCCCAGCTCCGGCGGAAAGTCACTGCCCGTCGCTGTCGGGCCTAGCGCTGGAGGGCCTGCCGGCGGAGGGGGCGGCAGCTTGCCCGTGCCGATCTCGCCAGGAGGGGGCAGCTTTACCCAGCCGGCCGCGCCGGGGAACGGGAGCGGAGGGCAGCCGGGCAGTGCGCCGCCGACCGGCAGCAACGTGGTTATCAGCGGAGGCACATCGGCGGGCAATGCGATTGGGGGCCTGGATTTGCTGGGAGACTTGAGCGCGAATCCCGGAGGCCTTGCGAATAAATGGGTGAAGCTGCCGAGCGGCCCCGAGCAACTGGGCGCACTCGCCGGCAAGGGCAGTTTCGCCGTCGTCTTCCACATGCCGGATGGCAATGTGATGAAGTTTTCGACGGAAGCTCCCGGAAGCGCGACAGCCCTGCAAGGCCAGGTGAACGGAACCAAGATTCTGAACGAAATCGGCATCCCGACGCCGAGCATCATCAGCTATCAGCCTCCGGGCTTTCAGCAGGCAGGGTCACTGCTGACCACCGATTTCAAGCAGCAGTGGCCGGGCTCGTTCCAACTGAGCACAAAGGAGTTCCAAGACCTGACTCCGGAGGAACAAAATGCGGCGCTCGGCGCCATCCAGCAAGTCGGGAACAGGTTGGCCGAGACGGGGAATGTGATGCTCGACCCGAACCCGAACAACATTGCGGTCCAGCCTAACGGCGGCGGTTATACGGCCATCGTGATCGACGCCGACATGATCATGCCGGTTGGAGAGGTCCCAGCGGCCACCCCAAGCAACTCGGTGGCGGCCGGCGTCCTCGATTTCAGCCGGAAGCTTGCGGGATCGGGGGGTCAAACTGCCGGACAGCCGGACACGGCACAGTCGCTGATGAATACCTGGCAACAGGCCATGACGAACTGGCTTCGCAACGGGGTCAATGGGCAGTAGGCGGCCCTTATACAGGCGTTCCGGGACGGGGCTGCGAGTGCGGCAACGGGCACGGCGGGGCGGCCGGTTTGCACCGCTTCTCCTCAGCAAGAACTGCGGTAGAATTTTGGACAGTACGCTTCCCCCCAACTTCCTGAACAAAGTGAGTATTGCCATGACGGAGCAAAGACGGACCCGCATTTGGGTGGTCCTCGGAGCGCTGGCGCTTATCGCTTTTGCGGTTACGGCTGTGCGGGCGCAGCAGGAACCGCAGCAATCGCCGAAACCGCCGCTGAAGGGCGGCGTTACCTACAACGACCAGTCTTCAGAAAACTGCGAGAAGCAGAACGAGAATAACCCGTACACGGGCATGGACCCGTTGACCTGCTACGGCGTGATGGCGCCTGCGGACTCGCGGGGGCAGTGCAGCCTGGGCGGTATGCAGGTGCGGAAGCAGGAGGGCAATACCTGCTATTACTGCCAGCCGATCAATCCACCGATCCAGGGCATCATTATTCCGCTGGACGATTTGGCCGCGGCCGACGCGCAGGGGTTCCGGTGCGGCGTAGATCAAGCCGATGCGTGCATGGCGGTGTGCGAGGGGAATGGATCGTTCAACCCGCCGCCAGGGACAGTGGAAGAAGGCGGAGGTCCGGGGACGCCGCAGCCACCGAGCGGCGAGCCTGGGCCAATTCCACCGCGGAATTCCGCGCCGCGTTCGCCGCTCCCGGGCCAGAACAGCGCCGGGGGCAATCCGTGCCTGCCGTTCGGATCGGGCGGGTACAACTACTGCGACAACCCAGCGGGAACGCAGCCCGCCGGATGTGTATGCGGCACCGCGCAACCAGCGCCCTCTCAACCGGCGTCTACGCAGCCGGTGCTCAATTTCGGCAACTATTTGTTGGCCGACGCGCAGACGATGCTGCAGAACGCCGGCCGGGTCTCCAAGGCGATGACCGACGCGATGGACGTGACCAAGCACAACAATGTCGGCATCGGAGTGGCGTTCGGCGCTGCTTTCGGCGCCTCCGGCAAGATGATGGGCTTTGTGGCGCAGGAATACCAGGCGCTTGCGGCCGCCGGAGCCGCTGCGTCGCAGGAGAGCACGATCCTCGAAATCGCGAGTGACGCAGCTTCGGAGTCGGGAACCGTGGCGAATCAGGCCACAGAGACCGCGTCCGAACTGGAGTCAACGGGCGGAACGGCGATAGGGGCAGCTCCGAACGCGGCCGGCTATCTGGAAGGCGCGGTGTATGAACCTGCGGCCAGCCAACCGGCCATTCAGCAGGGCGCACTACCAGACTGCACAGTGCTGAGTTGCAACCGGCTGGCGCAACTGCTGGGACGCAACATTCCACTGGAGCGGGTCATTGAGAACATTAAGCCGAATCTCAAGATGGTCGTTGACCCAAAAACCGGAGCGGTGAGCATGAAAGGTGGTTTAACTCTCACGGAGGTGCAGACCGCCTTGAAAAGCATCGGCGTCAACGCCCAGGTTGGAACCGGTATGACGCCTATGATGAACCAGGTCCGCGCCGGCAACCCCGTGATTGCCTTCGTCTACACGACGGCCGCCACAGATGCGCCGCTGCACGCAGTGGTCATCGAAGGGGTCGAAACGCAAGGGGGAGTGAGCGGCCTGGTGATCTACGATCCCTTGGGGTCGGTCGACTGGCAGCCGATTCAGACGTTCCAAAAATACTTCACCAACGGATTCGTAAAGCCGCTTTAGGGCGCTTCTGCTTCCGAACGGTTGCGCGCCGGCCGCATGGGAAGGTCAATCCGAAGCCGGATGATGAGGGCCGCTGGGGAAGGCCATTGCGGCGCGATCGAGGACGCCCCTGCGTGATAGGATGGCTGCGCCGATTCGAGAATCGGCGCGGGAAACGGCGCGAGGACGTTGTGCGGGTGGAGCGCCGGAGATTCGTTTTTATGGAGTTTCTATGCGGAGTGGAATTGCGCTGATTGGAGCGGTGGTGTTGCTGGCAGCCGGGGCTGGTCCGGTGGCCGCTGAAAAGGTGGAGGTGCTGAAGAACGAGAAAGTGGTTGTGACCGAGGAGACGCTGCCGCCGGACCAATCAGAGACCGTGCCCGGAAATCATGCGAGCGTGGTGGTGTATCTGGGCGGCGACGAGGCGGAGATCACGTTTGCGGGCGGTCCGTCGCGGCGCGAGACGGTGAAGCGCGGCGAGACCGTGAACGAACCGGCGGGGGCTGCAACACTGACCAACACGGGGCGGTTGACGTTGCGCCTGGTGCGCGTGGAGTTTCTGACGGCCGGCCGTGGCGAGACGTGGGGCATGACGGGCCTTCCGCCGAATTACAAGGTGATTTTCGAGGACCAGCACAGCCGCACTTACGACATCACGATTGCCGCGCACGCGTGGGAGCCGCAACACACGCATCACGATCGCGTGGTGGTTTGCCTGCGAGGCGCGCGATTGGAGCACGTGCTGCCCGACGGGAGCAAGCAAGCTTCGACGCTGAAGACGGACGAGGTGGCGTGGCGCCTGGGACAGACGCACAAGGGACACAATCTGGGCAATACGGATTTGTGGGTGATTGCCATTGAACCCAAGTGAGCGGCACGGGAGCGTCCGTCGCTGGCGGCGAGGGATTTCGATGAAAACGAAGCTGGGGCGGTTGATGGCGGCCATTCTTATGGTCTTAGCTGCATCGATGTGCGAGCGGGCGCAGGCGCCAGCGGGTGCGGGCGGACCAGTGTTCAATGTGCTGGACTACGGTGCGAAAAACGATGGGTCGGCGCCGGCGACAGATGCGTTCAAGCGAGCGATTGGGGCGGCGAAGAAGGCGGGCGGGGGCACGGTGTTTGTGCCGGCGGGGCGATACACGACAGGGCCGATTGAGATGGTGAGCAATATGACGCTCGATGTGGATGCGGGCGCGACGATCGCGTTTCCCGTGGCGCCGCTGCCGTTTGTGAAGGGACGATACCTGGGCGTGGAAGCGCTGGTACCGATGCCGCTGGTCGGTGGACACGACGTGGAGAATGTGACGATCACGGGACGGGGAACACTGACTACGGGCGACTTTGGCGCGTGGGGCAAGGCGTATGGCGCGGCGGCTGCGGAGGCTCCGGATGAGTCAGGAAATGCGAATGGCCCGCACTGGGACCATTTGCTGAAGGCGCTGGAAGCGAAGCAACCGGTGACGGAGGCTGATTATCGCGCGGCTGCGCCGAGCTGAGGCCGTCGTTCATCTGTTTCGATCGCGGAAGCAATGTGCTGGTGGAGGGTGTGCACATCGTGGGCGGGCCCGGGTTTGTGGTGCACCTGCTCTACACAGAGAACGCGACCGTGCGGGATGTGACGATCGAGGCGTATCCGGGGCCGCACGCAAATGGAATTGTGGTGGACTCAAGCCGATTTGTCCGAATCGCAAATGATTCCGTTGATACCGGCGATGACGGCATTGTAATCAAGGCGGGCAAAGATGCGGACGGATTGCGCGTGAATCGGCCGAGTGAGGATGTAGTCATCACCAATTGCACGGTGAAACACGCACACGGTGCGGTAGTAATTGGAAGCGAAACGTCGGGGGGCATTCGCAACGTGGTTGCGAGCAACATTACGGCGGACGGAACAGAGGACGGGATCCGCATCAAGAGCCGGCGCGGGCGCGGAGGCGTGGTGGAGGATGTGCGCTTCGACAACTGGACGATGCAGAACGTGGGCACAGACATTGAGATCACGAGCTACTACGTGATGGGCGGCGAGGGAGCGACGGCGGAGGAGCCGATTTCGCCGCGCACGCCGGAGATTCGCAACGTGACGATCAGCAATGTGACGGTGAAAGGAGCGAAGACTGTCGTTAAAATTGATGGGATCCCGGAGATGCCGATATCGGATTTGCGGATTTCTAGTTTGATCGGTTCCGGGTTTCATGGGTTTATCGCGAAGTATACGGACGGGCTTGAGTTGCATGACGTCGTGGTCGACGCGGAGAACGGCTTCGCGTTCTTTGTCAAGTCGTCGACGAATCCGGAGCTTGACAATGTCACAAGCCGAATGCCGCCGAAGGATGCGCCGGTGATTCGTTTGAATGGGTGCACGGGAGTCATTTTACGGAACAGCCGAGCGTATCCGGGGACGGCCGCGTTTCTGGCGACAGAAAAAGGAGAAATGGGGTCGGTTCGGCTCATCGGGAACCGGCTGGAGAATGCGAAGACTCCTACAGTAGAGGAAAACATGATTCCGTGATACGGGATTGCGCTGCAATTGCGCGGGACTTTGAATATGTGTATGAAGAGATGGATTGTGATGGTTGCGATGCTCCTGGCGGGGCCCGTTTATGCGGGTGCGCAAACGGGTTTGACGGCGAACAGTACGGTGTTCAACATCCTCGATTACGGCGCGAAAAACGATGGGTCGGCGAATGCGGCCGATGCCTTCCGCGCAGCGATTGCGGCGGCGAAGAAGGCGGGCGGGGGCACGGTGTTTGTGCCGGCAGGGAATTATGTCTCGGGGCCGATTGAGATGGTGAGCAATTTGACGCTCGACTTCGACGCGGGCGCGATGGTGCAGTTTCCGGCGGAGATGCTTCCGTTTACGCCGGGGCGCCAGCAGGGAATCGAGACGCTGACGCCGGTTCCGCTGATCGGCGGACACGATCTGGAGAATGTCGCCGTGATG
The DNA here is from genome assembly GCA_963799155.1 of uncultured Acidobacteriaceae bacterium. Classification (GTDB taxonomy): domain Bacteria; phylum Acidobacteriota; class Terriglobia; order Terriglobales; family Acidobacteriaceae; genus Telmatobacter. The sequence continues at coordinate 641,491 of CAWCWB010000005.1, forward strand.
GGCCGCGGCGTGCTGATGAGCAAAAATGCCGATTGGATGAAGCTTCACGGAAGGGAGCAGCCGAGCGGCGAAAGTCCGGGTAGCGCCAACGGGCCGCACTGGGAGCAGCTGCTGAACGACCTGAACGCCGGCAAGGCGATTCCGGAGGAGGAGTACAAGGAGGCTGCCGCGGAGTTGCGGCCGTCGTTTGTGCGCTTCATGAACAGCAAAAACATTCTGATTTCCGGGCTTGCGCTTTGTCGGCTCGCCGATGTGGACGGTGCATCTGCTTTACAGCGAGAATGCGACGGTGGAGAACCTGGTGATTGAGACGTATCCCGGGGTGCATACGGATGGAATCGTGGTGGATTCGAGCCGGTTTGTGAGGATTGCGAACGACTACATCGATACGGGCGACGACGGCATCGTGATCAAGTCGGGCAAGGATGCGGACGGGCTGCGCGTGAACCGGCCCACGGAAGACGTGGTGATCACGAACTGCACCGTGCACCACGCGCATGGCGCGGTGTCGATCGGGAGCGAGACGTCAGGCAGCATCCGCAACATTGCGGCGAGCAACATCACGGTGAAGGATGCGGGAAACGGAGCGCGGATCAAGAGCGCGCGCGGGCGCGGCGGAGTGGTGGAGGACATTCGCTTCGACAACTGGACGATGGAGAATGTGGGCGAAGGGATCGTGGTGACGAATACCTACCTGATGGAGGGTGAAACGCGAAGGGGACAGGAGCCGGTATCGAAGACGACTCCACTCTTTCGCAACATCGCCATGAGCCACATGACGATCGATGGAGCGAAGACGCTGATCGACATCGAGGGACTGCCGGAGATGCCGATTCAGAATCTGCAGAATCAGCGACGTGATGGGAACAGGGATGAGGGGAATGAGGGCGGCCAACACGGATGGGTTGGAACTCCACGGCGTACAACTGAACGCAGCGGCGGGGCCGGCGTTTACCGTAAGGCACTCGAGCGATCTCGAGCTCGACGATGTGACGGAGAAACGGCCGCTCGCGGCGACACCGGTGATTCGCCTTGAGGATACGCCGGGGGCGATTGTCCGAGAATGCAGGGCATTCAAGGGGACGAGAGTTTTTCTTTCGACGGGAAAAGGCGAGCTGGCGAAGATCGTCCTTGAGGGAAATGCGCTGGGAAACGCGGCGTCAGCAACGCAGGAATCGGACGCGGGCAACAACACCCAGTGAGCGCTACGGCGGTTCTCCTCGAACTATGTGCTATTTCCGGCGTATTTCAAGGTGGCTTTTTCTTGAGGAAAAAGCCACTTAACGATTGCGCCTCGGTCTACACCTTGAGGAGAACCGCTTTAGCGTGCGGGCTCTCGGGCAGTTGAATGCGAAAGCGTTCGCTGACAGTTTCGCTCGATGGCGTGCATAGTAGGATTTGCGGAGACTGCGAGGAGTTGATGCCGGAAGCTGCTCCGATTCATGTCCGCATTTTGCGCCGGGAATGGATGGTAATTCTTCTCCTCGTTCTCTCGGTGGTCATCAATTACGTTGACCGCAGCAATCTGGGGCTGGCAATGCCGCTTCTCGAGCGGCAGTTCTCATTTTCGTCGCTTCGTGCGGGGGAGCTGCTGTCAGCATTCTTCTGGACCTACGCGCTGGTGCAACTGTTTGGGCTAGCGGGTGAGCTGACCGACCGCTTCCCCGTGGGCTGGGTGCTCATGCTTGGGTACCTGCTGTGGTCGGTGGCAACAGCGTTCACTGGACGAACACGAACTACGCGGCGCTGTTCGCGCTGCAGCTTGTGCTCGGATTGGGTGAGTCGGTCGCGTATCCCTGCTATTCGCGCATCTTTGCCGCTATGCCGCAAGAACATCGCGGGCGGGCGAATGCGTTCATCGACGCGGGAACCAAGCTGGGACCGGCCGCAGGCGCGTTTGTGGGCGGGTTGGTGCTGGTGCACCTGGGATGGCGGTGGCTTTTCGTGATCTTCGGAGTGGGCGCGCTGGCCTGGATGCTGCCGTGGTATTTCGCGATGCCGCGGGGCGGGCAGAGGGTGGAGGAGAAGCACGACGAACAGAATGCGGCGACGCCGGTCTCCGGCTCGGCTGGATCTATCGCGAAGATGTTGCGGTTGAGGTGCGCGTGGGGCGCGATTCTGGGGCACTTCAGCGGGAACTATTTTTACTATTTCCTGTTGGCGTGGCTGCCGACTTACCTGGTGCAGGAAGAGCATCTTTCGATCCGCGGCATGTCGAGGCTGACCGCAGGTGTCTTTTTGTTGATCGCCTGCACAACGCTTCTGGCAGGATGGATCTCCGACCGGCTCATTGCGCGTGGTGTATCGCCCACGACCGTGCGACTTAGATTGGTGGTCGGCGGGCAGGCCATGGCTTCGAGTCTGCTTGTGCTCACGGTGGTCCATGGGCATCCACTGGTCTCGCTGGGGCTGCTGGCGATCGCGTGCGTAGGGCACGGAGGATACGCTTCGAACCACTGGGCGATTGCGCAAACACTGGCAGGTCCGACAATGGCGGGGCGATGGTCGAGCCTGCAGAATGGCGTGGCTGATTGTGCAGACGCTGGGAAGCGCGCGGCTGGCGTTTGTGGTCACCGGCGGAGTGGCGCTCGTTGGCGCGCTGTCGTGGGCATTGCTGGTGCGGCGCGTTGAGCCGGTACATTGGGAAGCGGTGTAATCGGGCCACGGCGGGCACGGAGAGAGCCGGGTTTCTTATCGAATCGTCGCGCGGGCCTCAAGCTTACGGATCGATTTGAGCATCTCGGCGAGGTTGGTCTTGCCGATCTCGCTCTCGAATTCTTTCTGCATGCGGTCGAGGGCGGCAATGACGCGCAGGGCGCAACGCTTGCCCTGCGGCTTGAGGGTGAGGAGGTAGGCGCGCGCATCCTGGGGATCGATTTTGCGCTGCAATAGACCCTTCGCTTCCAGAGACGAGATGCAGTGGCTGAGGTTGCCGCGAGTGGTGGCAAAGGTGTCGGCGAGTTGCGACGGCTTGACCGGGCGCGGCGCCTCGAAAAAGAGAGCCGCGAGGACAAGAGCTTCAAGGAAGCCGAGACTGTCGGCCGCGAGGACGCGCGAGGCGAGGGACTCGAAGCGGCGCGCGGCGCGGTTGACGGCGAACATGGGACTTTCGCGAAGAAAGGCGTCAATGCGCATGACAGATGGAGTTAGTTTAGCACTTCAACTATTCGAGATGATACAAAATCGTTGTTGAACGGCGGCGCGGCGGCGGTCATGCTGGAGTTATGGCAGGTTCGTGCATCAAGTGCAATTGAGAAAGATCATCCCGGCTGTGGGGTTCTTGTTGATGGCTGCGGCTCTGCGCGCAGCCATCGCGCAGGATAGCGCGGCTCCGCCTGCGGCGACCGTGAAAGGGAATTCGGAAACCATGGTGGTACTGGGAACGGCGACGCCGGTGCCGCTGGCCGAGTCGCAGCGCTCGGTGGAGGTTCTGCCGGTGAAGGGCAATTCGCTGGCCGCCGAGTCGCCGCAGGATTTCTTGCGCAAAGATTCGTCGGTATTTCTTGAGGAGCGCGGCGCCGGCGGAGGACAAGCTGATTTGGTGCTGCGCGGGGGAAGCTTTGAGCAGACGCTGGTGCTGCTGAACGGGTTCCGGATTAACGACGCGCAGACCTCGCACCACAATCTCGACCTGCCCGTGCCGCTTGCCGCGATGGACTCGATTCAGGTGCTGGAAGGCGCCGGCTCAACCCTGCACGGCCTGGATGCGCTGAGCGGGGTCGTGGATTTTCTAACGGCGGCGCCGGATCACGATTCGCTGTTTTTGCGCGCGGGCGAAGGCAGCTTTGAGTCGAACGAGGAGACGCTTCTGGCGGGGGCGACGCGCGGGCGATGGAGCGGGCGCGCAACCGCGGAGCGCAATTTTTCCACGGGATTCATGACCGACCGCGACTACCGTAATGAGGACGCTTCGGCCGAGAGCTGGGTGGGATCGCGGCTGGGCGTCACCGACTTGATGTTTGCCGGGAGCGACCGCTCGTTTGGGGCGAACCAGTTTTATGGGGACTACCCTTCGTGGGAGCGGACGAAGGGATGGTTCGCATCGGCGCGGCAGGAGCTGGGCAGCCAGACGGAGGCGGCGTTCGGGTACCGGCGACACACGGATGAATTCGTGCTGTTCCGCGACGATCCAGCGATTTACGAGAACAACCATATTGATGGCTCGTGGCAAGGATCGCTGCGGCGCACAGAAAACTTGCCCGCGAGTTCGCTGCTGCTGATGGGGCTGGAGGCGGATGGGGACAGCATTCACAGCAATAATCTCGGCGTTCATGCGCGGAATCGCGGCGCGGGATACGTGGATGTGGATCTGCGGCCGGCGAAGAAGCGCTGGAGCTTGTCGGCGGGCGCGCGGGAGGAGATTTTTTCGGACGGCGCGCAGGCGGTGTTTTCTCCGGAGCTGGCGGGGAGTCTACGCGTGGCGAGCAGCCTGAAACTGCGTGCGACCGGAGGGTACGGATTCAGAATTCCGACCTACACCGATCTTTATTACTCCGATCCGTCAACGCTGGGAAATGCGAACTTGAAGGCGGAGTCGGCGTGGACGGGGGACGCGGGCGCGGATTGGACGCCGGCGGGCAAGCTGACGCTTTCGGCGACGGGATTCTACTCGCAGCAACACGACACAATCGACTACGTGAAGAGCGCAACCGTGCCGAATGAGTATCTTCCCCAGGATGCCCGGCAAACATCTGGTGTGCGGCGAATCTGAACAGGCTGCACTTTGCGGGAGTGGAGACGAATTTCACGTGGATTCCGAAGAAATCGCAGACGGTGCGGATCGCGTGGACGGCTTTGCACGGGGCGCAGACCGCGCTACACGGGCTTGAGTCAGAGTATGTGTTCAATTATCCGGTCGAAAACATTCACGCCTCGTGGAGCTGGGCGATGGGGCACGACATTGTTCTGACGAATGAAGTGCAAATTGCCGAGCGCTATCAGCAGACGGTGTACCCGGTGTGGAACGCGACGCTGACGCGCGATGCCTGGAAGGTGCGGCCGTATTTGCGGTTTATGAATGTGAGCAACACCGGCTACCAGGAGATCAGTGGGGTGAACATGCCGCCGCGGACGATCATGGGCGGGTTGGCGGTGCAAGTGGGGCGGTGAAGAGGCAGGGAACAGAGAACAGAGAACAGAGAACAGAGAACAGAGAACAGAGAACAGAGAACAGAGAACAGAGAACAGAGAACAGAGAACAGAGAACAGAGAACAGAGAACAGAGCGTGTTGGCCGGGTTCGGCTGCTCAGGCCAGATGATTCTTCAGAAAATCGAGCGTGCGGAGGCGCGCTTCCTTGGCTGCGGCGGCGTTGTAGCTTGGCCGCGGGTCGCAGTTGAAGGCGTGGCCGGCGTCATACCAGTGGATCTCGACTTCAGGGTGGGCGGACTGGACCTTCTCGACCTCTGCGGCGGGGATGTGCGCATCCAGGCGGCCGAAATGGAGCATCACCGGGCAGGTTGGTGTTTCAGCGACGTAATTGCCGATGCGGCCGCCGTAGTAGCCCACGGCCGCAGCGGGATGAAGCCGGGTGGCGGAGAGCCAGGCGAGCGTGCCGCCGAAGCAGTAGCCGCTGACAGCGACTTTCTTGCGCGTTGCTTTGGCAGCATAGTCGATGGCCGCGGCGATGTCGGCCACGGCTTTCCCGGGTCGATCTTGGGGATGAGACTCATGGCGGTCTCGAGATCGGTGGCTTCATAGCCGAGCTCGATGCCGGGCCGAATGCGGTCGAAGAGCGCGGGCGCGACGGCCAGGAAGCCGTCCATGGCAAAGCCGTCGGCCACCGAACGGATGTGGGAATTGACGCCGAAGATTTCCTGGATGACGACCAAGCCTGCAATTGGCTCGCCTGCGGGTGGCGCGACGTAGGCGCTGAAGGCGTGGCCGTCGGCCGCGCGCAGAGACACACGTTCACTCATGGGTCGACCTCCTCTGGCTATTCCAGTATCCATGCGGCGAGGAACGGCGCGCAAGCGGGCGGCGAGGATGGGGATCAAGCTGCGCGGTTGGCGGCTGCGGCGGGTTGGGTTGAAGCAACAGGCTCAGTTCACGCGCGGCGGAAGCTGGAGCGGCTTGCCGGGCCCGAGTTCCTGGCGCACCAGCGTGAGGCCGAGGATGTAGCGCTCGAAGTGGTCGGAGAGGCGGGCGAAGAGCGGAGCCTCCTGCTCATACTCAAAGAGATTGAACTGGCTGACGATGAAGTAGCTCTGCTTGCCGGCGCGAATGAGCTCGTCGAGGCTGGGGCAGTGGTGGCGGAGGCGGCGGCTGGAGGTGACGGCTTCAGGATACATGCCGGCCACGAAGAGCGAGTAGTCACCAATGTGTTTGCGGAGGGCGCGTTCCTCATCGAAGGAAGCCGCAGTGCCGAGAACGGGGTCGGCGGCGCGCTCCATCTCCTCGATCTCCTCGATGGGGCGGCCTGTCTCATCGTGGATGCTATAGAGCTTGCCGGCGTCGGAGAACTCACAGAGCAGGCGGGCGACGTAGCCGGTGACATCGGGATCGTGCAGACCCAGCCTGCCCTCACAACTATTGCGCACGGCCTGCTGAAAGAAGGGTTCGAGTGGATGAGCCTGCGACTGCATACACACCTCCCGTCCGGGAACCAAAGCAGCCTACCTACTTTGATGCCCTGAAGGCTGCGCGCGAGCAGCCGGGTTGTTCTGAAGGCTCCGGCTGTTCCTGGTGGTGCTGCGCGGGGAACGTACCAGCCGCGGCCCGATTTACAAAGCTGTAACACTGAGATTATCGGAATAGTTGCGTTTGACAAGAGGGGAGGGCCAATTCTGTTAGCAGATCAGCGTAGGGATTGCGAATCGCACAGAAACGGGAAGGGCAGCCCAGGCGGGCTGCCGTTGTTGTGCGGGATCGGATTGGCGCGTAGCTGAGATTACGCTCAGACTACTGCGGGCGTGCGGGACTCCAGCTCGGCGAGGCGCTTGGCGAGCAGCGTTTCCAGCTTAACCAGCGCGGCGGAGAAGCCCTCGATGCCTTCCTTCAACTTGTCAGTGGCCATGCGGTCGGCGGCGTGCATGCGGTCGAAGGCGGCCTTGTCGACAACGATTCTTTCGATCGGCATGGCTTTGGCGGCCTGCGGATCGAGCTTGCGCGGCAAATCGCCCTGGGTGGACTCGAGCTCGGCGAGAAATTGCGGCGAGATCGTGAGCAGGTCGCAGCCGGCGAGCTCGCGGATTTCGCCGATGTTGCGGAAGCTGGCGCCCATGACGACGGTTTTGTAGCCAAATTTCTTGAAGTAGTTGTAGATGCGCGTGACCGACTGCACGCCGGGATCGTCGGCGCCTTGAAAATCTTTGCCGGTGTCCTTCTTGTACCAATCGAGGATGCGGCCGACGAAGGGCGAGATGAGGGTGACGCCGGCGTCGGCGGCGGCTATGGCCTGGTGCAGACCGAAGAGCAGGGTGAGGTTGCAGTGGATGTCTTCTTTTTCGAGGACTTCGGCGGCGCGAAAGCCCTCCCACGTGGAGGCGATCTTGACGAGCACGTGATCGCGGCCGATGCCCGCGGCGTCGTATTGCGCGATGATGGTGCGCGCCTGCGCGATGGTGGCCTCGGTATCGTAGGAGAGGCGCGCATCCACTTCGGTGGAAACGCGGCCGGGGACAATGGCGAGAATCTTTTTGCCGAAGGCGATGGCGAGGCGCTGGAAGGCGAGGTTGGCAACGGCCTGGTCGGTGGCGCGTTCCCCGAGCTCGTTGCGCGCAGCCATGATGACGCTGTCGACGATGGGCTGGTACTGGGGCATCTGCGCGGCGGCGGTGATCAGCGAGGGGTTGGTGGTCGCGTCCTGGGGATGGAATTGCTCCATGGCCTCCATGTCACCAGTGTCGGCCACGACGACGGTGTACTGGCGCAACTGTTCAAGAAGATTTGGCATGATTCCTCCTGCGGGGAATGCGGGGATTCGGCTGCGGGCCTACGGCACCAGTGTACCCCTTCTCTTAGGATGCGGCGAAGGCGCGGGTAGTGTCCTATTAGTGCGTTGCCGCTGTCAAGTTTTGGTATGAAGAGTGCTTTAGGAAACTTTTCGGGAGCGGCGGAAAATCCAGCGCGAGATAAGGACTACAGATACCCATATTGCAGCAATGACGAGGACGCTGCCGACAAATCTGCCCGCTAAATAATCAATGCTCTGGCCGGGGACAGGACGAAGGATGACAAGAAAGGCCATGAGCAGGATCATGAGGCAGCCCCTGTACGAGATAAGCGCTTTGCTTTTCAGTTTTGCGGGAGAAGCGTGGCTCTCCATATGGATGGGAGTATACTCTCCAGCAATAGAAAACCGGCCTGCCAGGGCCGGTCCTCAATTCGCACACATCCAAGCAAATCATCGCATGGAGTGTGTCCACATGGGAAGTAATTCTTCTACCTCTTCAAAGACTATCCAGTCTGAGTCGTTCCGCGTTGCCACCAGTCTCGACTCTTCAATCGAAAATGAAGCATCTTCCACGTCGAAAGCTACAAAGCTGTGCATGACGAGTGGGTTGGAAAGTCCGATCTGTGATGCCTCAGAGTCGGCACAAAATAGCCTTCCCATGAGAACATCCGTTGTCTTTCCGCCAACGATCAAAGTAACCTTGAGTGAGGTCTTAGAGTTTCTCCACATCTCTAACTTCGCAAATGCCTCAGAGGATGAAGCCATATTTTTCGCCTCCATCTTTTTTCATATGTGCGGCAAGGCTAAGATTCTAGCGCGTGAGGGCAACGGCAAGTGCGACCGCGCGTATCAGGCGCTGATTAACTCCGTAATGGCCCACGGATGCGAAGCGATCCCAGCCTCCATTGCTGGAGTAACGCGCAGTGACTTGTGAACTCGGCAGAAGTTGTAAAACGCAAACCAAAGCGCATAAGCAGCCTCTAGGTTCTCCCACTTCTTAGAGAAGGCGTTGGTGAGTCGCGTCATGCGGCGCATTCCCATCCTTATCGACAAATTCTGCCTCTCGATATGGCTGGTGCAGATGCGGTCTGAGTCTGGGTTTCCCATGACCTTTTCTGGGACCGCATCCACAACCTCAGCCGGGCTGTACCGTTGCTCGCCTTCGCGGGAAGAGGCATAGACCTTGACCAATTGGGCGAAGTCAACGCGACCGCGAAGGTAAGACTTCACAGCGGGCTTGTAGGGACCGAAGCCATCGCTCGTAAGCTGATAGCGGCTAGGCGCTGTGGCGAGCGCCAGACGGGACACGAATTGATCTGTAGACTCGCCCGTGCGCTTCCCGAGGTAGTAGGTGAGCACGAGCTTAGAGTTGCGCTCCATTGCCACAAAGCAATAGGCGTCTCCGATCCGCTCGTTGCCTTGCTCATGCTCCCACTTGTGGGCTTCCTTTTTCTGGACGAATCCCCAAACCTCATCGACTTCTACATCCTCAACCGGAATGGCCCTGATCCGCTCTCCCATGAGCCGCTGGCAACGTTCCCCGGCCAGCACGAGCAGCCGGAGGATAGTATCGCGGTGAATGCTCGTTACGCGCTCCACGCTGCGGACGCTCATGCCTTCCAGAAGCAAGCGCAACACCTCCTCTGCGCGGTCCAAGGGCAGCCGCATCTCGTCCAGCGGACGTTCATGATCTTCGGTGAAGGTTTTCTGGCATTGATTGCAGCGGAACCGCTGTAGACCGTTTCTGTGCTTTCCGAAATGTTTGCAGGTAGTGCGGCAATAGTGGCAGGTCATCGGATTGCCTCTTGATTTTCGGTGAAGACAAGCCGATAATGCTGTTTGGGACTGGCAGTCTCGGCTTGCCGGGATTGTTGGTTTACGGGCCGCTAGGGAGTTGATAGCTCCTTAGCGGCTCACATCATTTGCGGGCCGTTTTGGTGGAGGCCGCATTTTCACGCTCCTTTCTTTTATCATCGCTTCAACGAAACAAACTTTTGACGACCGCGCGGCTTTATGGCGAAAATCTCGGTGTGTTTGGCCAAAGCTGACTCAATCGCCTGCCGAGAGGTCGGGATGTCGAAATACTCAAGCGCGCGTTGCAATTCGATTACCTGAATGTCGGGAACCTGCTCCACGATGGCCTGAATCTTCATCCACAACGGAAAATCGCCAACCGGGAGAACGATGTCTTTGGAAACGTCCATGCCTTCCTTAATGAGTTGTTGCGTATCGCCCATGCCGTCCGATCCAATCACTGCGGTAATGCGCTGAATCCGCTGCTCGCGCAATTTGGTCTCGTTTATCAGGTCTTCGTACTCGTCCACTATCGGCCTGAGTTTAGCCTGCGCCTTGTAATTCTCCTGTAGGCGCTTGAAATCGGAGCTACGCCGCTGTTTTAAGCCTTCCGCGATGCTGCCGAACCGAATCATACGATCTACAGTACACCTGTTTTCAAGCTGCGTCAAGTATGAAGTTGCGTCAAGTTTGCGCACGACTGCCTGCATGATGTGTTCTCCTTGTCTATGGTTTTGCCTGAAAGGGGGTCGTAATGGTCAATGAATCAGCACTGAAAGAAGTCCTGATCGCTCTTTTCGAGGACAGCCGCACCAATTTCATCATGGCTGCTTCCCTGACGAATGAGATTGCAGCCTTGCGAGAAGCTGTTCGTGGTCTTGATCCGACATTCCGGGAGGTCTTAGAAGCGAAACGAAACGAGAGTGAGGCAAGAGGAGAAGAGCATATTCGTAACGCAATTGCTGAATACGACGCGAGGATTCAGAGATTGAAAGACGGTCAGGTCTGCTGATGGGGCCACTCTCCGCCGGTGTGCCCAGCAACGCACTATTAGGCCACTACCAAGGCGCGCGGGGTGCACGTTTAGAGCAGTTTCGGAAATACTGTGTCCGGTCAGAGCGTTTGCGAAAGTCGTCGCTCCCTGTTGGTCGCGCCGACTTAGCTTTCCTGAATGCGGATACGCCATTTCCGAAACTGCTGTAGTCGCCGATGCTCAATCCGATTCGATGGTGTTAAAAAGCACGCCGAGGCCGGGAATCGAGACTTCAACGCGGTCACCGGGAGCGAGCGGGCCCACCCCGGAGGGAGTTCCGGTGAGCAGCAAGTCGCCGGGCTGGAGCGTGAACGCGGACGTGATGAAGGCGAGCAGCTCGGGGAGCGAAAAAATGAAGTCGAGCGTGGAGGCGTGCTGGCGGAGTTCGCCATTGAGGCGCGTTTCGATTGTAAGGCCCGCGTCGAGGTCGAGCTCGTCGCTGACGATCGGGCCGATGGGACAAAACGTGTCGAAGCCCTTGGCGCGCGTCCACTGATCGTCTTTGTTCTGCAAGTCGCGAGCGGTGACGTCGTTGGCCAGCGTGAAGCCGCGTACCACGTCGCGCCAATTGGCGCCGGGCTTGAGATGTCGTACACGGCGGCCGATGACCACAGCGAGCTCACCCTCGTAATCGACGCGCTCAGAGACGGCGGGGAGGCGCACCGCGCCGCCGGGAGCGAGCAGGGACGAAGGCGGCTTGAAAAAGATCAGCGGCTCAACGGGCATCTCGTGGCCAAGCTCGCGGACGTGCGCGCGATAGTTGCGGCCGACGCAGACGATCTTTGACGGGGTGACGGGTGGAAGGAGTTTGGCGGCGCTGAGCGGCATAGGCTCAAAGCCGAGTGCCAGGGAGGTGGAGCGGCCGTGTTCCAGGCGGAATGCGAGATCTTCTTCAGGCGCTTCGACCGCATCCGTGATCCACAGCTCGCCGTTGCGGTCTTCTACCGCGCCGTAATGGGTTTGGCCGTTGAGGTTGAAGCGGCAATACTTCATGGGGCGAGACTCCTTGCGTGTGAAATGCGCCAGTTTGTAGACCCTAGGGGCCGGGCACGGTGTCGGACGCCTCGGCGGAGCGCGCGCTTTCGTGGCCCTCGCGATCGATAGCGCTGACGGCATAAGCATAGGTGTGGCCGGGCTGGACATTTGCGTCGTGAAAGCCGGGCCCGACCACAGGCTCGGCGGGCGAGATGCGCTGCCAGGCGGCGGGCTCACTCGTTGCGTTGGGCTCACGACGGAAGACGATGTAGCCGGCGAGGTCCGCTTCAGTGTCCGGCAGCCAGCTCAGATCGATGGCCGGACCGGCGCCGTTTTCGCCTGCCGTGGCTACCGCGACCAGGCCCTTCGGAGTGCCGGGCGGGAAGAGATTGACAGCCTCAACGCGCAGGGGAGGGGAGAGCGTCGAGGCCAATTCAAGCAGTTCGCTATTGACGGTGAGGCGGGCGACACGCTGCGCGCGGTACTCGTAGGTCTCGCCAAAGCGAATGCTGGTGTCGAGAGCGCGATCGGCGCGCGGAACGGGCTCGACGAGCAGGCTTTGCTCGAGCGGCTCGGCGGGCTGCGCCAAAGGGCCTTGGGAAGAATTCTTTGCGGGCGGTGTGAGCAGCTTGCGCAGGAGGCGAATGGCAACGGGTGATGTCCCGGCCGGAGCGGGTGTCCAGCGCAGCAGCACGCCGTCCCTGCGCATTTCCGCCGTGAGGCCGTCGACGGCGGGGGGCGCCTCGCCGGCCAGAATCTCCGCGCCGTTTGACAGGCCTGCTGAACGGCCCTTGCGATTGTCCAATTCCACAAAGTAGGTGAGGACGCGCGGCGCGCCCGCGGCCAGCGGCGACGGAAGCGTGTCAGTGAAAGCGGCATCGGCTCCCGGAGCGAGTTGCAACGTGGCGGCAACTGAGCAAGTTGCGGAGGCCGTTTGATTGCGACAGACGCGCACGGCGATGTTGGCTTTGAGCAGGACTTTGTCGGTGGTTCTAGTGGGCACGGTCCAGGTGAGCGATACCTGGCCACCGGTGCGGACGGCAGAGAGATCGTTGACGCGAACGGGAAGGTTCAACGAGGGCGGTTGCGGCGCACCCGGCATGCCGCATCCGGAAAAGGCGAAGGAGGCGGCCAGAGTTGCTGTCAACGCGGCAAGGAGCGCCGCGGGCCGCGGGCGAGCGCCCAGGTTTCTTTCAGATTGCATGGCGCTTTCAGTCTAAAGGAGCGATGCGGGAGCGGGCCAAGCGGGGGATGTGCGGAGGCTAATTGCGCAGAGACAGGAGGTGTGTCGACGGACGCAGATTCCGATTGACTCCGCTGCCGGCGCTTGGAGAAAATTGTGATCTCCGGTTCCCCAGTATCCAAGAAACGAGCCCGGCGCATCTGCGAGACAGGCAGCAGCGCTAGAACAGGCAGCGGGTCCCCGCCACAGGCAAGATGAGCGCGCGAATGCGAATGACGAAAGAAGGAAGGCGATGGCATTTTTTCGCAGCTACCTGAAGGAGATCGGAATTATCCCCGACCCCAGGTTTGACGAGACCGATGAAGATGTCCTGGTGCAATTCCTATTACAGGCGCGGATACGCGGGTCGACCGCCAATATCGAGATCAAGACCGGATTTTTTGGCAGGAGGGAGTTGTACCGCGATCTCGCGGAGCCGAAGGCGGAGGACGCATTGAGGTTTGTCGCCGGATTTCTTTGCTACTTTGTCACGAAGCAGGTGGGATACCTGCGGGAGATGGAGATTTTCAAAGAGCACTTCATTCCGGGGTTTGCGAAGGACCGATCGAAGCAGGCGCAACTGGCGCGGGGCTTGCGTGAGGAGTTTTTTCACGCGGCTCTGGAGAGCCTGGAGACGGCGGAGACCCTGAACCTCTACTTCGATATCAGCGAGTTGAACGCGGTGGCGGGCGCGACGGGTTAAAGCACGCGACCGGCTGCATTGCAACTGCATCCCGCCGTAGCAATTAGATCTTGCGCAGGTTGGCGAACTTTTCCATCAGCTTCTTGATGCCGTGGCGGGCGAAGAGCACGGTGAGCTTGGCGTCTTCGCCGTCGCCTTCGCGCTGGAGCACGGTGCCTTCGCCGTATTTGGCATGGAAGACGTGCTGGCCCTTTTTCAGCCGAGAGGCGCCGTTGGGCGTGGGGATGTTCATGGCTGGGCGGGCGGCGCTAGGTCGTCCTCCGAAAAAGCGGGCGATGTTGTCGATGGAGATCGGTGCTCCCGGCGCTTGAGGCGCTCCCGTGCTTTTACTTTTCGGAACAGCTCCACGACTGGGTGAGAGACTGGGCGCGGCGGCGTGGGGAATCTCCTGATTCTCGTCTTCGTAGTTGAAGTGCGTGCTGCCGGCGTCGCTGGTGCGGTGGTGACGGTGGCCAGCCCCTCGGGCCGGAGTGTATGCAGGAGCGGACCAGGCCGGACCGCGAGTGCCGAGGTTTTCGATCGAGCTGCGGGGGAACTTCTTCAAGGAAACGGGATGGGATGCTGGCCTCTGGGATGTCGGCGCCATAGCGACGGCGGTAGTGAGCGCGGGTGAGGATGAGCGTGTTCATGGCGCGCGTCATGCCCACGTAGCAGAGGCGGCGCTCTTCTTCGAGCTCGTCGGGGCTGGAGAGCGTGCGCGAGTGGGGAAAGAGGCCCTCCTCGAGGCCGGCGAGAAAGACGAGCGGAAACTCGAGGCCCTTGGCCGCGTGCAGGGTCATAAGCGTGACGCGGGCGTTGGGATCGAACTGATCGGTGTCAGAGGCCAGCGCGGCGTGGTCGAGGAATTCGGCCAGCGTTTCGCCTCGCTCCTCGGCATCGTGCGCGGCGTTGGCCAGTTCTTTCAGGTTCTCAATGCGGCTGAAGGCCTCAGGCGTGCCTTCGGCTTCAAGCGCTTTGATGTAGCCGGTGCGGTCGATGAGGAAACGGATGAGCTCGGGGAGGGTGGCGGCGCCGCCGGGAGAGCGGAATCCGGGCTCGTGTTGCGAATCGTCTTCTGGTTTCGGGGTACGTTCAGCGCGGGGTTGCATCGCCGCTTCCTCAGGGGCCAAAGCCCCGCCTATCTCCGCGTCTGTTGCGGCACGACTGAAGTCGTGCCCTGACACCTCGTGCTCCTCCGAGGAGCCTCTTCCGATTTCTTTGGCATCACTCTTTGGCGCATCTTCGTTGCTTGCGGCGCCGAAGGCGAAGCCGGTGTCGGCGGCCTCGGCACGCGACTCGGCCACGTCGGCAGCGAGCTTGCCGGCGAAGTCGGGATCCATCATGGCCTGCGCATCGAGAATCAGCTGGCGGAAGGATTCAAGCGCCATGAGCGCGCGCGCCGGGATGAGGCGGTTGGCGATGGCCGCGGCGACGGCGTCCCAGGTGGACTGGCCGGTTTCCAGAGCCAGCCGCTCCACGGTTTCGAGCGTGGTTTTGCCGATGCCGCGCGCCGGCGTGTTGATGACGCGCTCGAGAGCCATGGAGTCGTGGGGATTGCGGACGAGGCGCAGGTAGCCGAGCAGGTCCTTGATTTCGGCGCGCTCGTAGAAGCTGAATCCGCCGACCATGGTGTAGCTGATGTTGTAGCGGCGTAGAGCTTCCTCGACCAGTCGCGACTGCGAGTTGGTGCGGTAGAGAACGGCCGCTCCGCGGTACTGGGTCTCGGCCGAGTTTTCCTGCTGATGGAGAAACGCCTGAATCTTGTCGGCGATGAAGAGGGCTTCGTTTTCGCCGTCGGGCGCTTCGTAGTAGCCGATGAGGGAGCCGCCCTGGCGGTCAGTCCAGAGCTTTTTGCCTTTGCGGCGAATGTTGTTGGCGACGACCGCGCCGGCCGCTTCCAGGATGATCTGCGTGGAGCGGTAGTTCTGTTCGAGGCGAATGATGCGCGCGTTGGGAAAGTCCTTTTCGAACTCAAGGATGTTGCGAATGTCGGCGCCGCGCCAGGAGTAGATGCTCTGGTCCTCGTCGCCGACCGCGCAGACGTTTTTGTGCTCGCCGGCAAGGAGCTTCATCAGCTCGTACTGCGGGCGATTGGTGTCCTGGTACTCGTCGACCAACAGATATTGATAGCGGCGCTGGTAGCGCTCGCGCACCTCTCCCGAGGCTTTGAGCAGGCGCACGGCCTCGAGGAGGAGATCGTCGAAGTCCATGGCATTGTTCTTGCGCAGCTCGGACTGGTAGGCCTCAAAGATGTGGGCGACGCGCTCACCGGTGGGATCCTTCGAGCTGAGGAAATAGTCTTGTGGATCGACCATGTGATTTTTGGCCCATGAGATACGGCTCTGCACAGAGCGCGGAGTCATTTGCTTGGTGTCGAGGCCCATGCGCTTCATGATCTGCTTGACTAGCCCCTGCTGGTCGTTCTCGTCGAAGATGGTGAAGGCGCGGGTAAGACCCTTCCACCCCGCGGACGAGGACCTGTCCGCGGGGGCCCCGATTTTCAGCGCTTCGACGTCGCGGCGGAGGATGCGCACGCAAAAGGAGTGGAAGGTGGAAATCAGAGGCTTAGCCAGCGAGGAGTGGCCGAGAAGCTCGTTGACGCGCTCGGCCATTTCGCCGGCGGCTTTGTTGGTGAAGGTGACGGCGAGGATCGCGTCGGGCGCGATGTTCTTCTCGCGGATGAGCCAGGCGATGCGATGGGTGATGACACGGGTCTTGCCCGATCCGGCGCCGGCGAGGATGAGCAGCGGGCCTTCGGTGGCCTCGACGGCGGCGCGTTGTTCGGGATTGAGATGGGCGAGGAGCGGATGCAAGGCGGAAGTCCGGCGGGAAGGTTCCTGAGTCTAGTTTACCGTTTGGGCGGGGTGTCGGGCTGGAAGCGACTGAGTCAGCAATTCTATCGAGGTGCTTGCGCGGCACATTCGATTTGAAGGGCCAGGAGTTGGAGATCCCTTTTGCGATCGAGAAGCTGATGATGCAAGGAGAGTCTCGCGCAATCGTTCAGGCTGGATGCGATTGGCGATTTGTCAAAAGCACGGCGGCGGAGAGGCTGAGCAAAGGACCAGAAATATTGAAGAGAGCGCGCGCCGTGTTCCCCAGGGCGTCGTTGTATGCACCAAGGAGCAGAGCCAGGAGAAACGTGGCCGCAGTGGCCCAAACCCACCGGCGATCCAGCCGATTCAGACGCAGGAGACCGAGCGGCAACAGCCAAATGAAGGTGTACCAGAACTCACGCGCTCGAAGGCAGCGGAGCAGCGCATGCAAGAAACCAACCTGGGAGTAGACGGCCATGCCGGTGGTGTAGTGCCAGGCGCCGGAGAAGAGGCCTCCTGACGAGGAGAACGAGAGCAGGACGGCCACGCAGGCGAGGAACCCAAGGGCGAGGATCCAGAGCAGCCTGCCGAAGCGCACGGGCCGGTCAGTGAGCCACCAGACGATGGCGAAGACGAAAGCAAAGGGCGCGAAGGTTTCCTTTGCCAGGCTGCCCGGGATCGCCCAGACCGGCAAAAGATACCAACGCGCGGAGAGAAGCGACCAGGTAACGAGAGCGAGAAAGAACGCCTCGCCGGAATCGATATAGGCGGCGAGATTCCAGTTGGGCACGGCGAAGTTGACGAGGAAGAGCATGGCTCCGACGAGCGAGGTTCCATAGGAGAGGCTGCATCGAAGGCCGATGGCGATGATGGTCACGGCGGTAGCGGTGGTGAGGATGGACGTGGCCACCAGCATTCCGAACAGAGCGGGATTCCAAGTGTTGATTCTGCCATTGGCCATCCAATAGAACGGCTTTGCCAGGGCAGGGACCAAGGGGCGGTAGGAGAACACGCTGAGCGGGTTTCTGACTTCATCGCAGTAACCTCTGGCGTCGGATGTGCCTTCAATCTTGCCGGGGTCATAGCGATTCAGGATGGGGTAGCCGAGACCGAAACAGATGAGGAAGAAGAGTATCCAAAGCAGGAGGGCCTTGCGAACTGAGAAATCGGCGGACAAATGCGGAAACCTCCAGCGAACCAGCTATCGAAGACGGACACAAACATGATGGCCGCTTCGGCAGGGGCATCAAGTCAGACTACCGTGCGGTCTTCGCTGCGATACGGTCGATTCTAGCATTCGCGTGGGAGTTGGCACGGGGCACTCCATTTGCGGTCGGACGGTGTCTCTAAGACGCGGAGCGCGCGGCGGTGTTCACCACAGCACCCCATTCCTCCGGGCTCCGATCTTTGGCGTGCCGCGAGAACAGCCAGTGATGGCCATCCAGGTCCTCGGCGGCGTACTGATACTCTCCGTACCCGGTCTCGTGCGGCTCTTCGACAATCTTTGCCCCCGCAGCCTTCGCCCGCGCGTAATGCCCGTCCACATCGTCGACAAAGATGGTGAGCGACTGCGTTCCGAATCCCAACTGCCGGGGCGACCGCTGGCCGTCGCGCGCCTGGTTCACCTGGATCACAGCTTTGCCCGCGAGCATCTGCCCGCCGTTCGGCCTACCGTAGCGGTAGTACTCCTCAAACCCAAACGCGCGGGTCAGCCAGGCAAACGCCTCACCGAGGTTCTGATACGTTACGTGCGGCAAAACGGTATCGACGGGGACGGAACGGTTCGTCGCAGCCATATGGCGGAATTTTACAACCTCCGTTGTGGCGATTCGGTGAGCGACGACAGGGGCAGGGTTATGCGCTGCGCCTTTTGGCGTCGACATAGGCGCGAAGAACGGCGTTCATGCGCGTGAGGTGGCCTTTGCCCCGGGCCCTGAACCACTCCACCATGTCGCGATCGAGGCGCAGGTGGACGGAAGTCTTGCCGGGCGGCATCACGACGCGTGCGGACTTCCAGAAATCCGCACCGAGAGATTCGGCGCGCGGGGCGTCGGCGGGTAGGATCTTCGCCGCGCTCGCGCAGAGCCTCGACCTCGCTAAGGGAATATCTCGCGATAGTAGATTTCTTCTTCATCTTTGCTCGCTCTCTGGGCACTGATGATGCGGACAAGATGCTGCTTAGGGGATCGTTCTCAAGTAGAACTTCCAGGTGTACTTGTACCCTGCTTTCCAGTCGTCCCGTCCCTCTGCGGGGATCACTCTGGGTTCCCATGCGTAATAGCTGTAGGTGCCAGCGGGCAGAGAAATTGCGAGCTTTGAACCAGCTTGCAATGTGTAGGGTTTCTCTCCGATCTTAAGGCTTAACGTGTCGCCCGTCGCATTTTCGACTGAGACTTCAGGCGGGTCATCTGAGCCGACATACTCTTCCGTGAGCTTAGCAGCTTGTTTGGGGTGCTGTGTCAATTGGATCTGCACATCGTCCTGATCCACCCACCCTTCCTTGCCCGAGCGAACGTCGATCACATCGAACCAACCATTCGTTGGGGTCCGATCAACCAAGGGCAAAACGTCATTTGCCCCGATGTTTCTGACGACTTTTCCGTTTGGATCTGAAAAGTCCATGAGCGAAACCCGGGAGTAGACGGGCAAAGCTAGGTCCACCCCGACATCGCGATGCGACCGCGGTTGTATCGGTTTTGGGCCAGCGGGGTTCGACGGGTGTGTCGCGCTTGCTGGTTCGTCCGCGCCCGGATTTTCTTGGTTCGTTTGAACTGGGGTGTTTGTCTCCGGCACCTGTTGCCCAGGTGGCTGTGGGGATTCCGCAGGCGAGGTAGCTGGGTTTTGGCTCTCTGGCCGATTTTCTTGGTCAAGTTGCAGCTTTGAAGATCTAGTCTCCGAGATGACTATCAACGTCATTGCGACCGCAAAGGCAAGAACTGCCCAGCCGGGTTTGCTTAAGCGGACGCGCATACCTCGGCCGAGACCTTGGCCAAACTTCTGCCAGCCTTCAACCTTTTTCGGGGAGACGCGCTGCGTGGGCCCGCTCGACCCCGGTCCGATTGGTTGATTGGAGCGCGCAACGTATCCGGACATCTGGACAATTGGAATCACCCCGCCGCAGCCAGAGCAGACCATCAGGAACCCAGCGTGTTCGTCCCCGACATGATGTATCCTTCCGCATTTCGGGCAGCAGGCGTCAATCATGACTTTCCTCAAAATCAGTTTCGAGAAGCTCGGCTTTGCTGATTGGGAACCTTACCACTCTTAAGTTCGCTCAGCTGCGACAAAAGCCGTCAAGTGAGGATGGGCAGTTTGCATTTCCACGGCCAATTCGCTAAAATCAATGGATACGCGCGGGGAAACCCTTGCGCTGTCATTAGCACCACGGCTTTTGGCTCCGGCTTGGAGTCCTGCTAAGGCGGGCTGGCAAAGGCGGTGGGAGACGAGGGAAGCATGGCAACTGGAAAGAATATTGCGAAGGCGCGCGCCGCTGTGAACAAGCCGGCGTATCCGCTGCCTGAAGCAGTGAATCTCCTGAAGCAAGTGAAGTACGCGAAGTTCGACGAGACCGTCGATCTGACGATGCGTCTGGGCGTGGACACGCGCCATGCCGACCAGATGGTGCGCGGGACGGTGGTTCTGCCGCACGGACTGGGCAAGACGAAAACCGTCGCCGTGATCGCCACCGGCGACCGGCAAAAGGAAGCGACGGCGGCGGGCGCGGACTTTGTGGGCGGCGAGGAGATGGTGGAGAAGATCCAGAAGGAAAACTGGACCGCCTTCGATGCGCTGATCGCCACGCCGGACATGATGAAGGTAGTGGGGCGGCTGGGCAAGGTGCTGGGACCGAAGGGTCTGATGCCGAATCCCAAGACCGGAACCGTCACGATGGATGTGGCCGCGGCGGTGAAAGAGATCAAGGCCGGCAAGGTGGAGTTTCGCGCCGACAAGACCAGCCTGGTACATGTGCCGGTGGGCAAGCTGAGCTTCGAGCCGCAAAAGCTGATCGACAACGCGACGACGGTGATTACGTCGATCGTGCGCGCCAAGCCTTCGGCGGCGAAGGGCAAATACATCAAGAGCGTGACGTTGAGCTCGACGATGGGGCCGGGCGTTCCGCTGGATTCGGCGGTCGCGGATGCGGCGGGAAAAAAGTGAAGACAGTGAAAAGTGGACAGTGATCAGTGATCAGCCGGTGCATCAGATCAGCCGGCATCGTGAATGACCTTGAGTTTTGCGAAACGGATTTGGGTAAGCGCCTTTCAGGGGCGGAGGGAAGGTTGGCGAGCAGAAAAGCGGTTGGAGGATCGGGAACAACTGACCACTGACCACTGTTCACTGACCACTGTGCGGAGCACAACATGGCAATTTCGAGAGCAAAGAAGGCGGAGAAGGTGAAGGGGCTGGCCACGGAGCTGGCTTCGTCGACCACCGCGATTATCGGCACCTTTAACAAGCTCACTGTGGCCAAGGACTACGAGCTGCGCAAAGTCATCCGCGAGGCGGGCGGCAAGTATCGCGTGGTCAAGAACACGCTGGCCGCCATCTCCGGCAAGGGCACGCAGGTTGAAGCGGCACTGAAGGGCTTGAAGGGCGTGAACTCGATGGCGTTTACGGCGGGCGATCCCGTGGCCCTGGCCAAGGTTTTCGCCAAGTGGGCGGGCGAGAACGCGGCAGAGTTCCATTTCAAGCTGGGCATCGTGGACGGCAAGCTGCTGAGCGTGGACGAGGTCAAGGCCCTGGCGACGATGCCGGGCAAGGAAGAGATCTTCTCTAAGCTGCTCTTCCTGATCAATGCACCGGCGCAGCGGCTGGTTTCGGTGCTCAACGCCACGGGCCACGATCTGGCCGTGGTCCTGGGGCAGGGCGTGGAGAAGGAGAAGTTTGCAGCGGCGTAGGGACTAGGGACTACGGACTAGAGCCCGCCTCACAGGGTTTTAGCTGGGGGTAGAGTGAAAGGGCGCGGTCTGGCGCATCGGAAACTTTCAAGCTTGCCGGAACGGCCGGGGAAACACCAATTCAAACGGTTCTGATGGGAGAAGAACATGGCGGATATTGCGCAGTTGGAAGAACAGATCGTGAGCCTGAGCCTGCTGGAAGCAGCGGCTCTGGTGAAGAAGCTGGAAGAGAGGCTCGGTGTTTCGGCTGCGGCCGCGGCACCGGTGGTGGTCGCGGGCGGCGGCGCGGCGGCAGGGGCAGCGGCTCCGGCGGTCGAGGAGAAGACTGAATTTCAGGTCATCCTGAAGGACGCTGGCGCCAATAAGATCAATACCATCAAGGCGGTACGCGAGGTGACGTCGCTGGGCCTGAAGGAAGCCAAGGACCTGGTGGATGGGGCTCCCAAGGCGATCAAGGAAAACGCGACCAAGGATGAAGCCGAGGCCATCAAGAAGAAATTTGAGGGCGTGGCGACCATCGAGGTCAAGTAAACGGCACGAGACTTGCAAGGGACGCCAGGACGCGCTACGATATATAGTGCGCGTCTTGGCGGTTTCGTTCGGTTTATTCCAATGGGCGGAGCGGTAAGGCGGCGCGAAGAGCGGAGCGTGGCGTTCACGCAAGCGTTCGCAGCCCGGAGCAGCAGAAGGGTGCCTGGGGGCGGACGTCATGAGTTGGCTAAGTTCTTATGGGTCAATGGTTTGTCCTGAGATCAGGCGGGGCGGCCGTTGATGAAGGTCGGGCAGCTGGCAAGTCGCGGCGGAAGCGGATTTTGCGATCGGCGAGGGCAATGGAAGAAAATTCGGAAGGGAGCACTGGCCATGAGCCGCGCTCGTGAGGCATTGCGTCCTTACGGGCTTTTCGTGTCTTCCCGGTGCACTGCGCAGAGGATTTCTTAGGCTCTGGCAGCTCAACGCGCACAATTTTCCTTTGCGGTTATCCCCGAATTTGCCGGGCAACCGTTGTGCTCGCGACTTCCAATTGTGCGCAGTCTAGCGCACCAGCCCGATGAACGCAATATCCACGATGCGTTATTGACCGAACTCTCACAGAACCCGCCTGATCCGGGTTTTTTCCGGCGCGCTGGGAATCCATTTTCCGTGCTGCCGGCAGCATAAGAGCGGGAAATTCATTGCCCGCTGCCACGTATTTTCGATTTCTTCGGGAACTTTGCCGGCGCCACCGAGACTCGCGCGCCGGCCCGGCGCGGGTATGGCGCCGGAGCGACGAGGCTCAGGAGTGATCATGCCCAACGAGAAGCGCGCGATTCGCAGCCGGCTCGATTTTTCCAAGATTCCCACTGCCACCCAGATTCCCAACCTGATTGAAGTGCAGCGCCGCAGCTACGAGCGGTTCCTGCAGATGGACAAGCTGCCCAACGAGCGCGACGACAACGGCTTGCAGTCGGTGTTCGTGTCGGTGTTTCCCATTACCGACTTCCGCGGCATCTCGCAGTTGGACTTCGTGGACTATGCGATCGGCAATTGGGAGTGCAAGTGCGGCCATCTGAAGGGACTGCACCACCTGCGCACGGCGTGCGTGCATTGCGGCGCGATGGTGATTACGGATCCCTTCCTGCCCAGCGACGTGCTCTGCCAGAAGTGCGGCACCTACAACAAGAACACTCCCGACTTCTGCAACAAGTGCGGCGACCCGGTGAGCCTGCAGTTGAAGTACGACCAGCAGGAGTGCGAAGAGCGGGGCATGACGTTCTCAGCGCCGCTGAAGGTGACGGTGCGCCTGACCATCTACGACAAGGACCCCGAGACCGGCAACAAGACCATCCGCGACATCAAGGAGCAGGAGGTTTTCTTCGGCGACATTCCGCTGATGACGGCGAACGGCACCTTTATCGTGAACGGCACGGAGCGGGTGATTGTTTCGCAACTGCACCGCTCGCCGGGCGTCTTCTTCGAGACTGCGAACAACCGGACGTACTTCCTGGGCAAGATCATTCCCTACCGGGGATCGTGGGTGGAGTTCGAGTACGACCAGAAGAACACGCTGTATGTGCGCATCGACCGCAAGCGCAAGTTCCTGGGCACGATCTTCCTGCGCGCGCTGGGGCTGCGCTCGGACGAGGAGATTCTGAAGACCTTCTACACCGTCGACCGCCTGCATGTGGATGACGGCAAGCTGTTCTGGGCGGTGCCGCAGGATGCCGCGGCAGGCACACACCTGGTGGGCGTGAAGCCGGCTCATGCGCTGCGCCACGGGGGTGAGGAGATCGCACACAGCGGGCGCAAGATCACGCCGCACGCGCTGAAAGCGATGCGAGCCGCGAACATCGACAAGGTGGAAGTGGAAGCTGCCGAACTGGATGGCGCGATGACGGCTGCCGACGTGGTGGATACGAACACAGGCGAAGTGGTGGTGGAGGCGAACGTCGAGTTGACCGCCGACCGGCTGCACAAGGTGCTCTCGAGCGGAGCAGCGACCTTCGAGGTGTTCTTCCCCGACCGCGACGACGTGGGCAACATCATCTCCAACACCCTGAAGCGCGACTCAGTGCACAAACCGGAAGAGGCGCTCATCGAGATCTACCGCAAACTACGGCCGGGCGACCCGCCGACACTGGATACAGCGACCGCACTGTTCGAGGGCATGTTCTTCGATCCGCGCAAGTACGATTTCTCGCGCGTGGGCCGGCTGAAGTTCAACATCAAAATTCACGAGAATCCCGAATATGCGTCTGCGTCGTGGTTGCGTTTAGTAGAGGAGGAGAAGAAGAGAGATCCAAACAAGCATCTGGGACCACTTGACCACAGGACGCTTGATTCAGAGGACTTCTATGTGACCATCCGCTACCTGCTGAAACTGCGCAAGAACATCGGTGTGGTGGACGACATCGACCACCTGGGCAACCGCCGCGTGCGCGCCGTGGGCGAGCTGATGGAAAACCAGTTCCGCATCGGCCTGGTGCGCATGGAACGCGCCATCAAGGAAAAGATGAGCGTGTACCAGGAGTTGAACACAGCCATGCCGCACGACCTGATCAACGCCAAGCCGGTGATGGCGGCCATCCGCGAGTTCTTCGGCTCCTCGCAACTCTCGCAGTTCATGGACCAGACCAATCCGCTGTCCGAAATCACGCATAAGCGGCGGCTTTCGGCCCTTGGGCCGGGCGGGCTGAGCCGGGAGCGCGCCGGATTCGAAGTCCGCGACGTGCATCCGACGCACTACGGGCGTATCTGCCCAATTGAGACGCCGGAGGGACCGAACATCGGACTGATCAGCTCGCTGAGCTGCTTTGCGCGCATCAACGAGTATGGATTCATTGAGTCGCCGTACCGCAAGGTGAAGGACTCGAAGATCCTGGATTTCGTTGAGATTGTGAATGCCGGCGAAAGCGGGCTGCGCGTGGGCGATCACGTCGAGAAGGACGAGGCGCTACGCCTGAACACGCAACTGAAGAAGGCAGGCAAGCACACCATCGATTCGATTGCATACAGTTTCTATCTTTCCGCGTGGGAGGAGGATCGGCACACTATCGCGCAGGCCAACATCGACTTCAATGAAAAGGGCGAGATCACCGAGGACCTGGTGAATGCGCGGCGGCAGGGGAACTTCGTGCTGGTGAACCGGGCCGAGGTCGACTACATCGACGTGAGCCCCAAGCAACTGGTTTCTGTGGCTGCGTCGCTGGTGCCGTTCCTGGAGCACGACGACGCCAACCGCGCGTTGATGGGCGCCAACATGCAGCGCCAGAGCGTGCCGCTGCTGGCAGCCGAAGCGCCGCTGGTGGGCACGGGCATGGAAGGCGTGACGGCGCGAGATTCCGGCGCCGTGATCCTGGCCAAGCGCAACGGGCTTGTGGATTCGGTGGACTCGGAGCGCATTATTGTGCGCGTCGAGGGCGAGCACCACCCCACGCAGCTTTCGCGCGAGGTGGGTTCCGATATCTACCAGCTGATCAAGTTCAAGCGGTCGAACCAAAACACCTGCATCAACCAAAAGCCGGTGGTCCACGAAGGCGACCGCGTGGTGAAGGGGCAGGTGATCGCCGACGGGCCATGCACCGAGCAGGGCGAACTAGCGCTGGGGCGGAACGTGCTGGTGGCCTTCATGCCATGGCGCGGCTACAACTTTGAGGACGCAATTCTGATCAGCGAGCAACTGGTGCGCGAGGACTACTACACCAGCGTGCACATCGAGGAGTTCGAGATCGAGGCCCGCGACACGAAGCTGGGCCCCGAGGAGATCACGCGCGATATTCCCAACGTGAGCGAGCACGCACTGCGCGACCTGGACGAGAGCGGAGTGATCCGCATCGGCGCCCAGATCGGCCACGGCGACATCCTGGTAGGCAAAGTAACGCCCAAGGGCGAGACGCAGCTTACGCCGGAAGAGAAGCTGCTGCGCGCGATCTTCGGCGAGAAGGCCGGGGACGTGCGCGACGCTTCGCTGACCTGCCCGCCGGGCATTGAGGGCACGGTAGTCGACGTGCGCATCTTCAGCCGCAAGGGCCAGGAGAAGGATGAGCGCGCCAAGCTGATCGAGGCTGAGTACGTGGCCAAGCTGGAAAAGAACCTGGGCGACGAGATCCGCATTCTGACCGATGAGCGGTTGAAGCGGCTGGAATCGATCCTGGGCGCCAAGGAGGTGCTGGCTGACCTGCACGACGAGCGCACCAACAAGCGCCTGCTGGTCAAGGGCGCGATCCTGGACCGCGACACCATCGAGCGCATCTCGACCAAAAATCTGAAGCGCATCCGCTACGCCGACAAGGATCCGCGGGTGAACGAGCAGATCGACGAGATCGAGGAGATGACCTCGCGGCAGATCGAGGTGCTGCGCAAGATCACCAACGATAAGGTGGCCAAGCTGCAAAAGGGCGACGAGCTGCCGCCGGGGGTGATCAAGCTGGTGAAGGTGTACGTGGCCATGAAGCGCAAGCTGAGCGTGGGCGATAAGATGGCCGGCCGGCATGGCAACAAGGGCGTGATATCGCGCATTCTTCCCGTGGAAGACATGCCGTACCTGCCCGACGGAACGCCGGTGGAGATCGTGCTGAACCCGCTGGGCGTGCCCTCACGCATGAACGTGGGCCAAATCCTGGAGACGCACCTGGGCTGGGCCGCGCACGAGCTGGGCCAGAAGGTTGCCGAGCTGGTGAAGGCCAACTCCGACGCGCCGTACGTGCGCGAGATGGTGAAGAAGGAGTTCGCCGGCACGGCCACGCTGCGCCAGTTGCTGGAGCTGGATGACGAGACGCTGCTGCGAGTGACGGCAGGCATGGAGAAAGGCATCTGGTTCGGGACGGCGGTGTTCGACGGCGCGAGGGAAGAGGAGATCAAGGCGCTGCTGGCCGGCAGCCGGACTGCCTTCGTCGGGCAAAACAGCGCTCTACGACGGCCTGACGGGCGAGCAGTTCGAGCAGCCGGTGACGGTGGGCTACATTTACATGCTCAAGCTCTCGCACCTGGTGGACGACAAGATTCACGCGCGGTCGATCGGGCCGTACTCGCTGATCACGCAGCAACCGCTGGGCGGCAAAGCGCAGTTCGGCGGGCAGCGCTTCGGCGAGATGGAGGTATGGGCTCTCGAAGCCTACGGCGCGGCATACATCCTGCAGGAGCTGCTCACCGCCAAGTCGGACGACGTGTATGGCCGCACCAAGATCTACGAGGCCATCGTCAAAGGCGAGGCGGCCATCGAGCCGGGCGTGCCGGAGTCGTTCAACGTGTTGATCCGCGAGCTGCAGTCGCTGTGCCTGGACGTGGAACTGATCAAGCGCGCGGACCTCGTCAAGAAGTTGCCGACGCCGGAAGTGGCGGCGGTGGCGGACTAAAAGCAGCCTCTAGCTGCTAGCTACTAGCCTCTAGCCCGACCGGGGTTGGACTAGCAGCCGAGGCGAAAAGAGGGTTGCTCGAGTTGAAAGCGTGAAAGTGCTTCGAGCAAGAAAAGAGCTGGAAGCTAGGAGCTAACAGCTAGAAGCTGTCGTTCAGGGTCCTTCTTGAAAGCGGTAAACGCCGCTGCCCGGGAAGGAAGGATCCCAAGAGAATCCCGGGAATTACCGCGGCGGGCAATAGAGAACCTGCCAAGGAGGGTCGCCTTGTTCCGTTCGAACCCGTTTGAGCTTACCAGCCCCATTACCGACTTCGACGCAATCCGCATCATGCTGGCCTCGCCGGAGAAAATCCGCAGCTGGTCGCATGGTGAAGTCACCAAGCCGGAGACCATCAACTATCGCACCTTCAAGCCGGAGCGCGACGGCCTGTTTTGCGCGCGCATCTTCGGCCCGGTGACCGACTGGGAGTGCCTGTGCGGCAAGTACAAGCGGATGAAGCACCGCGGCGTGATCTGCGACAAGTGCGGCGTGGAAGTGACGGTGAGCAAGGTGCGGCGCGAGAGGATGGGCCACATCGAGCTGGCGTCTCCTTGTTCCCATGTATGGTTCTTCAAGGGCCTGCCATCGCGCATCGGCCACCTGCTGGACATTTCGCTGCGCGATCTGGAGGGGATTCTCTATTTCGAGTCCTACGTGGTGATCGATCCCGGCGACGCGCCGGTGCGCGAGCGCGAGATCATCAAGGATGAAAACCGCTACCGCGAGCTCGATCAGCAGTTCCGGCCCTCGGGCTTCAAGGCCATGATGGGCGCCGAAGCGATCAAAGAGCTGCTCAAGCGTGTGAGCGTGGACGAGCTGGCGATGGAGCTGCGCGAGAGGATGAAGACCGAAACCTCGGCGCAGAAGAAGATCAAGTTCGCCAAGCGGCTGAAGGTCGTGGAGGCTTTCCGCAAGAGCTCGAACAAGCCCCAGTGGATGATTCTGGACGTGCTGCCGGTGATTCCGCCGGAGCTCCGGCCCCTGGTGCCGCTCGATGGCGGCCGCTTCGCCACGTCGGACCTGAACGATCTCTATCGCCGCGTGATCAACCGCAACAACCGGTTGAAGAAGCTGATGGACCTGCACGCGCCGGAAGTGATTGTGCGCAACGAGAAGCGCATGCTGCAGGAGGCGGTGGACGCGCTCTTTGACAACGGCCGACGCGGCCGCGTGCTGAGGGGCGCCAACAACCGCCCGCTCAAGTCGCTTTCGGATACTCTCAAGGGCAAGCAGGGCCGCTTCCGCCAGAACCTGCTGGGCAAGCGCGTGGACTACTCCGGGCGCTCGGTCATCGTTGTCGGACCGGAACTGAAGCTGCACCAGTGCGGGCTGCCCAAGAAGATGGCGCTAGAGCTGTTCAAGCCGTTCATCTATCACCGCCTGGAGCAGACGGGCCAGTGCACCACCATCAAGCAAGCGAAGGAAATGGTGGAGATGCAGGAGCCGGTGGTGTGGGACATCCTTGAGGAAGTGATCAAGGACCATCCTGTGCTCTTGAACCGCGCTCCCACGCTGCACCGCCTGGGCATTCAGGCTTTTGAGCCGGTGCTGGTGGAGGGTAAGGCGATTAAAATTCACCCGCTGGTTTGCACGGCGTTCAACGCGGACTTCGATGGCGACCAAATGGCCGTGCACATTCCGCTGTCGCCGGAGGCGCAGATTGAAGCCAGCGTGCTGATGCTGGCCTCGCACAATATTCTGTCGCCGGCATCGGGCCAGCCAATCACCGTGCCCACACAGGACATGGTGCTGGGGCTCTACTATCTGACCAAGGCCAAGAAGGGCGCCAAGGGCGAGGGGCGCGTTTTCGCCAACACCGACGAGATCCTGATGGCGCTGGAAGCGGGCGAGGTGGAGACGCTTTCGCCCATCCGGGTACGCTACACGGGCAAGGTGCTGGACATGGCCAACGCCTATGACGACCAGGACCTGACCCACACCGAGCCAGTGGACTTCGACAAGGAGTATTTGTCCACAACCGTGGGCCGCGTGATTCTGAACGACGCGCTTCCCGGCGGCATGCCGTACGTGAACGGCCTGATGAAGAAGAAGGGCATCGGGCAACTGGTGAACTACTGCAACCAGAACCTTGGCCTGGAGGTGACGGTGGGCATGCTCGACCGCATCAAGGCGCTGGGCTTCCAGTACGCCACGCGCTCGGGTCTTTCCGTGGGCCTGGACGACATGGTGATCCCGGAGAGCAAGTACAGGGTGGTGGACGAGGCCGACAAGAAGGTGATCGAGGTCCAGAAGCAGTACATGGACGGCGCCATCACCAATGGCGAGCGGTCGAACAAGGTGATTCAAATGTGGTCGGCGGTGACGGACCAGGTTGCCGACGAGATGTTCTCGAACATGAAGAAGGCAGACGACGAAGGGGCCATGAACCCGATTTACATCATGGCCGACTCCGGCGCCCGCGGATCGAAGCAGCAGATTCGGCAACTCAGCGGCATGCGCGGGCTAATGGCCAAGCCTTCGGGCGAAGTCATTGAAACGCCGATCACGGCGAACTTCCGCGAGGGGCTGACGGTGCTCGAGTACTTCATCTCGACTCACGGCGCGCGCAAGGGCTTGGCCGACACGGCGCTGAAAACCGCAGACTCTGGCTACCTGACCCGCCGGCTGGTCGACGTGGCGCAGGATGTGATCGTGACCGAGCAGGATTGCGGCACGCTGGAAGGCATCTACGTCGGCTCGATCGTAGAGTCGGGCGAGATCATCGAGCCGCTGCGGGACCGCATCATCGGGCGCGTTTCACTGGAAAGGATCAAGGACTACGACGGCAACGTGGTGGTTGAAGTGAACCAGCCTATCGACGAGGACATCGCGTCAGCGATTCAGGGCGCGGGCGTGGAGCGGGTGAAGATTCGCTCCGTGCTGACCTGCGAATCGCGTCGCGGCGTTTGCGCGCTGTGCTACGGGCGCAACCTCGGCTCCGGGCGCATGGTGGAGCTGGGCGAGACCGTGGGCGTAATCGCTGCTCAGTCCATCGGCGAGCCGGGCACGCAGCTCACGATGCGCACCTTCCACGTGGGCGGCACGGCCAGCCGCGTGGCCGAAGTATCGCGCCTCGACGCCAAGAACAACGGCTTCGTGCGCTTCATCAACCTGAACACCGTGGAGAGCAAGGGGGGTGTGCTGGTGGCCATGAACCGCTCCGGCGCGGTCGCCATCGTGGACGAGCGTGGGCGCGAAAAAGAGCGCTACCAGGTGGTGTATGGCGCGCGCCTCCGCATCCGCGAGGGCTCGGCGGTGAAGCTGGGAGAAGTGCTGGCCGAGTGGGATCCTTACACCTACGCCATCCTCACTGAGATCGGCGGCGCGGTGCAGTTCAAGGACCTGCAGGAAGGCATCACGCTTAATGAGGAAGTGGATGAAGTGACCGGCCTGTCGCGCTGGGTAGTCGCCGACTCGCCCGATGAGAAGCGGCAACCGGCCATCGCGGTGAAGGGCGCGAAGAGCCACAAGCGCTACCTGCTGCCGCGCGGCGCGCACCTGATGGTCGAGGACGGCGCCGAGGTGGGTCCGGGCGACGTGCTGGCGAAGATTCCCAAGGAGAGCACGCGCACCAAGGACATCACCGGCGGTCTGCCGCGCGTGGTGGAGCTGTTCGAGGCGCGCAAGCCGCGGGAAACCGCCATCATCTCGGAAATTGACGGCGTGGTCCGCTTCGGCGAGGTCTCCAAGGGCCAGCGCAAGATCTATGTGACGGCGGACAACGGCGACGAGAAAGAGTACTCGGTGCCGCGCGGCATCCACGTCAACGTGCAGGAGGGCGAACGCCTGCGCGCCGGCGATCCGCTGATGGACGGCCCGCTGAACCCGCACGACATTCTGGCCGTGCTGGGCGAGAAGGAGCTGCAGGCTTACCTGGTAAACGAAATCCAGGAGGTCTACCGGTTGCAGGGCGTGGCCATCAGCGACAAGCACATCGAAACCATCGTGCGGCAGATGCTGCGCTGGGTGCGCATCGATGAAGTGGGCGATACCAACTTCCTGCTCGAACAGCAGGTGGACCGCTTCCGCTTCAAGGAGGAGAACGAGCGCGTGCTGCAGAACGGAGGCCGTCCGGCGATCGGGCGTCCACTGCTGCTGGGCATCACCAAGGCGTCGCTCTCGACCGACAGCTTCATCTCCGCGGCCAGCTTCCAGGAAACGACGCGCGTGCTCACCGAGGCCAGCATCAACGGCGCGGTGGACAATCTGCGCGGGTTGAAGGAGAACGTAATTGTCGGGCGGCTCATTCCCGCCGGCACGGGGCTGGAGTACTACCGCAATGTCCAGCTTTCGCCGGAGCTCGAAGAGGCTGCGGCTCGTGTGCAGGAGGAAGTGCACGCCGAGCTCGAAGCCGCAGAACGCGAGCTGGAGATGATGCGCCAGGAGGGCGAAGCGGAGGAAATGGCCGCCGAGTAGGGGGCGGTCTACCTGAACCAATCAACACGCAAAGGTCCGGCGCAAGCCGGGCCTTTTTATGCGCATTGTTTGGAGGCGAGACCGGGAGCAGTGCCCCCGGCCGGCATTTGCTGGGGATTCTTCCGGGATTGTTTTACCGCGTACATGGCGCCGTCGGCCTTGCTGAGCAAACTGTCGGCAGAAGCGGCATCCTCGGGATAGAGAGCGATGCCCACGCTGGCGGAGCCGTGAATGAGGCGGCCGGCGACGGCAAAGGGATCGACGAAGCAGCGTTCCAGGCGCAAGGCGATCTCCTCGACCTCGGATCGATTGCGCACGGCGGAGACCGCAACCGCAAATTCATCGCCGCCCAGCCGCGCCAGCGTGTCGCCAGGACGGAGTTGCCGCTTCATACGTAGGGCCGCTTCCTGCAGGTACAAGTCGCCAACCTGGTGGCCGAACTGATCGTTCACCTGCTTGAATTGATCGAGGTCGATGAAGATAAATCCCAAGATAGCAGCCGACTGGCGGGCCTGGACAATCAGCGATTGCAACTGTTTTTCCAGGGAAAAGCGATTGGGAACGTCGGTGAGCAGATCGAACTCCGAGCGGTGGACGAGATCGGAGTAGAGGCGAGATGTTTCGATGGCCAGCGTAGCCAGGCCCGTACCCAGGGACAGCGCCTCGGCCTCTTCAGCGCAAGGCTTGTTCAGGCGATTGATGGCGGCAAAGATGGCGCCGAGCGCAGCCCCCGACCGGCTGGGAATATCCTGCTGGATGATCCTTTGCGAGGTGATCTTCGACGGCCGTTTTCGGCCCCAGCGACCAAGAGCTACCGTTGCGCTCGAAGAGGGAACAGGCCGCTCGTTCGGGTCCGCGGAGGTTAGGGACACCGGCGCGCCCAAGCGCGCGCCTTCGGCGATCTCGCACCAGCATGCCGCGCCGTGCAGCTTGAACGAGACGAGATCGGTGATGCGCTCGATGATCTCGCTCAGCGGGCGGGAGCTGTTGATGTCCTCGAGGATGCGGCTTCGCCGCTGCTCGAGGAAGGCTAACGCGGCTGTTTTTTGCCGGACCTTGTGCTCCAGGGCCCAGCTTCTGACGCCGATGGCGATGACCACGCCAAGCAGCAGCACGACGATCAGCAAAAGATGGCGCACGTTCAACCACGGCGGCCGGGCAACGACCACGATGTCGTCGAAGTCGCGCATGAGGATATTGAAAGGCACCTCGCCGTTGAAGGGGTTGGCGTCCGCCAGCATGCAGATGCCGGTGACGCGGATGCGCGAGCCCAGGGGGATCTGTTTCATCGGGGCAAGAGGAGCCCGGCTTACCGAGCCAGGATGGCGCAGGATGGCGGAGAGCAAGTGACCGTCGGACTCGAGCACATACTCGTCCTGGGTGGCTTGGCGCACTTCGGTAACCACCTGACCTTTGACAGAAACCAGGTCGAAGACGTGACTACGGCCATCGTTGCCGCCCAGGGCCAGTTGACGCCAGGTGAAGAGCGAGGGAGCAACCGGCGCCTGCAGCGACGTCTCGTGTACTTCGCCGCGGGTGAGGGTGAGGAAGCCGTTCTCGACTGCCGGGAAACCAATTGCGTCCGCCACGTCGCCCACGCGCAGCGGGCTCCAACTGTCGGTTGTGATCCAGAGGCTTCTTGAGCCGTCCTGAAGGACCAAAGCCACGCCGGGCTGGTAATAGGTGATGGTTCCATGCACGCGCTGGCGATTGCTCTGGTCGCGAACGCGGTAGCCGGTCAAGATCCGGTCCATCGGCGTCACCGCGATGGACCACGGATCGACATCGGCTTGTTTCAGAATCTTCACCTGGTCCAGCGACTGGACATGAAGCAGGATGCCGGTCTGCTGCATCTTGTTGTCGAAAACTCCGGATTGCACGCCAGTCATCTCCACTTCGGCATCGAGAAGGTCCTTGAGGCGGGTTGGGTCGCCGCTGTCGATGGTGGCGTCGGCATGCTCTCCATCCAAGAGGATGCTCAGTTCAGTGGTCGAGACTGGAGCTTGCGAGTTGGGGACGAGATCGGCGGACTGGATGACAGCGCGCACGGTGATAAGTCTGCAATCGGTCTGGGCGCGGATCATCTGCGGAAAGCTGGGCTGGAGGGGCGTGGGCAATGGACCGCGGCCCAACCGCGTGATGAAGGCATTCTCTACGTATGGCCGGAAGCTCTCATGCATGGTTCCGTGCACACGGACGCGATCGCCGGGAATGAGCTTGTACATGACGGCGGGGCGCACATAGATGGAAAAGTCCCCATCCTGGACGAACAGATTTCTTTCATATGCGCGGTAGTAGGTGACGGTGGCCTCAAAGGAGACGGGCAGGTGCTGGCTGGCCTGGGCGTTGGAGAGACTCGCCACGGCCTGCAATTTGGTGATTTGGCCAGACGGCCAGGCCCACGCGCCCGAAGCGCACAGGGAAAGCATCGCGAACAGGAGGACCACCCGCTTCATAGGCGCAGCTCAAAGGGGCTGAATGGCACGGCATCCGGCCCTGAGAGTCCTTATCGGCAAATGAAGGAAGGAGAATGAGAGCAGGATGAGGAAATTTGACCGGCTGTGGAATTGGGAAAGGAAGAGGCACCATTCTTTGAAGGGTGGACCGGCGGGAGTTCGCCGCCGGGCTAGTCTTCCAGCGCTATGCCTTTCCCGGACCTGGTGTACTTGGCCACATACATGGCGGCGTCGGCGGCGCGCAGCAGGCTGTCGGCCGAGGTGGCATCTTCAGGATAGATTGCGATGCCAAAGCTGGCCGAACCGTGGAGGCTATACCCCTCTCCCTCGAATGGTCGTTTGAAGCAACCTTCCAGCCGCGCGGCGATCTCCTCCACCGCAGTCCGGTTGCGGATTTCAGAAACGACCACAGCGAACTCGTCTCCACCGAGCCGCCCCAGCACATCTCCGGGACGCAGCTGCCGCTTCATACGCCGTGTGACTTCCTGCAGGTATTGGTCTCCCACCTGGTGCCCGTGCACGTCGTTCACCTGCTTGAATTCATTCAGGTCGATATAGATCAGGCCGAAGATGCCGGCCGATTGGCGTGCGGCGAGAATCTGCGCGCGTAGCGTCTTTTCCAGCGCGAAACGATTCTGCACGTCAGTAAGCAGGTCGAACTCCGAGCGATGGACGAGATCGGAGTAAAGCCGTGAAGTTTCAATAGCCAGTGTGGCCAGTTCCGCGGCCATCGCCAGAGCCGCATTCTCTGTGGGACTGAGATTGGTGCGAGCGTCGAAGGCGGCGTAGATGGTGCCCAGGGCGGGGCCGGAGCGGGCGGCGATTGGTTGCTCGTGCGTGCGCAGGGACGAAGAAGGCAGGCCGGGCGGACGGTTCCCCAGCATGGATCCATCCGCGACCTGGCACCAGCAGGGCGCGCCGTTCAGCCGCACTGAAACCAACTGGGTGATACGCTCCAGAATCTCGGCCAGCGGCTTGGATTGGTTAATGTCTTCGAGGATTTTGCTGCGCCTCCGCTCCAGGTATGCCAGGGACCCGATCCTGCGGCGGTTTCTTCTTTCCACGTACCAACCCCGCATGCCCAGCGCGATGACAAGGCCAAGCAGGACGCCAACGATCATCATCAGATGGCGCACGCTCAACCACGGCGGCTTGGCGACGACCGTAATGTCGTCGAAGTCGCGCATGAGGATATTGAAAGGTACCTCGCCGTTGAAAGGATTGGCATCCGCCAGCATGCAGATGCCGGTGACGCGGATGCGCGAGCCCACAGGGATTTCTCGCATAGGGGGAAGCGGAACCGGATGCAGCGAAAGGGGATGGCGCAAGATGGCGGAGAGCAGGTGACCGTCGGACTCGAGCACATACTCGTCCTGGGTGGCCTGACGCACCTCAGCGATCACCTCACCTTCGACCGAAACCAGGTCGAAGACGTGGCTGCGGCCCGCATTGCCTCCCACGGCAAGTTCCTGCCAGGTGAAAAGGGATGAGGTGACCGGCGCTTGAACCGAGCTCTCGCGTATTTCGCTGCGGGTGAGGGTGAGGAAGCCGTTCTCGACTGCCGGGAAGCCAATTGCGTCTGCGCGGTCCCCCACGCGCAACGGGCTCCAACTGTCGGTTGTGATCCAGAGGCTTTTTGAGCCATCCTGGAGCACCAGCGCCGTGCCCGGCTGATAGTAGGTGATCGTTCCCTGGACACGCATGCGCTGCGCGAGATCGACCGACTGGTAACCTGTAATGATGCGGTCCATGGGCGTGACAGGCAGCGACCAGGGATCGGAGGTAGCGCGTTTCAGGATCTTTACTCCATCCATCGACTGAACGTGGACCAGGATGCCGGTGAGCTGCATTTTGTTGTCGAAGTGGCCGGATACAGCGCCGGTGATCTGCACTTCGGCGTCGAGCAAGCCTTTGAGGGCGTTCTCATCTTCGTTGTCGACGTTCACGTCTACCGGCCCTCCATCGACAAGCGTGCGGAGGTAAGTCACCGGTATGAGGGAACGCGGATTCGGAACGAGGTCGGCGGAGCGGATGAGAGCGCGCACGGTGATGAACTTGCAATCCATCTCGCCCCGGATCATCTGTTGAAAGCTGGGCTGCTCGGGCATGGGCATGGGGCCGTGGCCCAAGCGGGTGATATCTGTGCTTTCGACGTAGGGACGGAAGCTTTCGCGCATGGCGCCGCGCACCCGGACGCGATCGCCGGGAACGAGCTTGAGGGTGGTGGTAGCGTGCACATAAATGGCATCGCCGCCATCCTGCACAAACAGATCTTTGTCGTAGGAACGGTAGTAGGTGACGGTGGCTTCGAAGGAAACCTGCGGGCTTTGACTGGCTTCGGCGTTGGAAAGAGTGGCCGCGGCATGCAGCGCAGTCAGCGGCGTCGGCTGAGCGGCTGCCGAAGCATAGACCGTTGCGAAGAAGATAGCGGCGGCGATTCGCACGCTTTTCATCGTGTCAAAGCTCGTTCTCCTTCTTGATCTCCTGAGCTCGACGGTTCATACATTCATACAATTGCCTGCCCGCCTCGACGAACCTCGCACGCCAGTGTTTCTGGATTGTTCAACGAGCAGGAACAATTCGGGGGAATATCTCTCCCTATCGTACTCTCACGAAAGTGTTTGGGAATAGCACTTTCGGTGCGGGTACACTTTGCTTTCGACTCATCCCGACGGCGCCGGGAGCGGCGATCGGCGGCGGAAGCACTTGTGGCAAAGTGGAGATTCCTGAGGCCTCAGCGCGGCGCTTGCCGGGCTGGCGAACTGGCTGGCGAAGGATTACGGATGAGGCGCGGGCCGGGGTTCTACACTGAAAGTGAACCGCTATTGAAATGAAAACGGTGATTTGACGGCGACATGGCGAAGAAACTACGGGTTGGCATACTTTTTGGGGGACGCAGCGGCGAGCATGAGGTTTCTCTGCTGTCAGCGGCCTCGATTTTGGGGGCGATCGATCGCGAGAAGTTCGATGTGACGCCCATTGGCATCACGAAGGAGGGCCGCTGGCTGGCGGCGGCTGACGCGCGCGGGCTGCTGGAGGGTGATTTGAGCGCGGTGGCGCGGCGACTGCGCGCGGGCGATCCCGAGGCCACACCCGGCGCCAAATTGCTCCACGAAGGCATTCCCACGCTGCTTGCGCCTGAGCCAGTCGCGGCGGGCTCGGGTCAGGGTGCGGCACTGACCCGGGAGGGATCGCGCTCGGCCGGCGCGGCCCTGGATGTCGTCTTTCCGGTGCTGCACGGTACCTTCGGCGAGGACGGCACAATCCAGGGGCTCTTCGAGCTGGCCGGCATTGCCTATGTTGGTTCGGGCGTGCTGGGCTCGGCGGCGGGCATGGACAAGGACGTGATGAAACGTCTCTTCGTCGAGGCCAGGCTGCCTATCGTGAAGCACGTGACGCTGCTCCGCGCCGATTGGGAGAAATCGCCACGCAGGGCCGTCGCACTGGTGGAGCGTTCGCTCAAGTATCCGGTCTTCGTGAAGCCGGCGAACCTTGGCTCCTCAGTAGGCATCACCAAGGCGCACAATCGCGAAGAACTTGGACCGGCGCTGGCGCTGGCGGCGAAGTACGACCGGAAGCTGATCGTGGAGCAGGGCGTGGGCGGCAAGACCGGCCGCGGCGGGCGGGCGGTGCGCGCCCGCGAGTTTGAAGTTGCGGTGCTGGGCAACGACGATCCGAAGGCGAGTGTGGTGGGCGAGGTCATTCCCGGCAAGGAGTTCTACGACTACGAGGCGAAGTATCTCTCGGAAGGCTCTGTGCCGGTCATCCCGGCTCCGCTCACCCGCGAGCAGAGCCGGCAGATTCGCGAGATGGCGGTCGCAGCGTTCAAGGCTTGCGATCTCTCGGGGCTTGCGCGCGTGGACTTCCTGATGCAGCCCGGCGGCAAGAAGCGCATCTTTGTGAATGAAGTGAATACCATGCCCGGCTTCACGCGCATCAGCATGTATCCGAAGCTGTGGGAGGCGTCGGGACTCAGCTACAAAGAGCTGATCACGCGGCTGATTGAGCTGGCGCTGGAGCGGCAGGCGGAGAAGAACAAGACGACGTACAGCAGGGAAGAGTGAAAAGTGAGGGAGTGGGGAGAGGGAACAGTAAGCCCTCAGGCGGTGTCGAATGAAACAGCGTATGGAAGAGCGGCGAAAGGCACAATCGTCCAAGTGCTTGATGGCGCCGTCGCTCTTGCGTGTCCCCTGGTCGCTTCTCCGTATCTTCGTGCCGTATCCTGATGCCGAGGAACTTTCCCAATGACTTTGCTGGATGCTCCACAGTTCGACGCCGCGCGTTCCCGGCGCAACACCCTGATTGTCGAGAGTTGCGCGGGCGCGCTGCTGGTGCTGTTCGTGGTTTGGTGGCTGGCGGCCAGCCGTCCCGTGGACTGGCCCTGGAACTGGAACCGATATCTGTTTGGGCGCGCCGCGGTGAACAAGTTCCTGACTGCGGTCGAGGCCAACGATCTGCCTAAGGCCTATGGGATTTGGGTCCACGATAAGAACTGGCAGCAACACCCGGACCAATACAGCGTGTATCCTTTCAGCCGCTTCCAGGGCGATTGGGGCCCTAATAGCCCGGACAATGACTACGGCGCCATCCGCAGCCACAAGATTGCGCTAGCCGGCCGCTATGGCAGCGGCCTTCTGGTGGCGGTATTCATCAACGGGCGCAAGAGCGGTGCGCTCGACCTCGACTATGATCCGAAGACCGGCCAACTCAGCTTTGCGCCGCCGGGCGTGAATCTGTATCTAGGGCCGTAAGGCGGTTCTCCTGCAACCATGTGCCATTTCCGTCGTATTTCAAGGTGGCTTTTTCTTGGTGAAAAAGCCACTTAACGATTGCGCCTTGGTCTACACCTGCAGGAGAACCGCGTTCGACGCGCGGACGGGTACGGTCACTTCAACAAATGATTCCGAGTGAAGTTGGCGGAGTTTCCGCCGTTGGCTGGGAGTCTACTCTTACCTTGCGACTTGGAGCGGAATGTCGAGAGAGCCAGTACGGTCGGCGTTTAAGTCGTGGACGCCGATGCGAAATTCGACTTGGCCGGCCGGCAGGTCGAATGGAAGGCGCACGGGGAGACCCGATGCCATGACGCGCGTGGCCTGCGCCGCTTTGATCCCAATTTGGAATCCGTGATTGTAGTTGTTCACGATCTGACCGCCGGCGCCATAGGCGATGACGGCAAGCTCGATAGCGGCCCTGAGGTCTCCTTCGGGTGTGGCGCTCAACGCGAGGCCATGCAGGTCGATCGTGAGGTCAACAATGTACCGGTGCGCGGGCCCTTTGAACACGGCTGAGTTCTGTCCAGCGGGGACGCCGGGAAGGCTCACACCCTGAAAGATCGGATCAGACGCGGGCAGGACCCGCGCCTCGAGGAGGATTCCGGTGGCCATCGGCGCATCGGCAGCGAGCGCCGCCGCGAAAACGGTGGTTTGCGTGTTGTTGCCGGGCGAGGGCTTGCCTGGCGCGTCAGCGTAATAGCCGCGACGGTAGGCGAGCTTCAATCCGCGGTCGCCGTCAACCCGGACCTGAATCTTGTGGTATTTTCCATCGACGTGCTCGCGGGGCGGCACATACGCGATGGTGTAGTAGCTGGAACCGTTCTCGACAGTGTCGGCCACAGCCTTATCAAAATCGTTCGTGTCGACGTAGGCGCGACCGCCGGTTTCGTCAGCTACCTCCTGCATCGCTGCCTGTTCGTTGTTCCGCTGCTCGCCTTCGTTGATGAACTGCGTGCCGAGGGCCTGGTCGGACGTCGGGGTCGCATTCGAAGCATTGAATTCCGAGAGCGTCATGAGCCCGCGCGCGTCCACGGGATAAATGGCTACGCGCGAGACGGTGAGCATGTCGGACGCTCTTTGAATTCCCTCCCGGTAGCTGCTTACGTTGGCGAAAGAGTGGAAAAGCGAGGAATCGGGAAAGGCGACGAGTGGAAACGCGCCGGAAAACCAGATGACATTCTTGCGCCCCGGAATGCCGCGGAGATAGCCGGCCAGCTCTTGCATGGCATCGAGCGTGATCCGCATCCTCACGTCGTTCTGGAAAGCGACTTGGTCGGCCAGGAACTGCTCGAGCGCCTGGACCGCGGTCATGGGTCCGGCGCTGACGGCAGCGAAATTGCCGACGCTGGAGCTGGAGGCGGCGCTGCCGGCGGTGAGCTGCGCGTTTTGCTGTGCGCCGGCAACGGCAGCGTCGAGGTCTTGCTGCGAGTCAAGCAACGGCGATTGCTGCGGATTGGCCTTTGGGTTTTTCAGCGCCTTAACCAGCGCGGCTGGGTCGGTGGTGAATTCGGTCACCATGCGCAACTGCGACGAGAGCGTGAAGATTGCCATCGTTGTGCCGGGCTTGATGGATCCCAGGTAATCGATCATCTTCTGGCGGACATGCATCTGGTCGCTCAAGGGCGTGTTTAAGGCGTCCAGAAGCAACACGTTGACCGCGCTCGATGGGGGATATGCAGGCAGGTTCGTGTAGGTATTGGCGGGCAGCGCCGGGGTCCTGAAGGCGGGAGGGGCAGCAGCCGGCTCATGCTCTTCGAACGACGAGATGGTCTGCTCCTTGCCGTCCTCGAGGATGTGGAATGCGGATCGGTCGAGACCAGGGACGGGCCGATCATGGTCGGTTGCCACAACATCCACGAGGACAAGGTTGGCGCTGGTGCGGAGTGTGGGCTGCTGCGGCGCCGGAGTTGTTTGAGCGTGCAGGGCCCACGCCGCAAAGAGCAGCGGTTGGGCAAGGACGAAAGCAGCAATCTGCAATGGACGCATCGGTGGACCCCTCAATACCGCGAGAACTTGAGGAAGTGGCAGTCGTGCCTCGCCTGTTCCTGTCCTTTTTGCCGCCGAAAGGAGCGGTCAGGATGAATTCGCAGAGGAACCGGCTGAAAGCGGCTTCCTACGGCGGTTCTCCTGCAAATATGTGCCATTTCCGGCGTATTTCAGGGCGGCTTTTTCTTGTTGAAAAATCCACTTAGCGATTGTGCCTTGGTCTCCACCCGCAGGAGAACCGCTTTAGCGAGCCTCCACCAGCGCTTCGGTCCCCTTGCTCATCCTAGCAGTGCGCTGAATCTTGTCCCAGTTGAAGGGCTTGCCGTCGATGGCGCGCTTGAGCGTCTTAAAAAGCACGATGGAGAAGAGCTGGCGGTAAGCGAAACGCTGCAGCCAGATGTGGAAGAGGAGCCAGCCGTCGCCCTTGTTGGCGGGGTGACGCCGCTCCAGGCTGAAGGCCGCCGAGGAGGTAATGAAGTCGATGAGCAGGAAGCCAAGGAAGTAGACCACCAGCTTTTCGAAGCTGTCCGCGGAGGCCGCTTCGGGATGGTAGTGCCGGTTGACGAGATAGTTGACGATGCCGGCCACGAACATGATATCGATGAACGGCGAAACCAGCGGCAGGAGCATTTGGAAGATGAGGATGTTGGGTAGCGCGAAGAGGCCCATGGCCTTGTTGCGAACGAAGGCGGCGCGATGTTTCCAAACCGCCTGCAGGGTGCCGAAGGACCAGCGGAAGCGCTGGCGCATCAGTCCCCTGGCGTTGATGGGCGCTTCAGTGTAGGCCAAAGCGCGATCCTCGTAGTCGACCTTCAGTCCCTGTTCGAGGAGGTTCATGGTCAGATCGGCGTCTTCGGCCACAGTGTTCAGCGGATAGCCGCCGGCCGCTTTTACCGGCGCGGTTCGCCATGCTCCGATCGCGCCTGGCACCACAGTAATGACGTGGAAAAGGTCGAGTGCGCGGCGCTCAAAGTTCTGGCTGGTGATGTACTCGAGAGCCTGCCAGCGCGTCCAGAGATTGACGCGGTTGCCCACCTTGGCGTTACCGGCGATAGCGCCGATGGCGGGATCCTCGAAATGAGGAATGAGCTTGGAGATGGCGTCCGTAGCAATGACGGTGTCGGCGTCGATGCCCACGAAGATCTCTTCATTCATACGATCGAGAGCGTAGTTGAGCGCGGCGGCCTTGCCCTCATTGCGCTTGGTGAGAACCTGAAGCCGCCCGGCGGCGATCTCCTGGGCGAAGGCTGCGGCGGCCACTTCGGCGGTGCGATCCTCGGAGCCGTCGTCGATCACGATCACATGCAGGTTCTCGTAGTCGGAGTTGAGCACGGAACGGATGGTGCGGACGATGACCATCTCTTCGTTGTAGGCGGGAATGAGAACAGCCACGCGCGGGTTGAATCCGGGCGCAACTTCGGGACGCGGCGTGACAAAGCGGTCGATGACGGCGAAGAGCCCCACGATAATGAGGCGCGCACTCATGAGAACGTCACCGACGAAGAAGACCATCACGATGAAGTTGCCGATGATGTCGAACGCGGAGAAGGCGATGGAATCGGGGATGGTGCGCAGACGCTGCCAGAAGGTGAGCGGAGGCATGACCTGCGCCACGGTCTTGCCCATCAGCGCTGAGACCGGAACGATGGTGTAGCCATGGGCGCGCAGGGCGTCGATGAGCGGTCCCAGAGCGGCCACGGTGACCGAGCGGTCACCACCGCCGTCGTGGAGCAGGACGATGGAGCCTCGGAACTGCGGCTTGACCTTCATGGTTTGCAATTGGGTGAGCACTGAATTGATGATCTCCGACGTCGTTTTGCGGGGATGCTCATTCCAGTCGTCGGTGTCGATCTTGCTGCCGATGATGGTGAAGCCGTCCTGCTGAGTGCGCCAGACAGGCGCGGCCTGGTCGTCGGTGTCAGGCTCCTCGTCGATGTCGTAGGGCGGGCGAAAGTAAAGCGGCTGCACACCGAGCTTGCTCTCGAAGAGGCGCTCGGTGAGATTGACCTCGAGGTTGAGCTGGCGCGACGAGATTTCGCTGATGTCGGGATGGGTCCAGGTGTGATTGCCGATCTCGTTGCCTTCGCGGACGATGCGCTGCATGAGGCCGATGTTGTCGGAGGCTTCAGCGCCGATGAGCATGAAAGTAGCCGTGGCATGCTCCTGTTTCAGCACGTCGAGGATCTTAGGCGTCCACTTGGGATCGGGACCGTCGTCGAAGGAGAGCGCGATTTCGTTGGGATGGTAGCCATACTGCTCCACGGTATAGGTGTGCGGATACACATCCATGTGCTCATCCACGATGAGCTTCTTGCGAGGGTCAGGCTCGTCGGTATCAACGTCCACGGTGCGCTTGCCGGGCTGCGGCAGGCCGGTGATGCGCAGGATGTCTCCATCGCCCTCGGTATCCACATCGTGGCCGGGCTGAACAGTGCCCAGCGATTGCAGGGCTGACGGATCGCTGGGATGGTCCCAGATGCTCCACAGGGAGCTGTCTTCCTCGCCCAGGCGCCACAAGGCGAAGGTTTCCAGGCCGAGCAGGCGCGCCGCCCGCATTTCGTTGAGGATGGTTACGGCATCGAGAAACCACACCACGTGACGCTGATTATTGTCCTCGTCGATGTACTCGAAGTGAGGA
This sequence comes from uncultured Acidobacteriaceae bacterium, assembly GCA_963799155.1. Lineage (GTDB taxonomy): Bacteria > Acidobacteriota > Terriglobia > Terriglobales > Acidobacteriaceae > Telmatobacter. Next base: position 684,939 of record CAWCWB010000005.1, read on the forward strand.
TTGAGCGTGTCGTAATCGAGATCGAGGTCGGCATCGGCATCGGAGGCGCTTTCCCAAGCATCGGAGACGGACAGGTCGTCGGTATTCAGGACTGTGGGCTTGCGATGGCGGCGATCCTTTGGATTGGGGATGGAAAGCGTCCAGTCGTAGCCGTAGTTTCCCAACGCACAGATGATTTTGTCCTTGGGCACGGTTTTGAGCACGCGCTCGAGATTGCCCACGAACCACTGCTGGCTGGCGACGGGACCCGGATCGCTCGTGTCCTGGTGCTGGTCGTAGTTCATCAGCACAATGCCGTCGCAGTTGGCGGCGATGGTCTTCAGGTCCTTGTCGCTGGTGGCGACAGCCACGTTGACGTAAAGACGAAGATTGCGCGGATGCATCTGGGCATAAAGCGCCTGAATGAAGCTGAGATAGGCGGGGTCATCGGCGTCGGGGATGCTTTCGATGTCGAGCGAAAGGCCTCGATAGACGGGGTAAGTTGTGAGGAAGCGCATGATTTGCCGGACGAGCGCCGCGCTCTTGTCCGGGTCGGCGAGCACGCCGCCTACAGCGGTGTCCCAGCTTTGCGTGTGCGGGTTGTAGTTGTTGAGGTGGGGAAAGATTTCGGTGTCTTCCCTGGCCGCCTGAATGACATGCTTAACCTTGTTGAGATAGTCGGTGTCGTGCACCGTGACGCCTGCAATGACTGGATATTCGCGCAGGTTGTCGCCGCTCATCATCATCAGCGTGCCGTCGGGCGAATCCACGTGCAGCCACTGGGGAAACAGCATGTCGATCTGGTGGATATGCTCCTTGAGAGAGGAGTAGCTGGCCGCGTCGTCCTGCACATAGTAGGCGGCGCGCAAGCCTTCACCGGTGTTCAGGGGAATGTCGGAGGGTTTGCGTTTGGTTTTGCGGCGCGTGGGGCGTTGATTCTTGGCAGTGCGCAGCAGAATCGATTGGCCGGGCAGGGCTCGATAATTGTGCTTAGGAATGGGCAACAGGAGCTCGGGCAACTGTTGGTTGCGCAGCACATTGAAGATGAAACCGGCCACGACCAGCGTGGAGAGCACGGCCACCGCGTCGAGGATGCGGCGCAGGCGCTTCCAGCGCTTGCGTTCCGGGTCGAAGAAGATTTGTCGGTCGGGCATGTCTTGTGCTTTACGGCGGTTCCAGGGTACCTATACCCGTGTTTGATTGTCTTCACAGTCGCTGCTCCCTGCTGGTCGCATCGACTTGAGTGAAGCGGCTTCGCGGTACAGTAACCCTGGAACCGCGATCGACGACTGCGCGAAAAGGACACAAACAGACAACCGCATTCCACGAATGCGGCGGCCATGACGGGTGATCGGCAGGGGCGCGGAATTCCTGGAAATGCCGTACGCTATGCATAAAATCGTATGGAAGCTGGCGAAGGGAGTCAATTGACGGACTGGCGGCGCATGGACGAACGCGGGGCTCGAACGCGCGCTGCGCTTCCCGTGGTGCTGGCCCTGGCCGCGGGGCTGGCCCTGCGCCTGTGGATGTTCAGAGACGTTTTTCAGGTCGTCGGGGACTCGCTGGTCTATGGAGACCTGGCCAAGAACCTGCTGCTGCACGGCCGTTTCGCCTTCACCTTGCGCAGCGGGGTACTGTATCCCACGCTGATCCGGCTGCCCGGTTATCCGTTCCTTCTCGTAGTTTGTTTTCGGCTCTTCGGGATGGAGAACTACTTTGCCGCGGCGTGCGTGCAGATTGCGCTCGATCTGCTGGGCTGCCTGTTGCTGGCCAGCTTTGTGCGCCGTATCGCGCCGACCAAGCTCAGACGTGGCGCGGCGCTGGCCACACTATGGCTGGCAGCGCTTTGTCCGTTCACCGCGTCGTACGCAATTACTCCGCTCACGGAAACGCCGACGCTCTTCGTGCTGGCCCTGGCGATGTGGGCGATGGCCCGGTTCCGGGACGAGCCGCGCTGGGCGTACGCGCTCTCGTTCACGTTCGCGATCACGTGGGCGACGCTGTTGCGGCCCGATGGAGCGGTGGCTGCCGTGGCTTTTGCGCCTGCACTCGTGATCGGATTGCGATGCAGCAATGGTCCGGGAGAGATTCCGCTGCGCAAGCTGGTGCGCATGGCGGTGGTTTGCTTCTTGCTGGCGCTGGCCCCGTTTGCCGCGTGGACGGCCCGCAACTGGCGCGTCTTTCACGTCTTCGAACCGCTTTCGCCGCGGCTGGCGGTTGATCCCGGCGAAAATCCCAACCTGGGATGGGATCACTGGGTGAAGAGCTGGTGCCTCGACTTCGTTTCCACTTTCGACATTTATTGGAATGTGCCGGGAAACACGCTGGACGTGAGCAAGCTGCCGAGCCGCGCCTTCGATACGCCCGCGCAGTACGCTGAAACGGTGGCGCTGGCCGAGGACTACAACAGACGACATGGATATTACGCCAGAGATGGATGCGCGCTTTGAGCGGCTGGCGGAGGAGCGCATTGCCGCGCATCCGCTGCGCTACTATGTGTGGCTGCCTCTGGGCCGCGTGGCCGATATGTGGCTGCGGCCGCGCGTAGAGAATCTGAACATCGATCTGGATTGGTGGGTCTACGCGCATCATCACGGCGGAGACCGAGTTCAGTTGGGGCTACGTAGGACTGAATGCGCTTTATCTGCTGCTGGGATTCGCCGGTTTGATGATGCGGCCGCGTTTCTGGGTCGCGCTCGCGGCGTATATGCTGCTGCGCAGCGCACTGCTGCTGACTATAGCGGCCCCCGAGACGCGCTACACGCTGGAGTGCTTCCCGATGCTGTTTGCCACGGGCGGGATCGCGCTATGGAGTGTGGCGTCGCGGTTTCACTTGTCGCTCAGGAAGCTGAAGGCGTCCTTGGGCAAAGGCTGATTCACCTTGATGCCGGTGTAATAGCAGACGCGAGAATTCCCTTCGCCTTCATCGAAGACCTGCTTGAGGCTGACGGCACGGGCTGTGTCGAGCCAGATGGTGACTTTGGGAATGGTCTTGCTGACCGCGGGATCTTTGGCGACCAATTCGAGCTTGTCGGTCTTGATACCATCGATCACCTCAGTGCCGAGGTATTTGATGGTCCATTTCTCCTGAAGCTCGCGACCGCTGGCGCCGAAGCCCAACATGAGATAGCTCTCATACTTGCCGGCCTGGGTGTAGTTCTTAACGTCGCTCTCCTTGCCTGTATCGGAGACGCGGAGCACACCCCCCGCAAAAATGTAGGTTTTCGCAGTGGGACGATCGTTGTCCTTGGTGATGTGCGCGGCCATCTCAAAGTGACCGTCCCTGCGC
>CAWCWB010000006.1:0-133889 GCA_963799155.1 uncultured Acidobacteriaceae bacterium
CCGTGGTCATGATCCAGTGCGTAGGCTCACGCGATGCCGACCACCCCTACTGTTCCCGGGTATGCTGCGCCGGCGCCATCAAGAATGCCCTGAAGATTAAGGCTCTCTCCCCCGAGACGCACGTGTATGTCCTCTACCGCGACATCCGCACGTATGGCTTCAAGGAGAGCTACTACACCAAGGCTCGCCAGCAAGGCGTCGTATTTGTCCGCTACGACGAGAGCCGCCTACCCGAGGTGGCGCGCAACGGCGAAGAACTTCAGGTCACCGTCTATGACCAGACACTGGGGATGCCGCTTAGGATCTCCGCCGGCCTGGTGGTGCTGTCCGCCGGTATCCATCCGCATGAAGACAACCGGACCATCGCGCAGTTCCTCAAGGTTCCGCTGAACAGCGAGGGATTCTTCCTCGAAGCCCATATGAAACTCCGCCCCGTGGACTTCATGACGGACGGCGTCTTTTTGTGCGGGCTGGCCCATTCTCCCAAGAGTATCGACGAATCCATCCTGCAGGCCCAGGCAGCAGCGGCGCGCGCAGCGTCCGTCCTCGTCCAGGATAACCTCGAACTGGGGGCGAATATCTCGCAAGTGGTGGACACCAGTTGCGACGGTTGCGCCTACTGCGTGGACACCTGCCCCTACAAAGCCATCACCCTGGTCGAATACAAGTGGCAGGGGTCAATCAAGAAAGTCGTCGAAACCAACGAATCCACCTGCAAGGGTTGTGGCTGCTGCCAGGCTACGTGTCCAAAGAAGGGCGTATTCATCCGTGGATTTACCCTCGATCAGATCGAGGCCCAGATCCATGCTGCTTTGGGAGTAGAGTAATGGACGACAACTTTCAGCCCTTGATCATCGCGCTGTGTTGCAACTGGTGCTCCTATGCCGGCGCAGACTTGGCGGGCGTCTCCCGCACCCAATACCCGCCCAGCATCCGCATCGTCCGCGTCATGTGCTCGGGAATGGTGCATCCCAACCTAGTGATTGATGCCTTCACCAAGGGGGCGGACGGTGTCCTCATCTGCGGTTGCCATCCTGGAGATTGTCACTATCAGGAGGGCAATCTCAAAACCGAAAAACGCGCGGAAGCCATCAAGCTGATGCTCGCGGATTTCGGTATCGAGGAAGAGCGCTTTCGCCTGGAGTGGGTTTCGGCGGCCGAAGGGCCGAGGTTTGCGCAGGTTGTCCGGGAGTTCACAGAGCAAGTGCAGAAGCTGGGTGTCAGCCCGTACAGGTCGTAGAGCGATCGGCGAGCGTGTGCAGGCCGATTCTTTTTTGGATAGCAGTCCTTGCACTGATCCGGGCAGTTGCAGGAGTGTTGCAGGGCGAGAGGATAGGATCGTACGAGTTGATCGCCTCCGGAAGAGAGGGAGGTGAGCAGCATGATCCTCCTCATCGCCGGAGCTGCGGAATTAGACAGGAATACCGTGGACAGGCTCCTTGCAAGAGCCTTGGGATGGGGGTGTTTCGATGCGGAGAATCTTCGCCCTCCTGCCAATCTCATTGCACGGAAGTGCTGTTGAGGCTCGCCAAGATACCGATCTGCCTTCAAGTCAAGCAGATAACAGGTGCGCTGGATGTGGTTCGCTAGCATCGAGCGATCTGATCTTCAGCATGACGCTAGCGCATCTGTCCGGGAAACAGAGGGTTATCTTTGTGCACTTGTCCAGAACCATTGAGAATTCAAGTGCATAGTGGCCCAAGATCATCACAGGATTCCGACCTGTAGTCGATTTTGTAGCTGTAGAATCCTCAAAAAACCACAAGGTTCAATAAGCAGGTCTTTTTGCGCAGAAGATAAAGTGTAGAAACTAAAGGCTATATTGGTCGGGGCGGAGGGATTCGAACCCCCGACCCTCTGCTCCCAAAGCAGATTTTACTGTTTATGGAAACTTGTTGAAATTGAGTGAAAATAAGTGCTTTTGATTGACTTGTTTACCGGGTTGCTGCCAATCCCTGTTGATCCTTGTGGCTTCTGGGTGCTTTGAGAGTTACAAAATTGACTACAGCGGCGGCTGCAGCCGCGGTATCATCGTGGCATGGCGGTCGTTTACATCTCGCGTACCGAAGCGGCAAGCGACTTCGATGGGCTCATGGCGCGTGCGGCCAATGGCGATGAAATTCACATCGAATCGAACGCCCGCGTAGTCGCCAGACTGCTGCCAGGCGATGCACCGCCTCCCCGCATGCTTTCCGATTCGCTCAAAATTCTCAAAGAGCGTGGCGCAACGGTAACCCTGGATGGCGAGTTCGGCCGCGACCTTGAAGAAATCATCCGCAGCCACCGTGAGCCGCTAAGTCCACCGGCATGGGGCTGATTCTCGACTCAAGTGTGGTGATCGCCGCCGAACGTCGCGGCGATACGCCTGAGCGGTTGGTGCGGCAGGTCATCGGCGTGGCCGGCAATCAGGAAGCCGCCCTTTCGTCTGTTGGACTCACCGAGCTGGTGCATGGCATCTATCGAGCCAATTCCGTGCAAATACAACTTCGCCGCAAGTCCTTCGTCGAGGAGCTTCGCATCGGACTGACCGTTTATCCGTACACGGCGGAAACCGCAGTGCTAGCCGGGCGAATTGACGGCGAACAAACAGCCGCAGGCGTGGTGATTCCTGTCCTCCGCAAAAATCAGCTCCACCGCTAGGCGGCGGATCGTTCAAGTGCATATTCATGGTGAAGCCCGCCTAGGACGGGCGTTGACGTGACCCGCTCCGCCTTCTCGAACCGGTGGCGATGAGTCCTGTGCGGAGATGCCGTCCTCTGGTCTGGAATCCCCGGCCCCAGGCGGGAGTGTGGGCGACCTCGGTTGTAGTGTGAAACCCATTCGCGAACGATCATACGCAAGTGGCGCTCGTTGAGTGGAATCATAAAATCCAGGCACTCTCTTCTCATCGATCCGATCAATCGTTCGCAGTATGCATTTGCTTGCGGCGTTCGAACAGGCGTCTTCAGCACCTGCAGTCCGAGATTTGCAACGGCTGCGTCCAGTTCTGAGGAAAATGTCGCGTGTCGATCATGAATAAGGAAACGGTACTCGTGATCGCTCGGTATGGCTTCGCGTAGCTGTTGAATCGTCCATTCGGCAGTTGGGTGCGGCGTCGCGTTGCAATGAAGGATTCTGCGGGAACCGATCTCCATCACCACCAAGATGTAAATGACGTGGAAGCGAGCAGTGACCGCGACCATGAAATCGCACGCCACAAGGGCTCGGGCGTGGTTGCGGACAAATGTATTCCAGCGCTGTGAGCGCTGGTCGGACAAAGGATCCCTGGCTGGCCAGTAGGCTCTCACCGTCCGCGGAGAGACGCGGATACCGAGCTTGAGCCACAGTTCATGAGCGATCCGCTCTTCTCCCCAGGTCGGATTCTCGCGAACCATCCGCACAATGAGTTGACGTAGCTCCCGTGGGATACGCCGCCTACCCGGTCGCGACTTCCATCTCCAAAATAACCGGAACGCCTTGCGATGCCAGCCGATTAGCATCGCGGGCTTGACGACTAGAAGAACTGATCTCCAATCAAAGAAGCGCGACCAGAAAACCAGCCAAAGCCGGGCCACGTTCGTAAGTCGCCGTGGTCGAAGTTCACGCTCTTGGTAGAATGCCAATTGTTTACGAAGAAAGAGATTCTCGGCAATCAGGGCAGCTCGAGAACGGAGACTCACGCGAATCAGACTCGGAGCCTCGCCCGCCAAATCCAGAAAAACGCCAATCAATGACCGGAATAATCTCAGGAAGCGCATCGATCCAATTATCACTGGGAGCGCTCGGGCGATTGACATTCCTCGCGCGGCTCGGTTGAAAAGCCTGTGTTTTCAACGCGCAGATAATTTTTGCGGAGCACAAGTAGCAATCCTTGCCCTCGCTCGAACTATTTGTCCCGCACACATGAAGAAGATTCCAATCACGTTCTTTCAGTGCTGTGGCCATGATGAAAAATGCCCGATTTTTCGCCCGGATGGAGTTATGGCGAACTGCGCCCCGACATCACGCCGCGTGTCACGACTACTGAATCTCGAACTTGGCCATCCGCCAGTCGGTGGTGCGGCCGGCCGAATCTGACGCCTGTATTTCAATTTTGTATGAGCCGCTCTGCAACTTGTCTGTCCCGAAGTTCAGCGCAATTGGGATCACAACGTTTCCTGGTATGACGCACTGGGCGGCGCTCGTCGGCCCGGCATTCATGACCAATGAGCCGTCTTTCAGGTCCGTAATCTTCACCCGGAATGAAACCTCAGCGCCTCGATCTGCGAGCAAGGGTTCGTAGATTTCGAAGTAGAGAGGGAGAGAACTATTCTTCTTGAGTCGTGCGTCCGGCACAGGTATGAATTGAGCCTGCTTGCTGACAAGCGGAGCAGGCATAAGTGGTGCGGGCGACACTACCCCTGCATCTCGCAAAATCCATGAGGCATCCCTTAGAACGCCGTTCAATACAAGATCGCTGATTGTAAGCGCCTGACTGGAGATGGACTCGACACGCAAAGGTACGCGTGCTTGGCCGAATTTGTGGCCATCGCTTACAGCAACATGTATGTCATAGTTCCCAGGGAGTAACTCAACCTCAGTGTTGAAGCGACTTGGGATCGTGACGAACTGCACTCCGGGCCCTCCTTCCACGGGCCCTCCTTCCAACTCAAGGCCTGCATTAATGCGGTCATAGTTGTATTGGCGCTCGCTGATGCAAGGAAAGGTGTCGCCAAATTGCGCCGCAGTCTTTCCGTTCGTGTCGTAGATGACTCCAAAAACGTAGATTGCCGCATTGCTCGGGCAAGGATATTCCCAGCGCTCGGCCTGCAAATCGAATTCTGTGGCAATCTGCACGGTCGCTGGCGCCTGGGAATCATGCACCACAATCCTATATGTGTAATTCGCAGGAGTGGATGCCGGCGGTGACCCAGTGCCAGTTTCGGGCTTATCGCCCATGAGGGATAAAACACCTGAAGACCAAAACACAAATGGCTGGCTGGACACTTTGATAGATCCGGGCGAGGCAGAGCGAACCAAGTTTTCCATCTTCGCGGCGAGTTTCGTTTGTTCGTCCGCGGGGTTTTCGCCTTCGCCGGAGTTGCAGTATCGAGCACGATTCAACACGACATCGTTATCTCCCGCCACTACTCGAATCGCATGACAGTCGCCCGAGTGTAACGCCGGGGGCGCGTACCCGATGATATAGGCAGCGGTAGGCGCTGCAAGCGCCACTGTGCCTGCAAGGAACGCACCCCAAGTTCCCCGGATGCTAGGGAAGAAAAACCATTGCTGATTGGCGTCCCGCCAGGAGAAGTCGGATTCTTCCAGGTAGTTGATCTTTTGCTCGACGCCATTGTCGAAGATGTGAAAATCATTCTCGGACAACCCCTGAGCTACCGGGGGCGTGGCGTAAAACTCCTGCGCCATTGGGAATCGCTGCAAAACCTCCCTGGGAACCCATGCCGCGCTTCTCGGTGCATGCTTCCAGACCCCGACTGTAACCAGAACCTGACGTGCATGAGAATAAAATGTCGGGATTTGGTCTGTCCCGTTCTCCGTTTGAGAATGTTCGTGGGTGTCTGGGGGGCCAGCTTGAACGCTCGCCTTCGGCGCTTGCACTTGCGATGTCGCAATGCAGCTTGCGCTCAGAACAACAACGGCAACGATTGTAAGCTTTGCCATAGGGACAGTTTAGCCTCAAGCAACCCGGAACGGTTGCGCTAGGGAATCAAATCCCAGAACTGTGTCGCTGTGTTCCCCGTCGTCAAGAATTGCAAAGGCAGCGAATTTTGCGACGGACGATGAACGCAAGCTCTGGTTGGGAAATTTTTACACAGGTCCAAAGGCTGCTTTGATGGCGGCTGGTCCACGCCTGGGAGCTCTTTATAGGGCGGAAAAAGCCCGGCAGTACTCTCAAGGAACGCTTCATACTGAGGGTCTGTAAATTCTTGCGATCCGAAAAGGAAGTACAATGTTATCGAAGCCAGCCCCTTCAAATATTGCTTGACTCCAGAGCCAAGTTCTGGCAGGCCAAACTGGAGGCCGCTCGGCATCCCCGTTGGCGGATTAAAGATGGAAATTTGGCCAAAGCCGATCGTGCCGCCCGCATATTCCACGCCATTCACACACGAGGGGCCACCGTCGCAAGGCATGGCGATGCCCGAGCAGTTGTTAGAGGCATCGCAAAAGCCACCTAAGCCGCCGCCACCGCCGCTGGGGTCGTCGCCGCCTTGATCGAGAAGACCGCCGCCACAAACAATGCCATCTGAGTCGCCAACACATGTATTTCCGGGCCCCTTAAGGTTAAGTCCCAGCTCGTCAATAAACCCCAACGGGTTGTTCGCCACGTAGGCATAGCGATTCCAGGTCCGCGGCGCGGTTGGGTCCACCGAGCTCAGTCCAGCTGGGTCTGGCGAAATCCACCTTCCCTGAGAAGGGCTAAGCCGACGGAAGGTAAAATCGTACAAACTCGGGACAGTATCGGAGTTCTGGCCGGTGAACGATGGGTCTGCTGTACCTGACGCATCGTACGGTTCTCCGAACGGAGCATAGGCAGTGCTTGAGTAAAGCGTGCGAGTGGGAGTCGAAGCCAGTCGCGAACTGCCTAGCCAATCCGCGTGGCGGTAGTATACGAGACCCGACGGCTCATAAACCGCCGTGCCGCCGCCAGGCAGACCTACAAATGCCTTGGCCAATGCTGTCCCGTTCATGAGGGCCGTCTTGCCAACCGGGCTGTAGAGAATCTGCTTAATCGGCGACCCGGACATTTCAACCATCCGCCCGAACGCATCGTAAGTCGCCGTAATTCCATTCACTGACGTCATGTCACCCCAGTTTGGGTCCCAGGCGTAGGTGTTCCCGAGATTGTCCGTCTTGGTGTTGCCCACTGCATCGAAGTTCATCCCGCTGACCACGGGTTGATTGGAGGCGTTGTAGGACGACGGCTGGAACGTTAGACCTAGGCCGTTGGCCGTCTTCGAAATGTTGCCAAACGGATCGTAACTGAAACTCTGGGTACCCGCTGCGCCGCAGTTGACTCCAGATGCACGCGCCAGATCATCGTAGGTGTACGATGTGCACGACTGCGAATCAATGGTGCTGGGAATGCTGTCGTTGATGGTAAGGCTGGCCAACGTCCCATTCGTGTTCCAGGTCAGGCTCCCAGTGTCCGTGACGCCGTTGACTTTGGATGTATAGGTCACGGCGCGCCCGGTATTCGGATCGTAGGTAAAGGCGTCTGAATCCGATGAGCCATAGGTCACGCCGGTCAGCGCCCCCAGTGGATTGGAAGTACTGTTGGTCGAATACGTCACGCCGGTCACAGGGTTCGGTCCGGAACCCGCCGTCACCTGCGTATAGCGGCCCTCACCGTCAAGTCCGCCCCCGCCTGCCCCGTAGTTAATTGTCGGTACGGAAGGTATGCCGTTCAACGTTTCCAAGGTGCCAGATGGCCAGTAGGCCGCTGTCGTGTGATAGTAGACTCCGGAATGAGGCGTCGACTCGTACACGTCGGTCAACTCGCCGCGCGGCGAGTAGCTGAACCACTCGTCGGTTTGCAGCGTCGTGAATGAGCACTGATCGGTCGAGGCTTCTTTGAGCCTTGTCATCGTGTTCGATACCGTGACACCCGACGGAGGCGTTCCATTGTTGTATGGGGTCGCGCTGGTGTCGTACCGGTAGTGGCGGCAGATGGGACCGCTGTATCCTGCATCGGTGAGGCGATGTAGGGCATCATAGGCGTAGCAGGTTGTGTTCCCGGCGTTGTCCACACGTTTGGTCATGTCGCCCGCCGACGCAGAGTACGAGCCACACGTCGAGTCGTATGTGTAGGCTGTCGTGCCCGTCTCCGGATTGGTCTCCGAGATCAGGCGGCCAGCCATATCGTAGCTATACGAGCGCGTCTGATGGCCGCTCGATGCTTGCGCGTTCTGAGTGACCGTGAGCAAGTGACCCAGAGCGTCGTAGGTGTATCTCGTCCAGTAGCCTGTCGGCGCATTTGACTGACCGCACGTGCCCACTCCAGGCAACGAGCTGGAGATTTCGCAGACCGAGGCGAGCCTACCCAGCCCGTCGTACTCCAGCTGCTTCGAAAAGCTCTGTGATCCGCTGACCGTGACGAGCACATCGTTGTTGGTATAGGTGTACGAGGTCGTGCCGCCATCGGAATCCGTCGCGGATAAAGGCCGCCCGAGTGCATCATAAAACATGACCACGCCGGGAGCAGAGGAATTTGTTCCGCCCGCCGAAGCGCTGAACGGCATGGTGGTGCGGGAGGCCAAGCCAACGACGTTATAGTCCGTCTCGGTGGTGTCGTAATTGGTGACTCCCGGCCCCTGGAGCCGCTGACTGAGGATGGGCCGGCCGAAACCGTCGACCGTCCAGCGCTGGTCTACTACCGATTGACCGCTGTTGAAGCTCAAGGCACTCTCCGTTGCGGTCTCGCTTGGGTATGCGATCGTAGTCTCGTTATTCTCTTGGTCGTAGACGTTTGCCGGACGCCAGAAGTCCAGGTCCGTGTAGTTGGTTGTGACGGTCTGAGAATTCTCGTCCTTCACACTGGTTTGCACGCCGCCAGTGCAATTCCAGGTCATCGATCTTGTAAGGTTCAGCGGTTCCGTGAGCGATGTTGGGAACGAGTTATAGCAGGACGCCAGCCCACTTGCGTAATTGTAAGTGGTTATCGCTCCATTGATGTCGGTAGCCGTATTGAGGTTTCCGGTATCGTAATACGCATATGTGCTGCTCAAAGTTGAGCCGCTAGAGTTAGTTTGAACTGTAAGCGTGGTGAGGTTTCCGCGCAATCCAAGTGGAGATGAATGTTGCGGAGTGCCGGCCGTTGGAGTAACGCTCGTCTGGTCGTAGCTGTATGAGGTGGATGAAAGCAGCACCTGCGAGCCGCTCGTCCAATCATATACCTTGACGGCCGATGGTAAGCCTACCGGTTCTTGGCTTCCCACATAAGCATAAGCCGTCGAAGTTTCTCGTATGAGGTGCGCCGTTACGGGATCGACACCTACCGTCACGCCGTAGTCGTATTCTCTATCATCCGTGAGGTCGCCGTAGCTGTCGTAGGAGAACTCCGAAAGCCGCGTCTTCCCGTTCGGAAGCTGACTATAGATCCACATCCACTGGATAAAACCTACACTGCTAGCGGTCGCGCAGTTCGTGAGGTTCTGGTTGTAGCACCTAATGGCGGTGGCCAACAGCGTATTGCTCCCTTGGTACACCGAGCGCTGCGTTTCGTAGAGATTGTAGGTCGCATTATTGCCTGTATTCATGTCTTCTGCAAAGTTGAGGACGGTGTTGTTGCTGTTCGGGTCGGCAACCGTGGTTGTCCAGGCGGATCCGGGCCCAGGCGTTCCTGAATTCAGCGATCTCGAATACTGCCATTGCCCGCCCGGACTCAGCGTGCGTGTAAATCCCGCTGTTGATCCGTCGCTGTAAATGCCGGTATTGCTGGGGCCACCGTCGTAAACGTAGGTGATCGAGCCTCCAGTTGGAAGCGTCACCTCTTCCAGCCTTCCCGTAACGCAGTTGTTCGCGTACGTGTTTGCGAGCGGTGTGCACGAACCGGGTGTCGGTTCATAGCTGAACGTGTACCGGGTCTGATCCGGGAGAACAATGCTGCTCACCAAGGCTACACTGGTAGGGCCATACTCCTGGACGCCAGAGATGTTAAAGGCGGTTGCGACGGTATACTGCAGGTACTTCACCGTATAGATGGCAGACGCGCCTGAGGGCGCTGTGTAGGTATAGGTGACCGGGCTGGTTGGCGTTGCGCTACCTGCCTGAGTGAGTACGGGCGTAGTGCCGGACAATGTGTCGAAAAACTGACCGGTATTTGGATTGACATCAATTCCATTGCCATTGGTGTCGTCCACATATCCGCCATAAGGGCTGGCGCTATTCCAGAGAACCACCCCTAGGCGATTCGTTACAGTACTTCCCTCGACTGTACATTGAGCAGGGTTGTAACAATAAGCCATTTGTAGGCCGGATCCATCGGTCGAGACGGCATTCACCGAAGACCCATATTGGATAATGCCGTTACCGCATCCGCCGCCCGCGGTGACATAGGAAGTGCTACCCGGAAATGGATGACGGCCTTGATGTAAATCGACGTAGACAAAATTCGTTGTGGTATATGTGGTTTCTGACCCAAAGCCGCCGGCACACTTTAGCCTTTGCGTTTGTGATGTTGTTGCGGAAGATAGGTAACCGACGATTGTCAAAGGCGTCGACGACCACCCCCAGTTTGTGTTTGGCCAATATGTGTTTGGCACCCACTCGGTTACGCCGCTCACGTTTTCCGGGGTCCAGATGGAGCTATCGTAGGTAAGGTCGAAATTGAATGGAACGCCTCTACCTGCCTTATGGATGACCGGAATGGCGAAATGCACGTTGAGATTGCCCAGGTTGATTTGGTCAAATGGCCCGCCGCCGATGCTGCTAAACGGCGGAATGCCGGTCGAAACCTGAGCCGCGGCCACCGCGCCGGTCATCGTGAGTAGAAAGATAATTCGGTTAGCGATTCGCATTTCAATTTGCCTCCTGGCTAAAGGAGAACTCGGAGAGCGACAGGCCGGAGTTGAATACCGCTCCAGTCAACGTGATGTTGAGAAGGGTTGCACCGTTCGCTACTTTTCTGATGTGCATCGGCACCTGAGCGCCGGAGATGGTTTGGTAGTTTGAAAAGTCGATCTCAACCGGAAGATTGATGTTGGCGTCGTTGTCAGGATGCTCGTTGAACGCTATGGCTACCGGGAGAGAACCGCCTGCGTCAAGGTAAAAATCCATCGTTGTCAACTGCTGGGGTGTCGGGCTCGGGGCTAGCGATGGTGAGGGCTGATATGCGTTAGACCTTAGGTGCTGGACAGTCTCCCCGTTGCGGGTTTCAAGGCCAATGTAGGAAAGCACGACATTTGACTGTGGAACCAACGAGCCAAGGGCAGGGAAGAACCATACCGGATCGGTCATCGTATTTTGGCCAGCGTACATCCCCGACTTGCCGTCCGGATTCACCCACTTCCCCTGCGCAACGCCCGTGGAATCATCCCGAATCTCAGTGCGCATACCGCTCGTCAGTTCCAGATCGATGCGGCTTTTACCGGAGCCAAGTGCACGAAGCGTGGCCGTGCCTGTGTCTGTGTCTGTACCCGCAGTGCCCCATGTAACGGTTCCAGTGAGCGTCACATCGTGAATGACTTGGCCACCCGTCAATGCGGCCATTGCCCTGGATGCCAGAGCCACGGCCTGTGGATCACTCCCCGGAGCAGGTCCGGTGGAAGTTTGTGCGGCTGCTGAACTCTGACACAATGCCGCTGTAAAAGGCACGCACATACCCACGGCGAATGCGAGATGCCTGAATAACCGGCTGGGTTGTGCCCATAGATGATTTCGGCTCCCTGATAGTGATCGCATTTGAACTCCACTCCAGCAGTTGGTAAGAACAACGTCCAACGACTAATACAAGCAAGGCTGTTGACGACATGCCCAATTGTGCGCGAACTGCGTGCACAAAAGGTGGGCAATATCGGCTGTCATCGTCGCACCGTCCGGTAACAAGGCAAAAGTTCATCCGGCGCTGGTGTTCTCGTGAGATGTGGTTGAAAACCAAGCTTCTTGTGAAGAATTGCCATCGGATCGCCGGGCGCGGCGCGAAGGATCATCTGCCCATAGGAGGAATCGCATTCCGTGTCGCGGCGCACGTGAAGCGCCGTTCCAGTAGACGAAGTCAATACCGCTCTCGATAACGGCGGAGCTTCGTTTGGGTATGAGTCGATCAGGCGGACCAAGAGCGGCTCGGCGCTGGCCGTGAGAGTCAATTCCGCGAGATACGTATCCTCGTTCCATGTCCACGTGCTGCGAATCAGAGTGCCAGTCGCCAGGAATCGTACTTGTGCTTTTTGCCCGCGCTCATGGGGCCATGCCCCTGCAGGGGCAGTGAAGGTGGCTATGACCACAGCCGTCGACACGATCCGGCCACGAGGGTTGAAGAGCATACAAATCCCCTCTGGCGTCTGCAGCCTGTCAGACGCGCAAGAAACGAGATGTTTCCTCAGTGAGGCGTCTTTGACGACTCAGGTAAGGAAATCCCATATAAATGGGATAACAAGTGGTTTGTTGCGCACGATGTTTGTTGCAACGGCGGGAAGACGCGCGCGAGAATCATGGGCTCCCCCGGATTCAACCGGAGAAGTAAACTGCAGTGAGGGTGGGCCCTGGATTCTTGGGCGACAACATAGATCGTTTCCGGCGTCATGTCAAGCAAGATTTTTGCAAATTACATTGAAATGTTCAGGTAACCAGATCTGTTTATTGTTTCGTTAATAGGACAAACTGTTGCGCTCATGGGAACATGTCATGCATGCACAGGGAGATCCGTCATCTCAAGTCACCGGGAAATGCTGATGAGGACAGAGATGACTAAGCTCTGCATGAAGCAGAGACATTGTATTGATCCGGCGATTTATCAGGGAAGGAATGCATCGCCATTGCCTGCCGGTGAAATCGCCCAAATGGAAATCAGATCCGGACGAGGGTGAGGCGCCATGGATGGCTTTGTTCCAGAGACCGAATTGTCCTAACTGCTAAGCAGAATCCGCAAGGCCTACAGTTTGACTTTGAGTGAGGCAAAAAGCTCAAGCTCCAACTAGTTACTCATGAGTTAGTCACCACTGGTTACTTACTTTGATCCATTGTCCTTTCGTAATGCAGATTTCCCGAACTGAGCGTAATAGGTGTCGGCGTAGACAGTTCCGGAAAGGAGTGCGACGAGGGCAATGAGCCCCAGTTGGCCTTTCAGGATCTCGGAGGTTTCCTTCGGCTCGCCGCTCATCAGTCACTCCTCGGGAATTGCTTGAAAGATGCTGCATGATATGAATGCATCCGTGTAACCCGTGCCGGGAGCAAAGGAGAAGATCGTTTGGGAAATCAAGCTGTTCCGTTTTGATCGGCTGGACGGAAACCCCGATTAAGGAGGCATTCAGGTGTTCCCCGGGGCGATGTCAAGCAATGCTTCTCCACGGCAGTCTGGGCACATCCTCAAACCAACCGAGGGTTCGATTAGGGTGCTGAAGCCATAAAAGCGTCCTTTTCAGTCCTTTTTAGCTATCATATGCCTTAGAATCAACGAGTTGCAGTGTCGAGTCTAACCGTCAGGGCAGAGGTCTCAATCAATAAGTGAGAAGGCTACCGACAGACGAGGCATTGCGTGACCAAAGGGAGTCTATTCGACTCGGCGGTCGTGCGAATCGGGTTGCGGTGAAACGAGCTTTCGAGCGCCTTCGGTTTAAGGAATCATAGGGGCGGATTGACTCCCATGCCAACAGCACAGTTCAACAGGTTTCCACAAGTTTCAACACCTCTGCTCCCAAAACAGATTGAACGATTTATTGAAGCCTATTGAAATCTGTAGAGATCAAGTGCTTTTGATTGAAAGGCTTAGCATACGCCAGCCTATCCTTGTTGATCTCTGTGGCTTCTGGGTGCTTTGACAGTTACAAAATCGACTACAGATAAATTTGCCCGTGTTTTTATGCAGCGGAACAACGAGAGAAGCGCCTCAGTTGCCGCAGCCTAACACTGCGACCCGTTGTCGAACATTTGGGATTTTTGCTCGGTGTTGTTGGAATGAAAGATCACCTATTCCTAGACTCTTTCAAGCGGAAAGCAAGGCCGCCTTCCGTCCGGATGGAATTTTGGCGAGGCACAGCACCCAGGTAAGGATGCGGCAAAGTGAATTCGGCCTAGGCTACTGCACGGTGAGGGCGGCCGTGCCGGTTGTCGTGGTGGCGCCCGAAGTGCCAGTTACGGTTATGGTGTAGGTTCCCGCCGTCGTGCCGGGATTGCCACCGCCACCGCCTCCTCCGCCACCACCACCACCGCCGCCTCCACATCCAAGGAAAACGCCAGAGATGGTTACCAGGAGCACCACCATGCCGAGCATGGACCGCCAGCTACGCCGCCGCGCCGGGATTCCGAAGAACAACACCAGCGCGAGAGCGGCCCCGCCAGCCGACGGCCAGAACAGCTTCTTGGTTTGGTTGAGCGAAGTGGTAGCCGCCGTGGTGTACACGGTCAGCGTGGCCGTTTGCGCCGTCGTGCCGCTGATCGTAACGGAAGCCGGGATGCTGCACGTCGCCGGATCGCTGGCGGCCGCAGGGGTAATGGAGCAGCTCAGGCTGACAGTGCCGGTAAATCCACCTGACGGAGTTACGGTGATGGTTGAGGTGTTTCCAGTGGTTGCGCCAGGTGCGACAGATACCGCTGTACCGCTGATGGTGAAGGCGGGCGCGGGCAGATTGATGGTGTAGGTCGCCGTCGCCACAGCAGACTGCGAGTAGCCAGTTGCCGTGGCGATGGCTTGGATGGTCTCAGTCACGGAGACGGTGATCGCGCCCGTGTAAACCGTCGAATTGGTCGTAGGCGCCGTTCCATTGGTGGTGTAATAGATAGTTGCGCCAGCCGTCGCGTCGCTGATCGTCACCATCTGCGTCGCGGTATACGTCCCCGCCGCCACGCTGAAGGTTGGCGTGGAAGTGATCTGAACTGGCGGCACCACCGTTTGAGTCCACGTTCCGGGATTGCCCGAAACTAACCCAAAATTTCCGGCAAAGCTCCCTGTGGTCTCGGAGAAGTCAGCGCCCGGATGGAAGCCGTAGTAGGTATCCCAGTTTGTTTGCATTTCAATGTTGCAGCTGCTGCCGCAAGTTCCGATTAGCCATGAGACGATATTCCCCGATGCGTCCGTGGCGATTTGGAAATCGCTAAAACTGCTAGTACTGTTGTCGTCGATAAGACCGCTTCCATCGGTAAGCTTGAATGAGGTAACAGCGGAAGTGATGTCGGTAAGCGGCAGATTATCCAAAACACTCCCTGTCAATGTTGTATTAAACGTTACCGTCAGGGCGTATGGTCCACCGGTGCAGTAACTTCCACCGCAACTGACACCGCTTACCGTTCCATAGTCATTGCCTTTGTATGTGTAGGTAGTAGTACTCTGGGCTGCCGCCGCGATGATGTAGACGGCGGTGGCCACGTAGCTCGTTGAATAGCCTGTGGCCGTCGCAATCGCCTTCAGTATTTCTGTCGACGAGACGCTGATCGGACCGCTGTACACTGTAGAACTCGTGGTCGGCGTCATTCCATTGGTGGTGTAGTAGATGGTTGCGCCAGCCGTCGCGTCCGTGATCGTCACAGTCTGCGTCGTGGTGTAGGTCCCGGCCGCCACGCTAAAGGATGGGGTGGCGGCTAGGGGAGGGATGATGGTGTAGGCGGCGGTTTGCACGGCACTGGTGAAGTAGCCAGTGGCCGTTGCAATCGCTTCTAACGTTTCTGACGACGAGACGGTGATCGCACTGCTGTACACACTCGAACTCGTCGTCGGCGTGGTGCCGTTAGTGGTGTAGTAGATGGTTGCGTTCGCCGTCGCGTCCGTGATCGTCACAGTCTGCGTCGTGGTGTAGGTCCCTGCCGCCACGCTGAAGGTTGGCGTCGCTGCGGGTGGTGAGGCGGATGCCGAGAAAACGCCGGCAGACGTTCCCGCAAATACGTTTGAGCCCTTTGAGTCAACCGCCAACTGCTGGATGTGGCTGGCGGCCAGGCCACTATCAATAGCGGTCCAAGTGGTTGCTCCATCGGTGCTTTCGAACACGTTGCCGCCCAAAGTTCCCGTATAAAGGGTGCTCGGAAGCGCAGGATCAATCGCCAAAGCCGCCACACTAAGGTCGTTCAGACCGGTGTTGGCGAGGCTCCAGCTTCCGCCCCCGTTCGTGCTTTTGAATACCCCCAAATCCCCGCCGCCGTAGAGGGTCGTTGGTGTTACAGGATCAATGGCCAAAGCTACGATATCACCGCCGCCCAGGCCGGAACTAGCGGAACTCCAGCTTGTTCCCCCATTTGTGCTTTTGAACACGCCGTTACAGGAGGGTCCCTGCATTCCTGCATATACGTTGCTTGGAGTTACCGGATCGACCGCCAAAACGCTGACCGCACAGGCTATCAAGCCGTTTCCAGTCAGTATCGTGACGGGAAGACCACTGTTGACGGCGCTCCAGCTGGACGCTCCGTCAGAGCTCTTAAAAACGCCGCCCGTCAACGTTGCTGCATAGAGATTGGTTGACGTCACGGGATCAATTGCCAAAGCGTTCGGGGAAGGGCTTGATATTCCGGAGCTGGCAAGGCTCCAGCTTGCCGCCCCATCCGTACTCTTACAAACGGCGCCGCCGCCGCCATAAATGTCAAACCCCGAGGCGTAGAGTGTGGTTGAAGTGCTCGGATCAATCACCAAGGCGGTAGTACCAAACGGGCTGCCTGAGGTGGTAGGAAGTCCACTCCCGGCCAGCGTCCAGCTTGCCCCGGTATCGGTGCTCTTGAACACACTGCCGCTGCCGTCGTTGGTTCCAATATAGATCACGCTCGGGGTCTTCGGATCAATCGCCAAACTTGAAACATTCACCCCGGACAGACCGCTGTTTGTGGCGGTCCAGTTTGCTCCCCCATTCGTGCTCTCGAACACGCCGCCGCCCTGCTCACTCCCAGCGATGTAAACCGTACTCGGACCACTGGGATTCTTCGCAAAAGCGAATACATTTGAATACTCGCCATTGGGATTGGCTACGGTGTTCCAGGTTTGACCTCCGTCGGTGCTCTTGTGTATCCCGCCGGTTACAACATCAGAAGCATAAAGGGTGGTTGGGGTTGCCGGGTCAACGGCCATAGACCATGTAGCGTACGGAAGCGCGCTCCAGCTTCCTCCCCCATTGGTGCTCTTGTACACGTCTAAACCGCCCCCAGCGTCGGGGTACAGTGTCACATAGAGCGTGGTTGGAGTCACAGGATCAATCACCAAATCGATTACTTCTACGCCTCCGGGTAGGCCGGTGCTGGCAGCGCTCCAGCTTCCCCCCGCATCCGTGCTCTTGAACACGCTTGTGTCTAACCGGGGATTGACGCCGCTGCCATTGACGAGCCAGGCCACCGTATAGAGCGTGGTTGGGGTCACCGGATCGATCACAAGTGATGCAGGTAAACTTTCTGTATTGTATGTATTAGTGGGAAGGCCGCTGTTGATGGCATTCCAGCTCTCCCCGCCATCAGCGCTTTTTAACACACCGACGCCGCTACACACGGTATAGAGCGTGGTTGGAGTCACGGGATCTATGGCCAAGGTATATACATATGAATAATCGCACAAGCTGATGTTGATGGCACTCCAGTTTCCTCCTCCATTCGTGCTTTTGAATATGCTGCCACTTTCGGTTCCCGCATAGAGCGTGGTTGAAGTAACAGGATCTATGGCCAAGACATTTACCGATGATATAGCGCCGTTGACGCCCAGGCCGTTGTTGATTGCAGTCCAATTTCCACCTCCATTGGTACTCTTAAATACGCCTGCCCCTGGGGTTCCCGCGTAAATCGTGGTCGGGGTTACTGGATCAACCGCGAGAGCATAGATAAGCCCCCCGCATGGGCCATTGCCGATCCAGGTTTGTCCGGTTTGGCTGCCGGAACCGGCCGCTGTCTGGCACGGCAAATACACGGTTGGACCCGTCACGAACACCGAAGCCGATCCTGCAGCGCCGGTGTAGATTGCGGAACCCGGAATGTCAGGCGCGTAATTCACCGTCAGCGTGTCCGCTCCTGTCGCCAGCGATCCTGCAGGAATGGTAATTGTGGCGCTGCCAGCGCTGAGCGACGTTGAGGTAGAGGTATAGCTCCCGCTGGTCAGTGTCGCCGAGCCGGTCGGCGTCGGATTGCCGCTTCCGCCGCTGACGGCAACCGTCACCGTCAGAGCTTGCGCCGTCGCGATGGTCGATGAAGACGGTGTTACCTTCACCGTTGGCGTTATCAGTATAGGAAGGGTCACCGTCACCGAAGCCGATCCCGATGCGCTGTTGTAGGTTGGGGCGCCTGAAGCGTCGGGTGTGTAGTTCGCCGTCAACGTATCCGTCCCCAACTCCAGCAATCCGGCAGAAATGACGATTGTGGCGCTGCCGCCGTTGAGGGTCGTTACTGGAGAGGTATAGGCGCCACTGGTCAGAACTACCGAACCGGTTGCAGTTGGGTTCCCAGTTCCGCCGCTGACGGCAACCGTCACCGTCAGGGGCTGCGCTGTTGTGATGCTCGGTGAGGACGGCGTCACCGTCACAGCTGGAGCGGTCGCCCCCGGAGTAGTCACCGATACAGAAGCGAACCCGGTGGAACTGCTGAACGTAGTAGCGCTATTGTTATCTGGTGAGTAAATAGCCGTAAGCAGATCGGCTCCTGAAGCGAGCGACCCCGCGGGAATCGTGATCGTCGTGGTTCCAGCAGTCAGAGTCGCAGCGGCAGAAGAATAGCTCCCGCTTGTAAGTGTGACCGCGCCGGTGGGAGTTGCAGTGCCGGATGTTGGAGTCACGGTGACAGTAACAGCCAGAGTCTGAGTGGCGGTAATCGCCGATTCCTCTGGTGCTACTGCCACACTGGGCGTCGGGATACTGTTCTTGCTTACGACCGTCACGCCGCCGGTTCCGCTCAGTGGGTCAAGCGGCAGCAGAGAGGAATATGTAGTGCTCCCTGCTGATTTAGACATTAGAGGCCGAGTTTGAAGTAAGTGTTTTGGCTTGGAACTGCGCACTTGCTTCGTGCGGAGTTCGGCCGCGGAGTCCGCGGTGCGGACGGTCGTGATTATATTCCTCGATCCATCGAGCGATGGACTGCCGTGCATGGTCGAAGCTCTGGTACTCGTTGATCCAGACCTCCTCTTCTTTCAGGCTGCGGTGGAATCGTTCGATGTAGCTGTTGCCTTCGGGATGATTGTAAGCGGTGCGGCGATGCTGGATGCCAAGCCGGTTGAGGGTTTCCACGTAGCGCGCCGAGGTGAACTGCGTGCCGTTGTCGGTGGTGAGCGTGAGCCCGAGTCCACGCGGGCCGCGTGGCAGGTGGTTAAGCACGGCGCTGTCGAGGGCAGACAGCGCCTCGGCAGAGCGGCATCGCAGGCTCAGATCCCAGCCAACGATCTCGCGCGTGCAGCAGTCGATCACGCTGACCAGATAAGACCATCCTGTCGAAGGTCCGGCCCAGACCTTGGTCATGTCCGACTGCCAGACCAGGTTCGGTTGCGGCGCTTCCACGCGGCTCCAGTCCTTCTTCCGGATGACGCGATAACGACCCTGGCGCACGAGCAGGCCGCGCTCACGCATCACGCGTAGCACACGCTTGCCGTTGACTTCAAGCTGCTGCTTGCGCTTGAGCCACCAGACCACGCGGCGATAGCCGTAGGCCGGCTTCTCACCGCACGCCTCCACGATCCGCATGTCCTCGGAGCGGTCAGCGCGGCTCGTGTGCGGGCGCTTCCGATAGTAAAGGCTGGAGCGGCTGATCGACAGCGTCTCGGCCACCAGACTGGCTTCCGTGCCCTGGGCAACAAGTTCTCTGGCTTGCGAATGTGCCTGCCCGCAGCTCACTCGCCCAGCACGTTTTTTAGTATCTCGATCTGCAGCGCGCTGCGGCCCAGCGCCCGCTCCAACTGCTTGATCCTTTTGGCCTGCTCTTGGTCCGGGTGCGCGGCTGCGCTTCTCCCCCCAAGCGCAGCCTTGGCGCCCTGCTCCACTTCGTCTTTCCAACGATAGTAAAGATTCGGCGCGATCTCATACTTGCGGCAGGTCTCAGCGATGTTGCCGCTCTTCAGACCTTCCAACACGATCTGCCACTTCTCTTCAACAGTCCTTTGTACACGTGCTTTACGCCCCATCTGCGCCTCCTTTGGCGGAGGCCTCTACCTTATCTAAATCATGTGTCCAGTTCTAGCAGGGAGCACTACATACGTCTCCTAATCGTTCCTTGTCTGAAAGCATGCTGCCAAAGAGAACTACGCTCTCAATCTTATAGGGATACTCATCGCTCGCGTTGATCAACCGCACGCGATCCATGAATTCTCGTAGAGCGCGATTGGCCGTCTTTCGCGTAATAGGTTTGGCCGCAGAGGCATTCGCTAGTGCCAGGCCAGGGGTACTGATCTCGTAGGCGGGCCTATCGTTCCTTGAAAAGTGCTCTGGGGGTTCGAGCAATCCGAGCTTCACCATTCTGCTGAGGAACTCTTCTGCCTCGACAGAGCTGAGGTTGAAAACTTCCTGGATCGTTGAAACAGAGATGATCGCTGAGCGGAATCTCCGCAAGAAGTTACGCACCTGTATTGGAGGGTAACCGGCCACGAGTTGTTTGCTAGTGATTCTCATGGCGCCGATCTTGCCTTCAACTCAAAACTCGGTCAAATTTGTGCGTGCAACCTCTCCTAAACTCTGCGGCTTCAGCCAGAAACTCATCGAACCGATACCGTCTCACGAATTCGCGCACCTCGATCCCTGGGTATGGCCAGATCGAAGCAGCCGCATGCGATCAGGCACTAACCGCAAGTTTGGCGCGGACAACGCTCTTCGGACCAAGCCGCCTCCCATTTCCTGCGGTTGGCAATTCTCCCACCCAGGACGAGACATCCGCCTCGCGATACCTGACCATGTTGTTGACCTTCACGTATTGTGGTCCTTCACCCTGAAGCCTCCAGCGACGGAGGCATGCCAAGCTCACCTTGAGGCAAGCAGAAACTTCGTTTTCCGTGAGAAGGGATTCCATAGACACCTCGCATTTATGAAAAAGCGCCTGTCCACCTCCATCGCCCAAGTGATGGAGGTATACAGGCGCTGAACATACCTTGGCCTTATGCCTCAGTCAAATCCTGAGGCGCCGCTTCGCTATGTTCGTCCTTTCGTACGTCTGCTCTGGGCGGCGGCTTCACGATGCCTTCGAGCGCATCCCGCTTGGCTTTCATCCGGACATGGAGATAGTCCCTGAGAACTTCCTTGGAGACGTGGCCCACGATCTGCCGGATCGTTTCCTCGCCGGCGCCGTCCTCTGCAAGTTGAGTGATCAGCGTATGACGATGGTCGTGCCACCTGCCCGTCACCTTCGCATTCTTCCGAATGTTCTTCCACGCCGTCTTGATCGTGGTTTGCGTGCCGGGTAGGATCCCAGGGGCGTGGCCTCCCGAAGGGAAAGACAAACCATTCTGGTCGAATCTCTTTGAATTTCTTTTGATACCACGTCAGGTGGCGGACGATGGCCTGATGGAGCACCGAGTTGATAGGGATCGTCCGCCCCTCTCCCGCAGCTGTTTTGCTCTCTCCCACTTGAATATAGTTCTTGTCCAGATGAATCTGACTCCAAGTGAGCGACTTGATCTCCGCATCGCGCATGCCGGCGTTCAGAGCCATCGTAAGGGCGAGATGGATATGGGGTGAGCGCGACCTGCGCGCGAGTTGCCCCATCTTCTGAGTCTCGTCCGGCTCGTACGCCTTCCCGATTTTGCGGCGCCCCGGCAGCTTAAGCCTCTTCTTCTTTCGAAGCCGCACTCGAATCACGTCGCCGGGTTCGCCCATCATGGTCAGAAGGAAGCGGACCTCTTCGTTGATGGACTTCGGAGATGCCGATTCCTTGAGACGCGCGCTTTGGTAGGCAAGAACTTCGCTCTCATCGATGTCGACCAGCAGCTTGTCGCCCAGATGTCGCACCACGTGGCCGATCGCGTAGACGGCGAAGGTGATTCCCCGAAAACGTAATTTGTAGTCCGCGAGATATTCGTCCGCCACATCCCGCAGCAGACGGATACGATTTTCCCGTTTCTGCCGGAGGTTGTGATAGCCCTGCTCGAGTTCACGCCGTCTTTGATTCTCGGCGTCCTTCGCCACAGTCTTCGAGGTTGATTTGGCCGACTCCCGGATGAACTGACCAGCGAAGTAGAACTTGTACCACCAGACCCCGCCTCGTTTGAAAACTGCCATGGACCACTCCTGTCTCTCGGTGAGGCACGGACCCCAAAGCGGTCCGCGCGAATGGAGATTGGAGCAGGAAGAGAATTCGCGCAAATCGGCGGTCAACCGAGGTTCGGACGCGTATCGAGTCGATTCTCTGAGGAGGGGAACAACTGCGCAGAATTGCTATGGACAGGGCGTCCATTTTGAAGGAGAGTGGGCACAAAAATGGGCACAATTTGGAAAATTGGCGAATTTCTGGCTGCTCTTATCTGCTATAAGTTATTGATTTATTGGCTCCTCAGGTAGGACTCGAACCTACAACCCTTCGGTTAACAGCCGAATGCTCTGCCATTGAGCTACTGAGGAGTGTATGGCGTTGGGTTGTCCATTTATTAAGTTAGCAGAGCCCGCGAAGTGCGTCAAAAACATCCGCTTGGGCGCTGGCCAGCCGCGCTGCCCCGCCGCTGGGCACACTCAAATTGGCCCCGAACGATACCCCCGGACGATACCATGAAGAAGAACCAGCAGGAGGCCCAATGTCCCGGATTTCCCGCCTTGACCGCAGCGAGGTGTCGCCTGAAATCGCCGCCCTCTTCGACAAGGTCTTTGCCCATCGCGGCAATGTCCCCAACATGTTTCGCGTGATGGCCCACCGGCCTGAAATCTTCTCCACGATGCAGGCGCATTTTGCCGCAGTGCTCTCGACCGGCACGGTTCCCACCAAGCTCAAGGAACTGATCATCGTCCGCACCAGCCAGGTCAACGAGACGCCCTATTGCCTCGCCAGCCACACCATTCTCGCCCGCAACCTGGGTTGGACCGACGATCAGCTGGCCCACCTCGCTGACTGGGCCCGCAGCGACGACTTTACTCGGGCCGAAAAGGCCGCTCTGCGCCTGGC
The DNA here is from genome assembly GCA_963799155.1 of uncultured Acidobacteriaceae bacterium. Lineage (GTDB taxonomy): Bacteria > Acidobacteriota > Terriglobia > Terriglobales > Acidobacteriaceae > Telmatobacter. Next base: position 22,654 of record CAWCWB010000006.1, read on the forward strand.
CGAGACCGTCACCCGCAACGCCAACGCCGTCACTGACGAGCAGTTTGCCGAGCTTCGCTGCTTTTACTCCGAGGGCGAGATCGTAGAGCTTCTCTGCGCTATCGGCCTCTTCAACTACTTCAACCGCTTCAACAACGCGCTCAGGATGGAGCCCACAAAGCCCGGCGAGGGCGGCCCGGCCCAACCGGCGCCTGCGGTCGAGGCTGCGGAAGCGCGGTGACGCCGATTTTGCACTCCGCGCCCCACTCTTCTGGTCCGCTGCGGCAGACGGAAAAGGCGACAAAGCTCCTCGCATTCCGTCATGAGATTCCTGACCTCCTCCCAAGGAGCTCCCTCGACGCATGAAGCTTAAGTTGCCCCCCGGCATCTTCCACGCCTACCTCTTCGACTGCGACGGCACCGTCGTCGACTCCATGCCTCTCCACTTCATCGCCTGGAAGCAGGCGCTCGGCGAGTGGGGCTGCCCCTTCGATGAAGATCTCTTCTACTCCTGGGGCGGCAAGCCTCCGGTCGAGATCATCGCCACGCTGAACCAGATGCGGGGGCTCGACATGCCCATCGAACCTGTCGCCTATCGCAAGGAGGCTCTCTACTACGACCTTCTCCCCCGGCTCGCGCCCGTGCCGGAGGTGCTGGAACACATCGACGCTCAGCAGGGCCGCATTCCCTTCGCCGTCGTCTCCGGCAGCACCCGCGAATCGATCGTCAAGTCCCTCACCACCGTCCATCTGCTCGACCGCTTCGCCGTCCTCGTCGGCTCTGAGGACTACACGCGGTCCAAGCCCGCCCCCGATGCCTTCCTCACCGCCGCCGCGCGCCTCGGTGTAGCGCCCAAAGATTGCCTGGTCTTTGAAGACACCGACATGGGCATCCAGGCGGCGACAGCCGCAGGAATGGCCTCTGTCCGCGTTCCCCAACCCCATGAACACCGCAACGGAACCGGATCCGGCTCGCCTGCGTAGTCAGTCAGAGAAACCGTCAGGAGGCTGTTTTGTCTTCGATCGCACCAAACGAGCATGCAGACGCCCGAAAGCGCAGGACTGACACAGCAATCCTCTTCGCCATCGCAGCCGCCATCGCCCTCATCCATTTGCTCACCAACAGCCGCTACGGCTTTCATCGCGACGAACTACAGTTCCTCAGCGACGCTCGCCATCTCGACTGGGGATTCGTGCCCTACCCGCCCTTGACTCCGTTCCTCGAACGGATCGGCCTGAGCCTCTTCGGCCTGTCAATGGTCGGCCTGCGCTTCTTCTCAGCCCTCGCGCAATCCGCGGCCATTGTCGTCTCCGCCCTCATGGCAAAGGAACTCGGCGGTGCGCGCCTGGCGCAGGTCACCACGGCAGTCGCCGTGGCGCTCTCGCCGGTGCCTCTCTTCCAAGGCACCGAGTTCCAGTACTCGTCCTTCGACTACGTTTGGTGGGTGCTCGTCGCTTACTTCTCAATCCGGCTCCTCAAGTCAGAGGACCCCCGGTGGTGGGTAGCTGTCGGCGCTGTCATCGGTGTCGGCCTTGAAACCAAATACACGATCTGTTTTCTTGCTGTCAGCCTTGTGATCGGAATCCTGATCTCGCCCGCACGGCGTCTGCTCTTGAGCCGGTGGTTCGTGATGGGGGTCGCACTGTCAGTCGCAATCTTTTTCCCCAATCTCCTTTGGCAGATTCGCCACGATTTCATCTCTTGGCATTTTCTTCAATTCATTCACATTCGCGATGTGCGTATTGGCTTTGGAAATCAGTTCATCTTCAAACAGTTCTTTGTCTGCGTGAATATTTGTGCGGCGCCGCTGTGGATTGGCGGGCTAGTCTACTATCTGCTCAGCGCGCGCTTCCGTCCACTGGCCTGGATGTATCTGCTGCCACTCGGATACTTTGTTGCCGTCAAAGGAGTCTTCTACTATCTGGCGCCTGCGTACCCGATGCTGATTGCGATGGGAGCGGCAGAAGGCGAGCGATGGGTTAAGAAGCTATCGAAGCCATGGCGGCGCGGGGTGCAGATCGTCTTTTTTCAAGGAATCATCCTTGCCGGCGCTTACGGTTGCGCAATGACACTGCCACTTGCGACTTCCGGACCTCTAATGCAACTGATTTTGACCAACCAAGCTGTGCCCGAAGAAATCGGCTGGAATGACCTGGTCCGCACTGTCGCGCAAATCCGCGACTCCCTGCCGCCCGATCAGCAAGCCCACCTCGGAATCACCACCGGCAACTACGGCGAGTATGGCGCCATCGAGATCCTCGGCCATGCCTACAATCTCCCCGCGCCCATCGGCACAACCAACTCCGAATACCTGCGGGGCTATCCAACGCCTCCGCCCACCACGCTCATCGTCATCGGGTTCACGCGTGAGCAGGCCGACTCAATCTTCACCGGCTGCCGATGGGCCGGCCACAACGGAAACTCCGAAGGCGTCCGCAACGAGGAAAGTCAGTACCACCCCGACATCTTCCTCTGCGGCCCTCCGCGCAAGCCCTGGCCCGAGCTCTGGAAAGACCACCAAGACTTCGGATGAAATGTGCGTCCCTCAGTACAGCAACACCGCCACCCGGTACGCCGTAAACGATCCTTCCGCCACCTGCGCCGCACAACTGCCCACGGCAGCCTGGCGATACCTGCCCGTAGCCAGATGATCGATGAGCGCCTGCGGAAGCCGCGTCAAATCCGCGTCCTGCCATCGCATCACGAAGCGAGGCATCGCTCCGCCTGCCGACTGCGGCATTCCATCATCGGTAGCGCAGGCCGCCCGCGCTAGGCCTGAATCGCGCAGAATCGCCACTCCGCTCACGCGAATGAGCGCGGCCACACGCGCCTCCACCTGCGCCGCGCTCAGTTGTTGCACCGCGCGGCTGTAATCGGCCACGGCATACAGCACGCCGCGAGCAGGCACAACGGCAATGCCCACGCGATCCACATCCGGGCTCAGCAAATTCGCGCGATGCCCCGAAGATTGCATCCACTCTTCGTGAATCGCATCGGCCGACGGCCCCACTGCCACATTCTCCTCAATCACGCTGAAGTGCGCTCCGGCCTGCGCGGCGCGGGCGCTCAGGTCCGCCTCGCCGCCATACCGATGCGCGATCGGCCCTTCTGCAGCCATGCGCTGGCAATGTTGCAGTGCTGCAGCCGCCAGCGCCGGATCCCACTGCAACTGCCCCACCCCCGTCTGCGCCGAGCCTGGTTGGCCAGCGCGAAGATCTGCCCGGCCTCAGCCTGCAGGTTCCCCGCGCGTCCATCGTGCGTCGGCGAACCCCACTGTGCCGCGCGGGCGACAGGCAAGGCCAGCGCCGCGACCACAAAGAATCCGTAAATCGAACCCCTCATGTTCCGTTAGACCCCATCCTCACCGCCGTGTCGCTGTATTCTTTTGTTTGTCAATGGATTCTCCCGTCTCCAGGCTGTCCCGCCAGGCCGCCCTCCGCATCCGCCGCCAGCCGCTCGCCGTCATCGGCGTCGCGCTGCTCACCCTGTTTATTGTCTGCGGACTCGCCGCGCCCTGGCTCGCGCCCTGCAATCCTGCAGCCATCGATCTCATGCACCGGCTCCAGGGCCCATCCCTCGCGCACTGGGCCGGTACCGACGAGCTTGGCCGCGACACTCTCGCTCGCCTGCTCTGGGGCGCGCGCCTCTCGTTGGCCGTCTCCGTCACAGTGGTTTCCGTTTCGCTCGCCTTGGGCCTGGCCGTCGGCGGCATCGCCGGCTATCTTGGCGGATGGGTCGATACCGCTCTCACCACCTTCGCCATGAACACCTTTCAGGCGCTGCCCGGCATCCTGCTTGCCATCGCATTTGCCGCGTTCCTCGGCCCCGGATTCACCAATCTCGTTCTGGCGCTGGCTATCGGCGGTTGGGCCGGCTACGCGCGCCTTGTACGCGCTCAGGTCATGGCCGTGCGCGAGCGCGAGTACGTCGACGCGGCCCGCGCCCTCGGCGCCAGCGGCCTGCGCATCTTCTTCCGCCACATTTTGCCCAACATCGTCCAGCCCGTCCTCGTGCAAGCGGCCATCGGCATGGCCGGAGTCATTCTCGCCGAGGCTACGCTTTCATTTCTGGGGCTGGGCATTCCCGCGCCCGCGCCAAGCTGGGGATCGATGCTTAATGACGCGCGCCTGCACCTCTTCGACTCCCCGCACCTCGTGCTCTTCCCCGCCGCCGCCGTCGCCTGCGCCGTCCTCGGTTTCAACTTCCTCGGCGACGCCCTCCGCGACCAGCTCGACCCCCGCACCCGCCTGGAGCTCGGCCTTTGAAGCTCGGCATCGTCAGCGACACTCACGGCCTCCTCCGACCTGAAGTCGCTCCCGCTCTCCATGGCGTTGACCGCATCCTGCATCTCGGCGACGTGGGCAAAGCCTCTATATTGTCCGAACTTGCCAAGATCGCCCCCGTCACGGCGATCCGCGGCAACATCGACCGCGAAGGCGCCTGCGCCAAGCTGCCCGAAACCGACGTCGTGCTCATCGAAAACCCTCCCCACGCCAGCCTCTACCTCTACATGCTCCATGACCTCAAGACTCTTCACCTCGACCCCGCCGCCGCCAAGTTCGCCGCCGTCCTCCACGGCCACACTCACGTGCCGAATTTCTATACCAAGAAGGGAGTGCTCTACTTCAATCCCGGCTCCTGCGGCCCCCGCCGCTTCGATCTGCCGGTGACGATCGGGCTGCTGACGGTGAGTGTAGATGGAAAGCTGAAGCCGGAGATGGTGACGCTGTGCTGCAAACCATCTTGAAGCAGGCTCGCAACCATGAGCCTCGTTGACACGCGCTCAAACCGGGGGGATGATGAATTGTGTTTCAAACAGATTTTCAAAACTCAGCCGTCTCCGCAATAATTGGGGCCGCTGTTGGAGCACTCTCGGCCCTAGCGGTGAACGCCTTTAGGGACTGGTTCCGGCTTAAGAGAATTCACAAAAATCTTAGCCTCGAACCCCAGCGAAAGAACGGGAGCAGGACCACGGCACGCGTTTTCAACGACTGCCATTTCTCGCTGAATAGCGCCTACGCGTATATCACGATCGACCACGAAGAATCAGACGTGCTTGAGCCTCCGAACGGTTTTCATGCGTATGTTAGGCCCGCCCACTCCCTCAAGGTGCACGAGGATCGGCTCTGTTGGTGTATTTCTGGAAACCCCGCGAAGGTTGACATTTACCCCGGCGAAAGGCAGGCGCTGGACGTCGTTAACATCGATCCCAAGCGTGAGTGGGTCGAGTTTCCGTCGGAAGACGGATGGGGAAGCGAGGGGAAAGAAGGCAAGACATCGCGGGTGTTCCTCAAGTGGAAGAAGTACAGCGCGACGATCAAGATCGTTAGCAAGGACTCCAAGGCAAAGGAGTTCGAGGTTTGGATCGACCCCGACAACAATAAAACGCCACTATCGCTCCGGTAGAGCAAGCGAGTTCTCAGTCGGCAGCGTCAAGCGGGAAATCAACCCCCTTCCTTGTTCCCTACGTCCCTAGTCCCTGCCCTACCCTCTCATCCTCGGATTCACCCACCGGAAAACCACGTCCGTAAAGAAGTTCACCAGCACATACGTCAGTCCAATCGCGAGCAAACAGCCCTGCACCAGTGCGTAGTCGCGGTTCGAAATCGCGCTCACCGTCAGCCGTCCCAGCCCCGGCCAACTGAAGATCGTCTCCGTCACAATCGCTCCGGCGAGCAGCGCGCCGAATTGCAGCCCGATCACCGTCACGATCGGCACCAGCGCATTGGGCAGCGCGTGCCGCCACACCACCGCCGTCTCGCTCAGCCCCTTGGCGCGCGCCGTGCGGATGTAGTCCTGGCCCAGTTCCTCGAGCATCGCGGTGCGCACCATCCGCGTGAGGATCGCCGCCAGCGAAGCGCCCATGGCCATGGCGGGCAGGACCAGGTAGCGCCAGTCGATCGAAGCCATCCCGCCGCGCATTCGCGCCTGACACCGGCAGCCAGCCAAGCCCAATCGAGAAAAACAGAATCAGCACCGGCCCCAGCGCGATGCCCGGCACCGAAAGCCCGAAGAGCGAAACAACCGACAGAACTTGATCGATCCACCGCCCGCGCCGCACCGCCGCCAGAATCCCCGCGGGCAGCGCCAGCACCAGCGCCAGTACCAGCGCCGCCAGCGTCAGCGCCAGCGTATAGGGATAGCGCTGCCAGATCAGATGCGCCACCGTGTCGTTTAGCCGGATCGAATTCCCCAGGTCGCCGTGCAGACACTCCGGCCCAATAGTGGACGTACTGCTGCCATAGACGGCTGGTCGAAGCCGTATTGGTGCCGCAGGGCCGTAATATCCGCCGGCGTTGCGCCCTCGCCCAGCATCATCTGGATGGGATCGCCGGGAACCAGATGAATCAGCAGAAAAACCAGCGAAACCACCAGCCAGACGACCGGCAGGGTGAGCGCGAGGCGGGTAAGGGTCTGCTTCATGGGCTCGCATCAACGATAAACCACAACGCAGAGATCAGGGATCGGGGATTGCAGCGCCGCGCAGCCTGGATCGCTGTCCACTGTCCCCTTAGCGGTACACCTCGGGAATGAAGTTCTGCTCGTGGATCGGCGGGCGCACGTATTTCGACTTCACAATTCGCGGCAGCTTCAGCGGCTCCGGCGTCAGGTCGCGGTAGGGAATCGTCGACAGCAGGTGCCGGATCACGTTCAGCCGCGCCGATTTCTTGTTCTCGGCGTTCACCACGAACCACGGAGCCTGTTTGGTGTCGGTCACCGCGAACATCTCGTCTTTGGCCCGCGAGTAGTCCGCCCAGTGCTTGCGCGACTCCAGATCCATCGGGCTCAGCTTCCAGCGCTTGGTGGGCTTGTCCATGCGGTCCTGGAAGCGCCGCTCCTGCTCCTCGTCGCTCACGCTGAACCAGTACTTGATCAGGATGATCCCCGACCGCACCAGCATGCGCTCGAACTCCGGGCAGCTCTGCATGAATTCCAGATACTCGCGCTCCGTGCAAAAGCCCATCACGTGCTCCACGCCGGCGCGGTTGTACCAGCTCCGGTCGAACAGCACCATCTCGCCCGCCGCGGGCAGGTGCGCCACGTAACGCTGGAAGTACCATTGCGTCTTCTCGCGTTCCGTGGGCGTAGCCAGCGCCACAATGCGGCACACACGCGGGTTCAGCGACTCGGTGATGCGCTTGATGGCGCCGCCCTTGCCCGCCGCATCGCGCCCCTCAAACAGACCACCACGCGCAGCCCTTCGTGCCGGATCCACTCCTGCAGTTTCACCAGCTCCACCTGCAGGCGGCGCAGCTCACGCTCGTAGTCGCAGTCCTTACCCAGCCGCTGGGGGACGGTCGCAGGCCGCTCGCTCAGGAGTGATCTCCGCTCCGCGTTCCCCTTCCTTCACCGTGTTCGCGGCGCTTCTTGTTCTTGCCCGCCATCGTGCTCCTCCGGGAGCTAAGGGCTCCTGCTCCCTTGCGCCGCTCCCGCTCCTCTGCCTCGCTCCGCCGCACCGCTCCTGTCCACCCCTTCGCCGCATCGCACAGTGCGGGCGCGACGCAGTCGATCATTGGATATATCGGCAGAACGCGGTCTCCCTTTACGTGCCGCGGCCAGAACTTGCGTACACCCATAGCCGCCGATTTGTGTTGCCCAGATTGATCCCGTAATGAACAAGGTACGGTAACCTCTCGCGCCGCCGCAGATGCAAGTTCAACACGCCGATAATCGAATCTGTGGACGGCAAGAAGAATCTTTCGCTCTTAAAGGAGTATGAGGCTTACTTGCGCGTGGAAAAGGGACTGCGCCCGCTCACTTGCGAGGCCTATCTCAGCGACCTGCGCATCTTCGCCGAGCTCCTCGAAGGCCGCAACGTGGTGCTGCTCACCGCGGTCGAGGCCGACGTGGCCGCATTTCTCGATCATCTGCGCAGCCACGGCATCGACTCCCGCAGCGCGGCGCGCAAGCTGAGCTGTTTGCGCGGCTTCTATAAGTGGCTTCTTCTCGACCGCTGCATTCATCACGATCCCACCGTCAATATCGAATCGCCGAAGTCGTGGAAGGTCCTGCCCAAATCGCTCGCCGAGCCAGAGGTGGCGGAAATGTTGGAACGGGCCGGCATGGCGGCTTCGCACCCGCAAGCCAAGGCCACTGCTTTGCGCGATCGCGCCATCCTGGAGCTTCTCTATGCCGGCGGACTTCGCGTTTCTGAAGTCACCTCGCTGGCCACCAGCGATCTTGCGCTGGATGCCGGCCGAGTCCAGGTGCGCGGCAAGGGTGATAAGGAACGGATTGTCCCGCTGGGCCGCTCCGCGCTTCTCGCTCTGGAGCAGTATCTGCGCGAGGGAAGGCCGCACCTCGAGCGGATCACCTCGTCAAACAAGGCGAGAGCGGCGCGGCAAGACCGGGCGCGGCTCTTTCTTTCCTTGCGCGGCATGCCGCTCACGCGGCAGTGGGTGTGGCGGCTGGTCAAAGTGGCCAACCGCGCTACGAGTCCCCACGGCTTGCGCCACAGTTGCGCAACTCACATGGTGGAGCACGGCGCCGATCTGCGTAGCGTCCAGATGATGCTGGGCCACGCCGATATTTCTACTACGCAGGTCTACACGCACCTGGCCTTGAGCCGGCTGAAGGCCGTGCATCGCATGCATCATCCGCGCGCGGTGCGGCGAACGCTTGACCCCGATGCGCACGCTGACAGGGCCTCAGTTCCGCAGTCCGCCGCGCAGGAGCGTTCCGGCGAGGGAACCCCATGAGCGCCAACGCTGCTCCCCCGATGACCCCGACAGTCGACGCGCTGGTGGATGCCTACCTGCAAGTCCTGGCCAACGAGCGCCGCGCATCAGCGCACACGTTGCGCGCCTACCGGCGCGAGCTGCGCGCATTCGCCGCCTGGCTTGCGGATCGGCGCGAAGGCCTGCACATCGCCCAGATCGAGCACACCCACATTCGCGCTTACCTGGGCACGCTCTACGACCGCGGCCTGTCGAAGGTTTCGGCGGCGCGCGCTCTGGCAGCCATCCGCAGTTGGTTCAAGTGGCTGGCGCGCGCCGGCCACATCCAGCAGAACGCCGCAACGCTCGTCGCCACGCCCCGGCTCCCCAAGCATCTTCCGCGTGTGCCTTCCATCGAGCAAATGAATCGCGTGGTGGATTCGGTGCGCGACGACGCGGCAAGCTGGCCGGCGCGAGACAAGGCGATCCTGGAATTGCTCTACGGCTGCGGCATCCGCAACGCCGAGCTGACCGCCCTGAACCTCGACGACATTCACTGGGCCAACGAGGCCATCCTGGTGCGCGGCAAGGGCCAGAAGCAGCGCTACGTCCCGCTGGGCGATGCGGCGGCCGAGGCCCTCCGCGCCTACCTGGTCGAGCGCTCGACACTTCTGGCCGCGGCCGGAGGGAAACAACCGCCTCAAACGCCGGCGCTCTTCGTGAATCTGCAGTTGCGCGGCCTCAAAAAAGGCGGCGAGGCCCGGCTGACTACGCGCAGCGTGGGCCGCATCGTCAAACGCATCGCCATCCTGCGTGGCCTCTCCTCCGACGTGCACCCGCACACGTTGCGGCATGCCTTCGGCACCCACCTGCTCGAGGAAGGCGCCGACCTGCGCGCGATCCAGGAACTCCTCGGCCACGAACGCCTCTCCACCACGCAGCGCTACACCCAGCTCACTACCGCGCAGTTGACCGCGGTCTACGACCGCACCCATCCCCGCGCCAAGTAGTGCCTTCGGTCCGCGAACCAAGGCAAAGCCCGCTCGCCATCGCGTTGCGCGACTGCACTAGCTCGAGTAATCGGCGTTGATGTGAATATATTGAGCCGTCAGATCCGTCGTCCAGAATACGCAGGATCCGTGTCCCTGGTGCAGATCGATGGAGATCGAGAAACTCGCGCTGGCTGATGTACGCGTGCGCGGCGGCCTCATCGAACTCGGGAGCACGGCCACCGTCGCGGCAAATCTGCAGCTCGCCAAAGCGAATGTCGATGCGCCCCGGATCGACCTGGGCGCCGGAGTAGCCGATCGCGGCAGCAAGCCGGCCCCAGTTGGGATCGCATCCCGCCCAGGCGGTCTTCACCAGCGGCGAGTGAGCGATTGTTTTCGCAACGCGCAGCGCGTCGGCGTCGTTGGCGGCGCCGTCGATGCGCAGCTCCACCACATGCGACGCGCCCTCGCCATCAGCGACAACCTGGCGCGCAAGCGACGTGCACACCTCTGTGAGCGCGGCAGCAAAGGCCGCGTCGCCCGCGCCGATCGGCACTGCGCTCGCGCCGGACGCGAGCAAGAGCACGGTGTCGTTCGTCGATGTGTCGCCGTCGACGGAGATGCGGTTGAAGCTCACCTCGATGGCATCGCGAAGATAGCCGTCAAGATCGGCTGGCTCGATCGCCGCGTCGGTCAGAATGTAAATCAGCATCGTCGCGTGCGGCACAAGCTGCGGATGGATCATGCCCGAGCCTTTTCCGAAGGCCCCAATGCGAATTTCGCCGCGAGCCTCGCGCGCGGCGCCGTCGCGGCCCGTCAAATCGAGCCTCGCGAAGGCCACCTTCTCGACAAGATCTGTCGTCAGGATCGCATGTGCCGCTTCGGAAAAATCACGCGGCTCTGAGCCAAGACTCGCGGCCAGTTCCGGCAGGACGGCAATCAGCTTCTCCGTCGGCAGCGGAACGCCGATGATTCCGGTCGACGACGGGAAAACCTCCTCGGCCCGGCAGCCAAACACCTTTGCCGCTGCGGCGCACGTGGCGCGCGCCGCGCCCAATCCGGCCTCGCCCGCGGCGCAGTTGGCGTTTCCTGAGTTAATGGCGGCGACGCGGACACGTCCGCCCGTGGCGCTCAGATGCTCCTTGTCAACGATGATGGGCGCGGCGATCACGCGGTTGGAGGTAAAGGCCGCAGCCGCGCTGGCCGGCGCATCTGCCACGATCACGGCGAAGTCAGCCCGGCCGCTGGCTTTCAGACCGGCCTTCGTGGCCGCGAACCGGAATCCGCGAGGGATGGCGAACTTGGAGAGATCGCTCATGAGCCGGACCTCATTTAATCTAGCAGGTAGGGGCCGGCCAGCGGGGTTGAATGAGCGAGAGCGAACAGAAATCGTCGGATTTCCTGGAGCTGCGTAACGTGGACGTCGCGCGTGGCGAGCGCGTCGTACTGCATGGCATGAACCTCAGCATCCGTACCGGCGAGCACGTTGCGATCCTGGGACCGAACGGCTGTGGGAAATCGACGCTGATCATGGCCATGACGTGCCAGCTCTACCCCATCGTTCGCCCTGGGATGAGCGTGCGCATCTTCGGGCGCGAGCGCTGGGATTTGACCGAACTGCGCCGGCACTTTGGCGTAGTCAGCGCCGGGCCCGCGGGAACCGAGCTGCCGGGTGAGCGGACTGCGGTAACCTGTGGCCTCGACGCCGTGATTGCGGGTTTCTTTTCGGCGTCCACGCTCTGGCCCAATCTGTATGTCACCGCCGAGATGCGCGCGCGGGCGTGGGAGGCTCTCGAACGCATGGAAGCCACGCATCTCGCCACGCAACTGGTGGGTACCATGTCGGCTGGCGAGAAGCGCCGGATACTGATTGCCCGTGCCCTCGTCCACCGGCCGCAACAAGTCTTGCTCGACGAGCCCTCCAACGCGCTCGATCTGGCCGCCCAACGGGAGCTGCGTGAGACGCTGCGCGGGCTGGCTCGCGAAGGCACTGGCTTGGTCATGGTCACCCACCTTCTGGGCGACATTTTGCCGGAGATTGAGCGGATCATTCTCATGCGCGACGGGCGCATCGTGGCCGATGGCTCGCGGGAACAGTTGCTCACCGAGGACCGGCTCAGCGAGCCTTTTCGTGCGCCGGTGCGGATCGGGCGCGACGCGGAATGGTTGCATAGCTGGTGAAAGAAGACGAAGAGTCTGGGTACTGAAGAGTTCGTGAGTCGAATTTCTGGAGGAGGCTTTGGCCACGGTGACACAACCTGCTCGATGGAAGACCCTGCTGGCCCTCGGAATCATCTACTTTGTCTGGGGGTCAACCTTCTTCGCCATTCGCGTTGGCGTCAGCGAAGTCCCACCATTTCTTTTTTGCGCGATGCGTTTCCTGGCGGCGGGACTGCTGGTCTACATCTGGGCCATCGTGCAGGGAGAACGGTCGCCGACCGCGCGGCAATGGGTTTCCGTCTTTCTGCTGGCCCTGCTCATCTTCGTGGTTGACTACGGTCTTCTGTTCTGGGCGGAGCAGCGTGTGCCTTCGGGCATCGCCGCGGTGGTCCTGGCCACGATTCCGGCATTCATGGCGCTCGCCGAGATTCTCATCCTGCGCACGCAGCGGCTCACGCTGCGGCTGGCCCTGGCGCTGATCGCCGGGATTGCGGGAGTCGCAGTCCTCGTGAGCCGGTCGATTCTCCTGGGCGGGGCGCCCATCGACACGGCCGGCGCAGTGGCTCTCATCATCGGCGCCGTCAGCTGGTCGGTGGCGTCGGCGCTGGCGCGCAAACTGCCCCAACCCCCGTCGAAGGTGATGAGTTCGGGCGCACAAATGTTCGCCGGCGGAATCATGCTGGCCGTGGTTGCCGCTGCGCGCGGTGAAGGTCGCGGATTTCATTCCCTGCATATGTCAGGCGCGGCGTGGATCGCATTGCTCTACCTCGTCTTCGCCGGCTCCATTGCGGGATTCACGGCGTACGTTTGGCTGCTGCACCACGAATCGCCGACAAAGGTGGGAACTTACGCCTACGTGAATCCGGTTGTGGCCGTCGTGCTTGGCTATTGGCTGGGCGGCGAGCCGCTTGGCGCCCGCACAATCCTCGGCGGGCTGTTTATTCTGGCCAGCGTGGTCACCATCACCAGCATGCGCACGAAAACTGCCCCTGTTGCCAGGAAAACCCCTGCGGAAGACGCGGGATAAATGGAGTGCGGCAGACAGGTGCGGTGCGAGTCCGCCTGAACTGGCCTGCACTGCCGGGACGTGTGTTACCATTCGGCCAACTGGCCAATCTCTTGTGGCCAGGCAGCGGAGGTCAGAATCATGACGCGCATTTCCCGACGAGATTTCCTGAAGACGGGCGTTGCCGCGGGTACGATCGCGGGGATGGGCAGCCTGCCTCTGCTTGCCGAGCGGGCGACAGCATCGGATTTGGTCACGCTGGGTAAATCAGGCGTGAAAGTCACGCGCCTCGCCTTCGGGACGGGAAGCCATAACGGGCTCATCCAGCAGGCGCTGGGGCAGGAGGGATTCACGCGGCTTGTGCGCCACGCCTATGACCGTGGCGTCCGCTTCTTCGAGACTGCGGAGTCATATGTCACGCCGCAGATGCTCGGCATCGCGCTGAAAGGGATTCCGCGGGATACCTACCAGTTGATGAACAAGGTGACGACCGTCGATGGTGTGGATCCGCTGAAGAAGCTCGACCAATTGCGTAGGGACTGCAATACCGATTACTTCGACATCATGCTGCTTCACTGGCAGCACGACGGCAATTGGCCGAACGAAACCCGTCAGTGGCAGGACGCAATTCTCGAGGCTCAGCACAGAGAAACGATCATGACTCACGGCGCCTCGGTGCATGGGCTGCCGGCCCTGCGCCAGGTCCCCGGCAACAAGTGGCTCGACGTAGCCATGATCCGGGTGAACCACAAGGGCACGAAAATGGACAATGAGTCCGACGATTGGAGTACCCCCGGCAACGTGAGCGAAGTGGTTGCACATGTCCACGCGGCGCGTTCTGCCGGAACGGGTGTCATCAGCATGAAGCTGATCGGTGAGGGCGCTTTCACCAGCCGCGCCGACCGCCAGCAGGCCATGCGATTCGCCTTTAGGAACGCGGGCGTCGACTGCGTCACGGTCGGATACAAAAACACAGCGGAGATCGACGAGGCCATCGACAACGTAAACCTGGCCTTTGCCTAAAAGCCCGGCAAAGCGAATTCTCTCCACATGTCTCGAAGCTGCATCGGGCGGACCCGCAAAGGCTGCCGCGTGCCGGATCGTTTCTACAGCATAGAGAGCGTGCTGCTGGTGGGCCCGGAGGGATTTGAACTTGAGCCGCATTGCGGGCGTGAGCGAAGCGCGAGCCCGCTGGCGAAATCCTGAGTCGCCGCGGCAACGAAGGACCTGCATCCGTGGTGGGCCCGGAGGGATTTGAACCCCCAACCAAGGGATTATGAGTCCCCTGCTCTAACCGTTGAGCTACAGGCCCGGATTGTTACTAACCATTGTATCTTGTTGATCTTACAACCACCATCATGCCGCCTCCTCAAATGCCATTTGGGTGCCCGTGTCACTTCTGGTGTCGCCCGCTTCTTTTGTTTCCATCGCCAGTCTGACACAACACCTCAACTGCTGCCAGTTCATGAGGCTGCGACGGATGCCTGGACCGCGTCACCATCTGCAGGATTCGATGGCCCCTCATCGAACCCCGGTCCCCAGGCTCGAACGGACCAAAACCATGTGCGAGCGCCGAGTCTAATGCCCAGCTTGACCGGCATCGCGGCCGGCCGGCGGCGGCGCGGGGGCAGCCGGATCCGCGCATGGATCTCCGCCGCACAGCGCCCCGTTGATTCCCTGGCCTTCAGTGACCGTGTAAATGCGATCCACCGCTGGCAGCTTCAGCGTCTCTTGTTTGCCCGACGGCCAATGAACCTCAGCCGTTCCGGCATCGCCCGCGTCGCCCAGGCCAAAGTGGACGCGCAGGTCGTTCGACGAAAGATAACTGCCGCCGCTCAAAACGTCCCCCCGCTGGCGCATCCCGTTCGCGGTCAGATAGACGGTCGCGCCGACCGCATCGCGCGGGCTCTTGGGACCGCCGATGAGTTTCAGTTCAACCCAGTGATGATGGTCGGGATTCACGTTGCGCAGCAGGATAGGTACTCCATCCATGCTGTTGATCACCACGTCGATTTTGCCATCGTTAAAGATGTCGCCGAATGCCGCGCCGCGGCCCACAGTGACCACCGCCAGGCCGGTTCCCTCGACTGCGGGCACCAGCTCGAATTTGCCATTGCCCAGGTTGTGATAGAGCAGCGGGCGCTGGGCATAGCTGCTGCCCCACTCCGGATGCTTGTCCACCTCGGGATAAACGTGGCCGTTGACAATCAGCAGATCCTTCCACCCGTCGTTGTCGTAATCCAGGAAGCCGTCCCCAAAACTCACAAACGGGATGGAAGACTCAGCGATACCCGCCTGGTAGCTCACATCCGTGAAGATCCCCGTCCCGTCGTTCTGGAAAAGCACGTTGTAGTCGTCGGCAAAGTCGGTGTTCACGATCGAGAGATGTCCGTTGTTCTCGTAGTCGCCGGCGGCGATGCCCATGTTCGAAATCTCGCGGCCGAATTTGTTCAGCGCGTATCCGCTTTCGAAACTCTGGTCCTCAAACGTGCCGTCGCCTTTGTTGATATATAGGTAGTTTGGCGTGGAGTCGTTGGCCACCAGCAGGTCCGGCTTGCCGTCCCCGTTCACGTCGGCAAATAGAGCGCCCAGCCCGTAATAGCCATTGGGATCGTCCACGCCCAGCTTCTTGCTGACGTCGGTAAACGTGCCATCGCCGTTGTTGTGAAACAGGTGGTCATGTTCACCTTTCAGTCCGCGCGGCCCGCACATCACTTGCACGCCGCGATACTGGCAAAGGGCGAAGTTAACGGCCTTCGTGCCTGAGATCGGAGGATTGCTCAGATCGATCTGCGCATAGCCGTCCACGAACAGGTCCAGCCGGCCATCGCCATCGTAATCGCCGAAGGTTGCTCCCGTTGACCACGTCCCGATCGTCACGCCTGCCTGCTCTGCCACATCGGTGAAGGTTCCGTCATGGTTGTTGTGGTAAAGGCGGTTTTTCCCGAAGTTCGTAACATACAGATCGGGCCAGCCATCGTTGTCGTAATCGCCCACCGCGCACCCGTATCCCCACCGGTCGTTGGCCACGCCCGCCTTTTCCGTCACATCGGTGAAGGTTCCGTCATGATTGTTGTGAAACAGAGCCGCGTGCGGCGGAGTGGCTTTCCCGGCCAAAGCATCGTATGTCGAACCGTTGACCAGATAGATATCCAGCCAGCCATCGTTGTCGTAGTCGAGCAGACACACTCCCGGGCCCTTGGCCTCCACGATCAGGCGCTTTTCCGGAGTGCCTGCCTGGTGATGCCATCGCGTTAGCCCGGCTGCTGCAGCGACATTCTGGAAGACGATCGGGCCGTTCTTGACGAACCCTCCCGCAGTGATAGGACGGTGCTGGCTGTCGAAAACAGCCTCCTGCGAGCCGGCATTGGCCATCCCGCCTCGGGATTGTCTTATTTCACCCGGCTGCTGCTCGCCGCCTGTCTTTGGCGCAGCATTTCCCGCATCTTGGGCACGCACACCCGCGATTCCCGCCACGGCAAGAATCCAAGCCAGAGCGCTCAATCTGACGTCCCGGCGAAGCTGTCTGCCATTGGGAATCGTATTCTGTAAGGTGTGCCATGGACGTCGTTTAACCAATGCGGACTTCACGTCTCCTGTTCCTTTGCGGGACGGCCCATTCGTCGCCGACTTGCTGCGCTCAGAGATCATGCGTCGATGTGCCGCGCACATCATCACGGCGGACAACGGGGGCACGAGAACCCATCCATTCAACCGAGCCTGGGCGTTTTCTTGAAAGTGTATCTCATTTAGCGGTATCGCGCGGTTTCCGCTTCGGCGTGCCCGATCATTTGCACCAGTGAAACTCTTTGCGCAGCACTGCTTTGAATGGGCCAGTCTTTCTTCCTCGGCATCATTGAGACCGTCGATCAGTCGAAATAGATCGATCCTGGTTTTAGGCTCCTCATCCGCGAACCCGCGAAGAAGACATACTCCCTCAAAATCCTCGACAATGGCTCAGAGGCAGCCCGTGAGATGCTGGATGCGTGCGTTCGTTGATCGCCTGGAGTGGAGAAATCGAGATGCTGACAAGAAGAGAGTTTACCGGGGAAGCGGCAGCCGGGCTAGGCGCTTTGGCTTTGGCGCCGCACACTTTTGGCGAGAAGTTGAACCGGCCATTGGGCGTACAGCTTTACACGGTGCGCAGCCTGGTGGACAAGGATTTGCCGGGCACGCTTGCGGCCATTCGCAAGATCGGCTACCAAACCGTGGAAACCTTTGCAGGTCAGTACAAGATGAGCGCCAAAGATCTGCGGCATGCCATTCTCAACGCGGGTCTGACCCTGCCCAGCGGGCATTTCGGTTACGACGACTTTGGAACCCGCTTCGACTACGCCCGGGAACTTGGCCTGAAGTACATGGTTTGCTCCATGACCCCGGTAGCGATCGCCAATTCAGCAGACGGATACAGGCGTGTCGCCGCGCAATACAACACGTGGGGCGCGCAGTTGCAGAAGTTGGGGCTGAAGTTCGGCTTCCACAACCACAACATGGAGTTCAGGGATTACGGCGGCAGGACCGGCCTCGATGTGTTGATGGAACACACTGACCCCACGCTGGTGCAGTGGGAGATGGATTGCTACTGGGTGGCCCAGGCCGGGTACGACCCCGTAGAGATGCTGCGCAAACACGGCAGGCGAATGCAGTCGCTGCACCTGAAGGATCGCAAGCCCAATGTGCCGATTTCATTCGACACCGGCCCCGGCTCCGCGCACTTTACCGAGGTAGGTGAGGGCACGCTGGACTGGCCGGCGATTCTGCGCTTGGCCGCCCGGAATCATATTCCTAACATGTATGTGGAGCAGGACCAGAGCGACAAGCCGCCGCTCGAAAGCCTGCAGATCAGCTACACCAATCTGGTGAAACTCCTTGGTCCGTAGATTGCGGAACTTGGCCGCCGCGGGATCGGCAGCCGCGGAACTGGCAGGGATCGTTGCACAACTGCCAACGATCAACCCACACGGTAAGCGAGGCGGGGATCGAACTCACAACCCCGGGCTTAGAAGGGCCAAACGGATCGTGGTGCTGGCATGCAGCTCGGCCGAACTCAGCGCCGGCCACTGAGAGATGGCCGCCGCGCTATGGGGCCTCGATGTAGGTGTAGCTGTTGAAGAGCGAGGTGGTGCCGTTGATGACCGTCTGGAGTTCCACGTAGATCGTGGCTCCGTTGGTGGGCAGAGTTACGGTCGTGCTGGTGCCGCTCAGAGGGCCGATGTTGACCAGATCGGCGGCGCCGGGCGATGAGCCAACATGGAAATAGTATCCGGTGACTCCGCCGGAGCCTGCATCCCAGGTGAAGGTGGTCGAAGCCGAGGTCAACGTGCTGCCGGGCGCCGGGCTGGTGATGACGGCTGCCAAGATGGTGAACTCGGTGTAGGTGTTGTTATTTTCAACTATGGTCGAGCCGAAGTGGGTCTCTAGCTGCACGTAGATCGTGGCTCCATCGGTGGGCAGATTCACGGTCGTGCTGGTGCCGCTCAGAGGACCGATGTTGACCAGATCGGCGGCGCCGGGCGATGTGCCGACGTGGAGATAGTATCCGGTGACTCCGCCGGGGCCTGCATTCCAGGTGAAGGTGGTCGAAGCCGAGGTCAACGTGCTGCCGGGCACTGGGCTTGTGATTGCGGATCCAGATTGCGTGAACTCGGTGTAGGTGTAGCTGTTGAAGAGCGAGGTGGTGCCGTTGATGACCGTCTGGAGTCCCACGTAGATCGTGGCTCCGTTGGTGGGCAGATTCACGGTCGTGCTGGTGCCGCTCAGAGGACCGATGTTGACCAGATCGGCGGCGCCGGGCGATGTGCCGACGTGGAGATAGTATCCGGTGACTCCGCCGGGGCCTGCATTCCAGGTGAAGGTGGTCGAAGCCGAGGTCAACGTGCTGCCGGGCACTGGGCTTGTGATTGCGGATGCAGATTGCGTGAACTCGGTGTAGGTATAGCTATTGTAGAGGGAGGTCGTGCCGTTGATGACCGTCTGGAGCCGCACGTAGATCGTGGCTCCGTTGGTGGGCAGAGTTACGGTCGTGCTGGTGCCGCTCAGAGGACCGATGTTGACCAGATCGGCGGCGCCGGGCGATGAGCCAACATGGAAATAGTATCCGGTGACTCCGCCGGAGCCTGCATCCCAGGTGAAGGTGGTCGAAGCCGAGGTCAACGTGCTGCCGGGCGCCGGGCTGGTGATGGCGGCTGCGGACGAAGACCCGGCCAGCGAGTTGATCAGGCCGCTCCCGTTGGGGCTGCCCCAGCCGGTGGCCAAATCGTAGCCTGTGGTCGCCGAGTAGCCGTTGCTTCCGCTGGTGATGTCGTGAAAGTCAGTGGTGTAGCTCGAGCCCGCACCAATTGAATAGAGGCTTGGGTTAATGAATCCCAGCGGCCCGCCGCCGTTTGCCACCGACTGCTGATTGATAAGCGCCAGGTAGCCGGCCCACATGGGCGCCGCAAAGCTGGTGCCGCCCCATTCGTTCGCTGTGCAGGTGGTTTGATCGGCGCACACGTAAAAGGTGTAGTTGGCGTTGGCTGAAACGTCGGGACCGTTGCGATAGGTCTGGGAACAACTGGCGCAACCGGCCGCCGCGGCCGTCTGCCAGGCGGGGATCGAATACTTATGCGGCGAAACGCCGCCGCCGCTGTCGGCCCAGGCGGTTTCAGAGGCCCAGGCGCCGCCTGCGGCGCTGGTTTGCAGATCGGTCCCTCCGACTGAAGTTACGTACACGTCATCCGCCGGGTAGATTTCCGAAGCCTTGCCCGTCGCCGTCCACTTTTTGTTGTCGCCGGCCGCTTGAAAGAGGTTCTGCCCCTGCGCCGCAAACTCCTCAAAGTAGGGATCGTCCGTGGTTGGGTCCGCCGGGTACCAGGTCCACGAGGAGCTCAACTGCGCGTTCAGCGGGCTTGGCCGTGGCCATGGCGTTGAAGATGGCGGCATCGCTCGAACCCACGTACATCACAAGGCTCGACAATCCCGGCGCCATTCCCAGCGCCTGCGTCATGTCCAGCGTCTGCTCGGTGTCGTCGCAGTTGCCGCCGGCCCGCGTATCAAGGCAGCTGGTGCTGGTTCCGTCGGTCGAGAGCACCGTTATGGGAACGTTGTTGGTCTGCTTTGCGTTCGTGAAGTACGTATTCAGGTCGGCAAGATCGGTGCCGTAATACTCGAGCAAACCAACCGACTGGCCGCTGCCGGTCAGTGATCCACCGTAATAGGCGGCCCGCATATCGCTGCCCAGAAACGAGGCTGAGGGACCGGAGCCGGTGGTGGCGCTTGAGCTCGAGCCGGAGTTTGCCGGGTTTCTATCGAGACCGGCAGGATGCGGGATCGAGAAGTTGTCGAGCCCCGAGATGTGCCACAGGCGGAAGGTCAGGTTGGTGGTTGGCTCGCGGTCCGGCGCGTAGAACGTGCGGTTCTCAGTGGGATGCTGATAGACGCCGAGGTTTACATGAAACGCGGCCTCAACGTTTGCCACTGGCCCCGACAATTGCACGTTGAGCCGATTCGGGGAGGTGCCCACGACGGTCAGGCCGTTTTCCTGCGCGAAGTTGATTACGGCGTCATACTCTGCCTGCGTCGGTCCGAACTGCGCTGTGAATTGTTCCACCGTGAGGAACTGCCTGAAGTTCGGGCTGCTGGGATCGTAGACATCCTGCAGGAACTGATCCAGCTCATCCTGATTGCGAAGCGGCAACGTGATCACAAGACTCATGGTCTCGGTTGCGGAACGCTGGCCCATCAGTCGCGCAGTCCCATCTTGTGTCGCTTGGCGTACGTGATGCGTCAACACGGACTGAGCCTGGCAAACGCCAAGAGCAATTGACATGATTAGGGCGGTCGGGAGTGCATGGATCCCCAGTTTTTGCGTCAAGTTTTTCTTCCTTTTGGGGGTCAAAAACGGCTAGCCCGCGGAAAACCCAGACCCCGCGTCCTTACATTTTCGGACAAAGAAACTGCCCATGTCTACAGAAAGCGGTGTGTAGAAAGGCTTGATTCCTGTTACTTTTGGGTGATCGATGCGGTTTCTTCCCCTCCCGCGCCGGTCCCCGTCTGCCACGATGGGGGTGGCGATGACGGTGCTGACGCGTCCGCCTGTAGCCGCAACATTTGTGGCAGTCGAATCGTTCCGCGCGCCGTCGGGGATATAGCCGTACGCCGAGACGTAACCGGGGCCACCGGTGAAATACCAGAAAGTGGAGGGGCTGGCGGCGTCAGCAAACTGCGTGCCGCCAACGCACTTAGCGCAGCTTGAGCAGCAGATGCAGTTGGGGGCTGTCGGCCTCGGGTCACGTGGGTGGCGCCGAGAACGCGGTATCGCATCCAGCTGTGCCAGAGACGACTGAGGGCTCGAAGACCGAATTCCCCTCAGCAGTGGCAAGATTGAAGGAGGCTCCCCACGAAATCGCCGCAGCAAGAGCACAGGAGACAGCAACCGAACAGTAAGTTATTGATTCTAAATGGTAGGCGAGGCGGGAATCGAACCCACAACCCCCGGCTTAGAAGGCCGGTGCTCTATCCAATTGAGCTACTCGCCCACGCTTCAGCAGTTTCGGAAATGACGGTTGGGCATTCGCCAGATTCAAGTCTGAGCGACCAGCAGGGAGCCAAGACCTTGATGCACGTCTTGACCGAATAGTATTCCCGAAACAGCTTATATTCATTTTAGCTTTTTCGTGGCTGATGCGGGAGTCGCTTGCATAGCGGCGAACCCGCAAAGACAGCGGTTTTGAATGCTCGTCAATGAGGTTGCTCAGGTCAGCGCCAGATACTCGTGGGCCAGCCGCACCACCATCGATCCCTCTCCAACCGCAGACGCTACGCGGTTCATCGCGCCAGCGCGGAGGTCTCCCGCGGCAAACACGCCGGGAACGCTCGTCTCCAGAATGAGCGGATCGCGCTGCTCCTTCCAGATGCGCGCGTACCCATCAGCCGCCAACAGGTCCCGCCCCGTGAGCACAAAGCCCTTGGCGTCGCGTAGCACTTCGGTCGGGAGCCAGTCGCTTCTGGGACGTGTGCCGATGAAGATGAACAGCGCATCGGCTTCCTCCGACTGTGTCGATCCATCATCGGCCGACAGGAACGTGACTTTCTCGACGTGGCCCTCACCCTCGACGCGCACAATTTCCGTGCGAGGGCGAAGACGGATGTTGGGGGTCTTCTCGATCTGCTCGATCAGGTACTGCGACATGGTGTCGCGCAAGCTGTCGCGGCGCACCACAATCTCCACTTCTTTTGCGTAGCGCGCCAAATACATAGCGCCCTGTCCCGCCGAGTTTCCGCCGCCCACAACGAGCACTCTCCGGTCGCGGAACGCCGCCGCCTCAGTCGTTGCCGCGCCGTAGTACACTCCCGCGCCAGTGTGCTCCGCAATGCCTGGTGCGGGATGTTCGCGATAGGACATCCCGGTGCAGGCCAGCAACGCCCGTGCTACGATCTGGCGACCGTCAGAGAGCGTGAGCCGCTTGTATCCGCCGTCGATCGACATCCCGGTCACTTCGAGCGGCACCAGAAACTCCGCGCCGAGCCGTTGCGCCTGAGCCAGCGCGCGCCGTGTCAATTCGCTTCCGCTAACCCCGGCCGGAAATCCCAGATAGTTCTCAATCCGGGAGCTGGTGCCCGCTTGCCCGCCCGGCGCATGCCGGTCAAGCAGCAGTGTCCGCAACCCTTCCGAGGCGCCGTAAACGGCCGCGGCAAGGCCTGCCGGCCCGGCCCCGACGATCGCCAGGTCGTACACATCGAAGGCGGCTGTCAGAGGCCGGCCCAGCCGCTCAGCCACCTGCCTTGGGTCGGGGTTGCGCAACACCGGCGTTCCATCGTCAAAAAAGAGCGCCGGCAGCTCATCGGCGCCCACGCCGGCCGCATCCAGCAGCGCGCGAGCGTCCGCATCGTGTGTCACCTCAAGCCAGCGATAGGGAATCAGGTTGCTGGCCAGAAAATCCTTGACGGCGTGGGATTGAGGAGACCACTGATGGCCCACCAGCCGCAGTCCCTTCGCCTCAGGCAATGACTCGGCCTGCCATGCATCCAACAGGTCGTCAACCGCAGGAAATAGCCGCTCCTCGGGCGGCTCCCAGGGCTTGGAAAGATAGTGGTCGAGGTGCGCTTCGTTGATCGCCTTCACCGCTGCGTCGATATCCGAGTAAGCGGTTAATAGAACCCTTCGCGCCAGCGGGTAGATCGGACGTGAATTCGCCAGCACCTCACTACCCATCATGCCCGGCATGCGTTGGTCGCAGATCAACATGGCCAGCGAATCCCCACGGCTCTTCAGTTCGCGGATGGCATTCAGCGCCTCATCTCCCGATGCCGCGCTCATCACGGTGTAGTTCTCCCTGTAGCGGGAGCGAAGATCGCGGCGCACCGCTGCCAGCACCTGCGGATCGTCATCCACAATGAGCAGAACTGGCTTGTTCATCGCGCAAGTCCCGCGCCGCGAGTCTCGGCAATTGGCAGCGCCACCCGAAACTCCGTTCGGCCTGGTTGCGACTCGACTTCAATCGTGCCGTCGTTGTGGCGAACCAGGCGCCGGACAATGTCCAGGCCAAGGCCGGTGCCCTGGCCCATCGGCTTGGTCGTGAAAAACGGTTCGAAGATGCGTTCCCGGATCGGCGCAGGAATGCCGGGCCCGTTGTCGATTACGCGCACCACTACGCCTTGACCTTCACGGTTCGCTTCGACTTCCACGCGACCGCCATCTGGGATTGCATCCAGCGCGTTGTCGATTAGGTTTCCCCAGATCTGGTTCAATTCGCCTGCAAATCCACGCACGCGCGGCAAGCCGGCCTCCAGTTCGATCGCCACGGCCGCCGACTTCTGCCCTGCCTTCGCCCTGAGCACGGCCACTGTGTTGCCCAAGCTTGGTCCCAGATCCACCGGCTCGGCCACCATCGCCTGATCCATGTGCGTGAATCCCTTGATCGCCGTAACGAGACCGGAGACGCGCATCGCTGCATCCTGAATCTCCGAAGCAAGATTGCGCACTGCGCACCCCGCCGCAGCCCAGCGCAACACCGCGTCCAGCGCCGGTCCCTGCACGGCCGCGGCGAGCTGGTCCAGCGCCTCGAAAGTCACCTGGGTATCGGCAAGAGCTTCCGCGCCGGCCGTGTCGAGCCCATGATCGCCAAGCCAGTCGGCAATTGCCTCTTCTCGCTCAGCCTGCTGAACAGGAGACCGGACTCCCTGCGGCGCCTTCGCCAGGCAGGCCGCCCGAATCGCGTCCACGGCCGCAAGTTGCGCATCGCTCAGCCGGGCAACGCCCAACGCGTGTGTCGCCGTCTCCGCCTCTTCCAGCCGATCCTCAAGCAGCGCCGCGCTGCGCTCAATGGCAGAAGCGGGATTATTCAGTTCGTGCGCCAGCCCCGCAGAGAGCTTGCCCAGCGAGATCATCTTCTCGTTCTGCAGGTCGCCCGAAGTGAAGAGCCGCGCACGATCGAGCATGATGTGCACCAGAATCCTGGTCACCTCATAGCACTCGCGGGTTAGCGCTTGAAGCTGGTCCCGGGGCAGTGCCAAAATCTCGGTAGGTTCCTCTGCAATAGCGTCGCCCGGCGGACTCCCCAACCGCGAATACGGCAACACTCCGGTCACGTCGCCAGCCCGCCATTCAATCGCCTTCTGTGGCCCGGAGCCTCGATCGACCGACAGCGAAACGTGCCCCGACAGCACGACGTAGAGGCCCTCAACCGGAGCCCCTTTGTGAGAGAGCACCTCGCCGCCATCGAGATGCCGCAGCGTCCCGTGCGCCGCCAGCCACGCAAGTTCCTCCCTGGGCGCTGTGCCCAGCGTCTTGTGCTCCGCCAGCCGATTAATCAGGTCCAATGGGGTCACCTGTCAGCAGAGTTTGTTCCGGGGGAGGAGGGCGCCTCGATCAAAGGTAGCAGATGGATTTGCCTGCCCGAAAGCTAATTCGGCAAGCTCGAGATGCCTGTCAGAAGCGGCGTCTCCTCAGTGATCGCCTGCAGGTAGCGGACGACCGTGGCCTCGGCCCAGTGGATGCCATCGGCGGAGCTGCGGCCGAGGAAGGCGCAGTGGCCTCCGTGCGCTGTTTCGACAAAGTCGATGTGCGGATTGGCGAGGAGCCGCGCGCGAGTTTCGGGGAAGAGCCGGATGAAGGGATCGTCTTGCGCGCAGAGAATGAGCGTGGGAACGGCGATGCGGTCGATCACGCGGGCGCTGGCGGCGCGGTAGTAGTAGTCGTCAGCATCGCGGAAGCCGCAATAGCGGGCGACGATCTTCTGGTCGAACTCGCGGATGGAGCGCACTGGGCCGGTACCGCGGACCTGATACATACCGGGAAAGAGCCTGGCTTTGTGGTGGAACCGCCGCATGAGTCCGCGCAGAAAATGCCATTCGTAGAATCGGTTGGCCGGCTCGTGCAGCGCATCGGCGCCGGCAGCCAGATCGATAGCCGGACAAACCGTGGCCACGGCAACCAGTGGCGGCCGCGCGCCCCACTCGCCGGCCAGCTTGAGCACAAGATTGCCGCCCATCGAGTAACCAACGAGGGCCACGCGCTTCAGGCCAAATCGCTCGGTGAAGTGGCGCACCACAGCGCCCACGTCGGCCGAGCGGCCGGAATGATAAAGCGTGGGCGTGAGCGCATCGGTGTTGCCGCAGTTGCGCATGTTCATCCTGACGGCGTTCATGCCGGCTTCAAATGCGCGCGCGGCGATGCCCCGAATGTAGCGCGAATCCGACGAGCCTTCGAGGCCGTGTACAAGCACCACCGTAAGCCGCTCGGCGCGCACCGCCTCGGGTTGCCAGTGGCAATGGCAGAGGACGCGGCTGCCATCTTCCGGGTCGACCTCGACCGTCTCCGCGACTGTCGCCAAGCGGAACGCGGGACAGGGAAGAAAGTTCCCCACGATCGTTTGCAAGTGGCCGTTTACTAGCCAGGGATGCGGCTCAAACGCGGTGAGCCATGCTGGGAGTTGCTGAGGTTTCTGTGTAGAAGGGCTGGTTGCCTTCGTAGCGATCGGCCCGGTAGGCTGGAGCATTAAGCCCTCTCTTTTCATGGATTTATGAGGGCACGTTGGGGCGGCTGGTGGGGATCGAACCCACGACATCCTGAGCCACAGTCAGGCGTTCTGCCGCTGAACTACAGCCGCCGTTTACCCTATCGATTGTAGCATCGAAGCACATCTCGTGAGACCGCCCGAGGAGGAGCGAGACCGGCACTGATCGCGTGGTTCGTTGCGCGGCTCCTGCAGTCCTCACTGTCTGCACAGCGCGGGCCGGCGCGAATCCGATTCGAGTTACAATCGAAAAAGGCGATCGGGGCGTAGCGCAGTCTGGTAGCGCATCTGCTTTGGGAGCAGAGGGTCGTGGGTTCGAATCCCTCCGCCCCGACCATCGTAAGCTATTGATATTTCGAGTGATATGGCCGTTTCCGGCCACACATCTGCTTTTTACCGCTACATCGCTGTAGTCGATTTTGTAGCGGTCTCTGCCTCCGGTAATTTCGGATTGCAGTTCTGGGAGGAGTCCCAACTGGTCTTTCAACGGAAATTAAATGGGCATCCTGTAGCTACCGATACCTTCATGCCTCAATATAGATGGACCGCAAACCGACTTGTGGCACATCTCCCTGGACTGTTCCCTAGAATCCGCTAGTATAAGGGTGCATACCTCATCGCATCGCAAAACGTGCAGAATTCCGCCGAATTGCTGCTACCGTTCCCGCCCGCGAAGCAACTCAGCTGAATTCAGAAAATATCCGCATTTGCGAGCGTGACACCGTATGAGCAGACGATTTCAAATCTCGTGGATACCGAATCTATGACCCTTCGAGTTTGGTCAGACAACGAAACCGATCAGGATCTCCTTGGGTTTCGCGTTCATGCGGATCTCATATACAGCGTCGTGATAGATCAAAGCATTTTGCCGATCGTACTCGGGTTATTTGGCGATTGGGGCGGGGGCAAATCAAGCATCATGCGAATGCTGCAAAATGATCTGACCGGCCCCCAACACGAAAACACCGCTTGCCTGTATTTCAACGGTTGGATGTTCGAAGGATACGAAGACGCCAAAACTGCCCTGCTGTCGTCGATCCTCATCCAGCTCGGTGAACACAAGCGGTTCGGCCCGCAAATTAAAGGGAAGATTGTCGGCCTACTCAAGCGGGTCAAGTGGATGGAGGTCGCAAAACTCGGAGTACAACACGTTGGCGTTCCGCTTACTGCTGCCCTGCTCACGGGAGGCGTTGGGGGGATCATGGCCACAGCTGGCAATGTTGCCGCCAGTCTTGCCACTAAAGCAGAAACGGCCGGCAACGAAGCTAAGGTAGGCACTGGTGGAGCAAGTAAACCAGATGAGGCAAGCTGGTCAGATCTCATCGAAGAAGCCCCAGGCAAACCAGACCTCTTGGAGGTGCGTCGTTTTCGAGAAGAATTTGCGGCCATGTTGGCTCAAACAAACCTGGACTCGCTGGTTATATTGATTGACGATTTGGACCGCTGCCTGCCGGAACGGATTATCGAAACGCTGGAAGCAATAAAGCTCTTTGTAGCCGTTCCCAAGACAGCCTTTGTAATTGGTGCGGACCCGCGCATTGTGCGGCACGCCATCGCCGTGAGGTACGCACAGAGGCAGCTTCCCGGAGATTCCGAGGCAGACAAGGATGAGCAATACGACTTAGTCAAGGATTACTTGGAAAAGCTAATCCAAGTGCCGTACCATTTGCCGCGACTGTCGCCAAGTGAGATTGAGAGTTATGTCAATCTGCTATCGTGCCAGCAGTCTCTCCCGGGCACAGAATGCGAAAAGGTGTTCAAGCACTGGCAGACCTGCCGCAAGAAGAATTTGTACGCTGCCTACCGACAGGCTGATATCTGTGAGGCTCTCGGTTCAGCCGATGTCGTACCAAAAGAGCTGTTGACGCGTCTGGCTTGGAGCAACGCCATCGCGAATGTCGTTACCGATGGCTTAAAAGGAAACCCACGGCAGGTGAAGCGGATGCTCAACGCCATGGCCCTGCGCAAGCAGCTTGCCGCTGTGGCTGAAATTGGGATTCGCGATGAGGTATTGGCCAAGCTAATGGTGCTTGAGTACGCCCGGCCCGAACTATTCAAAGAACTGAGCCAATGGCAGGCTACGGACGGCGGCTTCCCCAAGAAACTCAAGGTCCTCGAGGAGGCGTCCATCGATAGCACCAAAGCCAAATCCGAGACGCCTACCGAAGTTTCGAAAGAGTGGTCAAACCCCACGGCACAGAACTGGCTACGGATGCAACCCAGCCTATCAGAAGTAGACTTGCGGGATTACTTCTGGTTGGCCCGCGACCGGACCAGTTCCACTTTAAGCGGCGTCACTATGGTATCTCCCATTGTGCGCCGCCTGTTCGACAGCTTTATCTCGACCAATACGGGCGAGCAGGAATTGGCTGTGAAAGAATCTGCTGCGCTTGCACCACCGGAGCGCGCCGATCTTCTTGCTATGCTCCAGCGGCAGATTAGACGACACCCCAAGGCGCTAGAGCCAATGGATGCGCTGAGAAAGCTTGGAGAAGCAGGCTTTGCAGATGCGTTCAGTGCGCTGCTTACAGTTCTCAGAGAATGCTCAGCTAACGATCTGCCTCCGGCAGTCGCTTACCGGGTTCAGACCATGGCTTCGAGCGGGATGCACCAAGCGGATGCTCAAGCTTTGCTCGATTTCTGGATTACGAACCATCCGAAGTCGCAGGTGGGGAAGGTTGCGGCTTTACAGGTTAAAACCAAAAAGTAAGGACAAGCCATGGGTACCTCAAAAAGCTATTCAATGCCCAGTGGCGGCAATTGGGAGCCGCTCAAGCGAGAGGCCACTGCGTTTGTCAAGGATGGCGCAAGAACCTCGGTTGCAATCAGGCCACTGCTTCGTGACTACCTAAAAGTGCGACCGATTTCCAGTGCATCTGGTAGCGGGGGCTTTGGAGGGGCAGGTAGCAGCTCTGGTGCCAGCTCTGCGGGCGGTGCCGGTGGCAGCGGTGGAGGGCGTCGACGCAGTGGGGGCGCTGGCGTTGCGACGGCGGAGCGGATTGGAAGCTTCTTCTCACGAGTAGGACAAGTTGGACTGGCCGAGGCTCTGCGAGAAATCGGGCTAGGCGATTTGGTCGGCAAATCGGCGGCGGAAGTGTCTAATGCACTGCTCGACGAATTAGCTGGGCCAGCTAGCACACTTGATCAGGCGGCGGCACGCGAAGCACTTGTGGCTCTGCAGGACGAATTGTTCAAGGCAGCCGAGATATTTCAAGATGTTGAGGAGGCCCTCACCAAGAGCATTGATGAGACAGGCTTGGTTGCGCTTCTGTTTCGCTTCCTGGGACACTACATTTACCAGCGATTTTGCACGGACTTCTACGAGCGGTTTGTAAAGCAAGTCGGTTCCTCCAGAGCAGCCCAGGCCCTAAAGAGCATTCGCGACTGCATTGAGGCTGCTATCACGGCCAAACTTGTAGGAGTGGATCTTAAGAAATTCAAGTGGAGCGGCCCAGACGGCAAGAGAATATCAGAGCAGGTGCTCGGTGAAATCCGCCAAATTTTCGAGGTGCCATCATGAGGATCAACGCCTTTATAAAGGCGGATAGCCGGGCGCGGGATGGCTTGGCGGACATACGGATTCAGACCGAAGCCGAACAACAGTGGCAGCTGGATCTGCCGTTTGCCGATTTGTACCGGCGCTGCGGTGTGCCGAGCATTCAGGTGTTAGATCTCCTGATCACAGCTAGCGTGTGCTACATCGTAGATAAGACGGTGCCGCGCACGTCAGCTGAGGATAACTGGACGAGAGATATACAGCTAAGCGTACCAGTTTCTGATCCGCAGGCGTGGAAGAAGTTGGCCCCGGAAATGTCAGAGACACTGACCTTTTTGACTGGCGATGAATGGTCTTTGAGTTTTTCTAGGGCGGCTCAGCCGCTATTTGAGCCACCCAAAGGGGAACCACTACCGGACGTTGGCCAGCCGAGGTTTAAGACTGTCTGTCTGTTCTCCGGAGGCCTGGATTCGCTTGCTGGGGCAATTGACTTGCTGAGTGAACCAAAGAACGGCAAGGTTCTTTTGATTGGCCATTACGACGGGCCCGGCCCGAGGAAAGTGCAAGAGGAACTAGCCTCGGCGCTTTGCGAAGTGTACCCCGAGCGAGTGGCGATTGAGCATGTCCGGGTGGCCCACCGACCTCCCGAGGCAGAAGAAGAGACGCTACGCTCGCGCTCGTTGGTATTCTTAGCTCTCGGCCTCTACTGCGCGCAGGCCGCCGGTCCCAAGATTCCGTTACATATGTTCGAAAATGGCTTTATCGCCCTAAATGTTCCGTTGACGCCGTCCCGCCGCAGCTCCTGCAGCACCCGAACAATGCACCCGTACTTTTTGAGTCACGTGCGATCGATCGTTGCCGCGCTCGGAATTTCGAATGCTGTTATCAATCCCTATGCCTTAAAAACCAAGGGCGAGTGCCTCACAGGTTGCAGAAATATGCCCCTGCTCTCCAAGCTAATTGATATTTCCGTGTCTTGTTCTCATTTCTCGCGCAGGCAGGACTGGATAAGAAAAAATGCAAGAAACTGTGGTTACTGCGTGCCATGTATCTGTCGGCGTGCTGCTCTTTACAAGGCCGGCCTAGATAATGGGCAGTGTTATGGGCGGGACATTCTCTCCGGAGAGTTAACCGTCGATGATTCACGCCAGAGTGCCAACGACCTTCGGGCGATTACGGATTTTCTTGCCAGCCCGGTGACGCCCGTCCGCTTACGCAAAAC
The DNA here is from genome assembly GCA_963799155.1 of uncultured Acidobacteriaceae bacterium. Lineage (GTDB taxonomy): Bacteria > Acidobacteriota > Terriglobia > Terriglobales > Acidobacteriaceae > Telmatobacter. The sequence goes on from CAWCWB010000006.1 coordinate 53,158, forward strand.
GCTTCTTGCCGTCACTCAAATTCCAGATTTCGACGGCTATATTCAGATGGCTTGTCGGGGTTTTGCCGAAATTGACGCGTGGCTGTCTAGCAGAGTGGTCAAATCCGCAACCGTCAAACATGCTTGATTGTCACTGCCATCTCGATTTATATCCTGAGCCTTTGGCGGTGGCTGACCGTTCCGCGGCCGCCGGTGTCTTTACCATTCTGGTGACTAACCTGCCTTCCACCTACGAAAAGAGCTCAGCTCGATTTGGCGCTCGCCCGAGCCTTCGTCTTGCCCTCGGATTGCACCCGCTGCTCGCTAAGCAGCATGATTCTGAAAGAGACAAGTTCATGCTTTTGGCGCAAAAAACCTCCTTTATTGGAGAAGTGGGACTGGATTTTTCTGCCGAGGGGCGAGAAACGACAGATATTCAGGTTAAGTCATTCGAGTTCGTTCTAACCACTTTGGGCCAGGCGCCAAAGTTTGTCAGTATCCATTCGCGTCGCGCAGAGAAACAGGTTCTCGAATTGTTACGACAATGGAAAAGGCCCTCCGCCATTTTTCACTGGTATAGCGGCCCGCTAAAAACCTTAAACGACGCACTCTCGGATGGTCACTACTTTTCCGTCAACCCGGAGATGGTACGCAGCCCGAACGGGCAAAAAATTGTACTCGCCATGCCACGGGAGCGTGTACTAACGGAGACAGATGGACCCTTTGTAATTGTTGGTAAGAGAACTGTCGAGCCAGCCGATGTTCGCTTGGTAGAAAGGGAGTTGGCTCGGTTATGGAAAGTGTCCGCGTTACAGGCTCGTGCCATCGTAGCAGAGAACTTTCGACGATTGGTGGCCCCACTCCGAACGTCAGTTTTTGGCTAGCGTTCTTTCAATGACTAAAGCGGGACGGTTTAGCTCTGCCCCCAACAGACTCTATGTTTTCTCCTTTAGGCCTCCTACCGTCGCTACTGCCTCGGTCCCGGTGCCCTCAGACATCCCTGTACACAATGAAGAGGCTCAGCGAGCCTGGTTATGTTCAAATCGCCACTCCAGATCCAACAAGTTTCATATAGATGTAATCTTGTCTAAAGCGCCTCAGCAGTCTCTTTCTCCATCCATTTAATTGGTGAAGATCATTGCCGGTGAAGATTCCGTCGATTTCAAACCGCAGAAGATCATCCGGAATTCCAACCTTCTTTTTCTGGTCCCAATACCATCCGATTGCCTTGCTCACGGTATAACTGTCAAGGGCGCAGTAATCGGAGACCACTGGGGCGTCGGAAAAGGGAACCAGTAGGAGGAACGATCAAGCAGGGGTTTTCGGGGGAGAAGGGGCTCTGGAGCGTAGCGAAAGAGGCCCTTCTCCCCCGAAGCGCGTTCGGAGGGGGATGGATCAACGGTCTTCGGGCGGGTTCCGTTTGCGGCGGCTTTGCTTGAGGCGGTAGCTGTCGCCGTTCATCTCCAGGATGTGGACGTGGTGGGTGAGGCGGTCGAGCAGGGCGCCGGTGAGCCGCTCGGAGCCGAAGACCTCGGTCCATTCGTCGAAGGGGAGGTTGCTGGTGACCAGAACCGAGGCGCGTTCGTAGCGTTGGCTGAAGGTCTCGAAGAGCAGCTCGGCGCCGGTTTTGGACAAGGGCACGAAGCCCAGCTCGTCGACGATGAGCAGCTCGTAGGCGGCAAGCTGTTTCTGGAAGCGCAGCAGGTGCTTTTCATCGCTGGCCTCGATCAGCTCGCTGACCAGTGCGGCGGCGGTGGTGAAGCGCACGCGGTGGCCGTTCTGACACGCGGCCAGGCCAAGGGCCAAGGCGATGTGGGTCTTGCCGGTGCCACTGTTGCCGAGAAGTAAAAGATTTTCCTTGCGCGCGAGGAACTCGCATCGGGCCAGTTCCAGGACCAGGGTTTTGTTGAGCGAAGGGATGGCGAGGAAGTCGAAACTGTCGAGGCTCTTGACCACCGGGAACTTGGCCTGGCGGATGCGACGCTCGGTGGCGCGGCGGTCGCGGTCCAGTAACTCCAGTTCGGTCAGGCGCAGCAGATAGCGCGGGAAATCCAGCTTCTCCTGGGCGCACTGTCGGGCCACCTTATCGTACTCGCGCAGGATAGTTGGCAAGCGCAGTGCCTTCAGGTGATGCTCCAGCAGGAGCTGCGGGGTGTCGGGAGTAGGCATTTGCGGCTGGTTGCTCATAGCGCCGCTCCCGGGTTCACAAGCGACAGAAGTGCCGGCGGACAACTGAGCAGGGCCATGTAATCGGCGGCCTGGGTGGTGCGCACGTTGGCCGCTGGCAGATGCGGCCAGTTGGCCAGGTCCAGTCGCGGCGGCCGGCGCTCGATGCGGCAGAGAAGGAGATGCCGCACTGCGTCGAAACTGATCGTGCTCAGACACAGTGCGTCTTCGATGGCGCCGGTGACCTCGGCGAGGGCAAAGGTCTCCAGCAGCCGCAGCACTTGGATGTACTCGCGGCTGGCGTGCTTCTTCAGCCGGGCTTCGAGCAGGCGCCGCAAGTGCGCGAAGCACTCCGGCAACTGCCAGCCGGTGAGCGGCGCGGCCTGATCCAGAGCCCGGCTCTTACGCTCGAGCAGCGCCAGATAGTGTAGCGGATCGTAAACTGCGGTCTCGCGCTCATAGCTGCGGTCGTGCCGGGCGATCACCTCACTGCCGCAGACGATCTCGATACGGTGCACATAGCCCTTCACCAGCACTTGCCGGTGTCCGAAACGGGTGGGCACGGAGTAGTCGTTGCTGCGATAGCGCACCAGCGACAACGAACTGACCAGGGTGGTGATCTTCTCGCAGGCTTCGTAGGGCGCGGCCGGCAGCGGCAGCATCGCCGCCCGATCGCGCTCGAAGCGCTCGGCGATGGTCTCGGTGTGGCCGCGCAATCGGCGCTGGCGGCGCTCAACGCAATCGGCTCTAAGATGCGCGTTGAGTTCGTCCCAGCTCGACGCATGGGGAACCGGCACCATGAAGTTGCGCCGTACATAGCCGACCAGGTTTTCGACCTTACCCTTGTCATTTCCCTTGGCCGGGCGGCCGAACTTCTCTGCGAACAGGTAATAACTCTGTAACTCGGAAAAGGCGCGCGTCTTCTGCCGCTCGCCGTCGCCCAAGATCCGCGCCACTGCCAGCGTGGTGTTGTCGTACAGGATGCGCGTGGGTACGGCGCCGATGTACGCGAAGGCGCGCACATGGCCTTCAAGAAAAGCTTCCGTAGTCTCGGCGGGAAAGGCTTGCACGAAGCAGTCGTCGGAGTACGGCAGGTCGAAGGCCATGAAATGCGCCTTGCACTCCACTCCGGCAATCACTACCATCGCGTCGCCGAAATCGGCCTGCGCCTCGCCCGGCGCGTGGCTCAGCGGCACAAACATCTCCTGACCGCCGATCTTCGCGGCGCGCACGTAGTCCTTCACGATCGTGTAGCCGCCGGTATAGCCGTGCTCGGCCCTGAGCCGCTCGAAGATCCGCTTGGCCGTGTGCCGCTGCTTCCGCGGTCTCTGCTCGTCCTCTTCGAGAATGGCGTCGATGACCCCTTGCCAAGGTCCCAGCTTCGGCCGCCTGATCGGCTTCTGACGCCGGTAGCCCGGCGGCAGCGAGTACTCCAGCATCTTCCTGACTGTCTTCCGCGCCAGCCCAAACTCCCGGGCTACCGCACGCTGGCTCTTGCCCTCGACAAGAACCGCCCGTCGCACCCGCGCATAAAGCTCCACCCTGTACATGCCTCCGGTGTCCCACGGCAAACAAACCTCCGCGCCGGCAACGAATCTTGTTCGTTACTCCTGGAAAGTCTCGTTGTCCGTGAAACCAGAATCTGGCGGTGGTCTACTTTTACTCCGCCACGTCACGCCGCTCACGTGGCGCAACGTGGTCTATTTTTGCTCCGGCGCGTACATCCGTTGCTTGTATCCATGGCGTCCAGTGTTCGTGAGCAATTCGTAGATGTCTCTGCCCACCTTGCGGAGGTCGGGCTTGCGACCTTGATGGTAATCGATGCTGAGGGGCATCGAATGCAGATTAAGAATCTTGTCCGGGCTGAAGGTGCTCATGTTGTCTAATACCCGCTGTCCCTAAAACTGTCCCAAGAAAATGCGAAACAGGTGAAACCTGCGAAATGGGCGAAATCTTCCTGTCTGTATTTTCAACTACTTGCTTGTTTTCAATATGTTACGAAAGTGTTGCGGGGAACGAGTCCTACCTGAGGAGCCAATCCTTCAACAATTTAGAGCACTTGAGATGATCGGGAAGGGCGGGATTTGCGCCTGCGACGCCCCCTTTTGCCGTTCGCCCTGCCACAAATCCGGCACTCCCATCGAACCGAATCGGCTGAGGTTCACGGGTCGGAGCAGAGCGTTCCGGACCTGGTTTATCTTGCTCTCCTGGTTCAGAATCGCGTATAAATGAGTCAAAAGCCCCGTTGAATTCTTAGTGTTTCGAGATTGTCAGGCCTTGAAAGTTACGGCCAGGCTGAAAGCGAATGTGTATCGTTTGTTCTATCGGGTTGTGATTGCGCCACCGACGGCTGAAGAAAAGGAAGAAGCATGAAACAGGAGAGATCGAGCATCGCCAAGCCGCTGACGACGAACAAGCACCTGATCCGCTGGGTGGAGAAGATGGCGGAGCTGACGCAGCCGGCCGGGATCCACTGGGTGGACGGAAGCCAACAGGAGTACGACTGGCTGTGCGATGAGCTGGTGGCTTCCGGGACCTTCATCCGGCTGAACCAGGAGAAGTGGCCGGGGTGCTTTTATGCGCGCTCGGATCCGAGGGATGTGGCGCGGGTGGAGGAACGGACGTTTATCTGTTCGCTCTCAAAGGACAACGCCGGGCCCACCAATAACTGGATCGAGCCGTTCGAGATGCGGCGGAAGCTGAAGGAGCTGTTCAACGGCTGCATGCGGGGCCGGACGATGTATGTGCTGGCCTTCAGCATGGGGCCGGTGGGCTCGCCCATTTCGCGCATCGGAGTGGAGTTAACGGATTCGCCCTATGTGGTGGCGAATATGCGCATCATGACGCGGATCGGGCTGCCGGTGCTGGCCGAGATCGACCACGACACGATGCGCGTGGTGCCCTGCATGCACTCGGTGGGCATGCCGCTGGCTCCGGGGCAGAAGGACGTGCCCTGGCCCTGCAATGACACTAAATATATTGTGCATTTTCCTGAGACGCGCGAGATCTGGAGCTATGGGTCGGGTTACGGCGGCAACGCGCTGCTGGGCAAGAAGTGCTTTGCGCTGCGCATCGCCTCGAACATCGCGCGCGACGAGGGCTGGATGGCCGAGCACATGCTCATTCTGGGCGTGGAGTCGCCGCAGGGTGAGAAGACGTACGTGGCGGCGGCGTTTCCTTCGGCATGCGGCAAGACGAACCTGGCGATGATGGTGTCGCCGAAGGCGCTGAGCGGCTGGAAAGTGACGACAGTCGGCGACGATATTGCGTGGATCAAGCCGGACGCCAACGGGCAACTGCGCGCCATCAATCCAGAAGCGGGGTTCTTCGGCGTGACGGTGGGAACGAGCGAGAAGACTAATCCCAACGCGATGGCAACGCTGAGCCGGAACTCGATTTTCACCAACGTTGCGTTGACGCCGGACGGCGGCGTGTGGTGGGAGGGTATGACCGACGAGCCGCCGGCCGAGTGCCTGGACTGGCGTGGCGACCGCTGGACGCCGGAGCTGGCGAAGCAGACGGGGGCAAAGGCGGCGCACCCGAACGGGCGATTCACGGCGCCGGCGTCGCAGTGCCCATCGATCGATGCGGCGTGGGAGGATCCGGCGGGCGTGCCCATCGGCGCGTTCGTTTTCGGCGGACGGCGCTCGACGACCATCCCGCTGATCTACCAGGCTTTCAACTGGAGCGCGGGAGTGTACGTGGGCGCGACCATGGGATCGGAGACAACCGCGGCGGCAACGGGCGCGGTAGGCATGGTGCGGCGAGATCCGATGGCCATGCTGCCGTTCTGCGGCTACCACATGGGCGACTATTTCCGGCACTGGATCAAGATGCAACGTTCGCTGAGCTCGACTCCGCGCATCTTTCATGTGAACTGGTTCCGCAAGGGCGAGGACGGAAAGTTCCTGTGGCCGGGGTTCAGCGAGAACATGCGCGTGCTGAAGTGGATTGTGGACCGCGTGCACGGGCGCGCGCAGGGCAAGGAAACGCCGATCGGCTGGACGCCTTACTACGAGGACATGGAATGGGCGGGACTGGACTTCTCGCGGGAGCAGTTTGACCAGATGCAGGAGGTAACGCGCAGCGCCTGGCGCAAGGAGCTGATCGGGCATGAAGAGCTCTTTATCGATCTGCACGACCATCTGCCGCCGGAGATGATCTACCAACGCGAGCTGCTGATCTGCCGGCTGTAAGCGCGGCTGAATCGGGGATCGGGCACGAGACCATGCTGAAAATCTAGTCGAGGATGCGTTCGATCGCCGGACGGAAGCCGAGTTGCCGCAAGAAATCGCTCACCAGGGCTGCGGTTTCGTCACTGGTGGCCGGAGCGGCTCGGAGCAGGAGGTCGGGGCCGGCGCCGGCGGTGAGGGCCGCGGGCGAAGCGGCGATGGCGATGCATTTTTCCGGACGGTTGGTACAACTCGCGAGATCAGCGATGGAAAGCTGGGTGGACGGAGTGGCGATAACCGTGCGCGGCGGAGCCATGCGGTCGACCAGCCAGAGAATCTCGAGCTTCGATTCGAGCTCATCGGGCACGCAGTCGATGACGAGGTCGGCGTCGCGGACGGCATCCTCAATGGAGGAAACGAAGGTGACGGCGGGGAGGGCCTGTGGGCTGAGTTCCTGGCGAATCGACTCCCGCGCGTGGTGAAGGTTGCCGGGCATCACGTCCTCAAGCAGGACGCAAAAGCCGGCGCGGGCCGCGCTCAAGGCGAGCCAGCGGCCAACGGGCCCGGCCCCGATGATGGCGACTGTGGTCACAAGGGTCAGCGGACCTTAAAGACTCATTTGGCGGTGAGGGCCTCAGCCACGTCCTCGGCGCTGGGGCGGGCGCGGAGCAGATGCTCGGCAACCTTGGCGCGCTCGTCGGCGGTGAGCGTGGGAATCGCCACCAACACCCGGCGGAGGGTGACGGCAACATCGTCGATGTAGTTCATTACGCGGATGGCTTCTCCGGAAAGCGGCATGGTTCTCCTCTGCGGGTGGGTTCCGCTCTTAATTGTAGTGTGTGGCAATGGGAGGAGACAGGGACCAAGGGACCGAGGAACCAAGAAACCGAGCGAGCGGGGCAGCCAACGGCTGTCGGTCTTTGGCTTCGCCCTTAGCGATCGGCTATCGGCTTTTATCGAGCCGCTGGAGAGGATATGACTTGAAGGTGTCCAGGTACCCCGCCCCTTTTTTGGTTAAGTAGTTTGTTATCAGCGAGATGCGCCTCAGGTCACTTGCCGCAACCCATTGGAAACAAAGGATCTATTTTTGTATGTTCCTCCATCCAAAGGAGTTAAAGACCATGAATCTGAAAATCAGATAACAGAGATCAGAGGCAGCAATCAGGACTGGTCGACCCGAATAGGGTTTAGGGTTTCTTGGCCTCAGGGGCGGTGACCAGAAAGGCGAAGCCGTCTTGTTGCGATGAGACGAGCTGAAGGCTGAAGCCGTCGTTGACAAGCCGGTCGAGCCACCAATCCTGGGGGCTGGGGATGGCTGAATAGAGCAGAAAAGTCGTATGCAGAGAACGGAAGGACTGAAAGTCGACGACATGGATTGGATAGCACTGGGCCAAGAGTTGCAGCGCAACGTCGTCGACATTGAAGCTTCCGTAGCGCAGAGCCGAAGGACCATCGGCAAGAAACACCAGCCGGCTGGCGAGGGGTGGAGGTGCGTAATAGGTCAGTTGTAAAAAGTCGTGCGGGCTTTCGATGAAGATAGGCAGGTCAGCGTGTCCAGCTTGTGACAGAACGCTCGCGGTCGCGGCTGCAGGCGCCTGAAGACGCCAGACGGGATGCCTGGAAGAGAGCCAGAAGGACGCCTCCTGGACGGATAGAGAACCGACAAGCAGGATAGACGCCAGGAGGAGGGTCCGGCGTCCCAGGCGGGGCAGGATGAAGCCAACCGCCAATGCGAATCCGAGGACCGAATATAAGAAGTAGCCGAAGAAGTAGCCGCCGTGCGAGATTCTGGCGGCCACATACACCGTGAATGGAGTGGCCAGAAGGAAGAAGGCCAGAGCTCTTTCGTGGGTAGGAGTGCCTGCGAGTTCGTCACGCCGCTCGCCGCGCCAATTGCTGAAGCGGAGGAGACTGCGAATCGGCTGACGTGAGGCGATCAGTCGAGAAGGCCAGGGTACTTGAAGCAGGCCAACTGCGCATGCGAGGAAAGCCGCGAAGCCCCAGTAATTCGAGACGGACAGGAAATGCGCATATGCGTCGCGAGCAGCCCAGAGGCTTGGCTTGGCCCAGAAACCAGCGCTCAGCGTGCCGCGAAGAACGGCCAGATGCGGCCAGAAGATGACGAGCGGAGAAGAGCCCACAGCAAAGCCGATCCACAAGGGCCAGCGGACCCGCGAGAACTGCCAGGAGTGAATGGCTTCGGCTGCAGCGAATGGAACAATAGCGAAGACAGAGTAGTAGTGGAAGCTGACCGCAAGGGCGAGCGCCAGCGCCATGGCAGCGACCCACCGAAGCGCGGCTGCGCGCTGGTAGGCGACGAGCGTGACGGAGATAGAAGCGACGGCCAGACTATACGCACGGGCGTCAATCGCGTAGGAGCTGGCAACGGCCTGGTCGGGTATGAAGAGCGCGGTCAGCAACAGGCTCGCTGCGGAAATCAGACCATATAGGCTGCCGCTGCGCCGCTGGACGAAGACGTAGACGCAAACCATGGTGCAAGCGAAGCCAAAAATCGAAGGAAGGCGAAACCCAATCTCGGCGCATGGAAGCGATGTGGCGGCACGCTCAACCAGATCGAACAGCAGACCCTGGCTGTCGACACCGCGGAGCAATGCGCCCCAGATTGCCCCAACGCTGGGTTGGTGAGCCATTGCCCAAGTGAAGATTTCGTCATACCAGAGTGGCCTGGCGTGCGCCGCAATGACTGCTCTTACCACTGCATAGAAGACGAGTAGATCGATACCGTATCTTGCCCATCGCTCGGCTGCCTGATTGGGGAAATCTCCGGTTGCTTGCGGCATGTGTCAGAAGTATACAGAGAGATTCCGCCTTTTCATGGGGTGATCTGGATCGAGGCGCGGGACCGGTAGCGAACTGGGAGCGCCGGAGAATCCTCCAGTGGGCCTTTACAAGGAAACACCGCACAACGGCCGTGCCGCGAGTTCGATGCGAAGGACGGCCTGCGGCGCGAAGAAACCGGCTGGGTGGGCACGAGCGGCGATCTGAAGGCGACGCTATCGTGGCTGACCCTTGAGGGCCTGCCGACAGCGACACCTTGAAGATTCGCAGGCCACTGCTCGCTGTCCAGGCGCGGCGATTTCTACGGGTGCTGCTCAATGGCGATGGGGACGGTGGCCGTGGATCCGGAGGCGGCGAGGCCGAGGAGCTGGGTGGCGACGCCGGTCAGCGAGGCGGGGATAAAGGTGACGGAGCCGTCGACCGCGGAGGTTGCGGTGGAGGCTTGCGTGGCAAGAAGCGCGCCCTGGGCGCAGACCGCGTGCGGAGCGCAGGGCGGCAACCAGGCATAGAGAGCCTGATAGAGCGCGACCGTGCCGCGGGCCATAGGGTTACCGTCCATGTCGAGGAGACGGAGAGCGATCTGGCTGGGTGTGCCTGAGGCGGCGAGGGTCTGGGTCGTTCCCGAGATGGGTTCGAGCAGGGCGTACTCAGGGCGCGCGCCGTAGGCGTTGAAGGCGACGCACTGGCTGGTTCCGTTGAGGCATGCGTTGGTCGAGACGGTTTGGCCCTCGGCAAGCGGGCCGACGGTGAGCGTGTTGACAGCGATGCCTGCGGAGTTGGTGAGCGCGGAAGCGGAGCCCTGGGGAGCGATGCCGCTGCCGGAAACGGTTTGCCAGCCGACAGATTGGCCGGCAAGAGGAACACCGTTGTTCAGAACAAGAGCCTGAACGGTCCACGTAAAGGTTGCTCCGGCAGCGAGCGAAAGCCGCGGCGTGAGGGACGCGAGGACGGGCGGGGTTCCGCCGGCAAACTGCGCCTGGAGGCTGGAGCCGTTGGTGAGCGAGGCGGTGACGATAGACCACGTGCTATCGACAGCGGTGACAGCCATGGTGGCGCGGCCGTCGCCGGTGGCCGTGACCGAGCAGACGGGCAGCCCGCAGGCCAGCGCGGCCGTGCCGGATGTGACGGTGTAGATAACGGTGATGCCGCCGGCCGGGACGAGCGTGGGGCCGAGCGCGGTAACGGTGAAGGCAAGCGGTACCCCGATGGGGACCGTGTTGGAGGGCGCGGTGACGAGGGTGAGCGCGTCGCCCGTGCCGGAGTCGTAGCTGACACCGCCGGGGATGACCGCGGCCGCGTAGAGGGTGGGCAAGTCGTCGACCTCAATATCGACGGAGCCTGTGACGCCGGAGGCCGCGGGTGGAGCGACGGCGGTGATCTGGTTGGGCGAGATGCTGGTGACGAGCGCGGGCTGGCCGCCGACCAGGACTGTGTCGGCAAGGCGAAAGCCCATGCCCTGAATCACGATGGGTCCGCCGGAGGCGGGAAGGTGCGCAGGCGAGACCGTGTCGGCGTAAAGCAGCCAGCCGTTGTAGGCGTAGTCGGGGCGGCCGTCGCCGCGGAGGTCGGCGATGCCGAGGCGCACGATGTCGTCGGCGCTGGTGGCCACGCGCAGCCAGGTTTCGCCTGTAGCGAGGCCGTTGAGGCCGGGGGCAGCGCCGACGGGTGTTGCGCCGATGGGATCGAATGCGTCCCAGACACCGATGGATGGCATGGCCTTGGAATTGGAAGGCGCGCCGGTTTCGTCCAGGGCCTGGGTGACAACCGTGAAGATGCGATTTACTCGTACGGGGAAGGTGAGCCAGTCCGCCTGACCGATTTGGCTTAAGCGCCCGCACCAAAGGCCGCTCGAGGGCATGGGGCGCGGCTGGGACTCGGCGCCAATGGCGTCGTTGAAGCCGGCTACGGGTGAGCCGGCGGCGGTGACGGTGAGGGTTTGCGCGCTGCCCGGCGAGAGGTTGGAGAGGGTGATGGCGTTTAACGTGCCGGAGGGTGCGACCTGGCCTTGCGTGTACGGGCCGACGGAGTCTTCGAGAATGTAGAGCGGGTCGATCGCCTCGAAGGCGATTTGGTAGCTGGCCGTGGTGGCGCCGGGCGGAAGCGCGATGCCGCTGAGATCGAAGAATCCCTGCATTTCGGGATCGTTCGATCCCCACATGGTGAGCGGGTTGCCGCTGGAATCGGTGAATCCGGTGACGGGATTGCCGTGATTGCCGTTGAAGGATGCGCCGGTGACGGCGGTGACCGTGTACTGGTAGAGAGGATTGCCGTTCGAGTCGAGCGGGCGCGCGACCACGTTGACGCCTTGCATGCCGTAGCCGGTGCGGAAGCTGACCGTGCCCTGGATGGAGATGGTGTTGGCGGCGGTGAGTTGCTTGCCGGGGAAGCTGGAGAGATTAGCGGCGGTGATGGGATAAATGCGGTTGAGGGCGGCGATATCGTCGTACTGGAGGGTGGTGGCATTCGGAATGCACTGGCCGCCGCTGGGGCCGCAGACGCCGCTCAGGGGCTGCATGACGGGCCAGCCCTCGGTGCCGCCGGCCTCGCCGCTCGAGAGCGCGCCGGGATTGACCTGGGAGTAATCGAGGCCGAGGATGCGGCCGAAGGCGCGCTCGAGCTCAAAGCTCATCATCGCGAGCATGCCGGTGTTGGTGGCGCAGAGGCCATTGAGGAGGATGACACCGTGGGCGATGGTCGCCTCGGGGTTGAGATTGTCCATCCAAACGTAGACGCCATTGTTTTGGCAGGCGTCGGGCTGGCTGGTGGTGGCGCCGAAGAGGTCGTTGATGACAGAGCCGTCAGCGTCGTAGATGACGGCGAGGGGATAGTTGGTGGACGCGGGCGTGACGTCGGCGGGAGCGGTGATCGTGCCCGAGGAGTTGACTTGGATGTTGGCGCCGTTGACGTCTTCATTGAGCGGGCCTATGTCCGTGAGGGTGACGCCGGCGGTAGGCACGGCGCTCCAGAGAGCCGCTGCGGCGTCGACCATGGCCGTGGCCTGCTGGTTGGTGACGGAACTGGAGAGCGGGCCCTGATCGACGTAGTAATTGACCTGGCCGCCTGCCCAGTGAACGGGTACCCCAAGGGCGGCGGGGTTGAAAAAGCTGGTTCCGGCGACGTATTTGGGTCCGCCGGCAAGCACGGTGGAGGGCGCGAGAAGAAGCAGGAGCAGGCTGAGATGGTGAAGTGTGCGGCAGCGGAGCGCGCGACAACGAGGCAAGGCGGCACGCGCGGGCACGAGAGCAAAGACGGGCACGGGATCCCCCAGACAGCTGGGTTGGGGGCATCCGGGGGGCCAGAGGGTTTTGGTGATTCTTAGGAGGCTCTCATACGGTTCTGGCACCGGAGATGAGAGCATTCTGTGTGATTCTCTCGAGTCTGAAAGCCTTTTAAGATGACGAGAGGCTGCGGATTGCATTGCTCGTGAGCTAGCCGAGACGCCCGTGGAGCGATGGATTAGAAATTACTCATTCAAAGGGCCGGGGCGCCGATAAGAAAACTCTCATCGCCTCGCGGACGATGGCTTGGCGCGGCGGAGCGGAAGCAATTCTCCGAATAGAGTCGAATTTGCTTCTTGCATCATCTCATTCGAGACGGAGAGCGTGACGGCTCCGGCGAAGTTGGTGTCTCGCCTGAGCGGCATATGCCGGGAGGACGCGGCCAGGAATGGGCCATCGACGGAGGCGCGGAGCGATCACGTCGCCCTTCCGTCTACAATCGACACGGGTAAACCCATGACCGAGATACGCGATACCGTGATTCTTGGCTCCGGCTGCGCCGGCCTGACGGCCGCGCTCTATACCGCGCGCGCCGGGCTCAAACCCCTGGTTCTGGAGGGCCACGAGCCTGGCGGCCAGCTTTCGATTACCACGCTGGTGGAGAATTTCCCTGGATGGCCGGATGGAATTCAGGGGCCCGAGCTGATCGACAACATGAAGAAGCAGGCGGCGCGATTCGGCGCGGAGTACCAGCATGCGCATCTGGACGCGGTGGAGGTTGGCGCGCATCCTATCCGGCTGCACACGCCGGCGGGTGAGCTTCACGCGCGCACGCTGATTGTGGCCTCGGGCGCGAGCGCGCGTTGGCTGGGACTGCCCAGCGAGCAGGCGCTGATCGGGCACGGCGTGTCGAGTTGCGCGACGTGCGACGGGTTTTTCTTCCGCGACAAGGACATTGCCGTAGTGGGCGGAGGCGACTCAGCGATGGAGGAGGCGATTTTCCTCACCCGCTTCGCATCGAAGGTCACGCTGCTGCACCGGCGCGACGCATTCCGCGCGTCGAAGATCATGCTGGAGCGGGCGATGGCGCATCCTAAGATCGAGCTGCGGACGAACACCGTCGTGGACGAAGTGCTAGGCGTGGAGGAGGGTGAAGTGAAGGGCCTGCGTCTGCGCGACGTGAAGAGCGGCGAACGGGGCGAGCTGGCGGTGAACGCGTTGTTCCTGGGCATCGGACACGAGCCGAATACGAAGATGTTCGCCGGGCAGATCGACCTGGATGAGGACGGGTACATCAGGACGACGAACAACGTGCTCACGACAAGGAATGGCGCGATTGTGCCGGACGTGTTTGCCTGCGGCGACGTGCAGGACCGGCGATACCGGCAGGCGATTACGGCTGCGGGGTCGGGGTGCATGGCTGCACTGGAGGCAGAGAAGTACTTGGAAGAGCACGGGCATTGAGCGGCGATGTGTGCGCGATGACGGCGCTTGGAGAAAATCTCGAACGGCTGGAAGAAGCAATTGGCGCGGCCTGCCGCGCGGCGGGGCGGGCGCGCGATGAAGTCGAGCTCATGGCGGTGTCGAAGACCTTCCCTGCGGAGACGATTACCGAGGCTGCGGCGCTGGGGCTGACGCTGTTTGGCGAGAATCGCGTGCAGGAGTTCAATGCGAAGGTTTTGCACGCAGAGGAGCTTGGGACCTGGGCGGTGCGGGACCGGCTGCACTTTCATCTGATTGGGCACTTGCAAACCAACAAGGCGGCGAAGGCTGCGGAAATCTTTGACGGCGTGGATTCGCTCGATTCGGAGCGGCTGGCCGAGCGTTTGAACGAAGCGGCGGGCACGTTCGGAAAGCGGCTGCCGGTGCTGATCGAGGTAAAGCTGAGCCCGGAGGCAACGAAGACGGGAGTGGAACCGGAGTCGGAAGCGGCTGCGAGCCTGCTTGAGCGGCTCCCGGATTTGCTGGATCTTGAAGTGCGCGGGTTAATGACGATTGCGCCGTGGGGCGCGGCGGATGATGTGACGCGGGCATGTTTTCGCAGCCTGCGAAATCTACGCGATCGTTGGGCGGCGGCGCACCCAAACCTGAAACTCGAAGTGCTATCGATGGGGATGAGCGGGGATTTTGCGCTGGCGATTCAAGAGGGCGCGACGCGGATTCGCATCGGCACGGCACTGTTTGGCGCGCGCAAACCGCAGGCGGAGCGGCGAAGCCAGGAATCGGAGCGTGACTGATGTTGCGCGCGACGCCGGACGGAGTGACGCTGGCAGTGCGCGCGCAGCCAGGCGCGAAGAAAACAGCGATCATGGGTATTTACGGTGAGGGAACGGGAGCGCGGCTCAAGATTGCAGTGCAGGCCCCGCCACTCGAGGGGCGCGCGAATGAGGCGTTGATTGCGTTTCTCGCCGGCATATTCGGGCTGACAAAGAGCGCGGTGGAGCTCGCGTCGGGGGAGTTGTCGCGGAGCAAAGTGTTTTTGCTGCGGGGAATGACGATGGCGCGGGCGACGGCTGTGCTGGCGCAGAAGATCGACGTTTGACTTATTTCTTTGCCGCGGACTGACGGTGCAGTTCCGCCTCGAATGCCTGCTCGCGATCGGCGATATAGGCCTTGTATCCGGCGGGATCGATGAAGGCATCGCGATCGCGATGCTGCCAGCGCGCGTATTTTTCCGTGAGACCGAAGTAGGAGCCGTGCGCGCCGAGGAAGATGTCGCAGGGCAAGCCCTTGAGCACCTTGAAGCCGTGCTCAAAGTCCGTGGCGATTTGCGGATAAGCGCTGTTGTTCACCAGCTTGTAGCCTTCGTATACATTCGGGCCGCCAACAATGACGACGTGGAGCAGGCGGCCGCGTGCCTCCTCGGCAGATCCCGGTTCTTCGAGGGTCCACGTTGTGGTTCCCTTGGTGTGGCCCGCGGTGAGATGTGCGGTGAGAATCGTGCCGCCGAGACGCACCGTGTCGCCGTCGTGGAGAACACGATCGACATGCGCGGGAGGATAGCGCATGAACGTGTCCGCTCCGTATTGAAAATCGGCCTTGCCACCGGACTCGACGACCGGCACATCGGCATCCATCACGTAGTATTTGGCGCCGGTGAGATGAATGATTCGCGCGCTGCCACCGCAATGGTCGTTGTGCGCGTGGCTGATGAGCAGGATCTTGATGTCGCTGAAGCGGAAGCCGAGAGATTCGACGCTCTTCTGAATCAACGGCACCGAGACCTCGAGGCTCGAGTTGATGAGGATGAGGCCGCGCGGCGTGGCGATCAGGCAGGAGGCGAGATCTTCGCTGCCGACGGAATAGAGATTGCCGCCGATGCGGAAAGGCGGAAGCGGCTTGGTCCACGCGGGTGGATACTGCGCGGCGAGCGGGATGGCGCAGGCAAGCAAAGCGAACAGCGCAATACGAACGGCTGATCTGGCAACGTTCATTTTGCTTCCCCAGATACGGCTGGTTGGGTGAGGGCGGCAATAGCGCGCTCAAGATGAACGCCGCGGGAGCCTTTGACGAGAACGACATCGCCGGGGCGGAGATTCTCCACGAGCCACTGGCCGGCGGTTTCGGCGTCACGGAGAAAGACCGCTGGGACTCCGCAGGCGCAAGCGGCCGTGGCCAGGTGTTCGGCGTTGCCCTGGACGGCGACGACGAGATCGAGGCCGGCCTCGGCAGCGGCGCGTCCGCATGCGATATGAAGCGCGGGGCCGTGCTCGCCCATTTCGAGCATTTCGCCGGCGACAAGAATGCGGCGGCCTTTGGCGGGACGCGTGGCCAGCGTGCGAATCATGGAACGCAGGGCTTCGGGATTGCAGTTGTAGCTGTCGTCGAGAATGGTTGCGCCGGTGATCTCGATGACCTGGCCGCGCTTGTCGCCGGCAGTGAGAGAAGCGATGGCGGCGATGGCGGCGTCGATGTCAACGCCCGCCTCGAGCGCGACGGCGAGGCCAGCGATGGCGTTGACTGCATTGTGCGCACCGAGCAGTTGGAGAGTGATGCTGCCTTCACGGCGGGCGGCGCGGTAGCGGACGTGCAGGCCGTCGAGATCTTCGACGGCGGAGAGGATTTGCGGGTCGGCGCAGGGACCGCTGCCGAAGTAGACAACGCGGCCGGGAAAGTCGCGGCCAAATTGCGCAGCGTAGGCATCGTCACAGTTGAGGAAGGCGACACCGTTCGCGGGAAGCGCGGCGACGAGCTCAAACTTAGCGCGAGCGATGCCCGCCTGACCCTCCGGGAAGAACTCAATGTGCGCCGAGCCGACGTTGGTGACCACGCCCCAATCGGGCGCGGCGATGCGCGCCAAGGCGGCAATTTCGCCCGCGTGATTCATGCCCATCTCGACCACGGCGAATTCGTGCTCCGGCATGAGGCGGAGGAGTTGCAGCGGCAGACCGAAGTTGTTGTTCAGATTGCCTTCGGATTTGAGGACGCTGAATTTTGTGGCGAGGGCCGCGGCTGCGGCTTCCTTGGTGGTGGTTTTGCCGGCTGAGCCGGTGATGGCGACCACGCGGCGGCCCCACTGACGGCGAACCTGCGTAGCCAGCGTTTGCAGAGCGAGGAGCGGATCTTCGGCGATGAGAAGTGGATGGGCGAGCGCGGCATCGGGCAGGGAAGCGGCGCGCGCACGCGAGATGACCGCAGCCACGGCTCCACGCTCCAGGGCGGCGGCGGCAAAATCATGGCCGTCGTGGCGCTCGCCGCGAACAGCGAAGAAGAGCTCGCCAGGAGCGACAGTACGCGAGTCGATGGAGTAGCCGAGGGCTACGAGCGCGCCGGCGTTGGACACGCTGGCCGGCGCCTCGAGCACCGCTCCGGCGCCCATCGCCGCTTCTGCAAGCGTGAGATTCATTGCCCTTCACGATAGCCCAATTGGGCCAGGATGGAAAGCGCAACTTCGGCGTCATCGAAGGGGATGGTGCGGCCGGCGAGAATTTGTTCTTTCTCGTGGCCCTTGCCTGCGAGGAGAACGACGTCGCCGGGTTTGGCGGCCTCAAGCGCGAGACGAATGGCTGCGGCACGATCGACTTCAACGGTGTAGGCGACGCCGGATGACTGTAGGCCAGGCTCGATTTCGGCAAGGATGGCGGCGGGATCTTCAGAGCGTGGGTTGTCGCTTGTGGCTACGACGAAGTCGCTGCCTTCGCCGGCAGCCTGACCCATCTTGGGGCGCTTGGTGCGATCGCGGTCGCCACCGCAGCCGAAGAGTGTGATGACACGGGCGCGGGATTTGGCGGTCATCTGGCGGGCGAGCGTGGTGAGGTTGCGCAGCGCGTCGTCGGTGTGGGCGTAGTCGACGATCACGGTGAATGGCTGGCCCGCATCGACAGGCTGGAAGCGGCCGGGAACGGGTTTGAGCGTAGGAACGGCGGCGACGAGCTGGGAAAACGAGACGTCGCGCGCGTGAGCGGCGGTGAAGGCGGCGAGGAGGTTGAGGACGTTGACTTCACCGGCGAGGTGCGAGGGGAGGCAGGCCGAGCCGATGGGAGTTTGGAGTTCGATGGTCGCGCCGGAGGGTGTGAGCACGTAGCTCGCGGCGCGCCAATCGCCCGTGCCGATGCCGCCAATTCCATATGTCCGAATCTCGGCGCCGGCTGCGCGAGCGGCCTCCGCGAGCTCTTCCGCACGCGGATCTTGCGCGTTGATGACGGCGACGCGCGGAGGCGGATAGACCGTGCCGTCGAAGAGCAGGCGCTTGGCGGCGAAGTAGTTCTCCATCGTCTTGTGGTAGTCGAGATGGTCGCGGGTGAGATTGGTGAAGACGGCGACGTCGAAGGGGATGCCAGCCATGCGGCCCTGATCGAGCGCGTGGCTGGAGACCTCGGTGACAAGTTCTTCCGCGCCGCGCGCAACGCCCTCGGCCATCAATTCGAAGAGATCGCGGGACTCGGGCGTGGTGTGGATCGAGGGCCGAGTTTCGCCGGCAACGTGGTACTCGACGGTGCCGATGAGGATGGTGGAGCGGGCGGCGGCGTTGAGAAGCGCTTCGGTGAGAAAGGCAGTGGTGGTCTTGCCGTTGGTGCCGGTGATGCCTGTGGCGGCGAGCGAGCGCTCGGGATGGCCGAAGAAGGCTGCAGAAGCCAGAGCGAGAGCGCGGCGGCCCTGCTCGACGTGAAGGACCGGCAGGCCGGGCTGGTAGACGGTGAGATGGTCGAAGGTCTCGGCGGAGTCAGTGATGATCCCGAGCGCGCCCGCGGCGAGAGCTTTCTCGAAGTAACGATTGCCATCGGTCGAGCCGCCCTTCATGGCGACAAAGACCGCGCCGGGGCGCACGCGCCGCGAGTCGTACTCGATGCCGGTGATGGGCTTGGGCGAACTGCCGGCCGAGCCGACGGATGCGACTTCCGCTATGAGATCGTTCCAGGTCATCCCGTGGTTGATTGTAGATTGCGGAAGAGGGATGGATCGTGTCGATTAAGAAATCTGACGTAAGCCTCAGGGAAAGTCTCCGATGAATTCGTCGATGCCGTCCATAAGAACCTTCCGGCCTCCGCCGATTTCGGCGGTTTGTTCGGCTGCTTCAAGAAGCGCGGAAAGAGCGTCCTTCATTTGTTCGTACTGGGCATGGGCTTCGCCTTCAGAGGCGAAGAAACGCGTGTGAAGCATCCAACCGTAGATGCCGCATGTGATGGCGAAGGGAGCGGTTTGGGCGGCGCGTTCGAGGGTGACGCGGGCGCCGAGGGAGTGTTCCTCGTCGCGCAGGATGACGCCCTGTTCGGAGCCAGTTTGGCCAACGGTCGCGCCATCTTCAAACGGATGCCAGGGAGATTCTGTCACGGGGTGAGATTATAGCGGTTCTCCAATGGGTGTGAAGCGAAGCCACCTTCGCTAAGTGGCGTTTTCCCTTAAGAAAACGCCACCCTGAACAACGCTGGATACTCGACAGAAATTGGAGAACCGCCGTAAATCATCACCGGGCGCAGCGGACAACGATTTTGGTCCCGGGCGGGACCATGACGCCGGGAGCAGGAGCTTGTTCGTGCGCTGTGCCGTTGCCAACAATCTCCGCTTCAAGTCCGCCGGCACCGGCTTCTTCAATGACCTGGCGCACCGAGAGACCGATGAACGACGGGACACGCAGTTGGCCAGCGTCAGAGATGACGACTCGATCGGCGGGTGCGGAAGCGGCGGGGTTGGGTTGCTGCGCGGCCGGTTGCGGAGGTGTGCCGGACGGGTTGTCTGGCGGAGCGGCGGATTTGGAATCTGCAGGGGAGTTGGCGGCCTGGGCTGATGGCGCGGTGGTTGCGCTGGCGGGTGGAGTGGACGACGCGCGGAGCGGATCGTCGCTGGGCAGATCGTTGGCGGCGTCGTAAAGGGCGTGAATGTCTTCACCCTGCGTTGAGGCGTCGTCTTCGGTGAGGGGCAAATCTTTCGTAGAGGCCACAGTAGCGGGGCGCAGATCGATGTCGTGCGGGACTCCAAGATATTCGAGGACCTGCTGCGCCACCTCAGCAAATACGGGCGCGGAAACCTCGGCGCCGTAGTACTGGCCCTTGGGGGAATCGATGACCACCGCAACGGAGATGACAGGATCGTTGACCGGCGCGAAGCCACCGAACGATGCGATGTGCATGGTCTTCGAGTAGGTGTGCGTAGCAGGGTCGATCTTTTGCGCGGTGCCGGTTTTGCCGGCGGAGGAGTAGCCGTCGAGCTGCGCCTCCTTGCCGGTACCGAAGAGGACGACTCCCTCCATCATTTTGCGCATTTCGGCGGCGGCGAGCGTGCCGATGACGCGATGCGCACCGGGCAGGAGGGGATCGGGCAGATCTTCGCCAGCGCGGAAGGGCATCGCCTGCAGTTGGGACTGCGGCCCCTGCGGTACGACAGCTTGTTGGACGGATGTTGCAGATGCGGCCGGCTGATCGGACAGGAGGATGTGAGGCGGCAGAAAGATGCCGCCGTTGGCGATGGTGGAGACCATGGTGACAAGCTGCAGAGGCGTGACGGCGATCTCCTGGCCGATGGCGATGGAGCCGATGGACGATGGGCCCCAACGGCTGACGGGGCGAAGCAGGCCGCGCGTCTCGCCAGGCAGCTCGACGCTTGAACGCGAGCCGAAGCCGAAGCTGCGGATGTATTGATAGAAGCGGCCAGGGCCGACCTTAAGTGCGAGCTTGACGGCGGCCACATCGCTGGAGCGGGCGAGAGCCGTGGCCACAGTGACCTTGCCGAGGCCGCGATCGCTCCGGTCGTCGTGAATGACACGGCCGGCGAGCGTGATTTGGCCGCCCTGGCAGTCGATGGTGTCGTCGGGTGTGGCGACTTTCGAGTCCATCGCCGCGGAGTAGGTGACCAGCTTGAAGGTGGAACCGGGCTCGTAGACGTCGCTCACGGCGTGGTCGCGCAGCAGGTCAGGCGTGGTGTGGCGAAACTGGTTGGGATCGAATGTGGGTCGGATGGCGAGCGCGAGAATCTGACCTGTGTGCACATCCTGGACTACCACCGTGCCGTTCAGCGCCTGCGTCTTCTCGATGGCGTGATCGAGCGCGCGCTCGGCCATGAACTGGATGTTCTCGTCGATGCTGAGGATGAGGTTGCGGCCGGGTTCGGGATCGTGCTCGGTCGAGCCAAGGACCTTGCGGCGAGCGTCGATAGCGGTGTACATGAGGCCGGGCTGGCCGTGCAGCTCGCTATCGAATTTCTCCTCCAGGCCGCCGAGCCCGTCGTCATCGACGCCCACGTAGCCGAGAACCTGCGCGGCGAGCCGATTGTCGGGGTAGAAGCGCTCAAACTCCTTCTGGAAGTAAATGCCTTTCATGTCGAGGGCTTTGACGGCGGCGGCAACCTGCGGCGTGACGCGGCGGGCGATCCAGGCAAAGTTGCGGCCATCGTCGAGCCGCGCGGCGATCTGCGCCTCGGTGGTGAGCGAGTCGGCGGGATCGGTGTGAACCAGCGCGGCGAGGGTGTGTGCGGCGGCCTGCTTGTCGGAAACCTGGGAGGGGTCGGCGTAGATGGAATCGACCATGACGGTCATCGCTAGCTCGTGCAGGTTGCGGTCATAGAGAATGCCGCGGCGCGGAGCCACCTCAAAAGTACGCTGCTGCTGCTTTGCGGCGCGCTCGACGAAATCCTGGTGGCGCACAATCTGAAGCCAGAAAAGCCGGGTCCCGATAGCGCAGGCCCAAACCAGAAAGAAGAAGCAGATGACGAAGAAGCGCGCCCGCTTGAGGGGCACGGCTTTGGGCTGATGTGAGCGGCTGCGGATGGGTTGGACGGCTGCCGACATGTCGATTGGGTCCGCCGCCTGTGGTTACTGCGCCGCTGGCGCTGCAGGCGTAGTTTGGGCGAGCGACGGAGCGCCGGAGGCGGGACGGGCATCGGAGTAAACCACCTGGCCGGGCTGCGGTTCGGCAAGCCCGAGCTGATGGGCCATCTGATCGATGCGGCCGGGCTCCGTGAGCTCGGCTTCGCTGAGTCGCAACTGGCGATTCTGCTCACGCAACTGATCGAGGGTTTGCTTCTCGCTCTCGACGCGGTAGCTGCTCTCGATGGCGGAGAAGTGCTGCAGGCCGTAGATCATGATGAGTGAAAAGAGTACCGCGACGGCGGCGGAGAAGACGCGCATCTCGCGAACCCGGACGGGGTCAGAGGCCTTGACGAGGCGGGAGTTATCGAAATGCTTGATGAAGTAAAACTCCGGAGTGCGCACGCGACGGCGGCGCTGGACCTGCTGGGCCATCAATTCGGCGTTGCGCTCAGCGATCCTTGCGCCCCAACCGAGGCCCGACTCGAAATAAGTTGTTGCACATGCCGCCATCTTTGTTCTCCTCGCCAACCCTTTCTATTGCCGTTCCGCGGCGCGGAGCTTGGCGCTGCGCGATCGCGGGTTGCGGTGGATCTCTTCTTCACTGGCAGTCACGGGTTTTCTGGTCAAAATTTTCCAGATTCCCTTCTGCGCGCCTTCCCGGATGCTGTCCTTTGCAATGCGATCTTCAAGAGAATGAAAGCTGATAACGACGAGCCGTGCGGAAGGCTTAAGCAACTGTGGCGCGGCCTCAAGCAATGCCCGGATTTCGTCCAATTCCTGATTGACGAAGATACGCAGCGCCTGAAAGGTCCTGGTAGCCGGGTGAATATGTTTCATTGGGGGGACGGCTGAGGCTACGATCCGGGCTAACTGCGCCGTGGAAGTAACCGGCCGCCCCCGCACAATGGCTCTGGCGACTGTCCGCGACCTCCTTTCCTCACCGAATTCGTAAATAAGACTTGCCAGCTCGCGCTCGCTCATCTCATTCACCACTTGTTCGGCAGTCGGGCCGGATCGCGTGTCCATTCGCATATCTAAAGGCCCGTCCGCCTGAAAACTAAACCCTCTGCGCGCCACGTCGAACTGCAGACTGCTTACGCCAAAGTCACTCAGCAATCCGTCAATCGAGGCCGGCGCAACGTGCTCGGCGATGCGGCTGAAGGCCTCGCCGATCAAAGTCACTTGCGGCGCCTGGCTGCCCAGCTCCTTGCAAACACTCGCCAACCGGGCTCTTGCCAAATCCAGCGCCTCGGGATCGCGGTCAAATCCGATCAAGTGCCCCGCCGATCCCAACTGCCTGACGATGCCTTCGGCATGTCCCGCCAGGCCCAGCGTGCAGTCGACGTAAGTTCCACCGGGCCGCACGCGAAGAAAATCCAATGCAACTTCAAAGAGCACCGGCACATGGCGTGCTTGCGGCTGCGTCATGCGCGCCCCCCTGAGGGGCTTACGATCCACCCCGGCGGCTCAACAACGCCGCCACTGCCTTGCGATCGTCGGGGGTCAGAGCCTTGGCGGGCAGTGACTCCACGAAGAGCGCGAGATTGTGCACCTCCAGGTGGTTGATTTTGCCCATCACAGCCACCTCGGCATCGAGCTTTGCCGCGCCGCGCAGAATCTGCGGCATTAGAACCCGAGCCTGGCTGTCGATTTCCACCTGCTGGCCGTAATAGCTGGTCATGTCCAGGTACTTGTCCACGGCCTCGTCCATGGTGCTGGAGGCGGCCAGGAGGGCCTCCTGCTTCTCCCACTCGGGCAGGGCCCAGATCTCGGCGCTTTTGCCATTGGCGGAGGTGATGTAGACCTCGGCGACGTGCTGGGCGTCCCAGAGCTGCTTGAAGGCAGCGGGCAGCTTAAGCCGTCCCTTGTCGTCGATCTTCGCCGGATGGTTGCCGCGCAACATCTGCTTGCCTCACTCGCGCCCCGCAGACGAAAGCTGGTCAGCGGGTTGGCTTTAGCCGGGTTAGCCAGGCTGGTTCCCCAGCGGGATTGGCGCCCGGAAAAGCGTTGCCAAGGTGGAAACCGGAGTACACTTGAAATGAAAACCGAATGCCGTTGAGTGGCTCCAGAAAAGGCCACCAAACTCCAGAATTTTCCACCTCGACCGATAGTACCCCTGATCTCTCCTTCCGCCAAGCAAAAAATCGGTGGAAAGCGCAGGAAAATCAGGCTCTCTACGGGAACGCCGACTAATAGAAGAGAAAAATTCTCGCACCACAAGATATGGGGTTTACTGCTGTGATTCCCCCACTGGACGGCTGCGCCGGAGTGTGATAGGGGAAGAAAAGGCGAATAAGACAGGGGGTAGGGAGTAGGGAGTAGGGAGTAGGGGACGAAAGACAAGGACCAAAGGACCGAGGGACCGGGGTGCTCGGGTGCGAGTGGAGGAAATTGGAGCGGGGTGACAGGGCAGCAAGTCGGCAGGTCAGCGAGTCAGCAAGTCAGCGGACGGGGCCTGGGGAATGACGACTTGCAGGTGGAGGGATGGGGCGAAATCTGACGACCTATAGGTCGAATTTTGGGGGTCGAAACTGACGCATCGTGAGCTCGCCGGAGATATGACCTGCAGGTGGAGAAATCAGGTGAATTTATGACCTGCAGGTCGCCGGAAATGGTGTTTTTCGTCGCATTTTACGTGCGCGATACGGTTTTTGTCTATCTGTAGATAGAGTCTTGTTGGGCGGCGCGCGGAGAAGATCAGGGTGTAGGTAGAGTTTTAGCGGCGTGTTTTCAGTCGTTTGCGGAGGAAATGCGGCGGGCGGGGCTTGCGGGGGCGGAGGGCGCCGGGTAAGCGAGGCAGCGCTCGAGGCCTTGGAGCATGAATCAGCAGACCTCCAAATTTCTTGCTCGCAAGGATTCCGCGCCGCAACGTGACCTGCGAGAACCAACGCTCCGCGTCTCAGCGATGTTCTTGATTTGCAGCCCGTCGCATGTCAGTCATGTCATGGTGACGCCTTCCATGATGGCGACGATAATAAATCGATGCAGGGCTATGTAAGCGCCCCAAATGGCTGTCAGTTCACACCGAAGAACATGATTCCTCCATAAAGGTTATCCTGATACACATTGAACAGTCCCGGCTGCTGCGGAGCGACACCGCTGTAGGACGGGTTGCACGGGCTTCCAGTACACGTCGGGCCAACGATTTTGGCTGCCGTTGTCTGTGTGTTGGTAGTGGTCGTGGAGGTTTTTGTTGTATTTGTTGTCGTAAGAGACCCGGAGGTCGAATTACCAGCTCCAAGCTTGATTCCAAAGACTGTTGCGCTATACGAATCAGACATTCCCCACGAAATCTTGGTCTGGTTTTGGACGGTCTTCGACGACGTCGTACTGTTGGCATAGGTCAACGTATAAGTTTGATTGGTTTGTGGCTGCTGCAGATAGTAGATGCTTTCTTGCCCTGCACCGTTCATTGCCGTAGTGAAACGGCCATCCGTTGTCGTGCATGGGAGAGATGGGCACGGTGACGGAAGGATGACGGTGTAATTTGGGTCGGTGAAGGGGTCTGCCAAAAGGATATTGTCGTAGTCCGTCTGAGTTAACTCGGGTACGTCCCCGTTTGGCCAAACCAGGTCCTCATTCGCAACCCAACCTCTTGCGAGATAGTGGTCATCCTCGGACGAGGCAAAGCTCGGGATTCCCTTCAAATAGCCGACATAAACCGGGATGACGTCGATCCCGTTATAAGGGTCTGTCGCATCGTAGCCATAGCCGTTCCACATCGGCGGGGCGTTCGGGTTACTCATGTCCACGGTGAGTACTACGGTAGGATTCAGCCATAGCCAGATAATGTCCCAGTCGTGATCTACCGGAGCGAACGCGTTTGCTGTGCCCGGCGTCAGCCAATTGTTGGAGGTCTGGCCGCTCAAAGTAAAGCTGCCCTCGTTTGTGGTGCTTTGCGTCCATTCCGATCCTTGAGTTGCAGACAAACCTCCCGATCCGAACTTCCAGCCTTGAATTGCGTCGGCACTCGCGCTGGTGGTTAGATTAATCCCCTGTGTTTGACCAACCTGAAGAGTAAGATCCGTCGTGTTGCCAACGTAATTTGTGTCCGTGTAAGAGATAGAACTCGACGGACCGGGAGGCGCGTAAGTTATGCCCATGATCATGTACTTTGGGTTAATGACGCTGGTAATAGCCTCATTCAGCGAGAAAACCTCTGCAGAGGCAGGACCGCCACCTATGGCCATGACATTTCCGGCAGGAAGAACGGCGGATGTCATGTAACTTCGGGCGATATTCAGGTTTGGAGCAACGGAAAATGTTCCGTTGGAAGTGTTATAAATTTCCGATGTTGAGGTAATGGCCATGCCGGGCCAAGTCACCATTCCGCCAAAGATCAGTACGTTCCCGTTATTCAGCAGGGCAACACCAGGGGAAGCGCGCGGCGTATTCATGTTCCCAGTCCTCGTGAACTCTCCCGTTGTGGGATTGTAAAGCTCCGCGCTGGGGGTTGGATTTCCGCTCGAATCAGTTCCTCCCGCGATGAGCACGTTTCCATTGGGCAAAAGAATCGCAACGTGAAACTTTCTCGCCGTTTTGAGACTTCCAGTGTACGTAAATTGTTGGGTCACCGGATTGTATAACTCCGCAGCCGCCGATTGGTTATTATTACCATCCGCTCCGCCGGCAATGAGAACTTGACCGTTTTGCAGGAGGGTTGCCGTACCCTGGGATCCTGTAAGGGGCGTCAGCAGACTGCCGACCGTCTTGAATGACGCTGGTTGGATCTGGCCCGGACAGGTCGGGCAGGGCAAATCCGGAATATAAATTTCGGCAGGATCTGAGGCGTTGGGGGTCCCCCCAATGATCAAGATAGTTCCATCCTCAAGGGTAGTCGCCGTATGCCCGGCCCGGGGATAACTCGGGCTGGCACCCGAAAGAGTGAAAGCGCCTCCTGAAGCGCTTTCTGAGTAGATTTCAGCCGAAGAATTTGCCGGTAGCTGGTAGCTGCTGACTTGACAGGTGCCGTTGTCGGTGACTGAGCCCATGCCGCCGACTATAAGAACATCGCCTGCTTTCGGACCCACGGTGATTAAGTTTGCAGTATGGGCAAATCGCCCATAGACCATGCTGCCTGTGGGGTTGAAAGTCCCAATGCCGTTCGGACCTGGGGCATAAAGCTGGGCAGTGGTTTCTGCGCACTCGCCACCACCAAGA
Source organism: uncultured Acidobacteriaceae bacterium (assembly GCA_963799155.1). Taxonomy (GTDB): domain Bacteria; phylum Acidobacteriota; class Terriglobia; order Terriglobales; family Acidobacteriaceae; genus Telmatobacter. Next base: position 79,893 of record CAWCWB010000006.1, read on the forward strand.
AGACCGTAGCCACCCGCGACGAGCACGTTTCCGTCCGGCAAAAGCGTGGCGGTTTGTTCGTCGTAGATAGGGGTCGGAGTCGTTTCCGCGCCTGTCATGCTCCATGTATTGGTTGGCACTACCACGGTTGCGGTGACGGAATTCGCCACGCTCGCTGCAAAATCGGTTGAACCGGCGTAAGCGCAACCTACGGTATAGGTCCCTGCAGCACTAAGGTTGGTGAGCGTCCAGGTGGCAGTGCCGTTTGACAGGGATCCTGAAAATGTCTCTCCTGTAAATGTCGTGGGAGTTCCGATTACCGTGCAATTGACGGTTCCCGTGGGATATTCCCCGACCGTGTCCGTCACATCGATTGTGACAACAATTGGCTGAAGTGGAGCGGCGGTTGCAGGCGATAACGTTATAGATGTCGTTGTCGGCACTTGTTGAATTACCTGCGACAGGACTGCGCTGGTACTCGCTAAATCAGGTGAGTTGCCCTGGTAGGCCGCTGTGAGTGAATGTGTGCCAACGCTCAGGGATGTCGATGTGAATGCCGCATTTCCTGATTGCAGAGTTCCGCTCCCGATTTCTGTGCTGCCGTCGTAAAACAGGACGGTTCCGGTCGGCGTGCCGCCGGAAGATGCAGAAACCGTTGCCGAAAGGATTAGGGAGGTGCCATAAAGATCTGGATTTGCTGAGGAGCTCAAGGTTGTCGTGGTCGGGTAGGTAATAACATCGAAGCTTTGCGAATTGCCCCCGGAACCGCTGGCCGCCGTTACCGTCACGAGTACATTACCCCCCGGGCTCCAGCCGGCACCGGCGCCACAATGGACGTGTTGCTCCAACTCGTGATCGATGCCGCCGCCCCATTGAATTTCACAGAGCCTTGCGCCGAACCAAAACTGGTTCCAGTAATTGTGACCGGCGTGCCGGCAATGCCCGATGTCGGAGAGACACCCGTAATGCTCGGTGACGGCACGATGAGGTTGACGGTTGTGGTGTGGGTTAGGCTGCCGCAAGTGCCAGTTACCGTGATGGGATAGGTTCCGGCCGGAGTGGTCGAGGCCACGTTCACCGTCATCGTGGCGCTGCCCGAAGGAGCGGGGGGACTCTGCATCTGGACGAAGCTCACTGTGACGCCAGACGGTTGTCCGCTTGCACTTAAAGTTACAACGCCCTCCTGCGGGCCTGGGGCCATTGCGGCGGTGATCGTCGATGTGCCGCTGCTGCCCGGCGAAATAGACAACGAAGCGGGTGCAGGCGATAAAGTAAAGTTCATCACGAACAGGGTGATCGTGGTAGTCGCCGTCACCCCGCCGCCGTTGCCAGTGATGGTGATCGAGTACTCCCCGCTGGGAGCGGTCGAGGAGGCAGTGATGGTCATGTTGGATGTGCCGGAGCCCGGCGCGGCGATCGGATCGGTGACAAAGCTGAGTGTCACGCCGGTCGGCACGTTGCTTGCGGTTAAGGTCACAGACGCGTCAAAGCCGCTCGAGATCGTACTGGTGATCGGCCCAAACGTGTTGCTGGTCCCCGCAATGACGGAATCATATGAGGGCGGACCGGAGAGCGTAAAACCGAAGCGGGTCACCGTGAGGGTCACGGTTGTGGTGCGGGTGAGGCTCCCGCTTCCCGCGCTTGTTTGGCTTCCGCTCATCGTGCCTGTGACTGTGATCGGGTAGGTGCCGGGCGCTGTAGTCGAGGCCACGGCAAGGGTCATCGTGGACGAACTGCCGGAGTAGGGGTTCAGAGAGGTTGGGCTGAAACCAATTGTGACTCCAGTCGGTTGTCCGCTTGCGGTGAGGCTGACAGTGTTCTCCCCAGGATAGGAACCCGGTAAGCTGTTGGTGATCGTTGAAGTGCCACTGCTACCTTGCACCACGGAAAGCGAAGCGGGTGAAGCGGAGATGCTGAAGGTGTCCACGTAAAGCCCAAATGTTGTCGAAGAGGTGACGCCGCCGCCCGTCCCTGTGACCGTAATGGAGTACTGTCCGCCGGGCGCAGTTGCTGCCGCTGAGACGGTGAGCTGACAGGTGCTGCCGGAAGCTGGTGGGTTATTCCAGCATGGGGGGACACTAACAGTGACACCCGTGGGGACGTTGCTCGCCTGGAGCGCCACCCCCGCGTTGAACCCGCCGGAGGTGGTAATCGTGATCGCAACCGTTATGGCAGGGCCGCCTGGCAAAACCGACTTGGGCGGGGGCGCTGAGAGCGTGAAGGATTGGGCGTAGGCGCCTGACGCCTCCGCCGCGAACCAAGCGAGCAACAATGCCGCGAGCAAGTGAAATGCACGTGTCATGGTTAAGTTCCGACTGACCGACCGATTCAATAGCGCTCCGCGCGTCATGGTATTGTCCTCCTGCTTAAGTGAGACCTGAGAGCGATGGCAAGCACACAACTCTCCTCTGGCGTCCGCAACCTGCTAGACGCATGACAAACCAAATGCTCCCGGGGTGAGCCGTCTTTGACGACTCGAGCAACAAAGTCCCGAAGAAATGGGACAACCGGTGAGGTGATTTGTCGCGCGCGATGGTTGTTTCAACGGTTGGGAGGCGCGCGCGAAAACTGCGCTTCCCCCGGATTCAACCGGAGAAGTAAATTGCAGTTTCAGTGAGCCCCAAATTCTTAGGCGACAACGTAGATCGATTCGAGCATCATGTCAAGTAAAATCGTCATTTATTACATAGATTTGTTTAGGTAATCAAGTATGTATACCGATTGATAAATAGGAAATACCCGCCCTGCTTCGCGCGTAGCGGACCTAATTCTGAATTCGTAGGGGCAAGGCGCCGCCGCGTGGGACGCAGGCGGTTAGTCGCCGAATTCGAGGTCGTCGAAGCGACGACCTTTGTAGATGGCGATGGAGACGATCCGATCCCGCCCTAGCGGGGCTAGAACGGGGCACCCCGTGAGATTTGAACTCGACTTCGCCGCGTACTTTGTTTCTCGAAAAATGGGCCGGCGGGTATCGGCATGAGTGAACTCATGCCCTGATACAAGACGAAAGGCGACCGCGAATCCCCTTCGGCTTCGCTCAGGGCGACACCCAATTTTTGATTGCTCAGAATGACAGCGATTGCGCGAAGAGGATCGAGCAGGTGAACCAAGCCGGACTGTCAACACGGAAATCGTGGAAAAGGCCGCCTCACTCGCGTGATATGGTTATCCCACCCCCGCGCGGGGATTGCCGCTGGCGCCGAACACTATGGCCGATGGTCGTGACCGCTCCCCGCAACATCCCATTCGAGGTAATGCAAATGAAATCGCTCCCTCCTGTCGCCGCGCATCGTCTGCGCCGCATCCCCACGCTGGCCTGCGCCGCCGTTCTCTTCGCGATTGCTCTCGCCAGCAGCCGGGCCTGGGCCGCTGCTCCTTTGCTGTTGCGCAATCCCTCGCTCAGCCAGACGAAAATCGCCTTCCTTTATGCCGACGATATCTGGACCGTGCCGCGCGCCGGCGGCGTGGCCGAGCGCCTGACTTCGCAGAACGACGTTGTTGAAGGTCCCTACTACTCGCCCGACGGCTCTGAAATCGCCTACTCCAGGCTCGAGCATGGCACGGTCAACGTTTACGTGATCGGCGCCGACGGCGGCGTACCGCGGCGCATTACCTGGGACAACTCCGGCCACGCTGGGTCGGGTAATTACGCAGTGGGCTGGACCCCGAACGGCAAAGATGTGCTCTTCGACTCGATGCGTTCTAGCTGGTCCGATTTCTTCGAGCTTTTCGAAACCGCCGCCGACGGCCAGGGCACGCCTACCGTGCTGCCGCTGCCCAGCGCCGTTGAAGGCGCCATTTCGCCCGACGGCCAGACCATTGCTTACGTGCCCGTGCTGCAGTGGGAGGCGGCGTGGAAGCACTACCGCGGCGGCCAGACCACGCCCATCTGGCTGGTGAATTTGAAGACCCTCGACCTGGAGAGAATTCCGCGCGACAACTCCAACGACTCCAGCCCCGTGTGGGAAGGCAGCACGGTCTATTTCCTGTCGGACCGCAACGGCCCCGTCTCTCTCTTCAGCTACGACACCGGCGCCAAGAAGGTCTCTCAGGTGGTGGACAACAGCGGGTACGATCTGAAAACCGTCGCCGCCGGCCCCGGCGCCCTGGTCTACGAGCAGTTCGGGTCGCTGCATCTCTATGACCTGGCCACGCACCAGGAGCACGCCGTGCCCGTCACCATCGAGGGCGACCTTCCCGGCCTGGCACCGCATCTGGCCAACATTCGTCCCGAAGAGGTTCAGAACGTCAACATCTCGCCCACCGGCGTGCGCCTGGTTGTGGAAGCTCACGGCGACATCTTCACTGTGCCCACCGACAAGGGCGACACCCGCAACCTGACGAAGACCGCGGACATCGCCGAACGCGACCCGGCCTGGTCACCCGACGGGAAATCCATCGCCTACTTCAGTGACGCATCGGGCGAGTACCAGCTTTTCATCCGCGATCAGGACGGCCTGAAACCACCCACGGTCATCGATCTCGGCCCGAATCCCTCGTTCTTCTACAAGCTCCGCTGGTCGCCTGACTCCAAAACCATCGTGTACTCCGACAAACACCTGCGCCTCTGGTCTGTGGCTGCTTCAGGCGGCAAACCGGTCCTCATCGACACGGCCCTTTACGGCGGGTTCGGCGACGAGTATGAGATCTGCTGGTCACCCGATTCAAAGTGGATTGCCTACACCCGCGATCTGGAGAACCAGTACGACGCGATCTTCCTCTACTCCCTCGACACGCACAAATCCACGCAGATTACCGACGGCATGAGCAACGCCGCCCACCCGGCCTTCGATCCCAACGGCCAGTACCTCTACTTCACCGCCACTACCAACAAAGGTCCTTCATCGGGCCCCGATCTTTCCTCGATGGATCAAAGCATGACAAGTGGCGTTTACGTTGTGGTTCTCGCAAAGACCGGCAAATCGCCTATCGCGCCTGAAACCGGCGACGAGAAACCCGCGGGCGAAGAGAAGCCCGCCGGCACTGGCGCCGCCGACGAGAAGGCCGCCGGCGAAGAGAAACCAGATCAGGAGTCGAAACAGCCCGCGCCAGCCGACGCCGCCCAGAAGAAAGAAACCAGCAAACCCGCAGCCACTGTGGTTGATCTTGACGGCATTGGCGAGCGCATTCTAGCGCTGCCCATCCCGGCGCGGAATTATGTCGATCTCAGAGCCGGCAAGACCGGCATGATCTACCTCGCCGAAGGCCCCCCCGTCGGCCGCCCGTCTGAGGAAAGCGGTCCGCGCATCCGCGGCCTCTGGCGCTTCACCACTGAGTCGCGGAAGACCGAGGAAGTGCTTACCGATTTGAATAGCTACGGCGTCTCCTTCAACGGTGAAATGCTCTTCTACACCCAGGAGGACCACTGGTTTACTGTCGCCGCGTCCGACCTCAAGCCCGGCGAATCGAAAGGCAAGCCCGTCAACAACCACGAGATGTACGCCACCATCGATCCCCATGCAGAATTTGTCCAGATGTACCGCGAGACATGGCGCATTGAGCGCGACTTCTTCTACGATCCGCACCTGCACGGCCTCGACCTCGGAAAGATCGAAACGAAATATCGGCCCTACGTAGCCGGGCTCGCCTCGCGCGACGAGTTCACGTATCTCTGCCAGGAGATGCTGGGCGAAATCGAAGTCGGCCACATGTTCATCAGAGGCCCGCGCCCTGCTTCCAATGGGCCAAAGACCGGCTTGCTTGGCGCCGATTACACCGTTGAGAACAACCGGTACAGGTTCTCCACCATCTACAACGGCCAGAACTGGACGCCCGGCCTGAAGGCGCCGCTCACCTCGCCGGGAATCGAGGTCCATGTCGGCGACTACCTCCTCGCCGTCAACGGGCGCCCGCTCCACGCCACCGATAATCTCTACAGTTTCTTTGACGGCGCGGCGGGCCAGCAGACGGTCATCACCGTCGGCGCCAAGCCTGACGGCTCCGATGCGCGCGACGTCACCGTGGTGCCGATTCCCGATGAGGCCGGCCTGCGCAACCTTGCCTGGATCTCCCACAACATCGAGCTCGTGGATAAGCTCTCCGATGGCAAGGTGGCCTACGTCTACATGCCCAACACGGCCGGCGCAGGCTACGACAACTTCAATCGCTACTTCTATGCCCAGATCGGCAAGCAGGGGCTGGTGCTCGACGAACGCTACAACGAGGGCGGCGCGCTAGCCAACTACGTCATCGATATTCTCAGCCGCAAATTGCTCTCCGGCCTCATCGAGCGCGACGGCGAGGTTAGCTACGATCCCCAGGGCGCCATCTTCGGGCCCAAGGCCATGATCATCAACCAGTCCGCCGGCTCGGGCGGCGACGCCATGCCCTGGTATTTTCACAATCAGCATCTGGGAACGCTGGTGGGTACGCGCACGTGGGGCGGCCTCGTCGGCATCGGCGGCTATCCGGTGCTCATCGACGGCGGCCAGGTCATGGCTCCGCGCCATGCCATTTTCGGTCTACACGGCTCGTGGGAAGTAGAAGGCCACGGCGTCCCGCCCGACGTTGAGGTGGAGATGTTGCCCAAGGATGCTGCCGAAGGCCACGACATGCAGCTCGAGCGCGCTGTTGCCATCGTGATGCAGCAGCTCAAAGAGAGCCCTGTCATCTACCCGACGGTTCCACCCTATCCCAACTACCATCAGCACGACGGCCTGGGCACGAACTAGGCCTTTGACCGCGTGAATTCGAACCTTGCGATTGTCAATCCCAGGTCCCAAAATCGGGATCTCCACCCCACGGACGAAGACCTGTCCGAGGAATCCCGGACCTGGGGCACCCAGGCTGGCACAAAATCAAGCGGTCAGAGACCTGGCATGGCGTGGAGCTTTCACAGCTGACCGTCATGATCTTTTCTGCCGCGCTCGTCGGTTAGGCGTTTCAGTCGAATGGTGGCCAATCAAGAAGTCTGGTGTTGGATCAGCTCGATGAGTACAGAATCTCCGCCGAAGGACTCACCGTGCTGAAGCCCCGGTTCCGGGCGTGTCACCGCCGATCCGGAAGTTACTACTTGGGCAACAACTCGGAACAGGCCGGTCGCGTCTGGAAGTCACGCTTTCGGCTGCGTTCAGCGCGCAATCGGCGGGACTACGCCCGGTATTGCTCTTCTGTCACCTGCTCCATCCAGTCGACGACTTTGCCATCGAGCTTCTCCTGGATGGCGATGTGGGTCATGGCTGTGGCGGGAGCGGCGCCGTGCCAATGCTTCTCGCCCGGCGCGAACCAGATGACGTCGCCGGGCCGAATCTCCTCGACGGGACCACCCCAGCGCTGCGCACGGCCGCAGCCGGAGGTGACGATGAGGGTTTGACCAAGCGGGTGCGTATGCCATGCGGTGCGCGCGCCGGGCTCGAAGGTGACGTGAGCGCCGGCGGCGCGGGCGGGATCGGGCGCCTGAAAGAGCGGATCGATGCGGACCGTGCCGGTGAACCAGTCGGCCGGGCCCTTGGCGGAAGGTTGCGAACCGATTCTTTTTGATCTCCATTGTTTCGTCTCTCCTTGTTCCTGCTGCCGGCGCTGCTTTCGGCGGTTCTCCAATTACTATGTGACATTTCTGGCACCTTTCAAGATGGCTTTTTCTTGATGAAAAAGCCACTCAGCGATTGTGCTTTGCGCCACACCACTTGGAGAACCGCTTTAGCGGCCGGTCAACTTTTCCAGATGTTCCGGGTAGCGAGCACCCTGGATGGTGATCTTTGATGAGGCGCTTTCGATTTCCCGGAGGTCGCCGGGCGTAAGTTCGACTGCGACCGCTGCGATGTTTTCTTCTAGGCGATGGAGTTTGGTCGTCCCCGGGATGGGAACGATCCACGGCATTTCCACCCCAGTCAGCGAGCTGTCTGGGGGCCCCGGGTGCTTTTGCGCAAGCAGCCAGGCGAGCGCGATCTGCGCAGGTGTCGCGTTCTTCTGCCTGGCGATGGCGCCGAGCAGATCGACGACGGCCTGATTCGCCTTCATCGCCTCCGGGGTAAAGCGAGGCAGAGTGCTGCGGAAATCGTTGCCGGCGAGCCTGGTGTTCTGATCCATCTTCCCGGTGAGGAAACCCTTGCCGAGCGGGCTAAACGGAACCAGCCCAATGCCAAGCTCCTCGAGGGTGGGGATCACTTCGGCTTCGGGCTTCCGCCACCACAGCGAGTACTCGCTTTGCAGCGCAGTGACAGGCTGCACGGCGTGGGCGCGACGGATGGTCTGCACGCCTGCTTCAGAAAGGCCGAAGTGCCGCACTTTGCCTTCCGCAATCAGTTCCTTGACCGCTCCGGCGACGTCTTCGATGGGCACGTCGGGATCGACGCGGTGCTGATAGAAGAGATCGATCACGCCGGTCCTGAGGCGCTTGAGAGAGGCGTCGGCGACCTGCTTGATGTGCTCGGGGCGGCTATCGAGGCCGTGCGAGCCGGGACTGTTGTCGCTATTCATGCTGAAGCCGAACTTAGTGGCGATCACCACCTTGTCGCGGATGGGCGAGAGCGCCTCGCCGAGGAGTTCCTCGTTGATGAACGGGCCGTAGACCTCAGCCGTGTCGAAGAACGTGGTGCCACGGTCCACAGCGGCGCGGATCAGAGAGATCATCTCCGGCTTGTCTTTGGGCGGGCCGTAGCTAAAGCTCATGCCCATGCAGCCGAGGCCGAGAGCTGATACTTCAAGGTTGCTTTTTCCCAATTTGCGTTTCTGCATTTGTTTCTCCTGCCGAGTATGGGGCCGAACCGCTTCCGGTTGGAGCCGGAGCGCATGGATTCGATTCTGCTCTTCGGAGCCGGGTTTGGGAAGGGAAGGGCTGACGCGAACGTTCCTAATCCAAAGACTACGAGCTGTTTCATAACTGGCATCACGGCGTTCCGGCGATACGCACAGGGGCTAAAGCCCTCGATTTTTCCGCTCTTTTCGGCACGACTGAAGTCGTGCCCTGATACAGAGCGGAGTTCTGAAACAGCTTGTACCGAAGAGCGGCGATGGGACGGTATTCAGAACTTGCCCATGCGCGTGGCGCGCGGGGCGGATTATTTGATTCGCGCTTTAGCGCGGCGACGGGCGCGGTCGACGACGAGATGAAGCAGATAGAGGAAGACGAGGATGTTGATGGTGAGCAGGCCGACACGGACAAGGGTGAGGCGGCGGAAGACCTCGAACAGTTCAAAGGGCAGGAAAGAGGCGGTAATGGCGAGAGTGAGGAACTCACCCCAGGCTTTTTCGAGATAGAGGCCGACGCCTTCGGCGAGCGAGACGGCGGAGTAGCAGTAGGCGACGAAGCCGATGCGGCGCAGGACGGGATCGTTGATGAGGGAGGCTTTTTCGAGGATGAAGTTGACCAGGCGTGACTCGGGATTGAAGCGCAGATGACGGGCGAGGAGGTCGATCTGGTCGGCGATGTCTTTGTGGAGCAGGCGGTGCGCGCCGATGCCGATGGCGAAGAAAAGCGCTGCGTGGAGAAGCTTGTAAACCGCAATGAGAAGGAGCAAGCGGTTGTGGCGCTGGCCTGAAGCGTGAGCGAAAAAGCGGAAGCGGGGCATGATGGCGGGAAGTGCTGCTGGAATCAAGGGTAAATGAAAGCGGCGGAGTTAGCGGGGCTAGCGGAGTTGGCGGAGTCAGGATGGGGCGCCAGGCTATCTCTTCAGGTGGAGGAGGGCGTCGCGGTCGAGGGGTTCGCCGTCGAGAAGGATGGCGGAGATGCGGCGAGCGTTCCAGATGCTGATGGTGGGGTCGGCGTCGACGACGAGGATGTCGGCGCGGCGGCCAGGGGCGATGAGACCGAGCTCGTTCCAGCCGAATTGGAGGGCGTAGTTGTTGGTGGCGGCGGCGAGGGCCTCGCGCGGCGAGAGGCCGAGGCGGACGAGCAGCTCGAGTTCCGTGTGCAGGGAGATGCCGGGCATGGTGCCCGTGGCGTCAGCGCCGGAGCCGGCGAGGTAGTGGGGAAATGCGGAGAAAATGGTTTCGTTGATGCGCCAGAGGCGGAGAGCGGACTGGGCGGCCTTCTTTTGCAGGTCCTCTTCCATCCAGCGCTGGGCAACGGCGGGCAGGCGGCGCGACCAGGAGGGGAGTGGGTACATCATTTCGCCGGTAGCGGGATCGGTGGGATGAAACATGCGGCCGGGATCGAGGAGGTGCGCGGCAGGTTCTTTCCAGAGATTGCGATGGCCGGGCAACTCGACGTAATAGAGGCTGAAGGTGGGCATGAGCGCGGCGTGGTGCGTGGCGAGGAAGTGAGCGTAGGCGCGCAGATGCGCATCGGTGGGAGGAATGCGCTCGGAGTAGTCATAGGCGGTGTCGGCGGAGGGGCCGTCGGGGTCGTCGACGAGCGGGCGCTGGAGCTCATCGGGAATGACGCCGAGATCGTAGTGGTCCATATGGACGAGGGCGTCAACGCCGGCCTCGACGCCGACGCGATAGGGCGTGGAGACGAAGTCGCCGTAAGTAACGAGGCCCATTTCGTGGGCGCGGGCGACGATCCACTGCGAGTTGGCGGCGGTGAGATGGGCAGTCAGCAAGACCACGCGGGTGCCGACATGCGCGGTGTCGACCATCTGGCGGGCCGTATCCTGTGGGCTGAGCTCGACGGAATGCGCGCCCTCGCGGAGCATAGAGACCCATTCGGGATGGCGCGCCAGCAGGCTCCAGTTGTCGGTGACGCCAATGGTGTCGATGGGGTAAATGTGCGGGCTGGGCTGGGCGCTGGTGTCGATGAAGCCGCGCTCTGAGTCGGCGCGGGCGACGACGGTGGTGACGCCCATGTAGAGGTTGGCGTTGGCCTGCGCCTGGGAGTTCATGCCGGCATAGCCGTCGATGAGGCCGGGGATTATGAATTTGCCGGTGCAGTCGATGATGCGCGCGCCTTTGGGAATGGCGACTTGGCCGGGAAGGCCGACATCTTCAATGCGGCCGTCCTGGATGACGACGATGGCGTCGGGAATATCGCGCGCGGAGTGGCCCCAGTCGGTGAGGTCGACCACCGTGCCGCCGGCAAGAACCAGCGGGACGGGAGGCGGCGGTGACTCGGCCTGGGGATGGGCCGGGAGGGCCGCAAGAGCGCAACCAACCACGAGCAGAGCCGGGAGAAAATGATGCAGTCGCATGAAAAAGACGGTCTGATGAGGATTGTCGCATAGAGGGCAGCGAACAGTGGACAGTGGATAGGGCATGGGTCAGAGATCGGCGATCAGAGAGCAGGAGTCAGGGCTCGGCGAGTCAGTCCGCTGCGGCGGACGAGTCAGCGGGATTTGTGCGGTGCTGCGCGCCGGGGACCACGCCGGTGCGGGCGAGGGCGGCAGCGGCGGCGACGATGAAGATGGGAAAACACTCCAGCGTGTAACGCGGCTCGGGGTTCTCCATGGCGCCGAGGACGAGGAAACGCAGAATGAGGTACGCGCCCAGCATGAGCGCCCAGGGCACACGGCCGCGAAGGAAGGCCCAGGCCGCGGTGGCCACGTAGAAGAGATTGATGAGGCCGAGAAGAATCGAGACGAGGGTCTGGCCGGGGTGCTGGCTCCAGCGCCACCAGAAGACATCGAGATAGAAGGCATCAGTGCGGGGGCGAAGCAGCATGTCGGCATCGCGCAGCAGGGGAAGCGTGACGTAGTAGCGGAGCGGATGGTCGTGGATGCGCTCGGCGGCGAGAGCGGCGAAGCGAGCTTCAAGCGAGGGAGGGAGGGTGTCGGTGCGGTTGTACTCGGCGATGAGTGCGAGGGTTTGCTCGCGCTGCTGAGGCGAGTCAAAGACGCGCGGGGGCAAGTCGGCGAGATCGATGGGACCGCCGGGGAAATTCCAGCAGACGTTGACGGTGGAATCGTACTCGACGGTCCAGGTGCGCAGCCAACTGCGCGCGCCAGCAATGGAAGGCTCGCCGGGATCGGCATAGCGCGGCGCGAGCGGCTGAAAGACGTGGAATTGCGCCCAATTGCGGATGGTCCAGGGGACAAGCGGCAGGAGAGCGACGAAACAAAAGAGCAACGTGGCAGCGAAAGCGCGGCGTAGCGCGGGTTGTGCGGGTGAGGTTTTGGCGGGCCGGCGAAGGATGTACCAAAAGAGGCCGCCGGCAAGGGCAACGAAGAGTACGAGGCCATCGGGGCGGAGCAGCATGGCGATGGCGGCGCCACAGCCGGCGAGGATGAGAGCCCAGGGATCGCGCGCGCCGGTGGTTTCGGCGGCCAGGGCGCGGCCTGCGGCGTAGATGCCGAGGGAGACGGCGAACACGGAGAGCGATTCCGTAAGGGCGATGCCCACGTAGACGGCAGTGAAAGGGCAGAGCATGGCGAGCACGAGAGCGACTTCAGCGTTACGCGGCCCCAGATGGCGGCGCGCGAAGGCGGCCAGCAGCAGGCCGGCGGCGAGGTCGGCGAACATCTGCGCCACGAAAACGGCATTGAACCAGGTGTTGGGCCAGATGCGCGCGAAAAGCTGCTCAAAGATGGCGAGAAAGATGGGATAACCAGGAAGACGATAGAGGGTCGGCGAGACCGACGCGCCGTCGGTCATGCCGTAGATGCCGTGATGGAGAAGGTTGTGGCCGAAGTCGAGGTAGTCGAATGTGTCGTCGTCACCGGGGCGGGGAAAGTAGATGAAGAGTATCCGCAGGACGAGGCCCGCGGCGAGCCAGAGCAGCCAGCGGCGCGGCCAGCGGGATGGGCGAGTGGGAGGCATACAGAGGAGGATACAGGAACAGTGAACAGTGGACAGTGGGCAGAGATCAGAGAATAGGGAGTCGCCCTGCCCAGCGATCAATAGGAGACGGAAACAGTAATTGTGTCGGCGTAAGAACCAGGCGTCACATACTGAGCAACCGGAATCTGGCCGTAGACAGTGAGTTTCTGGCCGGTCCCGTTACCCGTCCCGCTCACCCAGTGGGTGGCGGCGGTGTTGCCCCAGTTGGTGGTGTACCCGGAGTTATTGAACAGGCTGTAGTGCAGCAAAGCCGAGCCGGGACCGGTCATGCTGCGGTTGGTCACGGTGGCGCCTGTCGCCGTTCCGGCATTGAGGCCGACGGTGTAAGTGGTGCTGCTGGTGCAGGTGGCCGTGATCGTCGATGTGGATCTGACCTGTGCGCCCGTGTAATTGCCGAAGGCGAGATTGGTTGCCGAAACCGTGCAGCTTTTGACAACGGTCGCGGTGACGCTAAACATAGCAGTAGCAGTGGTGATGCCGGTGCCCGATATGAAAGCGGTGATCGTATCGGTGTAGGTTTCTATCGTACCGCTCTCCCCCGCCGGAATCTGGGCATATATGGTGTACACTTGGGGGCCTCCGTTACCCGTGCCGGCCACCCAGTTGGTGGCGGCGGTGTTGCCCCAGTTGATGGTGCGCGCGGCATTACTGAAGAGCTGATAGCCCAGCAAAGCCGATCCATTTTGCATCTTCCGCGTGGTCACGGTGGCTCCGCTCGCCATGCCTGCGTTGAGGCCAATATCATAGGCCTGGCCGCTGGTGCAGGTGACCGTCACCGTGCCGGTGACATCTACGGCCGTGCCATAGTAGCTGCCGAATGCGATGCCCGAGGCGTACGCGGAGCAGGAATTTGCCGACGCCGGCCGGGCGAAAAGGGCGAGCAGGAGCAGCACCGCAAAGGCGAGTCTTCGCATCATGGCTTCTTCTCCAGGCAGCGAAGCGGCCCAATCAAGGGTATATCTCCGGCTACAGGTTTGTAATCGAAGGCAACAGCACAACGGCGCCCGTCGGGGAACTCGATCAAAAGTTCGTTGTGGGGACTGAGATCCTCAACGTAGGCGTCGCCGTCGTAGCCGACGGGGACGACGGCGCTGTTGGCGCGCAGGGTAGCCGTGCTGCCCAGCGGCACCGCTACCCCGGCCCCATCGACCAATCGCAGCAGCGCGCCATGGCTGAACTTAATCGGGAACCTGACCACCACGCCGGAGCGATCCTGGGGGCGCAACTCGCGCGTGGCGGTGTTGATCGTGGCGTCCGGCGGAATATCGGTAGGCTCAATGGCGATGTGGTTCAGATCGAACGAGCGCATATCCGGCACCAGCAGCCGCCCTGAGGAGTTGGTGCTGCCGACGTCGCGGTTCTCCTGGAGAACGTGCACATGGGGCACGGGATTGGTGTCCACAATGGCGAAGCTGTCGTAGATGGTGTTGGAAGGGAACACACCCCCGTCGACGAACGAGAACGCGCCCTGGGATTCCAGGCGCAGGGTCGTTACCCCGTTGTCGTTGTCAATTCCGGCCGTAAACAGGCCTACGGGCGACTTGTATTGCGTTTGAGCGAATACGTGGGTGGTATTGCCGGCGGAGAGATAGGCTTGGTAGCCCCAGTCGCCGATCATGGGCGCCGGCTGTTGCACCTCGACCTGCGCCGAACCGTCCGACGCCCCGCTGACGGTGATCGAGTTGCGCCTGCCGAAGGGAATGGTCAGGCCAATCTGCAGCCCGCTGCTGCCTCTGTTCACGAGGTCGCGAAACTCCGTAGCATAGACAAACGCGTGGTGGATCTGGAGCGAATAGTTGGCAGAAATGACCTGGGAGTGCTGGGCTTGCGCAAAAGCTGGCGCAACGTTTGGCTGAACCTGAACCGGTGAAGCATCCAGGTCGACCGCCGCGTAGGCCAGGCCACCGGAGCCGAAGCGCTTGAGAGACAAGCCGGTGAAGGCGCTGAGCTGCCTGCGCGGAACGCCACCTCCATTCATCGACGCCACATCCCGGTAGTTGCGGTCCGCCATGATGGCGGAGGCGCCCAGGCTGAAGACTCTGCCGATGCGCTGAACCCCGGCGGAGAACTGCGCGCCGGCTTGCCCGGAGCCGAAGCTGGGCGCCACGGCGAAATTGACCACGCCGAGATTGCCGATCTGCGCCACCCCGCCCACGCCCGCCATGAACGCACCTTGAGTGCCTTCAACGCTGCCTTCGACCGTGAACTTCCGGGTGAGCCCGCGGCGATAGATGGCGGCGCCCGCCATCTTTCCGTAGTCGTTGCTGACCGAGCCCCAGTTGCGCCGCACCAGGCCAGCCTGGACGGCGAAGGTCTGAAGACCCGGGGCCAGCATCGCGGAGCTGGCGTAGAAGGGCTGCGTCAAGGTCACTTGTTGACCCAGCGCATTCGTCACCGTCATGGAGATGGTGCCTGCCCCCTCGACCACCGGAAGTTGCGGGATCTCGAAGGGGCCGGCTGCCGACCTGGCCGGAAACCGTCTGGTTGCCGTCGGCGAGCACGTTGACGGTGGAGGGGACTGCGGCCGAGCCGGTGATCGAGGGCATAGGAAAGGTGACAAGATCGGGGCGCATGCTGAAATCCGAGATTGATCTGGACTCCCTCGAGGTGAACGGGACGGGTCCAGGCAAGACCACCGGTGATGAAATCGCCCAGGCTATAGCGGCGCAGGGTATTGACGTCGGCAAACGTATAGGCCGAATCAAGGCGGATCGCCGTGGTTGCGCCGGGGGTGGGCGAACTCGCGCCCGTGTAACCGAGCCATTCTGAACTCAGGATTCCCTGAGGCGAGAAGGCTCGCAACTCCATGGACCCGCTGCCGCTTTTCTGGCCGCCGACGAATGTGCCCACTGATGTCGTAATTGAGCGTGACGCCGGTGCCGCTTTCGATCACGCGACGCTCTCCCGCCGCTTCTCTTCCATAGGGTTGCAACAGCGTGGGCAACAAGGCACTATCGCTTGCTGTGGCTTGCAGCACCTGGTCTTTCACATCGAGAACCCAAGTGATTCCCGGCAGGTCAGACAAGGCGACGAGGCCGCCGGTTTCCGAGGCGCGAGATTCGGGAACCCGGAAACCGAGATCGCGCAGTTCGTCTGGCCGCGCCATCAACTTGCCGCGCCGCACCGTGAATTCGCCGATCTTGCTGATGGAATGACCATTGACCTGAACGTCGAGGAACAGTGTCTCGTCGCTGTCTGAGCCGGCAGCCGGGTCGGGGAGCTGCTGGGCTGCCTGCGGGGGGCGTTGAAGAGACGACTGGGCCGGTGGCTGCGGCCGGTTGCGGCATGACGGCCAGCACAAGCAAAACGATCTCAGCACAGCCGAGCCATCTGGCCATCGTACCTCAACGATCATGGCGCCTTAACCAAGCTGACCTGCTGCTGGATGGCGCCGGCGTCGGAGTGGGCGCTCAATTGCAGGGTCTCGCCTGGCAGCGGCAGGGGAGCCTGCGCGGCTATGGGCCAACGACGGGTGGCGCCGGCGAGAATATAGGGCGATGCGCTGGACTCTTCCTTGAACTTGCGGCCGTCGCTGGCCGACAGCACGATGTCGTGAACCACTTGATGGCTAAGGCCATCGTTGATTCCCACCAGAACGAGTTTCCCGGCATCAATCTCCAGGTGAAACTGCACATGTGAAACCGCACGCGTAGGCGGCAGGGCAAAGATTGGAATCGACAGGCGCAGCACCATATGCACAATCCCCGGCTCGGCCGGGGGTGGAATCTGGTCGATCAGAATGCGGTAGGTTGCCTCACGGCCCTGCGGAGGCTGACGCAGAATGATGCGGATCACCTGAGAGGCCCCCGGAGCCATTCTGGCCAGCGGAGGGCTCAGCACCACGGCGTCTGTGTCGGTGAGTTGATCGTCGTCATCCTTCTGGCTCCAGGCGTAGGCGCGAACCTGAATGGCAGTTTCACTGGTCCCCTTATTGGTCACTGTCAGGGACGTAGCCCTCTGTCCGGGCGAGAAGAGAATGTTGACGGGCAGAACCGACAACGCCTGCGCGCCGGCAGCCGGGGCTGCCAAAAGGAGAGTGACGACAGCGGCGGCAAACGCCATGGCCGCCGCGATCCGTCGGCATGAGTTTCGCAAGATCATGGGGCTACCAATTACAAATGTTGCAAACGTTCAGTAGGTGACGGTAACAGAGATCGTATCGGCGTAAGAACCGGGCGTTACATACTGCGCCGCCGGAATCTGGCCGTAGACGTTGAGCACTTGGCCGGCCCCGTTGCCCGTCCCGCTCACCCAGTCGGTGGCGGCGGTGTTGCCCCAGTTGGTTGTCCAGGTGGCGTTCGAGAACAGCCCATAGTTCAGCAAGGCCGTGCCATTTTGCATCTGGCGGGTGGTCACGGTGGCGCCAGTTGCCAGTCCCGTGCCAAGCCCGACCGTATAGGTCGTGGAGTTGGTGCAGGTGACGGTGATGGTGGATTGGGCGGAGTTGACCGCTCCCGTGTAGTTTCCGAACCCCAGAGCGGTGGCGGAGACGATGCAGTCTTTGAGTACCGTCGCGGAGACGCCGAATGTGGTGGTTGCCGGGTTGGTTTGCGCAACGGCAGATGTGGGGGTCAGGCCCAGCACCACGAATCCCAGGATGGCGGCGGGCAGTGCAGACTTGAGAAAATTCGAGAACTTCATGAAAGTTACTCCTCGTACAAGATGCGTTTGATATTGAGATCTACGGCCGTCCGGCTATGAGCCAAACAGGATCAGTTCTTGGCTGAATCAGGCAATTAGGAATCAGATTGGACGACTTACCAACACAAATCTGGATTCATTTGCCGCCGAGTACAGAAACACAGTTTTCCCGCGCTCCCTGTGCGCGATGTCGGGAGATCAATGAATTCCCAGGCGCGGGCCGTTTTTCAACGATGCCTTAACCTGACAATTTCCCATTGAGCAATACCAGGACAATACTTGTTACTTCGGTTATGTTCAATAGTAACTTCGTGTTATTAGGGCAGGTAAATCGTGTTACTCAGCCGGTCAACGACGTATCAAGGTGATACACAAAAGTTGGATCGATGCTGCCAAGGGCGCTGGGATGCATCGCTGGCGGCGTTTGCGGAAGGGCTTCGGATTGAGGTGTCGGCAATGGTCTTTGTGGCTCTTTCGCCGTGGGCGCGATCGGGTGCAATCAGTCAATACGTCACGACGACAATCACCGTATCGGCGCATGCGCCAGCCGCGGCGCACTGCGCTGCCGAAATCCGCCCATGGATGGAGAGCAACGGGGTGGAAGTGCTGCCAGGGCCAGCCACCGGTTCGTTGCGCAGGGCCTGACCCCAGTTGACAATGCCGCTGGAGTTTGCGAGGAGCGCGTAGCCCAGGAGGGCGACGCCGGGACCGGTCATCGCCCGAATGGTCCCGGTGGCGCCGGGCGCCAATCCTGCACTGAGGCTGACATTGTAGGGGGTGGAGTTGCTGCAGTTGACGGAGACGGCAGATGCCGGGTCCACGGCCGCAGCGTAGGTTCTGAAGGCCGTGGCGGTGGTGGAGACCAGGCAGGAGGCCTGAACCGTCGCGGAGACGCTGATCGAGGTGGTGGCAGTCGCCGCTGCGACGGGTCTGGCTGCCAGGGCTGACGCCAGAATGCCCAAAGCGAGAACCGGCAATGAGGTTTTCATGGTCACTGCGCTTCCCCCCTGCGCAGACCAAATCATGATAGGTCTCTAATCGGCACTTCTTAAGCAATCCTTAGTGCCTTTTGGAAGAACGTTAGTGCCTCCTGTTGGTAACCCCATATTGACCTCAGACTGCGAGCCCAAATGACATCGCAAAAACCTGAGGACGGACGGCCCCCCATTCTTAGGACGACAGTCTCAGAGAGCGATGACTGCTCCTTTCCGAACCGATCGCATTCTGCTGAATCTGGTCCTTCTGCCATTGCTGGCTCCTTCCATCTTCGTTTTCTCTCACAGCAACTGGTTCAAAAGGCGCCGGGCGCTCCGCTTGGAGAGAAATAGTTCCTCGACACTCCCGTACCCTTGCTGGGGCTCTGCAAGATCAAGGGACGATCATGCCAACCTCACGGGCAATTTGATTACCATTTTTAGGTACAAAGGTAATATTCTCAGTATGTTATTGATTTAGAATGAGATATTCTGGATTTTCGCGCTAAAATGCCGCTCGTGTGCACTCGCACGGCTGTCCAGATTCTGTACAAGTCTGGGCAAACTGTCTATCTTCTAGACAAATTACGGAGTTGCAACACGTGCTCACCCACCATGCCAGATCGTGGGCCACGGATGGATTGCCCCCCTCAGCAGGGCTGCTCATTGATTCTCGTTCTGCCGGCAGAGGAGTGACGTTGAGAAACGGCGGTGTTGGCTCCGTGGAAGGATCAGCCTTCTCGCTGCTCAACATTGGCTACGGAGAGGAGAGCAGCGGACCAATCATCTGTGCAAGGGTCATGGTGAACGTGTCCAGAGAATGGGAAACACATCGGGAAGTTGCGGGGCGCATAAGAGGTGCGCGATGGGAGAAAGAGTTCTGGTAGTTGAAGACGATGCTCTGATGCTGGAGTTTCTGGCAGACAGGCTGAGGCTCGAGGGATTCGAGATCATCATAGCCGATGGTCTTTCCAGATCGTTCCTGGAGCTCCAGAAATCCGCGCCAGATGTTATTTTGGCAGATTGTCAGTTGCGGGACGGCACGGCAGTTGATCTGCTGGCTTGGCTCAAAGCCCATGGTATCGGTATCCCTTTCATTGTTCTCGCGGCGCACGCCGACATTCAATTGGCGGTGGAGGCGGTCAAGAACGGAGCCGAACGTCTCATTCCCAAGCCCGTCGATCTCGCGCATTTGACCACAGTGCTGCGCCGCACGCTGGAGAATTTTCGCGACCGTCAGAAGGCCCTGGCAAACAGACTGGAGCGAGCGCGCTACGAGCGCGACCCTTTCCTCGGCAGCAGCGAGGCCATTCTGGAATTGAGGGAGGCAGCGACGCGGGTCTCCAAGGCCGACGCAAGTGTGCTGATTGAGGGAGAAACCGGCTCGGGAAAGGGCGTGCTGGCGCGCTGGTTGCACAAAATGGGTCCGCGATCCAATGCGGCCTTTGTGGACCTGAATTGTGCGGGACTGTCGAGCGAATTGCTCGAGTCGGAGCTCTTCGGATACCGGAAAGGGGCCTTTACAGGCGCGGTCAGCGACAAGATCGGATTCCTGGAAGTGGCAAATCACGGCACTTTATTTCTCGATGAGATTGGCGACCTGGCGCCTCAGGTTCAGCCCAAGATCCTGAAAGTGGTGGAAGAGAAACAGTTTTACCGATTGGGAGACGTGCATGAGCGTAAGGTCGATGTGCAGATTATCGCGGCGACTCATTGCGACTTAAAGAAGCTGGCGGAGGAAGGCAAGTTCCGCAGCGACCTTTATTTTCGTATCAGCACCCTGCGCCTGCACATTCCCCCTCTTCGCGAACGCCGTGAGGACATCCCGATCATCACAAATAAGCTGCTGGAGCAGTTCAGCTGGGATATGAAGCGCGGCTCGCTGCGGATCTCCGACAATGCCCGATTAGCATTGCAGCAATACTCGTGGCCAGGGAACATTCGCGAGCTACGCAACGTATTGGAGCGGGCAGCGCTCTTATCGGACGATGGAGTGATCCACAAGACCGGCCTCGAGTTCGAAATTCCTGAGCGTCAAAACATTGCTGCGTATGTTCCAGTTGCTAACCTCACCCTTAAGGAAATGGAGAAGCTCTACATCCTCCAAACACTTTTGTCCGAGGGTGGCCGCGTCACCCAAACGGCTAAGCGTCTCGGCATGCCTAGAAGCTCTCTGTACGCCAAGATCCAGCAGCACGGGCTACAAAGCCCATCTGATGTCTTGCCATCTGTAAGGAACTCCGACTAGTCAAGGGAAATGAGCAGCGAACCAGTGTGCAGCGGACTCCGGCCGCCAGGACGACGCGATGACGGGGGCAGGAAATGCAGATCCTTCGACTTCGTCCGCTGCGGCGGACTTCGCTCAGGAGGCGACGAGAGTGGGGCGGTGACGGCGGGAGAGCAGAGGGAGAACCTGGGCGAGGGCGGCTTCGACGGTGAGGCCGTATTTGGCCCGGAGCTGGTCGACTTTGCCGTGCTCAATGAACCGGTCGGGCCAGCCGATGCGAACGACGGGAACGGCGAGGCCCATTTCGTCGAGAGCCTCAACGACGGCGGTGCCGAAGCCACCCATTTTGACGTGATCCTCGAAGGTCACAAAGGCAGCGACGCGCGAGGCATAGCGCTCAAGCATCTCGCGGTCGAGCGGCTTGATGAAGCGGGGATTGATGACGGCGGTGGAGTAGCCTTCGCGCTCGAGGGATGCGGCGAGCGACTGCGCAAGCGAGATCATGGGACCGAGACCTAGAACGGCGACGTCGGAGCCGTCGGCGATGATTTCAGCTTTGCCGACGGGGATGGATTCGGGCCCGGGCTTGCGAGCCACGCCGGCGACGGCGCCTCGGGGATAGCGGATGGCGCTGGGGCCGGGAAGCCCGAGGGCGGTCTTGATCATCTCGGCCAACTCCTCTTCATCTTTGGGCGCCATGAGAACGATTTCGGGAATGCCGCGCAGGTAGGCGATGTCGAAGAGGCCGTGATGCGTGGGGCCGTCGTCGCAGGAGAGGCCGGCGCGATCCATGCAGAAGAGGACGGGAAGCTTCTGCAGGCAGACGTCGTGGATGACGGGATCGAAGGCGCGCTGCAGGAAGGTGGAGTAGATGGCGCAGACGGGACGGAAGCCGCGCGTGGCCATACCGGCGGCAAAGACCACGGCGTGTTCCTCGGCGATGCCGACGTCGAAGTAGCGGTTGGGATGGCGCGGCCGGAAGTGATCGAGGCCGGTGCCGTTGGGCATGGCGGCGGTGATGGCGACGATGCGCGGGTCCTTGTCGGCGAGATCGGCGAGGGTGTTGGCGAAGACCTCAGCCCAGGTGGGCAAGCCGTCTGGAGTCTTGCCGGTCTCGGGATCGTAAGGCCCGAGGCCGTGAAACTTCTTCTGCCCGTCGAGCGCGGGTTGGAAACCGCGGCCCTTTTGCGTGAGCACGTGGAGCAGCACGGGGTGGTCGAGAGTCTTGAGGAACTTGAAGGTCTCGACCAGCAGCGGGATATTGTGGCCGTCCAAGGGGCCGAAGTACTCGAGGCCGAATTCCTCAAAGAGGATGGACGGCCAGAGCATGCTTTTGGCGGCTTCTTCGGCGCGGCGGACGACTTTGATGGCGGTCTTGCCGCCGAAGCGCTCGATGAGGCGCGTGGCGCGATCGTGCAGGTGCTGGTAGTGCTCGTTGGTGACGATGCGGTGGAAGTAGCGTGCCACGGCGCCGACGTTGCGGTCGATGGACCACTGGTTGTCGTTGAGGACAACGATCATGCGCTTGGTTTGGACGGCGATGTTGTTGAGCGCTTCAAAGGAGATGCCGTTGGTGAAGGCGGCGTCACCAGCGACGGCGATGACGTGTTCGTGACCGCCGGCGAGGTCGCGGGCCACGGCCATGCCAAGCGCGGCAGAGAGCGCGGTGCCGGCGTGACCGGCGCCGTAGCAGTCGTGCTCGCTTTCAGTGCGCAGCATGAAGCCATTGAGGCCGCCGGGCTGGCGGATGGTCTCAAAGCGCTCGCGGCGGCCGGTGAGGATTTTGTGGATGTAGGCCTGGTGGCTGACGTCGAAGAGAATCTTGTCCTGAGGCGTCGAGAAAACGGCGTGGAGGGCGAGAGTGAGCTCGACCACGCCAAGATTGGGGCCGAGATGGCCGCCGGTTTTGGAAAGGGTTTGGATGACGAAGGCGCGAATCTCCTCCGCGAGTTCGGCCATCTCCTCGTAACTGAGGCGCTTTACATCGGCGGGAGAATGGATGGACTCCAGCAGCGTTCCCATGTGTTTCCTTCCCCGGGAAAAACGGCGTTTTAGGAAAAAGGGTGGTGTTTCTGCAGTGTCCAAGGTCGCCGCTCCCTGTTGGTCGCGCCGACTTTAGAGCATCTGCTCCGCCCCGCGGTATTTCCTAAAACGCTACGGCCAGGCGTCCAGGGGAAATCCCCCTGCGGCAAAAGGCCCCCTGAAACGGGGGTCTATCGATCCAGGGTGTTCAGAACCCGGAAGTTGCCAGCCTTTAGTATACCCGCGCGGCAGAGCGCGGACTTGCATGGTTAGACGGCGGGACGGGCGTGGGGTTTGGGGCGGGATGGGCGCGGCTGCGATGGGAAAGCGACTATACTTGTGCCTCGGCAGGAGGAATAACCGGGCGATGCGGAAATGGGCCACACTGCTGCTTCTTTTGGGGTTCGCCTGGCCGGCGATGGCAGCCAAAACCAAGTCCGTCGAGCAGATGGAGCAGTGGCTGATCAAGCTCCACGGCAAGCCGGATGGGAAGGTGGCGGGGGAGCTTGACGATGTCCAACTCACGGAGCGGGTGAGCCTGGCGCGGCTGGCGCGCTGGGAGGCGGAGTTTCCCGGCCCTCGCGCGCATGAGCAACTGATGAAGCTGGCCGATCTTTCTGCTTTTCTGAATCCTCCCGCAGCCGATGTGCTTCGCGATCCGCCGCCGGACATGGAGACACAGCAGCGGATAGCGTGGATGGCCGAGGAATATGTGAAGACGACGATCATGCGCCTGCCTGACCTTTTAGCCACGCGCGAAACCACACACTTTGAAAACACGCTCTCGCATCGCGTGGGCTACTCCTACCCGGGGTCGATGGCGATGGATGAACACGCGTCGCTGAGCGGGCTTCCGATCCAAACCCCGGGCATGGCCACCACCGCCGAATACAGGACACTACACAGCACGGGCGAAACCAGCACGACGGTGACCTACCGCGATGGGCATGAAGTGCATGACGCGGATACGGGCAAAGGGAAAAAGGAAGAGGAGCCGGCGTTGGGGCTGACCACCAGCGGTGAGTTTGGGCCGATTCTGGGTGCGGTGATTGGCGACGTAATTCAAAGTGGAGTGACCTGGCTGCGATGGGAGCAGGGCGCGAGTGAGCCGGTGGCCGTGTTTCACTATGCCGTGGCGGAGGGTGAGTCGCACTTCAGGGTGGGCATCACGAGCGGCGGCAAAGTTCAGGCACTCTATCCTGCCTACCACGGCGAGATCGCGATCGATCCGGAGACGGGCGCAATTCTGCGGTTGAGCGAAGTGGCGGACATGACGCCGCCGCATGCGGCGATGGGCGCGGCGATTGTGGTGGAATACGCGCCGGTGACGATCGGGGATCGCAGCTATATCTGCCCGGTGAGGGGCGTGGCTTTCTCGGAGATTCCCGTACCAAGCGCGGGCACGGCTGAGGGTTCGGCGGGGCCGATGCAGACCGCGCTCAACGATGTTGCGTTCACGCACTATCACGAGTTCGGCTCGGAAGCACGGATTGTGACGAATGAGAGCGGGAACGGCGGGACTAACGCGGCGAGCGGGAGTGGAACGCCGGAAACCGAGGCCATAGGAAGTGCGGCGCCGGCGAGCGCGCCTGCGACGACGAGTGCGACGGCGAGTGAGGAAGCGCTGGCAGCTGAGGCGGCGACGCCTGGTGCGAGCGCGACTCCGACAACGGCTACGAGTGCGACGCCACGGACGACCGAAGTGGCAACGACGCCGACGGCAGGCGCGGCTCCGGCTGAGGCTACGGGGACACCTGTTGCAGGTTCAGTTCCGCCAGAGGCTGCCACGCCTGCAGAGAGCGCGACGGCTCCGAATGCGCCGGCGACGGGAACCGTGATCCATGCCAAATCCAACCTCGTGCTGGTGGATGTCGTGGTGACCGACCACGACAAACCGGTGAAGGGATTGGATCGCAGCCGGTTCCATGTCTTTGAGGATGGGCACGAGGTGCCGATTGCTTCGATTGAAGAGAACGAGCCGCCGGCGAGCGTGGAAATTGCCAAGGCTCCACCGTTGCCGCCGGGCACGTATTCGAATGTTCCGGTGTATCCGGAAACCAGCGCGGTGAACGTGCTGCTGCTGGACGCGCTGAACACTCCGATGAGCGACCAGGAGCAGGTGCGAAAACAGATGATCGCGTATCTGAGCACGATCAAGCCGGGCACCGCGATGGCGGTGTTTACACTTTCGTCGCGTTTGCGGATGGTCGCGGGATTTACGACGGACGTGGCAAAGCTGACGCAGACGCTTGAGAGCCGCAAGGCAAACGCGCGGTCGTCGGCCGATGTAGGTACGGGCAGGAACGAGAGCCTCTCCTCGAGCCTGACACAGGCGGCATCGAGCGTGGCGACGAGCAACGATCCGGGGACGTACTGGCTCGTGGGCCAAATCATGCAGTTCGCGGCCGACACGACGACGTACGAAACGGATCAGCGCGTGACGATGACGCTGGATGCTTTGAGTGAACTGGCGCGTTATCTGACGGCGATTCCGGGAAAGAAGAATCTGATCTGGTTTTCAGGGTCGTTTCCGATCGGACTCAGTCCCGACGCGATGCTCACGACGCCGATCAAGAATGTGCGCGACTATTCCGGCGAAGTTCAGCGGACGAGCGCGTTGCTTTCCGCGGCGCGCGTTTCGGTGGATCCGGTGGACGCGCGAGGACTGATGACGGCGCCAACTGCCGATTCGAGCTACACTGCGCCGCTAGCGACATTGCAGGGTGCTGCCGTTCCCGTCGCGAACGACAACAGGGATTTTACGATGCAGACGTCGCAGGAACAGGGGACGATGAGCACGATTGCCGCGGAGACGGGCGGGCGCGCCTACACGAACAGCAACGGCCTGAAGGAGGCGGTGCAGAAGATTGTCGCGAGCGGCTCGAGCTACTACGCGCTGAGCTATGTTCCGCCGGAAGAGACGGGCGGCAAACAAGGCGCCGATTTCCGCAAGGTCGAGGTGAAGGTGGACGGGGGCAAGTATCAGCTCTCGTACCGGCGCGGCTACTACAGGGACGATGGGAGCAAACCGGCCAGCGGCAGCGGAGGAGTGCCGGGGGCAGTGACAGCGGCAGCAGTGCTGAGCGCGCCGCCGTCGACGCAGATTCTGTTTCAGGCGCGAGTTCTGCCGGAGGGCGATCCCCAGTTCAACGGAGTCGCGCTCGATGATAAGGCGGCGGGTGAAAAGTCGTCTAGTTTTCCGGGAGGAGCGCACCGCTATGTTGTGGACCTGAGCGTGGACCTGCAGGACCTGACTTTTGCGGAGGGAGCAGACGGAGCGCGCAGAACGCAGACTCGAGATTGCTTTGGTGGCTTATGACGGCGAGGGCAAGCAAGTGAATTCCCTCGGCCACGGCTTCAACGTTACCCTTCCGGCGGAGCAATTTGAGCGGCTAAGCGCGGCAGGAAAAGGGCTTCCCGTGCGGCTCGCGCTGGATTTGCCGGCCGGCGCGGACGTGGTGCGGGCGGTGGTGTACGACCCGGCGAACTCCAGGATCGGATCGCTTGAGATTCCGCTGCAGGTGGCAGGCAAACAGGCCGGCGCGCAGGCTAACTCTTCTTTGCAGTGACCGCAGAAAAAGCCGTGACCAGTTGCTCTACACGTTTGCCGCCGCAATGCGGACACACAACTTTGCTTGCATTGCGGTCGGCCATGTGGAGAACCTGGGTGAACTCCTTCTTGCACGCGCGACAGTAGAAGACATATTGAGACATAGGCGTTCTCCAGCGACAACATGATAACGCTGTTGGCGCGGGAGCGCAGCAGCGAGTCATCCGGTCAGCAAATCGGCGAGTCGGCGAGCGCGGCGGCGGGACCGGCCGCAACCGCGCGGCTGAGCGTTGTAGGATGGGCGCATAGACTTCAGGTGCGCTGGAGGGTAAGAACGTGGCTGGATTGCGGAATCTTCTTTCTTTGGTTGTGATGGCGGGATTGGCGGCGGGAATGGGTTCGAGCGTGGCTTGGTCACAACTGCTGGAGCCGGGGTCGCAGGCGGCGGCGCCCAATCCGCTTTCGGATACGACGGTGAAGCCGGGCAAAATGGTCCTCTATGACCTGGAGGCGCGCTTTGCCAAGGATGTGGCGGAACGCGGCGGGGCGGGATTTGCTGCATGGTTTGCCGACGATGGCGTGGCGTTGGGCAACGGAGCGGCGCCGCTGATCGGCAAGGTGGCCATCGTCAAATCGGCCAACTGGTCGCCCAAGGACTACCAACTGACGTGGACGCCGACGGACGCGATAATGGGGCCTTCGGGCGATATGGGCTACACGTGGGGCCACTACGAAGGGCACAGCAAGGATGCGAACGGCAATCCCGTGCTGACCAGCGGGCGGTACATCACCATGTGGCGCAAAGAGCCCGATGGAAGCTGGAAGGTGGTTCTGGATGCAGGCGCGAATGAGCCTGCCGCAGCGGGTGATTGCTGCAAACTGCCCGAGCAGTGAAGGGGCAGGGATCAAGGCGAAATTCGGAACAGGGATCAGAGGACAGAGATCAGGCGAGGCTTTGGCTGATTGCTTTGACGAGGGGGGGCAGGTAACGGTCGGCGAGTGTCCATAGTAATCACTGAACGCATCGAATGGTGCGAAAAATCGCGGGTACTTCGAGTTGTACCGCGTTTTCCACTTCTTAACCGAATAGTGGAAGAGCCAAGTTGATCAATCTCCCCGATACTGGCAGTCGGGTACGTCTATCTATGTGCGCGATGCTGGGTTCGCAGGCCGGAGAGAACCAGGAAGCAGTGGTGCGTCCGGAGTTGAGCATCTTCGATCGCAACCCCGATCCCGCGCTGGATGAGCTCGTCGAGCTTGCGGCGGTGCTGTGCAATGCCGACTATGCATACATCGGCTGGATGGATTTCAACCGGCTGTGGTTCAAGGCGCGGTTCGGATTCAAGGCGACGGAGCAGCCGCGCGCATCGACGGCATGCCAGTGGATGCTGGAGAAGGGCGAGCCGCATGCTGATCGCGGATGCGAGCCAAGATCCGCGCTTTCCTCCCGAGGGCATTCCGCTGGCCGGCGCCAGTCCCTGCCTCTCGTACGCTGCAGCGCCGCTGATCGTCGAGCGACGAGCAAACGATCGGCACCATCGCGGTGCTGGCGCGAAAGGCCGACCAGTTCAAGCCGGAACATCTGACGCTGCTGGAGATTCTGGGGCGCCAGGCGGTGACGCGGCTGGAACTCTACAACCGCATCCGGCTGCAGGAGCAGGCGCAGCGGCTGCGGCAGCGCACGGAGCGGGCGCTGGCCATCGAGCGCTGCTTTGTGGCGGCAACGCTGGATTCGATTCCCGCGCTGGTGGCCGTGCTGGACACGGCGGGGCGGGTGGTGCGCATGAACTATTCCTGCGCGCAACTGACTGGACTGAGCCTGGCCCAGTCAGTGGGGCGGCCGTTTGTGGAGGAGTTTCTGGAGGCGGACGATCGCGCGTGGGCGGCGGGCAAACTGCGCGAGGCGTCGGCGGGACAGGAATCAGGACCGCATGAGACGCTGTGGCGCACGGCGCAGCGGCGAAACGCCGGCGCGTCAGTTGGACGCTGCGGCCGCTGCAAGGCCCGAACGGAGAGATTCAGTACCTGATTGTGAGCGGGCAGGACGTGACCGACCAGCGCGAGATGGAGGAGACGCTGCTCAAGAGCGAGGCCCGCTACCGCGAGATGGTGGAGCACAGCCTGGGCTTTGTCTTCACCTGCTCGATGGAGGGACGGCTGACCTCGCTGAACGCGTTTACGGCGGAGACGCTGGGCTATCGCGCCGAGGCGCTGGTGGGGCGCATGGTGACGGAGCTGATGGACGCGGAGGGCGCGGCGAGGTTCCAGGATTGCATGAACACGCTGGAAACCGAAGAGGAATGGCAGGGGGCGTTGCCGCTGCGGCGGAGCGACGGCGTATACCGTCGCATTGCGGTGCGCAGCCGGCGTATGCAACTGCCGGGCGAGCGGCCCTTCGTGCTGAACCACGGCATGGATGTGACGGAGCAGCACGAGGCCGAAGAGGCGCTGCACATCGCCACGCGGCAGCGCGAGCTGATTCTGCAAGCGGTGGACGACGGCATCCTGGGCATCGATCTCGACGGCAAGGTGACCTTCATCAACGAGGCGGGCGCGAGGGCGCTGGCGTACGCAGTCGACGAACTGGTTGGCCGCGACCTGCACGAGCTGATTCACCATAGCCACGCCGATGGGACGCCGTATTCGCGGTCGACGAGCCCCATTTTGCAGGCGCTGCGGCGGTCCGAGCCGATCCGAGTGCGGGATGAGGTGTTCTGGCGCAAGGACGGCACGGCGATTCCCGTGGAGTACAGCGCCAATCCGCTGCTGGAAGAAGGCCGCGTCTCCGGCATGGTGGTGGCCTTCCAGGACGTGAGCGAGCGGCGGCGGCTGGAGAAGATGAAGGATGAGTTCATCTCCACGGTGAGCCACGAGCTGAAGACGCCGCTGACCTCGCTGCGCGCTTCATTGGGATTAGTCCAGTCGGGGTCGCTGGACAAGCGGCCGGAGAAGCAGCGGCAGATGATCGATATGGCCATCGGGAACTGCGACCGGCTGATCCGGCTGGTGAACGATATTCTTGACTTCGACCGCGGAGAGAAGGGACGGCTGGCGCTCAATCGCCAGGCGGTGGAACCGATGACGCTGCTGCGGCGCGCGGCCGACGTGGCGCACAACGCGGCGGCGCAGGCGCGCATCGAATTCCGCTTCGAGGTCAGTGCCGCGCCGGTGTTCGCCGACGAAGAGCGGGCGCTGCAGGTGCTGAACGAGCTGGTGGGCAACGCCATCAAGTTTTCGCCGCCGGGCACCATCATCCGGCTGGCGGCGTGGAATGTGGAAGGGGAGGCGCCGGGCGCCGGAGATTCGACCGGCAGTGTTCCGGGGACGCGCGAGGTGTGCTTCATGGTGGAAGACCAGGGGCGCGGCATTGCGCCGGAGAAGCTGGAACGCATCTTCGAGCGCTTCCAGCAGGGCGACGCATCGGACTCGCGCGCGCTGGGCGGCACCGGGCTGGGACTGGCGCTGTGCCGCAGCATCGTGGAGCAGCACGGCGGGCGCATCTGGGCGGAGAGCGAGGTGGGCAAGGGCAGCAGGTTTTTGTTTACGCTACCCGCGGCGCCGGCGGCGGAGGCACGCTAAGGCGAAACGCCGGGACCCGCCGTGGCAGGCGGGTTTTCTAATTAGGCGGCGTCACGATTGGACCTCGATACACTACCACCTTCTCTGATCCATTTAAGTCCCACTCGGACACAAGTTTGAGGTATGCCCTATTGGCAGCCTCTTTATCTGAGTATTCTCCATACTCGGTCTGAATGCCGTTCGGGAAATGATCTGTTGCCCACTTCCCATTTTCCTTTAGGTATGGAGGCCGAGGACCCGAATATCTTACGTCGCCCATGCCTACAGTCTAGCCTGATTCCATTCCGCCATCAACGCAGATTTTAGACACTACCAAACGCCGGACTCGTTCGGCCCTATTGGGATCTTGACGAACGCGCCGTGAGACACTGGCAACGGCGGCACTCCCCGCAGCGAATCCACGGCCGCCGGTCAATCCTGCATGGGCGTCTATACGCGTTTTTTCAATTTGCTGTTTGGGCGGCCGCTGGCGACCAGCGAAGAGCGCGCCGAGCACATCGGGCCCCTGGCCGGAATTCCGGTCTTCGGGCTGGACGCGCTGAGCTCAGCGGCGTACGGGCCGGAGGCGGCGCTGACGCTGCTGATTCCGCTGGGCCTGATGGGCGTGAAGTACATCGTGCCAGTGAGCACGGCCATCGTGATCCTGCTGACGATCGTGTACTTCAGTTACCGGCAGACGATCGAGGCATATCCGCGCGGCGGAGGCTCCTACACCGTGGCCAGCCAGAACTTGGGCGAAGGCGCGGGATTGCTGGCGGCTGCGGCGCTGATGATCGACTACATTCTGACCGCGTCAGTGGGCGTATCGGCGGGCGTCGGCGCGCTGATCTCAGCCGTGCCGGCCTTGCAGCCGCACACGCTGGCGCTTTGTCTGCTGGTGCTGGCGATTCTGACCATCGTGAACATGCGCGGCGTACATGACACCGGCGTGGTGTTCATGATCCCGACGTATCTGTTCACGGCAACGCTGCTGATCGTGATTGCGGTGGGCGGATGGCAGGTGGTGCATGCGGCGGGGCATCCCATACCGGTGACGCCGCTTCGGACGATTCCGGCGGCGACCGCAATGGTGAGCTGGTGGCTGATCCTGAAGGTTTTTTCCTCGGGATGCACGGCGATGACGGGCGTGGAGGCGGTGAGCAACGGCGTGATGGCCTTCCGCGAGCCAACGCGCAAAAACGCCAAGACAACACTGACCATCATCATCGCGCTACTGGCCATTTTGCTGGCCGGGATTGCGCTGCTCTGCAGGGCCTACCACATTGCGGCCACCGACCCCGGCAAGCTCGGTTACGAGAGCGTGCTCTCGATGCTGACGCGCGCGGTGATGGGGCAGGGATGGTTCTACTACCTCACCATCGCTTCGGTGCTGCTGGTGCTGGCGCTGAGCGCGAACACCGCATTTGCCGATTTTCCGCGGCTGACGCGGGCCATTGCGCTGGACAACTACATGCCGCACATTTTTCTTATCCGCGGGCGGCGGCTGCTCTACTCGTGGGGCATCTACGTACTGGTGGCGCTAACGGCGCTGCTGCTGATTTTTTTTGGCGGCGTGACGGACCGGCTGATCCCGCTGTTCGCCGTCGGCGCGTTCATGGCGTTCACGCTGTCACAGGCAGGAATGGTGATGCACTGGAAGCGCAACGGCGGCTCGCCGGCGCACATCCTCGTGAACGGCGTGGGCGCCGTGGCCACGGGCATCACTACGCTGGTGGTGCTGGTGGCCAAGTTCGCGGAGGGCGCGTGGATCTCCGCGCTGCTGGTGGTGGTGATGATCCTGTTCATGCGCGCGGTGAATCGCCACTACGTGCGCGTCAATCGCGAAATCGATCTTGACCGTCCCTTCATTCCCGCCGAGGTGGGCGAGCCCATCGTGGTGGTGCCGGTGGGCCGCTGGAGCCGCATCAGCGAAAAGGCGCTCTCGTTCGCGCTCTCCTTATCGTGCGATATCCGCTGCGTTCACGTGCAGACCAGCGACGATGCCGATCCCTTTTGCGATGAGTGGGAAAAGGAAATTGTGGGGCCGCTACGCGAGGCCGGGCGCTGCATTCCCAAGCTCGTCACGCTCAAATCGCCCTACCGGTACGTTCTTTACCCGATCGTGGACTACGTGTTGAACGTGGAGCGCGAACGCGAGAACTGCAAGGTGTGTGTGCTGGTGCCGGAGCTGGTGGTGCGGCATTGGTGGGAGGGCATGCTGCACAACCGGCGTTCCGGACTGCTGAAGATGATTCTTCTCATGCGCGGCAACCGGCGGATCGTGGTGATCAATATTCCCTGGTATCTGGAGAATGGGTGATCGCCGTGCCGGGCGCCGGGTGGGAGCGCGCCTTTTCGCGCGAATTTGAGAGCAGTTTCGGAAATACTGTGTCGGGTTAAAGCGTTCACCAGGGTCGTCGCTCCCTCCACCCCACGGAGCAAGTCCTGTCCGTGGGGACTCCGGTCCTGCTGCTCCCACCCCAACGACAAAGGCCCGTCGTTGGGGACCCCGGGTTTGTCGCGCCGACTCAAATTTCGTGAATGCGGGTACACCATTTCCGACACTGCTCAAGTCCAAGATTTAAGCGCTTGCGGCGCCGGCTGGGTTTCGTGAAAGCCGGGGGAGAGGATAGTCTAGGAGGGTACCGGAACCCAGCCAAGTTGCCTCGGCGATTCCAGAGTGGGCGTGCGATTTGAAGATCGTAGCTAAGTCGCCGGCTCCCTGATGTTCCCACCCCAACGAGCCTGGCTCTTCGAGCCGCCCGTCGTTGGGGACCCCGGACTGGTCGCGGCGACCTGAATGTGGCGGCTTCGGGGCAGCGACTCTGGAATCGCTATAGCTCCGGAGCCAATTCCGGATGCGGGCAGGTTTGTTCGTGCACGGTGTTTATTGAGGAGAGTTTCGAGTTGAAAAGGACGTTGTGGTTCTTGTTTTTGGCCGTGGTTCCGGCCGCGCTGGCGCCTTTGAGGGTCGCCGGCCAGGTGAACCCGGAAGCGGCGCCCGCCCCCCAACTGGCCCCAAGCTACAAATACGAAGGCTACGCTGGATTCGCTTACACAAGCTTGAACCAGGTGAACCAGTCGCGCTACGGGTTGTATGGCGGAAAGGTTTCGCTGACGCGCGATTGGGGCAAGTATTTCGGGCTGAGAGGCAGCGTGGATTACTACAGGGAGCCGATCAGCAGCCGCGCTCCCGGCAATCCGGGAGATCCATCGGTCTACAGTTTCCTCATCGGGCCGGAAATCCATGCCAACCTGGTTGAGAAGCTGAGCGGGGAGATTTTTGCGGAGCTTGGCGGAGAGCATACAGGCGGCGAGAGCATGACGCCAGTCATCTCGTTTGCGGGCGGATTTGGCGGTGGCATGACGTATTGGCTGACGGACCGTGTGGCCATACGCGCCGATGGCGACCGTCTTGCGGGCTCGTTTACGCTCGCCGGCCCTATCACGCCGGGCAGTACCCCGGGGCAGCTCGGCTACTCAACCCACAGAACTTGGAATCCGCGCGGAACCATCGGTGTGGTGTTCCGGTTCTGATGGGGCGGCCGGTGGTGAAGGGAACAACGGCGCGCAGCGCATAGGCCTTGGCCAGATCGGAGACCCGAACGCGGCGCTTTTACGGCGGTTCTCCAATTTCTGTGGAGTATCCAGCATCGTTCAAGGTGGCGTTTTCTTAAGGGAAAACGCTACTTAGCGAAGGTGGCTTCGCTTTACACCAATTGGGGAACCGCTATAGGGCAGCGGCGTGAGTGCCGCTCGAATGATCAGCAGCGCCGCTGTGGCAGCCGTGTGGATCAGCTTGTACCCCGCGTTCACTTTGCCTCCGCGAGGGCGGCAGCGACGAGCGTTTTGCCGCGCCAGTGAGATTCTGCGGTTTGTTTGCCGGTTGCGTCGAAAATCTGCCAGACCCACGCGCCGTCCGCGCTGTAAGATTTCGACCATTCCTTCGTGCCGTCCCTGCGATAGAAGACTTCGCCGCCGGCTTTCTTGCCGAAATGGAAGTTCGCGGTCCATTGCGGCGCGCCGTTTTCAAAGTAGAAAGCCTGCGGACCTTCGAGAAGTATGCGGCCGTCGCTGGCGCGCGCGGTTCCCCACTCAGCTTTCAGTTTTCCGTTGGGCCACTTCTCCGTTTGTTTGGCGATGGGGCCAATGGAATCGGGCTCGGGCGAGGATGCGGCGTCGTCTGACAGGACCCAGGCTTCGTTGAGTTCGATCTCGTAGTTCACAGTGTTCTTCGAAGTGGCAATGTGGATCACGCCGTCAGGGCCTTCAGTGGCCGTGACGTAGCCGACCGTTAGAATGTCGGCGGGCAGGCGTTTTTGCTTCCAGGTCTTGCCATCATCGTCAGAGAGCGCGACGTAGGCGCCATCCTTGTGAATGTGCCTTTGCCGGCGGGGATTGTAATCGGCGACGAAGAAGAGGCGGCCCGAGGCGAGCCGAATGACGCTGGGGCGCTCGCCGCTGCCACAGCGGATCGAAGGGCGTTTTGGTCTTGCGCCAGTTCTTGCCGCCATCGGAGCTGATAGCGAGCGGCATGCGGCCATCGATAGCTGAGTTCTTTCCGCCGAAGCCGAGGATGTCGCCGTTGCGGGCCATGACGATGGTGGTGTGGCGGCCGGCGGTGCGCCCACCGGTGTCGTACCAGGTTTTGCCGTCGTCGTGCGTAGCCCACACGGCGGAGATGGAGCCGCTTCCGCCAGCGTCGCGGCTGGTGGAGTCAGTGGGGATGTAGATGGCGCCGTCCTTCGCCCGCACGACCGAGTTGATGGGTTGCGAGACGTAGAGGCCAATGGGCGCGGTGAAGTTAGGAAACCGGACGGGGGCCCACGTGGCGCCGTTGTCATCGGACGTGGTGAAGGCGAATGGCGGAGCGCCGATGAGGCGCGGGAAACCGAAGAAGAGCCAGAGATGGCCGCGATCGTTCCAGAAGACCGGTGCGGCGCACGCGGCATCGGCAAAGGCCGGCCACGGCTCCGGCATGTCCCAATCTTCTGCGCCGGCGCGGCGGCGCATGACCATGATGGTTTGGTCAGGATCATCTTCTCTATCCGGTGTGTTGTAGTACGCGGCGACGACGTCACCGTTGGCAAGGACCTGAATGGCCGAGTTGTGATAGTTGATGCCGAGGCCGCGCGCGAGGCCAATGCGCCAACCCACGTCGGGCATCGATTTGCCGTCGAGGTTCGGGAAAAGCTCGTGCACGTGGTAGAAGGGCTTCGACGGATCGGGACCCTGGGCGACATCGGCCGGGGTCTGCTTCACATCGGTCCAGAAGAAATAGTGCGCGGCGGGTGAGGGATGCGGCGCGGGTATGGGCGCCTGCACGACGCGAAATCCAATGTTGCCTTCTTTCGACGCGTAGCTCGGCGCCATGCTGGCGCGGTTGGCCGATCGCATGAAGTAGGGCGCCATGGCGGGATACGCTTCGGCGGGCTTGGACTTCGACCCCGGCGACAAAGGCCCGTCGCTGGGGGCCCCCGACTTGTGGAAGTCGAGTCCGCCGCCACGGACGACGCGAAAGTATCCGTGCAGCGGGCCGGTGGGATCGGTCTGTGCGGCGGCTGGATAAGGGCCATACCAATCAGCGACCCACTCCGGCGTGCCTTCGCCCATGATGACGCCCCATGCGTTGGCCTTACCCGGCGCAGGCGGAGTGTCGCCGGTGAAGAACGGGGATTGCGTGCCCGCACGCTCGGCGTATTCCCACTCGGCTTCGGTGGGAAGCCGATAGGGCTCGCCGGTTTTTCTGGTGAGCCATGCGCAAAAAGCGACGGCCTGTTTGTAGCTGATGCCGGCCGCGTAATCGGGATATGCGGCGACGGGTTTGTAAGAGGAATCAAACTGCTGGAATTCCTTGACGGTGATGAGATGTTTGGCGATGGAAAAGGCGTGAGCGATGGTGACGCGGTGAGCAGGAACTTCGTCGAAGTCTCCATGAACCGGGCGGTTCGACATGACGCCGAAGCCGTTGACGACGGCGGGTAGCAGCGTGACATCGTCGGCGCCCATGGTGAATGAGCCAGCGGGGATGCGCGCCATGGGGATGGGAGGCGCGGATTGTGCGAGCAACAGCGCAGCCAAAGCATCAATCGTCAGTAATGCAATAAATTTCAGGGTTCGCACGCTCACAACTCCCTCAATGGCTAAAGCCCAGCAACGATCTTTGCGTGTCTTTCGGAACGACTAAAGCCGCGCCGTGACACTTCACGCCGCTGCGGAAGCGGTTTTTCGCATCTTCTCGAATCGTCTGTGACCAGAGACTGATCGCTCCACGACTATTCGCTCATCAATCACCCTCCGCGCAGCAAATCGGCTGCCAGTGGGCCGAGGGTTGCGCGGCTGGCGATCTTCTTGCCGTCGACAAAAAGCATGAGGCCGCGGCCGTGCTGGTAGTGCTTGCCGGTCTCGTCGTACACAATCGCGAGCAGTTGGCCGTGATAGGGCAAGCCGTCCACGGCAAAGTAGCTCCACGTTCCAGCGGGCAGCAGCGGGTGAATGATCACCTTGCTGTCAGCGCGCGGGCGCAGGCCGATGAGGCCGGTGATGAGCGGATCCGCAAAGCCGGAATGATTGTAGTAGTTCCCGCGGCCGACTTGCTTGTGCTTGGCGAGGAGGATGTCTTTGGCGATCCACTCGCCGGTGTCGGCGTCGAGATCCTCGTCGATCCAGTCGATCACGCGGCCGCTGGGCAGCTTGATGTGCTGCGACAAAACGTAATTCGAAAAGAGCCGGTAGTACTGCTGCGAGCCGCTGTAAGGCTGCGCGGGGCCGTTGAGCAGATCGGCCAATGCGAGCAGCGTCTGCGTGGTGGCATAAGGCCAGGAGGGGCCGTTCCATGTGCATTGATCGTCGGAGGCAAAGCGGAAGCGCGGGTTGCGGCGCTCGGCGGTTGTGGGCCCGTATTTGCCGGCGAAGCCCTCGGGATCGAAGAGTTGTTTCCAGGCGACGTCGTGGCTGGAAATGGGCGTGTAAAACCCCCACGGGATGTAGCCGATGAGCTCGCGGACGCCGGCGAGCTGGAGCTGCGTGCCGGGGTCTTTGAATCTTTCTTCTTTCCGAATTCCTGAGTCCGGGGCCGGCGAAACGACTTCGTAGAACCGATCCTTCGGATTCCAAAGCTTGGTCTCAATGAGATGTTCCAGTTGATTTGCTTTCGCCGTGTAGCCGCTGGCAACGGCCGTCTTGCCCGCGGTTCGTGCAAAGTCGGCAATAGCGCGTGCATCGCCCACCATGTAGCTGTTGAGGGTGGGCCGGTAGCCGTCGCCGCTGATTGATTTTTCCATGGCGTCGCGCGTGTCAATGGACCAGAAGAGGCCGACGGAGCGGTCAAGGTTCGATGCCTCCCATGCCTTGTAGTTGGCGACGAGATCCGGAAGCAAATCGGCGCCGAGCTTCGTGTCGCCGGTGGCGAGCGTCACCTGGCGGACACTCTCGGCCAGGGAAAGCTGTACTTGCGCGAGCCAGCGTTGGGCTCGGCCCACAAACGCGCGTAGTCGGCCGCGATGCGCGGGTTGCGCAGCCAGCGCGCCTCGCCGAGGTGGAACGGCGCGGCATCGGGCAGCGCGCCGTAGAAGCCGTCAGGATCGGCGGGCTTGGGGAGCCATTCAGTAATGATGAAGCCACGTGGCGTAGAGACCAGGTGCTTTTGCCACGCGTACCAGCGGAAGTAATACATCTCTTCGAATTGTTCATTGGAGGAGTCGAAGAGCGGGATGTTGGCTTCCATCCAGGGCCATTCGTCGGCGGGCTGCTGGCCGGTCGCTTCGCGCTCGTCGGCTGCGAACTGGACGACGTAATGACGGTAATCGTTCGGGTGAAGGACGGCGAAGGGCTGACCTGGAGCGGCATCCTGGGCGCATGCAGCAACGGGCAGGAGCGCTGCAAAGAGAACGAGGCTGGAAGAAGTCTTCAAGAACATTGCGGTTTCTCGTTTTGTCTTTGTGCTATCCCGACGAGAACGGATTTGCCCTCGGCCATCCGCACGGCAAGACGCATTGCGGCTTTCATATTCGTAGCGTCGGCCTGGTTGCGCCCGGCAATATCGAAGGCCGTGCCGTGATCGACGGAGGTGCGGATGATTGGCAAGCCGAGCGAGACGTTAACGCCGCCCTCGAAGTCGATCAGCTTCATGGGAATGTGGCCCTGGTCGTGATACATGGCCACGATAAGATCGAACTCCCCGCGCAGGGCGCGGACGAAGATGGTGTCGGGCGAGTGGGGGCCGGAGCAATCGATGCCTTGGGCACGCGCTTCTTTGATGGCGGGCGCGATGATGACGGCGTCCTGCCGGCCAAAGAGACCATGTTCCCCGGCATGGGGGTTGAGGCCGCAGACTGCGATGCGCGGGGCGCGGCGGCGCATCCAAAGCATTGCATCGTTGCCCAGCTGGATGGTGCGAACGATGTGCCCGCGGTCGAGGTGACAGGCCTGCTCAAGGGAAATATGCGTACTGACGTGGACCGTTGCCAGCTTTTCTGAGTAGAGCAACATCCGCGGCTCGGGCGCGCCGGTCAGTTCGGCGATGTACTCGGTGTGGCCGGAAAAGGTTTGGCCGGAAAGAGTGACAGCCTCCTTGTTGAGTGGCGCGGTGACCATGGCGTCGGCCTCGCCACTCATGCAGAGCTCAACCGCGCGGCGGACGTAAGCGATGGCGGCAAGGCCATACTCGGCGCGAAGCTGGCCGAAGGCGATGATGTGATCGGCGGCGAGGGCTCCGGGCTCGACCGGAGCGGAGGGCAACAAGCCGGGGTCAATGCCGCAGACGCGGCCCGCAGCGTTAAGCGCGGCCGAATCGGCGATGAGAAGCCAGTGCGCGAGCGAGGCGACACCTTGATCCTGGAGCGCCTTGAGGGCGATTTCGGCGCCGATGCCGGCCGGATCTCCGATGCTGATGGCAATGCGCGCAAGCCTGCTCATGCTGGACCTCGAAGCGCGGCAAGAATCTCGTTGAGCGCCGTGGGCGAGCCAAAGCCGCCGGACTTGGTGACGACGGTGCAGCCGTGTGCATCGCCGCCCTGCATGAAGCCCCACGGAATGCCCGGCGCGAGCTCACCTTGGAGGATAAAAGAGTGGGCGTCGAGAGCGCGAACGGCAAGCTGCGCCGTCTCGCCGCCGGTGAGGATGAGGGCCTGTGGAGCGCAGGAACGGAATTCCGAGCGAATGCTCGCGGTGGCGAAAGACGGGAGGCGGATGCGCAAAATGCGCACGCCTTCAAGGTCCGCGGCGCCGAGATTTTTGAGTTGCAGTTTTGTGAGGGGATGCGGCGATCCGGCGACGAGCAGCGTGCGCGCGGCAGGAGGCACGAGCGCGGCCGGTGCGTGGACCTCGTTGAGTCCGGCGAGTGCCTGCGCCAGGCCGGCCGAACCTGCGTAGAGCAGGCCGGGCAGATCCTCCGCGGCGCGGGCCAGAGCATCAAGATCGGCTTGAGTCGTGCTGTCGCAGATAAGCACGGTCTTGCCGGAGTGGAACGCGGGTGCGAGCTCGCCAGGCTGAGAGACGTGGCTGAGATGGGCGCGGGCCGTGAGCGGAAACAGACGGGCAAGGCGAACCCGGGAGGGCTTGCCTGCCGCGTCCTGAATCTCCAGAATGCCATCGCGAACGGTGCGGCCAGCGGCGGGAAAAGCGGGAGCGAAAAGGATGGCGCGGGTTCTGAGGGCGCGGTGCGCGGCGAGCAGCTCAGCGGCGAGAGGACCGCGCGCGGCGGAGTCGACCTTCTTGAAGAAGAGCGTTTGGGGATCGCTGGCGAGAGCTGTGGCGGCGAGGGAGACAGCACGGGCCGCGCGACGCGGTGAGAGAGAGCGTGAACTGGTGTTGAATGCCTGCACCGGCTCCGGAGTCGAAAGGGCAACGCGCGTGCCGAACCAGACGCGAACCGAACGCCCAGAGCGGAGAAAGGCCGCGCCGGCATCGCAGGCGCCGGTAAGATCGTCGGCGAGAAGAACGATGCGGCCAGATTCCGGATCAGCGAATGAAGGTGGAACGAAGTCCGGGCTGCGGGCTTCGGAAGGCATGGGGGAGGCCTCGCTCTGTTTCGAGAGTATACGACGATCTTTCCTGTTGGGGAACGCGGAAATCTCCCGGAACGTTACCTTGGACAGTGGAGGAACCAGGCGAGGCGGAACGCCGGCTTGCTGTGCGCTGTCAGGCGCGATTTCGCGTCACAGGCGCTGTGAGGGGAATGGACCCGGCTGCAACGCTGGACAGAATGCGGCGGATGCACGAATGTGGATGTGATGGACCGAAGGAGTTTTTGCCTCTCAGCCGCCGCAGCAACGATTGCCGCAGCCCGCGCACGCGCACTCGACGCGCCGGCTCCGGGGGACGCGGCCAACGGACCACTCATTACGCTGAGCGAGATCGCGAGCATCGACCGCGAAAGGATCCTGCGCGCGGCGAACGAATATCTCTCGCAGCCGCCGATCACAATTACTGCGTTCTCTTCGCCGCGCAGCAAAGGCGGTAAG
Organism: uncultured Acidobacteriaceae bacterium; assembly: GCA_963799155.1. Classification (GTDB taxonomy): domain Bacteria; phylum Acidobacteriota; class Terriglobia; order Terriglobales; family Acidobacteriaceae; genus Telmatobacter. The sequence continues at coordinate 119,961 of CAWCWB010000006.1, forward strand.
CACGATTACTTCTCCGAATCCGATTACTTCTGGCCGGACCCCAAGAATCCGAACGGGCCTTACATCCAGCGAGACGGCTACTCGAATCCGCAGAACTTCAATGATCATCGCAAGGCGCTGATCCGGCTGAGCGTGATGACGCCGGCGCTGACGGCGGCCTGGCTCATCACCCAGGAAAAGCGCTATGCGGAGCACGCGGCAGCGCACCTGCGCGCATGGTTTCTCACGCCCGAAACGCGGATGAATCCTTCGCTCGACTTTGCGCAGGCCGTGTGGGGCATCGCGCCGGGCCGGAGTTACGGCATCATCGATACACTTCATCTGGTCGAAGTCACGCGAGCGGCGCGGCATCTTGAGGCGGCGCAGGCAATGACGCCAGCCGAGTTTGCCGGCGTGCGCGAGTGGTTCATGGAATATATGCTCTGGATGATCGCTTCAAAGAACGGCCAGGATGAGGAAGCGGCCAAGAACAATCACGGCACGTGCTGGGCGGTGCAGGTGGCGGCGTTTGCGGCGTACACGGGCAACGAAAACGCGATGGCGCTCTGCCGCGAGCGGTTCCGCGATCATCTTCTGCCGGAGCAGATGGCGCCGGACGGCAGTTTTCCGCTGGAACTCAAGCGCAGCAGGCCCTACAACTACTCGCTCTTCAATCTGGATATGCTGGCGATGGTATGCGTGATTGCGCCGGCATCGGGCATATCGCCGGGCGGCGCGACCAACAATCTGTGGCAGTTTGCGCTGGCCAACGGCAACCGGTACAAGATGGCCGTCGACTTCATGTTTCCGTACATCGAAGACAAGAGCAAGTGGCCCTACGCGCACGACGTGGAGTCCTTCGACGACCTACCCAATCGCCAGCCCAGCCTTTTGTTCGCGGGACTGGCATATCGCGAGCCGAAGTACATCGCGTTGTGGCGCAGGCTGCCGGCCGATCCCAAAACTGCCGAGATCATCCGCAACTTTCCCATCCGGCAGCCGGTGCTGTGGGTGAGGCCGGTGTAGAGCGCCGACGAGGAAGCGAGAGAGATGGGCGGAGCGCGAGGAGAAAGTGCCGCAAAGTTCGATCCTTTGCGGGGGGCGGGATAAGGCCTGTCAAATCAAGCGAAATGTTCGCGATTATGGTGCGTTTACCCCCTCAAATGTTCGCTTAAATGGTTAGCTTTGGGCCCCAAATGTAACCGCTAGAGGTTACATTTTGCGTGGACATGCACCTAGAAAAGTTGCATTTTGGAGGTATTCGTAACCTAGGAAAGTTAGGAATTGAGGGTGAACCTAACCAAGAAAAGTCACAAAGTGTCAGGAAAAGGGGTTGGGAACGCTGTTTCACCGAGCCTGCGAGTGCGAAGAGGCGCGGAACAAGTTTGTTTTCTGAGGTCTGCAGGCGGCGATTCGGGTGGAGCAATCGGAGAGAAAGGCAACCGCAGATCTTTCGACTCCCCCGCTTCGCCGAGGGCTCGCTCGGCCGCTCAAGATGACAAAGGTGAGGCTGGGTTGGTGGTATCCCACCCTAGGCGCAAAGACAAAAACGCGCTGCCCGGCCCAGGGGGCACCCCGGCGCCCGGCACGCGGCCTAAACCACACATTCTCATGGGAGTTGCGTTAAAAACAAAAGGGCCCTTCCCGAGGGAAGGGCCCGACTTGCGTCCTGGATTCCAGAACGTCCTGGATTCCAGAATCAGTTCACCGTGACGATGAACGTGGTGGTCGGAGCCGGAGTCACGGATGCATTGTTTCCCGTCACGGTGAAGGTATAGCTGCCGGCAGTGGTTCCGGGATTCCCGCCGCCTCCACCACCTCCTCCGCCGCCACCGCCTCCGCCTCCACCACCGCCGCCGCCTCCACCGCCGCAACTGGACAAGGCGCCGATGGCCATCATCACGACCAGGATGCCCAGCAAGTTGCGCCAGCTACGCCGGCGCGCCGGAATGCCGAAGAAGACGAGCAGTGCGAGCAGCGCTCCGCTACCCGCGCCGAGCCAGCCCTTTCCGCTCCCGACCTTGGGATAGACGAGATCGCCACTGCTGGCAGCCGTCGTGGTGATGTTCATCGTCGCCTGGGTGGTTCCGGGCAGGGTGACCGTGCCAGCCGGCGTGCAACCGGGCACATCGACTGCGCCGGGCGGCGATACTGTCAGCGAGCAGGTAAACGTGATCGTTCCCGTGAATCCATTGGTTGCCGTCGCGGTGACTGTCGCGCTGGTTGACGATCCCGGATTGACCGAAGGCGGATTGGGTGAGGCAAGAGTGAATCCCGGGACCAAGGCTGCGTTTACGGTGACGGTCACTGAGGTTGTCGACCTTGCGCTGCCGGCGTTGCCGGTGACGAGAACGGTGTAAGTGCCGGTGGTGGTGGCGGAAGTGGTGTTGACGGTCAGACTTGCTGTTTGGGCGCTTCCAGGGACACTCAGCGAGGCCGGAATGGCGCAGGTTGCGGGAGAAGTTGCGTTGGCCGGAGCGGTGGTGACCACGCAGCCCAAGTAGACGGTCCCGTTAAAGCTGTTGCCGGGCGTTGCCGTGATGGTGGACGTGTTGTTGGTGGTTGCGCCCTGGCCGACGGTGATGTTGCCGCTGTTGGAGAGCGAGAAGGCAGCCGACGAGCTCGGTGACCACCGCCTCCACATTGGCCGTATGGACGAACTCGTTGGTTGGGTCCTTTCCGGTAACCAGCACGCTGTAGTTGCCATCGGCCACGCTGCTGGTGGCGTTGATGGTGATGCCGGACGTGCCGAGGCCGCCGCTCAAGAGGGCGACCGAGGCCGGACTCGGCGCACAGGTCAGGCCTGGCGTGGCAGAGGCGCAGGTCAGGGTGACGCTGCCGCTAAAGCCGTTCACCGAGGCGAGATTGAGCGTGTCGTTGCCGCTGGCTGTTGAAGAAACCGGGACGATGGTGGCTTCAGGAACGATGGAGAAGTCGGCGAGTGGATTCGAAATCGCGCTTCCGCCGTTCAGGGTGACGGCAGAAGGATAGTAGATGTTATCCCCCGTGTACTGGAGGGTAACGAAGTTCCCACCCTGGAAGAGCGCCTGGCTGCCGACGGTGAAGGAGAAGTTCGAGATGACCCCTGTGCCCGGTGTCACCTGGACTTCGCCGATGCCGTAACCCGACGAATAGATGATGATGTAACCGGGGTTGGTGGAGGCTGGGCTGCCGGGCGCCCCATGCCCGGACGCCCCGGTCACGGTTCCAGTGATGGTGATGTCGGAGTTCGGCGAAATGGAGCCCGACATGGTGGCCGCAGTTGAAGACGACACGCCTCCGGGTTGTCCCTGAACCTGTATCGAATCCTGTCCAGTGGAGGAGTTGTAATTCGAGTCTCCGGGATAGTTCACTGTAACGGTGTAGTTCCCGGTTGTCCCCGCAGGAATTGTGAAGGTGGCCACGCCGTCGGCTGCTCCGGTCGATGGGTCGACTGCGGGTGTAAGGAGGGCGCTCGCCGGCACGCCGGATGGGAAACCGCTCACCGTAATGGTGCCGGTGGGAGCGGCGATGGGGACCGGATAAATGCCCGATGACGTTGCGAAGGAGGCGATAGCGCTGTTCTCGACCAGAACGTTCACCACGGTCGGCTGGTTGGCTGCGCCGAAGTATCCGGTGGAACTGATTTGATTGGAAGCGCCCACACCTATATCCGGCGTGTCCTGCGTTATTGTGAAGTTGATTGCGGCGGCGGTTGACGTGTTGTAGCTATTGTCGCCGCTGTATCTGGCGGTCACTGAATGCGAGCCGATGGCGAAGGGTGCGTTGTATTCGGCGTCGCCCTCGGCGTTGAGCACCGCTGTGTTGGGCAAGCCTGAGCCCGTGGCCGTGTCGGTGAACGTGACAGTCCCGGTGGGGGTGGTGAAGACCGGGCAGCTCGTAGTGCAGGTTTCAAGCGTGGAGAGCTGCGAACTGGGCGCAACCTGCGCGCTAAGATTCACTTGCGTGCCGTAGGCGATCGATCCGCTGATGGTTGTTCCGCCCGTCGCCGTTCCGGAGGGCGAAAATGCCTGGAAAAAGATGCCGCTGTTCTCCGGGCTGACGGTGATTGGGAGCTTTGCGGAAAGGCTCCCGGCGTTGTTATTGTCGCCTCCGTACGAAGCCCAGATGTTGTAGCTGCCGCCGGGCAGAGTGCTGGCGCTGCCCGAGTAGGACCCATTACTCAATGCAAAGGTGCTCGTGCCGAAGGTGCCCGTGAGGCCGTTGAGAGCTGTCGCCAGCCCCTGGCCCTGCTGCGCGGGCTCAGAGCTGTCGGTCATCAGCGCCACGTTGCCGGTGGGCGACGAACCTGTGACCGCGCCGCTGATGGAGACCGCTTGTCCGTGAGTGATCGAAGTTGGATTGGCGATGAGCGTGGTGGCGCTGGCGGCCAGCTTCACGTTGCCCCAGTTGGTTACAAGCTGAGTTGCATCCACCGTTCCCAGGCCGCTGGCAAGGTCGTAGCCGGCCGTTGCGTTATATTCGACGGTTGCACCCGTGCCTGTTCCCGTGCCGATCTGACCTTCGAGTGTCTGGGCGCCGGTATTCGGATCGGTGATCACGTAGTAGTCGCTCGAGTTGGCGGCGACTTGTATGCAATCGGGAGAGTCGTCGGCTGCGATACTAGAGTAGGCGCACGGCACGGAGTTGTTGCCGACGATCATGTCGTGAAATGCAGATGGGAACTGCGTCGCCATCGGGTAGAGGATGGCGGCGGCTTGGCCTTGGCGGCCATACTTCTGATTCACCAGCGCCATGATGCCGGCAAACGACGGAGCGGAAGCCGATGTGCCGCCCACGCCGTAGATCTGCACAACTCCGCCGTTCGAGACCGGTTGGCAATCTCCGTCAGTCGCGCAGATCGCGTAGTAGCTGTCGTTATAACCGTTGGCGGAGAAGAGGGAGACGTCGGGCAGGTCGCGCACGCTGTCATTGGGCACGCCGGTTCCCGACTGCCACGAGGGCTTGGGATAGCCGGAGAGCGAACCATTGCACGCGCCAGTGCTGGTGTTATAGCCGGCGGCACAGAACCCGGCATTGCTGGCGCCGCCTCCGCCCCCGACCGTGCTGGTGTCCATTTGGCCGCTGTCGGTATATGCGCTAAAAAGGTTGAGTCCGAATTGGCTGTCGTTCCAAGGCTGCTCGGGAATGTAACTCTTGATCGACACCGTGGGCGTGCTGTTACTCGCCGTGGTGTTCCAATAGGTTTGGAGTTGCGTGTCGATTGCCGCGTCGCCCTGGCTGTAGGAGCTGTACTGAAAATCGGTTCCGCCGACGGCGACGTTATAAGGTGTCGAGGCAAAACCGTTCACGGCCTGCCCGGAGACCGCGTAATCAGTCCCGCCGTCGCAACCGGCCGAGCCGTTGTCGCCGGATGAGACCATGACGGTTTGTCCCTGCGCGGCGGCCTGCTCCCAAATGCTCTCGATGAACGAGTTATATGCCCCAAGACTGGCTTCGCACGCGCCGAAGCTGAGACTGATCACCGGCGCGACGTTGCCGTAGACAGCGTGCTCCATAGCCAGGATCAGGCCGGCTTCCAGCGAGGTGTCGGCGGCGATGACCAGATCGATGGAGGCGTTGGGAGCCACAGCGCCGGACCACTCGACATCGAGATAGGCTTCAGCCGAGGCGTAGTTGGGGCCATCGGGATTGTTGATGCCGTCGACGCCGGGGTCGTTGCCGTCAATGATGACCTGGGGCGGGTTGGCAGGCAGATTGAAGAGCGTGCGGAACTGATTGACGAGATCGATGTTGATGTTGGACTCGTTGACGATGGCGATGGTCTGACCGCTGCCGTTAATTCCCTGGTTGTAGAGGGGATTGAGATCGTATTGCACCGCAAAGTCGCCCGGAGAAACCACGAAGTTGTAATTTTGGTAGTCGAAGCTCCCAGAGCCGAAGGTCCACTGCGGTTTGGCTCTGCCCGTGGCGGGGTCGTAGGTTGCTTCGCCCAGCTTCTCCACGTAACTCTTCACATGAAAATTGTTGAGCGAGGCGAAGCCGCCAATGACGGGCGCGAGAGCCGCGGGAATCTGGGGATCGTTGGCGTTGGCGTAATGGGATTCGCCGTTGACGGCGTACTTGTGAATCTGGGTGTGAAAGGCTTCGCGCATCTGAGCCACGCTGCCGGAGAACTCGAGAGTGCCCTTGCCGGGATTGACCTTGGAGACGGCGAAGCCGTGGCTGCCGAGCCAGGATTCAATGGTTGCGATGTCCTGGTCAGAGGGACCGAACTGGGCGCCGAACTGGTCGGGTGTGAGCCACTGGTGGTAGTTGGGCGAGCCGGGAGTGTGCATCTGCGCGATGAGCTGGCGGAGAGCGGCCTCCTGGGCAGGGCTGCGCTGGAGGACGAGCTGGATGCGGTCAAGCTGCATGCCGTCGGGCGCGGCGCCGCGGTCGTTGACGGCGTTGGCCAGCGGATGGACGGTGTTGTGGAGCGCGACCAGATGGCTCTCGTCGACGGGGCTCACGATGCGGACGGCGGGCGCGGCGTGCTGTGCCAAGGCTACGGCCGAGCAGAGGAGAGCACTTGCAACTGCGCACAGGGGGAGCGAGCGCGAATTGATCATAGGGGATGGTCCTGGACCCTTTCTTGATTGAGACCCTTGAAACGGTGAAGAGTTGCCGCTGCAGACGCCTGGAGGGTTGCTGTGGGCGGAAAAAACCGGCATAACGCCGGACAAGTGCGAACAAACCGACCGAAATGGCCGACAACTTCATCATAAATAAGCCGAATGGTCGCCAAAACTGCAGACCAGGCTGGCTGCGCGTGGCGGGCAAGCGCGTGTCCATGCGGCGGGGACGGCACAGCCCGAGTTTCGATTGCCAACCCGTACATGGGCATTCACCGCAAAGCGAACCTTTGAAGCCGAATGAAGGATAAGAGAAAGAGCCCGGCTCCGAAGGATAAGACTGGCAGATTCGAAGAGTTAGACGGGGCTGAGCGGTGAAGGTTGAGCAGCGGCAGGGACCAAGCCACCCCAGCGACGAGGACCTGTCGCTCCATCCAAGAAGCCAAAGGCCGCTTCTTGGGGCCCGGTCGCTGGGGACCCCGGCAGGGACCGAGGGGCATAAGGACATTGACACATAGGGATGCGGAGAAGCGCTGCGGCGTGTGGCGGGAGGGCGATTGAGCACGGCGAAGGTTGCGGAAAGAGGCTGCGGGGCGCTGAGATTGCAATAGACAATTGATTTCTTAAGGTATATGATGCGGTTTCTTAGTTGAAACCTATACACTTTGATGAGTGTCATTATGCGCGCCTCGCTCTTTATTACTTGCTATAACGACACGCTGTTTCCAGAGACCGGTCGAGCGGTGGTGCGCCTGCTGGAACGGCTGGGTGTTGAGGTCGAGTTCCGCGCCGGGCAGACGTGCTGCGGGCAGATGCACGCGAACACGGGGTTTCGCGGCGAGGCGTTCAGCCAGGCCAAGTGGCTGGTGAGGCTGTACGCGGACGCGGATGTGGTGGTGATTCCGTCGTCGTCGTGCGTGGCGATGATTCGCGATCAGTATCCGGGGCTGATGGAGGAGCTGGGCAACGAGACGCTGCGAAGCCAGTTTGCGGCGCTGCTACCGCGAGTGTATGAGCTGAGCGAGTTTTTGATCGACCGGATGGGTGTGGAGGACGTGGGTGCGACCTTTTCCCATCGCGTGACCTATCACGCGAGCTGCCATGGGTTGCGGGGGCTGCATCTGGGCGACCGGCCTTTCCGGCTGCTCAGGAAAGTGCGCGGGCTGGAGCTGGCGCCCCTCAAGAATCTCGACCGGTGCTGCGGGTTTGGCGGGACGTTCAGCGTAAAGAACGGCGAGGTTTCGTCGGCCATGCTGCAAGTGAAGCTCGAGGATGTGCTGGCGACGGGCGCGGAGTTCTGCACAGCCCTGGACAATAGCTGCCTGATGCACCTGGGCGGAGCCATGCACCGGCAGAACGCAGGGATGAAGACGATCCACATGGCCGAGATTCTGGCCAGCACCGAGGAGCAGCCGGCCTTCCACAGCGGCGACTTCGGCGCCCAGAGCCGCCGGTCGCCGGGGGCCCCGGCGGAGGTGCTGAGATGAGCGCGGCGGAGCACGAGGTCACCGATCGTCCGATTCTCGATCCGGCGCTGGCGCTGCCGTTTCCCAAGGCGGCGCTGCCCGTGCTCCGCAATCTGCAACTGCGCAAGAACGTGGCCCACGCGATCGACGTGATCCAGGCCAAGCGCGCGCGACTGGTGGCGGAGAAGACGGATTGGGAGGAGCTGCGTTCAGCGGCCTCAGCGATCAAAGACCATGTGCTCGAGAATCTGGGCGCGTACCTCGAACAGTTTGAGGCTCGCTGCACGGCGGCCGGAGGCACGGTGCACTGGGCGGCGGATGCGGCAGAGGCGCGGCGGATCATTCTGGAGATTCTCCGCGAAGAGCAGGCCGGCGAGGTCATCAAGATCAAGACCATGACCTCGGCGGAGATTCAACTGAATCCGTATCTCGAGGCCGCGGGGGTGCGCACGTACGAGACGGATCTCGCGGAGATCATTCTGCAGCTCGGCGAGGACGAGCCTTCGCATATCGTGGTTCCGGCGCTGCACGTGAATCGCAGTCAAGTGCGGGAGATTTTTGCGCGGCGGATGGGGATTGAGAATCTCTCCGACGAGCCGGAGGCGCTGACGGCCGCAGCGCGGAATTATCTGCGGCAAAAGTTTCTGAGCGTGCCGGCGGCGATCAGCGGCGCGAATTTTCTGATTGCGGAGACGGGCGCGGTGGCGGTAGTGGAGTCGGAGGGCAATGGACGCATGTGCCTGACCCTGCCGCGAACGATGATTACGCTGGCCGGGATCGAGAAGGTGCTGCCCCGGTTCGCCGATCTTGAAGTGATGCTGCAATTGCTGGCGCGCTCGGCGACGGGCGAGAGGATGAATCCGTACACTTCGCTGTGGACGGGCGTGACGCCGGGCGACGGGCCGCAAAAATTTCACATTGTCCTGCTCGACAATGGCCGGTCGCCGATTCTCAAGGCCAAGACAGAGCGGCAAACGCTCAAGTGCATTCGCTGCGCGGCGTGCATGAATAGCTGCCCGGTGTACCGGCAGACCGGCGGGCACGCATATGGGTCGGTGTATCCGGGGCCGATCGGCGCGATCTTGACGCCGCAACTTGAGCAGATGCGGCACGCGCAGTCTCTGCCGTTTGCCTCGTCGCTTTGCGGCGCGTGCTACGAGGTGTGCCCGGTGAAGATCAACATTCCCGAGGTGCTGATCGATCTTCGCGCGCAGGTGACCGATTTGGAGCGCAGACGCGCGGCGCGCTTCTTCGATCCAATGTATGTGGGGCTGCGGGTGGCGAACGTGGTCTTTTCGCGGGCGTGGCTGTTTCACGCGGCGCAGTGGATGGGGCGCATAGGACTTCGCATCTTTACGCGCAAGGATGGATGGATTCACTCGCTTCCCGGCGTGGGGGCAAAGTGGACCGAGACACGCGATCTGCGTGGCCTGCCCAAGCAGACGTTTCATAGCTGGTGGGCGGGAAGAAAGACAGGGACTAGGGACTAGGGACTAGGGACGTAGGGATACAGCGATCAAGGATCGAAGGAGTGGAAGCACAATGAGCACGCCTGCTTCATCCCGCCGAGCCATTCTCGACCGCGTTCGTGCGGCCACGCAATCCGCCGCCAAAGGCGCAGGCGGGCTTGAGAGCGCTTATGCCGCTTTATCGCGCGGCTACGTCCGCAGCGGCCGGCTCAGCAGCGAAGCTCGCGTCGCGTTGATGATTGAACGGCTCCGCGAATACGACGCCGAAGTGGTGGAGTGCGCGCCGGACGAACTGCCTGCAGCGATCACCGCGCAGATTGCGGCCAGCGGCAGACGTATCTTTGTTGCGCCGCCGGGAATCCCGACCGCATGGTACGTTGAGCCCGCGTGGAAGATCGAGGGACTCGAATGCACGTTCGACCATGGACTGAAGACACGCGAGATCGAGCAGGCCGAGGGCGTGATGACCGCGGCCTTTTGCGGGATCGCCGAATCAGGCACCATTGTTCTGCATCACTCCGCGACGGAAGGGCGGCGCGTCATCACGCTGCTTCCCGACTGGCACCTTTGCATCCTGAAGGCCAGCCAGATTGTGGAGACGCTGCCGGAGTATTTTGATCGCTGCGCGATCAGGGAACAGGGAACAGGGAACAGGGAGCAGGGGGCCGGGATCAATGCTCAGGGAATGGGGAAACTGCCGGCGTTGGTGACCTGGATCTCAGGGCCGAGCGCGACGGCTGATATTGAGATGACGCGCATCAAGGGCGTGCATGGGCCAAGGTTTTTGCACGTGATCGTAGTCAAAGACTAGGGACTGAGAGACCGAGGGACCAAGGGAATGAGAAAGCAAGGACGAGGGAACAGGGACTGAGGGACTAAGGGATCGGAGAAACCGGGACTATTCGTAGGGTAGGAAAGGGAAGATCATGAAACTTACGGACTCAAACCTGCAGGATTTGGCATTCAAGGCGCTGGATGCGTTTCGGATCGAGATTCCTTCGTGGGGATTTGCCAACACCGGCACGCGCTTTGGCAAGTTTGTGCAGGCTGCCGCCGCGACCACGATCGAAGAGAAGTTTGCCGATGCGGCCGAGGTGAACCGGCTGACCGGCGTGACGCCGACCGTTGCCCTGCACGTGCTTTGGGATTTGCCGCGCGGGCTGAAGGACGTGCCGGAGGTGAAGGAACTGGAGCGGCGCTTCGGCGTGCGCTCGGGATCGATCAATCCCAACCTCTTCCAGGACCAGGAATACAAGTACGGCTCGCTGTGCAATCCGTCGGCGGCGATTCGCGAGCGGGCTTTGGGCCACATGCTGGACTCGATTGAGATCGCGCAAGGCGCTGGGCTCGCGCGACATCTCGCTGTGGATGGCGGACGGGTCGAATTATCCCGGCACGCAGAGCATACGCAAGCGCATCGGCTGGCTCGAGGAGGCGTTGCGCATCGCGCACCAGCACCTGGCGCCGAATCAGCGGCTGCTGGTGGAGTACAAGCCCTTCGAGCCGGCGTTTTATCACACCGATATCGCCGATTGGGGCATGTCGAGCCACTTGGCGCGGCAGGCCGGGCCGCAGGCGCGCGTGCTGGTGGATACGGGCCATCACTACAACGCGCAGAACATCGAGCAGATTGTGGCGTGGCTGCTGCACACCGGGATGCTGGGCGGGTTCCACTTCAACGACCGGCGCTATGCCGACGACGATCTGACGCTGGGCTCGATCGATCCCTACCAGATCTTCCGCATCTTCCACGAGATTCACGCGGCCGCCGATGACGGCCTGCAGATCGACATCGCCTACATGATCGACCAGAGCCACAACCTGAAGGGCAAGATGGAGGCCATGGTGCAGACCGTGGTGACGGCGCAGGAGCTCTATCTGAAGGCGGCGCTGGTGGATCGCGAGCGGCTGGCCGAATTGCAGCAAAGCTGCGACCTGGTGGCTGCCGAGGAGTTGTTCCGCGGCGCGTTCTGGCGCGATGTGCGTCCACTGACGCGCGCGTGGCGCGAGGCGCGCGGGCTGCCGGCCGATCCGCTGGAGGCGCTGCGCAAGAGCGGTTATGTGGAGCGCGCCGCGCAGGAGCGGGGAAGCCGGAGCGCGGCGGTAAGCAGTTATGCGTGAAAGAAGCAGGAAACAGGGAGTAGGGAATAGGGAGTAGAAGCGCACGCGATTCGAGACTTTTGCGATCTGCACCCTTGTAGCAAAAACACGAGCGCCGTGCCGGGCCAGAGGGATGCCCGGCACTCCGGCGTCCAGGCGGGGCATTTCTTCGCGGCGGGAGTTTGGCAACATGTAAATCGCTATACCTAAGGTTGTTCTATGATTATTATTTGGCTTGTGTTTCAATAGGGGCACAAGCGGGGAGGGATGGTTGGCCAAAGCGAAGATCAAGCGGCTGTACCTGATTCCGATTCTCTCCAAGGCGCTCGACGTGATCGAGCTGCTGGAGCAGGATCACTCGCCGCTGACGCTGGAGGATGTGTACCAGAAGACGAATATCTCCAAGACCAGCGTCTACCGCATTCTGAAGACGCTGGTGCATCGCGGCTACCTGGCGCAGACGCCGAGCGGGCAATACCGGCTGGTTTCGCGGCCGCGGCGACTGCGCTTCGGGTTTGCGGTGCAGAGCGCGGAGATGCCGTTTAGCGAGGCGGTGGCGCAGAGCGTGACGGCGGCGGCGGCGGCCTCGGGCGTGGAGTTGATCATGCTGGACAACCGCTACGATCCCGACGTGGCGGTGCGCAACGCCGAGGAGTTTGTGGCCAAGCGGGTGGACCTGGTGCTGGAGTTCCAGGTGGAGGAAGCGGCGGCGCCGCGCGTGGCGCACATCTTCAAGAAGGCCGATATTCCGCTGGTGGCGATCGACGTGCCGCACCCCAACGCGACTTACTTTGGCGTGGACAACTTCGAGGTGGGCTACGAGGCGGCGTCGATTCTGGCGCAATACGCGCAGCGGAAATGGAAGAGCAAAGTGGACCGCGTGGTGGGCGTGGGATTCAGCGAGGCCGGCAGCTTTGTGCAGAACCGCATCGCGGGCGCGTTCGACGGCATCCGGGAGCGGTTCAAGGATCTGGCTGCCGACCGGTTCGTGCAGATCGAAGGAAGGGGCATGCGCGAGGCGAGCCACCGGGCGATGAGCGAGTATCTGCGCGGGCGCCGTCCCGGCGAGCATACGCTGGTGGCTGCCGCGAACGACACCAGCGCGCTGGGCGTTCTGGACGCGGTGCGCGAGGCGGGAGGAGAGCAAGACTTCGCCATCGTGGGCCAGGACTGCATTCCCGAAGTGCTGGAGGAGATGCGCAAGGGATCGAGCGCGATTGTCGGCTCCATCTCGCATGAGCCGGAAACCTACGGCCCGCGGCTGATCCAGCTCGGCATTTCGATTTTGCGCGGGTACACCGTGCCTCCTTATAACTACGTGCATCACCGCGCGGTGACGCCGGAGACGCTGGGCGCCGAAAAGGAGACGGCGCAGAAGAACTCGCTGCACGCTGTCGCGGTGGGCGAACCGGCTTGAAGGCTTTCTGAGACGGGCTTGTTCAGCGGGGCATGATTGCCGAGCTTTAGATTTAGTCCGAAATCCCTACAGCATGTTTCATAAATGTCCGTCGTGTTGTGTTTGTAATCCCTCAGGGGTTAAAACCCCCGTTTTTTATGCCCTTTTCGGCACGACTGAAGTCGTGCCCTGACACAAAACAGGTTTATGAAACACGCTCTAAATAAAACGATTTCATGATGCCGGTGGCTGTATCATGGAATTGAGCTCGATCCATTCCCCGTTTGAGTGCTCCCTATGACCTTGACTGCGACTGCTTCCCCTGCATTGCATTTTCTTGAGGACCGCTGGGACCCCAGCGTTGCGGCCACTCTCGATGAGCCCGAACTTTTGCGCTACCGCTCGAACCTGCTCGGTTCAGACCTGCGCATCACAAACTTTGCCGGCGGCAACACCAGCTCGAAGGTCGTGGAGCCGGACCCGCTGACCGGCAAGCCGGTGGAAGTGCTGTGGGTGAAGGGCTCCGGCGGCGACCTGGGCAGCATCAAGCGCACGGGCTTCGCCACGCTCTACCAGGAAAAGCTGCTGGCGCTGGAACGCAGCTACAAGGGCGCGGAGTTCGAAGACGAGATGGCGGGGATGTATCCGCTGTGCGCCTTCCGCAACAATCCCGTGGCGGCTTCGATTGACACGCCGCTGCACGGCTTTTTGCCGTTCCCGCATGTGGATCATCTGCATCCCGACTGGGGGATTGCGCTGGCCGCGAGCGCCAATGGCAAAGCGAAGATGGAGGAGTTCAATCGCGAGTTCGGGCACTCGCTGGTGTGGCTGCCGTGGCAGCGGCCCGGCTTTGAGCTGGCGATGATGATGAAGCGCGCGGTCGAGGAGAATCCCGGCTGCGACGGCATCGTGCTGGGCGGTCACGGGCTGTTTACGTGGGGCCAGACGCAGCGCGAGTGCTACCT
>CAWCWB010000007.1:0-94693 GCA_963799155.1 uncultured Acidobacteriaceae bacterium
GGCAAACAGGAAGTTGTGCCTCGCCAAAATTCCATCCGGGCGGAAAAAGGCCTTGTTTCCAGCTTGGAGGAGTCTCGGAATCGGTGATTTTTCACTCCAACAGTGCGGAGCGAAAGTGCCATTTGCCCCTCAAGGCGATGCAGAAAAACAGCCTGCGGCGACTGACCCACTTTTCTCCTTGTTCCGCTGCACAAAAACACGGGCAAATTTATCTGTAGTCGATTTTGTAACTGTCAAAGCACCCAGAAGCCACAGAGATCAACAAGGATAGGCTGGCGTATGCTAAGCCTTTCAATCAAAAGCACTTGATCTCTACAGATTTCAATAGGCTTCAATAAATCGTTTAATCTGTTTTGGGAGCAGAGGGTCGGGGGTTCGAATCCCTCCGCCCCGACCAGCATAGATTATTGATATTTCAAGCGATATTGTCGATTCCAGCCACGCATCTGCTTTTTCCCGGCTACATCGATGTCGGTAATTTTGTAGCTGTGCTTCGTCAGAATTCTCTCCGGTCAAAACATAGTATGTTTTCTATGAGATAGAATGGGGCACTTCCAAGCTCCCAAATAGCGCATGGTCGGGTAGTCTTAACCCCTAAGAACAAGCGACAATGACTCCGGATGGAATCTTGACGACGAACAGGCACGGATTATGCTGGGCAGACCAATTGGCTATGCGAACGCCGGCAAAGATGGTCATGGACACCGGACATGGAATGCGATGATCTCGCATTAGGGAATGAGCGGTTTTCGCGATCCGGATACGATAGCAACGAGCAGACCTTCGCTGCACATCGGCGTGCGCGCGTATGGCGTGGCCGCGATTGTACTTGGCGCGGTCGGTTTCGCCTGGGGCGATTTTGCAACGAACTGGCAGCGTGTCCAGCCAAACGTACCTTATCGAGAAGCGCTCGCCTATCTTGCCGCCGCCTTCGAGACGATTACCGGCCTCGCGATTCTGTGGCGCCGAACGGCGCGGGCCGGCGCGCTGTTGTTGACGATTCTCTATTCGATCTTCACCCTTCTCTGGGTCATTCAGACCTGCGCGGTTCCCCTTGTGTATGACGGATGGGGCAATGTTTTTGAGGAGCTCTCCCTGGTGATTGGCGGGGCGGTGGCATTCGCGTCGCTCGCGCCGGCTGGTTCCCGGTGGGCTGGCAAATCCGCCCTCATCAGCCGAGTCTATGGTATTTGCCCGATCTCCTTTGCGCTCGTGCACCTTTTTCATCTTGCCGGCGTAGCTACCTGGGTGCCGAAGTGGATTCCGCTCGGGCAGATGTTCTGGGCCATCACAACGACCATTTGTTTTCTCCTGGCCGCCGCTGCCATCCTGTCCGGAATCCAGGCTGGTCTTGCCGCCCTTCTGCTCACCGCAGAGCTCATGGGCTTTGAGATTATGGTCTGGGGCGCCAAAACTCATCGCTGCCCCGCACTCGCAGTTCACATGGGCCGGCAACGCAATCTCCCTGGCTTTGGTTGCGGCCGTATGGGTGGTTTCCGATGCCCTTAACGAACCACGGAGGTTGTATGCAAGTTCAGGGACTTCAACTCCTTGACGGGCGTCTTTACTGCAATGGTCGATATCGCCGATCCGCTCCAAAACAGATCGTGAGCGGCGAGCAGGGACCAGAGACGAGGCAAGCTGCAACTGCTGCGCCGTTGTGTAATCGTCTGAGCGTCAACCTTCACGCGCGACGAAATCGGTTGCAACATGAGGAGGTAAGGGTATGAGGCATCATAGTTTGGCGTGGTGGCTGGGTGCGGCGCTCGGGGCATCGATGGTGGCTCTGCTCGCGGGCTGGTTCGCGCTCAAAAGCGCGTCGGCAACAGACGCACAGAGCGATTCCCGGCGGCCGGTGCTGGTGGAACTGTTTACTTCAGAGGGCTGCTCAAGTTGTCCGCCGGCAGATAAGCTGCTTGCCGACCTCGATGCCATGCAGCCAGTTCCGGGCGCGCAGGTGATCGTGCTGAGCGAGCACGTGACCTACTGGGATCACGAAGGCTGGCGGGATCCGTATTCATTGGATGAAGTGACCGGCCGGCAGAAATGGTATGACGACAAGTTCGGGCTGAGCCAGGTGTATACGCCGCAGGCAGTGGTGGACGGCGCAGTGCAAGTATTGGGCAGCGACGAACAGAAACTGGCGCAGGCGATATCGGCGGCGACGGCCGACGCGAAGGAAGACCTGGCCATTGACAACGCGGGATGGACAGGCGATGGAGTGAGCTTTGTGATTCGCCACGGAGACCTCACGGCGGGCAAATCAAAAAAAGAGCTGGTAGCGGTATTGGCGGAGGATGAGACTGAGACATCGGTCAAGAGTGGCGAGAACGCGGGCAAAACGCTGCGCAACATAGCCGTAGTGCGTACGCTCAAGGAGCTCAACTCCGCTACGGAGGGCGTGCTGACGCTGAAGCTGCCCGGAGAAGATAGGCACGCAACCGGTCCGGTGCGGATTATTGTCATTGCGGCCGACAAACACAGTGGGCGCGTGCTAGGGGTTACGGAGCGAACGGTTGCGCGATGATGATGGTCCGATGCTGGATGGTCACAGGGCGCCGTTCTGGGCGCCCCGCAGCTTACTTTCCGCCCGGCGAGAATACCGCGAATTCAACGTCGTACAGGCTGGAGTTGTCGGCGCTCGATTTGACTTTCAGACTTGCCTCTATCATGGCGTTGCTTGGATTACTGAGCACGATCCGTCCCCTGCAAATCAAAATCGGAACTTCCTCGGGGCGCACGGCGAATTGATCAAGAAGCCACTGCACCACAGGGTCGCGGTCAAGATCGAGGTAGGTATAAGGACAAGCGTTTCGCTCCAGGAGCGCCTTCACGCGCAAAGTCCCCGCAGAGTGGTTCGAGCCCACGAGCAATGAACCTCCCATCATGCTCGAAACTGAATATGCCCTCCGCAGCAGATAGGAACGCAGGAACACCTTGCTCAGCAAAGAGTGTGTTTCCGCAAAGTGCAACAGATCGTTTCGCTTGATCTCGAGCAGCCGGCTCGGTTCTTTGGTTTTGCCCCTGACCGGACTCGGGCCGCCCGAAAGCAGATTTACCTCGCCGCTGAACTCGCCGGGGCCGTGCGACACAACCAGCGTCTCACTGTTTTTGAAGACCGTTACCATTTCGAGATGTCCGTCAAAAACCACGAAGACCGGGACATCGGTGTCGCCGGGATTGAAGAGAATCTCGTTTCTTGCCGTTGATCGCTCGTTGCCGAATGTGCTCAACAGTGCGATCTCCGCACGGTTGAGCTTGGGGAACATTAGCTTGCTCTTGATGACTGCCATCATTGTCTCCGAAGGGGAATTCGGGGAATGCGCACAACTGCCTGTATCAATCATTGCGCGCCGCAGCGCCTGACAAACATATCCAATGATTTGGATTGGACCATAGCCACCGGGTCAAGGCGGCGTCGAGACTGGAAAGAAGTCAAAGCGCAAGAATTTTGTGGAGATGCCGGACGGCCAGCAGCATTCTCTCCTCAGCGGTGTTGCCGAAGCCGAGTATCAAGCCCTGGCGAGGATGGTTGGCGGACCAGCAAGGTGAAAGCGGCCATAGCCATATGCCTTCCGCAGCGGCTCTAGTGGCCACCTCGATGTCGCTGAAGGAATCGGGCAGCGTCACAGTCAGATGCATTCCCGCTTCAGCTCCATGAATCTCCAGAGAATCGCCAAACTCCGCGCATAGACTCTCGACGAGCGCGGAACGCCTGGATCTATAGAGGGCGCGCATACGGCGGATATGCCGGGCGAAGTAGCCCGAACTCATGAATTCGGTGAGCACTTCCTGGAAAAGATACGAGGGAAAGATGTCCGTGGCGAAGCGGACCGACTGAAAGCGGTCCACAAGGTCCGGAGGAATTACCAGATAACCCAGGCGCAGTGACGGAAAGAGAACCTTGCTGAAGGTTCCTATATAAATGACACGCGCGGCAGAGTCGAGACCCTGAAGCGATGGAATGGGCATGCTCTCGAAACGGAATTCGCTGTCGTAGTCGTCCTCAATAATCCACGCAGAGGCCTTTCGCGCCCAATCGAGCAGTTGCAGCCGCCGCGAGAGGCTCATGGTAACGCCCAGCGGGTATTGGTGCGACGGAGTGACAAAAGCGGCTCGGGCATTACGGGCGCGCTTGACTCCGGCGGCGACATCGAGGCCTTCCCCGTCAACGGGAACGGGCACAACGCGGCACCCGGACCCCACCAGAACCGATCGCACCAGCGTGTAGCACGGCTCTTCGATCCATGCGCTGTCTCTCGGATCGAGGAGAACGCGGGCCGTAATATTCAGCGCCTGTTGCGACCCAGACACCACCATGATCTGTTCAGGTTCGCAGCGCACTGCACGCGCCGTGCGCAAATAGAGGCAGATGGCATCGCGGAGAGGCATGAGTCCGAGCGGGTCGATTTGGCGGATGGCGTGAGCGCGCGGCGAACGGCTGTGGCGCGCAACGAGCCTTGACCATGCCTCAAACGGGAACTGATCCAATGCTGGTTGATGAACACTGAACGCGCCCCAGCCATCGCGCCAAGGAACGTTCTTGAATTGGGGAAACTGCGATGAGCGCCGCGATGTCCGGCGCGTTCCCGCGGAGTTGGCGACAGAAGCTGCTCCGTTTCCGCGAAGAGGGACCAGCGAGGTCGACACAAACGTGCCAGCACCTTTCCTGCTCTGGAAATATCCTTCGACATGAAGCTGCGCATAGGCGTCGAGGACGGGAAAGCGCGAAATCTCCAACTCCGCCGCGAGCGCGCGGCTGGAAGGCACTTGCTGCCCGGGAACCAGCTCGCCGTGCAGGATGGCGTCGCGAAAAGAGACGTAGACCTGACGGTGCAGCGGGGTCTCCCCATCCCGATGGATGCGTATCACCGGAAAGATTCCTGAGCAAACGGCGGCCATGGATAAACCTACGTGGTTATGCATTTCGATCAACTGCGTCACACTCTTCGCCGCCGATTCCGCCGAGCAAGCAACGGCGGACCCGCTTTTCGCGACGCGAGCAGCTTGAGTAAGGAGTCGAAGAGAGAAGCCGCAATCGTACTCAATCAGAGAAGCTGCAGATTGAGCGTCACAGAGTTGGACGAATTTGACTGTGTTTTGTGTTGATCGGATTGTAAGAGCGCGGCAGGAAGTCTGAGGATGTCTGGATAAACGGAGGGGTTCTGTGGGGCAGGAGGGTCAGGCGCGTCACGATTTAACGGTTAAAGATATGCGGGAGGGGGCTGGTGAGCCCGCCTCCCGCTGGTTTGCAAAGCGGTGGTTAGAAGGAGTACTTCACGTCCAGTTCGATTACCCGGGCGTACGGTAACGCTGACCTTACAGTCATGAGACCGAACGCGTTCGCGCCACTGGACCCTGAGTTGTAGTTCGACGTGATGGCCTTGCTGGCGTAGTCCACGTTGTAGTTCAACGTGTAGTAGTTGCCGCTGGAAAACGTCAGCAAGGAATGGTTCAGCCAGTCGAATGCGCTGATCCGGAGCTGAACCTGCTGTTTTTCGTAAACGTGGAACGTCCTGTAGAGTGCCAGGTCGTTCGAGAAATACGGCGTCATACTCATGTAGGGAAACGCCTGGCCCCCCTGCGTTCCAACCGCCGGAGCCGCGAAACAGGCTCCATTCAGGACCTGATGGCTGGCCAGGTTGCTGGTTGGGTTGCAGGTTAGCTTCGGCAGAATCGGATAGTTCGCGTCCGTCCCGTAGTATGTTGGGGCTCCGATGCCGGTGGTGATTCCCTGTGCCGCCGCATTTGCCGGCAAACCGGTGTACTGCAGCCCTAAGCCGAAGTTCGGCACGCCGTTCCCCAGGAAAGCAGGAATGTAGCCGCCCTTCTGCCAGGTCGAGATGCCGCTGATCGTCCAGCCGCTACCCAGCTGATTCGCCCAGTTGGCCCCGGTATGCAGCGTGCCGCTGCTGTAGGCGTACGACGAGTTGAAAACCAACGGCCGGTCCTCAGCCGTCGGACCGTAGTTCAGGCCCTCAACGTATGGGTTTGCCTGCAGGGTCGTCCCCAGCATCTTTGCCCAGCTGCCGTTCAAGTTGAACGTCAACCGTCCTGTGGTCTTGACCCACGATGCCTGGAGGCCGTTGTAGTTTGCCCATGCGCTGTTTTCAAGCTGGTAGGCTGAGTTGGTGCCGTACGCATATCCGAACGGGTGGTAATCCGCAAGGCTGTTGCCCGTCGCCGTTTCCCCCGTGCCCGTGGGATTGAACCCAACATTCTGCGGGTTCGTGGAAGTAACCCCGGTCACCGGATCGGGCAAGAACAAAGCCCCGATCGGCGTCTTGTTCTGGTCGGTCAACGCGGTGTTGCTGCTGCCCGAGATGTCTTCGCCGCCATCGACAAGCTGGCTGGTTTGGCTTCCCACGTAGGCAACTTCGAGCTGTGTGTTCCAGGGTAGCCTCTGATCGATGGTGAAGTTGTAGGCTTGGGTCATCGGCTGTCCGTAGTCGCTCCCGTCCAGGCCAGTCTGGCTTCCTTGTGCGCCGCAAGGCGGAGGGTGAGATGCTGACGGGCAGGCCACATATGCCACGTTCTTGATGTTCTGCATTTGCACTTCAGTTGACCCGGGCTGGCCATAGCCCAACACCGTATCTGCGGTGCCCTGCGCCTCCCCGTTGGCGATTGTGTTCACTTGGGTTACGTAACGATACACGCCCCATCCGCCGCGGATGATTGTGTTGCCGTGTCCGAACAAATCGTACGAAAGCCCAAATCGAGCATCGGGATAGGCAAAGCGGTTAGGCTGGCCGCTCAGCGGTACACCGGGGTCGATCGCGTGCCAGGAGTATCCGGGAGCGTACTTGCCGGCGTAGTAGTCCTGCTGCACCTTGCCGGGTTCGAACACCGCGAGTCCAATATGGTCGCGGTCGTACCAGTGGCCCACGTGCTCCAAGCGGATGCCCAGCTCCAATGTCAGGCGCCGCGTCGTCTTCCACGTGTCGTCCACAAAGGCCGCCGTCGACAGTTCGGCCACGTCGCCGATGGGCGCCGAGTTGTTCTCGCCGTAGCCATTCACCACGCCGTTGACAAACTGTGCGACCCAGTTGTAGTTCGAGCCGATGTTTCCATTCGACCCGTTGATAAGGTCCGGGTGCTGGCCGCCATTGAAGCTCATGATGCCGTCTTCGTTGTAGCTGAACGAGCTCTGGTAGTTATCCGTGGTCTGCGTGAATCCGCCGATCTTGAGCGTGTGCGTTCCCCATACCTTGGTGAGCGTGTCGCCGAACTGCGGAGCTTCTTTCTTCACGGCATACTTCCCCGGAGGATTCTCGAAGATCGAGGCCTGCGAAAAGTCCGGGAAGGTTTGGTTGCCGGCGCTGTTGTATGCCGGGATGTTCAAAGACGGAGTCGAAAACACCTTGCCGTAGGTGTAGCCAAGCGTCGTCCTATAGAGAGACGAGGGGCTCGGCGTTACAAACGGGTAGCTGCCGAAAGCCCACGCCGCCATGAAGTCGTTGGTCGTTGTGGCGTTGAAGCTGTGCACGATGTGGCCGGCCAGGACCTTGCCGTAGTCATTCTCTGACTCGCCGCCTCCCGGAAGTGGAATGGAATTGCCCGGCGTCCAGTAGAGGTGCGCGCCAATGGCCGGACTACCCGCAAGGTTCGTGCTGTAGGCCTGCTCGTAGCTGCCGTAAATCTTCGTGCTGTCGCCCCAAAGGTAATCCGCACGCGCGCGCCAGATCCATCCATCGGGGGTGCTCACGACCGGGAAGTAGTAGTTGCAATTCGAGCAAACAGTATTGTTCGGATTGAAATTCGCCTTGGGCCAGATCTTGGCTAAGGCCGCCGCGCCGGGATCAATAAAGTTGCTGGAGGTGGCAAACTTCTGGCCGTAATCCACGGTGTACGTTTTGGTTCCAACCGTGACTGTTGTAGGCCCTCCACTGCCAGTTGGGCCTACCGTCGGCGTTGGTAGCGTTGCCGTCGCCGTTCCGTTTGCCAGCACCGTTCCGCCCAGGTCGCTGCACCACGAACCGCCGGGATAGCCGCCTGGAGGCGCGCCCTGGAAAAATCCGTCCGGGCACAGAGCCACGTTATCGGCGTTGTCCATCGAGAAGTCGCCCGCCATCATCTCCGGGGTGGGAATGTAGGACTTCGCAATGTTGGTGTTGCCTTCGTTCTGCAGCCACTTCTCGTAGCCGCCCCAGAACAGGAGATGCTTGTGCGTGCCGGGAACCGGCCCGCCAAAACTGCCGCCCGGATAGTAGTCGTGCGCCGGTCCCAGCGGAGTGTTCGAATCGTTTTGTTGCCAGCCGTTCGCGTTCAACACGTTGTTGCGCGCGTTGAAATAGGCTTCGCCGTGATAGTTCGCGCTGCCCGACCGGCTGATGGTGCTGACCACCACCGGCCCGAACGGCTGGTCGGCGCCCATGTTCGAGGCCTGCACGCTCACTTCGGCCGTCATCTCCGGAGCCACGACCACAAGCGATGAGGCCATGTCCCCAATGTCGATCGTTTGCGCGCCGTCGACCAGGATCGACTCGCCGCCGCGGTAAATCGCGCCGTTGGTCCAAATGCCGGCGCCGACCGCGCTCTCGTCAACCGTGACGTTGAGGTCGCTGAACGTCGGAGAGGTGTTGGTAAGACCGCTCGACTGGGTGATTGTGCCGGGAAGCACCTTCAGCAGTTCGCTGGTGTCGCGGCCTTGGAGTGCCAGTGTGTCAATATCCTCGGAGTTGAGGACGTCGGTGTGCGCGCCGTTCTCGACGGGAATCATCTCCGCCGTTGCCGACACCGTAACTGTTTGTGATTCCGCGCCCACGATCAGATCGAGGGCAGGAACCGTCTTTACGTCGCCGGCGTTCAATACGATGCCGGTGACTTCCTTGGCTTTAAAGCCTTTTGCTGCCGCCTTGAGGTCATAAGTGCCGGGCGTCAGAGACGGAAATGCGTAGAGTCCGGCTCCATTGGTCGTAACCACTGTAGCGAATTTCGTTGCTTCGTTGGTCAGCGTAACGTTTGCGCCAGGAATCACGCCGCCGGATTGATCCTCAACAGTGCCAGAGAGCGTTGCGGTTACCTGCGCCCTCAGCAACGTTGGGACGCAAAGAAACAGGACCGCCAGACTGAACAGCAAAAGAGTATTGCACAATCGGCGGGGGATCTCTTGAAATTGGTTTGTGAATCTGTTGGGGTGTGCGTTGACCGCATCACAAGTCAGCGCCTTTACACTAGCCTCTCGAAGCATACAAACCTCCTCATGTTTTCGTTGTTTCGGTTGAAGTTCAAGGGTAATGATGAATGAACTTTCGCTTCAGAGCGCGTGAGCACTCTGACAACCGTCGACTTGGGGCTCGCCGCAAGCCAAAATCGTGCCCGATATACTTTCTTTGCCGACGCATATCCTTGGCCATAGCCACTCGGACAGAGGTTGTCATCACCACTTCGAAAGAGGAGAGCCTGGAGGTTCACTTGTGGTTCAAGAGTTCGCCGAGGATGGAAAATTCCTGAGTCGAGAAGAATCAAGATCCGCCATTACTGAGAATTGCGCCGCAGATACTGAATTTCGGCACGCTGGGGGCATTGATCAGCAGCATCAACGACGACGCCTCTCCGAACCTGGCGCCAAATTCTTCTTTCTGGACCTTGGGCTGGACGATAACGCCGGGTCTGCTGAAGAAGAAGCAGAATTTCAATAATTCTCAAAAGCGCCCAGACTACGTGATCAACCTGTGTTTCGCCAAAACTCCCTCCGGGCGCGCTCGACGCTTCTGTTCGGCAGACACTTGTGAGTGTAAGCAAAATTGTGCCTGTCCCTCGTCAAAATGCCGTCCGTGTTCAAATCGCGCCTGCGATGAAGCATTAGAGCACGAAGGGAAACTGCGGCGGCTGTGTTTCAGGCCGGGTGAGGACCGTCCGGGGATTGCGACTCGCGAGACGAAAGCCGCAGAATGCTCGACGTCTCATCCGTAAAGACCCACTCTTCGCCAGGCGGCTTCGATTTCGCTGGGGCGAGAGTCGACCGCAGCAAGTCAGACTGCGAGTTCGTAACGATGATGAAGACCACCAAACCTCGGCATGGGAACGCCTCTCGGAGTTGCTGAGCTACCCAAGCGGTCGTCGGATGCCGTGTGACGTTGCAGTGGAGGATGCGCCGCCGGTCATGGGCGATGACGAAAAAGCAGTAGAGCACGCCAAAGGTGAGCGCGGGCACGGTAAAGAAGCCCATCGCGGCAATGGCTTCGCGGTGATTGTTCAGAAATGCCGCCCATCGCCGTGCCGGCTCCGTATCCCTGGAAGCCTTTCGCATCCATCGCAGAACGGTTCGCTCCGAGATGTCAAAGCGCAACATCTCCAGCTCGCCGTGAATTCGAGGAGCACCCCATGGCGCTGCGCCTGGATTGCAAGTTGCTGCCGCAGGGCAAGATTTTCCAGAAGGAGAGGTTGGCGAGACCGAACAGAGCGAACGAGCGCCATAAACAAGAGCCTCAGCATGCGCGGCATGGGAGGTTTATATCATAGAAGGCAAAACACGAATGATCCGGATGGAATTTTGGCGAGGCACAGGTGCAGTTGTTGCTCAAGCGAGTCCAACTGGGCCCATCACCGGTGAGGAATCGCGCGCGACTGCGGCGCCGGGCGGCGACCAAATCGGGTCCGACTTCCGCTCGGGGCTACTGCCCGCGGGCATGTTCGGTGTGCCGCTCCCCGGCAGAAAGACCCGGAAGCATGTGGCGCAACCGCCGGCGTGGCGATAGCTGCGGCAGCTAATCAAGCCGTCGTATTTCTGCACGATGCCCTTGCTGATCCACAGCCCCAGGCCTGTTCCCTTGGTTGATTTGGTGCTGAAGAAGGGCTCGAAGAGGCGCCGCGCATCCTCGGGCTGAATGCCCTTACCCGTATCGATGATGGAGATCATGACGCCGCGGCGATGCCGGATCCAATCGGTGGCCTCGCGTACATGAACGCCAAGAGTCCCGCCCTCGGGCATAGCCTGTATGGCGTTGCCGATCAGATTGAGAAATACCTGCCGCAATTCCACCGGAAATCCGCGCACTTGTGCCGCATACAAGAACCTTTTGCGCACCTCGATGCAATTGGATCTGAGCGCGCGGTCCTGCAGGCCAAGCACGTCCTCCAGCAGTTCCGGCAAAAGAACCGGAATGGGGTGCTTCGACTCCCGGTAGAAGCTGAGCGTTTGCCGGGTAATATGGCTCACGCGCTGCAGCTCCTCTTCGGCCATCTCGGCGCAGCGCCGGGCCTCGGCGTCGAGCGAAGGATGATTGCGCAGTAGATAAAAAATGTTGGTGATGGCGGCCAGCGGATTGTTGATCTCGTGCGCAATGATGCCAGCCACACGGCCCATGGCTGCCAGCTTCTCGGTCTCGCGCAGCATCTCTTCCGCGCGCAGTTGGGCCGTGATGTCGCGGCCAACCTCGAGCACCGCGTCGCCCTTATGGTTCATACTCTTTCGGCAGGCCACCACAATCTCGGTTCCGTCCCTGGTCCTCTGGATCAGGTTTCCCTGCCAGCACTTTTCCTCGCGCAGGGCGCGGTCGATCTCTTCCTTTGAAACCGGAAAGACAGTTTGCAGTATGCTGTGGATGTCCTTGCCCAGCACCTCGTCGCGCCGCCATCCGTATAGAATCTCCGCGCCCCGGTTCCAGAACTGGAGCGTGCCGTCCATGCCGCGAACCATAATCGCTTCTGAAGCAACATTCAAAAGCTCCGCGCGCATGCGAAACTGCGTCTCGCTCTTTCTTAGTTCCTCTGTACGCTCGGCTACGCGATACTCAAGTTCGTGGTTCAGCGCTTCCAGCATCCGCGTCTTTCGGTGCAATTCCACAAAGATGCTGATCTTGGCACGCAAGACCTCCGGTACCACGGGCACAGATATGTAATCTACAGCGCCACTGCGATAGCCCTGAATGCGGTCAGAATCCGTGAGATGAACACCCGAGATGAAGATAATCGCGGTTTTCCTGAAACCTGGGATGCTGCCGAATAACGTCTGCCAGTTCAAAGCCGTCAACATCCGGCATGCTGACATCCATCAGGACCACGGCGACGTCGTTCTTGAGCAGAACATTGAGGGCCTCGGTTGCGGAAGTCGCCTTGATCAGGTTCTCTCCCAACTCCCCGAGAATCACCTCATAGCTCAGAAGCTTGGCGGGTTGGTCGTCGACCATCAGGATGTTGACTTTCTCGTCAACCGTCATTGCTCCATCTCCTTGACCCAGATGCCCGAGAGATCCTCCGCATTTTGCACGCCCTACCGGTGCAGCCACATGCGCAGCGCGGAAAGCAACTGCTCCGTGTTTACCGGCTTGGCCAGATACTCTGATGCTCCGGCTTCGAGGCATCTCTCGCGGTCGCCTTTCATCGCTTTGGCTGTCAGCGCAATAATGGGCAGCCGCCGCAATGCCGAATTCTGCCGAATGACCTGCATGGTTTCGTAACCGTCCATCTCCGGCATCATGATGTCCATCAGCACAATGGCCAGGTCGGAGGTGGATTCGATCATTTGAATTGCTTCGCGCCCGGTGCCCGCCGAAAGCACCGTCATGCCGCGGCGTTCGAGCACGCTGCTCACCGCGAAGATGTTGCGGATGTCATCGTCAACCACCAGCACTTTGCGCCCCGCCAACGCATCGTCTGAGCGGTGCAGCCGGTCGAGCATGTGCTGCTTCTCGGGCGGAAGGTCGGCAATCACGCGATGCAGGAACAGAGCCGTTTCGTCCAGCAGCCGCTCCGGCGATTCCACATCCTTGACGACTACGCTGCGAGCCAGTGTGTGCAGTTGCGCGTCCTCTTCAGGTGTCAGTTCCCTGCCTGTAAAGACAACCACAGGCAGATCCTTGAGGCTGGGAGTGTCGCGAAGCTGCGCCAGAACCTCGAATCCGGTCATATCCGGCAGCCGCAGGTCGAGCACAACGCAGTCGTAGTTTCCTTCCGACAGCGCCTTGAGCGCGGACTCGCCAGACTCAACCACATCGATGTCGATGTCATCGTGACCGAGCAGCTCGCATGTCGTGAACTGTTCAGCAGGATTGTCCTCAACCAGCAGCAATCTCTTGCGTCGCGGTTGCGAGTAATCCCAGATGCGAGTGAGCGCCGCATCCAGATCCTGAGGTGAAGAGGGCTTGGTGACGAATGCGAAGGCGCCGCGCGACAGTCCATGATGCCGGTCCTCATCGAGCGTGAGCATCTGCACCGGAATATGACGCGTCGCCGGATCCTGCTTGAGATGATTCAGCACCGTCCAGCCCAGCATGTCGGGCAGGAATACGTCGAGCGAGATGGCTGCCGGGTGGTACTCGTGCGCCAGCGTCAGCGCCTCCGTTCCGGTGCTGGCGATCAGCACCTTGAATCCCTTGTCCCGCGACAGATCGTATAGGATGCGGGCGTAGTGCGGATCGTCCTCCACAATCAGCAGCACTGCTTCTCCCGGCTCCAGGGTGTGGCGATCGTCTTCAATCCGAGCTTCCTGCTCGGCCACCGCCACCTTGGTGAGGAACGCCGGCATCGCGGCAGCAACGCCGGCCTTCTCGTTCTTTGGCATGTTGGGAGCAGCCGGACCAACGTAGGTCTGGGGCAGGTAGAGGGTAAACGTGCTGCCCTGGCCGGGCGCGCTCTTAAGCTGGATTTCGCCCCCCAGCAGATTAGCCAGCTCGCGGCTGATGGCGAGGCCGAGCCCGGTTCCGCCGAACTTGCGGCTGGTGCCCGCATCGGCCTGTTGGAATGCCTCGAAGATAATGCGCTGCTTTTCCGCCGGGATTCCGATACCGGTATCGGAGACCTGGAAGGCGATCACGGATCCGGCGCCGTTGAGGATGGGATGATCGTGGCTCCATCCCTCGTCCACACTTGAAACCGTCAATCGCACGCTGCCTTGGTCGGTGAACTTGAAGGCGTTCGAGAGCAGGTTCTTGAGCACCTGCTGCAGGCGCTTGGAGTCGGTGACCAGGCTGCGGCCCATGTTCGGGTCGGCAACGACGTCGAAGAGCAGCCTGCGATTCTCGGCCTCGTGCCGGAATGGCCGGGCTACAGCCTCAAGGACTGCCCCGAAGAAGACCTCTTCCGCCTCCACCGATACCGTTCCGGATTCGATCTTCGAAAGATCGAGAATGTCGCTGATCAGGTTGAGCAGGTCGGTGCCGGCGCCGTGAATGGTGCGCGCAAATTCCACTTGCTTCGGCGTCAGGCTGCCATCTGGGTTTTCCGCAAGCTGCTGGCCCAGCACCAGAATGCTGTTGAGCGGCGTGCGTAGTTCGTGCGACATGTTGGCCAGGAACTCCGACTTGTACTTCGAAGTCAACGCCAGCTCGCGGGCCTTTTCTTCCAACGCGCGCCGCGCCTGCTCGATCTCCTGGTTCTTGCGTTCCACTTCGTAGTTCTGTTCGGCAAGCTGCTGGGCCTTTTGCGCAAGCTGTTCATTGGTCTGCTGCAGTTCCTTCTGTTGCGTCTGCAACTCTGTGGCCAACTGCTGCGATTGCTTCAGCAACCCTTCGGTTTGCATGGTCGCTTCAATCGAGTTGAGCACGATGCCGATCGACGCCGTCGAGCTGCTCGAGGAAAGCCAGGTGCGAAGCCGTAAACACGCCCAGGCTGGCCAATTCAATCACCGCCTTCACCCGATCCTCAAAGAGAACCGGCAAAACGATGACGTTCTTAGGCGGAGCTTTGAATAGCCCGGAGCGGATGGCGGACGTCTTCTTGGGCAGCTCGGTGATCAACATGCGGCGCTTTTCTGCCGCGCACTGTCCCACCAGCCCTTCGCCGATTCGCACCTCTTGCACGTAGCCTTCCGGCGTATCGGCAAAGGTGGAAAGCAGCACCAGCGTGCCCTGCCCTGAAGTCGGGGTATCGCTGCTCATCTGGTAAATCACGCCCTGTTGCGCGTTCACCAACGGCGCCAGCTCCGAAAGCAGCATCCTGCCCACGGTGCTCAGCTCGCGCTGTCCTTGCAACATACCGGTAAACCGCGCCAGGTTGGTCTTCAGCCAGTCCTGCTCGGTGTTGCGGTCCGTGGTCAAGCGCAGGTTGTCGATCATGGTGTTGAGGTTGTCTTTGAGCTCGGCAACTTCGCCGCGGGCTTCCACCTGAATCGACCGCGTTAAGTCGCCCTTGGTCACGGCCGTTGCCACTTCGGCAATGGCGCGCACTTGGTTGGTAAGGTTATCGGCAAGCAGGTTCACGTTGCCGGTCAAATCCTTCCACGTACCGGCAGCGCCCGGCACATTGGCCTGTCCGCCGAGCCGGCCTTCGACGCCCACTTCACGAGCCACTGTCGTCACCTGGTCGGCAAACGTCGCCAGAGTGTCCGTCATGTTGTTGATGGTCTCGGCCAGCGCAGCCACCTCGCCCTTGGCGTTCACAGTCAGCTTTTGCGTGAGCGCGCCGTTGGCCACTGCCGTAACCACCTTAACGATGCCGCGCACCTGTTCGGTAAGGTTGGCGGCCATCACATTCACGTTGTCCGTCAAATCCTTCCACGTTCCGGCCACGCCCGGCACCAGCGCCTGGCCGCCCAGCTTGCCTTCTGTACCTACTTCGCGGGCCACGCGCGTTACTTCGGCGGCGAATGCATTCAACTGGTCCACCATCGTATTGATGGTGTCCTTGAGCTCCAGAATTTCGCCCTTCACGTCGACGGTGATCTTGCGGCTCAAGTCACCGCGCGCCACGGCGGTTGTCACTTCGGCAATGTTTCTAACCTGGCCCGTAAGGTTGCCGGCCATCGCGTTGACTGAGTCAGTGAGATCCTTCCACGTACCTGCCACGCCCGGCACGTTAGCCTGTCCGCCCAACCGTCCGTCGGTTCCCACCTCGCGGGCCACGCGCGTCACTTCGGCAGCGAAGGAGCGAAGCTGCTCGACCATGGTGTTCATGGTCTCTTTGAGCTGCAGAATTTCGCCGCGTACGTCCACCGTAATTTTGCGTGAGAGATCGCCGTTTGCAATAGCCGTTGCCACTTCGGCAATGTTTCTCACCTGCGCTGTAAGGTTGCCAGCCATGAAGTTCACAGAGTCGGTAAGGTCCTTCCAGGTACCGGCTACGCCCGGCACCTGTGCCTGTCCGCCCAGCTTGCCGTCGGTTCCCACTTCACGAGCCACGCGCGTCACTTCTCCAGCGAACGCGTTCAACTGGTCCACCATCGTATTAATGGTGTTCTTCAATTCGAGAATCTCGCCCTTTACGTCGACCGTGATCTTCCGCGACAAGTCGCCGCGCGCCACGGCGGTTGTCACTTCGGCAATGTTTCGAACCTGCCCCGTCAGGTTGCCGGCCATCGAGTTCACTGAGTCCGTCAAATCCTTCCACGTGCCAGCAACGCTGGGCACATTCGCCTGTCCGCCCAGTCTGCCTTCCGTTCCCACTTCGCGGGCCACACGCGTCACTTCGCCGGCGAACCGGTTCAACTGGTCCACCATCGTGTTGATCGTTTCCTTCAGCAGCAGGATCTCGCCGCTCACGTTCACCGTGATCTTCTTGGAAAGGTCGCCCGTCGCAATGGCCGTCGAAACTTCTGCAATGTTTCTCACCTGCGCCGTAAGATTGCCGGCCATTGCGTTTACCGAGTCGGTCAAATCCTTCCACGTGCCAGCCACGCCCGGCACCAGCGCCTGTCCGCCCAGCTTGCCGTCGGTTCCAACTTCGCGGGCCACGCGCGTCACTTCGGCGGCGAACGCGTTCAACTGGTCCACCATCGTGTTCAGCGTGTCCTTAAGTTCCAGGATTTCACCCTTCACGTCCACGGTGATCTTGCGGCTCAAGTCGCCGCGGGCCACAGCCGTCGCCACTTCGGCAATATTTCTTACCTGACCCGTCAGGTTACTGGCCATGAAGTTCACGTTGTCGGTCAAATCCTTCCACGTACCGGCAACGCCCGAAACCTGCGCCTGTCCGCCTAGCTTTCCGTCCGTTCCAACTTCGCGCGCCACGCGCGTCACTTCGCCGGCGAACGCATTCAGCTGGTCCACCATGGTGTTGATGGTGTTCTTCAGTTCGAGAATCTCGCCCTTCACGTCGACCGTAATCTTGCGGCTCAAGTCGCCTCTGGCCACGGCCGTTGTCACTTCGGCAATGTTTCTCACTTGCGCCGTCAGGTTGCCGGCCATCGAGTTTACCGAGTCCGTCAAATCCTTCCACGTTCCAGCCACGCCGGGCACGTTGGCCTGCCCGCCGAGACGCCCTTCCGTACCTACTTCGCGCGCCACGCGCGTCACTTCGCCGGCGAACCTGTTGAGCTGGTCCACCATCGTGTTCAGCGTTTCTTTCAACTGCAAGATTTCGCCGCGCACGTCCACGGTGATCTTGCGGCTCAAGTCGCCGTTCGCAATGGCCGTCGCCACTTCCGCAATATTTCTCACCTGGCCGGTCAGGTTTCCGGCCATAAAGTTCACGTTGTCGGTAAGATCCTTCCAAGTTCCAGCCACGCCGGGCACGTTGGCCTGCCCGCCAAGCTTGCCTTCCGTACCCACTTCGCGCGCCACGCGCGTCACTTCGCCAGCGAAAGCATTCAACTGGTCCACCATGGTGTTGATGGTGTCTTTCAGCTCCAGAATTTCGCCCTTCACGTCGACGGTGATTTTGCGGCTCAAGTCGCCGCGGGCCACAGCCGTCGTAACCTCAGCAATGTTTCTCACCTGGCCCGTCAGATTCGAGGCCATCGAGTTCACTGAGTCCGTCAGATCTTTCCACGTTCCTGCCACACCCGGCACCACGGCCTGTCCGCCCAGCTTGCCGTCCGTTCCCACTTCGCGCGCCACGCGCGTCACTTCTGACGCGAACGATCGCAATTGATCCACCATTGTGTTGATGGCTTCCTTCAGCTGCAGAATTTCGCCTCTCACGTCCACCGTAATCTTGCGGCTAAAGGTCGCCGCTGGCCACGGCCGTCGCCACCTCGGCAATGTTTCTCACCTGGCCCGTAAGGTTGCTGGCCATGGAGTTGACCGAATCGGTCAGATCCTTCCACGTTCCGGCCACGCCCGGCACCATCGCCTGGCCGCCGAGCTTGCCGTCAGTTCCCACCTCGCGCGCTACGCGCGTCACTTCCGCCGTGAACACGCCCAACTGCTGAATCATGGTGTTCACAATGTTTGCCGAGCGAAGAAACTCACCTTCCAGCGGCCGGCCGTCCACGTCCAATCGCACTGTCTGCGTCAAATTGCCCTGCGCCACGGCGGCAATCGCGCGCGTCACTTCGGTCGTCGGTCGCAGCAGGTCCTCCACCAGCGTGTTCACCGAGACTTCCATCTCGTCCCAGGCTCCGCGCCGAGTTTCCACGCGGATCCGCTCCCGTGTCTTGCCCTCTTTGCCCACCGCCTGGCCCACGCGCCTCAGCTCGGACGCCATCTGCTCATTGGCAATCACGATCTCGTTGAAGTTGTCGGCAATCTTTCCCGGCAGCCCCGTCCAGGTCACCGGCAGGCGCACGCTGAAGTCGCCGTTCTTCATCGTTTCCAGGCTTTGAAGAACCGCGGCCAAACACTCTTGCTCCGGCGGCGGCTCCAGAACAGCGACCGAGGAAGCGGGCAATGGAGGGATTGGGGAATGCTCCAACAGAGTTTTCCCGTTGTTGGGTTTTGGAACAGTGGTCTCCATACGTATGTACTCCTGGTAGGGGAAGCTAGGAGGACGGCTGCACCCGGGCCCTGGGAGAGCTTGAAACACCCTAAGATATCAGCGGTCCCCATGTGTTGCGAGGCGTAAAAATAGATGCAAACAGTCGAGAATTAGTTGTATTGCGTTGGCTTGCCCGGCGGCTTGCACGCCCACAGCATTTCATCTAGGGACTTTCACTGCGATAACTTACTTTTTATCTGTAATTTGCAAAAAGATTGAATCGATTGGAAGTCCGGGCATCATTTTCTGGGCTCGATGGCATCTCACTCGATGGCATCTCAGATGTAGGTAATGGATTCAGGTAACCCATAAGATAACCAGATAAGTAACCGGGCAGCGCACAGAGATGTAAATGAGCTCCGTTGTATTGTTGCGTGCGATCCTGAAAGGGATGGGCCGCGAAGTTGAGTGTGATGTGATCGCGCGTCAATTAGCTCCTGGCACGCGGGAAACGGCTTCACCTGCGTCTAAATATTCCAGTTGCAGTGTTTTGACGGCCCCAACGGATCTGCCGGACGGCGAATACACCATCCACTTGGAATCGGACGTCTTCCCCGCTTTTAGGCGCTTGGGACAGTGGCTCCAGCGCGACAACGGCCAAGATCCGCAAGTGCGCCCGCCCCAAGGCACCCCCCCTCGCTCGTCCGTCCAGCTCCTAAAGTAGTGAAAGCCAGTCTCGGTCCGCAAAGCCTCTCCAGATCACTGCCCGCACTTATAATGGCCCAAGGGGTGGATCCGCTCTCCCACCGTAATATCCACCTCAAGTGCAGCAAGCCACACCTGCAAATTCTTCAGGCTCTGAAATCGCGTCCCCCGGCGTCAGAGCACCCCAACCGCCTGCGAGTTGTCCCGGCCGCGCGCTGCGGCCCCGCGCGCGGAAAGATGCCGTATGATGATCGCGTCGATTGAGAACGGTATCATGGCCGCTATAGCGGTTCTAGGGTTACTGTTCCGCGAAGCCGCTCCATTCAAGTCGATGCGACCATCAAGAAGCAGCGACCTTGAAGTGACTCAAAAATGGGTTTAGCTACCCTGGAACCGCCGTAAAACTGGCGAGCATCAACAATGTCGCGCGCCAGATCCGGCATCTCCGGCCCAGGAGGGAAGACCATGGCATCAGGCAAATCCGAACGACAACATTCAATGGCGCTCCATGGCGGCACGCGGGGTCGAATGAGTGCCTGGCGGCTGGTCCTCGCCACGCTGCTCTGCATGGGCACGACCTGGACCGCGCTGGCGCAGGCACCCGACGCGCAGCCCGCCGATCCCGACGCGACTCCGGCCGCGCGGGCACTCCTTGGCGATCTCGACACGATCTCCGGTCACGCCACCATCGGCGGGCAACACAACTACCCGAACACGATTTCGCGCTATTCGGACCGCGTCTACGATTTGACCGGCGAGTTTCCAGGGCTCTTTGGGCAGGATTTCGGTTTTGCGGGCGGAGACGATAAGGACTCGACGCTAGCGCGCCCTTCGATGATCGCCGAGGCCATCCGCCAGTACCGTAGCGGCGCCGTAGTTGCGCTGACGTGGCACGCCGTGCGGCCCACCGACGATGAGCCGGTGACCTTTCGCGACAGCGTGCAGGGACATCTGACCGACTGGGAGTGGCATCAGTTGCTTACGCCCGGAACAGACCTTTACAACCGCTGGTGTAGGCAGGTGGACCGGATCGCGGGGTACTTGATGGAGCTGCAGGACGCGGGCGTTCCGGTGCTTTTCCGGCCTTACCACGAGATGAACGGGAACTGGTTCTGGTGGGGCGGGCGGCCCGGTCCCGACGGATCAGCCGCGCTTTACCGGCAACTCTTCGACCGCTATGTGCACGCGGATCACCTGCACAACCTGATATGGGTGTGGAACGTGAACAGCCCAAACGGCGCCAATGCCGGACCTGTCGACGATTACTTTCCCGGCGCGGCTTACGCGGACGTGCTGACCATGGATGTTTACGAGCCGATCCGCGCGGATTTCTATAACAGCACGGTTGCTCTGGCCGACCCGCTGCATAAGCCGATTGCGCTGGCCGAAGTGGGAGCGATGCCCAGCTTGGAGACGCTGGCGCAGGAGCCGCGCTGGACATACTTCATGGTGTGGAGCGGAATGGCCGAAGGGGTGAACACGCTGGATGAATTGCAGACCATGTTTCACGCACCCATCATCGTCAATCGCGGCGATGCGCGGCTTTCGAAGCCATTTCCGGCACCTGCGGCGCTGCCGGCGCCCGGAGACCCCGCAGCCGGCGCCGAGGTGCGCACCCTGCTGGCGAAGCTGGCGGATGCCAAGGGCAAAGGAGTTCTGGCAGGCCGGAGTATTGCGGAGAATGGCGGCGCGACGCTTGCCGAGACCGAGACGGTGCTGGCTGCAACCGGCAAGCTGCCGGCCATTGTGGAGCTCGACGTCACCGCTGCAACCGATGCGATGACTCTGCTGGCCGAAGTGCGCAAGGCCGAGGAACAGGACGAGCTGGCCCTGGTACGCTGGTCGCCCCCGAGGCCGACCGACAATGCGCCGACGGGCGTGCTTACGGACTTCGAATGGCAGGAGCTGCTGGAGCCGGAAACGGATCTCTACCAGCGCTGGGCTGCGCAGGCCGACCAGGCAGCCGCGCTGCTGCGACCGCTGGCCGACGCTCATCTTGCCGTGCTGTGGAGTCCTTATCCGGCTTCCAACGCTGTTGCTGCTCCGAGCGGATTGCCGCCGTTTAACGGCGCTCAAAAGAGCAGCGTCAGCTGGTGGGCGGGCCGTCCCGGCCTGGAGGGCTCGCGCGAGTTGTATCTGAGACTTTATGACCGCCTGACCATGCACGATGGATTGCACAACCTTGCCTGGGTTTGGGAGGCCGCGCCTCCCAGCTTCATCCCCGGAGACAACAACGGGTTCGAGGAGTTTTTCCCGGGGCCTTTGCACATCGATGCGATCATGCTCGATGCCAGTTCGCTGGGCGGGCAACAGTTCCCGCTCGATCGTCTGGCGGATCAGTTTGCGGGCGGCAAGCCGTATGGCGTCCGGATCGGAGCGGGTGTGCCGCCGTCCGAGGCGCTCGCGAGAGAGACGGGCTGGCGCTGGATGATGATTTCTTCCACCGCGGCGGGTTCCGATGCGATCAAAGGCTTTTACGCCGATGTGCACGTGCTGGCTGCGGGACAGAATTAGAGCTGTGGGCGAAGCGCTGCGCGGGCGCGGGACGAGAAGCAGTGTGGCCGCGGGAGTGCGTGTTTAGGGCGGCTTGCCTAAGCGCGTCGCAGCAAGGTCCAGCCGCTATTGCGCGCGCGGTTCGCCGGTCGGCTGAAAGGCGAACCCCAGGAGCGCATGGCCCGACGCGAGCACATCTCTCAGCCGCAGCGGGCTCGCGCCGCTCCGCAACGCCGCTTGTTCAAGGATGCGCAGCGCTTCTGCCGGAGCGGTTTCGGAGGGAAGGCGGAAGATCCACGGAATGTTGGCGGAGGTGAGCGATTTGTCATCGCTCAATGCGACCACCGGAACGAGGGTCTTGAGAGCCAGTTGTACCGACAAGTGGGCGCTATTGCGATCGAGCGCCACGATGGCGAGAGCGTGCTCGTCCATCAGGGCATGGACCAATTGAGTTGAAGCTGCGCCCCAGTTCTGCTCGCTCTCCACCGGCAGCACCATCCATTGCCGGTGGCCCGGCACTCCAGCGCGCAACGCTGCCAGAACCTCCGGTGACTTCGCAATCTCCCCCGCTTTGGGTCCGAAGAGAACCACGCGCATCGGGCCCGGCGGCAAATTCAAAGTTCGCGGCCCAGCGTAACTCACTCCATCCTCGCCTACGCGCGCATAGGGTGCCTGGCTCGTCGCAGACGGTGCCTGCGCGCCACCTGAGCCTTGCGCCACAGGCTGCTTGTCCATCGTCGCGAGCCGGTATGTAATCGCGCCGTTGTGCACGGTACCCATGAACATCGGCGCTACATTCTTCTGGTTGGGATCGAAGATCATGTGCCCGGTTACGCCGTCGTATTGTTCGATGTCCGCGAGCGCATCGTGAATGCGGGCGCGATTCAGTCCGGCCTTGCAGATGGACTCAAGCAGCGCATTCATGGCGTCATAAGCCAGCGAAGCAAACTGCTCGGGTGGCTCGTGAAAGCGGGCCTCGAAGCGGCGGTTGAATTCGAGCCAGCGGGGATCATTGCGTGTCGGGTCGTAGGGGAAAACGGCCTCGAATCCTTCAGCCGCGGATCCGGCTTGAGCCAGCAGATCGGGCCCCAGCG
Source organism: uncultured Acidobacteriaceae bacterium (assembly GCA_963799155.1). GTDB lineage: Bacteria > Acidobacteriota > Terriglobia > Terriglobales > Acidobacteriaceae > Telmatobacter. The sequence goes on from CAWCWB010000007.1 coordinate 22,806, forward strand.
TGCGGTAGGAGCCGAAGACGCGCTGCTTCATGCCCAGTGTTTGCATCTGCTTCAGGATGTTCGCTGTCTCGGTTTCATCCGCCCAGAGCACGATCCCATCAACGCGCGAAGCGCGAATGATCTGCAATTCACGCGAAAAATCCGTGTCGCCGGGCAGGAATTTCTGCTCGATCACGACCGGGTGTCCTAGGCGAGTTGATGCGTTCCGGAACTGTGGAACGCCCATCCGGCCGTAGCGGTTGTTCACCCTGAGCAGAGCAATCCGTTTGAGCCCGAGCTCAGTGTAGATGTGGCGGGCCAGGGTAAAGGCCTGTACGCGGTCGTCCTGCAGATCGGTAAAGTACCACGGAACAGAGGTTTCGGGAATGGTGGGATCAGTCGATGCGCAGTTGACAATGGTAATCTCGCCCTTGAGAACAACGCGCAACATGATATGTGTGCTTTCTGAATTGATTGACCCGAAGATGGCCCAGTCTTTGTCGTCGTAAATCATTTTTACGGCTTCATTCGACGCCGAGCCCCAAATGGTGGGATCGGTAGGACGGTCGTAACCGTAGACGGCATTGGCCTGCCAGTTGTCGTAATCGTTATGCAGCATGAGGCGAAAAGGCTTGCCTCCGTAGCCGCCGCGTGCGTTGGCTTCTTCCACCGCTAACTGCGCCCCGTGCAGCATGCGCAGACCGTCCACTTGTTCCGGACCGGGATCGATGGGACCGATAAATCCGATTCTCACCTCGCTGATGTTCTTGGGATCGGGGATGTCGCGGCCGGCGCCGGTGTAAATGTTCGGTTCGAGGTAGTACTCGTAGTAGGGCTTTTCAAACCTTGCATACGGCCTCAAGTCTTGCGGCTGATCGGCGTACGGCGAGACGATCCGGTCTTGCGGCGGTCCCGGCGGATGCTTGCCGCATTCGCATGCGCCGGCATTCTGCGCCCCGAGAGGCGCTGCGGCGCCAACTGCCAGCACACAGACCGCAATCGACAGCACTCTTTTGCACATCACGACTACTCCTTGCCGCTGGCTCTTTCCGTGCGGAACATGGCGATAGCCTCGATCTCGATGAGCAGTTCCGGCCGGCAGAGGATCGCCTGGATGCCGGTCGACGCCGGCAGGGGATCGAGTCCCTGTTCCTTGTAGAACGCGGTGCGCTCTTCGTTAAACGCCTCGTAGTCGCGCTCGATGTCGCGCAGGTAGCACGTTGTGCGCACCACGTCGTGCCAGGTACAACCCTCGATGGCCAGTAAGCCCGTGATGTTGGCCAACGTGCGCCGCATCTGCGCGCGAAAATCGCCGATGTGCACGCTCTTGCCGTTCTCGTCGATCGACGCCGTGCCGGAGATGAGCAGAATCGTCAGCCCATTCAGATCGATCCTCATGCCGCGCGAGAACGAGCTCGGCTTGGCGTAGGCGAAGGCTTCATTCAGCACTTCAGGATTGGTGATGGCGCGTTTCTTTACCGGTGCACGCGCAATGGTTTGAAGTATCTCAGCAAATGTGCTCATCATGACGCCTCCTTACGTAAGTTGAAAAGTTCAATGTTGACGAATTCCGTGACTCAATCCTTCGGCGGTGGCGACCCAGATGTCGCTGCCTTGAAAGTCGATGCCGAGCATGTAGTTGTGTGCCGGCCCGGTGGTCACGGGAATCTCCGTGACGTTTCCCTTCGCGTCGCGCACGGTCATCTCCGGTTTGTGAGTCGTAAGCGAGCGCGTGTAGACTGCCCAGTTGGCGCCGTCGTAGTAGGCCAGTCCTTTGTCGGTGCAGAACCAGGCAGCTTTCGCATCCACGCCCTTCACGTAGTTGGTGAAGTTCGAGGGCAGCCCGCTGTCTTTCGTTAGGAAGTTGTGCCAGTAGCGGCCGTCGTACCGGCTGTCGCCGAAGTACGTCGCTGCCCACACAATCTTGTCCACATAACTCACTGACGAGACGATCTGGTGGATCAGGCCCTGATCCTTGAAGAGCACCAGTTCAGTTTCACCATCGGGGTCCTCGTATTTGTCCCAGATTCCCGTTTTCTGGTCATACTCGAGAAGACCTCTGCCCCAGATGGCGAAGTACACCTTATCCGGAGCCGCGGAAACGCCGTAAGCCCAGATCTCGATCATGGGCGTGTTGCGCTCGTTGTAAAGCGACCACTCGCCTGTGTGCAGATTAAGTCGGCCAGCGCCGGCCGCCGTAGCGACCCACACGTTCTCGCCCTCGACGGAAACGCCGTAGACCACGTCGTTGCTCAGGCCCGAGTTCAATTGCGTGTAGCTCACGATGCGCCCGCCGGAGATGCGGCTCAGCCCGCCCATGGTGCCCGCCCACACGTCGCCGGTCCGCTTGTCGAGAGCCAGCGACAGGACGGCGCGGTGCGCCAAGCCGTCTTTCGTGGTGTAGGTTCTCCATTTGCCGTTGTCGTAAACGCCCAGGCCATTGTCCGTGCCCGCCCAAATCCGGTCGCCATCCACCAGCACGGCGTACACGTGATTGTCGGGCAGCCCATTTGCCATGGTGAAGTTTTCAAAGCGGAAGCGCGGCATCTGCGGAGCAGTGGTGGCCTCTGACGCTCCGTGAGGCTGGCGCGCTGCCGCCTGCGCCGGTCCCCGCTGCGTCGCGGTCGCCGCAACCGCGGCCACCGCCAACGCAATTGCAATCCACTTGGTATCGCCAAACTTCATCATCGCGTCCTCAGATATTCGATCAGGTCGTTAAGCTCATCCTTGGTCAGGTCGTTGGTGCGGCCGTGCTTGTCCTCGGGGTTGTAAATCGTCCAGATCTCTTCGAGCGTGCCCGCCGAGCCGTCATGCAGGTAAGGCGCGGTCAGCGCGACGTTGGTCAACTGCGGCGTATCCAGCAGGCCCGAGTTATCGGTCGGCTTGCGCGTTCCCACGTCGAATGATTTCTGGTTCGTCCCCTTCTTGCCGCTATGGCAGTAGGAGCAACGGTTGTTTCAGCGGAATCGGATTGCCGAATCTGTCGACTGCCCGCTCGAATATCGCCTTGCCGCGTTCCTGCGCCGGCGTGAGTTCGTCGCCAGGCAACCGCCAGCGGTTGGGCTTGGCGGGAAGGCTGCGAATATAGAAGACCAGGTCGGTCAGCGTCAGGTCGTCGTAAGTTCTCCGAGCGCCAGAAGTACTTTTCCGTGCGCGGTCCGCACTCGGTGGGAAGGTTTGGATTTCCGCCGTTCCATTTGTACGGCTCTGTTCCTTCAGGTCTTCGAGCAGCCGGTTGTCGACGATGTCGCGGCCGAAGCCATCGGGTTCCAGATCCCAGTTCAGTCCCGTCGAAGGTGGAGTCGATGTGGCAACTGGAGCAACTGATCTGCCCCTGGAACGAGTAGCGGGCCGAATAGAATGTCTGCTCGCCGCGGCGCAGCGCGCTGACGGTCTTTGGCCCCGCCAGCGCGATGGTTGTGACGACACGGATCGTCTGTGCGTGTCGATCACGCTGATGGTGTCGTCGAGGCGGTTGGCCACAAACAGCCTGCGGCCGTCGCGGCTGAGCGCAAGCCCGCGCGGATTATGGCCCACCGGGATGCGAGCAATAACGTAGTTGCCGCTGGCTGAGAGGTCCTGCGCGAACGATCCGGACGCGGGCCGCGGCCGCGAGTGGATGAAATGCATACAGCCGCGGAACATCGATCGCGACCACGCATCTCCGATCCACCGGCAGTCACGTAGAGCCGCGATTTGTCCGGCGCAATGGCCACTCCAAACGGCTGCGATGCGTAGCGCTCCAGTTCGTCGAGCGGAATCTCTACCGGCTTGCCCACATCGGCGCCAAACAGCGTGAGCGTGTAGGCGAACGCTCCGCCGTGTTCCAGATGCGCCAGCGGTACAAGGTTCTTGGGATGATACTCGGCCACCACGCCAAGCCGGCCGTCGGCGGAGAACGCCAGGTGAAAGACGCCGGCAATGCGATTGCAGCGGAATCCGATCGACCACCTCCGCGCTCTGCGCATCGATCACCGTGATCTCCGACTCGGGCGGCGTGCGATTTTCGAGACCCGTCCGCTGGACCGTAGGATTGGGATAAATATGCGTTGCGTAAATCCGCCTGCCATCGGGCGAAAGCGTGAGATAACTTGCGCCGCGCCCGGCTAGCAGGCGCTTCTCTTCTTCGCCCGTCTGCGCATCGAGCACGGCGACATCGCTGGAGATGCGGTTGGCAACAAAGATGTACTTGCTCCGCGGGGTCTTCGACCACGCCGGATGGCTCCGCGCCCACGTTCCAGGTCGCGGCGACGACCAACGTGCGCGTATCGATCACCGAAAGCGTGTCGTCCCAGGAGTTGGTGACAAAGAGCCGGTCGCCCGTGCGCGAGAGCGCCATGCCGCGCGGAACGCGGCCCACGGCGATGGTTCCTATCACTGCGTAGGTCGCCGCATCGAGCACACGCACTTCCTCGCTCTGCTGGCAGAGCACGTAGAGCCGCGTACCGTCCGGCGAAAGCAGAATCTCAAGCGGCGATGCGTAGTCAAGCTGCTCGGCGGCAGATTCTGCCGCCGCCGGCTCGGTGCCGGCATATGCAGAGCTCTCCCATCCCGGACGCAGCGCAAAGCAGAGCAGGATCGTGGCGCCAGCGGTGAGCGCCGCCGCCACTCCACGTCTTGCTCTGCTCCAGCTCCGCGCTCTCATATCCGCTCCCGCCCGTCGCATCGCTTCCCTTCACTTCTTTATTTCGGCTCTTGGACGGTCAGCACGCGGTCCACGCTGACATTCTCGAGCGTCTGCTCGCGCCCGCTGGGCCAGTGAACGATCAACTTGTCGATGCTCGTTGCCGCGCCAAGTCCAAAGTGCAGCCGTCCGTCATTCTGCGAAAGATAACCTGATGCAGCCACGCGCTCGGCCGTCCAACGCCTGTCACCTGCCAGAACCTCGACTCGCGCGCCAATTCCATCGCGATTGCTCTTTGCCCCGGAACCGGGAGCGAGATTTCGATCGCCGGGGCGCATGGCGCCGACAAGCTTGACCTCAATCCAGTGGCCTGTATTGGTGGAAACATTGTGAAAGAGCTTGCCTTTGGCGCCGAGATTCACCACGTAGGCATCGACCTTGCCATCGTTCATGTAGTCGGCGAAGCAGGCGCCGCGCGCCACGGTGCGCTCGCTCAGTCACGGGACCGGCCTCGCGCGAAACATCCTGGAACTGGCCGTTGCCCAGTCCGCGAAACAGCGTGTGCTCCTGCGGGATCAGATGAATCAGCCCGCCGTGGAAGACGAGAATGTCGAGCTGGCCGTCGTTGTCGAAGTCGTAGACGCCCGAGCCCCAGCTCACGTACTGCGCGTCGGTCTGCGAGATGCCGTTGGTCGCGCCCTCGTCTTCAAAGCCGGCCTTGGCAGTATTCAATTGCGCGCCGGCCGGCCCAGCCCTCCGGGGTCCCGACATTCCGCAGGAAGCGGTTGAAGTTCCCATCGGAGACCCACAAGTCCAGCACGCCTCGGTCTCCGAAGTCGGCGAACACCGGCCCCATCGACGAAGTCGCCTCGCCGTTCTGTCCAAAGGCCGTTCCGGTTTCGTTGGCGATCTCTTCAAATGTCCCGTCGTGCTTGTTGTGGAAGAGAAAGTTCTCCGTGCGGTCGTTGGACACGTAGATGTCGTCCCATCCATCGTTATCGAAGTCCGCAGCCGTCGACGCCCATGGTGCGGCCGACGTAAGCGCCGATGCCCGACTTGGTTCGTCACATCGGTGAATGTTCCGTCGCAGTTGTTATGGAACAGCTTGTTGGTTTCGCCTGCGTAGTCGAGCGGCCCGGGATAGTTATCCGCTGCATAGTAATGCGCGGTATTTGGGATCGAACTTGACATAGCGGCCGACGAACAGATCGACGCAGCCGTCCTTGTCGTAATCGAGCCACGTGGAACTGATCGCCCAGCCATCGACCTTGATGCCGGCCTTCTCGGTCACGTCGGTAAAGTGGCCGTTGCCGTCGTTGTGATAGAGGACGACCTTTCCATAGCCCGTCACCAGCAGGTCTTCATAACCGTCATTGTCGTAGTCGGCTGCCGTCACTGCGATCGAATACATATCCGGGTCCAGGCCGGATTGCTCAGTCACATCGGTAAAGTGCCCGTTGCCGTCGTTGCGGTAGAGATGATTGTGCGGAGGCGGGTTCGGCTTGTCCTTCAGCGGATAGGGATGCATCGAGTCGTCGAGCGGCCGGCCGCTCACCACGTAGAGAGATGGACGGCCCGAGTTGTTGTAGTCGAACCAGATGCAACCGCCGCCTGTGCCTTCAAGCAGCGATCCCAGCTTGGCCGACCCAAAGCTGTGCGTGAAGTGGATGCCCGACTTATCCGTGGCGTCTTCAAAGCGAATGACGGACTGGCTCGGCGTCTGCGCACCGGCAGCCACCGCTTGTGTGGGCGCTTGTGGCGCGGCTGGCGCCGTTTGCGCGGCAAGAGCCGGCCCCGTCACTGAGACCGCGCCGAAAAGTCACGGCAAGAACAGCAAACTTCATGTCATTTGCCTCCCGGCACTCCGGTCTGCGCTCCCGCAACGACCTTTACGCCGGTCAAATCCACAGGTGTCGGTGGTCCGCATCAGCACAGACGGCACGCGATTTTCCGAGGCGCGCTCCGGTCCAGCGTGGCAGCCTACGCAAATGCGCTGCTCGCCGCCGCGAGCCCAGAACCACCCGTGCTCCTGCTGCAGAACCGCGCCCTTGAAGTCGAGCAGCGCAAACCGGATGGGTCTGTCGGCCGGAACCTTCACGAAAAACGATCCGTCCCCCTCAACCGGCGCCGTGCCCATCGTCATGGCACGGCCCGCGGCGTCCTGAGTCTCCAGGCGCACCAACACGGGCGTCCCTTTCAATGCGCCGTCGCGGCTGACACGCGCATCCAACGCCAGCAGGTTCGCGTAGTTCCATGGGTGCAGGCCGGAAGGATGCCGATTGGGCCTGTTGCGCGGCGCGACCAGCACCGGCTCGACGAGATCCTCTCCGCTCCATGGCCAGTACAGTGTGCATCGTCGCCGAGCCCGGCATCCAGATTGTGATTGCGTATCGTGTGTCTGCTGCCGTCTCGCGTACTCACCAGCCACGCTCTGGAAGCGGTTTCGGCAATCGCGCCTGCGTATGTGCTCTTGCGGCGATTCAATCGGCTCCTCGTGCGCCAGCGGCGAAGTGAAGCGCGCCAATGATGTTCCATGCGTAAAGACAACGTCGCCCGAAGCCAGTTGCGTTCCACCCCAGCGCGCCCGCCCGTGATCGCAGCGCACAGACTCAATGCCCGACCCGTCGGCGTATACCAGATACAACTCCGGTGTCGAGCCCTGACCCAGCGGAAAGCCGGCTTCAAACAGAATCCTCCCATCCCGCAGCACGTCTGCGGGGAACGCGCTGGTCCCCATGTACGTGAGCGGCAACACTCCCGGCCCTGCCGTCGGATTCCAAGGCGTGTACGCCATCGGATGACCGTCGTCCGCGGACTGCAATTGAAATCCCGCCGCGGTGCGTTGCGCCCACACCATTCGGCCGCCCGGCAGATAGAGAGGACGCTCTGCGTCGGTCGCCGTGGCCATCACCTTGCGCACCGAGCGATCCTTGAGCGTCAGCTCCCAAATCTGCCAGGGATCGCCAACGGACCGCTTGCCGGCAAACAGTACGGTTTGCGCATCGAAAGATACATTCGCGTCCGCTGAAGCCGCAAAGCCGGTCACCAGCGGCTCTGCCTTGCCGGCATGAACAAGCAGCAGTTGCGCGCCCTCGGGGAATCGTTCCTGCCCGCGCAATTCCGCCAGCGGTCTGTAAGCAGGTGCGGCGGTCACAATGAAATCCGGAAGAGTGTTCGATTCAGCAAGAGGCGCGAGCCCGCAAACGGGAGAAAGCATCATTGCAACCGGCACGGCAGCCATCAGCGCTGCGAACGGCAACCTCATCCCACGGCCTCCGCGGGACGGAGGCCGGCGAGTTCGCGCTGTCCCAGCATCTCTTCGTGCAGCGCCATTCCGCGCACGGCAATCCATGGCTCGAGCGCGGCCATCATCGCATCAAATTCCGCAAAGTCCAGCGACTGTTCGCCGTCGCTCCATGCCTCGTCGGGACGGGGATGCACCTCGACCAGCAGGCCATCCGCGCCGGCGGCGACGGCGATCCGCGCCAGCCCTGGAACCAGGTCGCGATATCCGGCAGCGTGGCTGGGATCGGCGATCACCGGCAAGTGCGTAATCTGCTTGAGCAGCGCAATGCCCGCAGCATCGAAGGTGTTGCGCATCGCCGTCTCAAACGTGCGGATGCCGCGTTCGCATAGGATGACGTTGGGGTTGCCGTTGTCGAGGATCAACTGCGCCGAGCGCAGCAGATCGGCGATGGTGGCCACCATGCCGCGCTTCAGGAGGATCGGCTTGCCCGATCGCGCTGCCGCCTCCAGCAGCGTGTAGTTCTCCATGCTGCGCGAGCCGATCTGCAGAATGTCGGCATACTCGGCGACCAGCGGAACGTCGCCCTCCGACATCACCTCAGTCACGACGGCAAGCCCGGTCTCTTCGCGCGCCGCCGCGAGCAGTTTCAGGCCTTCCAGGCCCAGCCCTTGAAATGCATAGGGAGAACTGCGCGGCTTGAAGGCGCCTCCGCGCAGAACACGCGCGCCCGTGCGGCGCACATGATCGGCCGTGGCCATGAGCTGCGACTCGGTTTCCACCGAGCACGGCCCCGCCATGGTGACGAACTCGTCGCCGCCGACGGCAAAATCGAGCACCGGCACACTCGTCCGCTGGCGTCGCGCGCCTAGCAGGACATCGGGGGTCTCGGCAAACCGTTCTTGCCAGCTTTCGCGCACCCTGCGCGCTCCAACTGGCCTCCATTCTTGGGGAAGCGTCAGTGTACCGCGACCGTTCGGGAAACGCCTCAATCGAAAGGTGGATACGCCCACTGCGGTTCCAGGGTCACTTTGCCCCGAGACTCCTACACTACTTAAGTCGATGCGACCACCCCGGGGTCCCCAACGACCAAGCCCCAAGAAGCGGGCTTTTGCTTCTTGGGTGAAACGACGGGCGGCTCGAAGAGCCGGGGTCGTTGGGGTGGGACCACCAGGGAGCAGCGACCGTAACGATACCCGTAAATGGGTATAAATACCTTGGAACCGCCGTAGGCACGCCGGGAGCGCCTGTGGCCGAATTTAGTGCCTGCGACCGGATTCAAGGACCACGGAAAAGTCTATTTTTTGATGGATGATGGCGGCTTGGCGCCAATCACACCCGCGCCATCGGCGGCGAACGGTAGCCAAAAGCCGCATCCACTTGAGCTGCGATGCCAAGCACAATCTCATCCTCGAAAGGCCGCGCGACGATTTGCACACCAATCGGCAATCCCTCGGGGGAACGGCCCACGGGAACCACCGCCGCCGGGCAAGCGAGCGCGTTGAACCACTGCGTGGACCGCATGGCGTCAAGGTAACTGACAGACGTCCCGTCGATCATCCACGCGCGTTCATGGTGCCGGAATGCCGGAATGCTTGCTACCGGACAGAGCAAAACCGGAAATTCGCACATCTCGGCCAGAGTCTTTGCCCGCAGCAGGTCCAACTCCGCCCACGCGTTGAGCAATTCCGTCGCACTGATTGGTCCCGTGGCCTCTGCGATCGAAAGGAACTCTTTGAAGATGGGGCTGAGCCGCTCGCGCTTGCCGCGAATCTCCGGCTCGTAAAACATGGCCCCGCACTGCACAAAGAACCTCCACCACAGTTTGCGCAACTGCTCCAGCGTGCGCGGCCGAAAGGGCTCCACGCGAAAGCCCAAGTCGCGCAGCGCTCGCGCAGCATCGTTCACCGCGGCGCGCGTCTCCCGCGTCACCGGAACCAGGCCATCATCCTCGAAGTACCCAATCGCCTTCGCGCGTAGTTCACCCGGAATCGGGTCTTTCAGCGTAAGCGGTGGACTCACCGGATCGAGTGGATCCTGACCGCTCAACGCGCGGAACAGCAGCGCGACATCGCCCATCGTGCGCGCCATCGGCCCGATTGCGCCCAGAATCGAGAACGGCCCGACGCATGGCGGCAAATGGCCTCGTCCCGGAATCCGTCCCGGAGTGGGTTTCAGCGTGCAGATTCCCGTAAAGTGCGCGGGCACTCGCACCGACCCTCCGCTATCACTGCCCAACCCTGCGGCAGACATTCCCGCCGCAATGGCCGCCGATTCGCCCCCGCTTGATCCGCCGGGAGAGCGGTCGAGATCCCACGGGTTTCGCGTTCGCCCATGGAGCAGGTTCGCGGTCTCGTAGGCCATCAGAAACTCCGGGCAGTTGGTCGTGCCCAGGATCAACGCACCCGCTGCCCGAAGCCGCGCCACCACGACGGCATCTTCAGCCGGAACCTCACCCTTGTGCAGCACGCTCCCGATTTCGCAGCGGTATCCCGCGGTTGCAATCGAAGATTTGACGGTGACCGGCAAGCCATGCAACGTCCCGCGCGGTTCGGGCAGCGCGTCGAGCTGCCGTGCCTGTGCGCGCACGCGTTCCGCGTCGAAATCGGCGAATGCGTTGAGTTCCGGGTTCAGCCGCTCGATCTGCCGGATGTGGGCCTCGCCTAGCTCCGCCACGGAGATCTGCCGCGTGCGCACCAGCTCAATCTGTTTCGCCGCCGAGACCAACACCAGATCTTTCATGGCTGCGTTCCGGGTGGCGCCTGCGGCACCCGATCCTCCTCCGGCGTCGATGGCAGGAGTTGATAGTTAAACCGGTACGATCGCACTGGATCGCCCGAGTCGAACCGGTCGTTCCAGTTCAATTGGTAGTCAAGCGAATCAGCATCGGCGGGAACCTTCTCGCTTGCCGGATACGGATACGTGCTCATGCCATGGAACGGCATTTGTGCAACGGTGAATGGCGACGCATCCCACCAATCCATGTCTTTCTCGTATCCATTGGCATAGAAAAAGTAGTCGCGTTTCCAATGCGCGGGCAGTGCAGGCAGCTTCGCCGCGTCGAACTCCGCCGCAATCTCTTCGCCGCTGCCGAAGACGACGAAACGATCATCGACGCTCTCGACCAGAGGGGTCACGTCGTCAAAGCGCGTATAGTTGCCGCGCTCGCGCTGAAAGGGTCCCGTCAGGCTCACAAGATTGTAGTTGTAGTCCAGGTCGCCCGGACTCGCGCCTTCAATCTGCTTCGGATATCCGCGGAAGTGCAGCGTTGCAGTGGCAAGCGGAACCTCCGTTGTTCGCGCATCAGCGTCCGTGCTCTGGTCAATCAGCACCTGGTCCCAGAAGATCTGCAGGTTCGTCATTAGCCGAATGCGCCGCGTCCCGGCCGGAATTTTGCCCGTCAGGTCCACTACGATCGTCCGCTCCAGCCCGGCAGGGAATCCCGCATCGCCCGGAATTCGCCGCCATGTGCCATCGGCAAGCTCCGCTTCGACGTATGGTGGAATCTCCTTCAACCCCGCCTGCCACGCCGCATAGAGCGAAGTCGCGCTGAAGTAGTTTACGTAGCCGGTCATCAAGAGGCGCAACGGCGCGCTCGGCTTGATCGCGCCCAAATCAAGCGTGAGCGCATGTAAGTTTGCGAATCCGTCGTAGGGCAGCGCCGTAAATCCGCTGGCAAACACATGATCGCGGCGGGCCAGTCGCTCGAGCACATCGCGCCCTTCCCCGTCCCACGCACCCACCGGCAAACGCGCGCCCGCGCTCGCCACCACGCGGCCGGAAGCAAATGGCGGATCATCTAGGAATCGCTCGTCAGGATTCACCTCCACATCTTCCGGATGATCAACAGCGATCATTCGCAACTGGTCGATGTAGTTCACCTCCGCCATCGGCTCCATAAAGCGCACGCTGATTTTCCCGTTCACCAGCGCGACATTCGCCCCGTCGATCTTCACCCATTCGCCGGGGTTCGGCGTGTTCCGCCGCGCGGGCGTGAACCAGTGCCCCACCACGGCCGCTCCGATCACGTCGGTCACGAACTTGTAGCGATGCCCATCCCAAGCGAACAGCACCGGGCACGAGCTGCCGCGCCGGTCCGCCTCCTTCATCGCGATCACCTGTTGATGAGGCAGATCAATCTCGTCCTGCAATACGCCCGTGGGCCACAGGATTCTTAGCAAATCGATACCTGGCGCCTGCCCCAGGCCCACAAGAATCTGCGGCGGCGCTTGCGTCTGGTAGCCCGAAGCGCCGGCTAGCTCCCACTTCTGCCACAGTCCGTTGGCGAACACCTCAACCTTCGCACCAATCCCCGTCTTGTTGTCCGCGAGCCCGGTCAGGTCGAGGCGCACAAAGTGATTCTTGTTCCCGCCCACGTTGCGTAGCAACACCGGCGGAGCATTCTCCTGGGTCACGATCAGATCGGGTGAGCCATCGCCATCCACATCGGCGGCAATCAATCCGCGCGGCGCTTTTAGCTTCACCGCATCCAATCCCAGCACGTGGCTCACGTCCTCAAAGCTGCCATCGCCGCGGTTGCGCAAAACACGCACGCGCGGTCCGGCCTTCGTCTCCACAATCGCCGCCAGGTCGATCCAGCCATCGTTATCGATGTCAATGGGCGTCAGACCCCACCCACGCATTGCGTCCCTGAGCGGCAACGCAACCCGCTCAAAGCGCCGCCCGATGGCTTCCGGCCCCTCAACGTTCCGCCACAAAGTGAGCCCCGGCGCGCCGGCATGGGTCACCGCAATGTCCATCCAGCCGTCCTTGTTGTAGTCGAGCACCGTGATGCCAACCGTAGGCGGCAGTTTCACGCCTTCATACAGCGGCTGCGTAGGATACTTTCCCTCGCGCGGATTCACATAAATCAGCGGCGAAGGTCCACTACCAGTCGTCACCAGATCCACAGCGCGATCGTTATTGAAGTCGGTCAGAATCGCCGCCGCGGTCTTTCCACCTCCGCCCAATCCGGTCGGCTCCGTCTGCTCGGTGAAGGTTCCGTTGCCGTTGTTGCGCCAGAGCACATTGGACGCACCGCCCGGTGTGAGCGGCGAACCGGTCAGCAGCAGGTCCAGATCGCCGTCGTGGTCGTAATCCACAAACGTAATGCCCGTGGGTCGATTGCGCGGCGCAAGGCCCGATTCGCTCGTTACGTCTGTGAATCTCCCGTGACCGAGGTTGTGAAACAGCAGCACGCGGTCGTCCAGCGCCACGGCCAGGTCATTCAATCCATCGCCGTCGTAATCCCCCACGGCGCACGCCACGCCGTGGCCGCTCGCCTTCAGCCCTGTTTTCTCAGCATCCGTCTCCTCAAAGTTCCCGCCGCCGCGATTGAGCAGTACCCGAATGGCCTGCGCACCCGATTGCATCAGCACAAGATCCATCTGCCCTGAACCGGTCACGTCCATCATGCATGCCCCGCCGGTGGTCGTCCATGGCGCGCTTCCGGGGCGGGTCGCGATGATCGGCTCCGCTGCCAGCCGCACCGGGATCATCGCGCGCTGTACGGTTTCCGGCTCTTCCACCGCCGTCACCGTCGAAAAGGTTCCCTGCTCTCCGTAGGACAGTCCCAGCGCCGACGAAATCTTGGTGCTGGTCAAATGCTGAAAGCGCGCAAAGTGCGCTCTCGCTTCCGCGGTGTGGCCTGTGCGCTGCAGCGCCCGCGCAAGGCCGAACTCAGCCGACGCGTGCAGCGGGTTGATCTCGAGCGTCTTCTCGAAAATCTCAATCGCTTTGTCGAACTGCTTCATCTCCTGGTAGCAGGCGCCTTCGAAATACCAGGAGTCAGCATCCCTGGGATCCAGCTTCACTGCCTGTTGAAAGCTGGCCAGCGCGTCTGCAAGCTCATTGCCAGCATGCTGCGCCAATCCCAGGTTGTACCATGCTTGCGCGCTGCTCGGGTCCAGCGCAATGGCCTGCTGAAGCCACTTTTTCGCTTCGTTCACCTTCTGCTGCGTCAGCAGCGCGATGCCTTCGTTGATGGCGGCTTGGGCCAGCTTTGGATCTTTCTTGAATGCCTCGGCAAAGTTGCCCGCGGCGCGCTCGGTGAACTGCTGGCCCATCAGCGCCACGCCACGATTGTTCAAGCGGATCGCTTCCGTATGGTAGTGCTTCTGCTCCGCGCAGAACGCCGGCATCCCCGCCAGGAATAAAAGCGCCCATACCCAAACTCCCCGCATCGTTCTTACACTCACGTTTGCAACTCTCCCCTCGCCGCGGAACCCTCCAGTGTACGCGAGCACGGGGTCAAGTGGCAGAGCGGCGCGCTCAGCGCCTGAAACAGAATTCATCCGCCCGCAATTTATACTTCTCCTGTGACTCCACCACTAAATGAATCGGACGGAAGCGGATTCCTACCGCCGACTTTGCCGTCGTCTTCGCGCGCCGCGCGGCGCCGCATCGGCGTCGTCACCACCTCGCGCGCCGACTACAGCCATCTCTACTGGCCCCTGCGCGAGCTTGCCGCAAATCCTGAAATCGAGCTGGGCATCTTCGCTCTCGGCCCGCACCTCGCGCCGCAGTTCGGCAACACGCTGCAGGAGATCGTGCGCGACGGCTTTCCCATCCAGGCGCGCATCGAGTGCCTGATCAACTCCGACACCGACACCGGCATGGCCAAGACCATCGGCTTGGCGATTCTGAGCTTGGCCGACGCCCTCACTGCCTGGCGGCCCGATATCCTGTTGCTCATCGCCGACCGTTACGAGGTTCTGGCCCCGGCCTCCACGGCTCTCGCTCTGCGCATCCCGGTCGCGCACATTGAGGGCGGTGAGGTCAGTCAGGGCGCTATCGACGACGCGGTGCGTAACGCTCTCACTAAGCTGGCGCACATTCATTTCACCTCGACAGAAACCGCACGTCTGCGCGTGATTGCCATGGGCGAGGAGCCGTGGCGTGTGCATCGCGCCGGAGCGCCCTCGCTCGACCACCTGCGCCGCTCCGCGCTGCCCGACCGCACATCATTAGAAGCGCGACTGGGCCTGTCCCTCACGCCGCCCACGCTCATTGCCGCTTGGCATCCCGTCACCATCCTGCGTGACACCAACGCCGAAGCCGATGCCTTCTTCGCCGCATTGACCCAGTGCGCCCGGCCAAATCGTTTTCGTCTACCCCAACGCCGATGCTGGAAGCCATGCACTCATCGAGCGTGCTCGATCTCTGGCGGCAACGCGCCCCGACACGCATATCTTCGTCAACCTCGACGCCGTGACTTACTGGAGCCTCCTTGGCCAGGTCGATGCGCTCGTCGGCAACTCCTCCAGCGGCATCATGGAGGCCGCGTCTTTTGCCTTGCCTGTCGTCAACGTGGGCGTGCGCCAACAGGGCCGCGAGCGCGCACGCAACGTGATCGATGCGCCTGCGGATGCTGTCGCCATCTGCGCCGCACTTCAGCGCGCCTTGAGCCCTGCCTTCCGCATGAGCCTTGCCGGCATGACAAATCCCTACGGTGACGGAACCGCGGCGCAGACCATCGCCCGCGTACTTGGCTTCCGTCCCGCTCGACCGCCTGCTCGTCAAGCAGCCCGTCCCGCTGCCGCATACGGCAAAAGCGGCGCAACCGGAACCCTCATGACCGCGCGCATTCCACTCTCCGCGCCCGACATCACCGAGGCCGAGATCGCGGCCGTGACCGCCGTCCTGCGCACGCCGTATCTTAGCCTGGGTCCGGAACTCGCGGCGTTCGAGTCGGAGTTGGCCGCGTATCACGGCATTGAGCACGCTGTGGCTGTCAGTTCCGGCACCGCCGGCCTGCATCTGGCACTGCTGACGCTGGGGGTGGGCGAGGGCGACGAAGTCATTATGCCGTCCTTTGCCTTTGTCGCCGTGGCCAACGCGGTGCTCCAGGTGCGCGCGACGCCGGTCTTCGCGGAGATCGATCCCGCTCACCCTCAATCTCGATCCCGTCGCCGTAGAGCGGGCGATCACTCCGCGCACGCGCGCCATCCTGGTGGTTCACACCTTCGGCGTCCCTGCGGAGATGGACGCGCTCAAAGAGCTTGCGCAGCGGCATGGTCTGGCCCTGATCGAAGATGCCTGCGAAGCCATCGGCGCGGAATTCGACGGGCGTCGCGCAGGCAGCTTCGGCGATCTGGCCGTCTTTGGTTTCTATCCCAACAAGCAGATGACGACCGGCGAGGGCGGCGCGGTGCTGGCGCGCGATCCGACGCACGCCGCGCGCCTGCGCCGGCTCAGGAATCAAGGCCGCGATCCTGAAGCTGATTGGCTCGATTACGTTGAGCCGGGCTACAACTACCGGCTTTCGGAACTGGCCTGCGCCCTCGGCCGCGTGCAGTTGCGGCGGATCGACGAGATGCTCGCGCGGCGCAGGCAAGTCGCCGAGCGCTACGACGCGCTGCTTGGCGGAATTCCCGGCCTTGAGCGCCCGCCGCTTTCGCTTCCCCGCCGCGAGCATCAGTTGGTTTGTTTACGTGGTCCGCCTGCCTGAAGGCTTGGACCGCGCTCGTGTGCAGGCTGCGCTTGCCCGCCAGGGCATCGCTACCGGGCGATACTTCGCGCCCATCCACCTGCAGCCGGCTTGGCGCGCGCGTCGGCGCCAGCGGCGAGCATCACCTGCCTCTCACTGAATCCATTGCACGGCGCACGCTGGCCCTGCCATTCTTCAACGGCATCACGGCGAATCAACAGCGGCAGGTGACCGATGCGCTGCGCGAGGCGATTTCCCGCGCAGCCTGAGCGGCTCGAGCTGCCCGCCCGCTAATTGGAACTGGACGCGCGCGGCGCCTTGGCCGGCTTCTCCCGGCACGACCGCAGATAGGCGATGAGATCCTTAAGCTCGTCCGGCTCAAGATCGTCTCCGAAAGCTGGCATCACCTTGCTGCCGTATACGATCTGCTGGCGTATCGCGGCCTTTGATTTCCTTCTGCCCACGCCGGAGAGGTCAGGCCCCTTGTGGCCGCCAACATTCTGGATCGTGTGGCAATGCTGGCATCCGCTCACGGAGAAAACCGCCGCGCCGCGTGCCTTCTGGCTGCGGGAGGAAGCAAGCGCGAAAGACGAAAAAGCCAGCACCACGATCGCGAGGAATAGTAGCGGCCTCATTGCCCGGTTCCGCCGCCATGCTCTTCGCCATTGGCCGCAACATTGCTGTGAATATGCCAGGGAACACTCTCCGAGGTCACCTCAGGATGCTTTCTGAGGTACTCCAGCGCATAGACGTTGGCCGCCGGATCGTCCTTTTGATCTGCGAAGGCCGCGGCCTCGCGCGCCGCTTCCGCCTTCATGCCCAGCCGGCGATAGACAATCGAGAGGATGTAATGCGCGGCCAGATCGTCGGGATCGATCGATTGCACTGTCTCGTACTCGGCTCGCGCCTCTTGATATTTGTGCTGTTGATAGAACGAGAAACCCAGCTCGCGATGCGCGTCGCGGGAACGAGGGAACTGTGTAATCACTTCGAGTAAATCGGCGATCGCAGCGTCAGGGTGGCCTTGAATGCGGTCAACCAATGCCAAGTAGTAAAGCGCGCGGGCATTGTGCGGAGAAAGCTGGAGCACCTTCTCCAGATTGGCGCGCGAACCGTCGTAGCGTTGCCACGAATAGTCGGCAATAGCGACGTTGGTGTAGGCGTCGGCGTAATCCGGGCGTAACTGAACCACGTGCTCAAAGGCCCGGACGCTTTCTGCATACTGCTGCGCGTCCAGCAATCCGATACCGTAGTTGTTCCATCGCATCCACACCGGATTGTCCGCCGGATCGGGAGGCGTAGCAGGATTGGAGCCCAGTGTCAGCGTCCGCGTGCGCGACGTGATCTCCACCTCCGGCATGTCATAGTGTTTGCCCAGGCCGAAGTCGATGAAGTGCTGGTTGAAACGGCGATAGTTGACCTTGGCAGTGATGGTAATCGGCCCCGATGCGTTCTCCGGCACTTTGAACTGATAGCGCACGATCTGCGAGCGGCCTGACTGAATGGTGTTGTTGTACGCTACAACACGCGTGTCCCATACCTGGTGCAGGTCGTTCAGCGTACCGCGAACATTGATCAGCCGATTGGTAAAGCTGTGTGCGGTCGGATCGAGTGTGCCGTCGGGCTCCAACGCGCCCGAGTCCATCAGGGTGTTGCCGGCCGCATCCTTGGCCTCGAACTCAACCCAGCATTCGTAGAAGTCGCGCTGTTCGGGAATGAGAGTATGCCCGATTCCCTTGTTCTGGATTACTACCGACACAGTGAGAACGTCACCCGCGGCGATGTCGAAGGGCTCGGTTCCGAGAGGCGCAATCGGCTTGTCTCCATTGCGATCGATCGCGAATAAATCCACGTTGAGAACCCCGTTCTGCAAGAAGGCAATGGTCTTCTGCAGTTGCTCATCGTAGCCGTAGTACTTCGATAGCAGCGTGTTCCCCCCCAGCCAGCGGTGCGACATCAGCTTGCCTTGCTCTGCTCCATAATCCGGCTGCTCGATAATCTCCTCGGCCATGTGGCAGGTTTGGCATGTGGACACCTGCGGTTTCACGTAAAACGGCAGCGGGTTCTGTTTCGAGAAGGACGCCTGTTGCCATTCGTCGGAAAGAAAGATAGCGCGCTGCCACTTGTAGCCATTCAACATCCTGGGCAAAGCGGCCTTATGGCAAGCGCCGCAGAACTCGCTGGTACGATAGAAGTCCTTCATCTCCGCTCTCGTATGCCAATCCAGGTGGGCCAGGACCTCCTTATCGGGCACCTCGCCGTAGATCGGCTTTCCATTGTCATCCACCAGCACCGCGGGCACGCCCATCACGTAGCTGCCCGTGCCGCGCGCATCTACCTTCTGGATGGAATGGCAGACCGTGCAGGTAATGCCGTCCGCGTCGAACTTCCGATTCACGGGAGAGTTCTCTGTCATCGCGCCGGAAGTCAGGGCGATGGGATTGTGGCACCCTTCGCAGTGCCGGGCATACTCGATCCCTTTTCCGTGCATCAGCAGGTTCACGTTCTTGATGTACCAGGGAGCGCGAAAGGAGTTCGCGTGTGCCGTCTGCCGCCACTGGGCATACGCCGCCTGATGACAGTGGCCACAATACTTCGCCGTGGGAAAGCTGTTGGGATCGATGAACTCTCCCGTGTCGGTGGTGGCGTTGGAAGGCAGAAACGGCTTATCCGCGCCAAAGCGATAGTTGTAGTACGACGACACGCCCCGCGAATATTGCGAGCGCTGTGCCGCAGGGTCGTCGACCGCATAGGCAGGCTGAGTCCGCCACGCCAGCAGAGCGCAGACAATCGCGGTCATCAGCAGAACACTGCCGCCAAGGCGCAGAATTCGATTGGCAAAACGATGGGGAAGCATCGCGCCCCCCATTCTACGGATCGGCGATTCGCCCGGCATCCACCGAAAGGTTGAGGCCGTAGCACCCTAGGCGGAATTCCGCCCGCTCGAAGCAGCGGCCGCGCCCGTCTACCGATGGAGCCCCACCTCAACCGAAAGTTGGTTGTCCATTTCGGCCGCGGCCTGTCATCCTCCATTAGTTTCTTCCCTGAACCGGACACCGAGGTCACAGTGCACCGCAAAACCCTTCTGTTGTTGACTGTTCTTGTGTCTTCACCATTCCTTCTAGCCCAGGACGGATTCGTCGGCCACTGGGAGAGACGCGCCAGCGCGACCCAGTCCGTGCAGCCGGCTTGGCCGCCCCCTCTTATTACCACTTATGTGGGCCTGATCCAGGTGGCGCGAACCGATTTCATCCGCCAGACCGCCTCCAATCTTGTTCAGACCTGGAACCTCGACGGCGGCAAGGGCCTCAATCTCATCCCGCTGGCAAATACGGAGCTGGACATTAATCTCCCGCCCTATCTCGAACACAGCGTTCCTTCCGTCGCCAACGGCGCGGGCGACATGTCTTTCGTTTTGAAGTATCGCTACCTCAGCGGAAGCGCCAATCATGGGAATTACGATCTGAGCGCCTTCCTCTCCTCGACGATTCCCACCGGCAGCTACAAGAACGGTACACTCGATGCAACTGTTGCTCCGAATGTGGGGATCGGCAAGGGTATCGGGATCTTCGACGTGCAGAGTACGCTCGGTGCAAGCCTGCCCGTTGCAGACACCGTGAAGCTGGGACGAACGATCCTGTGGAACACCGCAATCCAAGCGCACTTTGCGAAGGTCTTCTGGCCGGAGGTTGAGTTCAACGCGACCTACTTCAAGGGCGGGCCGAATGACGGCAAGAATCAGACCTTCGCAACTCCAGGATTATTGGTCGCTCGAAAGTTCCGGCCCAAGGAGGCCGGGAGCCGCCTCGGAATCTGCGTCGGCGCAGGGGAGCAGATCGCGACCAGCACCTTCCACAGCTACAACCACGAGATTGCATTAACCACGCGGCTGCTCTTCTAGGTCTCTGACCGCTTATTCTCGTACTTCATGTGGGTGCCACAGGTCTCGATTTTGAGACCTGGGAAACCACGATGCTCAAATACAAATTCAACCGGTCAGAGACCTAGTGCGCGGCTGCCCCCGCTTGAAGCTCGCGCGCGGGCGAAGCATTGCTTCCCGTCCCTTCCGTGATCGTCACAATGCGATCCACTCCCGGTACGGTGAAGTGCTCCACCTTGCCGCTCGGCCAATGCACTTCGATATCGTCGATCTTTGTCGCCTGGCCCAGCCCGAAGTGCGGCCTCGGGTCGCTCGTCGAGGCGTAACTTCCGCCGCTCAGCACGTCTCCGCGCTGCCTCATGCCGTTGGCGGTCACATAGACCGTGGCGCCCACCGCGTCGCGCGGGCTTTTCGGCCCGCCCACCAGCTTCAGCTCCAGCCAGTGGTTATTGTCCGGCGACACGTTGCGCAAAAGCACCGGGTGCCCGTCCATCACATTGATCACTACGTCCAGCTTGCCGTCGTTGAACAGGTCGCCCACGGCCATTCCGCGCCCGCAGATGACGTCCGCCAGCCCCGAACCCTCCACAGCCGGCACAGCCTCGAACTTCTTGCCTCCGATGTTGTGGAAGAGCGTCGGCCGCTGCGCCCAGCTTGTGCCCCATGGGTGCTGGTCCACCTGCGGATAAACGTGCCCATCGGCCATCATCAGGTCCTTCCAACCGTCGTTGTCGTAGTCCAGGAAGGCGTCGCCCCAGCCGAGAAACGGCACCGAGATATCGGCGATTCCCATTTGGTAGCTGACATCCGTCATATTCGCGTCGCCGTCGTTGCGGTAAAGCACCTTGTAGTCATCGGAGAAAGTCGTGTTAAAGACGTCTTCCATGCCGTTGTTTTCAAAATCGCCTGCCGCAATGCCCATCGACGCCGTTTCGCGTCCCGCTTCGTTCAGCGCGTAGCCCGACGAGTAGCTGTCATCCTCAAATGTCCCATCCCCTTTGTTGATATAGAGATAATTTGGCGTCGAGTCGTTGGCCACCAGCAGATCAACCTTACCGTCGTTATTGATGTCCACAAACAACGAGCTCAACCCGTAGTAGCCGGGCGTGTCCGCCACACCCGCCTTCTCGCTCACGTCGGTGAATGTTCCGTCGCCGTTGTTATGAAAAAGATGGTCTGGCTCACCCTTCAGCCCTCTCGGCCCGCAGTTCACTTCGACGCCGCGAAAGGTGCAGAACGTATCCGGCACGCCATTCTCGCCGCCCGAGGGCAAATTGTTGCGGTCGAAATGAACGTAGCCCGGCACAAACAAATCCAGCAGCCCGTCGCCGTCATAATCGCCCCACGTCGCTCCCGTCGACCAATTCCCCAGTTGCACGCCGGCTTTCTCGGCAACGTCGGTAAACGTTCCATCATGGTTGTTGTGGTAGAGCCGGTTCTTTCCCCAGTTGGTCACGTAGATATCCGGCCAGCCGTCGTTGTCGTAGTCCGCGATGGCCACGCCAATGCCCCAGCGGTCATTGGTCACGCCGGCCTTGGCCGCGACATCCGTAAAGGTCCCGTCGTGGTTGTTATGGAACAGCGCCGCATGGGGCGGTGTCTCTTTGCCGTCCAGCGCATCGAACGTCGACCCGTTCACCACGTAAATGTCGAGCCATCCGTCGTTGTCGTAGTCGATCAGGCCCACGCCCGACCCATTGGTCTCGATGATGTACTTCTTTTCTTTGGTCCCCATCTTGTGGGTCCAATGAGTCAGCCCTGCCTTCTCCGAGATGTCCTCAAAGACGACCGGCCCGCTCTTTTGAAAGCCGCCCGCGGTGATCGGCCGATGCTGCTCGTTGAACTGCGCCGGCTGCGGAGGACCGGTTGCCTCACCGCCAGTCGATGGCGCCTGTGCGTCAGTGGAGGGTTTTCCGGGTTGTTGCACTGGGGGAAGAGCACCCGAATTTGTGACTTGCGCGGAAACAAGCGAAACAACTCCGCCAAGCAGGATGAAGAAGAGGGAAGCGCGGATCGGCTTAGACATCGCCGCAAGTATACGGGGTGAGGCTCAGGGCAGGATCGACCGAAAGGTGGAGAGCCCCTTCGACCCGCACCCGCAAAACTCTCTGGCAGAAATCCCCTGGGAAAGCTCGGTGCAGACGCGAAAAACTGCGGCTTCCGCCCGGCGTCTCGCCGCTACTCGTCGCCCAGCTTGTAGGGAATCCCAAACCGCCCAATCTGGATCAACGCCTTGTCTCCTGGCGGCCAAATGTGCAGGCTTTCCACCCGGCTCGATCCCGCAATCCTGTGTGCATCCGTGGTTCCCACCAGCGCGCCCGTCGCTGCCCAATTGAAATGAACGCTCAGCGTATCTCCCCCGTCCTCGCGGTTCCATCCAAAGGCATACTCGCCCGGCTTCAGCGCGATGCCTCCGATCTCGACCGGCGCCTGCACGATCAGGTAGTGCGAGTACTTCCCTTCCGCCGAGTAGCCGGCCGTGATCAGCACGACCCCCGCGATAAAGCGCCCGCGCTCGTCCACAATTCCCGACGCTGTGCGCATCTCCGTCTCGATATGCTCGTTCTCCACGGGCGCCCGCGACGGCAGCACCGACGCCAATTCTGCCGGCGTGGCTTGCCGCCACGTTGTTTTTTGCCCCAGCGCTTGGTGCGCCAGCAACGATAGAAAAACTCCGCAAGAAACCGCGCTTTTCATGATTCCCTTGGTCATGGTTTGGGCTTTCTCAATGATTCGAGCGGGACAATGCCTCGCTGAATCGCCGCTGTGGCCGCCTGCGTCCGGTCCGTCACGCCCAGTTTGCCCAGCAGGCTGTTGATGTGGGTCTTCACGGTCGCCTCTGAAACCTCCAGCTCGGCTGCAATCTCCCGGTTGCTCTTGCCATGCACAATCTGCTCCAGCACATCGAACTCCCGCGGAGTCAGATCCTGAGCACCCATCCTTTCGGCTAGCCTCTCGGCGATGGCTGGAGGAATATGCGACTTTCCCGCATGCACCGCGCGAATCGTGCTGATCAGTTCCTCGCTGGTCATTCCCTTCAGCAGGTACGCCCGCGCGCCTGCCTTCAGCGCGCGGTAGATGTCCTCATCGCCGTCATAAGTGGTCAGCACGATGAACCGCGCCTGGGGCGTCTCCATGCGGATCCGCTCGATCGCGTCCACGCCGCTCATCCTTGGCAGCCGCAGGTCCATGAGTGTGATGTCGGGTTGGTGCTTGCGAAATTGAGCGATCGCCTCCACGCCGTCTGCGGCCTCGCCCACCACCTTCAATCCCTCTGCCACATTCAGCAGCGCCACCAATCCCTGGCGGACCACGTTATGGTCTTCGACAATCAGCACCCGGATGGATTCCGTCGTCACTCTTGTACCTCCGTCTGTTCGCGCGCTTCTCCCCGTACTGGCGCGCACAACCGTATCGTCGTTCCCGCGCCCGGCGCGCTGGTCACTTCAAGCGTTCCGCCGATGGCTGCCGCGCGCTCTCTCATTCCGGTCAGTCCAAAGTGTCCCGGCCCAACGTGCCCTGGTATTGACTCCGCCGTCCGCTCCAGGGCGCCTCCCCGTCCATTGTCCCTCACCTCAAGGGTGATCGTCTCCGGCCCGTACTCCAACTCGACGGAAAGTTGACTGGCCCCGGCGTGCTTCTTCACATTATGAATCGCTTCCTGGGCCACGCGCATCACTTCTTGCTCCGTCTCTGCCGGCAGCGGACGATAAGCGCCGAAGAGCTTGAACCGGGATGTCAGCCCGTTGCCTTCTGCCGCTTCCGTCATTCGCCGCAGTTTTACCGGCAGGGTGGCCTCGTCCGCATCCTGCGTGCGCAGAGCCCAGATCGATTGCCGCGCGTCGCCCAGCCCATGGCGTACATAGTCGCGCGTCTGGTCCAGTTGCTTTTGGGCATCCTCTGCTTTCCGCTGGCGCAACAGCTCCGCCAATACTTCCAGTTGCACCGACACGCCCACATAACCCTGGGCCAGCGTATCGTGAATCTCGCGCGCGATCCGGCTGCGTTCACCCAGCACCACACGAAACTCCCGCTCGGCCCGGCGCAGCCGCAAACGCAACAGCAGCACAACCGCTCCCGCCAAGGCCGCCAACAGCAGCACATAGAACCATACTGTCTGATAAAAATGCGGCCGCAGCTCGAAGCTCAGCGCCGCGCCGGTCGTGTTCCAAACGCCGTCGTTGTTCGCCGCCTGTACGCGGAAGGTGTATCGCCCTGGCGGAATATTCGTGTAATAGGCAGCGCGGCGCGCGCCGGCCTCGGTCCAGCCATGGTCAAAACCCTCGAGCATATAGCGGTAGCGCACCTTTTGCGGCGCCACAAAACTCAAACCCGCGTAGTCGAACTCAAAATGAACATGTCCCGCCCGGACCTTCAGCCCGGAACCCGGCGCAGGCGAAGGTTGCGTCACATCGTCCACCTGAAACCGCTCCAGCGCCACCGGAGGTGGAAGCTCGTTCACAGGAAAGTGCGCCGGATCCGCCTCCACCAGCCCCTTCGGCGTAGCAAACCACAAGTGCCCGTCGCGCGATCGCCAGGCCGAAGGATGGCTGTTGGTCGCCGTCTCTCGGCTGTGTAGTCCGTCGGCGGTGCCGAACACCATCCAGTGCGAGCAACCCGGCGCGGGGCCTGATCCGCCCATCTCATTGCAGTCGCAACGCGCAATTCCATCGCCCGTCGCAAACCAAAGGTGGCCCCGGTCGTCGTCCATGATCGCGTGAATCGTCGTCTGCTCAAGACCGTTATGCGTCTCCGCAGCGAATTTGCGCCCATCCCACACGTTCCATCCGTGGTCTTGCGTGCCGATCAGCAGTGTCCCATCGGCTCGAGGCAGCAGCGCCGTCACCACATTGCTCGAAAGCCCGTCTGCAGTAGTGAAGTTGGAGATTGTGCCGCCATGCAGTCGCGATAACCCGGCCAGCGTCGCAACCCACAGGTCGCCCTTCGCGTCTCGAGCCATCGCCCCCACCAGGTCGCTGCCCAGCCCGTTCGCCTGCGTGTACGTTTCCATCCCTGCGCCGGATCGTTGCCCGCTCTGCCCGCCATTCCCCATCGCCCAGTGCGTCAGCCCACGCCGGGTGCCGATCCACAGCGAGCCGTCCGCGTCGCTCAGCAACGAACGGATAAAATCGTCGGGCAGTCCATCGGCTGAAGTGAAGGTGTCCACGCGGTTCCCGCGAATTCGGCTCAGCCCGTCCGGCGTCCCTACCCACAGATCGCCGTTGGCCGCCGCGGCCAGCGACAGAATTACGTTGCTGGCCAGCCCATTGTTCACTGTAAGAGCGCGCAGGAGGCGCCAGCCAGCCGCGCCTGGGTCGCGGCGCAGGGCATTCAAGCCGTCCTCCTGCGTTCCCGCCCACAGCGTGCCGGCTGCGTCTTCCGCAACCGTCGTGATGCGGTCGCTTGAAAGCCCCTCGCGCGTGTCCAGCGTGCGGAAACGCTGATCGCGCAGGACGTCAAGCCCGCCGGTTTCGGTCCCCACCCACAGATTGCCTTCGCGGTCTTCCATGAGCGCTAGAATCGAGGCGGCGGCAAGGGGATCGGTAACGGGAAAGCGCTCGACCTTGCCGTTTACCCAACGCACCAGCCCGGCATTGGTGCCAACCCAGAGCGCACCCTCTCGGTCGGCGAATACGGCCTGGATGCGGCTGCCGGGAAGTTCTTTGCCCACCTTCAAGTAGATCGAGACCCCCGCGGGAGCCCCTTTGAGGCGAACGGAACCCAAGGCGCTTCTATCTCCCACAACAAAAGTGCCGTTCGGCATCTCCGCGCGAAACAATTCCGCTCCAGGAACCGCACCCAGCGAAGGCAGCGCGGTGCGCGCGAACGCATCCACATTCCTCACCGCCTCGAAGCGCTCGCCGACCGGGCGCACTGGGCCCTGCTCCGTCCACACCAAGAGACTTCCGTCCTCGACCACTTCAACGGTCAGAATCCCGTTCCCCGGCAGCCCGTCCCGCGTCGTGAACGTCCTGACCGTCCCGTCCTTCCAGCGCGCCAGCCCTGCGTTGGTTCCAATCCATAGCGCCCCGTCGCCGGCTGCGAGCAAACAGCGAATATCGCTGCCCGGCAAGGCCGGATTGGAATTTCGGTCGTAAGTCTGGAATTCAACGCCGTCAAAGCGCACCAGGCCGGCCTCGGTGCCCAGCCAAAGAAATCCATCCTTCGTCTGCGCCAGCGCCTGAACGGTATTCTGCGGCAGGCCGTTCTCCATGGCCCATGTCTGATGGCCGTAATTTGCGAGCGATGTGGAGGGCTCAAGCGCAGCCGCCGCAGCCGCGCAGCCCAGAAGCAAGGCAGCGGCCACGCACCGGAGGATCCCCGAGAGCCGGCCCCTCATCCGCGCAGGCCGCAACGAACTTCTCTCGCGGAAGCCTGGCCGGCCAAAGCCCACAGCCATTCGCCTTACCGGTCGAACTGCACGTAGCTGCGGCCCGCATACAGGCGATAGCTGCCGGCAGCGTCAACGGTCACCTGCAAGGGCCGGGGCCGCGTCATGGCTTCGTCCGTGGACGAGTGCGCTGTCAGCACGTCGCTGCCGCCCAGATCGGTAACCACGAACTTGTCGCCCCCCACGAAGCCGATGCCATAGGCGCCCGCTGGCAGATGTTTCCCGCCGATCTTGAGCGGAACTTCGGCGATCAGATACCCCTGGTACTTCGCTGCTAATCCCGACGAGTACCCGCTGGTGTCAACCAGGCTGGCCAGCACGTAATGGCCGTCGGCAAACTTCACCCCGCCGGAGTTGCGGATCTGCGCGGGCGCGCTCTGCCCGCAGTAATACACCGTTGCCGGAAACAGCTTTTCAAGGTCGGCCGGCTTCAGCACGGTGTTGACGCCGGCCTGTGCCGTCAACCAGCCTGATGCTCCCAGCGCCGCCATGATCGTCGCGGCAGCCACAACCTTACCAATGGCCTGCAAACGCATCTCGATCCTCCTCTTTCACACTGCCCCCTGGAGTATAGCGCATCCTTGCGGGCCCAATCGATTGCGGCTCGTCGCATGGACCGCAATCCATCAAATGGTGTCCTCTGCGCGCTGGTCTGGTTTCCACGAAGCAGTCCCCACCTCCTTCTCGGGAAGGGTGACAAGAACACGAATGGCGTCCGTTAAAATTTAGGCATGACCGTTCCGTCGCTGCTGAGGGCCCTTCTGATGCTGCCTGCCCTGTCGATCTTGGCAGTTGGCCAGATTCATTCTCAAGGGATGGGGCATCCCCTGACTGGGCCGCTCCCACCCGGGGCCAAGTCACCGAAATGCACCCATCGCCCTATTCCCCAATTGGAAGACGTTACCGCAAAATCCGGGATCACTTTTACCCACACGTCATCCAAGGACAAGAAGTACATCTTCGAGTCGATGACCGGCGGCGTGATCATATTCGACTACGATCGCGACGGATGGCCCGACATCTACTTCACCAACGCGCCGACCATCAAAATGGCCCTGGACGGTCAAACGGCCCTGGAGCGCTCTATCACAACAATCATGATGGAACGTTTACCGACGTGACGCAAAAAGCCGGACTAACCAAACCGTGCCTGGCAATGGGCGGCGCCGTGGGTGACTATGATAACGATGGCTGGCCCGACCTTTACATCACCTGTCTCGGCGGCAACATTCTTTATCACAACAACGGTGACGGCACATTCACTGACGTGACTGCCAAGGCGGGCGTGGCCGATGGCCGCTGGTCTGCTGGCGCTGCCTTCGGAGACTACGACGGCGATGGATATGTCGACCTCATGGTGGCAAACTATGTCGACTTCCATCTCGACGATCTGCCGCAATTCGGCAGCACGTCCTACTGCAAATATCGCGGCGTCGACGTGCAATGTGGTCCGCGCGGCTTGAAGGGCGCCGGCGACGCGCTCTTCCATAACAACGGAGATGGAACCTTCACCGATGTTTCCAAACAGGCGGGCGTGAGCGACCCCAACGGCTACTATGGCCTCGGAGTCATCTGGGCCGACTTCAATAACACCGGCCGCCCCGATATCTACGTGACCAATGACTCCACGCCGAAATTCCTTTACCGCAACCTGGGCAACGGAAAGTTCGAGGAGATCGGTTACGAGTCCGGCACTGCGCTCAGCAAGGACGGCTCCGAGCAGGCATCGATGGGCATTGCCATCGGCGACTACAACCATACCGGGCGCCCTTCGCTCTATGTCAACAATTTCGAAAACGAGAATCCCGACCTGTATCGCAATGATGGTGACTGGAACTTTACCGAAGTTTCCTTTCCCTCCGGTTTGGCCCTTGCCGCATTGCCTTGGGTCAAATGGGGCACCGCATTTGTCGATCTGGATAACGACGGCTGGCTGGATCTGATTACCGTGGCCGGTCACGTGTATCCGCAAATGGACCTGATTCCCTCCGATCCGGGTTATCTGCAGCCCAAGCTCCTAAGCCTGAATCTGGGAGATGGAAACTTTTGCGATGCCAGCGATCAAGCCGGACCCGCTCTCCAAGAAAAGCAAGTCTCTCGTGGGCTCGCGGTCGCGGATCTCTTCAACGACGGCAACATGGACATGGTGATCAATAATCTCGACGGCAGCCCTATGATATTGAAAAATCATGGGGTTCCGGGCCGCCATTGGGTGAGTTTCGAGCTCGCTGGGACCAAAAGCAACCGCCTCGCCCTGAATGCGCGTGTCAAGATTGTCGCCGGAGGAATGACGCAAACCGGCGAGGTTCACAGCGGCGGAAGCTACCTCTCGCAGAACGATCTGCGGCTGCACTTTGGTCTCGGCTTAGCCACAAAGATCGACAGCGTCGAGATCCGTTGGCCTTCCGGAACCGTCGATCACATCAGCAACCTCGCCGCGGACCAGTTTTACTCAGTCTTGGAAGGTCACGGGATCGTGCCTGCGGAGCAAATCCGCCCCAAGCTGAAGACGCCGGCGGCCGCGCCAACTCACTGAGCTCCAATGAACCGCTCATCGACTTGGACTCTTTCCTTCGGGTGACGCTCCGCCGTTCGCGGTCGGCGCTTGAGAGGCTTTGAGCTGCTCGGCGATGCGGCGCTCCTTTTCGGCGTCCGCCATTCTGAAGGCGCGCTCGTAGGCGTTGCCAAGCTCCTGATGATATTCCGCATTGTTCGGCATCAGGTGCACGGCGGTCTCCAGTTCGCCGATCGCATCCGCCGTGTTCCCGATCGCCAGTTCCGCCTTGCCGAGGTCGTAGTGCGTCTCTGGATCGCTCGCGGTGAGCTGCGCCGCCCGGTCCAGTTCTTTGATGGCTGCTTGCCAGTCTCTCCGAAGCTCCGCCACCTCTCCCAGTCCCCGATGCACGTCGGGAATCTCCGGATGCGCCGCCTCCATTGTCTCCAGCCGCTCCTTCCCCGCCGCAACCTGGCCGGTCTTGACCAGGGATTCCGCATAGATGAACTGCATCTGCGGAATGGCCTTTACATCCTCTCCGGCGCCCTTGAGCGCATCGATGCACGCGCTGTACTGGTGGATCATGAATTGGCTCATCGCCAGCGCGCCGCGAATGCGCGAATCTCCAGGATGCGATCGAATATAGCGGCTGAGCGCCGGAACCGCATCGGCGAAATCCGACGCCATAAATGCGGCGTGGCCCATGTTGTAATCCAGCCCCTCGAGCGAAGGACTCCACGCAGCGGCCTGCCTGAAGTACTTCAGCGCGTCGCTGAAGTTGTTTTCCGATGCCGTGATGGCGCCCAGATTGTTGTAGCTGTCTGCGATGGCCGGGGTGAGCTGTTTCTCGAATGTCCTTTGCTTGCTCACGGCTAAAGGATCCGCGGCCTGTGGAGTTGTCGGAGCCATGGCCGCGGAATCTACACCGGCATCCGAGGCCCCTCCGCTCGTGGGCTTGTTATCGAGCATCCCGGCAAGTTTGCTTCTATCCTTCGACAGGGCCTTCTCGGTGAAGGCCTGCGCGACCTGCATTTCCGCGTGCGCTTCCTCTTCATGATGCTGCTGCATCAGAATCCTGCCCAGCAGAAAATGCGCCTTCTGGATTTGATAGTGGTTCCGCGAATCGTCCGTCGTGAGCTGGATGGCCCTGCGAAGATTGGCCTCCGCCTCCGTCAGCCGGTTGGTATCGAAGTACATCTGCCCCAGATAAAGAAAGGCGTCGGGATTCTTCGGATTCAGGACGATGGCTCGTTTAAGGTACCTCTCGGCTTCGGGATACCTGTGATAACTTGCTTCGATCTTGCCCAGCGCCGCATAGGTCAGGAAGTCGTTGGGAGAGATTGCCAGTTCCTCCTTGAGTTCCGTCTCCGCCTCCTGCAACGTCTTCTCGTCCGCTCCGCCCGCGAGCAGCGCCGCAGCCACACAATAGTGCGCATCCGGGTAGTGTGGGTCTTCCGCGATTGCCTTCTTGAATTCCGTCACCGCCCGCGGCGCAGAGTCCGAATTCTCGTAAGCTCGGCCGAACATCATATGCAGAGCGGGGCTGTCTCCGACTGACGCCTCCAGCCCGTTGAAGATCTGCACGGCACATGGCTCGTCGTCAAGGTCCAGGCAGATCACGGCGAGATCGTATTCATTGTTGAAGCTGGGATCGAGCGCGGCGGCCGTTTCCAGCTCCTTCCTCGCATCCTGCTCCCGGTTCATCTTGAGAAGCGTGCGCCCCAGAATCTGGTGGGCTCGGGCCAGGCCTTTGGAGTCGTCTGAATCGTCGTTCAGAAGCCCTCTTGCCAGCGTCTCCGCGCGCTTCAGGTCGCCGGCCTGCAGCGCTGTGGTTGCGTAGTCCAGCCGCAGAGAAGGCGAGTCCGAATTCAATGCCAACGCTTCGTCGAAAAGCGCAAAAGCCTTGGCATAATCGCCAATTTGTTCATGGCTATTGGCCACTTCGCCTAGCGCGGCGGCAAGGAACTTGCGGTACTGCCCCGCAGCCTGATCGAGATTGCCCGTCTTCTGGAGCCGCAGAGCGTCGTCGTAAAGACCCTGCAACGACGGGCGATCCGCCTGCGCGCCCTGCGTCCTCGCCTGCGCGGCGCCAGTAGAACAAAACACGGCAAGAATGCTGGAAAGGATAAGTCTGACCATGACAACCCTGGCACACTGGCGCGGCATTCTCATTCGCCCTCTACAGCAGTTTCGGAAATGGTGTATCCGCATTCACCGAATGCTAAGTCGGCGTGGCCAGCAGGGAGCGACGACCTCCGCAAACGCTCTGACCGGACATAGTATTTCCGAAACTGCTCCAGCATGGCGCGGATGTCTTTATTCTGCCACAGCAGGCCAACGGGAAATCGAAGGAGCAAATAATAAGAACCTCGCAGGCGCGTCGTCCCGCTCCCGCAGCGCCCCTTCTTCGCCTTCGCCGCGGCTTGTTGGCCTCAAACAAAAAGCGGGAGGGGGCTGGTGAGCCCGCCTCCCGCTGGTTTGCAAAGCGGTGGTTAGAAGGAGTACTTCACGTCCAGTTCGATTACCCGGGCGTACGGTAACGCTGACCTTACAGTCATGAGACCGAACGCGTTCGCGCCACTGGACCCTGAGTTGTAGTTCGACGTGATGGCCTTGCTGGCGTAGTCCACGTTGTAGTTCAACGTGTAGTAGTTGCCGCTGGAAAACGTCAGCAAGGAATGGTTCAGCCAGTCGAATGCGCTGATCCGGAGCTGAACCTGCTGTTTTTCGTAAACGTGGAACGTCCTGTAGAGTGCCAGGTCGTTCGAGAAATACGGCGTCATACTCATGTAGGGAAACGCCTGGCCCCCCTGCGTTCCAACCGCCGGAGCCGCGAAACAGGCTCCATTCAGGACCTGATGGCTGGCCAGGTTGCTGGTTGGGTTGCAGGTTAGCTTCGGCAGAATCGGATAGTTCGCGTCCGTCCCGTAGTATGTTGGGGCTCCGATGCCGGTGGTGATTCCCTGTGCCGCCGCATTTGCCGGCAAACCGGTGTACTGCAGCCCTAAGCCGAAGTTCGGCACGCCGTTCCCCAGGAAAGCAGGAATGTAGCCGCCCTTCTGCCAGGTCGAGATGCCGCTGATCGTCCAGCCGCTACCCAGCTGATTCGCCCAGTTGGCCCCGGTATGCAGCGTGCCGCTGCTGTAGGCGTACGACGAGTTGAAAACCAACGGCCGGTCCTCAGCCGTCGGACCGTAGTTCAGGCCCTCAACGTATGGGTTTGCCTGCAGGGTCGTCCCCAGCATCTTTGCCCAGCTGCCGTTCAAGTTGAACGTCAACCGTCCTGTGGTCTTGACCCACGATGCCTGGAGGCCGTTGTAGTTTGCCCATGCGCTGTTTTCAAGCTGGTAGGCTGAGTTGGTGCCGTACGCATATCCGAACGGGTGGTAATCCGCAAGGCTGTTGCCCGTCGCCGTTTCCCCCGTGCCCGTGGGATTGAACCCAACATTCTGCGGGTTCGTGGAAGTAACCCCGGTCACCGGATCGGGCAAGAACAAAGCCCCGATCGGCGTCTTGTTCTGGTCGGTCAACGCGGTGTTGCTGCTGCCCGAGATGTCTTCGCCGCCATCGACAAGCTGGCTGGTTTGGCTTCCCACGTAGGCAACTTCGAGCTGTGTGTTCCAGGGTAGCCTCTGATCGATGGTGAAGTTGTAGGCTTGGGTCATCGGCTGTCCGTAGTCGCTCCCGTCCAGGCCAGTCTGGCTTCCTTGTGCGCCGCAAGGCGGAGGGTGAGATGCTGACGGGCAGGCCACATATGCCACGTTCTTGATGTTCTGCATTTGCACTTCAGTTGACCCGGGCTGGCCATAGCCCAACACCGTATCTGCGGTGCCCTGCGCCTCCCCGTTGGCGATTGTGTTCACTTGGGTTACGTAACGATACACGCCCCATCCGCCGCGGATGATTGTGTTGCCGTGTCCGAACAAATCGTACGAAAGCCCAAATCGAGCATCGGGATAGGCAAAGCGGTTAGGCTGGCCGCTCAGCGGTACACCGGGGTCGATCGCGTGCCAGGAGTATCCGGGAGCGTACTTGCCGGCGTAGTAGTCCTGCTGCACCTTGCCGGGTTCGAACACCGCGAGTCCAATATGGTCGCGGTCGTACCAGTGGCCCACGTGCTCCAAGCGGATGCCCAGCTCCAATGTCAGGCGCCGCGTCGTCTTCCACGTGTCGTCCACAAAGGCCGCCGTCGACAGTTCGGCCACGTCGCCGATGGGCGCCGAGTTGTTCTCGCCGTAGCCATTCACCACGCCGTTGACAAACTGTGCGACCCAGTTGTAGTTCGAGCCGATGTTTCCATTCGACCCGTTGATAAGGTCCGGGTGCTGGCCGCCATTGAAGCTCATGATGCCGTCTTCGTTGTAGCTGAACGAGCTCTGGTAGTTATCCGTGGTCTGCGTGAATCCGCCGATCTTGAGCGTGTGCGTTCCCCATACCTTGGTGAGCGTGTCGCCGAACTGCGGAGCTTCTTTCTTCACGGCATACTTCCCCGGAGGATTCTCGAAGATCGAGGCCTGCGAAAAGTCCGGGAAGGTTTGGTTGCCGGCGCTGTTGTATGCCGGGATGTTCAAAGACGGAGTCGAAAACACCTTGCCGTAGGTGTAGCCAAGCGTCGTCCTATAGAGAGACGAGGGGCTCGGCGTTACAAACGGGTAGCTGCCGAAAGCCCACGCCGCCATGAAGTCGTTGGTCGTTGTGGCGTTGAAGCTGTGCACGATGTGGCCGGCCAGGACCTTGCCGTAGTCATTCTCTGACTCGCCGCCTCCCGGAAGTGGAATGGAATTGCCCGGCGTCCAGTAGAGGTGCGCGCCAATGGCCGGACTACCCGCAAGGTTCGTGCTGTAGGCCTGCTCGTAGCTGCCGTAAATCTTCGTGCTGTCGCCCCAAAGGTAATCCGCACGCGCGCGCCAGATCCATCCATCGGGGGTGCTCACGACCGGGAAGTAGTAGTTGCAATTCGAGCAAACAGTATTGTTCGGATTGAAATTCGCCTTGGGCCAGATCTTGGCTAAGGCCGCCGCGCCGGGATCAATAAAGTTGCTGGAGGTGGCAAACTTCTGGCCGTAATCCACGGTGTACGTTTTGGTTCCAACCGTGACTGTTGTAGGCCCTCCACTGCCAGTTGGGCCTACCGTCGGCGTTGGTAGCGTTGCCGTCGCCGTTCCGTTTGCCAGCACCGTTCCGCCCAGGTCGCTGCACCACGAACCGCCGGGATAGCCGCCTGGAGGCGCGCCCTGGAAAAATCCGTCCGGGCACAGAGCCACGTTATCGGCGTTGTCCATCGAGAAGTCGCCCGCCATCATCTCCGGGGTGGGAATGTAGGACTTCGCAATGTTGGTGTTGCCTTCGTTCTGCAGCCACTTCTCGTAGCCGCCCCAGAACAGGAGATGCTTGTGCGTGCCGGGAACCGGCCCGCCAAAACTGCCGCCCGGATAGTAGTCGTGCGCCGGTCCCAGCGGAGTGTTCGAATCGTTTTGTTGCCAGCCGTTCGCGTTCAACACGTTGTTGCGCGCGTTGAAATAGGCTTCGCCGTGATAGTTCGCGCTGCCCGACCGGCTGATGGTGCTGACCACCACCGGCCCGAACGGCTGGTCGGCGCCCATGTTCGAGGCCTGCACGCTCACTTCGGCCGTCATCTCCGGAGCCACGACCACAAGCGATGAGGCCATGTCCCCAATGTCGATCGTTTGCGCGCCGTCGACCAGGATCGACTCGCCGCCGCGGTAAATCGCGCCGTTGGTCCAAATGCCGGCGCCGACCGCGCTCTCGTCAACCGTGACGTTGAGGTCGCTGAACGTCGGAGAGGTGTTGGTAAGACCGCTCGACTGGGTGATTGTGCCGGGAAGCACCTTCAGCAGTTCGCTGGTGTCGCGGCCTTGGAGTGCCAGTGTGTCAATATCCTCGGAGTTGAGGACGTCGGTGTGCGCGCCGTTCTCGACGGGAATCATCTCCGCCGTTGCCGACACCGTAACTGTTTGTGATTCCGCGCCCACGATCAGATCGAGGGCAGGAACCGTCTTTACGTCGCCGGCGTTCAATACGATGCCGGTGACTTCCTTGGCTTTAAAGCCTTTTGCTGCCGCCTTGAGGTCATAAGTGCCGGGCGTCAGAGACGGAAATGCGTAGAGTCCGGCTCCATTGGTCGTAACCACTGTAGCGAATTTCGTTGCTTCGTTGGTCAGCGTAACGTTTGCGCCAGGAATCACGCCGCCAGACTGGTCTTCTACTGTTCCGGATAGTGTCGCCGTCACCTGGGCTCTAAGGGCCGACGGTACGGCTAACCCAATGAGCCCAACCACCAGCAGCGGCAGAACCGCTAGCCAGCTTAGGCCCCCCCTTGTCAGTCTGTTTCGATTCATCACTTCTCCTCCTAAGTTCCCAGCTCGTACTCCATCTTTGGGCTGAGCGCACAGATTTCACAGCCAAAACACACTGCGGTTTCTGGGCGCCACAAACTATAGACAGGGGTGGGAATTGTTGTCAATCGAAAAGTTGATTACCCTGCAAAAAAAGCGATTTAGCGGGCAATACGATCGTCGCTGCCTTTCCTCCGGGGCTCGAAAAAAAACGATTTAGCGAGCAATTGCCCTATTTGCCGCCACTTAGCCTCAACTGGGAAACATGGTTCGTTCTGACCCCGGCTCGCCACACCGTCCCATTGTGGGAACTTGACTAGGGTTTGATCCGCCTAACATGCACATTTTCAAGAAATTACGCTTCCGGGCGAGCCGCCGGGATCGTCCTTTCGCATCCCAGACAAAGTGTTTGCAGGGGGGATTCCCACCCCACGTTATTTCACGGTGAGCTGCGCCGTAACCGAGTGGGAGAGTGATCCCGAGGCTGCGGTCACGGTGAAGGACAGGTTTTGCGGAGACAGATTGGCCCCGCAGCCCGTGAATCCCATGGCCAGCGCCGCACTCAGCGCCACCAGCATGGCCAGCCTCGACAGGCGCGGTCGAGCCTTGCGCAGCCGGCTCGCAAACGGCAGCAGGATGAGCCCGAGCGCCACCGGCATCGCCCCTCCGCCAAGCGGCCCGCGCGGCGGTTCGTTCGCCGACTGGCTCGGCAGGGCCACTTCCAGCGTTACCGTAGTCGTCCCGGAGCTTGCCGCGACCGTAGCCGGCGTGAACGCCGGCGTCATTCCCACCGGAATGTTGGGAGCGGCCAGACTCACGCCTGCCGGCAGCGTCGCTCCGCCCACCGGAGTGATCACAAGCGTATAGACTGCCTTCCCTCCCGCGGGCACAGTGGCCGTGCCCGATGCGCTGCTGGCGAAGGCCAGCGTGAAGTCCTGAATGTTCTCTGACACGGCGCCGCTGGCTCCCGGCCCATAGTTGCTGTCGCCGGAGTAGGTCGCCGTGATGGAGTGAACACCGGCCGCCAGACCTGTTGTGGTGAACGTAGCCGATCCGGCCGACACGGTGGCCGTCCCAATCTGTGTTGATCCATCGTAGAAGGTCATTGTCCCGGTCTGCGCGCTCGCGTACGAGGGAAGGCTGGCGGTGAAAGCAATCGCATAGGTCATGAACACCGGATTCGCTGACGCGGAAAGCGCAATGGCCGGCGTAGCCGGAACCACATTCAGCGTCACGGTTGCCGTCGCAGGGGTGTAGTCGGTGGTATCGGTTGGCGTGAACGCCACCTTCAGCGTCTGCTGTCCCACGTTCAGCACCGTCCCCGCCGCCGGTAAATAGGTAAAGCTCCCCGCCACTGGCGAGCTGGCGTCGAGCTGTGTCGCGGTCAGCGGCGTGCCATAGACGATCGACGCAGGAGTCGCCCAGTTGATCGCGGGCGCCTGCTGGAAGATCACGTTGTCTGCGGCCGTTACGTTGCTCGAAAACGTCACGCTCGATACCGTCGCGGTCAATTGTCCCGTATAGCTCGCCAAAGTCGTGTAGATCCCCACGTTCAACGTCAGCGTCACGGAATCGCTTGCATCAGCCGCCAGCGCGTTGTTGCGGGTGCAGGTCAGGGTGCTTACTTGGCAAGTCCACCCGCCCGTCGCATCGGTCAGCGCCATCACCGTTACCTGCGGCGGCGGCGTGAAGGTCAGAATCGCAGAGCTGGCGATCTCCGTCGTGGCGCTGGTGTTGGTCACATTCACCGTTACCTGGCCGGCCGTGTCACCCGACCTCACCACCAACGGGCTGGGATTGAAGCTGATATTCAGCGTGGGCACCACCACCGGCTGCACAAATGTTGACAGATCGAAGAGCGCGTATTCCAGCATCTCCTCCTGCGCGCTCATCGTGGTCTCTGCCGGACACTCGTTTGGGAAGACCGTGCCGCTCGGAACCGACAGGTTGATCACGTGGTAGTCATTGAACATCACCCGTCCGCACTGGTTCGCCGCTGGCGCTCCCACTGGAGTGTTGAACGTCATTTGCATCACCGGATTCCCGGTTTGGCCGGGGTACGCGCCGCTGTTGAGGATCAGCCACGACTGCGTCGGCGGAATTACGCTGCTCACGTCCGTGCGCAGCGTGCTGATATTGATCTGATTTGCTGAACCGGCCACGGTTGCGCCCGCATTTTGCAACCACTGCGCCAGCGTTGCGCCGTCGCTGAAGTCCGACCTCACCGTCCCCATGCCGGAGTTGATCTGCTGCTCATCCGTTGTGGTCCAGTCCGCTTCCGGCGCGAACTGCGCGTCGATCGGCGAGTTGGGATCGATGTACACATAGCTGTAATGCGTGGTGAACACGCGGCCGCCGGCGTTGGCGTAGTTCCCAATGTTGGTCAGCGCGGCGGACGGTTGCACATATTCGCCGCCCTGGCAGGGAAACATCACCATGTCATAGCCGTTCAGAGTTGCCGGATTCCCCGTCAGCGTCGACTCGGCGGGCGTCGACGCGCTGATCTCCGCTCCGGGGTTTCCATCTCCCTCGTAGAGATGGATGTGGCCGCTGGGGTTCGTTGTCCCGGTATCGTCGGTGAACTCCGCTGGATCGATCCCCATGTGCAGCAGTACGCACTCGGCCCCGTCCACTTGCCCGGTCACGATGGCGATCACGGGAATATCGCCTTGGGTATGGTTCGCCGGCATGTTCAGGAGAAGCCCCGTCAGTGGAGTTGTCCCCACCGTCTCGTTGGCAAACTGTCGTCGCCATTTTCCCGCCTGAATCACCACCGTATACGTTGCGTTTTCAGGAATGTTGGAGAGCGTGAACGTTCCGTCCACTGCGGTGT
Source organism: uncultured Acidobacteriaceae bacterium (assembly GCA_963799155.1). Lineage (GTDB taxonomy): Bacteria > Acidobacteriota > Terriglobia > Terriglobales > Acidobacteriaceae > Telmatobacter. Next base: position 61,035 of record CAWCWB010000007.1, read on the forward strand.
AGGTATAGCTCACGACGCGAGTCGGCGACTGGTACGTCAGGCACTGCACTCCCGCGGGAAGCGCCGCCACCGGCGCCGTCGTGGCGTACACCAGCACGTTGGGCAGCGGGAGCGCATTGGACGTGGTTCGCGGGTCGTAAACCGTGCCGCTGATCGTTGTGGTTTGAGCCGCCGCGGTCCCGCACACAACGGTCAACAGGCAAACCAGCGTTCGCGTCTCACGCCTGCATCGTCTCCAGCGGTCGTCGATCGTCGCGTGATGCGAGACAACAAGAGGGAAGAATGCAGTCATGGCGGTGGAATTTAACCTCACGCGCCTTTCTCGATCATCGAGGGATGTCTCACACTCTGTCGCATTGCGCCGAACCTGATCACCACTGGCATTCCTCGGGCGCCCGGCTCGTAGCCGCCCACACCAGTTTCGGAAATGGTGCAGCCGCATTCACGAAAGCCAAGTCGGCGCGACCACCCCGGGGTCCCCAACGACGGCTCTTTGTCGTTGGGGTGGGAGCAGCAGGGCCGGGGTCCCCACGGACAGGTCTTGGTCCGTGGGGTGGAGCGAGCGACGACCCTCGCAAACGCCTTGACCGGACACAGTATTTCCGAAACTGCTCTAATCTCCGCTCAGATGGCGCAATTCGTCGACACAGTGACTGGTACGCGTTCACTCTAAGCAGCAGGACTCATGATACACACTTCATGGAGATCTCGAATCATGCGCCTCCCTCTCGCTGTACGGGCCGGAACGGGGACCTGCGGGCGTCGCATCTTGGTCTATATCCTATTTTGAATCATACAGATAGCCTCGAAGAGGGTCCAGCTTGATTCTCCCGGAAGTCTCGCGGCCAAGGAGTACAACGTTTGCGTTTGTCGAGTCCCTATCCGGGTCATCTTGGGCGCCGCCGCTCGCTCCAGCCAAAGGCGTTTTCAAAGTGCGTGACCTCCCGTTCCTGCCCCGGCACAAGATACACGCTGATCACGTCGAAACGCGCTTGCCCAGCGGCTTCGCCGGGTAACTGGCGCATGTACTGGCGGGCCAATCGGCGCAGGACGTTCCGCTTGTGCGAATCGATCGCGGCTTCGGCAGGCGTCAAATCGCGGGCAGTGCGAGTTTTCACCTCAACAAAACAGAGCATCGGCCCATGCCAGGCGATGAGATCCAGATCTCCGGGCAGATTGCCTGCCGTCCACCGCCGCGCCACCACCGTGTAGCCCTTGCGGTGCAGGTGGGAAAACGCGGCTTCCTCGCCCTCCAATCCGGTGACCAGATGCGCCGGCAAGGCCGCCGTCCGGCCACGGCGCGCGGCCAGCCCGTCCATCCAGGCCAGCGCTCGCTCCAGCAATCCTCCCCGCGACTGTGTCACCCACGCCATCGCCACCCATTGTCGGCTTGGATGCCGAAGCGGCGCAAATCGCTATCCGCCGGCTCGAACAACGCGGCTGCAAGTCGGCGTTCGCTGGTTACGCCGTCGCCGCTGCCACCGTGCTGTGCTCGTGTTCCTTCTCCGCCAGCATCAACGCATCTTCCAGAATGTCGAGCGCGACAGTGGCTTCCTCCTTGCTGACGATGAGTGGAGGCGAGAGCCGCAGCGACGTCTCGCCACAGCCCAGCACCATCAGCCCGCGCTCGAAGGCCAGAGTCTCTATGCGGTTGCGCAGCTCCACGGCCGGCTCGCGCGTGGCCTTGTCCTTCACGATCTCGATGCCGATCATCAGGCCCCGCCCGCGCACATCGCCCACCAGCGGATGGCTCGCTTTCCAGCCGCGCACCCGCTCCAGGATGAACTCGCCCACCCGGGCGGCGTTCGCAATCCCCTCACGTGAAAGGATGTCCATGGTTGCCAGCGCCGCCGCGATCGACACCGGGTTCCCGCCAAAAGTCGATGCATGAGAGCCCGGCGCCCAGTCCATGATCTCCGCGCGCGTCATGCAAATCCCCAGCGGCATGCCGCTGGCAATGCCCTTGGCGATGCAGATGATATCCGGTTCCACGCCCGAGTGCTCAATGGCCCACCACTTGCCCGTGCGCCCGCACCCGCACTGCACTTCGTCCACCACCAGCAGAATTCCGTGCCGGTCGCAGATGGCCCGCAGCTCGCGCAGGAAGCTTGCCGGGGCCGGCACAAATCCGCCTTCGCCTTGAATCGGCTCAACGAAGATCGCGGCCACCTCTTCCGGCGGCAGAATGGTCTTGAACAGCTTCTCCTCGATGTAGCGCGCGCAGCCCAGGCTGAATGCCTCCTGCTCCTGCGGCCCGCCGGTGCAGCCGCGATACACGTAGGGATAGCGCACGTGCGTCACCCCCGGCACCAGCGGCGAAAAGCGGCGCTTCTGCTGCGGCTTCGAGCCGGTAAGCGACAGCGCGCCCATGGTGCGCCCGTGGAATGCGCCGAAGAACGCGATGATCTGCTGGCGGCCGGTGTGATACCGAGCCACCTTGAGCGCGCACTCGATGGCCTCTGTGCCGGAGTTGCCGTAAAAGAATCGGTGCGGGCCGGGCATGGGCGCCACAGCCGACAACCGCGCGGCCAGATCAGTCAGATGCTCGTCGTAAAAATCGGTGCCCGAGATATGAATCAGTTCCGCGGCCTGCTTCTGAATCGCGGCCACCACATCGGGATGGCAATGGCCGGTCGAAACCACGGCGATCCCCGCGGCAAAGTCTAGGAACTCGTTGCCGTCCACGTCCTCCACGCGGACGCCGCGCCCGCGCTTGGCCACCAGCGGATAAGAGCGCGTATAGCTGGGCGAGATAAGCCGCTGATCGGCCTCGACGGCTGCCCTTGCCTTGGGTCCCGGCAGCGGACCAACCAGCTTGGGTCCATATTGCGCGTGTAGTTCTTGCTTGGTCATCGAACATTCTCCTCGGCAGATTCGGTTGTCGCAGCCTGGCGCCTGATCGCTTCTCGCGTTGAGCTCCGGATGCGCGTGGCCGCGGACCCCGGCAAGCGGGATCGCTCATTTCTGCGGACCCAAGCAGGGTCCGTCATGGGCGAGGATCTTCGGCGGAGGGTTGCTAGTCGCCGCCGAAGAGGCTAGGTCGAGTGCGGGTCGGCAGCACGCGCAGGTGCCGCCGCGGACACATGTACCGCGCGCGCGACCGCGACCAGCGCTTGGTGGCTGGCTCCTGCGGCAAATCCCGAGTAGCGCGCGTATACATGGAAACTCCGCTGATTTCGAGCATAACACGCGGAGTGGAGGCGCTTCCACGATTGCCCGCAGGCCCGTTTTGCGCTTACGAAGGTTTGTCGGGAAGAAAAGCGTTTGCGGGAACCAGCGCTACGGGCGCTTCGCCATCCAGAATGACGATGCCCTGCTCGAAGCCCTGCAAGCTGGCAGCGTCCGCGGCCATCGTCATCCAGCACGCGGCGCCTTTTTCCAGCGCCGTGCAGGCAATCTCAAAGGTAAATGGATTCTCAGGCCGGTGCTTGGGGGTTCCCTTGGCGCGCTCGATCCAAACCGCGTGGCTGCCCAGGGAGTAGTTCGCCTCCACTGGCTCGGTGATCTCAAAGGTCTGCTTCATTTCCTCTGCCGCGCCCATGCCGAGGTTCGCCAAATCGCTCGCCTTCATGGTTTGTCCATAGCAGGCGAAGGGCAGCGCCAGCACCACGACCACTGACGCGGGAGTTCCGCGGTTGGCGGTGAGCACGACCTCGACGCAGGCATCTCCCTTCTTCGCCGCGAGCGTCGGGAAAGGGATCTCGACCTTGGGAGCCGGGGGCGGAGCCACAAACTCCCAATCCGAGGGCAAGCTGTAACTGAAGCCGACGTCGTCCCTTTCCACTTGAGGTGGCGAGGGCGCCGCCGGAGTTGCGGGCGCTCCAGCCTGCGCGGCTGCGGGCGCAGGTGTCGCGGCGGTCTTCGGTGGTGTTGCAGCAGACGCCGGTGCTTGCGCGGCAAGCCGCGCGCAACCTAGAGCAAAAAGGAAAGCTGCGAGAGGAAGTCGCATGGAATGCCCTCTCACCTGGCGGTCAGTCTATCGCGACCTCCGGCGCGCCGCAATATCCTTCACGAATCGCGCCGCGCTACTTGATCAATAACGCCGAGATCGCCGCCGCGATGCCCAGGACCGACGAACCCATCCCCAGGTACCAGTAAATGCGGCTCCGCGTCAAAAGCGTAACCGATGTGATCACCAACCCGATCTCCAGCAACACTTCGCCCAGATCGTAACGATCCGACTGCGCCTCGCCTACCTTCACTTTGGCTTGCAGCGCATTGGCCTCGGCCTCCAACTGGCTCTGTTCGCCTGTCGACTTCTTGATTTGGTCGTCAAATGCCTTCACTTCCTTGGCTGCGGCCTCTTTGTCGCTGATCGCCACCACACTCATCAGACCGGTCACCAGTTCCTCATCGTTGGATCGGATTTTGTGCGCCTGATAATCGTTCCACTGATCGGTGGCCAGGTTCTGATTGATGATTGCATTGGCGTGAGTGCGCTCGCCCATCACAGTCGTGACAGCCAACACCACCGCCAGCACGCTCATCGAAAAGGCGACAGGCCGCATCGCCTCTTCGTTCGCTCCGTGCTCCGCATGCTCCTTTAGGTCCTGCACATCGCTCGCACTCATAGGCTCGTGCCTTTTCATCTTGGATTTGGGGGGCTTCGGGGAAGGCCTGCCGGTTCGAGGCCTGAAGTCATCATACAATCCCCCAAAGCATTGGGGAACACAGTGTCCAGCGGGGTCTAATAAACCTTCAAATCTTCGTAAACACCAGATGGGGATGCCCGGAGGGCGCAGCACCCTCACCCGCCACCAATCCGAGATGAAAGCCAGGAGCTAATAGCTAAGAGCTAATAGCTAAAAGCTGCTTATCACTTCCGCTTCCACCTTACCCCGTCCTTCGAATCCTCAATCACCACGCCCTTTTCCGCCAGCTCATTGCGAATCTGGTCGGCGCGGCCAAAGTTGCGCGCCTTCTTGGCCGCCGCGCGCTCGGCCACCAGCGCCTCAATCGCCTCATCCATCAACGACTGCGCGGCCAGCAATTCCGGCGGCACATCGTCCATTCGCCCGGCTTTTTCTGCCCACGCAAGCGCCCGCCGCGTCGGCTCCGCATCGCGATCCTCCATCACATCGAAGACGGCGTCAAAATCTGCCAGAACCGCCTGAACCGCATCCCGATCCGAGAGACGAAACAGCCCCCGGTCCATGACCGTATTGGCCTCGCGAACCATTTCAAAAATGGCCGCGAGGGCCTCCGCTGTGTTCAGGTCATTCGCCAGCGCATCCCTGTAGTCGGTTTGTGCCTTCTTCGCCGCGCCCTGTACTGCTTGGTTTGACCCAATCGCAAAGGTTCCCTTAGCCAGTCTCGCCTCAAACGTCCGCAGCCGGTCGATCGCGTTGGTCGCGTCGGTAAGGCTGTCAAACGTAAAGTTGAACGGCCGCCGGTACGGCACCGAAATCAGCGCCAGCCGGATCGCCGAAGCCTTGTAGCCCTTCAGCAGCAACCCGCGCACGGTATAGAAATTGCCTTCGCTCTTCGCCATCTTGCGCCCATCCACAAGCAGGAAGCGCACGTGCATCCAATGCCGCGCGAAAGGCTTGTGCGTGGCCGTTTCGCTCTGCGCGATCTCGTTTTCGTGGTGAGGAAACATCAGGTCTTCGCCGCCGCAATGCAGGTCGAAGCTCTCCCCCAGATACTCCATCGCCATGGCCGAGCACTCGATGTGCCATCCCGGCCGTCCGCGCCCGATCGCCGTCTCCCACGAGGTCTCGCCCGGCTTGGCCGCCTTCCACAGCGCAAAGTCGCGCGCCGAATCCTTCTCGTACTCGTCCACATCCACGCGCGCGCCATCTTCCATGCCGCTTAGATCTTTCTTGCTCAATTTTCCGTACTCGGGAAACGCGGCCAGCCTGAAATACCACGACCCGTCCTCGGCCTTGTACGCTGCTCCCGCCGCGGCCAGTTTCTCCACCAGCGCCACCATCTGCGGAATATGCTCGGTGGCGCGCGCAATCTGCTCCGGGCGCTCCATGCGCAGAGTCTCGAAATCGTCGAAGAATGCCTCGACATAGCGCGGCGTGTACTCGCTGATCGGGATGCCGGCCGCAGCGGCGTTGCGGATGATCTTATCGTCTACGTCGGTAATGTTCATCACGTGCCGGAGCTGGACGCCGATCAGCCGCAGAAAGCGGCGAAGAACGTCAATCTGCAGAAAGGTGCGGAAGTTGCCGATGTGGCCGTAGTCGTAAACCGTCGGTCCGCAGGCATACATGCGCAACGCCTTGCCGTCGGCAGGCTCCAGCGCATCCAGTTGTCCCGTCAGGGTGTTAAACAGGCGAAGGGTCATTGCTTATGCGGCTCGTGCATCGCCCGGCTTGTCTCGCGTGCGGCTTGTGTCTCCTACTGGCTCCATCATCGCGCCGCAGCAATCTGCCGGATCGTCGCCAACTCGATTGTAGCAGCGCGTGTCCGCGCCCCTTGGTCATGCGTTTCCCCAATTTCAGTTGCCCGTTCGTCCAATCAATGGGCGTCCGTCCCACAGATAAGACATAGAATATCCTACCTGTGCTATACTCGATCCATGGCCGCCGCGGGAAAGAAAGCCGGCAAGCTGGTCAAAGCGGCCGATGAGGCGGCGGTTGTTCGTTGCGCTGCTGGCGACGGCCAAGTTCGGGAGGAACGGCGGGAAGACAGTGAGGGTAACGTCGTCCGTTACAATCTGGCCTTCATCAACTTCCACTTATCCTCTCGGGACAATGGACGAGTTCTTGGCTACGATACCGCTCACGGCCAGGTGCATCGCCATTTTGCCGGGAAAGCCGATGTGATTGCATCCGCTTCGTTCCAGGAAGTCTTCGCACGTTTTGTTGCGGAGGTCGACAACCTCAGAAAGCTGGAGAAACTATGAAGACGATGATCCACACCGACGGTTTTGACGGTTGGGCGGGACGTGCCAGGGCACGGGCCAAGGCCATGGACGAAGGCCGTAGAATCCCGCCTTCGAGGGGCATCACCTTCGAGAGCGCGGCAGATATGGTCCGGCTGCTCACTCCCTCGCGGCTCGATCTGCTGCAGATGGTCAAGAGGAAAAGACGCACCGTTTCCATCAAGGAACTCGCAGCCATCCTGGGCCGCGACGTAAGCGCTGTGCGCCGCGACGTCACGGCGCTTGAAAAATTCGGCATTGTTTCGTCCCGGCACGTCGTCAACCCGGGCCACGGACGCGTACGCGTGATCTCGGCTCCGGCGAGCATCTCTATTTCGGCCGAGCTGTAGACGTTATCCAATCTCGGCGCGACAGCCTGCTCGCCTCAACCCGAAACGGTTCTCAGCTGAACGCTGCCGCGAATCCAACCTGAACAAGCAGGTACAGAACCCACCATCCGAACACCGCGAAGTAGCCAGATGACGGCTTTGTACCCGCGACTTTCGCCAATCCCTTCGAAAACAGCACAAGGGTCCAGATAAACGTGATATCCAGCGATGCCAGCAGCGTCCACAGCACCATCGACATGTCGCCAGGAGCGAAATAATAGCCAATGTTTGTCCCCGCCGGATTGCCTGGCAGGAATGACTCCGGCGCGATGCCGACCCAGAGCCCGATGGCGCCAAGCGCGAGTTTGATCAGTCCCGGGAGCCCGGCATACCAGCTCACCGAAAGCACCTGCCCGAACGTCGCTTTCCCGCCAAATCCAAAGTTGATGGTGCCAAGAAGAATACCCGCGGCAATCACATTGAACAGAAGAACCCAGGCCGGCCCCAGAGCCCACAAGACCTCCTGGGCGATGCCGCTGATCTTCATTTGCGTTTCCTGCTGTGCCTGCGGGAGTTGTTGCAGACGCTCCGCTTGTTTCGGGGCGACCCGCAATCCGTTCTCGACAACCTGCGGCCAGCCCACCCTCACGGTTACGCTGCCCCAGAGCGCGCTGCCTACCACAATGAACAGTACGAGCGGCAGCCACCAGCTCTTGTTGCCGCGCTTGATGTCTTCAAACGTCTTCGACGGAGCCGCAAACGCGTTCGCCACGCGCTGCCATTGCGTCAATCCCACGCCCGCTGGCGCGGATCCGGCCACAGGTTGAACTCCCATATCGCTCATGTTTTCGCCTTTCGACGGACTTGGAATGCATTTGCCCGCGATTGTACTATCCGCCTGCGTCAGGAATCGAATGAAAATTTGCAGAGAAAAGGGGCGCAGCGTGGATATTCGTCGCAGGGGTGCGAACAGGCCCTTGTGGAGAGCGCAAAGCTGGCGCCAGCCGGCCTATGTGCGTGGTTGATGGACGCAGTGCCGCTACCGGCCGGAACCTCATTTCGCCGCAGCGCCTGGCTTGAGCGCCCAATTCATGCTGGAATACACGCCTGCCGCATTGGTATGCACTCCCACGATGTAAAGAACCCCATTGACCACGGCCCCATACGCTCCACCATTCAGCGGCATAGGAACCGGAGCTACGGAGCTCCACGCGTTGGCTGCGGGATCGAAGACCAAGGCGCCGCTTGTCCACCCCGTTGCCGTCCCCCCGCCCACGACGTATAGCTTGCCGCCGACGACGCCATATGCCGAGCTGCCAAGGAACATCGGCAACCGCGCTGCGACCGACCATGAGGCTGTTCTGACATCGTACGCCTCGTTGTTTCGAACACCCACGCCACCCTGGGGGCAATCGATTCCGCCGGCGACATAGATCACACTGTTGATGACGGCCACCGCTGCGCCGTCCTGGCTTTCCGGCATTCGCGGCAAGTCGGCCCATGCGTTTGTCGACGGGTCATAGCTTTCAACCGACGTTGTGAACGAACACCCGGGTCCCTGTGTGCCACCGACTGCGTAGAGCATGCCGCCCGCCGCGACCAGAAAATCGGACGTGCGCCGCACAGCTCCCATCGGCGCAACCCTTTTCCATGTGTTGGTTGCAGGGCTGTACGCTTCGACGGTTGCGAGCGGCTGCCCGCAGTCCCAGTCGGCGCATCCGCCGGCCACGTAGAGAATCCCATTGACGCTGGCAACCGAGGGGTACGCTCGCGCCGTGGGCATCGCAGCTCTTTTGGTCCATGATCCCGTGTCGGGGTCGTACGCCCACAAATCTCCCACCACGGTGATGGGGCGATTCTGCCCATTGAACCACCTTCCCCCGCCGGCCACATAGACGACTCCGTTGGCCGTGCCGACTCCATAGCCCTCGTAAGTCACGGGCATGGCTTTGAACTGCTGCCACTCTGCAGGAGCAGGGCCGCTCGGCTGGACAGGCGTTGTCGGCGCCGTGGCTACGTGCGACGTGCTCACCGGCGCCGGAGGAGGCCAGATCATTCGCACCGCAAAGAAAGTGATCAGCGCGAGAGCCAGGACCGCTGCCCCGCCCCACATCCACACCAAAACGCCCCTGCGTCCTCGCTCCGGCAGTTCTGGCTCGACCACGACCCTCCTGGTGCGCTCCATCACGCGCCGCTCTGGAGCCCCCGGTGCTTGCGCGATCTCCAGCTGCTCTTTCACCGTTTCCGCCAGATGCTCCAGGTGGGCTTCGAGCGGCGGCGTCAACGCGTCCAGCCAGTGCAAGCTGTCGATAAGGAACGCAAGTCCGCCGCTGGGCTGAACGTTTTGAACCCGAAATGGCATGACGAAGACGCCATGGTTGACGGCCTCCTCCGCCTCCCGGGAAATCTGCGGCGAGGCATTGGCGTTGGCCGTAAAGACCAGCACCATGATCTTTGCTTGCCGGATGGCCTCAACGACGCGCTCGTCCCCCTCCATGCCCGGAGTCGCGTCGCGCGGCGCGATCCAGCAGCGGATGCCTTCAGCCTCGAGCGTCGCGCACACCGCGTCCGCGATGGTCTTGTCGTTTGCGGAATAGCTGATGAAAACGTCGTGCGCCATGTGCGTACCCTCCGGATTGAAGGTGGCCTGCCATATCGGCAACTAAAGGAATCGAAACCGGGAATGTATGGTGGCGAGTAGACGGCTGGCGCGCTGCAGTCTACCGTCCACTGCCGCTGATCGACTCGAGAATCGTGCCCTGCTCACCGACGACCCACAGGTACCTGCCGTCGGGAGTTCCAAAAATGGAGTAAAGACCGTTTGCGGTGTTGCTGTTGGGCTGCCTCCAATGTGCGCCCCCGTCGTCCGATTGCACGATCGTGCCGTTCTCGCCGGCGGCCCACAGATGTTTGCCGTCGGCGGTCCCAAAAATAGAGTGCAGGATGAACTTGCTTTTACTGTCGGGCGGCTTCCAGTTTGCGCCACCATCATCCGACTCCTGAATCATGCCTTGCGCTCCGGCAGCCCACAGATGCTTCCCGTCGCGGGTCCCGAAGACCGCAAGCATCTGTGCCGTCGCTAGGCCGAAGGGCGTTTGCGCTCTCCAGCTTGCGCCCCCATCGTCCGATTCCGTGATCGTGTCGCTATAACCGACGGCCCATAGGTGTTTGCCGTCGGAGGTACCGAAAATCGAGTAGAGGTCCTGCGTCGTGTCGCTGGGCCGCGGGTTCCAGTGCGCGCCACCATCGCCTGATTCTAGAATGGTGCCGCTTTCGCCAGCCTGCCCACAATTGCTTGCCATCGGCGGCTGCAAAAATGGCGCTGAGAAGATGTTTGGAATTGCTGCCGAGCGAAAACCAGTTCACGCCGCCATCATCCGACTCCACAATCGCGCCGCCATCGCCGACGGCCCACAGCCGCTTGCCGTCACTGGCCCCGGAAATCGAATTCAGCCCGTTCGTGGTGCTACTCTTGGGCGTCTTCCAGGTCGCGCCGCCGTCCTCCGACCTCACAATGATGCCGCTCATCCCGACGGCCCACAGATGTTTACCATCGCTGGTCCCAAAGATCGACCTGAGATCATAGCCTGTGCCGCTGGGGCACGCGACCCATCGCAATCCCGCGACCCGTCCCGCGCCCTCCTGCGAAGACTGCGGCGCGGCTCCGTTGGCGCTCTGTCCGATAAACCCGCAATCGTCTGTTTGGGGCGCCGGTGGCGGAGAGGCTCCGGCTGGACTAACCACAGGGGCGGGGTGCCATCGGTGCACTATCACAGGAACCGCGGCTAATACGAGAGCCAGCGCCACCGCTCCGCCCCATGCCCAAATGGGAGCTCTCTTGAGCCTGGACGCAGGTCCCGGCGTCGCTTGCGCCTTGGGCTGTGGTTCCTGCTGCAACTTCGCCAGCAGCGCCTTCACCGCCTCCACGAGCTCCTTCAGGCGGGCCTCCAGTGGCGGAGTCAGCGCATCCAGCCAGTGCAGATCGGCAATAAAGTACTCCAGCGCCCTGACGGGCGGAACATCTTCGACCCGAAAGGGAATAATGGCCACACCATGATCGACGGCACGTTGCACCTCGCGGCGAATCTGCGGCGAGGCATTGGCGTCGGCCGTGAAGACCAGCACCATGATTTGCGACTGTTCGATCGCCTCGATGATGCACTCGGGCCACGACCTGCCCGGAGTCACGTCGCGCGGCGCGATCCAGCAGCGGATTCCCTCCGCCTCCAGCACGGCGCACACAGCGTCGCCGGTGGTCTTGTTCTTCGCGGAATGGCTGATGAAAACGTCGTGCGCCATACGCGAACCCTGCAGATCGGGGGTGATTGGCTGCAGCCACTATAAACCCTGATGCTGGAATTGGGAAACGCTCCGGCGGGAAGGGAAACCCGCGGCGTGTGCCGGCGTTACATCCCCTCAGCGGCGGCCTGACCGTCCCCGTCAGGAGTCGCGTGATGCTTTTTCCCATGCGTTCCCGGCGCCGCCTCCGACCCCGGGTGCGCTGTCCGCGCCGCCGTGTAGCTCTTGTACACCGTGATGTGGAAGCAAGCCTGCTTGAACTCCTCTTCCACGTCGATCTTCCCTGCCGCCTCGAGCCCCGCCAGCCGCCGCCGCATCCAGGCAATCTCTGCCCGGCTCAGCCCGCTCTTGGCGATATCGATCGTTGCGCCGGTCAGGTGCGGGCTCACCAGGTCGCCTTCCGCCGGCGCCGCATTGCCGTTCGTTTCCATCAGCCGCTTCTGGTACTCCACCGTCCGCACCGCCGAGTTCACCTCGAGCGGGCTGTGGAACACCGCTTCGTGCGCCCGCGCCAGGTCGGCCAGGAACTTCGCAGTCCATGGCCGGCAATAGCGGTGATTCTCCTCGAGGTCCGGATTCACCGTCAGCGCGCTCGATGCCGGCAGCGGTACCAGCAGCTTGTTGGCGATGCGCGCTCTAAGATCGGCTTCGTCCTCAATCCGCTCCAGCCCCTCCGCACCCAGACGATCGTTTTGCCGCTCCAGTGATGCGAGCGATCCCCGCAAAGGCGCCGGCATCTCGCCCCGCGGGATGAGAAGTGAGGCTTCTTCGTTCTCCGTCTTCGCGTTTGCTGACTGTATCGGGTATGCCGCTTCGCCGGGCTGGCTCACGGCCTTCGCTGTGGCCTCATCGCCATCCTGCGCCGCCGAACTGTCTTCTCTTTCCGTTGCGGACTGGGCCAGCGCCATCCGATCGGTTGGCGTTGTTTCTGCTTCCGCGTCTTCCTCGGTGTTGCGCGGCTCGGCCAGCATCGGCTCGTGCGCTGCATCCATGCGCGGCGATTCCATGCTCGCCGATTCGTCTGTCTCCGGCTGCCGGAGGTCGGGAGGCGTGTTGGCCATTGCCGCATCGCGCGGTTCTTGAGCCTGCGCGCCGCGAATCCCTGCCGATCGCAATGCGGCCCGCTCGAACACCGGCCGCCGAACCGCGCGCCCACGCTCCCCGCGCAGCGCAGCGCGTCGCCGTTCCATCTGCTTACGCGCAAGGTGCATCCGGATCGCCAGCCCTGCCGTGCGCCCCACCTCATCGGGAGTACGCCTGTGCGCCGCGCTCACATTCGATTGGGCGCCGATCTGCGGCTTCGTGCGTGTCGCGCTAAAATTAGCGCGCCCGCTGGAGCGGGTTTTGCCATGGGTGGGCGCGGCCTGGTGCGCACCGCGCGCGGGCGCCGTGCGATGGGCCGCATGCGAAGTCGCTGCTGCCGGCGATCTCCGGTGCGTCTTTGCCGCTTGGGAAATCTGCGCGCAGTGAGCGCCGGCCGCTGTGAACGCCGCCAGTGCAATCACGATCATTGCGGTCCGGCACATGAGGGAGAGTGCGGACAATCGAGAGCTTCTCCAGTGTACGTCGATCCGCAGCCTTCTCCGAGTGCCTTCGCGGATTCGGATTGGTCTGATAATTGGACGCTCGCAAAGCTCTTTCGGGTTTCTTGCAGCGCCGGATGCGCTCCAAAGCTGTTTCGCTTTAGAACCGGTTGCGTAAATGGCGGTTTGAAAGGGCGCAAAAACAGCGGGCTTTAGCCCCTGAGGGAACCTTCATCATCCCATCGGGCCCTTTTATGCAACCAGTCCTAAGCAGCCGGCGCCGCAGTCGCCCTCAATTCGTCGGAGCCGGAATCCCGCCCATTGGGACGATGGGCTTGGCCGGCGGCGTCAGTTGAAAGCCCTTGCGAATCAGCGCGAATCCCTCCTGCGGCAGCTCGGCCTGCAACAGTTGGTTCTCCGGGCCGGAAAAGAGTTCCGTGTTGGCCCCGGCAATCGTGGCCACCAGGTGGTGCACGGTGATCGGCTTGCCATCGAGCGTTCCTTGTTGATCGGGATACGTCGCCAACTGCACCGGCTCAATGGATCCAGCCTCTTTTGGCAGAATCGCCCAAAGGTCGCGATTGTTCTGCGTCACTGCCAGGGCCAGCAGCGTCTCCAGCGCGCCGGGGTCGAAGTCCGCCATAAAAACCGCGCCGGGATGCGCCGCCAGCCGCGTGGTGGAGCTTGTTCCATTCGCTGAGATATTGAGCAGCAATTGGGCCGAATCCGGCGCCGCCACCACGTTCACCGCCTCGCCATTCACCGTGGCGCTCAACAGCACATGTTTCAGCTGGTTGGCCGCCGTGAGCTGCTCATTCTTCGAGAGCGCGTAGTTCAGGCGCTCCATGGACACCTTGACCAGCGATGTCGAATCGTACCCATCCTTCGTCGCGCTGAACTGGAAACTGGCCGTGCCCACCGCTTGCCCGTTCTGTGCAATCTCAAAACTGCCCGACTGCGCCGTCGCGGCAGACGGCAAAGCCGCCAACATCAAGGCAAGAAATCCCGCAAGCGGGAAGAAACTCAGTCGACGCACAGGTGTCTTTATCCCCCGTCCGATTAGACACCAATCCGCGCAAAGGGTTACGGAAGCGACACCAGCCACGAGCTTCTAGCTTCTAGCCGGTAGCTTTCTGATCCCTTCTTCAGCTTCGAGACAACGTCCGGTGCCCGAAGCCGAACCAACCGGCCCAGCTATAAGCTAGAGGCTAAAAGCTAGAAGCTGCCCTTAGCCTTTCTTCACTTCATGCCCGCCAAATTCGTTGCGCATGATGGCCAGCATGCGGTCGGTAAAGTTGTTCTCCTCGCGCGACCGGATGCGCCGGATCACCGACTCCGTGATCACCGGCGCCGACACGTTCAGATCGATCGCCTCGAACACCGTCCACCGGCCCTCGCCGGAATCCACAACATAGGCTTGCAGGCCGTCGAGCGTCGGGTTCCCCGCCAGCGCGTCGGCCGTCAGATCGAGCAGCCAGCTCCGAATCACGCTGCCGTAGCGCCAGATTTGCGCGATCTGCGGCAGGTTCAGGTTGAGCTCTTCCTTCTTCTCCAGCACCGTGAACCCCTCGGCGTATGCCTGCATGATGCCGTACTCGATGCCGTTGTGCACCATCTTCACAAAGTGGCCCGCGCCCGCCGGGCCCACGTGTCCCCATCCCTTGTCCGGCCCCGGAGCCAGCGCCTCGAAGATCGGCCGCAGATACTCCACCGGCTGCTTATCGCCGCCGATCATCATGCTGTAGCCCTCTTTCAATCCCCACACGCCGCCCGACGTTCCCACGTCCACAAACTGGATTCCCTTCGCGGTCACTTCCTTGTACCGGCGCATCGAGTCCTTGTACATCGAGTTGCCGCCGTCGATCAGAATGTCGCCGGGATTCAGCAGTGGCTCCAGCTTCGCGATCGTCTCATCCACCGGATTGCCCTGAGGCACCATGATCCAGATGGCCTTCCGGCCTTTCAGGTTTTGGACAAGCGCCTCGAGACTCGACACACCCACATTGCCGGCCTTCGTCAACCGCGCCACGGCATCGGCGTTGGAGTCGAAGCCCACCACCTGGTGCCCGCCCAGCTTCAGCCGCTCCGCCATGTTTCCGCCCATCTTGCCCAGTCCGATCAGTCCAAGTTGCATGACTCCTCCTATCGCCGGTCCTTGACTCCAGGCTCCGTCCCTCAAAAATCTCAATCGCTCACTTGCTTGTCTGCCGCGGCGGACTGACTCGCTGTCCTGCTAACTCGCGGGTGCTGTCTCGCTGACTTGCCGACCTGCTAACTCGCTGCCTCTATAGAACTCCCAGCTTCTCGAGCTCGCTCCGCAGCGCTGCCGCGCCCAAAAACCGGATCGCCTTGATCCCCGCTGCCTTCGCGCCGGCCACGTTCTCATCCCGATCGTCGATAAACAGCGTCCGATAGGGCGCGGAACCCAGAATGTCCAGCGCCCGCCGGTACATTGCCGGCTCCGGCTTGCGCAGGCCCATATAGCACGAGCTGAACGCCACCTTCAGATACCGGCGCAGTTCGAACTTGCCAAAGCGAAACTCGTTTGTCTCGCGCGCTTCGTTATTCAGCGCGCCCAGAAAATAGTCGTTCGATGCGGAAAGTTCCGCAATGATTTTGAGCGCACCGTTGGGCTGCGGCCTGGACTGGTCCAGAATGAAGTCGAAAAACTCGTCCTGCGAAAAACTGCGCGGTTCGTAGAACACCGCCGCGTCAAGGTAATGGTTGCGATCGATCTCTCCGCGCTCCCAGGCCGCGCTCACTTCCGCATGCCTGGTTTCAAGTTCCTTTGCGTCCAGGCCGAAGTGTTCCGCTGCGGCCGCGCGCTCGCGATAGTCCCATCCATTCGTCAACAGCACTCCGCCCACATCAAAAAGAATCACATCGAAGGGAGACAAAGGCGCCTCATTCCCGCGTTGTGCGCGTTCTTGCTTTCTAGGGCGCTGGGGAGGATCAGTGGGCATGGCGCAGAGGGCCCTGGGAGTCGCCGGCCCGGAATCGATATAAACTCAACCTTCATTTGAAAGCACCATCGTTGCAATTCAATGAAAACGCAAGTTCCAGCCGCGCGAGCTGCGCGTCTTCACGCCGCATGCCGTGGATCGTCTCAACGCAGGTATTTGGCCTCGATGCCGAGAACCTTCCTGAACCGCCGCTCAAACCGCCCCTCTTTGGCCTGAAACGCGGCTCCGAGGAACGCGCGCGCCAGCTCCATCGCCAGCGCCGAGCCGATGATCCGCGCGCCCAGCACCAGCACATTCATGTCGTCGTGTTCCACGCCCTGGTGCGCGGAGTAGGTATCGTGGCAGATCCCCGCGCGGATTCCCGGTATCTTGTTCGCCGCTACGCACACGCCCACTCCCGAGCCGCAAATGACGATTCCACGCGGAGCCACGCCCCCTTTGATCGCCTCGCCCACTTTCTCGGCAAAGTCGGGATAGTCGTCCTCAGGTTCGCACTTGTACGCTCCCAAGTCGACGACCTCATGCCCCGCCGCAGTCAGGTTGGCGAGCAACTCCTCCTTCAGAGCAAATCCCGCATGATCCGAACTGATGACGAGCTTCACGATCTGTTCCTTTCCTGCGGAATAGCGGAGTAGGACCACATCCAACTTCGGCACCTTCGAGGGGGATCTAGCTCCGCTAACACCGCTATCTCCGCTAACTCCGCTTCTTCAGGAGCGCTTTCGCTCTTCCCGCCACATTCTCCGCCGTGAACCCCAGCTCCTTCATCGCCACCGGCCCTGGAGCCGACGCGCCAAACCGGTCCAGCCCCACAACATCGCCGTTGCTTCCCACGTACTTCCACCATCCCAGCGTCGCGCCAGCCTCGACTGCCAGCTTGGGCACGTTTGGCGGCAGCACGCTGGCCTTGTACTCGGGCGATTGCTCCTCGAAGATCCTCCAGCTCGGGAAGCTGACCACGCGCGCGCTGATTCCCTCGGCAGCAAGCAGCTTTGCAGCGTCCAGAGCCGTCCAAACCTCCGAGCCGGTCCCGATCAGCACCACTTGCGGGTTCGCCGCGTCTTCCAGCACGTACGCTCCCTTGCTAACGCTCGCATACAGATCGCGCCCCGTCGCATCAATCACCGGCACGTCCTGCCGCGTCAGCGCAAAGAAACACGGCCCCTTGCGCTCCAACGCCAGCCGCCACGCCGCCGCCGTCTCATTCGCGTCGGCCGGGCGAAAGTCCGTCATGTGCGGCACCGCGCGCAACGCCATCAGGTGCTCGATCGGCTCATGCGTCGGTCCATCCTCGCCCACGCCGATCGAGTCGTGCGTAAAAACAAATAGCGACGGAACCTCCATGATCGCGCCAATTCGCAGCGCCGGCTTGGCATAATCGGAAAACACGAAGAATGTTGACCCGAAGGGCCGCAACCCTCCGTGGGCCGCCATTCCGTTCACCGCCGCGCACATCGCCAGCTCGCGCACGCCGAAAAATACGTTGCGCCCCGCAGGATCGTCGGCAAAGTGCGGACTCGCCTTGAAGATCGTCTTCGTCGAAGCCGTTAAATCCGCGGCCCCGCCAAACAACTCCGGCACGTCCGCGAAGATCGCATTCATCACCGCGTTGCCCGCGTTGCGCGTGGCCACCGGCTTATCCACCGGAAAGCTGGGAATCGCCTTCTCCCATCCTGCCTTCAGCTTGCCCGCCTGCCTGCGCTCGAACTCCGCCGCCAGCTCAGGAAACGCCGACCTATACACGGCGAATGAGTTGTCCCATTGCGCCTCCAGGTCCGCGCCGCGTTTCACCGCCTCGCGCCAGTTGGCCAGCACATCCTCCGGCACATAGAAGCTCTGGTCCTCCGGGAATCCGAAGAATTTCTTCGTCGCCGCCGTATCCGCCGCGCCCATGGCTTCGCCGTGCACCTTGTTCGTGCCCGCGCGCGGACTGCCGTATCCAATCACCGTCCGCACCGCGATCAGCGATGGCTTGTCGGTCACGGCCTTCGCCGCCGCAATCGCCGCTTCAATTCCATCCAAATCGTTGCCGTCCAGCACCCGCTGCACATGCCAGTTGTAGGCCTCGAAGCGCTTGTACACATCCTCCGTGAAGCTCCACTTCGTCGGCCCGTCCAGCGAGATCAGATTGTCGTCGTAAAGCACGATCAGCTTGCCCAGTCCCAGCGTCCCCGCCAGCGACGCCGCTTCGTGCGACAACCCCTCCATCAGATCGCCGTCCCCGCAGAGCGCGAACGTGTGGTGGTCCACCACGTCGAAGCCCGGCCGGTTGTAAACCGCCGCCAGGTGCTTCTCCGCCATGGCCATCCCCACCGCCATCCCGAATCCCTGCGCCAGCGGCCCCGTCGTCACTTCCACGCCGTCGGTCAAGCCATACTCCGGATGCCCCGGCGTCCGCGATCCCCACTGGCGAAAGCTCTTCAAATCGTCCAGCGTCAGCTTGTAGCCGGTGAGAAACAGCGTTCCGTAAAGCAGAGCCGACGCGTGCCCATTCGACAGCACGAACCGGTCCCGGTCGGCCCACTTCGAGTGCGCCGGATTGTGCTTCATCAGCTTGTGAAACAGTAGGTAGGCAATTGGCGCGCATCCCAGCGGCGCGCCGGGATGGCCGCTCTTGGCCTTTTCCACCGCGTCCACGGCGAGCAAACGCAAGGTATCGATCGAAAGCTGGTCGAGTGAAAGTGACGCAACGCCGGAAGCCATATGAGTCCCTAAAATTCCTTTCCTTGAAGTGCCCAACGCACCTGCTGAGTCCGCTCTAAGACGCATCCACCTTGACCTTCACATTGTATCCAAGCCAGGCGTCCTCACCTTCTCCCGCATCGGTCCAGTGCAGCGTCCATTCCACTTCCGCGCTGCCCGCCGCGGGCGTGATGTCGGCGCTGAATCCCGCGCTGCCCAGCCCCCGGCTGTCCGTCGTCTTCACCGTTTGCCAGCCATCGTCGCTCCACACCACTTCAAACCGGCCCTCATCCAGAATCCGCAACGTGCTCTCCGCATCCATCCGCTGGATCGGCCGCCTGCGGCTATACATCTCCACGCCCCGCCGGCACTTCTTGCGTCCCGACGGCTCGCAATACCGCTGGTAGACCGGATCGATTCTGTCGAACACCTTGCCGTCCACCGCCGAGCGCAGCAGCTTCAGATACTCCGCATGAGCCCACACCAGCGGCACCGCCGATCCTGCCGGCTGCCCCATGCGCAAGCTGCGCTCCGGCCGGTCGGCTTCGTCCCACACCTGTTCCGGCAGTAACTGCCCGCAGCTCGCGAACTGTTCATACGTCCCGATCAGTGAGCTGATGTCCTTGCCCGCCGCCAGCTCGTAGTGCGCCCGCTCTCCGGTAAGCAGCGGCCAAACGCGCCCCTGGCCCCAACTCTGGTAAGGACCGCCGTCTGGCCGTTGCCCGTAGCCGTCCCCGTTGTAGCGCAACCACCCCGGCCCCTGCGGCAACTCGCGCTTCAGCACCGCGTCCACCACCTTCAGCGAGTCCACAATCAGCGCATCGTCCGCCCGTCGCACGCCATACCGCACCAGCTCGAGGAACCCCGCATCGATAATCTCTCTCGCCTCGAACTCCGTCCGCGTCCCCGGCGGCCGGTTTGCCAGCCGCACAACCTCCTTCCCGCAGCCTTCGTGCGCATACGCCTCGCCGCACTCCGGCGGCCTGATGCGCATGTAGTGCCGCTTGATCTCCGGATCGAGCACTCCGTCATTCGTCACCGTCCAGTCCTCGAGATGCCCCTCAATCCAGTCGGCATACTCCTCCAGAAACTCGCCCAGCTCTGCCGCCTCATGCGCCCGCGCCATCTCCGCCGCGCAAATCAGCCCGCCGATCACCGCCGCCAGCGTCGACGGCGAGTACCCCGCATTTTCCTCCCAGCGCTCCTGGTGCGTGATCGGCGCCTGCCGCACTAGGCATCCCGCCGCCCTCTCCACAAACGGAAACATGTGCAGCTCGCCCAACCCTCCCGCCTTCCACAGCCGCCACGCAAGGATGATCGGAAACGCCACCTCGTCCAGTTGCTTGCCGCTCCAGTAAGGCCTCCCGTCGATCCAGAAATTCTGCGCAAATCCTCCGTCGATCTGTTGCGTGCACGCCAGGTACACCAGCGCCCTTCGCGCCGTTTCCGCTCGCCCGCAAGCCAGCAGAGCCGTCGCCGTCTGCACCATGTCACGCGTCCACACCAGGTGGTACCCGCCCAAATCATCGTCGCCCTTCACCTGCCCCCACGGAATCGACGCCGACGCCACAAACGCGCCCGAATAGCTCTTGTCCTCGTGCGCCAGCAGCACCGCGTGGCTGGCGCGCATCAGCTTGCCGTCATCCTGCGCCTTGGCAGCCAGCCAATCCGGATGCGCCGCCCGCCGCCATTGCTCGGTGAACCGCTCCCTCTGCTCCTCGAACGGCACCGACAGCGAGCCCATCGTCTTCTGTGCCGCCGGATGATGCCCTTCTCCAATTCCGATGGCCAGCGTAAACTCCCGCACCGCCCTTCCCTCTTCGCCCTTCGCCGCAACCGCACCGACGGCTCCGCCCAACCCGTTCGACAGTTGCTCGCTGCACCCCAGGTCGATCTCGCCCATCACTGCCACATTCCCGTTCCTCGCCGACCCGAACTCCCAATCCATCCTGAAGTTCTGCATCAGGTCCTGCCAGCCATCGCTCGCGCCCACAAACCCGCAGCTCATTCGCGTGAACCCGCAACTGGCCGTCATCGCCAGCGACCACTCGTTCTTCCACGCCAGCAGCACCTTGTGCCCGGCCAGGTCCATCGCCCGCGCCGAGTTCCCCGCCCCGCCCCCATTCAGATGCGGCGCCAGCAGCGCATACAACTTCAGCCGCGGCATCAGGTCCTCGCGCGCCTCCAGGCGCACCCTCTGCAGCACCACACCATGGTGCGGGTCGCAAATCATCTCCTTGGTCAGGCTGTACCGCCCTTCAGAATCGCGGTTCACGTACCGCACCCCCAGCGCGTCGGGATCGATGTACCAGAAAGACGTCTTCATGTCGCGCTTCTCTTCGTGGACAAACGTCTCCCCGTCGGTCAGCAGGAACTCCATGTCCCGTACCTGCGGCAGATCGATCGTAGGGTGATAAATCTCGTTCAGAATCCCGTGCGAGCAGGTGAACCAGATGCGGCTCGACGCCGCATACGCCGTCACCACCGCGTCCTTCACGCTCGAAGTCCACCGCGGCTCCAGCCCCGGCGCGCCAAACGCCTCGCCCTGCTGCTCAAGCCACCGGTACAACGGCTGTTCGCTCATTCGTATGTTCCGATTGTCGAGTTCTGGAAATCAGAATTCGTCGTCATGGGTGATGGAAGGACAAAAGAAGCTGCGAAAGCCGGGGAAGCCGCGCACCATCCACATGGTTCGACGCTTTTTACTTCCAGATGGATGCTAATTCGCTTCCGTCACAAACTTGTAACTAAACTGGGTTGCCCCATCCTTGGCGCGACTTTGTTCTTGCGCCAAGGGTGGGATAGCACGACTCTCACCCCAAGCGTCATTTGCTGAAAGCTGAGAGCTGACAGCTGAAGGCTAGCGACCCCCTGCTGTCCTCGCCCTCACCAACATGTACTTCACCGCTGCCTCCAACTCCGCCGCCGTCACATCCTCCACCACGCCCGCGTCGCCAATCCCCACCGGCAGCACGAACCGCCTCACTCCGCCCACGTTCTTCTTGTCGCGTCCCGTCGCTGCCATCACTTTCGCCGCGCTCACCTTCAGTTTGGGCAGCGGCCCATAGCGATAGATCAGCTTCTCCATCCGCTCCATCTGCCCGCCGGTAATCGTTCCCCGTCTCCGCGCCACGGCCAGCGTCGCCACCATCCCCCACGCCACCGCCTCGCCGTGCAGCATGGCCTTGTAGCGCGTCGCCTGCTCCAGCGCGTGCCCCACCGTGTGTCCCAGGTTCAGGGTCATGCGCAACCCGCTCTCGCGCTCGTCGCGCCGCACCACGTCGGCCTTCATCCGGATCGATGCGGCAATCACCCGCTCCAATGCTTTGGGCTCCCGCTTGAGAATCTCCTCCGCGTGCTCCTCCATGAACCGCACCAGCGCCCGGTCGCGAATGATCCCCGCCTTCACGCTCTCCATCAGCCCCGCGCGCAGCTCGCGGTCGGGCAGCGTTCCCAGCACGCCGATATCGGCGAACACCGCCCGCGGCTGCAGAAAATTCCCCACCAGGTTCTTGCCCTCGGGCAGATTCACGCCCACTTTGCCGCCCACGCTCGAGTCCACCTGCGCCAGCAGTGTTGTGGGGACCTGCACATACTCGATCCCGCGCAGGAAGACAGCGGCCACAAAGCCGCCCACGTCGCCCACAATCCCGCCGCCAAAGGCAATCAGCAGCGATCCCCGGTCGCCGCCGGCCCGCACCATCTCGCGCGTCAACCGTTCCACGCTTCTGATTGTTTTGTGTTGTTCGCCCGGCGGCAGAAACAGCGTCACCGGTGGCTCATCGAAAGATTTCAGAAACTCTTTGCCCCACAGCGCCCAGATCTCCGGCGACGTCACCACAAACACCCGCCGCGCCCGCCCGCCGTGCCCCTGTCCACGGAAGTGGAGCAGCCCACCTACAACCCGCTCGATGCGCGGCGCCAGCGTCTCCAGCAACCCGCTCCCCGCAAACACGTCGTACCTCGCCGATGCCGTCTCTACCCGTATCGTCTGCACAATGCTTCCCATTCTATTGTGCAGCCATGGAGGATCGCTCATACATCCTGTTGTCATCCTGTGCGAGGTCGCTGTTGCGACCGAGTCGAAGGACCTGCATTTTGAAATTTGCGAGAAAGCCGGGATAACACGAACCCAACCTCGCTGTCAGCCCCTCACCCATTGATACGGAAGGAGCAGTGGCCTTTAGGCCACTGAATCTCCGGCGCCTCCGTCCCGGCCTTCAGGCCCGGGCCGTTTTGAACGGACACGACTTCACTCGCCGCGGTGAGCGGAAGAACTTGAAGTTTTGAAAGGGCACGGCTTCACAGGCTGCGGAAGAACTTGGCGTTTTGAAAGGGCACGGCTTCACAGGCTGCGGAAGAACTTGACGTTTTGAAGGGGCGCGACTTCACAGGCAAGCGGAAGAACTTGACGTTTTGAAGGGGCATGGCTTCAGCCGTGCCGTAAATGTTTCAAATTGAGTGCGGCTTTAGCCGCTGAGGGATGGTTTTCTTCCTTCCGGCAATTCTTTCCGCAACCTGTTCAATCGCGCCGTAGACGCCAAAAAAAGGCGCGGGGCTCCAACCCCCGAGGGACTATTGAATCAACTTAAGACAGCAGGAGTGCTAAACTTTTCCCCACCAAACTTGGAGCACCCCTATGCGCCGCGAACTCGCCGTCGCTCTCCTATTGCTGCCCGTTCCCTTCGCCACTGCCCAGCAAACCATCCCGCCCACTCCGCCTCCAGGCGCAACAGCCCCAACCAGCCAAACCGAGCCAGCCGACGAAATCCCTCCCGGGCCTTACAAAATTGGTGGTAACGTCTCCGCGCCCGTCGTAATTCACTTCGCTGAAGCTCAATTCTCCGACTATGCGCGCCAAAACGGAATCTGTGGAACCAACCTCATCGAGCTCACCGTCGACGCCAACGGAAATCCGCAGGATCTGCACGTGCTCAAGAGCCTGGAGCCAAGCCTCGACGCCAAAGCGATTGAGGCAGTCTCGCAATACCGCTTCAAACCCGCCATGAAAAACGGAACCACGCCCGTTCCGGTCAAGATCACTGTCGAGATCGACTTCCGGCTTTACAAATCCCTCGGGTCGCCGGGTTGTTCGCCACAGTACCCGGCCCCTGCCCCGGTCCAAGTTTCGGCCGGCGGCCGCACCAGCCCTGCTGTCCTCATCTCGCACGTCCAGCCCAAATACACTCACGACGCGCGCAAGAAACGAATTGCCGGCACATGCACAATTCAGCTGACGATCGATGCCAAGGGTGTTCCGCAGAATCTGCACGTAGTCCACAGCCTGGATCCAGGCTTGGACAACAAGGCGGTCGAAGCAGTAGAGCGATGGCGCTACAGGCCCGCCACGAAGGATGGCGTTCCGATCCCTGAAGAATCCACCGTCAATGTCGAATTCAAACTCGATTGACCCACACCCGCCTCGCACATCGTCGCTCCACATGATCGCTCGTGCCGCCACGATCCCAGCTCCCGGAGGGAGCGATAGAAGTTAGCCCAGGGCAAGTCGCCGCGGCAACGAAGCCCTGGGAAAGCTCCCCCAAAATCCCCTAAGCCCTGTAGGGGCGACAGAACTCTCACATTCAACGGACTCATTCGGTGCTAGACTTTTTCCCAACAACCCAGGAGAACCTCCGTGCGCCGCGAATTCGCATTCGCTCTTATCGCGCTCTCCGCCGCGACTGCTGCCACATCACAGACCGCTCCCGCTGCCGCGCCGTCGACGACCCCAGGCATTTACATCGTTGGGTCCGGCGTGACTGTGCCTCAGCTTCTTCCCGGGGCCTACGACCTCACCGTGCCTCATCACTGCAAGAAACTAGACGGCACAGTGCTGATCGGCTTGAACGTTGACACTCAAGGCAATCCGCAGGACGCACGCGTGCTCCGCCGCTCCACCTCGCCCGATCTCGACCACGAGGCGATCAATGTTGCTGCAGCCGATCGCTTCAAGCCCGCCGTCCGCGACGGGGCTCCGGTCGCAATTGCCATCAAGGACGAAATCGGACTTGAAACCTGCGACCTCACGCGAAGAGACTCGAGCGGAGTCCTTATGCTGCATCTGAGATCGGCTCCCTCGCAAAAGCTTGATCCTCTGAGCGCCCTGCTGCCGCCCCTGGAGCCTGCACCCGGAGTCTTCAAGCCTGGAGGCCGAATCAGCGAGCCTGTTGTCATTCATTCGGTCCATGCACAATTTACGGATGACGCGCGGCGAGCCAATTACCAGGGCATTTGCCTGATTTCTCTGATCGTGGATGCGCAGGGCAACCCCCAGAATGTTCGTGTGGCGCGACCGCTCGGCATGGGTTTGGACGAGAAGGCGCTCGAAGCAGTTCGACAGTACAAATTCAAGCCAGCGCTGAAAGATGGCAAGACGCCGGTTCCAGTCATGGTCACCATCGAAATCGACTTCCGCCTTATCCACTGATCGATGTCTCGGGCTTTTCCGCTGACTCGCTGACCTGCCGACTCGCTGACTTGCCGACTCGCTCGCCCGGTCCTCTTGCTCTCTCGCCCCCTCAGGTTTCCCAGGCCGCAAGTTCATTGGGCAAGGCTGTTGAGCAGCCGGGATCGACGGGACAGGGGTCGCCAAAAAGGTCGAGCGGCCCGGGAAACCGGCCACCGTCGCCACGATGTCAAGCCCCGCGAGGCTGACTCGCTGACCCATTGACTTGCTAACTCGCTGATTCTAAATACTATCTTCGCGTAGAATTTCCTCGACCAAGTTTGCAGATAATTTCGCCCACTTCCCGCATAATCACTTCATAAAGCCAAATCCAGGCAATCGTATCGGCGTCTGCTCCTTTTCCATCTGGAGCTGCCGGCGATGGCTTCGAATTGCCCGGAGAACGTATGCTACCCCAATGAATTGACGTCTTTACGAAAAGCCGTTCTTTAGAATCAGGAACTTACAAAAACTCGCGGCTCGCAACCCCTTTGCCATGACGTACTTGGCTTCAAAGATAGGGGGAGTCGGGGGGCTGCACAAGTTGCTAAACAACCCGGAAACCGCTGACTCGCTGACCCCCAGCCTGCCTAGCTCCGCGAACTCCGCTAGCTCCGCTAACCCCGCTGTCTTTCCGTCAATAGATTCCCGGCACCAGCCGCCACGTCCGCTTGAAGTAGGCTTCGTACTCCGCGCCGAAGTGTTCCCGCAGCAGCCGCTCTTCGGCGTGCATGCGCGCCACCAGCGGGATCAGCAGGCTCATGGCCAACACCACGCCCACTACCGAGCGGAACGCCAGCACCCATCCCAGCGAAGTCGTCAGCAGTCCCAGGTAGCTGGGGTTGCGGATCACGCCGTAGATTCCGTGCGTTTCCAGAGTGTGCCCCGGCTGGATCGCCACCAGCCCGCTGAACCGGCTCCGCAACACGTAAACCGGCCAGATGCGCAAAATGCCGCCCGCCAGGCAAACCCCCACGCCCACCCAGCGCGTCGCATCGCCGTCAATCGTCCAGAACCCGATGCGGTCGGTGTACGAAGCGAAAAAGGCCATCAGCAGCGCGATCACGCTGAAGGCGCCCAGCACCCACCGGTTGCTGCGGTCTTCCTTTTCGCCCTTGGTCAAGCCTCCGCCCGATGGAACCGCCAGCACCATCAGCACCACCGTCACCGCAGCCAGCGCCCACAGTGCCGGATGCGCAAAAAATGCTCTCACTCCGCCCCACCCCGCGATTGCCAGCCCAAACTGAATCGCAATCCCCACAAGACCAGTGATGATAATCTTCACACTGCTCATCGCTGCCTTCCCGCGAAATCGCTCCCATCCTACCACTGCCAATCTTTGCTTCGCGCCGCACTCACCGCGCACCGCCCATCGAATCCGATGCTCTCTGATCTCTGATCTCCGCTCTCTGCTCTCTGACTCGCTGTCAGGCCGACTTGCCGACTTGCTGACTTGCTGTCTCGCTGCCTTGCTCCCTCGTTCCCTGCCCTTCACAGTGTTAGCCTCAAAGGTTGTGACAAAAGCCTCCTCCGTCGATTTCCTGGTCATGGGCGCTGGCGTCGCCGGCCTTCGCGCCGCCGTCGAGCTGGCGCGCCACGGCAATGTCCTGGTCGTCACTAAGGAGTCGCTTGGCGAATCGAACACTCACTACGCGCAAGGTGGCATCGCCGTGGCCATGGAAGGCGACGAAGACGTCGCCCTGCACCTTGAAGACACAGTCAACGCCGGCGACGGCCTCGTCTATCGCCCTGCGGCCGAGGCGCTCGTTAGCGAAGGCCCTCTGCGCGTCGCCGAGCTCATCGAGTGGGGCGCAAACTTCGACCGCGAGCCTGGGGTCCCCAACGACAGGTCTTCGTCGTTGGGGTGGGAGCCCGAAGCTGGCGCCGATCACTCGAGCGGCCAGCTCCTGCGCACGCGCGAAGGCGCGCACTCCCTCGCCCGCATCCTGCATGCAAGAGGCGACGCCACCGGCGCCGAGATCAGCCGGTCTCTTGCGGCATTTGCCCGCGCTCACAAGCGGATCCGCTTCGCCGAGTGGACGCGCGTTTCCTCGCTCGTCGTCGCCGATGGCCGCGTGATCGCCGCCGATCTGGCCAGCGCCGAACCGTCCATGACCGATTTGAGTTCCGCCGCGCAGAAGCCCCGACGCGCGCACCGCCGCGTCGCCGCGCGATCCATCCTCATCGCCTCCGGCGGCGCGGGCCAGGTCTACTCCGAAACCACCAACCCCGCCGTCGCCACCGGCGACGGCATCGCTCTGGCAGCTCATGCCGGCGCCGAACTGGCCGACATGGAGTTCTACCAGTTCCACCCCACCGCCCTCGCGCTCCCCGGTGCGCCGCGCTTCCTCGTCTCTGAAGCCCTTCGCGGCGAAGGCGCAACCCTGCGCAACGATCGCGGCGAGCGCTTCATGGAGCGCTACCACCCCCTGCTCGAACTCGCCCCGCGCGATGTAGTGGCCCGCGCCATCGCTCGCGAAGGCATGCTCGATCCGGCCGCGTATCTCAACCCGGCCGCGCCGCAGACCGGCTCAACCCCGGAGCCCCGCTCCGTTTACCTCGACATGCGCCACGTGCGCAACATCGACATTCCCGCGCGATTCCCGGGCATCAGCGCCTTCCTCGCACAGTACGGCTTCGACCTCCGCCGCGACCTCATCCCCGTTCGCCCCGCGGCGCACTACCTCATGGGCGGCATTCGCACCGATCTCGGTGGCCGCACCACCATCCGCGGCCTCTACGCTGCTGGTGAGGCCGCCTGCACCGGCGTGCATGGCGCCAACCGCTTGGCCTCCAACTCCCTCCTTGAAGGGCTTGTCTTCGGCGCTCGCGCAGCGTGGTCCATGCTCTCTGATTCGCTCCCGCTCGTGCCCATCACCGCTTCCGCCGACGCCGGGCCCGCACCCAAACATTTGACCGCAAAGGAGCAGAAGCGCGTCCAGGACCTCATCGCTGCGTTACGAGCCTCGATGTGGGCCCATGCCGGCCTGCTCCGCGATGGGTCTTCGCTTCTCCAGGGCCTCACCGCGTTAGCCGCCTGCGAAGCCGCTTTGGGCGAAATCGCCGCTGGTGGCCGGACAAGCCGCCGCATGGCCGAGGCCCAGGCCATGTGCCGCGTCGCCCACTCCATCCTCATCTCTGCGCTGGCCCGCACCGAGAGCCGCGGCGCGCACTTCCGCAGCGACTATCCCCGCCGCGATGGCGTGAACTTCCAGAAGCACTCTGTGATCGGCGACAAGGGCCAAGTTGAGTTCGAAGCGTGGTGACCCGGCCCACCGGCATACACTCCGTTGCCCGCCGTTTTACGCTCCCCATTCGGGAGCGCTTGTCCTCGCCGCTCCGTCTATCCTGAGGAACTACAACAATCCTT
The DNA here is from genome assembly GCA_963799155.1 of uncultured Acidobacteriaceae bacterium. Lineage (GTDB taxonomy): Bacteria > Acidobacteriota > Terriglobia > Terriglobales > Acidobacteriaceae > Telmatobacter. The sequence continues at coordinate 89,520 of CAWCWB010000007.1, forward strand.
CACTCGCTTCTGTCATCAAGAAAGGCCGCTATGAGGAACTCCGCGATCTTCCTGTGTCTTTGCTTCTTCGCCCTCTCGCCCTCGTCATCGAGTGCGCAGGCCCCCTCCTCGCACGAGCCGGAGACTGCCCAGATTCCACCCATCATCTTCGAGGGGCTTCATCAACTCGGCGATCAAAAGCCCGAGGAAGCCGAGAAGGCGTGGTTCCGCGGCAGCCCGTCGGATGGTCAGCCCGTCTCAAGCGAACTTCGCTCCATCCTCGAAACCTGTGGCAAGTATCAGAGCTTTGATGCCGTCAGCGTGCAGGACCTGACTCCGAGACTGCGCGTCATTCACCTCGCCTTGAACTTCGAGAAGCAGCCCAAGATCGTCAAATTCGTCGTCTACAAAACGCTCGATGGCTGGACTTTGCTGTCCCGGAAGATCGATATCGACGAACAGCTCTTCGAGTCAACCACGCCGCCCGCCCATGATTGAGCCCGGCATCGCCAGCCTCGCCCCTCACATCGGATAAGTGAGGTGGGCCAATTGCACCCACCCGCGTCCACTTCTTCCGGGACCGAACGAACACCACGAATCGGGCACTGAAAACTTAGCTGTTCCCTGATCCCTGCCCCTGCCGGTGCCCCCAGCGAGTCGTCTTGAGTCGCTGGGGTGGCTGAGCCCCGACATCACCGCGCACACCGCAAGAATCGCGCCGATCACCGCAAGTGAAACCGTGACCGGCACCGCGATCCAATGCGCGGCGAGCATCTTGAGCGCCGCAAACGCCAGAATCGCGCCCACGCCGTAGTGCAGAAACCGGAAGCGATCGAGCAGATCGGCCAGCGCAAAGTAGAGCGAGCGCAAGCCCAGAATCGCCGCGATATTCGACGTATACGCCACAAACGGATTGTGCGTGATCGACAGGACAGCGGGTATCGAATCGGTGGCGAAGAGCAAGTCGGTGGCTTCAACGGCCAGAATCACCGGCAGCAGCGAGCCCTTGGCCGGCTGCATGCGCACGATCCACTCCGGTATCGCGGCGCGTGCCGAGCCGCTGCGCACCATCCGCCACGCCGCATAGAGCAGGAACGCGCCGAAGATCCACGTAATCCAGTCGAAGCGGCGCAGCAGCGTGACGCCCGCGGCAATGAACGCGGCCCTCAGCACAAATGCGCCCCACACTCCCCACAGCAGGACCTTGTGCTGGCGTTGCCGGCTGATCCGGAACCCTTCAAAGAGAACCAGGAAGACGAAGAGATTGTCGACACTGAGCGAAGCCTCGATGGCGTAGCCGGCCACAAATTCAAGCGCAGTCTGTCTGCCCATGGCCACAGCGACCCAGCACGCAAACCCCGCCGCGGCCAGCGCCAACCCCGCGGTTCCCAGCCAAACAAACACCTGCGCGTGTCGCGACTTCCGCCTCCGGCCGGGCAGCAACGAGTCCGCTACAAGCACTGCCGCTACCACCGCGTGGAACCCCAACCACCACGCCCAGGAAACGCCCGCAATCATAGCTGGATGCTACAGCACGGCAGCGAGGTGAACGCTTCCTCAACGTCGCCCACTACGACTGCCGGGTCAGCAAGCCGACGGATCAGCCCAGTCTCTAATCAATCGATGTGACCTTCAAGCACTGCCGCGCATCCTTTAGTGAGAGGCATCGAATCCGAATCTGCGGTGGAAAGGCATTCCGTGAGCGAAAGGACACAGCAGGACCCAACCAAAGTCACAGCCGCAACCGGTGCGCCGCCGGCTCGCCGCCCCCGCGTGCTCATCGTCGGCGCGGGCTTTGCCGGCCTTCACGCGGCCAAAGGGCTTGCGCACCTGCCGGTCGACATCACCGTAGTCGACCGGCGCAACCATCACACCTTTCAGCCGCTGCTCTACCAGGTGGCGCTGGCGGTACTCTCCCCCGCCGACATTGCCCAGCCCATTCGCACCATCCTGCGCCACCAACGCAACGCCCAGGTGCTGATGGATGAGGTCGTCGCCATCGACGTTTCCGCGCGGCAGGTCACGCTGGCCAGCGGAGCGCGCCTCGCCTACGATTGCCTGGTGCTGGCCACCGGCGCCACCCACTCCTACTTCGGCAACGATCAGTGGCAGCCACTCGCTCCGGGCCTCAAGACCATTGAGGACGCCATCGAGATCCGCCGCCGCGTGCTCCTCGCCTTCGAACTCGCCGAGCGCCAGATGCTCGAACAGGGCTGGCATCCTCCGCTTAACTTCGTCGTCATCGGCGGCGGCCCCACCGGCGTCGAGCTCGCCGGCGCCATCAGCGACATCGCTCAGCTTTACATGCGCCACGATTTTCGGCACATCGACCCCGCCAAAAGCCGCGTGCTTCTGCTCGACGCTTCGCCGCGCGTGCTGACCGCCTATCCTGAGGATCTCTCAGCTAAAGCCGAAGCCACGCTCCAACGGCTGGGCGTCGAAGTCCACACCAAAACCCAGGTCACCGCCGTCGGCCCCGGCTGGGTTGATGCGCAGGGCATGCATATTGACGCCGCCGTCACGCTGTGGGCCGCAGGCGTCGAGGCCTCGCCGCTGGGCAAGATGCTGGGCGCGCCGCCCAACGTGAATTTTGATCGTCGCGGTTGCGTCATCGTCGACGACCAGCTCAACCCGCCAACGCTGCCTGAAGTCTTTGTCCTCGGCGACCTGGCCCACTTCGAGCAGGACGGCCATCAGCTTCCCGGCGTGGCCCAGCCCGCCATGCAGATGGGCGATCACGTCGCCAAAATCATCGCCGCGGACCTCGCCGGCCGGCCGCGCCCCGCCTTCCGCTACTTTGACAAGGGCGATATGGCCACCATCGGCCGCATGTCTGCGGTGGCCAAAGTCGAATGGCCCTTCAAGGCGCACATGAGCGGCTTTCCGGCGTGGTTCACCTGGCTCACCGTCCACATCTTCTTCCTCATCGGCTTCCGCAACCGGCTCTCCGTGATGGCAGCCTGGGCCTGGACGTATTTCACGTTCACGCGCGGCGCCCGCCTCATCACCGGCGACCAGACTCTGCCTGGCTGGAAGGAGCAATCGGAGGCCGGTCCGGCGGAGGCATCCACACAGGCCGTGTCGAAGGCCGTCGAGTAAACTGGGAACAGAATGCTCGACTTGGGATTCGTTCGCGCCAACCTCGAGTTGGTGGAAGAAAAGCTGCGCGCGCGAGGCGCTGATCCGGCCGCTTTGCTGGGAGATTTTCGCGCGCTCGATAAGAGCCGCCGCGAGGCGATCACCACCGCCGAGCAGTGCAAAGCCCGCCGCAACGAGCTCAGCCAGCAGGTGGGCGCGCTCAAAAAGGCTGGCAAGAATGACGAAGCCGCAGCCGTCATGGAAGAGACGCGCGCGCTCAAAGAAAAGCTCGACGAGCTCGACAAGACCGCTGCTGACCTCGACGAAAAGCTGCGCCATTCCCTCGCCCGCATTCCCAATCTCACCCGCGACGAAGTACCCTTCGGCGTCTCAGAAGCCGACAACAAAACCGTCGAGACCTGGGGCAACCCAAAGAAGTTCGATTTCACGCCCAAACCGCACTGGGAGATCGGCGAGGCGCTGGGCATTCTCGACCTCGAACGCGCGGCCAAACTCTCCGGTGCTCGCTTCGCGGTCTATATGGGCGCCGGCGCGCGGCTCGAGCGTGCGCTGATCAACTTTATGCTCGATATGCACACCCGCAAGCACGGCTACAAGGAAGTCCTGCCGCCCTTCATGGTCAACTCCAAGTCGCTCTTCGGCACCGGCAATTTGCCCAAGTTTGCCGAGGACCTCTTTCGATGCACCGATGCCGACGCTGACGCGGCCACACGCGGCGAGTACAGAGACAACGACCACTGGCTCATCCCCACCGCCGAAGTTCCCGTCACCAATCTCTACCGCGACGAGATCCTCGACGAGGCGCGGCTACCCATCTCCTTCACCGCGTACACTCCGTGCTTCCGCGCCGAGGCTGGCGCGGCCGGCAAGGACACGCGCGGCATCATCCGCCAGCACCAATTCCAGAAGGTCGAGCTGGTCAAGTTCACGCGGCCTGAAGAATCCGATGCGCAGCACGAGCGCCTGACCCGCGATGCCGAGGAGATTCTCGAAACGCTCAACTTGCCCTATCGCCGCGTCCTTCTCTGCACCGGCGACACCAGCTTCTCCTCGGCCAAGACTTACGACCTCGAGGTTTGGCTGCCTGGCCAGAATCTCTACCGCGAGATCTCTTCTTGCTCCAACTTCGACGCTTTCCAGGCGCGCCGCGCCAACATCCGCTACCGCCCGTCCGGAGCCAAGGCCAAGCCCGAGTTTGTGCACACGCTCAACGGCAGCGGCTTGGCGGTAGGCCGCACCTGGCTCGCGATCCTCGAAAACTATCAGCAGGCCGACGGCTCCGTGCTCATCCCCGAGGCTCTTCGCCCCCACATGGGCGGACTCGATAGAATTGTTAGGGAGCCATGATGGCGTCTTCCACCTCGAGCGGAGCGGTCGCGCAGCCCAAGCGCGGCATCAAGCAGATTCTGAGCAGCTATTTCTACTGGACCTACGAGCGTGGATCCGTCCACTACGACATCATGGTCACGCTCATTCTGCTCTTCATCTTCATCACCCCGCACTTGTGGGACTTCGGCGCCAAACCATCGTCAATGGCTGTCTCCAGTCATCCTTTCCAGGTCGTTCCCAGCGGCCGCGGCGTCATCATCACTGTCCGGGCTTCCGATGTGAATGTTCCCGCCGGTGCTTCCAACCGGGAAGTAAAACAGGTGCTGCGCAAAGCCATCGAGCCCGTCACCGGAGACGACGTCTTTGTCGAGCATTGGGAGACCGCCACCGACGCCCAGGGAAACCTCACCTGGAAAGTGTGGGCGCATCGGTAGAGTATTTTTTCTGCTTCTCACTGCGCAAATGAGCGTCCAACAGGAATAGGAATCCTATGCATCTCAAGAAGCTCGTTTTTGCCCTCCCCACCCTGCTCGTCTTGTTTGCCGGGCGGGCGGCGTTTGCCGCGGACGATCTGGAAAAAGTCCTGCAAAAGCTCGACGACGCGGCCAGGGATTTTCGTACCACGACGGCCACCTTTGAGTTCGACACCCTTCAAACGGACCCGATTCCAGATAAGGAGGTCATGACTGGAACCGCCTACTACGAGCGCAGGGACGGTCACTTTGAGATGGCCGCGCACATCACCAAGGACAACGATCGTCCCACTG